>NZ_JBVHQG010000012.1:0-335849 GCF_055567535.1 Streptomyces sp. NPDC026538
CACCCGGTCCGGCACGCGCAGGCGTCCGGGGTAGCGATGACGACGCTCGGGAACGGGCGGCAGCAACGGAGCCACCCGCTCCCAGAGAGCGTCAGAAACAAGATCAACACGCACCCGCACAGCCTGCCGACCAAGATCGATCGCTGCAAGAGCATGGACTCAACTCATATTGAAACGATCAGTTATAGCCACCTGTTCCCGTTTGCCGCTCAACCGCCACGCTGCAACCGGAACCGAGCAACATCTCGTGCAGGCACAACTCCCACAGCGCAGAGTAGACGTTCGTGTCGGAGTTTCGGTCCCGCAGCCGGCTGAGCAGGCCGGGTTGAGCCTGGTCAGGGAAGCGCGACCACCATTCGTTGATCACATCCCGAACCTGGTCCCAGAACGGACCGGCGACCCTCTCGAAGAACTCGGCCTGGTGCTCGGCCGCCCGCTTCGGCGCCGCATCCGTCCGATTCCGGCTCGCATACACACCCATGACAGACGATCGTAGGTCGCTCCGCGGGCCATTCTCATTCCATTTCCACTGCGTCCCGACGACCGCAGGGCTCAACCGAGTGAGCCGTTCTCCCCCCTTCCGGGCCCCTGTTGAAGTGGCCGACCCGAGGAAGTGCCCACAGGCGGGTTTGGCCTCCAACGGGTGCACAGGTGCGAGATGCGCGACTGCTCGGACCAAGTCCGGCGGGCGCCCTACCGCCAACCGCGTTGACCATCACCTCGCTGGCGACGCGGACGCGGTGCCCCAACCAGCAATGCTGGTTGGGCTTGCAACTCACCCTCACGCTCATCGGAGCAGGGTATCCGTCAATGGCCAGTTACCAAGACCGGTGATTCCTTGGACTATTGGCAGTCCACCGCGTCTCCCCGCTGCCCGGGAAGCAATCAAACCGGAAAGGCACTGTTGACAGGAATGCCTAGCCAGAGCAGCGAAACGCATCACGGCCCGTTCAGCCTCGAGCACATCCGCGCCACCTGGAATAGGACCGCGAGCGTCGAGGACGCCGCCCAAGCGTTCGGCTTGTCGAGATCGAAGAGCTACGACCTTGTTCGCCGCGGGGAATTCCCCTGTCGCGTGCTGCCGATAGGCCGCACCGCCCGCGTCGTCACCGCCTCACTCCTCCCCGTACTCGAGAGCGGCGAGCCGGAGTACAACGGCGCCCCCAGTACAAGCCCCAATCCCTCTCGACCAACTGCACGACGACGTCCCACTGGAGCAAGCCAGCGGGGCGTCGTCGTATCACGTCCCCATCTACGCAGCACTCCCGTCTGAGCAAGCCGACGGGGGTCCTCACGCATCACGAGCGATCACAGGCGTGTCACCAACCCCGTAGACGCTCTCACGTCACAAGGCCCTGACCTGGACTTCCGCACTCACCCTGGACCAACTGGACGCCCGTGGACGGCTTCTACGACATGTGCCAGGTGGTTCCCGGCGAGGGGCCCAGGATCAGGACAGGAGCGTGTTCTGGGCCGTCAAAGCGGTATTGCAGGGTGTTTGCTGGTGTCTCGCTCACCCGCCCGACTCTCTCATCTCTCACGAGATCACACATGACCGGTTCCGGCCCACGGCCTCTTCCCCCTCTCTCCACGGCCGGTGCGGTATCTCTGGAGCCCTCGGGAAACGGGTACACGGTCTCCGCATGGACACATGTTCGTGCCGACACTCCCGCCGCTCGGTGTGCCGCGTGCGGGGCGGTGTCCCACCCGGACCGCGGAGCCGCAGGACGGATGCGACGGGTCGCCGCAGGCCCAGGTGAGCAGGGGGTCCGCGGGTGAGTGCGGCGGATCGGCAGCGCGGAATCAGGTCACGCCCGGGGCGTCACGTGGCGTGCGGACGGGTCCGGTCCCGGCCGGCGGTCATCGGGGGTCCGGCCCGGTGGACGCGGCGGCTGTGAACGTGGTGCCACGGTTGTGAGGATGCGGTGGTCGCCGCACACCCCTCGGGTGAGTCCGCGCCCCGCCCCCGGCTGCGTCACGCCGCCCCCGGCCGACGGTCACCCCTAGCGATCGCCGGCGTCGACCTCCCGTCGCCGGCCGGTCACGAGGAGGGCCCGTGGTATCTCGACCCCGTGCCGTTCCACTGCTCCGGGTCCTCGGCCCGGTAGTGGTGGTTCACCGTGCCGGACGACGGGTGGTTCGCCACTCCGCCGACGGGGGAACCGACGATGACGGCGGCCAGGATGAACGGCAGCGCCAGGACGGCGGCACGCAGGGACTGACGCAGCGGAACGCCGGATTTGCATCGCTTCACTTTATGTATCCGTTCTGGTGAGTTCTGCGCCGCGTGCCACCGGGCCCGCAGCGATTGGCCATGCTGGCAGGCCGTGATCAACGGGTGATCAATGTGCAGGTCGGGCGGTGAATCGGTGGCTGCTGTGCCCAATGCCGCGACGGGAGCGCCTTCCCGCGGGCCGTGAACGATGTCATGGAGCGACGCTCCGGTCCGTCGTCAGGCCATCCATGATGTCCGCGTCGTCGGCCAGGATCGCCTGGTGCAGCGCATGCAACTGCCGTCCGGGGAAGATTCCCAGGTCGTCGGCGAGCAGCTGGTACGCCTCGCGATAGGTGGCCAGCGCGGCGTGGCGTTGGCCGGACCGCCACAGGGCCATCATGAGATCCGCGCGCAGTCGTTCCTGGTGCGGATGATCAGCGACCGTGGCGAGGAGTTCGGGAATTATCTCGAAGTGCTGACCGTCCGCGAGCTGCGCCTGGAAGTACTTCATCAGCAGTCCGAGCCGGAACTGTTCCAGCCTGGCCGCCTCGGCCTGCATGACCAGAGTGTGGGTGAGGCCGCTCAGAGGCTTGCCCCGCCACAGCCGGATCGCCTCGCGCAGCAGCCTGCCGGCCTCCTTGGGCGCACCGTTGTGGAGGCTTTCCTGGCCGAGCTGCCACAGCTGCTGGCACCGCTCCAGGTCGACCTGATCGGACTCGGCCGTGAGCTGGTACCCGTCACTGGTCGTGATCAGACGGACGCCGGTCGCGTAGGCGAACTGCCGGCGCAGGCGGCTCACGTACAGTTGGATGTTCTTCTTGGCGCTCGAGGGTGGTGCCTCTCCCCAGACGGCCTCGATGATGTTGTCGACCGAGACGTGCCGGTTGGCATGGAGACACAGGTAGGCGAAGAGGATCTGCGGCTTCGCTCCTCCCGGGGACACGGTGACACCGGACACGAGGATCTCGAGCGGCCCTAAGAGATTCAGCTGAGTGGGGCCGGTCTCGACCCCCGCGTCCGGGTCGGCGTCCGAACGGGACGCTCCGCCGCCATGCCACGCTCTGCGCATGAGCTCCACTCCTACCCCCTTACGAGAAACAAGGACCATCCGGGGAAACCGCGACGCGTCCTGATGACGGGCCGCGTGTCAGACGAGGGGCAGGGCATAGACTCATCCGGATTCCTATTTTATGAACTCATCGGCGACCCGGGGCGGCCACGAATTGATTTGCAGTATTCCCGTCGAGTAGGCGAGCGCGATCAGCGCCACCCGATTCGGCGTGCCGAACTGCCGGAGCATGCGCGAGATGTGGTAATCGACGGTCTTGGGGCTGATGAATAAACGTGAGGCCAGGAATTCGGATGTCAGTCCTGCCGCGGTTCCTTCGAGGATTTTCGCCGCCATCTCACCGATGACCAGACTCTCGCTGACGGTCTTCGGCCCGGCGGGGTCCGTGGGGTGGAAGAGCTGTATGACCACGGCCCTGTTCGGCGAACTACCCCACAGGGCTGTCGCCGTGAGCACGGCCCTGAGCGGTGTGGCAGACCGTCGCCGCAGTGCTATGCGGTGACTGAACTGGTCCCGGTCTCCGACGAGTAGCTGGTTCAGGTCGCGGTCGAGAGCCTCGCGGAGGTCCGATTCTATGAGGTAGCGAAACGGCTTTCCGTACAGTTCCTCGCCCGACCCGCCGAACTGTCGGAAGAATTCCGGGCTCCCGTACTGCATCTGGTGCTTGCGGTCGAGAAAAACCAAGACCTCTCTGTCCGTTGTCAGCGCAGAATGACCCATTCGTGCTCCTGTGGCTTTCGACTGCACCCTGCCGGCCCGATCGACGGCGACTCGCAGGGCAGACCTGTCGTAGGCGCCGCTGGGCATGGAGCGCTGCACGCGCCCGACCTGTTCGGTTACGGCCATACTGGCTCACGGCGATCAGCGCACGATCAGTGCGGAATCGATGAGTGGGGGCGCCGCCCGCACCCGGGTGCAGCGAGCGGAGCGGCACCGGGCGCCGGCGGACCGTCCGGTCCCCAGGCCGCTACGACGACGGGCCGGCCGGGGTCCTCGGACCGGTGCCCGGTGTCAGCACGGCTCCGGACGCCCGGTGGCGACCCGTGCGGCCTCCGGCGTCGGGACGCGCGGGATCACCGCGGATCGGCGTATCCGGCGGCCAGGTCACCGAGCGAGACCGGTGCACCGGGATCGGGCAGGGCGGCAAGCCTGGTCCGCCTCGCGTGGTCCACCAGGTCCTGAGGGGTCAGACCGGCCAGTGCCTTGCTCACGTGCTCGAGCATGGCGGTGGCGGCGGCGAGGACGGCTTCGTCGTCCAGGGGACGCGCTTCGACGTTCATCGCCCTGGCCGTGAGCTTCTGGAGGCTGCGGAACAGATCGCCCTTGTGGACCTCACGGATCGTCAGTGACAGGTGCACGGACAGGCCGCCGCTGCCGACTGCCTCGTGGGCGAAGGCGCGTGGGATGTACAGGACGTCCCCGGCGTGCACGGTGGCGCGCAGCACCTCCGCCGGCTTCTCCCCTTCCACACTCCCCTCGCGCCATTCACCGTTCGCCGGTCCCTCGTAGACACGCCAGTCCTTGCTGCCGGCCAGTTGGAGAACGAGCACATCGGCGTCGTCGCGATGCAGTGGAGCTCCCTGGGCGCCGGGCGGGGTGACGAAGCAGAACGCCTCCACCGGCCGCTGGAGTTCGGCCGAGAGGCGGGCCAGCAGATCGCGGGTGGGGCGGTGCCACTGGTCGACCCGGTGCATGAGCAGGGTCGCGCCCTGCTCGATCAGTCCCCGTATCTTCTTCTGGTCGGCGAACCCCGGGTGGGAGACGCCTCGGACCGAACGTGCCGAGAAGTAGGTGTCGGTGGGCAGGGGACCCTCGGCGCCGGTCATCTCCAGGTAGGGCTCGTGCAGGAAGCCGCTGGCGAGGGCGTCGTCCACGTCGGCCGGCGTGAAGGGACTGACGAGGGAGCCGTCGGGAGTGAAGACACCGGGACGGCGGCGCCAGTGGTCGGCGGCGAAGGCCGCCGGGTCGCCGACCCACCGGGACAGTGTCGTGGAGTGCGCAATGGTCATGTCGTGCGTTCCTCTCTGAGCTCGGACGATGTGCGCCGGGGCACGTGGGGCCGGAGAACGGGCAATTCGCCCCGCTCGAAGCGCTGTTTCGTCTCGGAGATCCGCACCTTGCCGCTGGTCGTCACGGGAAGGCCGCCGGCGGGCAGCAGGGCGACCTCGGAGACGTACAGGTCGAGGACCTGGGCGAGCCGGCGCCGTACCTGGGCGGCCACCTGCGCGGGGGACGGTGCGCCGGAGCCGCCGGTCACTTCCGACACCAGGCACAGGAGTTCGCCGGCCGCCTCGTCCTCGACGGTGAAGGCGGCGCACCGCCCCGGTCTGAGGCCCGGTACGGCGGCACAGGCCGCGGCGATGTCCGCCGGGTGGAAGTTGCGGCCGCGGTGCACGAGTACGTCGTCCGTCCGTCCGAGGACGAACAGCTGGCCGCCGTCGAGGAACCCGAGGTCCCTGGTGGGATGCCAACGGGATCGCCGGACCGGCTTGCGCCAGTAGCCGCTGAAGAGTTGCGGGCCCCGGACGTGGATCTCTCCCACGCGGTGCGGGTCCTGGCGGCCGTCGCCGATGCGTACCCGGGTTCCCGGCAGCGGGACGCCCGAGGAGAGCAGGGTGGTGGAGGGGGTTCCCCGCGCGGCGCGGACCGCGCGGCCCGCACGCAGTGCTTCGGTGCTGACGGCGAGGCGGAGCGGCGGGAGTTCGGGGGTGGTGGCGGTGACGGTGAGGGTCGCCTCCGCCATCCCGTACGAGGGACACAGGACCTCGGCCCGGAACCCCGCTGCCGCGAACCGGGCGGCGAACCGCTCGGCGGTGGCGGTGCGGACCACCTCACCCGCGCTGCGCGCGACCCGCCAGGCACGCAGGTCCAGGGTTTCCATCTCGTCGTCGGTGGTCTTGCGCGCGCACAGGTCGTACGCGAAGTCGGGAGCGCTGGACAGCGTGCCGCGGCAGACGGTGAGAGCGGAGAGCCATTCCGCCGGACGGCGGGCGAAGCGCTCGGTCGGCAGGAGCACGGACTCGTATCCGCTGAACAGCGGCCTGAGGATTCCGGTGATCAGACCCATGTCGTGGCTGAGCGGCACCCATGTCACGGCGACGTCGGCCGGGCTCTCGCGGTAGCAGACGGCCGCCTGGCGGCAACTCGACCGCAGGGCACGGTGATCGATGACGACGCCCTTGGGAGAGCCGGTCGATCCGGAGGTGTACTGGAGAAAGGCGGGTGTTCGCGGGCTCACCCGTACTTCGGGCGCGCCGCCGCGCTCCGGCACGGCGGCGGCGACCGCCGGCAGCTCCTCCCAGGTGCGGATCCTGACCCGCGTGGCGGAGTCCTCCAGCGCGGGGCGCACCGTGTCCCGCCACGCTTCCGTGGTGATCACGAGAGCCGGGCAGCAGTCCCGAACGATGGCACGCAGTCGCTGCTCGAACGCCTCCGCGCGCATCGTGCGCGGGCCCGGGGCGGGAACCGCGACGAGTCCGGTGCCGATCACGGCCAGCAGGACGGCGGCGAACGTCTCGTCGTTCGGCAGCACCAGGACCACCCGTTGCCCGGGTTCGGCGTCCAGGCCCCGCAGCGCGCGGGCGACGGTGTCCACCAGCCGGTCCAGTTCCCCGAAGGTCGTACGGCGCCGGATCTCCCCTTCGTCCCAGCTGGTCAGGGCGATGGCTTCCGGCCGCTGCCGGGCGTGGTGCCGGAGCCATCCGGTGGCTGTGACGGAGTCGTGGGCCGGTCCTCCGCTACCGGGGGCCACGCGGAGCGCTCCGGGCCAGGACGCCGAGATCGGCCCGCCTCAGCTTGCCGCTGGGCGTACGGGGCAGGGAGCCCGAAACCGCGAGCACGACGCGCGGGCAGGGCAGGTCCAGTTCTTCCGCCGTGGCCTCGATGGCGGGCACCGGGTCCTGGAAGTCGGCACCGTGACCGTGTTCCACGAAGCACACCGGTCGGTCGCCGGCGCCGTCGAGGGCGGCGGCGTCGGTGACTCCGGGCAGCAACCGGATGTCGTGCTCCAGTCGCGCCATCCGGATCTCCCGCGGGCTCTCGGCCCGGCCGAGGACGAACAGATATCCCTCGTCGTCGAGATGGCCCACGTCCCCGGTCTTCAGCACGCCGGTGTCGGTCGGATCCCGGTCGGCCGCCCGCAGCCGGATGTCTATGTCCCCGGTCTCGCCCGCGGGCACGGGCCGGCCCTCCCGCGAGATCTCGACGCGGATCCCCGGCAGGGGCCGTCCGACGGATCCGGGCCTGGCCAGCCACTCCGCCGTGGTGATCTCGGTGATGACACCGTGGGACGTGCCGTAGTACTCGTGGAGGACCGGCCCGAACAGGTCGATGGCCGCGCGCTTGACCCCGGGTGGGCAGGCGGCTCCGCCGTGGAAGACGACCTGGAAGGGGTGGCTCGGTGCCGCGCCGGCCTCGACGAGGTCGGTCAGGCGGTCGGGGCTGAGCATGGCGCTGTCCGCACGGCGACGGTCCGCCAGTTCCGTGAAGGCGTCGCAGGACCAGCTTCGCTGGACGACGACCGTGCTGCCCGCCTGCAGCGCGTACAGGGCGGGGCCGAGAGTGCCCAAGTGGTAGGTGGGGTTGGCCATCAGGTGCGGGCCCCGGCCGACTCCGGCGCCGTAGCGTTCGACGACCGCGACCCCGCGGTACGGCCTGCGTGGACGTGTCCGCGCCACGGCCTGCGGCAGTCCGGTGGTACCGGAGGTGGCGAACACGAGGCGGCCCGCGGCCGGCGGCGTCGCGGGCGTGGCGGGGCCGTCCGTCCGGGCCGTCAGCTGCGTGTCGGTCACGACCGGGCAGGGCAGGGCGGGTCCGTCGGCCCAGGGCCGCGCACTGATGTGCACGGCGGTGGACACCGAAGCGAGCAGGGACGGTCCCATGGGAATTCCGAGCAGCTCACGGTCGATGGGGAAGAGACCGAAGCCGTGTCGCAGCGCGGCCAGGGCCAGCGCGAAGAAGGCCGGTCCGGTGGGAATGTCGGTCGACACGACCGCGCCGTCCGGGATCCCGTGGGCGCGCAGCCCCCGGGCCAGGGCGTCCGCGCGGCCGGTGAGATCGCCGTAGGTGCTCTGCTCGCCGTCGGCGATCACGGCCACGCGGTCCGGGTGGGTCCGCGCGGTGGCCCAGGGGTCCCAGAGATAAGGCTTCATGATTCCTCAGTGCTTGGCTGTCGACGAGGCGGGAGAGGGCTGCGCGAGCGCGGCGGCGAGTGCCGCGAGGTCGGGGAGGCTGACGACCAGTTCGACATCAACCTCGACGCCCAGGCTCTCCTCCAGACGGAGGCTCAGTTCGACCGCGGTGATGGAGTCGCCGCCGAGGGCGAAGAAATCGTCCTCGGGCACGACCGGCCTGCCGAACACCTCGCTCACGGCGGTCAGTACCTCGTCGATCGGCGTGTCGGACATGGCGCCTTCTCTGCTGGGGGGCGTGGGTCGGAATCGGGTACGGCGGGGAGGCGGACGGCCCTCACGGCTCCTGCCCGGTCATCCGGCGGGGACGGTGGCCGCCAGGCCGGCGAGCATGTCGTCCAGGACCGACCGTGCCAGCCGGCGGTCGGCCCGGTGCCCGTCGTAGAGGAGGTCGACGCACAGGCGGTCGCGGAACTCGGTGCACCGGAGGTGAAGTGCGAAGGTGTCATGAAAGGTGATCCTGTGCAGCGGGTAGGCGTCAGCCGTGATGCGCAGACCGCCGATGTCGTCCGCGACCGCGGAGTTCCCGTCGAACCGGCGCAGGTTGACGTAGATGTCGCGGCTGACGGGTGCGCCTCCGGCCTCCTCCGCCTCCCGGGTCAGCGCGGTGAGGTCCTCGGCGTCGAGCCTCTGGTGCCGGAGCCCGTTGAGCAGTTGATCACGCACCTGTGTCCGCACGGAGAAGGCGTCGGCGCCGGCGTCGCGCAGGGTCAGCGGGCAGGAGCCGGCGAACATGCCCACCACGTCCATGTCCCGGGACGCACGCGAGTCCATCGAGGTCCACAGTCCCACTTCGGACATGCCGGTTCGAGTGGCCAGTGCGGTGACGAACAACCCGACCGCCGACTGCAGGACGGTGAAGCGGAACTCGGCGCACAGACCACGCAGCGCCGTGACCGTCGCGGCCGGCAGTTCCGCGCTCACCATGCCTCCTTCCGCGGTGTCGGCCTCGGCGGGACCGGTCCGGGGCCAGGGAACGCGGGTCATGAAGGCCAGGCGTTCCCGCCAGTTCGCCTGCGCCTGCTCGCGCAGCCGCTCGCTCGTCCGCTCCCGCTGCCGGACCGCCGCGTCGGCGAACGAGGGGGCGGTGTCCGGCGGGGACCCGCCGTCGCGCAGGGTCTGGTAGTCGCGCCAGACCTCATGCCCGAAGAGGTGATGGGCCCGGCCGTCGAAGACGAGGTTCTGGAAGGTGGCCAGCAGCGCGTGGTGGTTCTCGTCGTAGCGCAGCAGCCTGATGACGAACGGCCGTTGTGTGCCGTACGACCACGGGGTGACGCAGTCGCGGGACAGCAGGACCGAGGCGTAGTGGGAGAACTGTGCGGGCGAGGCGGCCTTCACCTTCACCCGTCGGACGACTTCCTCCTCGGCCTCGATGCTCCGGGTCCACTGCAACGGGTGCGGGCCCGGCACCGGATCCATCTGGAGGTGCAGGGCGTCGTGCCGGACCACGAAGGCGCGTACGGCCGCGGCGAGGGCGTCCGTGTCGAGGCCGCCCAGGATCTCGAACGCGAGTTGAGTGTTCTTGTGGGACCAGCCGCTGGAGAGGGTCTTGGTGTGGAACCACTCCTGCTCGTAGGTCAGCGGGAACGGGGTACGCACCCGTGAGGCCGTCAGGCGAGGCACAGGTACTCCGTTCCGCTCTCTTTGAGGACGGCGGGGGAACCCGCCTCGACGATGCGTCCGTCGCGCATGACGACGACCTGGTCCGCCTCGTCCATCACCGTCAGGCGGTGGGCTATGACGACGACGGTGATTCCCGCGTCCAGCAGCCCCCGCATGATGGATTCCTCGAGAGCCGGGTCGAGGGCGCTGGTCGCCTCGTCCAGGATGACCAGTTCGGGCTTCTTCGCCAGCGCCCGGGCCAGCACGATCCGCTGGCGTTGTCCGCCCGACAGCCCGTGGCCGCCTGGGGCGACGAGGGTGTTGTACCCCATGGGCATGGCTTCGATCTCCTCGTGGATGTGCGCCAGCCCGACCGCCGTGATCAGATCCGACTTGCTGATGTCGTCGCCGCCGAAGAGGATGTTGTCCCGGATGGTGCCGCCGAAGAGGTGCGCGTTCTGGTTGACGTAGCCGATGCGCCGCCGGTAGGTGGGCCGGTCGAGTTCGGCCAGGTCGGTGCCGTCGACGGTCAGGGTGCCGCCGGTGGGTGTGTACAGTCCGGCCAGCAGCATGCCGAGGGTGGACTTCCCGGAGCCCGAACGGCCGATGACGGCCATGAACTGCCCTGGTTCGAGTTCGAAACTGACGCCGTCGAGGGTGGGCCGCGGAGCTCCCGGATAGCGGAAGCCGACCGCTTCGGCCTTGATCCGGCCAGGTCTGGCCACGCCGGTCCCGGCGAAGGCGCCCCGCGGTTCGGGGGCCGCTCGCAGGACGTCGTCGAGTTTGGCGAGGGTGGGCCGGACCGCGGCCAGCTGGGAGCCGGCGTCGAAGAGGCCTTCCAGCGGGATGAACAGGGCGATCGTCAGCGTCATGAAGCCCATGGCCTCGCCGAGCGAGTAGCGGTGGCTCAGGACCAGCCAGATCCCGGCGACCAGCACGATCAGGGGCGCGGCGAACTGCAGCGTGCGGCTGAGGGACGCGAACAGGGCGAGGTTGCGGCGGGCGCTCAGACGCTTGTTGACCTCATGGACCAAGGTGTGCGACCAGCGCTCCACCGCCCGGCCGTCCATGCCGGCGGCCTTGAGGGTGGTGATGCTCTCCAGCATCTCCACCAGTTCCTCCTGGGCCTTGGTCTGGCGTTCGAGGACTTCTTGGCTCAGTCCGGTCTGCCGGCGCCAGGTCAGCACGAGGATGGCGGTCTGCATGACGACCAGCACGGTGACGAGAAGCGACAGGAGCGGGTTCGCGACGGCAATGGCGATCAGATAGACGACGATGAGCAGGCTGTCGAAGAGGGCCGAGACCGCGGTGAGGCTCAGGACCTGGACGAGCACGTTGCTGGTGCGGACCCGTAGCGCGAGATCACCGGAGTTGCGCACGGTGAAGAAGTCGTAGGGCAGGTCCGCCATATGCCCGACGATGCCCAGGGTGAGCCGTTTCTCGATGACGGCCTGGCGCCTGGTGACCAGAAACGATCGCGCCACTGACAGGGAGAAATAGAGGACGACCAGACCGGCCAGGATGGCGCAGGCCGTCCACGCTCCGCCGGTGGACCGGTTGCCGAGGACGCGTTCGACCAGGAATCCGGCGGTGAGCGGCAGGGCGAGTTCGAAGGCCATGAGTCCGGCGGAGGAGGCGAGGATCAGCGCCAGTTCCCGGCCGAGCGGCAGAAACTGCCGCAAGCGGTGCCAGGGGCCGGGGAGTTCACTGCCGCGTCGGCGCCGGCCGGAGCCGGCTTCGAGCGGCTGCTCGAACTCCAGGGCCACGCCCGTGAAGGACTCGGCGACCGTTGCCATGGTGAGCCTGCGGCGTCCATGGACAGGGTCGACGACATCCACATGGTCTTTGCCGGCTCCCTCCAGGACGACGAAGTGGTTGAAGTTCCAGAACAGGATCGAACCGGGGGACAGCCGCGCCAGGGCTTCCGTGCCAGCGCGTACGCCGCGGCCCTTGACGCCGTATTCGCGGGCGATCTCCAGGAGGGTGCGGGCCGATGCGCCATTGCGTCCGGAACCCGCACGCGCGCGGATCTCGTCGAGGGACACGTCCACGCCGTGGTGGCGCAACACGGTCACGAGAGCGGCGGGACCGCAGTCGCTGACCTGGGTTTGGAAGCAGACCTGCAGCCGCGCTCCGCGTGTGCGTCGTCTGAACCGCTCGCGGACCGCCGTGATCCGCTCGGCTGCTCCCTTGGGCCGGGTCACGGCAGGAGCGTGACCGAAGACCGGTCCAAGGCCATCGCTCCTGCGATGGTGTTCGAGCGCCTCGGCGTTGAAACGCGAATCGCCAGGCATGAGTCCCTTCCCGTTGTGAGTCACTGGCCTGTCTGCCCGCGACAGGACGTCCGGACGTGAGCCGTCGGCCCGTCCGCCGAAGAAGCGCAGGCCCCCTCGGCGGACGGACCGCGGACTTCAGATCGTCAGATGACGCAGGTGAGGGAAATCCCGAACTGGCCGCCGACGATGTCGTCCAGCTCCTCTTCCGACAGGTCGGAAATGTCGATGTCGTCGAAGTTTTCCATGACTTCTCTCTTTCGCAGGGGCTTCTTCGCATCCGTGGGATCGGATTCTGTAACCAGAGAACTGTGTCGAGCCACACCAAGAAATCACCGAAAAGCGATGCCCGGACGAAATCCACTACAGGCACCGAACCACCTGACGAGAGGAAGCACAGGGGATGTAATGCGTTCACTTCACGTCCGGATGACCGAACGACTGAACCGTAGAGAGCAACATTCGATCAGTCAAGCCTCGATTTCCCGTCCGCCGACACTATGAACTGAATAGGCTGGGCAGGAAGGGAAAGGTTCCGCATAAACGTCCACACTCATGGTCGCATGAAAATCGACTGGCAGAACGGCGGCCCGGAAAGACTAGTGGATTCCCTAGATCTTCGAGTTCCCCGCCCGTTCGGGCGCCGGGCACGCGCACCTCCGGCCGCGGGACGCGGCCGGAGGTGACGGGGCCGTGGCGACGGCCGTCGACAGGTCTCGGCCACTCGGGGGAACGCCGGCCGGCCCGCTCGGCCGGTCGCAATTGGCCCGGACGTGGCGCCCGTTGGCTCCCCAGCGATGCCGAGCGGAAACGCCCTGATTGGTAGACTCCCGCAGGCCATGGTCTCCTGAGCCTCAGCCGGGAGATGCTCTGAGCATGTGCCGTATTCGTGGAGGAATGATCTCGGTGTTGACGATGCAAGAAGCACTGCTGGTGCTGAACAAGTACTGGACCGAACACGGGTGTCTGGTCGTTCAGCCCATGAACACCGAGGTTGGTGCGGGCACGCTCAACCCCGCTACGTTCCTGCGGGTCCAGGGACCGGAGCCGTGGCGTGTCGCATACGTGGAACCGAGCGTCCGGCCCGACGACTCACGTTACGGCGAGAACCCGAATCGGCTGCAGACCCACACGCAGTACCAGGTCATCCTCAAGCCCGAGCCCGGAAACGCGCAGGAGCTTTTCCTGGGCAGTCTGCAGGCACTGGGCATCGACACGGCCGCACATGACATTCGCTTCGTCGAGGACAACTGGGCGTCCCCGGCGCTGGGCGCCTGGGGGCTCGGCTGGGAAGTATGGCTCGATGGTCTGGAGATCACCCAGTTTACATACTTTCAGCAGGCAGGCGGCATCACCCTCGACCCGGTGTCCGTCGAGATCACCTACGGCATGGAACGCATCCTGATGGCGCTTCAGGGTGTCAATCACTTCAAGGACCTCAAGTACGCGCCGGGTGTCACCTACGGCGAGGCGTTCGGCCAGGCCGAGTACGAGATGAGCCGCTACTACCTCGACGAGGCCGACCTGGAGACCCAGCGGAGCCTTTTCGAGGCCTACGCGGGCGAGGCGCGCCGCATGCTCGACGCGCGTCTTCCCGTTCCCGCGTACTCCTTCGTCCTCAAGTGCTCGCACGCGTTCAACGTGCTCGACGCGCGGGGCGCCATCTCCACCACGGAGCGGGCACGTTCCTTCGCCCGGATGCGCGGGTTGGCCCACGAGGTCGCCGAGTTGTGGGTCGCGCGGCGCGAGGAACTCGGTTTCCCCCTGGGCCGCGTGTCGAGCAGCGACTCCGCCCCGGCCGACACCGCGGTGAGCGAGGCTCCGGGCCGGGCGGCGGCCGCGGAACCCGTCGGGGCCGAGCAGGGCACGGTGACCCCGCCGGCCGAACCGGGGCCGGCCACCCTCGTGGTCGAGATCGGCGTGGAGGAGATGCCGCCGGCCGAGGTCACCCGGACCTCGCAGGCGGTGCGCACCGCATTGACGGAGAAACTGGGCGCAACCCGGCTGGGACACGGTGAGATCAGGGTCGACGCCAGCCCCCGACGCGTGGTGGCCACCGTCCTCGGCGTGGAACCCCGCGAGGCCGACTACGAACAGACCGTGCGCGGGCCCCGGGTCTCGGCGGCGTTCGACGCGGAGGGAAACCCCACCAAGGCGGCCATCGGCTTCGCCAGGAGCAACGGCGCCGAACCGGCGGACCTCGGTCGCGTCACCGTCGGGGCCAACGAGCATGTCGCGCTCACCCGGCAGGTCGTCGGGCGCTCGGCCGAGGACGTCCTCTCCGCTCTCCTCTCGGAGGTCGTGACCGGACTTCGCTCCGAGAAGAACATGCGGTGGAACGCTCCGCGGCTCTCCTTCACCCGTCCGATCCGCTGGATCATGGCTCTGCTGGGAGAGCGGGTCGTCCCTTTCACGGTGTCCAGCCTGACGTCGGGACGTACGACGCAGGTTCACCGTGACGCGGTGCCTCCCACGGCGGAGGTGCCGACGGCCGACGGGTACCTGCCCTTTCTGAAGGAGCACGGAATCCTCGCGGACGCCGCGGAGCGGCGGCGCCTCGTGGTGGACGGCGCGGCGCGACTCGCCGAGGCCGTGGGCGGACACATCCAGACGGAGCAGTACGGCGCGCTGATCGACGAGATCACCAACCTGGTCGAGTCCCCCACCCCGATCCTCGGGAACTTCGACCCGAAGTACCTCACGCTGCCCGCGGACATCCTCGTCACCGTCATGCGCAAGCACCAGCGCTACCTTCCCGTGGTGGACGCCGACGGCAGCATGCTGCCCCACTTCGTCGCGGTGGCCAACGGAACGTGCGACCACGACGTCGTCCGCCACGGCAACGAGGCGGTGCTGCGCGCCCGGTACGAGGACGCCTCCTTCTTCTGGAAGGCGGATCTGGAGACTCCGCTGAGCGAGATGAGAGAGAAGACGCACCTCCTCACGTTCGAGGAGCGTCTCGGCTCCATGGCGGACCGCGCCGACCGCATCTCGGCCATCGCCCACCGGCTGGCGAAGGTCATCGGCCTGTCCGGCACGGCCCACGACGTCCTGGAACGGGCCGCGGCCCTGACCAAGTTCGACCTCGGCTCCCAGATGGTCACCGAACTGTCCAGCCTCGCGGGCATCATGGCGCGCGAATACGCCGTGCGCGCGGGCGAGAGCCAGGCGGTGGCGCAGGCCCTCTACGAGAACGAACTGCCGCGTTTCGCCGGCGACGCGTTGCCCGAAACGCTGCCGGGGGCCCTGCTGGCCCTGGCGGACCGGCTCGATCTGCTGGTCGGACTCTTCGCGATCGGGGCCGAACCCACGGGCAGCTCGGACGCGTTCGGGCTGCGCCGCTCCGCGCTGGGCGTGGTCAACATCCTCCTCAGCAGGAGCGACCTGGCCGCGATCAGGCTCGGCCAGGCGCTGGCCGTCGCGGCGGAGCACCAGGCCGTCACGGTCGAGCAGAAGCATCTGGAGGACGCGGCCCAGTTCGTGCTGCGCCGCTTCGAGCAACAGCTGATCGAGCTGGGGCACTCCACCACCGACGTCCGCGCGGTGCTGGTGCGCGGCGACTCGCCGCGGCTGGCCACGCGGACCCTGGAGGAGCTGGAAGGCCTGCAGGGTGACGACCGGTTCGCCACCGTTCTCGCGGCGTTCCAGCGGGTACGGCGCATCGTGCCGGCCGGGCTGGAGGCGGTGTACGCCCCGGAGCAGCTCCATGAGCCCGCCGAGCAGGCTCTGCACGCCGCCCTGGTCAAGTGCCGGCAGGTCCTCGACGGGGAGACCTCGCTCGTCCGCTTCAACGCGGAGACGGGCGAGCTGGTCGACGCGGTGAACATCTTCTTCGACAACGTCCTGGTGATGTCCGAGGACCCCGCAGTCCGGGCCAACAGGCTGGGCCTGCTCGCCGGAGTGCGCGACCTCGCGGAGGGCATCGTCGACTGGGAGTCACTGGTCTGAGAGGTCCGGCCGACCACTGACGGTTCATGAGCGGGTGCCCGTACGGGCACCCGCTCATGTGTTCCCCGGAGCCGGTCTCCCCTGCCCCGCAATCCCGGCGGCCTCACGTCGTATACACATTTTCGAGGATGAATCGACGCGGCTGATAGGCTGGTTGCCAGCCGACGGCGCTCGGCTGGCCACTTCAGCGCACAGGTGATCGATCCAAGCGTGAGCCGATCCCCACGGTGAGTTCGTGACCATGATGTTGACGACGGCGTTCGGAGTGGTCGGGCAAGGAGGGCCTTGGCGAGGTGACGGAAGAACTGCTCTTCGCCGTTCTCGGGGCGGTTCGTGCATACCGGGGCGACGCGGAACTGCACCTCGGTCCACCCCAGCTCCGGGCCATGCTGGCAGTCCTGCTCCTGCGACCGGGGCACACCGCGTCGAAGACACAGTTGGTGGACGCGTTGTGGGGTCCCACGCCCCCCAGCAAGGCCACCACCACGATCCGCACCTACGCCTGGCAGTTGCGCAGACTCCTGGAACCGGACCGCTCCACGCCGAGCGTGCTCGTGTCGGTCGGCGACGGCTACCGCCTGGTCGTCCCCCCGTCCTCGCTCGACGTGAGGCAGGCCGAAACGCTCACTCGTGAAGCGGCGCAGGCACGTGCCTCGGGCCGGCTGGAGGAGGCGAGCGACAGGCTGGTCCGCGCACTCGACCTGTGGCAGGGAGAGACTCTGGCCGGAGTGCCCGGCCCCTTCGCCATGCGGCAGCGTGACCGGCTCGAGGAATTACGCATCGCTCTGCTGGAGGAACGTTTCGACGTCGACCTGGCCCTCGGCCGCCATCGCCAGGTCATTCCCGACCTGGCGGACCTCACGGCCACACACCCCCTGCGCGAGCGTCCGTACGGCCTGTTGATGCGCGCGCTCTACGGGGCGGGCAGACAGGCCGACTCGCTCGCGGTATTCAGCGGTGTCAGGAAGCTACTGCTGGAGGAGCAGGGCATCGATCCCGGGCCTGAGCTGACCGCCGTCTACCGGCAAATCCTGGAGAACGATCCGGCCCTCTCCATAGCGGCCGTCGAGGAACCCGCGGTGCCCGACGAACCGAAGCCGGCCGAGCCCCTCCCCGCGGCCGCCCGGGACCGGGAACCGCTGCCCGTTCCGGCACAGCTTCCGCCGCTGCTTCCCGACTTCGTCGGCCGCACCGACGCCGTCAGCGACATGCACACCCTGCTGACGACGCCCGGACGGCGAGCACCGACCGTCGTGGCGATAGCCGGGATGGGCGGCAGCGGGAAAACCTCACTGGCCCTGTTCACGGCCCACGGCGTACGGCACGCCTACCCGGACGGGCAGCTCTACGCCGATCTGCGCGGAGCGGACGACAACCCCGCCGAGCCCGCCGGCGTCCTGACGGGGTTCCTGCTGTCGCTGGGCGTCGCCGCCGAGGCCGTACCAGAGACCCTCGAAGACCGTTGCAAACTCTTCCGTTCGATGCTGGACGGCCACAGGGTGCTGATCGTCCTGGACAACGCACGTGACGCGTCGCAGGTCCTGGACTTGATGCCCGGATCGGTCGGCTGCGGAGTCATCGTCACCGGCAGGTCCCGTCTCTTCGGTCTGCCGGTCACCAAACAGCTCAGCATAGACACCTTCAGGCCCGAGGAGGCCCTCTCGCTGCTCGGCGCGGTCATCGGGCACGAACGGCTCGACGCGGAACGGGAACAGGCGCTCGAACTGCTCCGGCTGTGCGGATTCCTGCCGCTGGCCATCCGGATCGTGGCCACCAGGCTGGCGTCCCGGCCGCGGTGGGCCATCGCGACACTGACCGCCCGGCTCGCCAACGAGCAGCGACGCATCGAGGAACTACGCGTGGGTGACGTGTCGATCCACGCGGTCTTCGAACTCGGCTACCGGCAACTGCCGCCCGAGCAGGCCCGCGCCTTCCGGCTGCTCGCCGTCCCGGGGTCCCTGGACTTCGGTCTGCCGGTGGCCGCGGCCGCACTCGCGACGGACGAGGAGACGGCGGAGGAACTGCTGGAAGCCCTGGTGGACGCCGCCATGCTGGAGTCCCCCGAACCGGGCCGCTACCGCTACCACGACCTGCTCCGCGCCTTCGCCCAGTGCGCGGAGCCGGAACACCAGGACGACACCCGGCAGGCCTTCGGCAGACTGCTCGACTACCTGCTGGCCACCGCGTGCAACGCCTTCGCGCAGGCCGTGCCCGGAGACCCGGTGGCGAACTCCCTCGGCCCGCTGCGGTCCCAGGGGCTGCACTTCGGCGACGTCCACGCGGCACGTTCCTGGATCACCGGCGAGATCGGACTGGTGACGGCGGCCGCGCTGCACACCGTCGGACGGCGGACGGAGCCCTACGACGGCCAGTTGCGGACCGCCGTCGACCTGCTCATCGCGGTCAGCCCCTTCTGCGCCGACGTCCGGTTCGAGGGGCTGCGGTCCGCCGCACTGGAGCTCGCGCGGGAGGCCGAGCTAAGGGGCGACCAACGGGTTCTGGGCCGGGCACAGTTGCTGTGCTGCAGCATCGCCCTGCAGGCCGCCCGCCCGTCCGAAACCGAGGAGCACGCGCGCCTGGCCGTCACGGCGTCGAGGAACACGAAGGACACGGTCATCCTCCGGCAGGCGCTCAACAACCTCGGTGTGGCGGTCATGTTTCTGCATCGATACGACGAGGCGGTGGAGTGCTTCGACGCGGCGATCGCACTCGCCCGTGTCCTCGGCCACAGGTCCGGCGAGGCGGCGACCACCATCAACGCGGCGCTCGCCCGCGTGCGCAGCGGCCGGGCCGCCGAGGCGATCCCGGCCTGCGAGACGACGCTGGTGACCCTGCGTTCCATGGGCGACCTTCCGGGGATCGCCTACGCGTTGTACGTGCTGGCTCTGGCGCTGCACGAACACGAGCGGTTCGACGACGCCATCGCCCGCTACACCGAGTGCCTTGCGGTCTGCCGGTCCGCCGGCATCCGGGGGCGTGAGGCCCACGCCCTGTACCGGCTCGCCGAAACCCTCCGCAGGACAGGGCGGTACGACGAGGCGGTGCGGTACGCCACCGAGGCCGTGGCCCGGTGCGAACAGATCGGAGCCGTACGGGACCACGCCTACGCGTTGATGGTCCTGGGCCGGGCCGAGGCCGATCGCGGCGGCATCGACACCGCCCGTGTCCAGCTCGGCAAGGCGCACGAACTCTTCACCGGTCTCGGCCTGCCCGATGCCAACGATGTCAGCCGGATCCTCGATCATCTGCCGGGCGGCTCCGCACCGACGGACGAACCGTGACGGTACCGGTCGCCAGCCCATATCGGCACATCGCGTCACGTCACTAAAATCCCCCTCGCGATGGAGCGGGAATACCGAAAAGGCGAGGCGCACGTCGAATATACCAGGGATGGACCACGTATATTCCCCCGCGTGCGAGAGTGAGCGCCAGCGGTCGCAATATGCGCACAAAAAGCCGTGGAGCAATCAGTAATTCAGCTCCGGGGCAGCGCGGACCGGATTCGACCCTTTCTTAGGAGGCGTTTGAATGCCCAAACCTCGCGAACAGAAGGACAACCACCTCATCTACGCCGACGCCGTGGGGTCGCGCGGTAAGTCGGGCGTGTGGTTCGGCGAGCGCGAAGACTTCAAGGCCAAGCAGGTCAGCGTGATGGACGCCGTCAAGGAGCGGATCGAGTGGGTGCCGGTCGAGGACGCCGTCATGGCGATCAGCCTTGACCCGCCCGGCATCGTTCTCATGGCGCCCAACCCGTCGCTGCCCGGCATCATCGTCCTCGCCGACGGTGCGACGTCCGAGAACACCGAGCATCTCAAGAAGCACTACACCGAGATCGTTCAGGGTGTTCTGAAGGACGCGAACATCGCGCAAGAAGACTGATCGATCCATCCTGCTGCGGTGTCATCGGCAAGCGACGGTGGCACCGCAGCGGGCTTCTCGCTGTGCGGTTCGTTCCGACGCATGGCTGGTTCCGTTTCTTTAGGAGTTCACCGTGACGAACGATGCCGATCGACTCTGGAACAAGTATTTGCTTGTCGCTCAGGGGGCGGAGGGTATTGTTTTTGATCCCGTCTCCCTGGGGAGCGCGAGTCTCACCGCCGATGAGATGAAGCGGATCCGCGACGACGAGCCCCAGATCCTGGCGGAAATGAAACAGCTGGGCTTCACTTCCGAGCCACCGGCCGCACCTCAGCGTGATCTCATCTTCGACCGGCTCAACGGGCTGGCGATGACCGGAAAGCCGCCGCGGATCAGCGGATACCGCATCGTGGTGACCGACCGCTGCAACATGACCTGCACGTACTGCTTCGTGGACACCAACACGGGCGCCGACGACATCACCATCCCCGACCTCCGCGAAGGGCTCGAGTACCTCTTCGAGCAGAACGCCGGCCAGGAGGAGGTCACCATTCAGTGGTTCGGCGGTGAGCCGACCACCCGGTTCGACCTTATGCAGTACGGAGACGAGTACGCTCTCGAACTCGCCGAGAAGCACGGCGTGGGGCGTGTGCAGTTCACCGTCGTCACCAACGGTGTCCTGATCAAGGACCCCATGATCGAGCACTTCAAGAAGTTCAAGTACGGCGTGGGCGTCTCCTTCGACGGGGCTCCGGACGACAACAAGGTCGAGCGGTTCCTGCTGTCGGGCAAGCCTGCGGACCAGCGGATCCACCGGAACATCCAGCGGCTGATCGATGCCGGGGTGCACGTGGGCTGCAACCTCACCCCCACGCCGATCAATGTGAGCAACCTGCCGGACACCGTCGAGTACGTGCTGTCCCTCGGCATCAACTTCATCTACGTCAACACCCCCATTCCGATCTCCGGCCGCTGGCACGTCGACGGCGAGGCGCTGTGCCGCGCGGTGTTCCGTTCGCGGCTTCTGGCGCTGTCCCGCGGTGCCATGCTGTTCTCCTCGCTCGACCGCATCTATCAGGCCCTGGACACCCGCCTGCCGAAGATGTACGAGCACATCCAGCAGGACGGCGGCCTGAACGCGGCTCTGCTGTCCCGCGGGCGCATCTCCATCCTCGACCTGAACTGGCGCGACGACTCGTTCGTCTTCCCGATCAGTCAGCTTCGGGAGCAGCCTGAGCTGCTGGCGGGAGCCGCCAAGAACCTCCTGCCGGCGAAGCAGTGCGGAGAGTGCCCCGCCGCCGCCGTCTGCGGTGGTCCGTCCCGCAACGACGTCTCGCTCCGGAACAACCCCGAGCCCGATCCGCAGATGTGCGACTTCTTCCAGGTGGGTCTCGAACTCGCCCTGACCGACCATACGGGGTTGCAGTGACCGACAGCCTCGGAGCACTCCGCGGAGTGCTCGTCTCGACCGCCGACAACTGCGAAGTGAACTGCCGGTTCTGCTTCCGGGCCGATGTCGGACGCGACGTCCTGAGCCTCAACACCTACGCCCGGGCACTGTCGCGGCTCCACGAACTCGGCGTTGACGAGCTGTGCTTGTCCGGCGGCGAGCCGACCGACCACCCGGAGTTCCGTCAACTCGTGCGCGTCGCGCTCCAGTTCGGCTTCCGCACCTCGGTGGTCACCGCCGCCAGGACCGGCCCGCGACTCGATGCCCTCGCCGGTGTCGCCGGCATGCTCAGTCACGTCACCGTCTCCGCCGACAGCCGTAGAGCGGACGAAATCGGCCGCACCGGCCGCACGATCTCCTCGACGCCGAAGGTCTTCGAGGCGTTGGGACACCGTCGGGCGAGCCTGCATGTCACCGCATACGAGCTGGACGAAGACGACCTGAAGGCCATCGTCTCGGTGGTCGAGACGGCCGATGTCCCGGTGGAGGTCAGCCCGCTGCTGCCGTCGCCGACGTTCCGTTTCGAGAATCCCCACCTCAAGCGCGACCTGGCGTTGATCGACACCTTCTTCGGCATGTCGGAGCAGCTGAGGACAGTGGTGTCGGACTACCACGAGTGGCTGCGCGGCCCGGTCGTCCGGTCCTGCCAGTCCGCGCGGCTATACCTGTCCGCGGACGGCTTCCTGCGCCGCTGCCCCTACGACAGCTCTCAGCAGGTGTCGGTCTTCGCGACGCGGCAGGAGATCGGCGAGGCGCTCGAGCAGTCGTTCTGCGAACCACCGACCACCGGTCTGGCCTGCATGGCGATCTGCCGTTCGGAATCCCACGAAGGGTGAGTTGTCCATGAACACGATGCAGGATCAGCCGTCCGTGGTGATCGGCACCATGCGCTGCTCGGGGTCCTTCAACGGCCTGATGGTGCTGGGTCGCGACGCGGACGAGGGCCGGGAGTTCGTCGAGGGTGCGATCGCCCAGGGCTTCACCACGTTCGACACCTCGCCCGTGTATGCCCGCGGGAGAGCGGAGGAGGACCTCGGCGCGCACCTTCCCGGCGACGCGTCGGTCTGGACCAAGGTCGGGATCGACACCACCAGTCCCCTGCCCACCCTGGACTACAGCCTCGAAGGAATGGCCAAGTCGCTGCAGGGAAGCCTGAAGCGGCTCGGGCGGGACCACGTCGAGGTCGCCTTCGTGCACAATCCGGAGCCGAGGCGGGTGTCGGACATCGACTTCGCCGGGTTCGCCAGGCACTGCTCACGGACGGGGCACGCGGCTCTGGTGGGCGTCAGTGTGCTGCTGCCGGACGTGAGTCTGCCGCAGATCGCCGGCAGGCTGCCCGCCGGCAGCGTGGTCATGTGCGAGGCGGACCAGCTGGATCCGCAGGACACGAACGTGACGCGCCTCCTCGCCGACTACCGTCTCGTGGTCCGCAGTCTCTTCTCGGGCGGCTCTCGGCTGCGGGCGGTACCGCCCGAGCGCAGGGCGGAGGAGATCGCCGCCAGGATCTCCGAGATCCACGAGATCTACCGCCCCGAAGCCGTGGTCATCGGCCCTCGGACCAAGGAGCAGCTGGATGACTACGAGGCGGGGCCGGCCTGGCTCACGTCCGCTGCTCGGCACTCCGCACCGGGGCGGTCCCATGTCACTCGATGAGGCGGAGGTCGCGCAGCAGCTGCGGGTGTTCGGATTCGCCCGCCTCCGGGGGGCCGCCGCGGACACCGTGGAGGAACTGCAGCGTGCTTTCGGCCGGCTGATCGATCTGCCGGCGGACGGTACGCCGAACGAGAGAGTCACCAGGTTCGACGCCCTCAACGAGATGCCCGAGCTGGGGCTGATCTCCGGATCGGCGTGGGTGGGCGCGATCTGCGGGGCGTTCTTCGAACGCAACCACCAGGTCATCACCAGCGATGCCAACGCGCTCGTCGGCGACTCGTACTGGCACTCGGACGGTTTCTACACCACGCCGTTCCTGCGTTTCGTTCTGTACCTGGACGCCACCGCGCACGACACGGGTGCCCTGCGTTTCCTTCCCGGTTCACATCGAGCCGACAACGGCTGGCTCGGGGAACCGACCCAGCACGTCATCAGGCACGGGGAGGACCTCGGTCTCACCGGTGGCGACGTTCCGGCGGTGGTCGTCGAGTCCGAGCCCGGCGACGTCATCGTCTTCGACACGAACGTCCTGCACTCGGCATGGCACGGCGACATACGACGGCAGCTGGCGTTCAACTGTGTCGGTGACCCGGTGACCGAGACCGAGCAGCGCGACACGCGTCGCTACTTCCTCAACCGCTACGTCTCCGGATCGGTGTCAATCGGATGAGACTCACCTCTTTGTCGGTGACCGACGCCGAGGTCACCCGCTTCAGGACGTTCGGGTTCCTCCACCTGCGCGGTGTGCAGAACGACGTCGTGCCGGCCGTCGCCGACGCCTTCGAAGACGTCTTCGAGACCTTCCCGCAGGTCGGCAGGCAGGGGCGTGCGGGCGTCGCCCGGATCGCCGAGCGCAGCGAGGTGCTCCAGAGGGTGCTCCTGGCCGACGACCGGTGTCCTCAGGTGGCACGTCGGCTGCTGGGCACGGATGTCGTCTACGTCGGCGGCGACGGAGTCCGCTACGACGGTGCCACCTTCTGGCACCGGGACGGGAACCACCGCGCTCTGCGGCTCCTCAAGATCGTCCAGTATCTGGAGCCGCTCGACGGCGACACCGGAGCGCTGCGGTTCATTCCCGGCACCCACCGCAGAGGCGGGAGCTGGGACTCGTTCGCCGCGGAGATGGAGAACCCGATGCGTCGCCTCGGGATGCGGCCCGAGGAGGTGCCGGCCTTCACCGTCGACTCCTCCCCCGGTGACCTCATCGCCTTCGATCCGCACTCCTACCATGCGTCGTTCGGCGGTGCCGACAAGCGGCGGCAGATCACCACGACGTATGCGGCCGTGCCGGAGTCGGCCGAAGCGCGTCAGGAGCTGACGAGCTATCTGCTCGCCGACCGATCGCTCCTGTAGCCCCTCCCCCGGTACTCCGTCAGGCTTATGAAGCACCTGAATTGAACGGGTTGGTTTGTGATGGACAACGTAACGGCGGAGACCACGGTGCCGCAGATCCCGACGGACCGGGAAGCGGAACCGGTCAAGTGGTTCGACGAACTGCGTGAGTCGCACGGTGTGCACTGGGACGAGAGCACGAACACGTGGTACGTGACGCGATACGACGACGTGTACGACCTTCTGCCTGATCCCCGGCTCGGCGCCCAGGTGGAAACCTACTGCCCGCCCTCGCTGACGGAAGAGCAGGAGAACACCTACTGGCGGGTGACAGAGTTCATCGACCGCTGGCCCGTGTTCTCCGATCCGCCGCGGCACACCGGTATGCGGCGTCTACTCCTGCCGCTGTTCACGCCCGCCGCCGTTCGGCAGATGGTCGCCGCGATGACGGATTCCGTCGCGGCTACGAGTCCCACGGTGACGCCTGACAGGCTGTTCGCCGATGTCGTCAGGCCGGCTCTGGCAGCCGGCCTGAGCGATCTCCTGGACGAGGAGCCGGACGGCCTGGCACAGCTCGCGGACTGCGCCACCCGGATCCTGGCCGTAGGGCCGATCGAGACGTACGACCCCGGCATCGGGCGGCTCGCGGAAGAGGCTCTGGACGAGCTGACCGGGCTCGTCGCGCAGCGCTGCGAGGTTCCCCGGGGGGTCCTCGCCTCGGCGCTGAGCCGCGCTCTGTCCGACGGGACGTTGGATCTTCTGGACGCGACCGCGATATACGCCCAGCTGGTGAGTGGCGCGCTGGAACCCACCGCGGCGGCTGTCGCACGCCTGTTGGAGGCGTTGACCGGCCCGGAGAGCGCCGCCGTCGACCTGAAGGAAGACGTCGACGGGGCCGTGGACGAGGCGCTGCGGCTGGTCACGCCCTTCCACTTGGCCACCAGGCGCGCGCTGTCCGATCTGACCCTGCACGGTCACACCGTACGGGCCGAGTCGCGCGTGGTCCTCGTACTCGTGGCGGCCAACCGCGACCCGAGGCGGTTCGCCGACCCGGGCACCTTCCGTGCGGACAGGACCGGGGCTCGCCATGTCGCCTTCGGGCGGGGCCGGCACGCGTGTCTGGCCGCCGGACTCACGCGGCAGGTCATGAGGGAGATGATGCTGCAACTCGCATCGACCGGCCTGTTGGAGGAGCTGCCTCGGCTGACCGCGGTGTGGAAGGGGGACTTCGGGGCGCGTTTCGCCGACGACCTCGTGGTCACGTGGGACGCCTGAGGCAGGCCCCAGGGGCGCGGACCGGGCCGTCGCGGTCCTCTGTGCAGTGACGAGCGCCGGCAGGGCCGTGTGGACCGGCGACCGTCGCCCCTTCGTCGGCCTGCTCCGCCGGCTCCTGAACCGCAGCGACGCGGCGGTCCGCGTTCCCGTCGATCCCCGCTTCCAGATAAGGCATCACGATGATGGTCGAACCGAACAGCCTGACAGCCCTGCGCCCGGACAGCTTTCAGCCTGATGCGGAAAGTTCGGAGGCCGGACACGCCAGAAGTTTCGAGGAGACGTGGGACTTCCTGAAACCACTGCTGCCCCGCGTCCCCGTCACGCGCGTGTACGACACCACTCCCCTGGATTACATCAGCTCCCCCGTGTGGTCGGCCGTGACCCCTCTGGCCAAAGACCTGATGGTGAGCGCGGGAAAGGGGGCGACGCCGATCGCGGCGAAGCTCAGCGCCGTCATGGAGGCGATCGAGCGCGTCTCGGCCGAGGAGATTCCGGCCCGCCGGATCGTCAGGGGTTCCTACGCGGAACTCGCTCCCGCCGCTGCGGTCGACCCGGAGGACTTCAGCCTGCCGCAGGACACGACGTACCGGCCCGACGCCGTTTTCTCCTGGACGGGAGCGTACGACCTGGCGCAGGGGGGCCATCATCTGGTGCCGACCGACCTCGTCCTCAATCCCTCCACGGAAGGCATGACGGCTCGGATCGAGACCAACGGGCTCGCCTCCGGAAATACGTATTCAGAGGCGGTCCTCCACGCGGTCGGTGAGCTGGTCGAGCGCGACGCGGTGTCGGAGGAAGCGTTCTACTCCGCTCACCACGACCCGGTTTTCTCTCCTCGTCGACCTTTGAGGGTCATATCTCCGGAGTCGGTTCCAGCCGGAACCGCGAAGGAGCTCATCGACGCGCTGACCGGTCAGGGTCTGGTTGTCCGCATACAGGATCTGACCAACGTGATCGACATTCCGGTCATCCGGGTCGTCCTTTTCGACGACGGCTACTTCGGGCAGGAGGGCAAGGTGACCTACTTCCCCGGGTACGGGGCCGACCTCCAGCCCGAACGGGCGCTGCTTCGCGCTCTCACCGAGGCGTGCCAAGGTCATGCCAGCTTCGCCACGGGTGCGCGAGAGGTGTTCGAGACCGGGCGCGCGCGGCGCAGGCCGGCCGAGCTGAAGCGGCTCGACTCTCTTTACCGGAACCCCGGCTCCCTGGCGTTCCCGCAGGCCAAGGACGGCAGCGGCAGCATCCTGCAGAACATACACACGGTCGTCGGCCGGCTGCGGGACGCAGGACACGATAAGTGCCTGGTGACAGAACTTACGCGCGAGGATCTCGGCGTGCCGGTGGTTCGTGTCCTGGTTCCGGGCCTCGCATCTCCCTACGGTGAGAGTTCGCGCACCCCTACCCTCCGCCTGCTGGAATCGGTGATCTGAGCCATGAGAACCACCATATTCACCGGGCCGTCCCTGCCGCCGGGCGAGGCACGGGCCCTTCTGCCGCAGGCGCACGTCCTTCCCCCCGCGAAACGCGGCGACGTCTACCGGGCCAGAGAAAGCGGAAGCTCCCGGATCCTCATCATCGACGGATCGTTTTCGCAGGTGCTCCCGGTGTCACCGCGAGAGGTCGTCGAGGTGGCTCGCGACGGCGCTCAGATCGTCGGGGCGTCCAGTATGGGGGCCATACGGGCCGCGGAATGCTGGCCCGTCGGCGTCCACGGTGTCGGAGCCGTCTACAGGATGTACCGGTCCGGCCTCTTCCATTCGGACGACCCCGTGGTGGTCGCGACGGATCCCAACGACGACCACTCGGCGGTGAGCGTCGCCCTGGTCAATATCCGCGCGGCGATCAGAAAGCTGTACGGTCTCAAGCTGATCACCCGGTCCCAGGGTGTGGAGCTTCACCGGGTCGCCGCCGAATCGTACTATCCCGACCGGGTCTGGCGGCTTCTGTTCAAGAAGGCCGGGATCGACGACCCGAGTGGCGTGATAGGTGAAGTCGCAGCCTCCGTCGACATCAAGAGAGTGGACGCACTGAGGGCTGTTCGCTCTCTTTCGCTCCTGCCCGACGGGGCACCTGCCGATGGAACCGACCGCCGATTCAGCCAAGGGCCGCGATACTCCTCGCACGACCCGCTTCTCGGCCACAGCCGTGAAGAACTCGATCTGTCACTCCCTCCGTTCATATTCGGAACCGGCCGGTATCAGAAATACATCCGGTTCCTGCTGGCCGGACAGCTCGATTTCGCAGGACTGACCACCGGGAGCGAGTCGAAGCTGTCCCGGAATTCCTCGGTCGAGCCGGTTCTCGCGGGCCTCTTCCTGGACATTCCGTCACTGTCCGCAAACCTGATGGACAAGATTCATCATTTCAGGCAGTTCGAGACGGAAGTGATGCTGTGGCATGCGGTTCACCGGCTGAAGGATCACAAGACGAGCCGCACGGAGGTGGCACCCCCGCATGAGACCAAGGTCAGGGACTCGATAGCGAAGGCCCACGGCTATGACAACTGGGACGCGCTGACAACCGACTTGCGTGACGACGCTCTGCCCAGCGGGGTCCCCCTCGACTGGATCGAGGAAGCCTGTCACGACTTGACTCTCGCCAGGTCCTGACACCCCCAAAACCGCCGGGCGGCGACACCGACGGAGGCCGGCGACAGGAAGGCGCGGACCTCTGGAGGTCGCCCGCCGCCCCGAGTCCGGTCAGCGCGCCCACCGGATCCAGGTCGGAGGTGCCTCTGAGCCACCAGCGGACGTGAGATGGGTCGAGGACCGCACGGGACAGGTCGACCAGGTCCTCCTCGTCCAGGAGCTGGAGAACTTTCTGGTGCAGCCGGCCCCAGACCCCGGCGCGGGACCGGATGGCGAAGCGGCGGTGCACGGTCGACTTCGATGCTCCGAAGCACGGTGGCAAGGTCCGCCAGGCGCAACCGCTGACGAGCAGGCGGCCTCGCCAACTCCCACAGACCGTCCGGAACGATCCATCCCCAACGCCCCTCCCCATGCCCAGCCCGACAATCAACTGACCATGTAGGACACGGTCTTGGACACGTAGGCGAGTGCAATCGCAAAGCAGGCGCACCCCGAGAGCGTCACAGGGACACGGACCGCATGAGGCGCCGACGGCATCGTGCTCGACAGCGCAGCCGCTCTCACGACGAAGCCGCACCGGCCCCACCAGGATGGTCCTCGGCGGGGCCTCGCCGTATCACCCACCTGTCACACAGGCATCACCAACTGGGCATGCCTTCCGGGACCAGGAGGCCCTGACCTGTGGTTTCATGCCCGCACCGGACTGACGTATACACCCCTGGACGGTCTTTACAACCTGTGCCATGTGGGACCGTCAAAGCTCACGACGGATGGCCACCACCGCACGCGGCCACGGCGAGCGGATCATCGCTCTACGCCGGCAGCGTGCGGGATTCGGCGTACAGGGCGGTATCGGCCGATGGCAATGTCACACCAGAATGCGAGCGGACGCAGCACGCGGCACCCCCCTCATTCTCGTTCTCGGCTCCGACCGCTGAGTGGCACCGGGCGGCCACCAGTCAGAGGGATCGCATCGGCCAAGGTCCGGACCATTCCCGGGCCAACAATCCTGTCAAAGCCGAGACAGGCACTGTTTGCGCTGGTCAGCGACGCGCTGCCTCTGTACCACCAGCAGACGAAGAACATCCTCACTTCCTACAGCCCGAAGAAGCTCGGGTTCTTCTAGAGCCTCGGGTCGGTTGCCCGGGGGAGCTCTGCCCCTCCGGGCACCGCGGGGTTGTTTCGGCACTGCTCGTATGTGTTCGCGGATTGTTGGTTAGGGTGAAAAGCAGGGCCTGATGCGGGGCGGTTGTGGTCGCTGGAGGGCGGGTCGGACACAACGGGGGGCTCGCGTTGGATCGCCTGGCAGGAGCGGCGCGCGCGGTGCTGCCCCCGTCGCTGCGGACCTGGCTGGGGCTCATCGCGGCGCTCGCCACACCGGTGGTCGTCGCGCTCGGGGTCCTGTTCGCCGGCCACAGCGAGCCCAGCAGGGTGGACAGGTGGATCATCCGGCCGACCGCGGACAGCGTGCCGCCGCCGTGGCGGTACGGCGCTCTGGCCTTGGACTTCTTGGGGGAACCGGCGGGATCCGCGCTGCTGGTCGTGGCCGGTGTGGCGGGCTGCCTGCTGCTTCGGCGTCCCCGCGCGGCGGTGCTCGTCGTCGCCGGTACCGGCATGACCGTGGGGACGACCACGCTGCTCAAGCACCTGGTGGGACGCACCATCCACGGCGCCGGCAACCTGTCCTACCCGAGCGGGCACACTGCCTTCTTCACCGCGCTGGCCCTCATGGCGGCGCTGCTCGCGACCGGTCGGCTCGGCCTCGGCAGGACGGCCGGCACGTCACTCGTGCTCGCCGCGTCGCTGGTCGCCGGCGCCACCATGGGATGGGCGGAGGTCCGCCTGGGCGCGCACTACCCGACCGACGCCCTCGGCGGCTGGTGCACCGCGCTGGCGGTGATACCGGCGACCGCGTGGCTGGTCGACCGGGCGGCCGACGGGATGACCGACCGGACGGCCGACCAGGTGAGCGACCGGACGACCGACGTGGGCCGGTGGGAGCGCCGCTGACGTCACGTCACGCCAGGCGGCGGAACACGGGCTTCACCGCTCGCCCGGACACCCAGGGGGTGGGGTCGGCGGCGTCCAGTGCCTTCCGGTACTCCCCGCAGGCCTGGGCGACCACGTCGACGGTGCGGTCGATATCCGCGTCGTCGAGAGCGCTGCTCACCACGAACGACGGGGCGAGCACCCCGCCCGCGAGGAGCCGCCGCAGGAACAGGGTGCGGTACTGCTGTGAGGGCTGCAGGTTCTCGTCGAGGGTGGCGAAGACCAGGTTGCTGGGCCGGCCCCGGACGACGACGTGGTCGCCGACGCCCATGGCGGCCGCCGCGTCGCGGACACCGGCGGCCAACCGCTCGCCCAGGGCGTGCAGCCGCGCGGTGACGTCCTCCTCGACGTAGGTGGCCTGCACGGCCATCGCGGCCGCCAGGGAGTGCGTTTCCGCACCGTGCGTCGTGGACAGCAGGAACACCCGGTCGCCGGAGCCACGCAGTCCGCCCCGCTCCATCAGGTCGCGGCGTCCGGCCAGCGCGGAGACGGCGAATCCGTTGCCCAGCGCCTTGCCGAACGTGGAGAGGTCGGGGACGACGCCGTACAGGCCCTGGGCACCCGCCTCGGACCAGCGGAAGCCGGTGATCATCTCGTCGAAGATCAGTACGCAGCCGTGCCGGTCGGCCAGCTCGCGCAGGCCGGCGAGGTAACCGGGCGGCGGCTCGGTGTGGGTGGCGGGTTCCAGGATCAGGCAGGCGATGTCGTCCGGGTACCGGGTGAGCAACTCCTCCGTGGCGGCGAGGTCTCCGTAGGGGAAGGACACGGTGAGCTCGTTGGTCGCCGCCGGAATGCCGGCGGACATCGGCGTGGTGCCGATGAACCAGTCGTCGACGGAGAAGAACGGGTGGTCGCCGCAGACGGCCACCCGCGGGCGCCCGGTGACGGCCCGGGCGAGACGTACCGCGGCCGTGGTGGCGTCGGAGCCGTTCTTCGCGAACTTCACCATCTCGGCGGTCGGCACCGTGGCCAGGAAGCGTTCCGCGGCCTGGACCTCCACGATGGACGGCCGGACGAAGTTGCTGCCTCGGTCGAGTTCCCGCCGCACCGCCTCGAGCACGCGTGGGTGGGCGTGGCCGAGGCTGACCGACCGCAGGCCGGAGCCGTATTCGATGTAGCGGTTGCCGTCGACGTCCCACACGTGGGCACCGTTGCCGTGGCTGATGACCGGGGCCAGGTTCTCGGGGTACTGGTCGTCGCCCTTGGCGTAGGTGTGCGCGCCCCCGGGGACCATGGCGTGCAGCCGCTCGTTGGCTGTCCGCGACAGGGGCAGGTGCAGCTCTTCGGTGTCCACGGGACCTCAACTTTCTCTGTGCTTCAGGACCTCGGCGAGGCTCGGCGCCTCCCGGTCCCGTTGGGACGTCAGTGCGGCCGGCAGCGGCCACGGAATGGCGAGCTCCGGGTCGTCGAAGGCGATCGTCACGTCCTCGGCCGGATCGTGCGGGCGGTCGATCCGGTACGAGGTGTCGGCGGTCTCGGTCAGTGCCTGGAAGCCGTGCGCACAGCCCGCGGGGATGTACACGGTCACCTGTGTCTCGCCGGACAGCTCGAAGAAGGCGCGGCCCAGGTAGGTCGGCGAGTCCGGCCGCAGGTCCACGACGACGTCGAAGATCCTGCCGTACGAGCACCGCACCAGCTTGGCCTCGCCGGCGCCGGAGCGCAGGTGCAGGCCGCGCAGCACGCCCCGGACCGAGCGGGACACGCTGTCCTGGACGAAGGCGTGCGGGTCGAGGCCCACCGAGCGGACCACGTCGGCGTCGAAGGTGCGGCAGAAGAAGCCGCGTTCGTCGGTGTACGGCGTCGGCTCGAACAGGTACGCGCCGGCGATCTCCGGGACTGCGGTCGCTTTCATGGAGACTCCTGCCGAGCGTGGGCGCGGGTGTGGGCGTGGGTGTGGTCGGCCGCCGGGAACAGGGCCGCGGTCAAGGCGGTGAACTGGTGCTCCAGTTGGCGCGCGGCGTCCAGGTTCCGCTCGGCGAGGGTCCCCCGCAGTTCGGCCGAGCGCTTCTCCAGCGCCCGGAACTGCTCGAGCAGCCGGTCGGCGTCGACCTCGCGCGCCGGGTGGCAGTACGCGCCGAGGCCCATCCCGGCCATGAGCGCGTCGCTCTTCGCCGCATAGCTGAGCGCGAGTACCGGTGTGCCGGTCTTCAGCGCGCAGATCAGGTTGTGGTAGCGGACCGCCACCACGGTGTCGGCGGCCGCCATCTCTTTCATCAGGTCGGCGAGTGACGTCGGTTCGGCGGCGGTGACCAGCGGCGAGTCCACGGCGTCGAGGATCGCGTCGACCACCGCGGCGTCGCACCGGTCACCGGTGAGCAGCCGGATCGGCCTGCCCTCCCCGACCAGCACGCGGACGAACCGGATCGTGCCGTCGAGGTAGCGCCGGTAGATCTCGTCGGCCCGGGCCCGGTCGTCGTTGCCGCCGTGGAAGTCCATGACACCGAGGCAGACCGGGCCCGGCGAGCCCGAGGGCGCGTTCGCCGGCGGTGTCGGCAGGGAGAAGGCGAGGTCCGGGTAGACCTCGTCGCGCGCGGTGTCCACGCCCATCGCCCGCATGGCGTCCCTGGATTGGGCGTCCCGGTAGGACCGGTAGGCGGCCAGGCGCCCCGACCAGCGGACCAGGGCCCGGGTGGGCCGGTCGCGGATCTCGGCGGCGCCGACGCTGACCAGCGCGACCCGGGTGCGCAGCAGCCGGCCGCTCGCGCAGAGCAGGAACAGCGAATACGGGAAGCCCCACGGCCGCAACGGCAGGGTCGCCTCCAGGACGCCCATGCCCGGCACGATCACCACGTCGTGGCGGCGCACCCAGGCGGCGGTGCGGAAGACGTCGACGAGTTTGCCGAGTCCCTTCGCCGCGATCGCGCCCGTACGTGACGCGGTCCGGTATTCCGCGCGGTTCCAGTGCAGCCGCGTGGCGGGGATCCCGAACCGGGCCGTCACGGCCTCGGGCCCGCCGCACAGCGCGTCCACGACCGCCTCCGGGTGCTCGGCGCGCAGGTAGCCGAGGACGGCTTCGAGCGACCCGTCGTTGCCGAGGTTGCCGGAGCCGAGCAGGCCGAACACCCCGACCCGCACCGGGGTTTCGTCCGTCGACGTCATGACTGCCTTCCCTCACGACCGGCGACGAGGGCGTCGACGGAGACCGTGAGCAGGGCCGGGTCGATCGGGGCGCGGTCCTCGACCCGCTCACCGGCACCCGGCCGGACCCGGCTGGTCATCCACGATGCCAGGTGGCCGTAGCACGCGCGCCGGTCGGCCTGGGACAGCGGCGCCCGCCGGATCGCCGAGGCGAAGCCCCAGACGTACTCGGCGAGCAGCCGGGGCGTCGGGTGCAGCGGGCCTGCCCGGCGCGGGTCCAGGTTGACGCACCGGGCACGCTTGGACGGGTTCGCCCGCTCGGCGCGGGTGGGGTGGTCGCGGCGGAAGTACAGCAGCTCCGGCACCTGGTGGAAGCGCCCGTGCAGGGTGATCTCGGCGACATAGGTGCGGTCCGCGTGGTGGTAGCTGTCCATCGGTTTCACCCGGCGCAGCATGTCGGCCCGCATCACCCCGTAGAAGTCGTCGCCGCCCGGCTCGAACAGCAGACTGCGGAAGCGCTCCGGCGCGTGCGGCGAGTCGGTGGCGAGCGTGTACTCGTAGGGGACCTTCACCTGGCCGTCGCCGTCGATGACCGCCTGGCCGGTGTGCGCGAGGATCACGTCCGGCCGCTCGTCCAGCGCCTCCACGCAGCGCCGCAGCAGGTCGCGGCCGTACAGGTCGTCGTGCGAGGCCCACTTGAACAGCTCGCCGCGCGACTCGGCCAGCACATGGTTGTGGTTCGGCGTGGCGCCGATGTTCCGGGGCAGCCGGAGGTACCGGATGCGTGAGTCCTGTGCGGCGTACTTGCGGCAGATGTCCTCGGTCCCGTCGGTCGAGGCGTTGTCGGAGACGACCAGTTCGAAGTCCTCGTAGGTCTGGCCGAGGAGGGCGTCGAACGACTCGGCCAGGTACTCCTCGCCGTTGTACACGGGCAGGCCGATGCTCAGCCTGGGTCGGTCGGTCATGCGGTCCTCACTTCGGGGATGGGATTGCGGTGGCGCTCGCGCAGGGCGGACCGGAGTTGCAGCCACCACACGGCCGAGCCGCTGAGAGTCGCGGCGGCGACGCCCCAGGCCGAGCCGGCCGTGCCGGCGGCGGCCGCCCCGCCGAGCCCGCCGCCGACGTAGCAGGCGGAGGCGAACAGCTGGCAGCGCAGGCTGCGCCGGGCCGCGCCGAGCGCGCGCAGCCCGGCCGCCGCGCCGGTGCCGAGGCCCGCTCCCGCGACGCTGAGGGTGATCTGCACGATGAGCCGCGAGGAGGAGTGCCAGACGTCGCCGAGCACCAGCTCGCCGAGCCGGTCCGGCATGAGCAGCAGCGCCGAGCCCCAGAGCAGCGCTCCGGTGGCCTGCCCCCCGCCGAGGAGGAGGCAGAACCTGCCCAGTTGGTGCGGGGCCTGCCGCAGCACCCGTGCCGCCTCCGGGACGGTGACCAGCGAAAGTCCCATCAGTACCGCGAGGAACGGGCCCAGCAGGAGCTCGGCGCCGCGCACCGCGCCCACCGCGCTCACGCCGACGATCGCGCCGAGCCCGTACGCCCGCAGTTGGCTCGCGCCACTGAGGCTGACGTTCTCGACCAGATACCGGTAGCCGAGATCACGCTGCTCGCGAAGCCAGCCGCGTGCCTGGGCCGGCCGGGGCCGGATGCCGGACTGGAGGTAACCGTATCCCGCCGCCACCGTGGCGGACGCGCCCCAGGCGAGCACGAAGGCGGCCACGCTGCCCACATGGGCCGCCACCACCATGGCCGGGACGAGCGCGACGCCCCACACCACGTCGTTGACGAACGCCTTCCGCCCGGCGCCGGCGGCGAAGAACGAGAACCGCCAGGCGTCCTGGAGCAGCAGCCCCGGCAGCATGACGCCCAGGCAGGCGAACGCGGCCCCCAAAGCGCCGCCGAGACCGAGTCCGGCCACCAGACACACCGCGCCGATGGCGGAGCCGACGCCGATCGCGGTCCCGGTCGACCGGGCCACCGCCCCGCGCCAGGACACGTCCGGCACGCCGCTGAAGCGCACCACGAGCGGGTCGGTGGCAAGTCCGCGGGAGACGTTGAGCACTACGCCGTAGGTCACCCAGGCCAGGCTGAACACGCCGAACGCGGTCACCCCGAGCGAGCGGGCCACGTAGATGCCCACCGCGAAGTTGCTGATGCTGGAGGCCGCCTGGTCGGCCAGTCCCCAGGACAGCCGGCCGACGAGGGCGCGCTTGGCGGACACGGCCGGTGGCGCCGTCTTCCGCGGATTCTCCCCCTCGGTGGTCATCCGCGTCATTCCTTGATCAGCCCGGCGCCGAGCAGAGCGCCTGCCGCGCCGGCGACGGTGTCGAACGGGAGCCCGGACCGCTCGGCGACGTCCAGCAGACTGTGCTCTCCGTCGGAGAGGTTGAGCACCCAGAGCATGGCCATCTGGGCCTGCTTGGTGTCGCTACGGCCGCCGAGCGCGTCGTACAGCCCGCGCCGGCCCAGTTGCGGTTCGCCGTAGGGGCTGAGGTTGAGGTACCGCCGGTTGCGGTCGAGGACGGCGAACGCCTCGCGGCAGACCGCGAGGGTGTCCGCCATCGCCTCCGGGGAGACGAAGTCCAGGTTGTCCGCCGAGGTGTGGTACTCGGGGTAGCCGGCGTACGGGGTCCGGGTGAGCGAGCCCACGCCCAGGTTGAACCCGGGCGAGCAGAACTGCCGCTCGTCGTAGCCGTACGGAGTGAACTCGGTGATGCGGTGGGGGCGTTCGGACGCGCTCAGCACGTGCCGCAGCACCCGGTCGATCTCCGCGTCGCCGCGTCTGCTCTGTTTGTACGTCAGTTGGCCCGGGTCCCCGGCGCAGGCCAGCACCAGGCCGTGCTTGACCCGGTCCACCCGCTCCGCGTTGCGGGCCAGCCAGGTGATCGCCCCGATGGTGCCGGGTGCGAACAGGAACCGGTAGGTGTAGTACGCCGTCTGCTCCGCAAGGGCCCGGGCCAGATAGGTGGCCACGGCGATGCCGGCCAGGTTGTCGTTGGCCAGCGACGGGTGGCAGACGTGGCAGGAGACGATCACCTCGTCCGCGACCTGCCCGGGGACCACGTACTCGGCGTAGGTGAGGTGTCCGTCGGCGAGCGTGGAGTCGATGCGTACCTCGTACTCGCCGTCGGGCAGCGCGTCCAAGGTCTCCTGGGCCAGGCAGAACCCCCAGTCCGGCTTGTAGTAGCTGGTGCGGTACGGCACCCAGGACGGGTGCTCCGGCAGCGTGTGCAGGTGTCCGCGCAGCTCGGCGAGGGGCATGGTCGCGGACACCGGCACGCTGTAGCCGAGCACGTGCAGGCTGGACGCGGCGAAGTCGACTACCCGCCGGCCGGTGGGGTCGGCGATGTACGCGTCCCGGATGTTCCACTCCTGCGGGACCGTCCAGTCGAGCACCTGCGTCCCGGTCGGCACCTCGTACACCTGCAGCGGGATGTACTCCCCGACGATGTCCAGGGTGGCGCGCACACCGTCGCCGGTGATGCTGCGGCAGAGCGGGTACATCCGCTCCACCAGCGCGTACATCTCTTCACTCACGTCGGTCACCTGCGCCACCTGAGGGTGTCGTCGACGGTGCCGGCGTCGGATGCCGCGCGCAGTACGGCGAGCCGGGTGAAGCGCTGCTCGAAGTCCTCGCGGGTCAGCCCGAACTTCCGGTAGGCGTCCGCGAGTTCGAGCGCGCCCTGCTTCACCGTCCACTCGCAGTCGAAGCCGGGGATCGCGGCGCGGAACCGGGCGAAGTCCACCCGGTAGGACCGCGGATCGGCACCGTTCTCCCCCGTGATCACCACCTTCGCGCCGGACACCGCCTCGGCGACCTGCTCGGCGATCTCGGCGACCGTGACGTTGTTGATCTCGCTGCCGATGTTGAACGCCCGGTCGTGCACCGCCTCGCGCGGCGCGGTCAGCGCGGCCGTGAAGGCGCGCGCGATGTCGGCGGCGTGCACCAGCGGGCGCCAGGGGGTGCCGTCGGAGAGCACCAGGACCTCGCCGGAAAGGAGCGCGTGGCCCACCAGATTGTTCAGCACGATGTCGGCGCGCAGCCGGGGCGAGAAGCCGAAGGCGGTGGCGTTGCGCATGAACACCGGGGTGAAGTCGTCGTCGGCGAGCTCGTGCAGGTCGTCCTCCACCCGCACCTTGGACTCCGCGTACGGCGTCACCGGGCGCAGCGGGGCGTCCTCGGCCACCAGGTCGTCGCCGCCGGCGGCGCCGTAGACCGAGCAGGTCGACGCGTACAGGAAGCGCCGTACCCCGGCGTCGCGGGCCAGCCGGGCAAGGCGGACGGACGCGTGGTGGTTGATGTCGTAGGTGAGTTCCGGCGCCAGCGAGCCGAGCGGATCGTTGGAGAGCGCGGCCAGGTGGATCACGGCGTCCACCCCGGCCACGTGGTCGGCCGTGACGTCGCGCAGGTCCACCCGCTGCCCCGGCGGGTCCGCGGGCCGCGGGCCAAGGACGCAGTCGGCGAACAGGCCGGAGTCGAGGCCGACGACCTCGTGCCCGGCGGCCTTGAGGACCGGGGCCATCACGGTGCCCAGATAGCCCTGGTGTCCGGTCAGTAGTACGCGCAAGGTTGTTCAACCCCCCAGGTTGAGCGTGAGTTTGGTGACGGCGAACGCCTCGGCGTAGCGCGCGTGACATTCGATGCCGCGGATCCGGGCGAGGCCGAGGAAGGCCTCCCGGTCGTACCAGGGCCGGTGCCGCTGCGAGGGGTAGTGCTCCTGCAGCAGCCGCACCTTCTGTTCGGCGGTCTCCGGCGCCAGCGGCTGGTACGCCGCCGGCCGGCCGAGATCGCCGTCCCACTTGACGATCTCGTAGCCGAGCACGAGGTGGTCGCGGAACGCGGTGGTCATCAGCTTGGCCAGGCCGCGGTGGTCCTGGTGGGCGTCGTCGGTGCGCGGCGCGAGGACCAGGTCCGGATCGGTCTGCGCGCGCAGTTCCTCGACCGCGGACTTGGCCTCCTCCCAGTGGGCCGGGAACCGGCCGTCCGGCAACTTGTGCACGGTCAGCCGCAGGTCGGCGCCCGGGCAGAAGGCGGCGAGCGCGGCCTGCTCCTCCTGCTCCCGCTCGCTCCCGCCGCCGGTGAGCACCAGCGCGTCCACGCGGACACCCGGCCGCGCGAGGCACAGCGTCAGCAGCGTGCCGCCGGCGCCGATGGCGATGTCGTCGCAGTGCGCGCCCACCGCGACGATCCGGTCGAGACGACCGGCCCCGAGCCGGATCACGCACGCACCCCCGCGACGTCCCGTTCCCACACGGCCCACGGACGGTCGCCCCGCGAGTAGGCCTCGTCGAGCGCGGCCCGCTCCTTCACGGTGTCGGTCGGCTTCCAGAAACCGCGGTGCTGATGCGCCACCAGCCGCCCCCGCTTGGCCAGTTGGGCGCATCCGTCGGCGACCAGGTCCCCGTTCTCCGGTATGTGGTCGAAGACCTCCTGGCGGAGCACGAAGTAGCCGCCGTTCTCCCACAGCGGCAGTTCGCTCACCGCGGTGATGCCTCCCACCAGGCCGTCCTCGCCCAGCTCCACACAGTGGAACGACGACTGCGGCGGCACCACCATCATCGACGCCCCGGCGTCGCGCGCCGCGAACCGGTCGATCATCTCCGGGAGCGGGGCGTCGGTGAGCACGTCGGCGTAGTTGGCGAGGAACATCTCGTCGCCGTCCAGGTGGTGCCGCACCCGGCGCAGCCGCTCCCCGATGGGTGACTCGATGCCGGTCTGCGCGAACGTGATCGTCCAGTCGGCGATGTCGGTGGACAGCAGCTCGGTCCGCCCGCCCCGCAGCACGAAGTCGTTGGACGTCGTCTCCTCGTAGTTGAGGAAGAAGTCCTTGATGTGGTGGGCGCCGTATCCGAGGCACAGGATGAACTCCTTGTGCCCGAAGTACGCGTAGTAGCGCATGACATGCCAGATCAGCGGTCGCGGGCCGACCATCGCCATCGGTTTGGGCACGTCGTCGGAGGTGCCGTTGCGCATCCGCATCCCGTAACCGCCGCAGAACAGGACGACCTTCATGCTGTGACCTCTTTCGAGACGCCCTCGACAACGCTCAGTTCCGGGATGGGAAAGACGAGCCGGCCGCCCCACTCGTGCACGTAGGACAGCTGCTCGACGAGTTCGGCGCGCAGGTTCCACGGGAGGACGAGGACGTAGTCGGGTCTGTCTTCGGCTATCCGCTCGGGCGGCAGGATCGGGATGCGGGTGCCCGGGGTGAACCTGCCGTGCTTGTAGGGGTTGCGGTCGACGGTGTAGGCGAGCAGGTCGGGGCGGACGCCGCAGTGGTTGAGCAGGGTGTTGCCCTTGCCGGGGGCGCCGTAGCCGACGACGGTCTCGCCGCGCTCGGCCGCCTCGATGAGGAACCGCAGCAGGTCCCGGCGGACCTTGGCCACCCGGGCGGAGAACTCGGCGTACCCGGACAGCTCCTGGAGCCCGGCGGCCTTCTCCCGGTCCAGTACGTCGGCCACCCGCCGCGCCGGCTCGCCGGCCGCCTCGGCCGGGCGGGCCCACAGCCGGATGGAGCCGCCGTGCGTGGGCAGCAACTCGACGTCCACGAGCGCGAGTCCGCCGCTGGCCAGGGCCCGGATCGCGGAGGCGACCGTGTAGTACTGGAAGTGCTCGTGGTAGATCGTGTCGTACTGGTTCTCCTCGATCAGGGTCAGCAGGTGCTGCACCTCGATGGAGACCCAGCCGTCGTCGGCGACCAGGGCGCGCAGCCCCTGGGTGAACCCGACCACGTCGGGGATGTGCGCGTACACGTTGTTGGCCACGACCAGGTCCGCCGGACCGTGCTCCGCGCGGACCGCGGCGCCGGTGTCCGGGGAGAGGAACTCCGTGAGCGTGGGCACGCCCGCCTCCCGTGCCGTGGCGCCGACGTTCACCGACGGCTCGATGCCCAGGCAGCGGATCCCGCGGTCCACGACGTGCCTCAGCAGGTACCCGTCGTTGCTCGCCACCTCGACCACGAAGGCGTCGGGGCCGAGCGGAAGCCGCTCTGCGGCGTCGGCGACGAAGGTGCGCGCGTGCTCCACCCAGGAGGTCGAGAAGGAGGAGAAGTACGCGTACTCCTTGAACGTCTCCTCCGGCGTGATCAGCGGCGGGATCTGCGCGAGCCAGCAGTCGGTGCAGACCCGCAGGTGCAGCGGGTACGCGGGCTCCGGCTCGTCCAGTTGGTCCGCGGCGAGGAAGCTCTCGCACGGCGGCGTCGCCCCCAGGTCGACGACGCTCGCCATCGCTTCCGAGCCGCAGAGTCGGCATCGTGTCATCTGCTGTCCCCATCCCCCCTGCTCGCGCGGGTGTCCCCGCCACGAGCCTGTGCGGACCGTCCCGCGATCGCGGTGCGGTACTCCTCCAGCAGGCGCTCCAGGCCGACGGCCGGGCTGAATCCCTGCTCGTAGCGGCGGCGGGCCGCCTGGCCCATCTCCCGGTTGCGGTCCGGTTCGGCCGCGATCCGGCGTATGCGGGACGCGAGCGAGCCCGCCTCGCCGGGCTCGTGCAGCAGCCCGGTGACACCGTCCTCGACGAGTTCGACGAAGGCCCCGTGGCCGGCGGCGACGGTCGGGACCCCGGCCGCCATCGCCTCGACGACCACCAGGCCGAACGCCTCCAGCCACGTCGAGGGAGCCACCACGGCGACCGACCGCTCGATGGCCTTCCGGCACTCCGCCGCATCCAGCAGTCCGACGTAGCGCACGTCGTCCCGGTCCGCCGCCCAGGCGGCCACCTCCGGCTCCAGCGGCCCGGTGCCGGCGATCACGAGCGGCACGCCCACACCGCCGCTCGCCGTGATCTCGTCCCACGCGGCCATGAGCAGCCGTACGCCCTTGGCCTCCGCGAGCCGGCCGAGATAGAGCAGGTGCTCTCCCTGATCCTCCCGGCGACTGCCCGGGTCGGGCACGAAGTTGTGCTTCACGGCCAGCCGCTCGGCCGGCATGCCGGACCGCACCAGGACGTCGCGCTGGGCCGCGGAGATGCAGAGGAACCGCTCCACCCCGGACCACCACCGCCGCCGGTTGGCCGACAGGCTGACGGCCAGCGGCACCGTGGCGAGGCGGGAGTTGCGGTAGCAGCCGTGCCGGACGGCGGGCAGTGGTGCGGAGCCGACGCACTCGGTGCACGGCCGGCCGTCCCGCTGCAGCGTGCCGGGCGGGCAGACCTGGGTGTAGTTGTGCAGCGTGGCGACGGCGGGCACCCCGGCGTCGGCGCATGCGGCGAGGACCGCGGGCGACAGGAGCGGGAAGACGTTGTGGACGTGCACCACGTCCGGCCGCTCGGTACGCAGCCGGGCGGCGAGTTCCGTGCGGACCGCCGGGTTCCACGGGACGAGGAGCGGCACCGCGACCTTGCCGAGGAGGGACCGGGCGGCGATGTCGTCGCTGCGCCGCTCGAACACGTCGACCCGGTGGCCGGCCGCGCGCAGCAGCTCCACCTCCTGGTCGACGACCTTGTTCTCCCCGCTCGGCTGCGCCGAGGCATAGCGGTTGTGCACCACGAGGACGTGCATGGTCAGGTCACCTCCGATCGTCTGGCGAGTTCGGGCGTCGAGCGGGGTGCCGTCGCGGCGGGTACCGCCAGCAGCGAGGCGGCCACGGCCAGATGCAGCAGATACGGCGAGGCGTCGCCCAGACCGGCCTCGGTGTACGAGGCGACCGCGCAGTAGCTGATCAGGAAGATCGCGCAGGCCCTCTGCAGCGACGGTGGCCGCAGCAACGCGACGGCGCCCAGCACGACGATGATCACCGCGACGAGGGTGACGCCGATCAGCCCCTGCTCGTTGTAGACGGCCAGCCAGCTGTTGTCGATCGGCAGCCCGCCGAACGACTTGTCGCCCAGGCCGACGCCGAGGAGCTGCTCCGAGGTCGACCGGGGCGCGGCGAGGAGGGCGTCCCAGACCTTGGCCCGGCCGGTGAGGCTGGAGAAGTTCTCCTTGCTCTGTCCGCGCAGGAACCACGTCTGCAGGGCGGAGGCGAACCCCACCGCGGCCACCACGGCGCACAGCACCGCCCAGGTGAAGAACCGGCGGGCGGCCGCGCTGGTCAGGATGAGCGAGCCGATCGCCAGCGCCAGTCCGATGAACAGGCCGAGCGTGGCCGTGCGGGTATGGGTCAGCGCGAGCAGCACGAAGGACGGCACGATGATCACCACGGCGCTGGTCCGGTCGGTCCGGCGGCCCAGCACGAGCAGCGCGGTGAGCCCGATGATCACCGCCGCGTACTGCCCGATCTGCGGCGGGGTGAGCGGCCACAGCGCGCCGACCAGGCGTCCGCCGTAGAGGTCGGGAAGGGCCGCGCCCGGTGAGACGACCAGGCCGGCGGCCACCGATCCGAGCACCGCGAAGTACGCCCGTATGTGGTACCGGACGAACGTCAGGCTGCCGTCCCACCAGCGGCTGAGCAGCCACAGGGTGCCGACGAAGAGAGCCAGCCGGAAGCAGCGGAACAGCGCGCCGAACCCGGACTCCAGGTTGGCGCTGGAGATCACGCTGCTCACCAGCAGCAGGGTGAGCAGGAGCAGGTAGGCGCTGGCCCGGATGCGCAGCCGGAGGTTGACCGCGAGCGCCAGGGCGAACGCGGCGACCAGGGCGCCCATGGTGACCATCTGGATGAGGGAGCGGGGCAGCGGGACGATGGTCTTCGCCCCTGCGGAGCCGAGCGTGTTGAGGACCAGCAGCCCCCAGACGACCCCGATGATCCGCGGTGTGCCGGCGGCGCCCGGTCGGGCACCGGACTGCGTGTCCATCTGCGTGTCCATCCGTGTGTCCATCTCAACCACCGGCCCGTGGGTCCAGGGTGCTGCCCGCGTCCTGCCGGTAGTCCGTGCCCTGCCACTCCGCGAACTCGAGCACCCGGCTCGGGTCGTAGGCGACGAACTTCCACGGTCCGAGGTAGACGTTGTCGTGCCAGCGGTTGTCCTGCCTGTGGGTGATCGCCTCAGCCACCTTCTCGCCCTTGTACGGCGACCAGTCCGGGTAGGTGCCGTAGTTGGACAGCACCGCCATGCGGTCGCACATCTGCGTGCACCTGACCACGGACTCGTCGAGCACGAAGCGGTTGTCGTGGATGTCCACCCGCTGGGTCTTCCACCGGCAGTCGGCGTAGAGCGGTGCCTTGGCGATCGCCGGCTTCGCGCAGCGGTCGGCGTTCTTCACCAGCAGCGTGCAGTCACCGGACGAGGTGTTGGCCGGACTGTTGCAGAAGCGGTCGGCGTTCTCCCACAGGGTGATCCCGGACCAGTTGTTCTCCAGCACGTTCCGGTAGATCTTGATCTTGTCGGTGCGGGCCGGGATCCGTGGTTCGCCGCCGGACTCGGACAGGTAGACGGTCGCGTAGGGGAAGTTGTCGCCGCGGTCGGCGTACCTGCGGCCCTCGACCCAGTTGTTCCGCCGGATCGTGTTGTTCCGGATGACCGCGTTGTAGCTGGTCTCGTAGATCAGCGCGGCACCGTCGTTGGCCTCCAGCACGTTGTTCTCGATGAGGAAGTCGTTGTCGTCGGTGTCCGCCCACAACCCCGCTCCGCGGTTGTCGTGCACCCAGTTGCCGCGTACGTCAGCGCCGTCGACGGCCCAGAACTTGATGCCTCCGGTGCAGCCGCAGCCCTCCTGCCGCCGCTCCCAGTCGTCGGTGTTGTTGCCCACGATCTCGTTGTCCTCGACCACCAGGTCGCTGATACCGCCACCGCCCTTGTACGCGTTCATTCCGTACTGTCCGTTGTCGCGCAGGCAGCTGGCGCGGACCTTCTGGTGGGCGCCGGCCATCAGCCCCGCCCCGGAGTTGTCCTGGATCGTCGCGTGCTCGATCACCCACCCGTCGGCCGAGTCGTGGTTGACCACGCCCTCGTTCTGCGGTGCGACGAAATGCTGCACGGTCAGGTAGCGGATGGTGACGTCGCGGGCGGTGCCCGCGAACGCGTACTGGTTCTTCTTCCCGCCGTCGAGCACCGCGCCCGGCGCACCGAGGTAGCGGTCCCCCTTCTTGGGGATGACCTGGGCGTAGCGGTCCGGGTCGAGCCGGTGCTTGCCCGGTCGAAGCCAGAACGTGGTGTTCGCGGGGCTGCTCTTGGTCTTCGACGCCAGGTCACCGACCACCGCGGGGTCGACCGTCACCGCGCCCGCCGGTGCCTTCGCCGGCCCGGCCGCGGGGTTGGCGCACACCCGGGCCACGGCTCGGGCCGCGGACGTGGACGTGGACGGCGCGGCGGTCGGCCGCGCTGCCGGGGCGCCCGACGTGCTCTCGCAGCCGGTCGCCGTCAGCAGGGCCAGCGCCAGCGGTGCCGCCGCCCACGCCCAGTGCCGCCTCTTGATCCCCACGCGTCCCCCTAGCCGCGGAACCTGAGCACGGTGGTGAACCCGTCCGCGCCGTCGGCGGTGCCGGTGCCGGTGCCGACCAGCGTCGTGGTGGGTTCCTTGCGCCCGAATCCCGCGGAGTACCAGCCGAGCGGCGGGTCGGTCTCGCCGCGATGCGCCCGCCAGGACAGCTGACCGGGCAGGTCGAGCACCGCGGAACGCCCCTCGCCGTCCCGGATCCAGGTGAGCACCGCCCGGTTCCCCACCAGGTCCGCGGCGATCGCCGGGCCGAGGTGGAACGCCAACTGCACGGCCCGGTACGGACCGCGCACCTCGTCGACCACCTTCAGCTCCTGGCTCGCGGCCGTCAGCTCCACCCGACGGCGATGCACGGCGCCCTGGTACCCGTCGTGCTCGGCACACCAGCGAGCCACGTCCTCGCCGGAGGTGTCCGCGGCCAGGACGCGGGTGCGGGCGTGCCGGGTCCACAGGAACGGGCCGCCGGAGACGGACTGGTCAACGCCGTCCAACTGCAGCGTGTTGTGGCCGAGGGTCGACCGGAAGTACTGCCGCCACGCGGGCTGCCCGTGGTAGCAGAACGTTCCCGGGTCGGCGAGCACGTCGACCCCGTCGTGCCGGACCTCCACCGACAGCGCGTCCGCGTGGGCATGCGCGGCGATGGACAGGAAGCCGTGCGGACCGCCGTCGCAGCGGCACCAGATCTCTCCGGGTCCGCGCAGGATGGTGAGCCCCGCGTCGGCGAAGTGGGCCGGCCGGCGAGTGGGGCGGGACGCGGCCGGTGCGGTTCCGTCCTTCGGGTACGGCCGGATGAGCGCGGCCAGCAGCGGGGTGCGCACATCGGTGCCGGTCACCGCCGGCCACCAGGCGAGCCGGCCGAACACGGCGTCGCCGGTGGCAAGCAGCGACGCCCAGCGGTCGGTGCCCGAGCCGTCCACGACCAGACCGTGCCCGTCGTCCGCGTCCCCCTGGCGCGGCGGCCGGAGCCGGCTGTCCACGACGGCCGCGAGGGCGTCGGTCATCCGCAGCAGCACCAGCCGGACGGACGGGGGGACGGACACGCCTGCGGCATCCGCCTCGGCCACCGCGGCCAGGCCGAGTTCCAGCACGAGTCCGTGGTACTCGGTGGCCAGCTCGCGGTTGAGACCGGAGGCGAAGGTGTTGCCGCGCAGGTGCCGCTCCAGCGACCGCAGCGCGTCGGCTCGCCAGCGCCCCGAGGAGGGGAACCAGCCGAACGCGCAGGCCGCCGCGAGCTGCCCGGCGGCCTCGGCGATGACGTGGTTGTTCGCCGAGGACCCCCGGCTGGGGAAGGCGGCCAGCCAGCGCTGGTGGTGCCAGATCTGGTTCAGCGCCACCGGGTTGTCCTCGAACAGTCCGGCCGCACCCGGCCAGTCGTCGAGCAGCCGGCGGATCCACACCCAGGACAGCAGCCGGATGCCCAGCTCGATGCCGCTGATCCAGTGCACGCCCCGCAGCGGGGGGTTGGCCGTCCACCACGACCGCAGATGCTCGGCCACGCGCTCGGCGTACCGCTCGTTCCCGGTGACCGCGTAGGCGGCGGCGAGCACGGTGAGGTACTGGTGCCGGGACAGCTCCCAGATCTGCTTGATGTCCCCGACCGCGTCCTCGTTGCGGTACGGCACGTCGAAGGCGTAGCCCCACGGAGCCCGGCGCCCGGTCTTCGGGTCGCACCACCAGTCCGGGTCGGTGAGGTCGTCGCGGACCACCCCGAAATACTCGACGTGACCGTACATCAGCCGGTCCGCCTCGGCGACGAGACGTTTCGCGGCGTCCGGTGGCACCGCGGCGATCATCCCGGCGGGCAGTACCGCGGTGAACCGGGCGCCGGTCACGCTCGGGCAGTCCGGTGGGGCGGACCGCCACCGCCGTCTGCGCAGCGTGTCGCCCGCCCGGCCCGCGACCTCGCGCGGCCCCATCCGGGACAGCCGCCGCAGGTACCAGCCCGCGCTCATGGTCATCGTGCCCTCGCCAACGTCACCGGCGCACCGCCGGCCAGGCCGGTCCGCACGGCGAGGGTGGCCGCCGTGGTCGCGACCAGCGACTCGAGCGGCACCGGCATCGGGCCGCCGGTCCGCACGGCCTTGATGAACGCGGCCAGCTCGGCGTTCTGGCCCTTGTCCCGGGCCTTGGGCAGCCGTGAACTGACCCACCGTTTGGGGCCGTGGACCGAGGCACGGACGAAGTCGTCGAGCCGCAGCACCTTGCCGTCCGCGACCAGGTCCAGGGTCTCCTTGGGGAAGCCGGGCGCGCCGGTGGTGACGTAGCTGATGGTGGCCGTGGAGCCGTCGGGGTAGCGCAGCACGACCTGAAGGTCGTCGTTGCCGGACGTGGCCACCGCGTAGACCGAGACCGGGTCGGCCTCGAGCAGCCAGCTCGCCGTGTCGATGAAGTGGCCGCCCTCGCCGGCGAACCGCGAGCCCTCGGTGCCCTGTTGGAGGTACCAGCTGCCGTGCTGCAGCCGGCCGGCGTTGACCAGGTAGCGCAGACTCGCCGGCCCGGTCCGGACGCCGAACCGTTCTCTGGCCTCCTGCAGCAGCGGCGCGAACCGCCGGTTGAAGCCCACCTGGAGCCGGTCGTTGCCCGACTCCTCCACCGCCGCGAGCACCCCGGCCAGTTCGTCCTCGGTGAGGGCCAGGGGCTTCTCCACGAACACCGTCTTGCCGGCCAGCAGTGCCTTGCGGGTCAGTTCGGCGTGCGAGCTGTGCCGGGTGACCACGAACACCGCGTCAACGGACTTGTCGCCGAGCACGGCGTCGAGGTCGGTGGTCGCGTCGGCGAAGCCGAACTTCCGCTGCGCGTTGGCCGCGGAGAGCGCCGTCGTGGTGACGACGGTCGACAGCTCGACGCCGTCGCGCTGCGCCAGATGTGGCAGCAGCATCGACGTCGCGTAGTTTCCGGCGCCGAGGAATGCGAGGCGTACCGGTGACTTGGCGGCCCGGGCCGGGGCGGACGGTCCCCCGCTGCGGGTGACCGCGGGCACGGCCACCGACGGGGCCGCCGCCTCCCCTTCCGCCGCCGGTTCGGGGTACCGGAACAGCACGGCCACGGCCTTCAGTTCGCCGTCCTTCAGCCGCCGGTACGTGTCGACCGCGTCGTCGAAGTCGGCGACGTGGGAGACCAGGGGCTCCACGTCGACGCTGCCGCGGGCGACGAGGTCGAGGAAACACGCGAGGTTGCGGCGTTCGGTCCAGCGCACGTAGCCGATCGGGTAGTCGCGTCCTTCCAGCTCGTACTCCGGGTCGTAACGCCCGGGGCCGTAACTGCGGGAGAACCGGACGTCGAGTTCCTTCTCGTAGTACGCGTTCCACGGCAGGTCCAGGCGGCACTTGCCGATGTCGACGACCCGGCCGCGGTCCCGGCAGAGCCGGGCGGCCAGCTCGACGGGCTGGTTGCTGCCGCCGCCGGCGGCCAGGTACACCTGGTCCACGCCGTGCCCGTCGGTGAGTTCGGCGACGGCGGCTTCCACGGCCGCGGACGCGGGGTCGCCGCAGGCCGCGGCGCCCAGGCGCTCCGCGAGTTCGCAGCGCGTCGGGTCCGGGTCGACGCCGACGACGCGGACCCCGGAGGCGCCGAGGAGCTGGACCACCAGCTGCCCGATCAGGCCGAGGCCGATGACCAGGGCCACCTCGCCGAGCTGCGGCTCGCCCTGGCGGACGCCCTGCATCGCGATCGACCCGACGGTGCCGAAGGCGGCGTGGCGCGGCGCGAGACCGTCCGGCACCGGGGTGTAGAGGTTCTTCGGCACCCAGTTCAACTCGGCGTGCAGCGCGTGCTCGTTGCCGGCGCAGGCCACGAGGTCGCCGACCTTCACGTCGTCGATGCCGGCGCCGACCTGCTCGACGACCCCGCACAGCGAGTAGCCCAGCGGCGTGTAGGAGTCCAGCTTGCCCATCACCTTGCGGTAGGTGGCGGGCACCCCGTTGGTGGCCACGCTCTGCATGACCTTGGCCACCTGGTCCGGCCGGGAGCGGGCCTTGCCCAGCATCGACATGCCGGCCTCGGACACCTTCATGAGCTCGGTCCCGGTGGAGATCAGCGAGTAGGCGCTGCGGACCAGCACTCCGCCCGGCTTGCACCCCGGTACCGGAACGTCGAGCACCGCCAGCTCGCCGCTCTTGTAGTTCTGTACAACCTGCTTCACCGGAACTCCTGATTCCTAAGCCGTCGACCGAGTGCTCTGGGCGGAGCCAGAGGTCGCGTCGCGATACCAGTACTCGAGGGTCAGTACGTGCCACAGATGTTTGGAGAAGTCCCGCTGCCCGGCGGCGTCCTCGGCGACCATGCGCGCCAGCGCGTCCCGGCGCAGGAACCCGGAACTGACGAGCACACCGTCGTCGACCACCTCGCGCACCAGCGGTGCCAGATCCCGGCTCATCCAGGCCCGCAGCGGGGCGCTGAACAGGCCCTTGGGCCGGTACACGATCTCCCGGGGCAGGATCGAGGTGGCCGCCTCCTTGAGGACGGCCTTGCCCTGCCGTCCGACGATCTTGCGATCGCCGGGCACGGCGAACGCCGCCCTGACCACCTCGACGTCCACGTACGGCACGCGTACCTCGGTCGAGGCGGCCATGCTGGAGCGGTCCGTGTAAGTGAGGTTCAGGCCCGGCAGGAACATCCGGGCGTCGGTGAGGCACATGCGGTTGACGAAGTCGTCGAGGTCGTTGTCCTGGTAGACGTCCGCGTGCTCGGTCAGCACGTCCTGGACCGTCCCGGCCAGGTCCGGGTCGAGAAGGGCGAGCAACTCGTCCTGGTCGTACATGGTGTAACTGCGCCGGAAGGCGGTCTCCTCGGGCAGATCGGCGAAGGAGAGGAACCGCTTCGCGAACCGCACCGACCGGTACCCCCGGCGGGCCGTGGCGACCGGCAGCCGGTCCACGGCCGCGGACACCCCACGCCGCAGGGGCCGCGGGACGCGCTGGTAGCGCAGCGCGATCAGGTTGGCGAGGTGCTTGCGGTAACCGGCGAACAGTTCGTCCGCGCCCATCCCCGAGAGCATCACCTTCACCCCGGCCTCTCTCGCGGCCGAGCAGATCAGGTACGTGTTGATCGCGGCAGGGTCACCGATCGGCTCGTCCAGGTGGTACGTCATCCGCGGCAGCAGGTCGAGCACGTCCGGCGCGATCTCGATCTCGTGCAGGTCGACGCCGAACCGCTCGGCCACCTGCCGGGCGTAGCGCAGGTCGTCCGGCATCGCCTCGAACCTGGCGTCCTCGGCGCGGAACCCGATCGTGTAGGCGGAGATCCCCGGCTGGTGGCGGGCGGCCAGGGCGGTCAGGTAGCTGGAGTCGAGGCCGCCGGAGAGGAAGGTCGCCACGGGTACGTCGGAGAGCAGGTGACGCCGGGTCGACTCCTCGACGATGGCCGCCAGGTCCGGCTGCTCGCCGGCCAGGACCCGCTCCCGGCCCTCGGCGGCGACGTCCTTCAGGTTCCAGAACCGGCCGCGCTCCACCCGGCCGTCGGGCCGGCACCTCAGCCAGCTCCCCGGCGGCAGCTTCTCCGCTTCGCGGAACGCGCACCGTGAGTCCGGCACCCAGTAGTACAGCAGCGAGGCCACCAGCGCCGCGTGGTCCACCTCCAGCGACCGACCGGTCGCGACGGCGAGTGCCTTGAGCTCGGAGGCGAACACCAGGCCCCCGCCGCGCCGGAGCAGGAAGAGCGGCTTGATGCCGAGCTGGTCGCGGGCGAGCACCAGGTCACCGGTGCGCTCGTCGAAGACGCCGAACGCGAACATGCCGCGCAGCCGGGGCAGACAGTCCGTGCCCCAGCGCCGCCAGGCCTCCAGGAGTACCTCGGTGTCGGAGGTACCGCGGAAGCGCACCCCGGTGGCCGCCAGTTCGGCACGCAGCTCGGGGGCGTTGTACAGCTCGCCGTTGTACGTCAGGACGAGGCCGTCCGAGACCATCGGCTGGGCGCCGGTGTCGGACAGGTCGATGATGGCCAGCCGGCGGTGCCCGAGGTGCACTTCGCCGTCACGTACGGGGTGGCTGTACCTGCCCGCCCCGTCCGGACCGCGGTGGGCGAGGGTGTCGGTGAGCCGGTCGGTCACGACCTTTCCGTCCGGCCATCGGTAGGTGCCTGCGATGCCACACATGTCCTACCGCACCTCCTGGTCGTTGTCCGGGCCGCGGGCGGCCCACACCGGCTGCCGCTCCGTCCGCCGCTGGGCCGCCGCCCCCGCCTGCCGGGCCGGCGGCTCGCTCCGGCCGCGCAGCGCGGTCCCCAGCCCGTCCCACAGGGTGCCGTCGGTCCGGTCGCGCGGATCGGGGTCGATCAGAACCACACCGATCACCGGAATGCGCTGGTCCGCGAGCTGTCGCGCCACGGTGTGCAGCCAGGCGGCGCTGCCGTGTCCGGCACGCACCACGAGCACGGTCCGGGTGCCTAGGTACCGGAGGTCGGTCCAGGCCGTGCCGGGTGCCACCGAGCCGACGCCGATCCGGCGCTCCTGAGGTGACAGGGTCGCGGCACGCTCGCCGCCGACCACGGTCGGGTCTCCCGGCTTCTGGCGTCGGCCCGCGAGCTGCGGGCGGGGCAGGCCGTCGATGACGGTCACCGGTCCCTCCGCCGCCACGGTCCTTGCGAGGTCCAGGGCGAGCACGCTCGTGCTGCGCGCGCAGCCCAGTTCCAGCAGCGACACCGGTTCCGTGGAGCCGCGCGTGGTGCGGGCCAGGGTCGCGGTGAGCCGCTCGCGGGTCAACCGGGTGCGGCGGCGCTGCCACGGCCTTCCCTTCCGGCGGGGCAGCTCCGCGATGACCGAGGCGCCGAGGTTCGCCGCGATGTCCCGGCGCAGCACCGGGCGGTCCGCCACCACCGTGCCGACCGCGGCCAGCGCGAGCCCGAGGACGAGCCCGAGGACGAGCCCGATCGCGGCGTCGGTGGCCAGGGCCTTGGGCAGGGAGTGCCGCAGCGCGCGCGGGTTGTCCACGATCTGCGTGCCGGCGACGACCTGGGGTGTGCCGGTCCGCGCGTCCGCGGCGCGCTCGTCGAAGTCGGCGATGCGCGAGTTGAGTTCGGCGCGGCGGGCGAAGAGCGACTCGAGGCTCGCCGACGCTTTCGGGTCGCTGTCCGCCGATTGGCCTCCGATCTCCTTGTTGACCTGGGCGAGTTCGTCCCGCATACGGTCACGCTGGTCGAGCAGGGCCTGGGCTTCGGCCTGCGCGGTCTTCCGCATCCGCTGCACGTGGTCCGCGACGAACGCGTCGGCCAGCGCCTTGGCGCGGGCCACCGCCTGGGCGTCGCTGTCGCCTGTCACGGTGATCTGCAGCAGGTTGTTGGTCAGGCCGGTGCCTCGGTAGTCCCGCATGAAGTCCTCGGGTCTCTCCGGAGACTGGAGGGACTGCAGGGCCTTGCCGGCGATCTGCGTGGTCTGCAGCAGCTGGACGTCGGTGCGGATCAGGGTTCCGGTGTCGTTCGGCTGGTCCTCCGCGTGCGCGACCAGCACTTCGGTCACCGCGGTCGGCGACGGCGGCATCAGGACCGCCAGCGCGGCGCCGGCCAGCAGGCCGAGCAACGCCATGGCGTACCAGAGGCGGCGGCGCCTGCGCACCGCCACCACCAGCGCCTGCAGGTCGAGAAGCGGAGTGGCGGCCGACGACTCCGCAGTCGTGCTCGTCGTCACGCTGAACCTCCCGTTGCATGGCCGCGGACCGCGAGCGCGAGTGTGGCGTCGTCCGGAGGTGGGCCGGCAGACCGTGTCTCACGGGCGCGGACCGGGTCGGCGACGACGATGCCGAGGACCTCGTGCCTGCCGTCCGCACATGCCTCGGCGATCCCGGCGAGCTCCTCCGCGGTCCAGCTGCCCGGGCTGAGGACGACGAGGGCTCCGGACTCGGTGTCGCGGTCCGGGACGATCGGCCGGTCCGCCGAAACCTCCACCACCCGCAGCTGCGGATCGCCCTTGGCCTCGGCGACGAGCTGTCCGGCGGCCCGGCGGGCGATCTCGTCGCCGTCCGGTACGACCACCAGCAGCCGCCGGGGAGAGGGCAGTTGGTCCCGGAGGCGAGCGCACACCCGCCGGTAGCGGATCCGTCGGCCGGCCTCGTCGTCGGACCGCTGCGGGGTCGGCACGTCCCACGGGGTGCCGACGCCGAGGAGTCGGCGGATCCAGCCCGGTCGGCCACCGCCGTCCGGCCGGTGCGCGCCGCGCCGTTCACCGGGCACGTCGACGGTGCCCAGCAGTGTCGAGCCCAGCGCCGCGGCGATCTCCGTTTCGGTGCGCAGTCGGCGATTCATCCGTGCGGCGGCGAGGTGGCCGATGACCGCGAGCAGGAAGAACAGCAGCGCTCCTGCGACGATGAGCTGGATCCTGGTCGGCGGGGCCTCGCCGGTCGGCCGGGCCGCCGGCCCCATGACGACCATGCCGGCCTTGTTGGTCGCCGGGTCGGCCTCGTCCAGCTTCGTGATGGCCTCCTCCAGCGAGGTGCTCAGCTTCTCCAGCTCCGTCCGGGCCTGTACGCCCTCCACGGTCTGTCCCGGATCGGCCGCGTCGGCCAGGTCGGTGATGCGGCGGTTGGTCTCCTCGACCTGCTTGCGCAGCGCCTCGGACTCCGTGGCAGCCGCGGAGTCGGTGCCGCCGCCCACGATCCGCGCGGCGAACTTGACGAACTGCTGGGCCAGTTGGTCGGAGAGCTGCTGCGCGCGCTTCGGGGTCTCGGCGGTACCCGAGATCTTGATGATGTTCCCGTCGGCGGCCGTGGCGGTCACGCGGTCCCGCAGTTCGGCGCCGCTGACGCCGCTCCAGCCGAGCGAGGCGGCCGCACGGTCGACCACCGTCGAACTGGTCGCGACGTCGACCTGGGTCAGCAGCTCGCGCTCTTCCCACTGCCCGGGCAGCAGGACCGACGCCGACGTCGTGTACCGCGGCGGAAACACCACCGAGGCGCCGTAGCCGACGAGCGCGCCCACGACGGCGAAGACGGCCAGAAGCCGCCAGCGCCGACGGAATATCCGCCCGATGGTGACCAGACGTATCGATTCCTCGCTCAACTGCGCTGCCTCTTCCCTGTTCGAACCGGATCGGCCGCCGACACCGGGGTGTGGTCACGGCAGGCGGCGGCGTAGGCGGCGAGCAGCGACGCTTGCGAGTTCTGCCAGGAGAGCGGTCCGCTGACCCGCTCCTGGCCGATCTTGCCCATCCGGGCCCGCTTCTCCGGATCGTCCAGGAGCAGCGCGATGAGCGCGGCGAACTCGGCCTCGTCGTTGGCAGGCGCGTAGACGGCGGCCTCTCCGGCGGAGACGCGCGCCTCCTTCAGGTCGAACGAGACGATCGGCCGGCCCATCGCCATGTACTCGAGGACCTTGTTCATCGTCGACACGTCGTTCAGCGGATTGCGCGGGTCGGGGGAAAGGCAGACGTCCGCGGTGGACAGGTAGCGCACCAGTTCCTCGTCCGGGATGCGCCCGGTGAACTGGACCTGGTCACCGAGCCCGAGCCGCCGGGACAGCTCCACCATCGCGTCGAAGGCGTCGCCGGAGCCGACGAACACCGCGTGCCAGTCGGTCCGGCCGATCCCGTCGCGGAGCTCGGCAAGGGCCCGCAAGGCGTAGTCGACGCCGTCCTGAGGGCCCATGACGCCGAGATAGCACAGCAGATGAGGCTTGCCGTTCTTCAACTCCGGCTCCGGCGGCACCGGTTGGAAGCGTTCGATCGCGGGCGCGCTGCGCACCACGAAGACGTCCTCCGGCCGCCGGCCGCCACGGCGCACCGCGACGTCCCGGTAGCTCTCGTTCGTGGCGAGGACCACGTCGGCGGCCCGGTAGGTCCGCCGTTCCAGCGCGCACACGGCGCGGTAGAGCAGGTCCTTGCCGCGGTCGAACCGGGACAGGTACAGCTCGGGTACCAGGTCGTGCTGGTCGAAGACGAACCGTGCGCCGCGCCGCTTCAGCCACAGGGCCGGCAGGAACAACAGGTCGGGCGGGTTGCAGGCGTGGACCACGTCGACCGGGCCGACCTTGCGGGCCAGCCGGGCCGTGTGCCACAGCGCCGATCCGTACTCCTTCAGGTAGCCGGCCGGCCCTCCGGTGGCCGCGCGCAACGGGTAGCGGTGGATCCGCACCCCGTCGATCTCCACCTCCGGCTCCGTGTCCCGTTTGCTCCCCTGCGGACAGATGACGTGCACCGCCCAGCCCGCGTCGCGCAGCGTCGTGCACTCCTGCCACACCCGCCGGTCGAAGGGCACCGACAGGTTCTCCACCAGGATCAGCGCGCGCCGGCCGGAACCGTCGCCGCTGACTGCGTTACCAAGCAAGGCCCATGTACCCCGGTTCGGTCCGGCGCGTCTCGGCGTCGGGAAGGCGGATGAGGTCGACGATCACCGGTCCTTCGCCATGGGGCAGCGCCGACAGCACGGCCGGGTCCCTGGTCCCGACCAGGCACACCTCGGCGTGTTCGAGCACCTCGTCGACGGAGTCCGCGAGCAGCTGCGCGAGGTGCGGCAGCCGGCTCTCGATGTACTCGCGGTTCGCGCCGAGCAGCCGGGAGAGGCTCACGTTGGCGTCGTAGATCTTGATGTCGTAACCCTTGCCGAAGAGCCGCTCGGCCAGCTCGACGAGCGGGCTTTCGCGGAGGTCGTCGGTACCGGGTTTGAAGGACAGCCCGAACAGGCCCACCCGGCGCCTGCCGGTGCGCTCGACCAGGTCCACCGCGCGCTGCAGATGGTCGGAGTTGGAGGTCAGCACATGGGCGAGGATGGGGACCGAGACGTCGGCCCGCTGTGCCGCGTGGACCAGGCTGCGCAGGTCCTTGGGCAGGCAGGAGCCGCCGAAGGCGAAGCCGGGCCGCAGGTAGGCGGGGCTGATGTTCAGTTTGCGGTCGGCCAGGAACACGTCCATCACCTGGTGCGAGTCCACCCCGAGCGCCTGGCACACCGCGCCCAGCTCGTTCGCGAAGCCGATCTTGAGGCCGTGGAAGGCGTTGTCCGCGTACTTGATCGCCTCGGCCGTCGGGACCGGTACCCGGAACACCTCGCCGGGCAAGCCGTCGTACAGCGTCAGCACGGTGTCGCCGCTTGCCGGGTCGAGCTCGCCGATGACGGTCTTGGGCGGGTCGAAGAAGTCCCGCACGCTCGTGCCCTCGCGCAGGAACTCCGGGTTGACCGCGACCCCGAAGTCCACCCCGGCCGTGCCGCCGGTGTTCTTCTCCAGGATCGGTACCAGCAGGTTCAGGCAGGTGCCCGGGAGCATGGTGCTGCGGAACACGACGGTGTGCCGCCCGCCCCGCTCGGCCAGCGCCGCGCCGATCTGCTCGGCGACCCGTTCCAGGTACGTGGTGCACAGGCTGCCGTTGGGCTCCGAGGGCGTACCCACGCAGACCAGTGACACCTCGCTGTCCATGATCGCCTCGCGGACGTCGCAGGTGGCGCGCAACGTTCCGGTCCGCACGACCTCGGCGATGAGCTCGCCGATACGTTCCTCCACCACCGGGGCCTTGCCGTCGTTGACCAGGTCGACCTTCACCTGGTTCACATCCACCCCGATGACCTCGTGACCCATGCCGGCCAGGCACGCGGCTGACACGCAGCCCACGTAGCCGAGCCCGAAAACGCTGACTCTCATGACCCGTTTCTCCCCCCAGGCAGGCCCTTGTGGCCTGCGGTCCGCTCGTCGGCGGAACCCTTGAGCCGCAGCCCCCCGCGCATCAGTAGGCCCCCTGCCCATGGAGCACCGCACGCATCGTCTTCCACAAGATCACTGTGTCGAGGGCGAGCGACCAGTCCTCCACGTACCGCAGGTCGAGGCGGACCGCCTCCTCCCACGGCAGGTCGCTGCGTCCGCTGATCTGCCACAGGCCGGTGAGCCCGGGCTTGACCAGCAGCCGCCGCCGGATGTCCGGGCCGTACTCGGCGCACTCCTCCGGCAACGGAGGCCGCGGCCCGACGAGCGACATCGCTCCGGTGAGCACGTTGAAAAGCTGCGGGAGTTCGTCGACCGAGTACCGGCGCAGCACTGCTCCCACCCGGGTCACCCGCGGATCCCGGCGGAGCTTGAACAGCAGGCCCGCGCCCTCGTTGCGGTCGGCGAGCTCGGCACGTGCCCGGTGGGCCCCGACGGCCATGGTGCGGAACTTGAGAATCGTGAACTCCCGGCCGTTCTTGCCGACCCTGCGCTGGCGGTAGAAGGCCCCGCCGCGGCTGTCCAGCAGCACGAGCAGTGCGGCGACCACCATCAGCGGCGCGAACAGCATCAGCAGGACCGCCGCGCCCACCCGGTCGACGACCTCCTTGATCGCCCGGCGGCCCCCGGTGAAGGTCGGCAGGCTGACCCGCAGCAGCGGGATCCCGAGCACCGCGTCGACGTGCAGCCGCGGACCGGCCACCTCCATCAGCACCGGGGCCACGACCATCTCGGCATCGCTGCCTTCGAGGTTCCAGGCCAGCCGCTGCAAGCGTTCCGGTGTCCAGTGCGGGTCCGGTGTGACCGCGACGACACGGTAGCCGTCGTGGCGGACGTGCTTGGCGGCGTCCGACAGCCGGCCGACGACCGGCACTCCGTCCAGTTCGTCACCGTCCAGCCCGCGACCGTCCGTCGTGCACACCGCCTCCACCCGCCAGCCGATGTGCGGGTACTTGCGGGTTCGGCTGATCAGGTCGCACACGGTGGCCGGGCTTCCGGCCGCGAGCACCGGTCTCAGGCACCGCCCTTCCTTCCGCCGCTTGTGCAGACAGAGGCGGAGCAGATACCGCGCGGTCATGGTGACGAGCGCGATCGCGGGGATCGCGACGAAGATCCAGAGCTTGATGTTGCGCGAGGTGAGGGCTATCCCGCCGAGCGCCAGTACGACGGTCGCCGCGAACAGTGAGCGTCCGAGCCGGCGGAATTCCTCGGCTCCCTGGCCGAGCACGGCCGGAGCCCACGACCGGCCCACCGCAAGCGCCGACAGCACCAGCAGCTCGGTGCCGAATGCGAGGATCCCCCACTTCTCGTGCCAGTTGGCCGCGTCCCGGGCCCCGAAGAATTCGCCGATCCCCGCCACCACGAAGGCGGTGGCCACGGTATCGCTGATGATCACGGTACGGCGGTACCGCTGCTCCCACTCGATCGCCGGCCTGCTGATTGACCCGTCCGCCAGACGCCCGCGCGCCGACGGAAAAGGGCCGACTAGTCCCCCCTGTCGCACAGAAACCCCCCGGTCCCCAGTGGTTCGACATGGTGCCCTGACACGGTTCCCACCGTCGGGAGGCCCCCTCCCCCCGTATGCTTCCGCCCCCGGAAAGCCCCCCGGCTCCCCGCGCCGCGCCGTTCCTTCCACGGGTGGCCCCCGCCCCCCGCGTATGACATCCCGGCTACTTCAGCGCTACTCGAACAACCCGCCCTTGTCGCGGCGGACTTGCATGCCGTGCCAGGCTCCCGAGGTGCGCGGGAGCCGGTCGAGACCTCGGGTGCTCCCCGCACCCGAAGCCCCTTTCGGGCCCCAGGAGTTGATCACCCCCACGTCTGGCGCCGGACACGCTGCCACTGGCCGTCTGTATCGACCGACCCATAGATCATCATTTGTCGCCTCGTGTCCCAGCATGCGAAGCACGGTCAATCTAGACCATCAATGCCCGTCTGAAGAGGGGGCCGTGTGGAATTTGTGCTCACGATTTGAAGCCGGGTCAACAAACGGGCGGGCACCCGTGGAGGCCTCGGCGACCGAGGACATGCCGTGTGACCTCGGACGACACGAGTTCGCCGAGCTGCCGGCACCGGCGAAACCCCCGGGCGTGCCGGAACTGCCAACTCGGCCGCGATCAACGCCTGTTCGGCGGATTTCCGTCGGTAGGCACGGGGTGGCGGTTGCGGGGCGGGCGGGCGACGGCACATGTGAACCGATCTTCACAGCTCTGCTCGCGTGAGCAGAGACCGAGGGCGACCTCGACCGGGTCGGCGCCGTCGGCTCCGCGATCGCGCGCTCACCGGCACGCCGTCGGCCGGGCCCGTTCGGAACAGAGCGTGGTGCGGGCGGGGTGTAACCGGCCAGGGCCCGGGCGCCGTCGTGCAGGGCGGTGAGCGGGTCCAGCAGGGAGCGCACGGCCGGCGAGAGCATCTCGTACTCGCGCCGGGCCGCCAACCGGTGCAGCGCCTATATGAGCAGGTCCCGGTCCAGCGGCCCCCGGATGTCGAAGGGCATCGGCTCGTTGTAGGCGGCGCCGGCGTCTCCGTCCATGCGCGCCATGACCCACAGTTGCTCCCGCGCCGGCGACAGGGGGGCGGAAGATGTTCCTTTGTCCGGGTGACGGGTGACTGCGGTTCGTGGGGAAGACACGGATTACCCTTCACGGGAAGAGAACGCACGGAAATCGGATTCCGCACCCCCGAAGGATCAATGGTTCACGCACATCGCGTGCGGGTATGCCCGGCATGGCCGTTTTCGAGCGATTCGGCGCGGCCAATTCCCTTGCGGAGCCGATGTATGAAAAGTGCGGCGCCCCACGCCGGGCTTCGGGTCGTTATCCTCACGGGTTGCGGCGCTTCGCGCGTGCTTCTGGGCAGCGCCTTTCCTTTGCCAGAACTCCGCACAACTGCGTAGATGCGTGCGGAGGAGCGGTTGAGGAAGCGTCCGCCTTTTCCGGCCACCCCTGCGGTGACTCATTTCCGCCAATAATAAATGGATACCGATTAGGCAGTGAACGGTGACCCGCGCCACACTTTGTCGGCGGTGCGGGACCCCATGTCACTCTCCATGCCCGAACGGGCGCCGGCCACCGGTTTCACAGATGTTTGGGCAAAAGGGAGGCTTTTCGCTGTCCGTTCTGACGCACGTGAGGTTCGCGGGCCTCCTATGGTGCGGCGTATCCGGACACAGAAGGCCAGCGCAGGGTCAGCACCACGGAGTCGTCCTCGGCGGCCCAGGAGTGATCCACTCCCTGGCCCCAGACGACGTAGTCGCCCTGCTCTTCCAGCAGCACGCTACGACCGGGGAACTCCACGCGGAAGCGGCCGCTGATGAGAACCAGGAGAGCTGTCCGCACCTCGCCCTTCACCCACTGAACTCGTCGCTCACCACGTGGGTGGACACCCCATTTGACCTCGACGGCGTGGCTGTGGCGAGGATCGCCGTGCTCCTTGAAGTGCCCGAGCAGCCATCCCCGGTCCACCGTCGCGTCCTTGCCCGCATTGCCCACGTACACGCCGTCTTCCATGCGCCGGAACGCTAGCAGCCGTCCACTGTGTCGGCCGCGGCGCGATCAACGCTTCCGGAACGGGGCGATGTTCGGCACATGTCGAAGCCCCGGCCAGATCCGCCTCGCCCCGGCCGAGGCCTCTTCCCGCGGGCTTCAACGCGTTCTGGGGGATGGTGGCGGTTACCGAGGGCGAGGCGCACAGACTGCCCGACGTCGTGACGAAGGGCACGGCCAGCCCTCTGACCGGTGCGGTCGCCTCATGATGGACGGAATCGTCAACTACAACACCCCCTCGGGCTGACTCCCTGTCGGGGCGTTCGACGGCTCCCGGACACGGCTCGCGAAGACCTCCCGTGGCGATATGGACAAGGCGGCCTCCCGGAAACGCGACGCGGGAGGCCGCCTCTTCACCAGGGTGTCGGCCCGAGCGCGGTGGTGGATCGAGCCTCGGCCACCGCTACGGGGCCAGGGTGTCCCCGAAACGGGCGTCGGGCACCGGGGCGCTCAGGGCGCCGCCGTTGAAGGACCAGGATCCGCTGCCGGCGGGGCCGTTGTTCGTGCCGGGGAAGACCCAGGCGGCGCCGTCGTTGGTGTCCTCGCCGGGCGCGGAGGCGATCAGCTCGGCCTTGCCGTCCTTGTTGGCGTCGATGAGCCGGAGGGCGCCGCCGAACCAGTCGCCGTTCTCGTTGTCCCCGGGAACGGACGGCGTGCTCTGGCTGTAGCTGACGAGGCCGCGCGGGGTGAGTCCGTTGGAGGTACCGCGCACCACCCACGCCGTGCCCGGGTCGGTGAGGCTGTTGATGTCGTTGCCCGGTGCGCCGATCGCGGCGTCGGCGTAGCCGTCGCCGTTCACGTCCGCCACGGTGACGGCACCACCGAAGCGGTCACCGATCTTGTCGTCTCCGGAGGCGCCGATGGTCGTCTGGTCGAAGTGCTGGTCGGCGTCCGGACCACTCAGGCCGCCGGGCCCGCCGAGGAAGACGTCGACGGTGCCGCCGTCGACCAGGACCTCGTTGAGGTCGTCACTGTCGGTCGGGGAACCGAAGACCACGTCGGGGTAGCCGTCGTTGTTGATGTCGCCGGAGGCGCCCACCGGGCCGCCGCGCAGCCCGCGGCCGTACGTCAGCCCGTCGGGGCCGCCGCGAAGGTAGCTGGCCGCGCCGAACGTCGCCACGGGATTCACCGATTCGTAGTCGGTGAAGGTGCCGAGCAGGACCACGTCGTCGGAGCCGCTCTGGTCGTAGTCACCGGAGGTGAGGCCGGTGGGGGTGAAGTCCTCCGCCCACTTCCAGTCCATGGGAGTGGCCTGGAAGGTGTGTGTGCCGCCGGCGCCGGCCTCGAAGTCGTAGGTCTGCAGGGCCTTCCCGGTCAGGAGGGCGAGTTCGGTGCCGGAGCCGTGGAAGCGGCCGGTGGCCAGGCCCAGTCCGAAGTGTCCGCGCACCGACGGTGCGCTGTCCTGCAGCAGAAGGGCGCCGGTGGCCTGCAGCCCGTTCGCGGAGCCCCACAGCACGACCGCCGCCCCGGCGTCGGTGGTGGTCCCGATGTCCCTGCCGGGCATGCCGACGACGAGATCGGCGTAGCCGTCGCCGTCCAGGTCTCCGGAGGTGGTGGTCCGTCCGAAACCGTCGTCGGTCTGGGCGAGCCCCGGTATGCCGGGGGTGCTCAGGCTGAACGTCGCCCGGCGGGACGTGGACAGGCCGCTCGCGGACCCGTACAGCACGGCGACGTAGCCGGCACCCTTCTGGGCGCTGACGGTGCCGCCGGGGGCGGAGATCACGGCATCGGGGTAGCCGTCGCCGTTGAAGTCGTCATGGGCCGCCTCCACGGCCGCGGGAGCGGCGGGCGCCGGAGTGGCGGTCACGGTGATCGTGGCGCCGATGGTCAGTAGTACGGTCGCCGCGGCCGGCCCGGACAGCAGGCTCGCTCGGCCGCGGGGGGCTCTGGACGTTCTCGTGGTGGAACGCGTACTGCGCACTTCGTGGCTCCTGGGATCTCGGCATGGCCGGTCGGGATGGAGTCGCGGGGGTACGGCGAGGGCCCTTGCCCACCGCCGCGGTGTTGGACCGGGGACGGGCCCCGAGGGTTGTGCCCTGCCCCGCCCGAGAATCCGGAACCGGAGCTTCGAGGCCGGGACGGCCAAAAGTGGCGGCGGATGAGGGGCTGACGTGGAATGGGAGAGCGGGGGCGAAGACGTGGAGGCCTCGTGGGTGTGACACCGCTGACCGAGATCCTCGCCAAGCCTTTCGAGGAGCGCTACGCCGTACCGGCCATCAACGTGTTCAACGACCTCACGCTGGAGGCCGTGCTGGCGGCCGCGGTGGAGAACGCCTCACCGCTCATCGTGCAGACCTCGGTGAAGACGGTCAGGTCCATCGGCAGCGACGTGCTCCATGCCATGTGGACGTCGATGACCGCCGGCATCGAGGTGCCCGTGACCCTGCACCTGGACCACTGTCCGGAGCGCGAGGTCATCACCGAGTGCCTGCGGCAAGGATGGAACTCGGTGCTCTTCGACGCCTCCAGGCTGCCGGTCGAGGAGAACATGAGGCAGACCGTCGAGGTCGTCGCGGAGGCTCGTGCGTTCGGGGCCGCGGTCGAGGGCGAGATCGAGTCGATCACCGGCGTGGAGGACGGGGTCGGCAGCGACATCGCCGCCGAGCGGCAGGACCTGGCGGTCGCGCTGGAGTTCCTGAGGACCACGCGGGTCGATGTCTTCGCACCGGCGATCGGCAACGCGCACGGGTCGTACAAGCAGGCGCCGGTGCTCGACGCGCAGCGCGTGTCCGACATCGTGGCGGCCTACCCCGTGCCCATCGCACTGCACGGCGGCAGCGGGCTCTCCGACGAGCAGTTCCGCGACCTGATCTCCCGGGGGTGCGCGAAGGTCAACATCTCCACCGCCCTCAAGGAGACGTACATGAAGTCGAACCTTGCCTTCCTGCGGACGGCGGAGGAGCGGCAGAAGTGGGATCCGCCGTCGCTCTTCCGGGACGTCCGCCAGGACGTCATCGACCTGGCCGGTTCGCTGATGAGGCTCTTCGGCAGTGCCGGGCAGGCGAGGTAGCCGTGCCCGCGCTCGTCTTCGACTGCGACGGCGTTCTCGCCGACACCGAACGCGACGGTCATCTGCCCGCCTTCAACCGGACGTTCGAGGAGTTCGGCCTGCCGGTGCGGTGGAGCGAGGAGGAGTACGCGGAGAAGGTGAAGATCGGCGGCGGCAAGGAGCGCATGCGCACGCTGCTGACCCCGGACTTCGTCGCCGCCGCCGGTCTGCCCTCCGATCCGGCCGCACTCGACGAGCAGGTCGCGGCCTGGCACCGGCGCAAGACCGAGATCTATACGGCCATCATCGGCGGCGGGAGCATTCCGCCCCGGCCCGGCGTGCGGCGGGTCGCCGCGGCGGCACACGAGGCCGGGTGGACGCTCGCGGTCGCCTCCACCTCGGCGGAGGCGTCCGTCCGCAGCGTGCTCGAACTCGCCATGGGCCCGGAACTGGTCCCTCACTTCAGTGTTTTCGCCGGGGACGTGGTCCCGCGGAAGAAGCCCGCCCCGGACATCTACGCATGCGTCCTGCAGCGGCTCGACCTGGATCCCGCGACCGTCGTCGTGATCGAGGACAGCCGTAACGGGCTGCTGGCCGCGCTCGGCGCCGGGCTCGCCTGCGCGGTCACGACCAGCGCCTACACGGGCCAGGAGGACTTCACCGGGGCCTCCTTGGTGGTCACCTCGCTGGGCGATCCGCCGCCGGAGGAAGTCGTCAGCCGTGTGCTGAGTGATCCGCTCGGTGTCCGCCCGGGGCCCTGGGTGGGGCTCGCGGACCTCGCCGCCCTGCTCGGCACCGGTGGCGACGTGGGCAGCGCCCCGGCGGATCCGCCCGTGGACGCCCCACCCGCCTCCGGGCAGCCCGCTCCCCGTCCCCGACCGCACTGACGTCGCGGCAGTCAGGAGAGTCATGCCATCGTCATCGACGCCCGCAGACGACCTCGCGTTCGTCGTCCGGACCCTGGCCCGGACCGCGGTGGACAACGAGAGGGCTTTCAGCGACCTCGACGCCGTCGCGGGCGACGGGGACTTCGGGTACTCGCTCGCCCGCGGCTTCGAGATCGTGCTCGCCGACTGGGACTCCTTCGTCTCGGAGACGCCGGCCGAACTCCTGAAGAAGGTCGCTCTCGTGATCTCCAAGCGGGTGGGCGGCACCTCGGGGCCACTCTGGGGCACCGCCTTCCTGCGGGCCGCCGGGGCCGTGAAGGACCGGCCGGAGCTGAACGCCGCCGACGCGGTGGCCATGCTGCGGGCCGCCGCCGAGGGAATCAAGGCGCGAGGCAAGTCCGACGTCGGTGACAAGACGCTGCTCGACGCGCTGATACCGATGACGGACGCCCTGGAGCGGCGACTGGCCGACGGGGAACCGGCGGCCGGCGGTGCGGAGCTGGCCGCCCTGGCCGCCACGACCGCCCGTGCCGCGGCCGACGCGACGGCACCCATGCAGGCCCGACGCGGCCGCCAGAGCTACACCGGTGAGCGCAGCATCGGCTCGCCGGACCCGGGTGCGGTGGCGGTCGCGGTCATGGCGGAGCGCGTCGCCGCCGAGTGGGACGCACGCGACTGACCGCGGGCACCGGAACCGGGCGCCCGGACCGCCGCCCGGCACCCGGGACCGGCAGGACCAGGAGGAGTTACGGCATGAAGAAGTTTGTCAACGACCCGAAGGACTACGTCGCGGAGATGCTGGAGGGACTGGCCCTGGCCAACCCCGGCACGCTGAAGTACGTGCCCGAGTACAACCTGATCATGCGTGCCGATGCTCCGCAGGAGAACAAGGTCTCGATCGTGCAGGGCTCGGGATCCGGCCACGAGCCGGCACACGTGATGACCGTCGGCAAGGGGATGCTCGACGCCGCCTGTCCGGGCGACGTGTTCGCCGCGCCGCCCGCCGACTTCGTCTACGAGACGGTCAAGCTGGTCGCCTCCCCGAAGGGCGTTCTGCTGCTGGTCAACAACTACACCGGGGACCGCATGGCGTTCGAGATGGCCGAGGAGCTGTCCCAGGCCGACGGGGTGACCGTCCGTACCCTCTTCATCGACGACGACGTGGCCGTACAGGACTCGACGTACACCGTCGGCCGGCGCGGGGTGGCCGGCAACTTCTTCGTGATGAAGGCGGTCGGTGCGGCCGCCGAGCGGGGCGCGGACCTCGACGAGGTGTACCGGATGGGGGAGAAGGTCAACTCCGTCACCCGCACCATGGGCATGGCGCTCACCGCCTGCACACCGCCCGCGAAGGGCTCACCGCTGTTCGAACTGCCCGACGACTCGGTCGAGATGGGCGTGGGCATCCACGGCGAACCGGGCCGCAGGCGCGAGAAGCTGCGGTCGGCAAACGCGATGGTGCGGGAGCTGGTCAGCGCGGTCGTGGACGACCTGCCGTTCTCCTCCGGTGACCGCGTCGCGCTGATGGTCAACGGCCTCGGCGGCACCCCGATCGGCGAGCTGTACCTGGTGTACGGCCTGGCCCACAAACAGCTGGCCGAGCGTGGCATCGAGGTCGGGCGCAGTTACGTGGGCGAGTACTGCACCTCGCTCGACATGGCCGGCGCCTCCGTCACCCTTGTCCGGCTGGACGACGAGATCTTCGATCTGCTCACCGACCCCGCCGAGATCCCGATCCGGGTCTTCTGAACTCGTGCGGTCGACGACTGCGCCCGCGACCTGAGCCGGAGGACCCGCCGAGGGCCGTCCGGCGCCCTCACCGTCACCCCGACGGCGTCAGCTGCCGGACGGGGGTACCGGCGAGGAAGGCGGTGATGTCCTCCACCGCCTGCGAGTAGAAGGTGCGGTAGTTGCTCTCGCTGACGTAACCCAGGTGCGGGGTGGCGAGTACGTTCGGCAGGGAACGCAAGGGGTCGTCCGCGGGCAGCGGCTCGTTTTCGAACACGTCGAGCCCCGCCCCGGCGATCCAGTTCCCGCGCAGCGCGCGCAGCAGCGCCGGCCGGTCGACGATGGCCGCGCGCGAGGTGTTGACCAGGTAGGCGTGCGGCCGCATGGCGCGCAGCTCCGCCTCGCCGAGCAGGCCGCGAGTCCGCTCGGACAGCACGAGGTGGACGGAGACGAAGTCGCTGCGGCCGAGCAGGTCCTGCTTGCTCCGGGCGAGTCGCGCTCCCGCGTCGGCGGCGCGCTCGGCGGTGAGGTGCTCGCTCCAGGCGAGGACCTCCATGCCGAAGGCGGTGGCCACCCGTGCGACCCGCGTACCGATCTTGCCGAGTCCGAGCAGGCCCAGGGTCCGGCCGTGGAGATCCTGGCCCACGGTGGACTGCCAGGGGCCGCCTTCGCGCAGCGACCGGTTCTCGGCCGTGATGTTCCGGGCCAGCCCGAGGAGCAGGGCCCAGGTCAGTTCGACGGGCGGGGTGGGGCTGCTGGCCGTACCGCAGACCGTCACTCCACGGGCCGCCGCGGCCGGCAGGTCGATGGAGGCGTTGCGCATGCCGGTCGTCACCAGCAGACGCAGCCGGGGCAGCCGGTCCAGGAGGCCGGCGTCGAAAGGGGTGCGTTCGCGCATGATCACGGCGATCTCACAGTCCGCGAGTTCGGCGACGAGCCGGTCCCGGTCGGCGATGTGCTCGCGGACCGTCCGTACCTCGACACGGCCGTCGAGGGGGCTCCAGTCCGCCAGGGCGAGAGCGGCGCCCTGGTAGTCGTCCAGTACGGCACAGCGAAGGGTCATGCGGACGTTCTGCCTTTCCTGCAGGGACACCGCCGGGAACAGGGTGTCGCCCGCGAGCACGGCGGGGCCGAACTGGCGGGCGGGGTTGGCGACTCCACCGGAGAGCGTGCCGAAGGCGATGATCCGCGCGGTGATCAGGGTACCCACCGCCCACGGGGTGAACGGATCGAGCCGCCGGCCGATCGGCCCCCGTCATGGCGGCCCGGGAGAAGTCCCGGCAACACCTGGCGAAGTCCCGGGAACGCCTGGGAACGAACGGGGAGGCTCTTGGAAGTTGTTGGTCACCACTGTCATGCTGCAGCCGTGGGAGCTTAGCGCCGTGCGGCGACGTAGCGACGAACACAGGCGATCCACACCGGTATGCGGGTGTTCACGGACCGTGGGCTGACCACGGCGGCGCGAGCGCCGTTGGCGGCCTCCTCGCCGAAGCGGTCCGAAACGCCCCTTACGGCCGGAGAGCCGCTCGGCTCACCCCGTGCCCGGACAGAGCTGGAGAGACGCAACCCATGGCCGACGAACCGCCGTTCATCGACGAGCACACCGTGTTCGTGAAGGCCTCCTCCGCCGTCGTGTGGCAGGCACTCGTGACGGTGTACGGCGGCCGTGGGTCCGCGGGTCCGTCCGGTATGGAGGGGTACGGGCACCTGGTGGGCGCCGAACCGCGGCGGCGCTCCGGGGAGCCGCTCGCCGAGGGTTCGACGCTGCCCGGCTTCGAGGTGGCGGAGTCGGCACCCGGGCGTCTGGTCCGGTTCACCGGCCGGCACCGGTTCTCGCGGTACGCGCTGGTCCTGGCCCTGGCGGAACGGGACGGCGGGACGGTGCTCGGTGCGCGCACGTACGCGGAGTTCCCCGGGCCGGCGGGCTGGGTCTACCGGCAGCTCGTCATCGCGTCCGGTGCGCACGCCGCCCTGATGACCCGTCAGCTCCGTGCCGTACGGCGCCGGGCCGAGGCGTCCGGGCCGGCTCGGTGAACTCCCCTGTCGGGCAGGCGGGTTGCCATGCCTGCGCAGTGGTGCGGACCCTCGGAGTTCGGGTCAGCTCGCGGCCACCTGGTGCTCCTTGCGCTCGGGTTCCACCGGTGTGTGGCGCGGCAGCTTCGCGCCCTCGACGTCCACGTCGGGCATGATGCGGTCGACCCAACCGGGCAGGCCCCAGGCGCGGCGGCCGAGCAGGGCCATCACCGCCGGTACGAGCGTCATGCGGACCACGAACGCGTCGACCAGGACGCCGAACGCCAGGGCGAAGCCGATGGACTTGATGATCGGGTCGTGGTTGAAGACGAACCCGCCGAAGACCGCGACCATGATGAGGGCGGCGGCACTCACCACCCGGCCGCTGCGGGCCACGCCCTGGGTGACCGCCTCGGCGGCGTCCCCCGTGTGCTCGTGGTGCTCCCGCATGCGGCTGACCAGGAACACCTCGTAGTCCATGGCCAGTCCGAAGAGCACGCCTATGAGCAGGACCGGCAGGAAACTGGTCACCGGGCCGGCCGAGGGGATGTCGAGGACGCCGTTGAGGTGGCCCTCCTGGAAGACCCACACGGTGGCGCCCAGGGAGGCGGCGACCGACAGCAGGAAACCGAGGGCGGCCTTGACGGGGACGAGCAGGGACCGGAAGGCGATGGTCAGCAGGAGCAACGCCAGGATCACGATGATGGCGACGAACAGCGGGAGTGCGGCGGACAGTTTGCCCGCCACATCTATCGCGGCGGCCGTCGTACCCGCGATGTAGAGGGTGCCGCCCGCCTTGCCGACGGTGGACGCGTTCTCGCGCAGCCGGTGCACCAGATCGGTGGTCGCCCGGGCGTCCGGACCGGTCTTGGGGACCACGGCGACGACGGCGAGGGTCGAGTCGGCGTTGGTGACCGCCGGGGCGACGACGGCCACCCCGCGGTCACCGGCGAGGGTCTTGCTGAGCGACTTCACGGTGGACGTGCGGTCGGCGGCCGGGATTCCGTTCATGTCGACCACGGCGGTCAGCGTGGCGTTGAAGCCGGGCCCGAAGCCCTCCGTCAGCAGGTCGTAGCTCTTGTGCTGGGTGCTGTCGACGGGCTGCGAGGCGTTGCTGGGCAGGCCGAGGCGCAGATCGCGGGCGGGCACGGCGAGTGCGAGCAGCCCGACGGTACCGGCCAGGAGGACGAGCAGGGGCTTGCGGGTGACCGCGCGGCCCCAGGCCAGACCCCAGGAACCGGGGATGCGCTGCCGCCCCGGGCGGCCGTCGGCGGGCTCGGTCCGCCGCGCGCGGGGACGCAGCCGTTCGCCGAACAGGCTCAGGACGGCGGGTACCAGGCTGACGGCGACGAGTACGGCGAGCAGCACCCGTTCCTGACCGTCATGGGCCTGGCCGCGGCGGCCACGGGGCCTGCGAGAGCGTTCCAAGGCACGCCGCCGGGAGGCGATCCTCAGGTCGGCCTACCGGCTGTTCGCCGACCGCGGCTTCGAGGCGACGACGATCGCCGACATCGCCGAGGCGGCGGAGGTCTCACCGCGCACGGTCACGCTGTACTTCCCCTCCAAGCTGGAGCTGGCGACCTCGCGGTTCGACGCGTTCACCGACCGGCTGGGCACGGCGCTGCGGGAGCGCGCGGAGGGGCACACGATCGTGGACTCGCTGGAACGCTGGCTGCGGGCCGAGACCGCCGACTACAGCGAACTGGACGATCTCTACGACCGCATGCTCGATCTCAACCCGCAGGTCAAGGCCGTCGCCAACACCCGCCTGACGGAGGTCATCCAGGAGGGCACCCGCATCCTCGCCGAGGAGCGGGGGGACGCGCCGGACGACTTCGGACCGCGCATGGCTGCCGCCGCGGCGGCAGCCGTCGTCTGCGAGGTGATGTGCCACGCCCCGCAGGAGAGCGACATCGAGACGGCGATGTCCTTCCTGCGCGCCGGCCTCACCGCGCTCCCCGCACCCCGACGGGTCACCGACCCGAGCGCCTGAACGCCGGCACGGCGCGAACGACCCGCCCGGTCATCCCGGGCCAGGGACCGGCTACGTCGTATGACGGAGCGGTCCGAAGCGGGCGGTCGGCCGTGCCGTGGCCGCGTCCCGGTGCCGGGACCGCCGTTCGGCCTGTCGGGGACCGCCGTTCGGCCTGTCGGGGCACGCTGCCGGCCCGGCCAGTATGTGGATGGGAAAATCCAGTTCATCAGTCCGCAAATCGATCACTGGATCGGTGTAATCGGCACAGATGCCGGACCGAAAAGCGATCTAGCTTCGGAGTGCACGGGGCCGTACGGACCAGAAAGGCATCGAGGCACTCATGCCCATCCCGCATACCGACGTCATGACCGCACCCGAGTTCGACACCCTGACCGCTTCACCCGAACCCGAACCCGAGCCTGAACCCGAAACCACCCGCCCGCCCGCCGGCCACCGGCTCCCGCCCGTCAACCGCCCCCTCGGGCTCGGGGACCAGCAACTCCCGCCCGCCGACGAGCAACTCCCGCCCGTCGACCACCTGCTCCTGCCGGTCGACGAACTGCCCGCGAACGCGTCCTCGCCGGACCTGGTCGGGCGCCGAGTGCGCGACGAGCTCATGCTCGACGGCAACGCACGGCTCAACCTCGCCACCTTCGTGACCACCTGGATGGAGCCGCAGGCACGGCAGTTGATGGCGGAGACCGCGGAGAAGAACCTCGCGGACCGCGCGGAGTACCCGCAGATCACCGCCATGGAGGAGCGCTGCGTACGGATGCTCGCCCGGCTCTGGCACGCGCCGTACCCGGAGCAGGTCCGCGGCTGCTCCACCACCGGTTCGAGCGAGGCGGCCATGCTCGGCGGCCTCGCGCTCAAGCGCCGCTGGCAGGACCGCCGGCGGGCGCAGGGCAAGGACACCGCGCGCCCGAACATCGTGATGGGCGCGAACGTCCAGGTGTGCTGGAAGAAGTTCGCCAACTACTTCGAGGTGGAGCCCCGTTACGTCCCGATGGAGCCGGGCCGCTACCACCTCACGCCGGACACGCTCACCGCCTACTGCGACGACAACACGATCGGGGTCGTCACCGTCCTCGGGTCCACCTTCGACGGCTCCTACGAGCCCGTCTCGGACATCTGCCTGGCCCTGGACGGATACCAGGCCGCCACCGGCACCGACATCCCCGTCCACGTCGACGGCGCGTCCGGGGCCATGGTGGCCCCCTTCCTCGACCCCGGGCTGCTCTGGGACTTCCAGCTCGAACGCGTCGCCTCCATCAACACCTCGGGGCACAAGTACGGGCACGTCTTCCCCGGACTGGGCTGGGCCCTGTGGCGCAACGCCGAGGCCCTCCCCGACGACCTGGTCTTCGAGGTCGACTACCTCGGCGGCCGCTCCCCCAGCTTCACCCTCAACTTCTCCCGCCCGGGCGCACACGTCGTCGCGCAGTACTACAGCTTCCTGCGGTACGGCTTCGAGGGGCTGCGGAACCTGGCGGCCCAGAACCGCACGACGGCCCGTGCCCTGGCCAGACGCATCCAGGGCATCCCGCCCTACGAGCTGGTCACCGACGGCTCCGAACTGCCCGCCTTCGCCTTCCGCCTGGCGCCCGGCACCGAGGGCCTGACCGTCTTCGACGTCTCCCAGGCGATGCGCGCCCGCGGCTGGCACCTGCCCGCGTACACCTTCCCCGCGCCCTGCCAGGACGTCTCCGTGCTGCGTCTCGTCGTACGCACCGGGTTCACGGCCGAACTCGCGGGCATGTTCATCGCCGACCTGACCGAGGTCACCCGCCGGCTGCACGGCGGGCGCCCGGCACCCACGCCGCCGCTGACCGTGCCGGCCGCCCCCTGACGGCGGTTCGAGACGACGGGCGGACGCCGCCGGACAGCGGGACCGCACCGCCCGCGGGCGTCTTTACAGCACTCTCACAGAACCCACCCTGCACTTGATGTTTCAAGTGTTAGGCTCGCCGCCGTTCCCCCCACCTGCCTCAGGAGAATCACTGTGCGGGACGGCAACGTAGTGGTGATCGGCGGCGGTTACGCGGGCATACGACTGGCGAAAAAGCTGGACACGGCAGCACATGTCACGCTCGTGGACCGCAAGGAGGTCTTCTTCCACCGCGTCGCCTCCCTGCGCGCGGGCGTGCGCCCGGAGTGGACGGGCGCCCCGTTCATCCCGTACGACAGGCTGCTGGCCAACGGCCGTGTGGTGGTGGGCAAGGCGGTCCGCGTCGACACCGTCGAGCGCCGGGTCACCCTCGCCACGGGCGACCGGCTGCCGTACGACGTGCTGGTCGTCGCCACCGGCGCCGACTATCCCGAGCCGGCCCGCTTCGTCGGCTCCACCCCCGACGAGGCGGCGAAGTCCTTCGCCGAGCACCAGCACAACATCGCCGCCGCCGACCACGTCCTGGTCGTCGGCGGCGGCCCGTCCGGCGTCGAGCTCAGCGCCGAGATCCGGCTGGCCCGGCCGGACGCCCGGGTCACCCTCGCGCACTCCGGGCAGGAGCTGCTGCACTCCACGGGCAGCGCCCGCGCCGGCCGCAAGGCCCGGACCTGGCTGGCGGCCCACGACGTGACGGTCCGGCTGAACGCCTTCATGTCCCCGGGCACCGAATTCGGCACCTACCGCGACGCCCACGGCGAGGTCCTCTCCGCGGACCTCTCCTTCTGGGCGACCGGCACCACCCCCAACACGCTCTGGCTGCGCCTGGCCGGGCACGGCGACTGGCTGACCGGGACGGGACACGTCAAGGTCGACCGGACGCTCCGGGTCGAGGGCAGGCCGGACGTGTTCGCGGTCGGCGACGTGAACGACGTCAGCGAGCTCAAGGTCACCCCGGCCGCGCTCGCCCAGGCCGAGGTCGCGGCCCACAACATCCTCTCCTACCTGCGCAGTTCGGGACGGCACAGCAAGAAGCCGCGTGCCTACCGGGCCGTCCGCCGCACCCCGCTGATCGTGCCCTTCGGCCCGGCCGACGGGGTGACCGTGCTGCCCGTGCCGCTCGGCGAGAGCGCGGTCCTCGGCACCCGGGCCACCGCCATGGCCAAGGCCAAGACACTGATGACCCCCTATATGAGACGCCAGCTCGGCTACCCCTCGACCTGACCGCACCCGGACGCCCGGACGACGCCCGGCGATCCGGGCCATGTCGTCGTACAGGCGTGCGCCGGGAGGACTCCCCGCCCGCTTGCGGGCGCACCGACGGCCGTCACGTGACACTTGAGGGAAAGCGACCGGCGAACGGGACGGGGAGGCGAGGACGGTGATCGCCGTCAATCCGACGGACAGTGCCTCGCTGCTCGCCGCCTTCGGTGCGCTGGCCGTGCTGGTGGTGATCTTCGCCGAGTCGGGGCTGCTGGTCGTCGGGTTCTTCCTGCCGGGAGACACCCTGCTCTTCCCGGCCGGCGTGCTGTGCGCGGCGACCGCGGACCAGCCGCCCCGGCTGGAGCTGTGGCAGGTGCTGGTCTGCGCGGCCGTCGGGGCGGTGGCGGGCGGCCAGGTGGGCTATCTGATCGGGCGGCACGGCGGGCGGCCGCTGCTGGCCCGGACCTCCAGCCGGCGGGTGAAGTCCGGGGCGGCCCGCGCGGAGCGGCTGCTGGCCCGCTACGGGTACGGCAAGGCGCTGGTGATCGGCCGCTTCGTGCCGCTGCTGCGGTCGGTGCTGCATCCGGCGGCCGGGGCGCTCGGGGTGCCGGTGCGGCCGTTCACCCTCTGGCAGGCCGTCGGCGGTGTGCTCTGGTCGCAGACCTTCGTACTCGCCGGGTTCGCCCTGGGCTCGTCGGTCACGCACATCGACCGCTATCTGCTGCCGCTGGTCGGCGTGATCGTCCTGCTGTCCCTGCTGCCCGCGCTGGCCGAGGCGCGCCGGTCACGACGTCCCCGGTGATCCGGCCCAGGGTCCCCGGCGGGCCAGGCCGTCCAGGGGGGTGGTGGTGTCGGTGAGGCGGTCGGGCCGAGCAGGGCGCGCGGCCCGGCGTTGAAGCGGTCACCCAGCGCACCACCTCGTTCGCGACCGCGCCCGGCGGCACGGGGGCCCGACCGCGCCACCGCCGTCATCGGATCACCTTTCCGGGAAGACAGCCCCGCCCCCGGGCCGTTGAATGCGCCGACACGGTCGCTGTGCGGCATGCGGCACAGGGCCGTCGAGGCCTGTCCGAACCGGAGGAGAGCGGTGATCACGCGATGAAGGCGGTGCGGTTCCACACGTACGGCGGGATCGATGTGCTGCGGGTGGAGGAGGTGGAGCGGCCGGAGCCCGGCCCCGGACAGCTGCTGGTCGAGGTCCGCGCGGCCGGGATCCAGCCCGGTGAGGTGATGATCCGCGAGGGCGCACGGCACGGACGCTGGCCGGCGGCGTTCCCCTCCGGGCAGGGCAGCGATCTGGCCGGCGTGGTGACCGGGGTCGGCCCCGAGGTTCGCGGTTTCGCGGTGGGCGACGAGGTCCTGGGCTTCACCCACGGCCGGGCGAGCCATGCGGAGTTCGTCGTGGTCGACGACGTGAACGTGGTCTCCCGTCCGCAGGGGCTGTCCTGGGATGTGGCCGGGTCGCTGTACGTGGCCGGCACGACCGCGTACGCCAGTGTGTTCGCGGTGGATCCAGGGCCGGCGGACACGGTCGTGGTCTCCGGCGCGGCGGGCGGCGTGGGGTCGCTGGCCGTGCAGCTGGCGCGGCGGCGGGGCGCGACGGTGATCGGGCTGGCGGGCGAGCGGAACCACGCCTGGCTGACGGAGCGTGGCGCCGTCCCCGTCACGTACGGGGAAGGCGTCGCCGAGCGGATCCGGCGGGCCGCGGGCGGGAAGATCGACGCCTTCATCGACACCTTCGGCGACGGCTACGTGGAGCTGGCGGTGGAGCTGGGTGTGCGGCCCGAGCGGATCAACACGATCCGGGACTGGCAGGCCGCGGCCAAGGTGGGTGCGCGGACCTACGGGGAGGGTTCGGCGGCGTCCGCGGTCGTCGTCGGCGAACTCGCCCGGCTCGCGGCGCGCGGGGAGCTGGAGGTGCCGATCGCCCGCGTCTACCCGCTGGAGCGGGTGCGGGACGCGTTCCGCGACCTGGAACAACGGCACACCCACGGCAAGATCGTGCTCCGTCCCTAGGGACGCGACCTGGTCCGCCGGACGGGCCCTGACCCCGCCGGGACCCGGCCCGTGCTCGCGGGCCCGGCGGACGGCCGGGGGGTTCCCCTCACCGAGATAGGCAGGCAGCCTGCTATAGTTTGACAGGTAGCCTGCCTAACTTTGTGGGCCGCGCATGCGGGACGGGAGGAGCAGCACCTTGGGAACCACCGCCGACGCCGCCTCCGTACAGCAGGAGAAGGCACAGCAGGAGAAGGCTCCGCCGGGCAAGCCCTTCGGGGCCTCCTTCGTGACCCCGTTGTACATGGGCGCCGTACTCAACCCGATCAACAGCTCGGTGATCGCACCTGCCCTGGTGGCGATCGCGGCCGCGATGCACACCTCCGTGGGCGGCACCGCGATCCTGATATCGAGCCTGTATCTGACCAGCGCGATAGCCCAGCCGGCGGCCGGGCGGCTGGCCGAGGAGTTCGGGCCCCGCCGGGTGTTCTTCGCCGGCATCTTCCTCGTCCTGGCCGGCGGTGTCCTCGGCGCGGCCGCGCAGAACATGCCGTCCCTGGTCGCGGCCCGGGTGCTCATCGGGGCCGGCACCTCCGCCGGCTACCCCTCCGCGATGCTGCTGATCCGCCGCCGGGCCCGGGACACCGGCATGCAGGAACCGCCTGGCAGCGTCCTGGGCGGGCTGGCGATCGCGGGCGCGGCCACCGTCGCCGTCGGACCCGCCATCGGCGGCCTGCTGATCGGCCGGCTCGGCTGGCAGACGGCCTTCTGGATCAACGTCCCCGTGGCCGTGGCCGCCTTCGTCATGGCCGCGGTCTGGATCCCCGAGGACACCGACCGGGTGCGCGGGCGGTCGGCGCGCACCCTCGTCTCCCGTCTCGACCTGGCCGGCATCGCCGGCTTCGGCGGGGCGCTCACCGCGCTGCTGGTGTTCCTGTCCTCGCTGCCCACCCCGGAGTGGCCGGCCCTCGGCGTGTCCGCCGTGATCGCCGCCGTCCTCGTGGCCTGGGAGCTGCGCGCCGCCAACCCGTTCCTGAACGTCCGGCTGCTCGCCTCGAACCTCGCGCTCACCCGTACCTACCTGCGCAACGGCCTGACCCTGCTGGGCACTTACGTGATCCTGTACGGGCTCACCCAGTGGCTGGAGGCCTCCCGGGGACTCACCGCCTACCAGTCGGGCCTGGTCCTCGTCCCGATGGGTGTCCTGTCGGCGGTCTCCGCCAGGGTGGTGTCCCGGCGCGGCCGGGTCCGCACGCCGCTGGTCGTCTCCGCGGTGCTGCTGCTCGTGGGGGCCGTCGCCACCGTGTTCGTGGACGGCGGCACGCCCGTGGCCGTGGTGGTCGCGATCACCGCGGTGTTCGGCCTCACCTCCGGGGCCGGCACGGTGGCGAACCAGACGGTCCTGTACCAGGAGGCGCCGCACGACAGCGTCGGTACAGCGTCCGGACTGCTGCGCACCTTCGGTTACATCGGCTCCATCGCCTCGGCGGCCATCACCGGCACCGCGTTCCACACGCACGTCGACGACACGGGTCTGCGACACATCTCCTGGGCGCTGGTCGGCATCGCCGCCGTCGTCCTCGTCATGACGGTTCTCGACCGGCAGCTGGCGCACACCGACCGGCACCCCACCCCCTGACCCCTCTCCCCGACCGGCACCCCACCCCCTGACCACTCTCCCCGTCCGTCCGAACCATCCGGAACCATCCGGAACCATCCGGCAGGACAAGAAAGTTCAGGTAATGACCACCACCGCCCCGCACCTCGACCCCGCCCGCACGGCCCTGTTCCTCATGGACTTCCAGCCGGCCGTCCTCGCCGCCGTCCCCGACCCGGACCAGGCGCTCTCCCGCGCCCACGCGGCCCTGTCCTGGGCCCGGTCCAACGACGTCCAGGTCGTCCACGTCCGGGTCGCCTTCGCCCCGGCGGACTTCGCCGCCGTACCCGAGCTCAACAAGTCCTTCGCCCCCGTCGCGCGGAGCGGGTTCCTCGCCGACGGCAGCCCCGAGGCCGCCCTGCACGAGTCGTTCGAGGTGCGGGAGCGGGACATCACCGTGCGCAAGACCCGTATCAGCGCCTTCGCCAGCACCACCGACGTCCGTGAACTGCTGCGCGAGCAGGGCATAGACACCCTGGTACTCGCCGGACTGTCCACCGGCGGGGTGGTGCTGACGACCCTTCGGCAGGCGGCCGACGACGACTTCGGGCTCTACGTCCTCAAGGACGCGACCGGTGACCCGGATCCCGAGGTCCACCGGGTCCTGACGGAGAAGGTCTTCCCGAACCAGGCACACGTCATCGAGACCGGCGAGCTGCAGGCACTGACCAAGTCCGCATGAGGCCGGACGGCGGAGGTGCCACTCCCCTCCGGAGAGGCACCTCCGCCGTGTCCCGGATTCCCTGCTCGGCCGTCACCGCCCGCTGTCCGCGATCCTGTTCATGATCGCCGCGGCCTTGAGCAGGGTCTCCCGCTCGTCCGGCCGCAGATGCGCGTCGATCGCCGCGCCGAGCCAGGTCGCCCGCGCGACCGGGATCATCCCGAAGAGGGTCCGTCCCTCGGGCGTGGCGTGGATGAGGGTCTTACGGCCGTCGCCCGGGTCCTTGCTGCTGGCGATCAGGCCCCCGGCGCGCAGCGACGCGAGCGTCTCGGCCATCGACTGGCGGCGCACGTGCTCGGCCTGCGCCAGTTCGCTGGCGGTGACCGGACCCTCCTCGACGATGCGGCCCAGCGTGGTCAACTGCGACCAGCTCCACCGCATGTCGCTGGGGGCCGACTCGGTGCGCAGCCGGGCGCGCAGCCGGGTCATCGCCTTCATCAACTCGGCGGCGACCTCGGCCTCGGGCCTTGGGTCACTGGTCATCGGTCCACCCTACCTAGCGCCCACCCGGCATATTGATCAAATATTTGCGCCGTCAAGCATTTTGCGGGGGCTATATTCAAACAGTGAGCACCGCCGAAAGGCGTCGTCAGACCGAGGAGCCGTCCCGATCGCCGTCGAGCGGGGTCCAGCTGCTCGGGCGTGAGGCCGAACTGGCACTGATCGACTCGCTGCTCGCCGGTCCCGGCCGCGGCAGCTCCGGTCTGCTGCTGCACGGCGAGCCGGGGGTGGGAAAGACGGCGCTGCTGGACGCCGCCGCGGCACGGGCCACGGCGTACGGGATGCGGGTGCTGCGCGCCGCCGGATCACAGGCCGAGGTCAAGATCGCGTTCTCGGCGCTGCACCAGCTGCTCTACCCGGTCCGCCACGACGTCGACCGGCTGGCCGAGCACCATCGGGACGCCCTCCACCAGGTCTTCGATCTGGCCCGGAGTCCGGCTCCGGAGCCCCTGGTGTCGACGGCGCTGCTCGCCCTCCTGGAGCTGACCACCGCGGAGCGCGCGCTGCTGCTGATCGCCGACGACGTGGCCTGGTTCGACGAGGCCAGCGCGGCCGTCCTGGGATTCGCCGTACGACGGATCGCGGATGCCCCGATCGTCTTCCTGGCCGCCTCCCGGACCGGGACCGAGGACCTCTTCCGCCGGTCGGGGCTGCCCGAGCACACGGTCGAGTCGCTCGACAGCCGATCGGCGGGCGCCGTCCTGGACGCCTGCTCCCCCGGGCTGGCCCCCGTGGTGCGCCGGAGGCTGCTGGCCGAGGCCGACGGCAACCCGCTGGCGCTCCAGGAGCTGCCCGTACCACTCACCGAGCGGCAGCGCGCCGGCCAGGATCCGCTGCCCGACCGCCTCCCACTGTCCCGACGCCTGGCGGCGACCTGCGCCGGGCTGCTCGCCGAGCTGCCCGCGCCGACCCGCAGGCTCATGCTGCTGACCGCCCTGGACGCGGACGCCGGGCTCACCGTGCTGCGCTCCGCGGCGCAGGGCTCGGCCGACCTCGACGACCTGGTCCCGGCCGAACGGGCCGGTCTGGTCCGCGCCCCCGCGGCCGGCTGCGGTCTCACGTTCTGCCACCCGCTGATCGGCACGGCCCTGATGGAGCTGGCCCCGCCGCGCGAACGCCGGGCCGCGCACGAGGCGCTGGCCACCGCCCTGGCCGACGATCCCGAACGGCGGGCCTGGCATCTCGCGGAGGCCGCCGCCGCGCCCGACGAGTCGGTGGCGCGGGCGCTGGACGAGGCCGCGCTGACCGCCTGGCGGCGCGGCACCGGATCCCCCGCCGACCTGCCGGCGCCGGTCGGGGCACTGCTCTCCGACCGGCGGCGGATCGCCGCGTCCGCCGCGGTCACGGCGCTGGTGCGGGCCGGCGAGCTCAGTCCGCATCCGGTCGACCGGTCCCGCCGTCTGGTCGAGGCCGCTTTCCTCGCCACCATGACCGGCCAACTCGACCAGGTGAACCGGCTGTTGGCGGACGCGGGGCAGACCCCGGACACCCCGACCGGGCTGGTCTTCGCCGCCACCGCCCATCTGCTCACCCATGACGGGGGCGATGTCGACACCGCCTACCGGCTGCTGGCGCAGGCCCTCGACCATGTCGCCTGCGAGACGGACAAGGGCGACTGGGACCGGCTGGGGATCCTGTACGCCCTGTTGCTGGTCAGTCTCTTCACCCTCAGACCCGAGCCGTGGAAGCTGCTCGACACCGCGATGGCCCGGTTCCCGCCGGCGGCGGTCGGCACGTTCCGGCTGTGCTACGACGCGTATGTCGATCCCACCCGCAGGTCCGACGCGATCCGGGAGGGGCTCGCGGACGCGTTCGCCGAGCTGCCCGTCGACGCGGCCCCCTGGCAGATCGTCCCGCTGGGCTTCGCCGCCGTCGCCCTGGACGCTCTGTCCGACTACCGCTGCCTGCTGCTGCGCATGATCGAACGGGAGCGGGACGGCGGCGCGATCGGCATGGTGATCCCGGCGCTGCTGCTGCTCTGCCAGGACTCCTACGTCCACGGGCAGTGGGACGAGGCGGAACGGCTCGCCCAGGAGGGGCTGGACCTGGCTTCGGCGTACGGGTACCAGTTCTGGGAGCGGCAGCTCCGGGCCGTGCTGGCCTCGGGCGCGGCGCTGCGCGGCAACGCGGATCTCGCCCGTGTCCGCAGCGAGGAGACGACGACCTGGGCGGCGCCGCGCGGCATGGACGTGACGGAGGGCTACGCGCGGTCGGCGCGCAATCTCGCGGCCATGGGGCAGGGCGACTACGAGGAGGCCCTCGTCCAGGCGGCGCGGATCGGGCCGCCCGGTGCCCCCACCCCCGGGGTGCCGGGCCGGTGGATGGTCCTGGACTTCGTGGAGGCGGCGGTCCGTACCGGCCGTGTCGAGGACGCCCGGGCGCATGTGCGGGCCGCCCAGGAGGCCGGGATTCCGCGGATCGGGCCGCGTACCGAGCTGATCACGGCGGGGGCGGCCGCCGTGGCCGCCGACGACGCGGAGGCCGCCGCCCTGTTCGAGGCCGCCCTGGCCCTTCCCGACACCGCGCGCTGGCCCTGGGACTACGCGCGCATCCAGTTCGCGTACGGCCAGTGGCTGCGCCGCACCCATGACATGGCCGGGGCGCGGGCCCAACTGGGCGCGGCCCTGGAGACGTTCGAGCGGATCGGTGCCGAGATGATGGCCCAGCGGGCCGCCGCCGAACTGCGCGCCACCGGTGTCTCCGTCGTCCGGCCCGACGCGGCGCCGGAGCAGCTCACCGCCCAGGAACTGCAGATCGCCGAGCTCGCGGCGACCGGCCTGAGCAACAAGCAGATCGGCGAGCGGCTGTTCCTCTCGCATCGCACGGTCGGCTCCCATCTGTACCGGGTGTATCCCAAGCTGGGCATCACCTCACGCGCCGCTCTCCGCGGCGCGCTGGAGGCGATGTCCGCCGCGGAACAGGACGACGAGACGCCGTAGCGCACGCGTCGCGGTCGCAGTAGCGGAACCAGTCGAATGACGGGTGGTACCGGACCGCGACGCCGATAGCCTCCGCCCGTCACACGCTCCCAGGCCGAGGCGAAGTCGGCGCCACGGCACCCTCGTTCACGGAGGACTCCATGCTCAGTTCGCCCAACGCGCTGCTCTGGCGCGGCCTGCTGGCCGTCGTCATAGGCATCGTCTCCGTCTCCTGGCCGGGCATCACCGTCGGCGCGTTCGTCGTCCTGTTCGCCGTCTACGCGTTCATGTACGCGGTGATGGACGGGGTCCGCGCCTTCAGCAGCGACCGGGTGGGTTCCGTCCTCGGCCGGCTGCTGCTGGCCGTGCTGTCGGTGGTGGCCGGGGTCAGCGCCCTGGCCTGGCCGGGCATCACGGCACTGGTGCTCACCCTCTGGGTCGCCGCGTGGGCGATGGCCACCGGTGCCACGGAGGTCGCCCTCGCGTTCCCGCGCGGTGAGACGGCGGGTGAGCGGGCCCTGTTCCTGCTGACCGGCCTGGTGTCGGTGGCCCTCGGGTTCGTCCTGTTCGTGCGGCCGGACATCGGCGCGGTCTCGCTGGCCACCGTCTTCGGCCTGTTCAGCATCGTCCACGGCATCTCGGCGGTCTTCACCTCGTCGGAGATGCGGCGCAGGCACCGCACGCAGCCGCTCGGCGGCTGACCGGTCATCCGATTTCCTTGCTTGACAAAGCACATAGTGGTCCCGGCATACTCGACGGCGACAGCCCTGGCGGCCCACGGCACGGAAGGCCCGCATGAACCTCGGCATCGCCATCGCGGATTTCACCCAGCCCGGCGGCCCGGCGGGCATCGCCCGTCACGTGGCGCAACTCGCCCGTAGCGCCGAGGAGTTCGGCTTCACCCGGATCGCCGTCATGGACCACCTCTTCCAGATCGGGATCGTGGGCGCCTCCGAGCAGGAGATGCTGGAGGCGTACACGACGCTGGGTTATCTGGCCGCGGCCACCGAGCGGGCGGAACTGCTCGCCCTGGTGACCTCGGCCGGTTACCGCGCACCCGGCCTGCTGGCCAAGATGATCACCACGCTCGACGTCCTCTCCGAAGGCCGCGCCGCCCTGGGGATCGGGGTAGGCGCGGGCTTCAACCTCGCCGAGGCGCGCGGACTCGGGCTGCCGTTCCCGCCCGTCGCGGAGCGGTTCGAGCGGCTGGAGGAGACCCTCCGGATCTGCCTGCAGATGTGGAGCGACGACGAGAAGCCCTTCGTCGGCCGCCACTACCGCCTCGAACGCACCCTCAACTCCCCGGCCACGTTGCGCCGCCCCCATCCGCCGATCCTCATCGGCGGCTCCGGCGAGCGGAAGACGCTGCGGCTCGTCGCGGAGTACGGGAACGCCTGCAACCTCTTCCACGGCCCGGACCTCGCACGCAAACTCGACGTGCTCCGCCGGCACTGCGACGAGGTCGGGCGCGACTACGCCGAGATCGAGAAGACGGTCCTGCTCCCCCTCGACCCCGGAGCGCGCGGCGAGCATGTCCCGGCGCTGCTGGCGGAGTTGAGGTGGCTGGACCACATCGGCATCGGCCATGTCATCGGCCCGGTCCGCGGCGCCGACCAGCATGCCGCCCTCCGGCTGCTGGGCGAGCGGGTGGTACCGGAAGCGACGCGGATCTGACCACCGGTCACACCGCGAGAGCACCGCCTATTTATTTGCTTGGTGAAGCAATATAAAAGGGACAAGGAGATTCGGATGACCACGAACGACCACCCCGGCCACCCCGAGACCGATGTCGTCATCGTCGGCGGCGGCTCCGCGGGCGCCGTGCTCGCCGCCCGGCTCAGCGAGAACCCGCGGCGCACCGTCCTGCTGATCGAGGCGGGGCCGGACTACCCCGCCGGCCGGGTCCCCGAGGGGTTGCTGACCCCGCACCTGCTGGCGGACCCCGACCACGACTGGGGCTACAGCGCGCGGGCCACCGACCGCGCCCCGGGCATCGCGGCGCCGCGCGGCCGGGTCATGGGCGGCAGTTCCGCGGTGAACGCCGGTGTGGCGATCCGGGCGCGGGCCGCGGACTTCGCCGCCTGGGGCGAGCGGTACGGCATCAAGGGCCTGGTCGTACGAGGAGGTCCTGCCGGCCTTCCGGGACCTGGAGAACACACCGTCCGGCGACGACGCCCGCCATGGACGCACCGGCCCGTTCCCGATCCGCCAGTGGACCTACGAGGAACTCACCTCCCCCATGCGGGCGTTCGTGGACAGCGCCGCCGGCCTGGGCTTCCGGCGCAACGACGACTTCAACGGCGACCGGCAGGACGGCACCGGCGGCTACCCGGTCAACATCGTCGACGGGGTGCGCCAGAGCACCGCGCTGGTGTATCTGACGCCGCAGGTGCGCGGCCGCCGCAATCTGACGGTGCTGAGCGACATCACGATCGACAGGGTGCTCGTGGAGGACGGCAGGGCGCGGGGTGTCGTCGACGCGTCGGGCACCGCCCACCGGGCCGGCGAGGTGGTGCTCAGCGCCGGCGCGTACGGCAGCCCGGCCATCCTGCTGCGCTCCGGAGTCGGCCCGGCCGAGGATCTGCGGGACCTCGGCATCGACGTGGTCGCCGACCTTCCTGTCGGGCGCCGGCTCCAGGACCACCCGTTCTTCCACTCGCTGTTCGCGCTCGCACCCGAGCACCAGGGCATGACATCCGCGTTCGCCGCCCATCTGTGGCTCGCCTCCAGGGAGGCGCTCCCCGGTGAGCTGGACCTCGCCGTCGTGGGCACCCATCTGCTGGACGGCTCGTTCAGCCCGACCGGCGGGGCGATGGTGCTGGCGGCGGCCGTCACCCGGCCGGAGTCGCGCGGCTCGGTGCGGCTGGCGGGCCGTGATCCGCACGCCGCCCCGGTCATCGACGACAACTACCTGGCGACGGACCGGGACCGGCGTCGCATGCTGGAGGCGGTGCGGCTGGTGCGCCGCCTCGCGGGCAGCGCGCCCCTCGCGGGCGCGGTGGCGGCGGAACTGGTACCGGGCGATGCCGTGGGCAGCGACGCGGAGCTGGCGGCGGCGATCGAGACCGGTATCGCCACCTACGGCCATCCGACGTCCACCGTTCCGATGGGCGGGCCCGAGGACCGGTGGGCCGTCGTCGACGAGACCGGCGCCGTCAAGGGGCTGTCCGGGCTGCGGGTGGTGGACGCCTCGATCATGCCGGAGGTGCCGTCGACCGTGACCAACGCGACCACGATCATGATCGCGGAGCACATCGCCCGGCGGGTGTACGGCGGTTGAGGACGCCGCCGGCCGCCGCGGGTCAGCGGGCCGGCGTCTCGTCGCGGCCCAGCCGGCGGGCCACGGCGAGGCCCCAGGGAATCCCCAGGAGGACGACGAGGGCCAACCCGAGCAGGAGCGGTGCGGGACGGGCGGCGCCGAGGGCCAGGGCCGCGAGGGCCACGGCGGCACAGGTGCCGGCGAGCGGACGGTAGAGCTCCCGCTCGTCCCGCCAGGCCTCCAGGCCGGACGCGAGCAGCATCGTCGCGGCCAGTACGACGGCCACGCCTCCGCACAGCACCCAGGCCGTCGCGACGGGCGTCCGGTCGGCGTGGGCGTGCTCGACCAGGCCGACCATCGCGGCCCCCATGGCGGTCACCGCCGCCGTCAGCGGCAGGTGGGTGAGCATCCAGCCGAGGGTCACCGTGCGGGTGCGCCGGGGCGGACGGTGACCGGCGAAGTCGAAGTACGTCCACCAGGCACCGAATCCGACCACCACCGCCACGAGCCCGACGGCGAGGTTCATGACGGTGGTCGGCTCGCTCGCCAGCCCGCCCACGACACCGGTCACGGTCTCGCCGAGCACGATGATGATGAGCAGCCCGAACCGCTCGACGAGCGCGTCGGTGAGGGCGAGCGCCGTTTCCTGGACCGGAGCGGCCGCGAGGAGCATCCAGGCGAACCCGGCGACAAAGGCGAGGGCCAGCAGTCCCCAGGTCAGCAGGCGGGTGTCGGCCGGCAGGCCGGCGCTGGCGAAGAGGACGACCGCGCAGGCCGCCGTGCCGATCACGTACAGCCGGGTGGGTCTGCGGAACTCGGCGGAGCTGCCGCGTCCGGCCAGGAACCAGAGCCCGGCCAGGACGGCGAACAGGATGCCCGCGTTGATCGCGAAGTGGGCGCCCTCCACCCCGCCGGCCTTGGGGATGAAGGCCCCGAGTGGGACGAGGACGAGGATCTGCAGGAGGAAGAGGCTCCGGCCCCTGGCGTCGTCGTGGCCGTGCAGATCGTGGTGGAGCGTGCCGTTGAGCCAGGCGATCCAGACCAGCGCGAACACCGCGGCGAACTCGCCGAGACCGTGCCAGGAGAGATGCGCCGCCAGGTGGTGGGCGGCCTGGGCGACCAGGACGACGACGACGAGGTCGTAGAAGAGTTCCAGCGGGCCGACCACCCGGTGCCGGGGCTGGTCGCCGTGGACCCTCGGCGGCCGCCACAACTGGCGTCGCAGCCGGGCCCACCGCTCCTGGCTCTCCGGGTTCGGGGTCATGCCCGGGGTCTCGGCCGAGGTCGCTGCTGCATGACTTCTCTCCGGGTCACGGGCTGGAGGTGCGCTTCCGGCACTGTTTGACACCCGTATATTAGCAGCCGGGGGTCGGCCGTCCCGGCCCGCGAAGCTCAGTCGAGCTTCTCCACCACCGCTTCGAACTGCCGCACCATGGCCGGCACCGACCTGCCGTCGAGGAGGTCGACGACCCGCTTGCGCGCGCTCGCCAGATGCACCGGGTAGGCGTCCTGGAGGCGCTTGAGCCCTTCCGGGGTGAGGGTCGCGACATTGCCGCGGGCGTCACCCTCGTAGCGCCGCTTGACGACCTGGCCGCGGTTCTGCAGCGCCTCCACGACCCGGGTGATGCGGCTCGCCGACAGGGCGGTGGCCGAGGCGAGGTCCGTCATCCGGAGCTCCTGGTTCTCGGCCTCGGAGAGGTTCATCAGGACGACGTACTCGGTGAGCGTGAGTCCGGTGGAGCGCAGCAGATCGTCGTCCAGCGAGCGCGGCAGCGCGACGATGACGCGCATCAGGGCACGCCAGAGGCGTTCTTCTTGGGCGGTCAGCGGATCCTCGTCGCTCATCACATCACAGTAGCGTGCTCAAGCAAGAAGTCTCAACCTTACGGACCACGTCAGGGCCTGTTCAGGGGCCGGCCGGACAGCCTCCGACCGAGGCGCTCAGGCCTGCTCGACGATCTCGGCGACGGAGCCGAAGGGGGTACCGGGCGCCCTGAGGGCCGCCCCTCAGATGTCCGTCCACGAACGGAAGACCGCCGCCTGGCCGTGGCAGGTGCCGTCCAGGTCGAGGAGGTTCCACATCGTGACGTCCTCTATCCAGAATCTGCGGCCGGACCCGGCGATCCTCACCCCTCGGTAACCGGAGGCGAATCCGCGCTCCGTCACCGATCGCACGAGGGCGTTCCTGTCGCCCTGCCGGTCCGGGTCGGCGGACAGCCGGGACGGGAGCCGTACGAACTCCTCCCAGCCGTACTCGAAGCACTTCTGCGCGGTCCTGTTCGCATAGACGAAGACCGGATCCGCACCCGCGTCGTGTGCGAGCAGCCCGAAGGGCGCGGACTCGTAGAGCCAGCGGGCCGCTTCCTCCGCGTCGGGGAACACCGAGGGACACAAAGGGCTGCCGGTCAACCGCTGATGACTGGAGAGGAGAAGGTGTGCGAAGCCCGGCCCCTGCCTGTGCCCTTCATGCCAATTCAGGACCATCGGTGCCCACCTTTCGTCGTTTCCCGACGGGATGGTTCCACAGCCAAGACGACCGACCAGTGGGGGGACGGCCGAATCGCCGACCGCGCCGACCCCGAGAGACACGCGGAACGAAATCGACCGGGATCTGTTCACGGCTCCGCCGGCGCCGCCTGGGACGACAGGTGCCGCACCACGTTCGTGCGGGCCGGTTCCAGGAGTTCGTCGCCGCGCGCCCCGAGCACGGTACGGGCGATCTCCACCGGGTGCCGCTGCTGCTTCAGGGGGATCAGGTCGCCGACTGATGCCAGAGGACGAAGGTCGAGCCGGAACAGGCCCATGCCACACTCGGCCCGCCGGTCCCGGCTTGGGTCAGATGACTGCTTCGCGGTAGCTGGAGGCCGCCGCCGGGTAACCCGGGGGTTCCTCGACGTCGGCTGCCGCGGACGCCTCGGTCGTGATCCCCTCCCGGTACGCGGGGCTCTCCTTGCGGCCCGCGCCCCGTTCGTACGGGGAGAGGAGGGGCTCGGCCAACGACCCCACCTGGTCGGCCAGCCGCCGCACCAGAGCGGGATCGACCTGGTCCATGACGCGCCTGCGGGCGCTGGCGAGGTGCACCGGATAGGCGCCGCGCAGCCGTTGCCGGCCGGCCTCGGTGAGCTCGGTGACGTATCCGCGGGCGTCCGTGCAGTGCCGCCGCTTGGTCACCAGGCCCTGGTCGCGCAGGTTCTCCACCACCCGGGTGACGCGGCTCGCGGACAGGGCGGCCGCCGAGGCCAGCTCGGTCATCCGCATGCTGTCGTCCTCGGCCTCGGAGAGATGCATCAGGACGATGTACTGCGTGAGCGACAGGCCCGTGGCGCAGAGCAGGTCCTCGTCGAGCGCCCGCGGAAGAGCGACCAGCATCCTCTGCAGCGCACGCCAGAGTCGCTCCTCGTCGGTGTTGAGCGGACAGCTGGGCTCGGGTGACTGTGCGGACATGTACCGGCCTCCCTTCCGTAGCGTCCCGGTCCTACCACTGAAGCACATCATTACTTGCTTGACAAAGCATTTCGAGGCGCGCCAAGATGCTTGCCAAGGCAAGCAACAGCGCCGTAGCGGAGCAGCCGCGCGACGCCAACCGAGAGGCCAGCAGGGCATGAACGTCCAATTGCCCCCCGTGGGGACCTACGCGGTCGATCCGGAGCGGTCGTCCATCGGCTTCAGCACGCGGCACATGTTCGGCCTGGGCAGGGTGGACGGCACCTTCCGGGTGGAGTCGGCGAGCATCACGATCGCCGAGCCGGTCACCGAGTCGGCCGTGACCGCCGTCGTCGACGCGGGCAGTTTCCACACCGGGACCCCGCGCCGGGACGACCACGTGCGCTCCCCCGCCTTTCTGCACGCGGAGCGCCACCCCGGGATCCGGTTCGAGTCGACCGGGGTCAGCCGGGACACGGCCGGCGTCTGGGTGGTCCGGGGCCATCTCACCGTCCGCGGTCACCGCGCGCCGGTCGAGCTGACGGTGGACGCGCTGTCCGTCGAGAGCGGTTCGCTGAAGATCTCGGCCTCCGCGACCGTCGACCGGTACCGCCACGGGCTGACCGCGGCGAAGGGGCTCGCGGCACGTCATCTGCGGCTCTCCCTGTCCGCCACCGCCCGTCCCACCCCCGGCCCGACGGCTGCGGCCGCCGGCGCCACGACGGCACCCGCCGTCGGGACCACGACGGTTTCCGCCGTCGGCACCGAGGCGGCTCACGCCGCCGGAAGCAAGGCGGCGTCCGCCGCCGAGACCACAGCACAGCGAGAGGAATTCCCCATGGCTCCCAAGGTCGCCGTCATCTACTACTCGTCCACCGGTACCGTCCACGAGCTGGCGGAGGCGGTCGCCGACGGCGCCCGCAAGGAGGGCGCGGAGGTACGGCTGCTGCGCGTGTCCGAGCTGGCGCCCGAGGAGGCCATCGCGAGCAACGACGCCTGGTCGGCGCATGCCGCGGCCACCAAGGACATCCCGGTCGCCACCGCGGCCGACATCGAGTGGGCGGACGCCGTGGTCTTCGGCACCCCCACCCGGTTCGGCAACATCGCCAGCCAGCTGAAGCAGTTCATCGACACGCTCGGTGGCCTGTGGGCGCAGGGCAAGCTGGCCGACAAGGTCTACAGCGGCTTCACCGCCACGGCCACCGCGCACGGCGGCCAGGAGTCCACGCTGCTCGCGCTCTACAACTCCGTCCACCACTTCGGCGGCATCCTGGTGACCCCCGGCTACACCGACCCGGTGAAGTTCGTCGACGGCAACCCCTACGGCACCAGCCACGTCAACGGCCAGGGCGCGATCCCGGTCGACGACACCGCCCGTAGCGCCGCCGAGTACCAGGGCAAGCGGGTCGCCTCCGTCACCGCGCGCTTCACGGCCGCGTAACCGGCGGTGACGCGGACGGCCGGGTGCCGGCGGCTGGGCTGCCGCCGGCACCCGGCCGGGTCACGGGGTACGGCTGTCCGCTGTCAGGCCTCGCCCCGGCGCGCCAGCCACTCCTGCTCCGCGCCCGGTTCGGGCAGCACCCGGCCGCCTTCGACGGCGGACCGGGCGGGGCCGTCCTCCAGCACCACCATGACGTGGCTCTCCGGCACCCCGGTGACGCGGGCGGCCGCCGAGGACAGCTCCAGCGCCAGCCGGGTCCCCTCCTCCTGCGGATGTCCGCGCCGGACCCAGCCGTTGACGATCAGCGGGGCCCCCGGCACCCCGCCGATGAAGACACTGTCCGGCGGCGGCTCGGAGAAGATCACGTTGACGTAGGCCGGTGGCACGTGGTTGACCGCCACGTGGATCCGGGTGATCTCGGCCGCCAGCGCGGCCTTCGACTCACTCGTCAGCGTTCCCTGTGCTGAGGTGCAGGTGTAGACGGGCATTTCGGCTCCTCCTCGAACGGGGGCGGAATCGCTCACGGCAACGGCGGAAGGGCCGTGATCGGCCATCCGCGGATCGTTCGGGTTCCGCGCGGAGTTCGACGAGCCGTCGGCCTGCTCGCCCCGCGGCGAAGTCCGCGCCGACGACCTCACCACGGAGATCGTCCCGGTCGGTGAGGCGCTGCGGGCCGTCGACACCCTCCGATCGGCCGAGGTCATGAAGGTGTTCGTGGCACCCAACGGCTCACACCACACTCCGACGGCCCAAGGTGTCCCGGCTTCGGTCATCCGACTGACGCCCGAACTGCGGTGAGCGCCCGCGTGCGGCCGGGCCGACTTGGAGCCGTCGTCTCAGCAGACGCTTCAGTCATCGGACGGAAGGCGTGGCTACCACACCCCGGTCAGTATGGGGGTGATCATCCCGATATCGGGCCGCCACGAAACTGGCAGGTTGCCATGACCTACCAAGCCACTGTCCGAACCGTGACCTACGATCTGCTGCGTTCTCTCGAACTGACCACGATCTTCGGTAATCCGGGCTCGACCGAGCAGACGTTCCTGCAGGAGTTCCCCGAGGACTTCACCTACGTACTGGCCCTGCAGGAGGCCTCCGTCATCGCCATGGCCGACACCTTCGCCCAGGTGACCGGCCGGCCCGCGCTGGTCAACGTGCACTCCTCGGCCGGACTGGGCAACGCCGTGGGCAATCTGGTGGCCGCCTACCACGGCAACACCCCGCTGATCGTCACCTCGGGACAGCAGCACCGGGAACTGCTGATCGGCGAGCCCTACCTGGGCAACCGCGAGGCCACCACGCTGCCCAAGCCATGGGTGAAGTGGGCGTACGAGGTCGCCCGTGCCGAAGACGTCCCGGAGGCGTTCCTGCGGGCCTACGCCACGGCGCTGCAGCCGCCCGCCGGGCCGGTCTATCTGTCCATCCCGATGGACGACTGGAAGCAGCCACTGTCCGGCTTCACCCGTATGCGGACCTTCAGTGACCGCATGCTGCCCGACCCGGACCGGCTCCGTGCCTTCGCGGACCGCATCTCCGCCAGCAGGCGTCCCGCACTGGTCTTCGGACCGGAGGTGGACCGCGCCGGCGGCTGGGACGTCGCGGTCGCCCTGGCGGAGCGGCTGCGCGCGGCCGTCTACGGCTCCCCGCTGCCCGACCGTGCCTCCTTCCCCGAGGACCACCCGCTCTTCCGCGGCCCCCTCGGCATGTCGGTGAAGACCATCAGCGACCGACTCGCGGGACACGACCTGGTCGTCGTGATCGGCGCCGAGGTGTTCCGGTACTACCCCTACGTCCCGGGCACCTACCTGCCGGAGGGCACCGAGCTCCTCCAGATCACCGGCAACCCGGACGTCGCCGCGTCCGCGCGCGTGGGCGACAGCCTGCTGGGCGACCCCAAGGCGGCGATCGAGCAGCTCCTGGACGCGGTCGAGGAGGGCACAGCCCGGACCGCTCCGCAGCCGATGGAGCGTCCCCGGGTGCTCCCGGAGGCACCGAACAACCCGCTGACCCCGCCGGAGGTCTATGCCGCCCTGAGCAGCGTCAAGCCGGCCGACGCGGTCATCGTCAACGAGTCGACGTCCACCATGGCCCAGCAGATCGAGTGGCTGCCCACCACCCGGACCGGTTCGTTCTTCGCCACCGCCAGCGGCGGCATCGGGTGGGGCGCGCCGGCGGCCGTCGGCGTGGCCCTGGCCGACCGGCAGCGGGGCGTGACCCGGACGGTCGTCGGACTGATCGGCGACGGCTCCTTCCAGTACTCCGTGCAGTCCGTCTGGACGGCGGCGCAGCATGGGCTGCCCATCGTCTACGTCGTGATGCGCAACCAGGAGTACTCGATCCTCAAGTCGTTCGCGGTATTGGAGGAGACGCCGGGTGTCCCGGGCCTCGACCTGCCCGGCCTGGACATCGCAGGCGTGGCGCGCGGCTTCGGCTGCCACGCGGTCGACGTCGAGACGACGGAGGACCTGCAGCGCGAGTTCAAGGCGGCTCTGACCGCGGACACCACCACCGTGATCGTGGTGGCCACCCAGCCCCAGAAGGCGATGCTGTAACGGGAGCAGTGATGGATCTCGGACTCAAGGACCGCGTCTACATCGTCACGGGCGGCACCCGCGGCCTCGGCATGGCCGCCGCCCGCGAACTGACCGTCGGCGGGGCGAAGGTGGTGGTCAGCGGGCGCAGCACGCACTCGCTGGCCGCGGCGGAGGCGGAGCTCGGCGGCCCCGGGCAGGCCGTCGGCGTCGTCGCCGACAACGCCGACCCCGGGACCCCCGACCGGCTGATCACCTCGGCACACGAGGCGTTCAAGGGGCTGGACGGCGTGCTCATCAGCGTCGGCGGCCCGCCGACGGGCACCCCGGACGCCATCGACGACGAACAGTGGCGTACGGCCTTCGAGTCGGGCTTCCTGGGCGCGGTGCGGCTGTCGCGGGCGGTCGCCGCGCAGCTCGGCGCGGGCGGGGTGATCGGCTTCGTCCTGTCCACCTCGGTGTACGAGCCGATCCCCGGCCTCGTCGTATCCAACGCCCTGCGCCCGGCGCTGGCCGGCTACGCGAAGACCCTCGCGGGGGAACTCGGCCCTCGGGGCGTCCGCGTGGTCGGCCTGGTGCCGGCCCACATCGGGACCGACCGCACCCTCGAACTCCAGTCGATCACCGGTGACGCCGACAGCACCGCCGCGGGCATTCCGCTGCGACGCCTCGGCACCCCGGAGGAGTTCGGCCGCACCGCCGCCTTCCTGCTGTCGCCCGCCGCGTCGTACGTCACGGGCGCCATGGTGACGGTCGACGGCGGAACGCGGGCCAGTTTCTAGCCGCCCTTCACAGTCAACTCTCCTTGACACACTCCCACTTGAATACGATGCTTGCCGAAGAAAGCAACTTGTTCGGCGGGAGAAGGGCACACGGGCGGCGAAGCCGCCGATCAACATGCTGCTGGTCTCCCTGGCGGCGGCGAACCGGGACCCGGCCCGGTTCGAGGAGTCGGACTCCTTCCGCCTCGGGCGTCCCGCCGGCGGTCATCTCGCCTTCGGACACGGCGTCCACCACTGCCTGGGCGCTCCGCTGGCGCGGATGGAGGCGGAGGTCGCGATCACCGTCTTCGTCCAGCGCGTGCAGAGTCTCGCCCTGGCCGTGGCCGAGGCCGACCTGGAGTGGGCACCGGGCCTGCTGATGCACGGGGTCCGGCGGCTTCCCGTGTCGGTCGCGCTCTCCGGGGACTCCGCCTGACCGGAGCCGGTCCGTACCCGCCCGTAGTCGCGTCGACCCCGTTGGGCATACTGTCGGCTGATCGCCGCGCCGCCGCCGTCCCGGGGCCGGCCGGGGAGTGGCGGTCTCCGGAGCGCGGGGAGTGGGGGATTGCTGTGGGGCTGATGGACCGCATCCGCGGTGAGTTCATCGACATCATCGAGTGGACCGACGACGGCCGGGACACCATCGTGTGGCGCTTTCCGCGCTACGGCAACGAGATCAAGATGGGCGCACGGCTCGTGGTGCGCGAGTCGCAGGTGGCCGTCTTCGTCAACGAGGGACGGCTGGCCGACGTCTACCAGCCCGGCACGTACACCCTCTCGACCCAGAACATGCCGGTTCTGTCCACGCTGAAGGGCTGGAAGCACGGGTTCGAATCGCCGTTCAAGGCCGAGGTCTACTTCGTCACCACCCGGCAGTTCACCGACTTCAAGTGGGGCACCCAGAACCCGGTGATCCTGCGGGACGCCGAGTTCGGCATGGTCCGGGTGCGCGCCTTCGGCACCTTCGCCGCCCAGGTGGTGGACGCCGCCGCACTGCTGCGTGAACTGGTCGGCACAGACCCGCAGTTCCGCACCGAGGAGGTCGGCGAGCACCTGCGGCAGCTGATCGTCTCCAAGCTGGGCTCCGCGCTGGGCTCGTCCGGCGTGCCCCTGCTGGACCTCGCCGCCCGGCAGGACGGCATCGGACAGCAGCTGGCCAAGGCGCTGACCCTGGAGCTGGCCTCCACCGGCATCGCCATCCCCCGGTTCTACATCGAGAACATCAGCGTCCCGCCGGAGGTCGAGGCGGCGATCGACACCCGCTCCCGGATGACGATCACCGGCAATCTGGACGACTACGCCAAGCTCCAGGCCGCCGACGCGATACCGATCGCCGCCGCCAACCCCGGTACCGGCGGCGACGCCCTCGGGCTGGGCGTGGGCATGGCACTGGGCCAGCGGATCGTGCAGAGCACGTCCGGTGCGGCGGCTCCCCCGGCCCCGGTGACGCAGGCCCCGGCGCAGCCCGCCCCCGCCGACGTCCCGCCCCCGCTGCCCAACGCGCCGCGCTGGTTCATCGCCGTCGGCGGACAGCAGCAGGGCCCGTACGACGAGAGCGCGCTGGCCGGGCAGGTGGCGACCGGCAATCTGAACCGTACGACGCTGGTCTGGCGCAGCGGGCAGGCCGCCTGGCAGCCCGCGGACCAGGTCCCGGAGCTGGCGTCGCTGCTCGCCGACGTCCCGCCGCCGCTGCCCCCGCAGGGCTGAGATCCGCCCTCCGGAAACCTCCCGGCACCAGGGCACAAGGAGAAGTGAGTTGACGGATCAGGATGTCGCGCCGGCACCCGACCGGGCGTTCCAGTGCGAGGCGTGCGGCGGGGTCAGCGAGTACGCGCCCGGGACGTACGCGCTGCGCTGCCCGTACTGCAAGCACGAGCAGGACATCACGCCGGTACCGCGGCAGGTGACCGAGCACCCGATCGAGGAACTGGCCGCGCTGCCCCGCCGGGCAGCCACGCCGGGCCGGGTGAAGGTGTACACCTGCCCCGGCTGCCATGCGGTGACCGAGAGCGACACGCTCAGCGACAAGTGCCCGTTCTGCGCCACCCCGCTGGTCGCGGACGCCTCCGCCACCGAGCGCGTGGTACCCGAGGCGGTGCTGCCCTTCGGGGTGGGCCGCGAGCAGGCCCGTGACGCGCTGGCGCAGTGGACCAGATCCCGCTGGTTCGCGCCCGACGAGCTGAAGAAGGTCACCGAGGCGGAGACCTTCCGGGGCAGCTATCTGCCGCACTGGACGTACGACGCCGAGACCACCACCCGGTACTCCGGCGAACGCGGCGAGTACTACTGGGTGGAGGAGAAGGACTCCGAGGGCAACACCAGGCGGGTGCGGCACACCCGCTGGCACCACAGGTCCGGAACGGTCGGCCGGTTCTTCGACGACGTGCTGGTGCCCGGCAGCGGCCAGGTGCCGGAGAAGGAACTGGACAAGCTGGCCCCCTGGCCGCTGGAGGAGACGGTTCCCTACCAGGAGGAGTACCTGGCCGGTTTCCGTACCGTCCGGTACGACGTCGAGCCGGAGGCCGGCCTGGAGTCGGCGAAGGCGCGGATGGCGCCGGTGATCCGCGCCGACTGCAGGCGGGACATCGGCGGCGACGAGCAGCGGGTGCACTCGATGTCCACCTCCTACAGCGGCCTCACCTACAAACTGGTGCTGCTGCCCGTCTGGTTCCTGACCTACCTCCACGCCGGCAGGGCATGGCCGGTGATGGTCAACGCCCGTACCGGCGAGGTCATCGGCGAACGGCCGTACAGCGCGGTGAAGATCACCCTGGCGTCGGTGGGCGGCGCGCTGCTGATCGCCCTGGTGGTGCTGCTCGTGGTGATGCTGCGCAACTGAGCACGCCACCGCCGGCCGGGACTTCAAACGGACCCCGGCCGCCGGACACGCCCTACGGACGCAGGCCCGGAGCACCACGTCGGGACAGGTGCCCCGCGGAGGCGTCCTGCTCCGGGCTCCTGGGAAGTGCGGAGATCAGGGCGAGAACCTCGTCCGCCGCGATGTCGCCCCGTGCCGCGCCCGCTGTCCGCGCACGGGCCCACAGGCGGGCGAAGGGCTTTCCTCGGGGCGCCCACCGCGGCTTTCGGGGACGAGGGGCGGCCCGCCCGAGCCGCACCCGGGCCTGCTGGGCCGACATCCCGTGTACGCCTAGCGCACCAGACAGGGCCGCCTGGCGTCGAAGGTCCAGCCGTCCACGAGGTAGCGCATCCCGGCCGCGTCGTCCCGTCCCGCGCCGAGGTTCCGCTCCTCGTGAAGGGCGTGGGCCGCGAGCAGCCGGTCCTGGTCGAGGCGGATGCCGAGCCCCGGGGCGTCGGTGACGGCGACCTCGCCGTCGACGATCCTCGGGGGCGCGACGGTGAGGCGCTCCCGGCCCTCCTGCCAGATCCAGTGGGTGTCCAGGGCGTTGTAGTCGCCGGGGGCCGCGGCGCCGCAGTGGGCCATCATGGCCAGGGAGATGTCGAAGTGGTTGTTGGAGTGGCACCCCCAGGTCAGCCCCGTCTCATGGCAGAGCTGCGCCACCCGCACCGAACCGCTCAGGGTCCAGAAGTGCGGATCCGCGAGCGGGATGGAGACCGACTGCAGGGCCAGGGCGTGGGTGAGCTGCCGCCAGTCGGTGGCGATCATGTTGGTCGCGGTGGGCAGACCGGTGGCCCGGCGGAACTCGGCGAGGATCTCACGCCCGGAGTACCCGCCCTCGGCCCCGCAGGGGTCCTCGGCATACGCGAGGGTGCCGAGCAGCGGCCGGCACAGCTCGACGGCCTCCCGCAGGGACCAGGCGCCGTTGGGGTCGAGGGTGATCCGGGCCTCGGGGAAGCGTTCCTTCAGCGCCTGTACGGCCTTGACCTCCTCGGCGCCCGCCAGCACCCCGCCCTTGAGCTTGAAGTCCCGGAAGCCGTAGTGGTCGTAGGCCGCCACCGCCTGCCGGACGATCGACTCCGGGGTGAGCGCCTCCTCCCGGCGGATGCGGTACCAGTCCACGTCGGCGTCGGGTTCGCGGAGGTAGTCCAGGTCGGTGCGGTCGGGGTCGCCGACGTAGAAGAGGTAGCCGAGGACGCGTACCGAGTCGCGCTGCTTGCCGTCGCCGAGCAGGGCGGCGACGGGTACCTCCAGGTGCTGGCCGAGCAGGTCGAGGAGGGCGGACTCGACGGCGGTGACGGCGTGCACGGTCGTCCGCAGGTCGAAGGTCTGCTCGCCGCGGCCCCCGGCGTCCCGGCTACCGAACGCCTCCCCCATGGCCCGCAACACCCGTTTGTGGTCACCCAGTCGCGCGCCGACGACCAGGGACTCGGCGTCCCGCAGCGTCCGGGTGATCGCCTCCCCGCCGGGCACCTCACCGAGCCCCGTCCGGCCCTCGGAGTCCTCGACGACCAGGACGTTGCGGGTGAAGTACGGGGCATGGGCACCGGAGAGGTTGAGCAGCATGGAGTCCCGGCCCGCCACCGGGTACACGGAGAAGCGGGTGACGACGGGCTGGCTCATGGGGAACGTCCTTACCGGAGAGGGGCTTGCACACCACGGCCACGCCGACGGCCATGAGTGGAGGCGAGCCGGTTCCGCTGTGACCCGGGCGCCGCATCCATGTCCATGAATGATGCCTGCGTACAGAGACTACGTCTACATAGGGAGACGGAGCCTTGGCACTCCGGCAGGCGGAGTCCACGTCGCTGTGGGGCAGGGCGCCTACCGGCCGCCCGGCGTGACCAGTCCCGTCTCGTAGGCGTGATCGCGGTCTTCGGCGCGCTGCTCCCGGCGGGCTGGGCGGCCCGTGTCCGTACGGCGACGGCGCTGGGCACCGAGTGGTCAACGACCGCTTCTGGACCGGTCGGTGACGAGAGGTGAGACTGGGGGAATCCGACACCCCGGCCCCAGGAGGGTGACCATGGACGACCGGACAGCGCCTCCGCGTGTCGAGCTGACCCCGCGCGCCGCCGAGCTGGTGCGCCGGCTCCGCGCCGCGCACGGCCCGCTGATGTTCCACCAGTCCGGCGGCTGCTGCGACGGCAGTGCGCCGATGTGCTACCCCGACGGCGAGTTCCGCACCGGCGGCTCCGACGTGCTGCTGGCCGAACTGGCGGTGGACGGCGTCGAGGAGCCGGTCACCTTCTGGATGTCCCGGAGCCAGTACGAGGTGTGGAGCCACACCCGGCTGATCGTGGACGTGGTCCCCGGACGGGGGAGCGGATTCTCGCTGGAGGCACCCGAGGGGGTGCGTTTTCTCACCCGTTCTCGCGTAGTCGACGTCTAGCAGCCCCGCCGGTCACTCCCGTCTGCTGCACTTCCCTGAGTCCTGAGGTACTTGACGAGACATCAGGGGGTGCGGTGACGCATCGTCAGAGACGATACGCAGCAACGACCCGAACTCTGTTCACCCTTCTCACGACGTCCGGCGTGCTGGCCGGTGCGGCCCTCGCGGGGGCGGCACCGGCCGGCGCCGTGTCGGACACCGGACGGATCGCGTCCGGCGTCACCTACCGGCAGTTCGACGTGCCGGCGGCCAAGGGGACGGTCCACGCCCATCTGCTGACCGTCGACCTGACCGATCCGCACGTCCGGGTGGACCTCCTCGACCCGGGCGCGGTGGCCGCCCGGTCGCCGGTGTCCACGATGGCGGACACGGCGGGCGCGGTCGCGGGCGTGAACGGCGACTTCTTCAACATCACCGAGACCCAGCACCCGGGCGTCGAGGCGACCGGCGCGAGCGTCGGCCCGGCGATCGCCCACGGCCGGCTGCTCAAGGCGGCGGTACCGACGGCCCAGCGGTTCGGCCCGTCGCTTCCCCCCGGCACCGACACCACCGACGTGCTCGGCGTCGGAGTGGACCGCCGGGCCCGGCTGGACCGGCTGACGCTCGCCGGCACCGTCCGCACCCCCGACGGGAACCTCGCGCTGCGCGGGCTCAACCAGTACGCGCTGGCGCAGGACTCCGTCGGCGCCTACACCGCCGCCTGGGGCTCGGCCTCCCGCAAGCGCGCCACCTGCGGCTCGGACACCAACCGGGCGGCCGGCTGCAGCACGGACACCTACGAGGTGCGGATCCGCGGCGGCAGGGTCGTCGCCACCGCCGACAGCCCGGGCAGCGGTGCCATCGCGGCGGGTACGACGGTCCTGCTGGGCCGGGAGGCCGGCGCGGACAAGCTGCGCGAGCTCACCAAGGGCGAACGGGTCACGGTGCGCAGGCAGATGGTGGCATCCGCCTCCAAGGTCCCCTACCGCTTCGCGGTCGGCGGCTACCCGGTGCTGCGCAACGGTGAACCGCTGGCCGGACTCGACGACACCACCACGGCGGTACGCACCGCCGCCGGCTACACGAGCGGCGGACGCAAGCTCCTGCTGCTCGCGCTGGACGGCGCGGTGGCCTACCGCAGCGGCATGACCATCGCCGAAGTGGCCGAAGAGATGCGGGGGTTGGGTGCGGCCGACGCGTTCAGCCTGGACGGCGGCGGCTCCACGACGCTGGTGGCCCGCTCCCCGGGCGACCGCACGGTGAGCGTGCTCAACCACCCGACCGAGAGCCCGGCACGCCCCGTGGCGAACGGGATCGGGGTCTTCTCGACACCCTGACCGCGAGCCACCGACCGAGCTGCTCCGTCTGCGGCCCTGAGCGTCCGGCTCAGGGCCGCAGACTGCTCACCAGGTCGGCGGTCGCGGTGAGCCCGCTGCTGATGGTGGGCGCCATGCTGGTGCTGGCCAGAAAGAACCCGAACAGCATGCAGACCAGGGCGTGCGAGATCTTCAGGGAGCCCTGGCGCATGAAGATCACGGCCAGCAGCAGAAGCAGCAGCACCACAGAGATGGAAACGGCCATCGCGAACCTCCTCCGCCACGCCCGTTCCGGGGCGTTCGGCCGCAAGTGTGGCGTAGCGGAGGGTAGGCCCGTGCCGTCGACACGTCCCCCGATCGGGTGGTGTTACGACGTCCGGTGGGTGTCCAGGAAGGCCTCCAGGCCGACCAGGTCGTCGGTGTTGAAGTAGTCGACGTCGGCGGCGAGCAGTTCGCTCCACAGCGCGTCGCGGGCGGACCCGGCCACGTCGGGGGTGTTCCAGAAGCGCACCGTCTGGCCGCGGTCGTGCGCCTGGCCGATGATGGCGCGCAGCTTCTGCCGCTCGGCCTCCGGGAACGCGCCCTCCCCGAGCCAGCCGAAGTTGAGCTGCCAGTTGTCGCTGATCAGCGGGACGAAGGAGGCGGCCGCCGAGGTGCCGAGGTCGGTGAGCCGGCCGTCGTAGAAGGCCCGGCGCACGGCCTGTGCCTCCATCGGCGTACGCGCGGCGCGGTCACCGGAGATGAGGTTGGTGACGGCGCCGGGGGTGACACGGCCGTGGGCGTACGTCGTGAACAGGTGTCGGTAGCGCCGCAGATGCCGGTCGAGTTCGAGGTACGTGGACGATCCCTCGGTCTTGATGTCGATGAGCAGCTGCAGCGGCTGCCGCCAACCCCGGTACACGAAACCGTGGTTGGCCTTCACGATCCGGGCCAGCGGTTCGAGGTAGAGGGACTCCAGGGTGCGGCTCGGGTCGAGGTCGTCCTCGGTGTGGCCGATGAGGAGCTGGTCACCGACGAGGAAGATGTCGGCCTCGACACTGCCGAAGCGGTGGTCGAGGGCGTCGAAGAGGGGGTGGGTGTGCTCGTAGTCGTTGTGGGCGTGGGCACGCCACAGCGGACGCGGGCCGCGGTGACCGCCGCCCGCCCAGGCCTGCGCGCCGGGCAGCGCGGCGGCGCCCGCGAGGGCGGCGCCGAGGGTGGTGAGGGCTCTGCGACGGGTGGTGAGGGCCATGCTCTGCCTCCCTTGTAGGGCCATGAGGGGCCGAAGGGAGTATGCGTTCAAACAGAGCCCAATTGTCCTGTCCGTGCGGGGAGTTGGCTGGACTGCCGTCCCTGGTTCACTTCAGGCGCCCCGCAAGGGGCGCGGGGAACTGCGCGACCAGCCCCCGCACGCCCGCGGTCGACGACCGAAATTCACGGCGCCTGAAGATCGACCAGTTCAGCCAAGGCTTCTCGATGCACCCCCGCCGTACCGAAGGCGATCGAATCCGCCTTGGCCCGCTTCAGACACAGGTGAATCGGATGTTCCCAGGTCATCCCGATCCCCGCATGCAACTGCAGCGCCTCCTCGGCCGCACGCACCGCCACCGGCCCCGCATAGGCCTGCGCAACGGCCACCAGCACGTCGGCATCCTCACCGGAGGCCAGCGCATCGGCGGCCCCTCGCGCGGCAGCCCGAAGGTTCACGACCTCCAGCCACAGCTGCGCGAGCCGGTGCTTGATCGCCTGGAACCCGCCCACCGGCCGGTTGAACTGCTTGCGCTCCTTGAGGTACCGCACGGTCTCGGTCAGCGCCCACTCGGCGAGACCGAACTGCTCGGAGGCCAGCAGCCCGGCCCCGGCCCGCAGGGCCCGCCGGACGGCGGGCTCGGCGTCGCCCACCCGGCGTCCGACGGCCCCGTCGAGGGTGACCGTGGCGAGCGGCCGGGTCAGGTCGAAGGACACCTGCGGGGTGACGGTGACAGCCGCCGCCTCGACGGCGTACAGCCCCCCGTCCTCCCCCGGCACCAGCAGCACATCCGCGGCGGCCGCGTCCGCGACCCCGGTCAGCTCACCGTGCAGCCGGCCCTGTTCCACGCGTACGGCCTTGAAGTCGGCCCCCGGAGCGACATGCAGCCCCACGGCCAGCGCACCGATCGTCCGCCCGGACGCCAGCTTCCCGAGCAGTTCCTCGTCGCCGCAGGCGAGCAGCGCTTCCGTGGCCACCACCGCACTGCTCAGATACGGCAGGGGCGCCACGGCCCGCCCCAACTCCTCCAGAACGACGGCGACTTCGCGGTGCGAGGCGCCTTGACCGCCCTGCTTCTCCGGCACCAGCAGCCCGGCGAGGCCCATGCCCTCGGTGAGGGCCTTCCAGGCCGCCAGGTCGTGCGGGGCGTCCGACTCGGTGCGCGCGATGACGCCGGGCGCGTCGCAGTGGTCGGCCAGCAGGTCCCGCACCGCGGCCCGCAGCGCCTCTTCCTCCTCCGAGTACAGCAGGTCGGGCTGTGTGCTCATCGGGCGAGGTCCTTCCACGCGACGTCCTTGTCGGTGCGCGGCTCGGCCGGCAGGCCCAGCACGCGCTCGGCGACGATGTTCAGCAGGACCTCGCTGGTCCCGCCCTCGATGCTGTTGCCCTTGGCGCGGAGGTAGCGGTAGCCGGCGTCCCGGCCGACGAAGTCCACCAGTTCGGGCCGGCGCAGGGTCCAGTCGTCGTACAACAGGCCTTCCTCGCCGCGCAGTTCCACCTCCAGGCCGCTGATCTCCTGGTTGAGGCGGGCGAAGGCGAGTTTCATGCCGGCGCCCTCGGGGCCGGGCTGTCCGGCGACGAGCTGCTGGCGCAGCCGCTCGGCGGTGAGCCGGGCGACCTCGGTCTCGACCCACAGCTTCAGCAGCCGCTGGTGCAGGTCGTGGGTGCGCAGCTCGGGGCGTTCGCGCCAGGTCTTCGCGACCGGGCCGATCATGCCGCCCTCGCGGGGCAGCCGCATACCGCCGATGGCGACGCGCTCGTTGTTCAGCGTGGTCTGCGCGACCCGCCAGCCGTCACCGGTCTCGCCGAGGCGGCGGGAGTCCGGGATGCGGACGTCGGTGAGGAAGACCTCGTTGAACTCGGCCTCACCGGTGATCTGCCGCAGCGGCCGGACGTCCACGCCCGGGTCGGTCATGTCGCAGATGAAGTAGGTGATGCCGGCGTGCTTGGGCACGTTCGGGTCGGTGCGGGCGATCAGGATGGCCCAGCGGGCGTTGTGCGCGCCGGACGTCCACACCTTCTGCCCGTTGACGATCCACTGGTCGCCCTCACGGACGGCGCGGGTGCCGAGCGCGGCCAGGTCGGAGCCGGCGCCGGGCTCGCTGAACAGCTGGCACCAGACCTCCTCGCCGATCCACAGCGGTCGAAGGTAGCGCTGCTTCTGCTCCTCGGTGCCGTACTTGAGGATGGTCGGCGCGGCCATGCCGAGTCCGATGCCGTTGCGGCGCGAGTCGTTGTCGGGGGCGCCGGCGGCCTCCAGTTCGGCGTCCACGACGACCTGGAGGGAGCGCGGGGCGCCGAGGCCGCCGAGACCCTCCGGGAAGTGCACCCAGGCGAGTCCCGCGTCGAAGCGGGCCTTGAGGAAGTCGAGCCGGTCCGTCGTGGCGGGCGGGTGCGCGGCCAGCAACTCGGCTGTACGGCGCTGGAGTTCGGCGGTGTCGGTCATTCCCCGGCTCCCGTCGGTACGACGGTGACCCGGCCGGTGGTGACGCCGTCACCGACGCGCTGCACGGCCGCCGCGGCCTCGGACAGCGGGACCCGCTCGCTGACCAGCGGCTTGATGGCACCCTTGGCGGCCAACTCGGTGAGCTGCTGGTGGCAGTGCAGGATCAGCCTGGGGTTCTTGGTGGCGTACAGGCCCCAGTGCAGGCCCAGGATGGAGTAGTTCTTCACCAGGGCGTGGTTGAGCGCCGGGCTCGGGATGGTGCCGCTGGCGAAGCCCACGACCACGATCCGGCCCTCGAAGGCGACGACCTTGGTCGACTGGGTGTACGCCTCACCGCCGACCGGGTCGTAGACCACGTCGGCGCCCCGGCCGCCGGTGGCCTCCTTCACGGCGGCGACCACGTCATCGGCGCGCCTGTCGACGACGACGTCACAGCCGAGTTCGCGGGCCACGGCCGCCTTGTCGGCACCGCCCACCACACCGATCACCGTGGCCCCGGCCGCCTTGCCGAGCTGTACGGCCGCGCTGCCCACCCCGCCGGCGGCGGCGTGCACCAGCAGTGTCTCGCCGGCCTGGAGCCCGGCCCGGCGGTGCAGTCCGAACCAGCCCGTCTGGTAGCCGATGTGCAGGGCGGCGGTCTCGGCGTCGTCCAGCGCGTCCGGCGCGGGCAGCAGGGCGGCGGCGTCCGCGACCGCGTACTCGGCGAAGCCGCCGTACGGCAGCACGGGGTTGGCGATCACCCGGCGCCCGTCCTCGGTCTCACCGCAGATCTCCACGCCGGGCGTGAACGGCAGCGGCGGGCGCACCTGGTAGTGGCCCCGGCACATCAGCACGTCGGGGAAGTTGATGTTGGCGGCACGCACCTTGAGCAGGACCTGACCGTCGCCGGGCGTGGGCCGCTCCACCTCCTCGAGCCGCATCACCTCGCTCGGCTCGCCGTTCTCGTGCACTTGCCATGCCTGCATGCGGGGCCTCCACAGACTGCTTCGTCGGGGTCCATCGCATACTAAGCGGTCGCTTGCCGATGAGGGAACAGCCGGCGGTTCGCCGGACGCGTCACGCCGTACTTCTCGGCCGTGCTCGCACATGCATCCGCTCCCCCTGCGGCCCGAACAGGCTGAGGAACTCCACCGGCCCCTCCCCCGTCGACCCGAACCAGTGCGGCACCCGGGTGTCGAACTCGGCCGCCTCCCCCGCCGCCAGGACGACGTCGTGCTCGCCGAGCACCAGCCGCAGCTTCCCGGACAGCACGTACAACCACTCGTAGCCCTCATGGGTACGCGGCTCGGGATCGAGTTTCCGCTTCGGTTCGACCACCTTGAAGGCCTGCAGGCCGCCGGGCTGCCGGGTCAGCGGCCAGAAGGTGCGGCCGTACCGCTCCATCGGCTTGGCCCGCACCCGGGGATCCCCGACCGGCGGGGCGCCGACCAGTTCGTCCAGGGGCACCTGGTGGGCCTGTGCGATCGGCAGCAGCAGCTCCAGGCTGGGCTTGCGCAGCCCCGCCTCCAGCCGGGAGAGGGTGCTGACCGAGATGCCGGTGGTCTCGGAGAGGGCGGCGAGAGTGACCTCCCGCTCCTTGCGGAGCTTGCGCAGCCGGGGGCCCACTCCCGCGAGAACGTCGTCCGTAGTCATGGACGTATTGCAGTTTCGGCAAAGAGGTTTGTCAATCCGGACGCGGGTGCGCGACCGTCGCCGACGGAGGTGGCCACCATTACCGCGCCGGCGCGGCGATCAACGGCGAGTTGCTCTTCGCGGACCTGGATGCCGCCGTGCGGGTGTAGTCCGGAGCCGGCCGTTGCACCATGGCTGCATGCTGCTGACCCGGCTCGCCGAAGTGTCCCGGGAGGTCGCCGCCACCGCGGCCCGGTCCCGCAAGACCGCACTGCTCGCCGACCTCTTCCGGGAGACGGCCCCCGACGACGTACCGGTCGTCATCCCCTATCTGGCGGGCCGTCTCCCGCAGGGCCGCCTCGGCGTCGGCTGGAAGGTGCTGAGCCGGCCGGTCCCGCCCGCCGCCGAGCCGTCCCTCACCGTCCGTGAGGTCGATACCCGGCTGACCGAGCTGGGCAAGGTCGCCGGGCCCGGTTCGCAGGCCGAACGCGCCCGGATCGTGGGCGAGTTGATGGGGGCGGCGACCGCCGACGAGCAGCGCTTCCTGCTGGGGCTGATCACCGGCGAGGTACGGCAGGGCGCCCTGGACGCGGTGGCCGTGGAGGGACTCGCGCAGGCGACCGGCGCCGACGCGGCCGACGTGCGCCGGGCGGTGATGCTCGCCGGGTCCCTCCAGACGGTGGCCGAGGCCCTGCTCGCGGACGGCCCGCCGGCCCTCGCCCGCTTCCGGCTCACCGTCGGCCGCCCGGTGCTGCCCATGCTGGCGCACACCGCCTCCTCGGTCGCCGAGGCGGTCGGCAAGCTGGGCGCCTGTGTGGTCGAGGAGAAACTCGACGGCATCCGGGTCCAGGTCCACCGGGACGGCGACGCCGTGCGGGTCTTCACCCGTACCCTCGACGACATCACCGACCGGCTGCCCGAGGTGACGTCCGCGGCAGCAGAGCTGAGCGGCGATCGGTTCGTCCTGGACGGCGAGGTGATCTCCTTCGACGCCGACGGCCACCCCCGCTCCTTCCAGGAGACGGCGGGCCGGGTCGGCTCCCGGACGGACGTGGCGAAGGCCGCTCGCGAGGTGCCGGTCTCCCCCGTCTTCTTCGACGCGCTCTCGGTCGGCGACCGCGACCTCCTCGACCTCCCCTTCGCCGAACGGCACACGGAGCTGGCCCGGCTGGTCCCCGAGCCGATGCGGGTGCGCCGGACGCTGGTGTCCGGGCCCGGGGAGACCGCGGCCGCCGAGGAGTTCCTGGCCGCGACCCTGGAACGCGGCCACGAGGGCGTGGTCGTCAAGGCCCTGGACGCCCCCTACAGCGCGGGCCGGCGCGGCGCCTCCTGGCTGAAGGTCAAGCCGGTGCACACCCTCGACCTGGTCGTCCTGGCCGCCGAGTGGGGGCACGGCCGGCGCACCGGCAGACTCTCCAACCTCCACCTCGGGGCCCGCACCCCGGACGGCGGCTTCGCCATGCTCGGCAAGACCTTCAAGGGCATGACCGACGCGATGCTGGAGTGGCAGACCGCCCGGCTGAAGGAACTGGAGGTCTCGGACAACGGCTGGGTGGTGACCGTACGCCCCGAACTCGTCGTCGAGATCGCCTACGACGGCCTGCAGAGGTCCTCCCGCTACCCCGCCGGGGTCACCCTGCGGTTCGCCCGGGTCATCCGCTACCGCGAGGACAAGCGGCCGCAGGAGGCCGATACGGTGGAGACCCTGCTGGCCGCCCACCCGGAGGTACGGCGTTGACGGAGCCGAAGCGAAGTGCCGGACTGCTGTTGTTCCGGCACACCGACCAGGGCCTTGAGGTATTACTCGGCCATATGGGCGGCCCCTACTTCGCGAAGAAGGACGCGGGCGCGTGGAGCGTCCCCAAGGGCGAGTACGAGCCCGGCGAGACCGCCTGGGAGGCGGCCCGTCGTGAGTTCCGGGAGGAGCTGGGCCTCGCTCCGCCGGACGGCGAGGCGATCGCCCTCGGGGAGGTCCGGCAGAGCAACGGCAAGATCGTTACGGTGTGGGCGATCGAGGCGGACCTGGACCCGGCCACCCTGGACCCCGGGACCTTCACGATGGAGTGGCCGCCACGCTCGGGCCGGGTCCAGGAGTTCCCCGAGCTGGACCGGGTGGCCTGGCTCGGACCGGACCGGGCCCGCGAGGTGATCGTCAAGGCGCAGGCGGCTTTTCTCGACCGGCTGGCGGAGCACACGGACTGAACAGCTGCGCACGCGTTGCGGTCCACCGGGCCGCGCGCGAAGGTCGAAGCAAACCCGCTCCCAGGGAGGTCAGCCATGCCCATCGCGACGGTGAACCCGGCGACCGGCGAGACGCTCGAATCGTTCGAGGCCATGGACGAGGACGAACTCGAACGCCGGCTCGAACTGGCGGAGGCGACGTTCCGCACCTACCGCGCGAGTGCCTTCGCCGAGCGGGCCCGGCTGCTGCACCGGGCCGCCGACCTGCTGGACGCGGACCAGGACGACATCGCGCGCACCATGACCACCGAGATGGGCAAGCCGCTGGCGCAGGCCCGCGCGGAGGCCGCGAAGTGCGCGAAGGCGATGCGCTGGTACGCCGACCACGCGGAGGAGCTGCTGGCCGACGAGGAGCCGGCGGAGACGGACGTGAAGGACTCGGGCGCGTCCCGGGTACGGGTGCGCTACCGCCCCATCGGGCCGGTGCTGGCCGTGATGCCGTGGAACTTCCCGCTCTGGCAGGTGACCCGGTTCGCCGCGCCGGCGCTGATGGCGGGCAATGTGGGCCTGCTCAAGCACGCGTCGAACGTGCCGCAGACCGCCCTGTATCTGGAGGACCTCTTCCACCGGGCCGGCTTCCCGGCGGGCTGTTTCCAGACCCTGCTGATCGGCTCCGGCGCGGTCGACGACATCCTGCGCGACGAGCGGGTGCGGGCCGCGACGCTCACCGGCAGCGAGCCCGCGGGCCGCGCGGTCGCCGCCACCGCCGGCGAGATGATCAAGAAGACGGTACTGGAACTGGGCGGCAGCGACCCCTACGTGGTGATGCCTTCGGCGGACATCGACCGCGCCGCACGGATCGCGGTGACCGCGCGGGTGCAGAACAACGGGCAGTCGTGCATCGCCGCGAAGCGGTTCATCGTGCACGCCGATGTGTACGACGCCTTCGCCGAGCGGTTCGTGGCGGGCATGCAGGCGCTGCGGACGGGCGACCCGATGGACGAGGGCACGGACGTCGGGCCGCTGTCGAGCGAACAGGGGCGGGCCGACCTGGAGGAACTCGTCGACGACGCGAAGCGGTCGGGTGCGCGGGTGCTGTGCGGCGGGCAGCGGCCGGAGGGGCCCGGCTGGTTCTACCCGCCCACCGTGCTCGCCGGGATCCACCGCGACATGCGCATCCACCGCGAGGAGGCGTTCGGTCCGGTGGCCACGCTCTACCGGGCCGCGGACCTGGACGAGGCGATCCTCATCGCGAACGACTCGCCCTTCGGACTGAGTTCGAACGTGTGGACGCGGGACGAGGCCGAGGTGGACCGGTTCGTACGGGATCTGGAGGCCGGTGGCGTGTTCGTCAACGGCATGACCGCCTCCCACCCGGCGTTTCCGTTCGGGGGAGTGAAGCGGTCCGGGTACGGGCGTGAGCTGTCCGGGCACGGAATCCGGGAGTTCTGCAACATCACCACCGTTTGGCAGGGTGCGTGAGGGTTGCGCGGCTACGATCCGGGTGTGAACCGGGAAGTGACTCTGCCTCTGATCGTCGACGACCGCGGGACCCTGCAGGTGACCGCCGCCGACGTGAGTAAGTTGTTGCGGACCATGGGCGGGCGGTGGGTCCGGCTGGTGGAGGCCGGGGAGAGCGGGCTGGACGAGGACACGGTGGCCGCGCTGACCATTGAGCTGGCCAAGCTTGCCGACCGGATCGACGTGGCTTGCATCGCCCACAGCAGTGGGCAGAACAGCTGAGTTGGCGAGTGGGGGTCGAGTGTGGCTTGTCGCGCCCACGCGGCGGTAGCCGCACATCGATACGGCCCCGCGCCCGTAAAAGCATTCAGCTGAGCGACGTCCAGAACATCTGCTCATACGCCTGGAGTAGTCGCCCGTACACATACACCCGCTTCTCATCCAGTCGGCCGGTGTTCACTCCCGCCTCCACCGCCGCCTCCGCCTGTTGGTCCAGGGCCGGAGCCGGTGTCGCGAAGAAGTCGAAGAACGCGCAGGCCTGGTCCGTGAAGCCGTAGTGGGCGCGGAGCCCCTCGGCGATGCGGGCGCAGTACGTGCCCCAGGTGGCGAAGTTGGCCGTGATGGCCAGGACGGCGTCCGTCGGGGTCGCGTTGAGGGCGAGCCAGGAGATGTACGCCGGGTACGCCTGGCAGCCCGGTAGGGGCTCGTAGGCTTGCCTGCGCCGCTCATCCACTTCGCACGCCGCGGTGAACGCGCCCAGCCGCTCTGCCGCCAGTTCCTCGCCCTCGGCCAGCATGGTGAAGAACCCGGCGGCCACCGGCTCCTCGGCGGCGCGCTGCGCCAGATGCACGAACGCGCGCTGGTCGGCGGGAATCACGTGGTGTTGTTCCAGGGCAAGTGCGGCGAGTGTCTCCAGGCTCGCCCGGCCGCTGGCGACGAGGGGGACCAATGGATTGACCCTCGGGTCCGGGGCAAGCTCTGACCTGGTCGTTTTCAGCATTTCCGCGGCCGTGCCGGGCATCGCGTCCTCCTCGTCCGGATACCTCTGCGCTGATCCGACCCTGACACGGGGTCACCGGTTCGGAGTAGTCCGGCGAGAGATCATCGCCCTCACGGGTGATCGTGAGGGGACCACCTCCTGAGGTGAACCACCTCTCTGACCGGTCGGGCCCAAACCCGCCGGAAGGCTGAAAGCAGGCACGGTTCATGGCGACTTTGTGCAAACCCTCAGTGTCGGTCCCGGAGTACGTGATCACGATGGAGGAGACGCTGGAACTGGCGCGCTCCCACCACGAGAACCACCCGCAGCTGCCGTTGGCGCTGAGACTGATCGAGAACACGGGCGTTCGCACCCGGCACATCGTGCAGCCGATCGAGGAAACCCTGAAGCACCCCGGCTTCGAGGAGCGCAACAAGCTCTACGAACTCGAGGCCAAGGCCCGGGTCCCCGCAGTCATCCAGCGAGCGCTCGACGACGCCGAGCTGCTCACCAGCGACATCGACGTGATCATCTACGTCTCGTGCACGGGCTTCATGATGCCCTCGCTCACGGCGTGGCTGATCAACGAGATGGACTTCGACTCCACCACCCGCCAGATCCCCATCGCGCAGCTCGGCTGCGCGGCCGGCGGAGCGGCGATCAACCGGGCGCACGACTTCTGCTCGGCGTACCCGGACGCCAACGCGCTCATCGTGGCCTGCGAGTTCTGCTCGCTGTGCTACCAGCCGACCGACCTCGGCGTCGGCTCGCTGCTCTCCAACGGCCTCTTCGGTGACGGCATAGCCGCCGCCGTGGTCCGCGGCAAGGGCGGCACCGGCGTCGAGCTCGAACGCAACGGTTCGTACCTGATCCCCAAGACCGAAGAGTGGATCATGTACGACGTCCGGGCCACCGGGTTCCACTTCCTGCTGGACAAACGGGTCCCGGCGACCATGGAGCCGCTCGCACCGGCCCTCCAGGACCTCGCGGGACTGCACGGCTGGAACGCGTCCGACCTGGACTTCTACATAGTCCACGCGGGCGGGCCGCGAATCCTGGACGACCTGAGCAAGTTCCTCCAGGTCGAGCCGCACGCGTTCCGGTTCAGCCGGGCCACGCTCACCGAGTACGGCAACATCGCCAGCGCCGTCGTCCTGGACGCACTGCGCCGGATGTTCGACGAGGGCGGTGCCGAGCACCAGGCGCGCGGCCTGCTGGCCGGCTTCGGTCCCGGCATCACCGCGGAAATGTCGCTGGGTCGCTGGCGGCGTTCGGACGAAGAGGCGGCCTGACCGAGATGACGCTCACCGAACCACTCGACTCCGCCGACGAGGCCGCCGGTGCGGCCCCGGGCGTGGCCGCCTGCCCGGTCCGGCACTGGGAGGTGCCGGACCTGGCGGGGGTGGACTTCGACCCCACCCTGGCGGAGCTGATGCGGGAGGGTCCGGTCACCCGGATCCAGCTGCCCAACGGCGAGGGCTGGGCCTGGCTGGTCACCCGGTACGACGACGTACGGATGGTGGCCAACGACCCCCGGTTCAGCCGCGAGGCGGTGATGGACCAGCCGGTCACCCGGCTCGCCCCGCACTTCATCCCGGACCGTGGCGCGGTCGGCTTCCTGGACCCGCCCGACCACACGCGGCTGCGCCGCTCGGTGGCCGCCGCGCTCACCTCCAAGGGCGTGGAGCGGGTCCGGGTGAAGGCCCGCCGCATGCTGGATCAGCTCGTCGACGAGCTGATCCAGGACGGCCCGCCCGCCGATCTCACGGCGACGGTCCTGAGCCCCTTCCCCATCGCGGTGATCTGTGAGGTGATGGGCGTCCCGGCCGCCGACCGGCACACCATGCACATCTGGACCCAGCTGATCCTGTCCTCCAGCCACGGCAAGGAGGTCAGCGAGAAGGCCAAGCGCGAGATGGGCGCCTACTTCGGCGACCTCATCGCCCTGCGCGACGGCAGTGCGGGCGAGGACGTGGCCTCCCTGCTGGGCGCGGCCGTGGGCCGCGGCGAGGTCACGCTGGAGGAGGCCGTCGGTCTCGCCGTCCTCCTCCAGATCGGCGGCGAGGCGGTCACCAACAACAGCGGGCAGATGTTCTATCTGCTTCTCACCCGGCCCGACCTCCTTGACCGGCTGCGCACCGAGCCGGAGATCCGCCCCCGGGCGCTCGACGAGCTGCTGCGCTACATCCCGCACCGCAGCGCGGTCGGGCTGTCCCGGATCGCCCTGGAGGACGTGGAGATCAAGGGCGTGCGGATCCAGGCGGGAGACGCGATCTACGTCTCCTACCTGGCCGCCAACCGCGACCCGGACGTCTTCCCGCACCCCGAGACGATCGACTTCACCCGCAGTCCCAACCCGCATGTGTCCTTCGGGTTCGGCCCGCACTACTGCCCCGGCGGCCAGCTCGGCAGGCTGGAGGAGGAACTCCTGGTCGACGCCCTGGTCGACCGGCTCCCCGGACTGCGGCTCGCCGTACCTCCGGACCAGGTTCCCTTCAGAAAGGGCGCGTTGATCCGGGGACCCGAGGCACTTCCGGTGACCTGGTGAGTGGCCCATGACCACGACCGAGGGACTCCTCGTACCACCGGGACACGGGCGCGTGGTCCAGTCGCCGGCCCAGCGCGTCACCTTCAAGGTGACGGGCACGCACTCGCGGATGGCTTCCACCTTCGAGGTGGAGGTCCCGCCGGGCTTCGACGTGGGCGCCCATGTGCACACCCGGAGCGAGGAGTTGTTCTACGTCCTCGAAGGCGAGCTGGACGTTCTCGCCTTCGAGCCCCGCATCCGCACTCCCGACAACTGGCAGAAGTGGGAGTCGACTTCGGGCACGAAGGTGGTGCGGGCGACCCCGGGCACGCTGATCGCCGTACCCCCCGGCTGCCCGCACGCCTTCGCCAACCCGACGGACGCCCCGGCGCGGATGTTCTTCCAGGCGTCCCCGCCACCCGACCACGAGCGCTACTTCGAGGAACTGCTGGAGATCCTGGGCAGCGACGGTCCTCCGGACCTCGAGGCGATCGGGCAACTCCGCAAGCGCTACGACATCGAGCAACTCACGCCTCTGAAACACCGGTGAGGAGATCCACCTAGGGGCGCGGGGAACTGCGCGAGCAACCACGACGCGGCGTGGGCCCGCAACGCACCCGCACCCCCACGGCGCTACCGGATCGGCATCCCCGACAAGGTCCGGGCGATCACCAACCGCTGCACCTCACTCGTACCCTCGAAGATCGTGTAGATCGCCGCATCGCGGTGCATCCGCTCCACCGGATACTCCCGCGTGTACCCGTTGCCTCCCAGGATCTGGATCGCCTGGGCGGTGACCTTCTTCGCGGTCTCGCTGGCGAACAACTTCGACATCGAGCCCTCGGCGGCGGTGAACGGCTTCCCGTTCACCGCCATCCATGACGCACGCCACACCAGCAGCCGGGCCGCGTCGATCGACGTACGCATGTCCGCGAGCTGGAAGGCCACGCCCTGGTTGTCGATGATCGGCCGCCCGAACTGCTCACGGGTCTTGGCGTAGTCGAGGGCGACCTCGTAGGCGGCCCGCGCGGTACCCACCGCCATGGCCCCCACCGCGGGGCGGCTCGCCTCGAACGTCGCCATCGCCGCGTTCTTGACCCGCTCGCCGCCCGTCCTGGCTCGCTCCCGGGCACGGGCGAGGCGCTCGTCCAGCTTCTCCTTGCCGCCGAGCAGGCAGGAGCCCGGCACCCGGACGCCGTCCAGGACGACCTCGGCGGTGTGCGAGGCACGGATCCCGTGCTTCTTGAACTTCTGGCCCTGGGCCAGCCCGGGCGTCCCCGGCGGGATGATGAAGGACGCGTGGCCCTTGGAACCGAGCTCCGGGTCGACGACCGCGACGACGACATGGACGTTGGCGATGCCGCCGTTGGTCGCCCAGGTCTTCGTGCCGTTGATCACCCACTCGTCCTTGGCCTCGTCGTACACGGCCCGGGTGCGCATGGAGGCCACGTCGGAGCCGGCGTCGGGCTCGGAGGAGCAGAAGGCGGCCACCTTGACGTCGTTGGGGTCGCCGTACATCTGGGGTATCCAGGTGCCGATCTGCTCCTCGGTGCCGTTGGCGAGGACGCCGACGGCGGCCAGACCCGTGCCCACGATGGAGAGGGCGATGCCCGCGTCGCCCCAGAACAGCTCCTCCATGGCCATCGGTATGCCGAGACCGGTGGCGTCGAAGTACTGCTGGGCGTAGAAATCGAGGGAGTAGATACCGACCTTCGCGGCCTCCTGGATGACCGGCCAGGGAGTCTCCTCACGCTCGTCCCATTCGGCGGCCGCGGGGCGGATGACGTCGGCGGCGAAGCCGTGCAGCCAGTCCCGGACCTCCTTCTGTTCGTCGTTGAGTTCCATGGTGAACTCGGCCATGACCCCTCCAGCGGCAGCGCATAATGTGTTACTAGCGGTAACCCGAGTCTGTTACTCGTCGGTAGGAAAAGTCAACTCCCAAGGTCACATCGGCAGCCAGTTCGAGATGGGTCGGCTGTCAGGTGTTAGTTTGCGCAGGCGTCACCGAAACAGCACGGGGTGGGGAGAGCACATGGACACCACGCAGCGGACCGAACAGCAGCGGTCCGCCGACCGCCGACGGCGAGAGCTGTTGGAGGCCGCCGACCGGGTGGTGCTGCGCGACGGCCCGCAGGCCTCGATGAACGCGATCGCGGCGGAGGCCGGCATCACCAAACCGATCCTCTACCGCCACTTCGGCGACAAGGGCGGCCTCTACGCGGCCCTGGCCAAGCGGCACACGGACGCGTTGCTGAACTCCCTGCGGGAGGCGCTGGACGCGCCGGCGGACCGACGCGAGCGGGTCGAGGCCACGCTGGACACGTATCTCGCGGCGATCGAGGCGCGGCCTCAGGTGTACCGGTTCCTGATGCATCCCGCGGAGGGCAGCACAGGGTCCGACCAGGGGTTCGACGTGGGGAAACACTCGGCTCCGCTATTGCGCCGGATGGGTGAGGAGCTGGCGCAGGTCATCGAGGACCGACTGGATCTCGGACCCGGGAGTCAGCAGCTGGCGCGGGTGTGGGGACACGGGATCGTCGGGATGATGCACGCGGCCGGGGACTGGTGGCTGGGGGAACGTCCCTGTTCTCGTGCAGAGTTGGTGAAGAGTTTGGCTGATTTGCTGTGGGGGCGGCTGGCCGCGGCAGGGGACAAGATCGGCGGTCCTGGGTTCTGAGGGCTGGGTTTCGGGTGCGGGTGCGGGGGGCTTGGCGCGCCCCTAGAAGACAGGCAGGTCTCCTTCCCGGCGCCATGAGGCCTTGGCCACTTGCCGCATGAGCCTGCGACGGCGCCACCCGGTGACGTGGTCGGCGTACACGCGGCCCTCCAGGTGGTCCGTCTCATGCTGCAGGCACCTCGCGAAGAAGCCCGTTCCGTGGATCGTGATCGGCTCCCCCGTCGCCGTGAACCCCTCCACCACCGCGTGGTCGTAGCGCTCCGTCCCCGCCTCCAGGCCCGGCAGGGACAGGCAGCCCTCCGGCCCGCGGATCGTCACCCCGTCCGCCGCCACCAGGCGGGGGTTCACCACATGGCCCAGATGCCGTACGTCCTCGTCGTCGGGGCAGTCGAAGACGAACACCCGCAGCGGCTCCCCCACCTGGTTCGCCGCCAGGCCCACGCCCTCCGACGCGTACATCGTCGCGAACAAGTCCTCCACCAGACGGGAGAGTTCGAGACCGAAGTCGGTGACCTCCGTGCAGCGGGTGTGCAGCACGGGGTCGCCGAGCAGGGTGAGGGGCCGGACCCGCCCATGGGCGCCCGGAATGGAACCTTGTCGCATGGCCGCAAGGGTACGGTTCGAATCGGCCCCTGCCCGCCGCGCAGGCGAGGGCCGGAATTCGGGTGTGCGAATGGATCTCGATAGGCTGAGGTGCACACCACGTTGCCGGATGGCTGATGCGCGGCGCGTAGTCAAGGAGGATCGAGAACTGATGGCAGGCAACTCGGACCCGCTCACGCCGCGGGCCAAGATCGCCGTGACCGCGGGCAAGGCGGTCGCGGCGGCGTCCCGTGCCGCGGGACGCGGCAGCGGATCCGTGATCGGCGGCCGGGTCGCACTGAAACTCGACCCCGACCTTCTCGCCCGGCTCGCCCAGAACCTGGACGTCACGCTCGTCTCGGCGACCAACGGCAAGACGACGACCACCCGGCTGATCGCCGAGGCGCTCAAGGCCGCGGGCCCGGTCGTCTCCAACGCGCTCGGCGCCAACATGCCCGCCGGTATCACCTCGGCGCTGGCCGGCGGCTCCGAGGCCAAGTTCGGTGTGATCGAGGTCGACGAGAAGTACCTCGCCGGGGTGGCCCGGGACACCGACCCTAAGTGCATCGCGCTGCTCAACCTCTCCCGCGACCAGCTCGACCGGGCCGCCGAGACCCGGATGCTCGCCGAGAACTGGCGGGAGGGCCTGGCCGGCTCCAAGGCCGTCATCGTGGCGAACTGCGACGACCCGCTGGTGGTGTGGGCCGCGTCCTCCTCCCCCAACGTGATCTGGGTCGCCGCCGGGCAGATGTGGAAGGACGACGCCTGGTCCTGCCCGTCCTGCGGCGGTGTGATGCAGCGCCCGGGCGACGACTGGTTCTGCGGTGAGTGCGGGTTCCGGCGGCCGACCCCCAGCTGGGTGCTGTCCGGGGACCACGTCCTGGACCCGCACGGGTCCGCCTGGCCGATCCACCTCCAGCTGCCGGGACGCGCCAACAAGGCCAACGCGGCCTCCTCGGCCGCCGTCGCCGCCGTCTTCGGGGTGCCGCCGCAGGTCGCCCTGGAGCGCATGTACCAGGTGCAGGCCGTCGCGGGACGGTACGACGTCGTGCAGTTCCAGGGACGCGACCTGCGGCTGCTCCTGGCGAAGAACCCGGCCGGCTGGCTGGAGACCTTCTCGCTGATCGACCCGCCGCCGACCCCGGTGATCCTCTCCGTGAACGCGCGCGGCGCGGACGGCACCGACACCTCCTGGCTGTGGGACGTGGACTACACCCGCCTCACCGGCCACCCGATCTTCGTGCTCGGCGACCGCAAGCTGGACCTCGCGGTGCGTCTCGAGGTCGCGAACCAGCACTTCCAGGTCTGCGACTCCCTCGACCAGGCCGTGCAGACGGCCCCGCCCGGCCGGATCGAGGTCATCGCGAACTACACCGCCTTCCAGGACCTGCGCCGCCGCGTCGGCAACTGACTGACCCCGAAGGACGATCATTGATGAGCGACAACCAACTGCGGCTGGTGTGGATCTACCCGGACCTGCTCAGCACCTACGGCGACCAGGGCAACGCGCTCGTCGTGGAGCGCCGGGCGCGGCAGCGCGGTCTCGACGTGGCCCGGCTGGACGTGCGCAGCGACCAGCCGATCCCGACCTCCGGCGACATCTACCTGATCGGCGGCGGCGAGGACCGTCCGCAGCGGCTCGCCGCCGAGCGGCTGCGCCGCGACGGGCACCTGTACCGGGCCGTGGAGAACGGCGCGATCGTGTTCTCGGTGTGCGCCGGCTACCAGATCCTCGGGCACGAGTTCATCAACGACCTGGGCCAGCGCGAGCCGGGCCTCGGCCTGCTCGACGTGACGACCGTGCGCGGTACCGGGGAGCGGTGCGTCGGGGACGTCCTCGCCGACATCGACCCGCGCCTGGGACTGCCCCAGCTCACCGGGTTCGAGAACCACCAGGGCGTCACCCAGCTCGGCCCCACCGCCCGTCCCCTCGCCCGCGTCCAGCTGGGCCGGGGCAACGGCACCGGGGACGGCACGGAGGGCGCGTACAACGACACCGTCTTCGGCACGTACATGCACGGGCCGGTCCTCGCCCGCAACCCGCTCATCGCCGACCTGCTGCTGAAGCTCGCACTCGACGTGAACGCGCTGCCGCCGATCGACGACCGGTGGTACGAGGCCCTGCGCAGCGAGCGGATCGCGTCGGCGCAGCAGCCCGCCTGACCGGACCGGAGTGGTCGATCCCGGGCCCGCCTGACAGGGTGTCCGCTCACATGTGCGGGCGCGTCCAGCAGGCGGACGCCCGGTACGGCCAGACCCCCTCCCGCCGGTAGGGTGACGGCGATGTCAGCCGGACAGCGTGGTCCGGTCTTCGGCCCACGTGGAGAAGGTTGTTTCGGGCTATGCGCATTGGTGTCCTCACGTCCGGCGGCGACTGCCCCGGCCTGAACGCCGTCATCCGGTCCGTCGTGCACCGTGCCGTCGCCGACCACGGCGACGAGGTCATCGGCTTCCGGGACGGCTGGAAGGGCCTCCTGGAATGCGACTATCTCAAGCTCGACCTCGACGCCGTGGCCGGCATCCTGGCCCGTGGCGGCACGATCCTCGGCTCCTCCCGGGTCCAGCCCTCGCACCTGCGGGACGGCGTGGAGCGGGCCAGGGGCCATGTGGCCGAGCTCGGCCTCGACGCGATCATCCCGATCGGCGGTGAGGGCACGCTGAAGGCGGCCCGGCTGATGTCCGACGCCGGCCTGCCGATCGTCGGCGTGCCGAAGACCATCGACAACGACATCGCTGTCACCGACGTCACCTTCGGCTTCGACACGGCCGTGGGTGTGGCCACCGAGGCCCTCGACCGGCTGAAGACCACCGCCGAGTCCCACCAGCGGGTCCTCGTCGTCGAGGTCATGGGCCGGCACACCGGCTGGATCGCCCTGCACTCCGGCATGGCGGCCGGCGCCCACGCCGTCGTCGTACCGGAACGGCCCTTCGACATCGAGGAGTTGGCCCGGCGGGTCGGCGAGCGGTTCGAGGCCGGGAAGCGGTTCGCGATCGTCGTCGCGGCGGAGGGGGCCAAGCCGAAGGCGGGCACGATGGCCTTCGACGAGGGCGGCAAGGACATCTACGGCCACGAGCGGTTCGCCGGTATCGCCCGGCAGCTCTCCATCGAGCTGGAGCAGCGGCTCGGCAAGGAGGCGCGGCCGGTCATCCTCGGGCATGTGCAGCGGGGTGGCACGCCGACGGCGTACGACCGCGTCCTGGCGACGCGGTTCGGGTGGCATGCGGTGGAGGCCGCGCATCGCGGGGAGTTCGGTCACATGACTGCGTTGCGGGGCACGGACATCGTGATGGTGCCGCTCGCCGAGGCGGTGGAGACGTTGAAGACGGTTCCCGCGGAGCGGTACGAGGAAGCGGAGACCGTGCTGTAAGGGGTCTCCGCCGCAGGAGGTTCTGATCCGTTGCCGAGTGCGGGTCGTGTGTGGTTGCTCGCGCAGTTCCCCGCGCCCCTGAGGGGGCGCTCCAGTGCCCCCGGTCGCAGCGGCGCCCGGGGACAGCTCTACTCTGGGGACCGAAGAAACCGCACAACCCCCCACGAATCAGGAGCCGCCGGATGGATCACAGCGGGCACGGCATGACCATGGACTTGCCGCCGTTCACGCTGGGGCGGGGGCTGGAGTGGTCGGCGGATCCCTTCTTTCTCGTGGCCTGCGTCGCGGGGCTCGCGCTGTACGGGTGGGGTGTGGTGCGGCTGCGGCGGCGCGGGGACGCGTGGTCCGTCGGACGCACGGTGTCGTTCGTCATCGGTGTCCTCACCATCATGCTGGTGATGTGCACCAGGCTGAACGACTACGGGATGGTCATGTTCAGCGTGCACATGGTGCAGCACATGGTCATCAGCATGCTGTCGCCCATCTTCATCCTGCTGGGCGCCCCGGTCACGCTCGCGCTGCGTGCGCTGCCCGTCGCCGGGAAGGGCCGCAAGGGCCCCCGCGAGCTGTTGCTGGCCCTGCTGCACAGCCGGTACATGCGGATCATCACCCATCCCGCCTTCACGATCCCGCTGTTCATCGCGAGCCTCTACGCGCTCTACTTCACCCCGCTGTTCGACTTCCTGATGGGGTCGAAGGCCGGGCACGTCGCGATGATGGTGCACTTCCTGGCCGTCGGTGTCGTCTTCTTCTGGCCGATCATCGGTGTCGATCCGGGACCCCACCGGCCGGGGTACCTGATGCGGATGCTGGAGCTGTTCGCGGGCATGCCGTTCCACGCGTTCTTCGGTATCGCGTTGATGATGGCGTCGGAGCCGATGGTCGAGACGTTCAAGAACCCGCCCGCCTCGCTCGGCATCGACGCGCTCTCCGACCAGACCGCGGCCGGTGGTATCGCCTGGGCGTTCAGCGAAGTCCCCTCCGTGCTGGTGCTGATCGCCCTGCTGTTCCAGTGGTACGGCTCCGAGCAGCGGCAGGCCCGGCGCACGGACCGGGCCGCGGACCGGGACGGCGACAAGGAGCTCGAGGCGTACAACGCCTATCTGGCCTCACTGAACGCACGCAAGGGCTGAAGGGCCTTCCTGTCGGCAGCAGCCGTCCGGGGAACCGTCGCGCCGGCTCCCGTGGTACACGCGCCGCGTACGGGCGCGAGCCCGGGCGGCCGCCCGGTCACCGCCGGCCGCCTCTCCCCCGGCGGTACGGATTCGATCCTTTTGGCTACCGGGCGGCCTCCTGGGCCGGTGAGGGGATGTGGAAGACAGGGGCTCATTTCGTCGTGTGCGCCGTACGGAGGCAGAACGGGGGCACCATGGAGGGAGTCGGACCATGAGGAGGGTGTCGCGATGCCCGGTTCTACGAACGGTTCCACCAAGGCGATGGGGGTCCTCACCGTAGGCGGACTCGTGGTGGTGACGGCCTACACGGTGGCACTCGGCAGCAACGGCTGGCTCTGGTTCGGGTGGGTGGTGCTGGGGCTGCTGACCCTCGCGATGGTGGTCACCCAGAGCAACTGACACACCGGCCGCGCACACCGCCCCAAAGGGGGCGCGGGGCTGTATTGAATGTGCGGGTGCCGCCGCGTGGGCGCGAACAGCCACAACGGCGCCGCAGCCGACCACGGCACACCGCCGACGGCTAGTGCACCCCGGGCTGGTACTTGGGCAGCCGGGCGGTGATCTTCATGCCCGCGCCGGGGGCGGTCTCGATGACGAGGCCGTGGTCGTCGCCGTAGACCTGGCGGAGCCGGTCGTCGACGTTGGACAGCCCGATGCCACCGGACGGGCTGGTCTCGCCGGCGAGGATGCGGCGCAGCAGGCCGGGGTCCATGCCGGTGCCGTCGTCCTCGATGACGACCAGGGCCTCGGCACCCTCGTCCTGCGCGGTGATCTGGATGTGACAGGTGCCGGTCTTGCCCTCCAGGCCGTGCTTCACGGCGTTCTCGACCAGGGGCTGGAGGCAGAGGAAGGGCAGGGTGACCGGCAGCACCTCCGGGGCTATCTGGAGGGTGACCGTGAGGCGGTCGCCGAAGCGGGCCCGGACGAGCGCCAGGTAGTGGTCGATGGCGTGCAGCTCGTCCGCGAGGGTGGTGAAGTCACCGTGCCTGCGGAACGAGTAGCGGGTGAAGTCGGCGAACTCCAGGAGGAGTTCACGGGCCCGCTCGGGATCGGTGCGCACGAAGGAGGCGATCACCGCGAGCGAGTTGAAGATGAAGTGCGGGGAGATCTGGGCGCGCAGGGCACGGATCTCGGCCTCGATGAGCCGGGTGCGGGAGCGGTCCAGGTCGGCCAGTTCCAGCTGGACGCTCACCCAGCGGGCGACCTCGCCGGCCGCCCGGACCAGGACGGCGGACTCGCGCGGGGCGCAGGCGACTAGGGTGCCGTGGACGCGGTCGTCGACGGTGAGCGGCGCGACCACCGCCCAGCGGACCGGACAGTCGGGATGCTCGCAGTGCAGGCGGAAGGCCTCGCCGCGGCCGGACTCCAGGGGTCCGGCGAGGCGCTCCATGATCTCGGTGCGGTGGTGGTCGCCGACGCCGTCCCAGACCAGCAGGTTCTCGTGGTCGGTGAGGCAGAGGGCGTCGGTGCCGAGCAGGGTGCGCAGCCGGCGGGCCGACCGGCGGGCGGTCTCCTCGGTCAGGCCCGCGCGCAGCGGGGGTGCGGCGAGGGAGGCGGTGTGCAGGGTCTCGAAGGTGGCGTGTTCGACGGCGGTGCCGAGACCGCCGAGGCTCTCGGGGCGTGCGGTGCGGCGGCCCAGCCAGAAGCCGGCGGCCAGCAGTGGGAGTACCGCCACCAGGAGACCGGCCAGGAATCCGGTCACGCCTTCACCTCCGCGCGCAGCTCCTCGGGGAGGTGGAAGCGGGCCAGGATCGCGGCCGTGCCCGGCGGAACCCGGCCCGGCGTCGCCAGGGACACCAGGATCATGGTGAGGAAGCCCAGCGGCACCGACCAGAGGGCGGGCCAGGCGAGCAGGGCGTGCAGGTTCCCGGTGCCCGGGAAGTCGGCCATCGTCGCGGCCACCGCGCAGAACGCCGAGCCGCCCCCGACCAGCATCCCGGCGGCCGCGCCGGGCGGGGTCAGCCGGCGCCACCAGATACCGAGGACCAGCAGCGGGCAGAAGGAGGAGGCGGACACCGCGAAGGCGAGCCCCACGGCGTCCGCGGCCGGCAGCCCGCCGACGAGCACGCTGGCGACCAGCGGTACGGCCATGGCCAGTACGGTCCCCAGTCTGAAGTGCCGTACCCCGCGTGCCGGGAGGACGTCCTGGGTGAGGACGCCGGCGACCGCCATGGTCAGTCCGGAGGCGGTGGAGAGGAACGCGGCGAAGGCGCCGCCCGCCACCAGGGCGCCGAGGAGATCGCCGCCGAGGCCGCCGATGACCCGGTCGGGCAGCAGCAGGACGGCCGCGTCCGCGTTGCCGGTGAGGGTGAGTTCGGGGGTGTAGAGCCGGCCGAGGGCGCCGTAGACGGGCGGCAGCAGGTAGAAGAGGCCGATCAGGGCGAGGACGGCGACCGTGGTGCGGCGGGCGGCGACGCCGTGCGGGCTGGTGTAGAAGCGGACGACGACGTGCGGCAGGCCCATGGTGCCGAGGAAGGTGGCGAGGATCAGCCCGTACGTGGCGTACAGCGGGCGTTCCTCGCGGCTCTCGGCGAGCGAGGTGGACATGCCGCCGTTGGTGCCCCGGTCGGTGGCGGGCACCCGGGTGCCCTTGGCGAAGGTCAGACGGGTGCCGGCGGTGATGCGGTGGATTCCCTCGGGGAGGGTGACCCTGGCGTCCTGGTGCGGGCGGCCGTCGACGGTACCGGTGACGGTGACCGTGAGGGGGCGGTCCAGCCTGAGGTCGAGGGTGTCCTGGACGGCGACGGTGCGCTGCTCGCGGAAGGCAGCCGGTTCGTCGAAGGCGTGGGTGGGGGCGCCGGCGCCCTGCCAGGCGAGGATCAGGAAGAGGGCGGGGACCAGCAGGGCGGTGAGTTTCAGCCAGTACTGGAAGGCCTGTACGAAGGTGATGCTGCGCATGCCGCCGGCGGCGACGGTGGCCACCACGACCACGGCCACGATCAGCCCGCCCAGTGCGTCCGGGGCGCCGGTGAGCACCGCCAAGGTCAGTCCGGCGCCCTGGAGCTGGGGCAGCAGGTAGAGCCAGCCGACGCCGACGACGAACGCCCCGGCCAGCCGTCGTACCGGCTGCGAGGCGAGCCGGGCCTCGGCGAAGTCGGGCAGGGTGTAGGCGCCGGACCGGCGCAGCGGAGCGGCGACGAAGAGCAGCAGGACCAGATAGCCGGCGGTGTAGCCGACCGGGTACCAGAGCATGTCCGGGCCCTGCACCAGGACCAGTCCGGCGATGCCCAGGAAGGAGGCGGCGGAGAGGTACTCGCCGCTGATCGCGGCCGCGTTGAGGCGCGGGCCCACGGTGCGCGAGGCGACGTAGAAGTCGGACGTGGTCCGGGAGATGCGCAGGCCGAAGGCGCCGACCAGGACGGTCGCGACGACCACGAGGGCGACGGCCGGGACGGCGTAACCGGAGTTCATCCGACCTCGTCCCGACGGGGGTTCATCGGTCCTCGACGAGTCGGACGAAGTCCTGCTCGTTGCGTTCGGCGCGGCGCACGTACCAGCGGGCCAGCAGGATCAGCGGGGCGTACAGGCAGAAGCCGAGCACCAGCCACTCCAGGCGGCGGGCCTGCGGGGCGGCCGCGAACACCAGCGGGAGCGGGCCGACGAGCAGCACGAGCACGGCGAACACGACGATGGCGACGCGGAGTTGGGAGCGCATGAGGGAGCGGACGTAGGTGTGGCCGAGGGTGGTCTGCTCGTCGATCTCGGTGCGCGGCCGGTAGTAGCCGGAGCCACGGCGGCTGCGGCGGGGCGGGCCGGTGACGGTGACCCGGCGTTCGGCGGGGTCGGTGGGCACCGTCAGACCCTCCTCATCAGCAGGTCCCGCAGCTCGCGCGCGTGGCGTCGGCTGACCTGGAGTTCCTCGCCGCCGACCAGGACGCTCACCGTGCCCGCGTCCAGGCGGAGTTCGCCGATGTGGCGGAGGGCGACCAGGTGGCGGCGGTGGATGCGGACGAAGCCGCGGGAACGCCAGCGGTCCTCCAGGGTGGAGAGCGGGATGCGCACGAGGTGGCTGCCGCGCTCGGTGTGCAGGCGGGCGTAGTCGCCCTGGGCCTCCACATGGGTGATGTCCTCGACGGCCACGAACCGTGTGACACCGCCGAGTTCGACCGGCAGGTGGTCCGGGTCGGGTTCGTGCACGGGTATGTGCGGTGCGGTGCCGCGCAGTTCGGCGACCCGTCGTACCGCCTCCGCCAGGCGCTCCTTGCGTACCGGCTTGAGGACGTAGTCGACCGCCTTGAGATCGAAGGCCCTTACGGCGAAGTCCTCGTGGGCGGTGACGAACACGACCAGCGGGGGCCGGGCGAAGCCGGTGAGCAGCCGGGCCATCTCCAGTCCGTCCAGGCCGGGCATCTGGACGTCCAGGAAGACGACGTCGACGGCCTCGGGGCCCAGGGGTCCGGACTCCAGGGCGCGGGTGATGCGGCGCAGCGCCTCGGTGGCGTCCCCGGCGCCCTCGACGCTGCCGATGCGCGGATCGGCGTTCAGCAGGTAGAGGAGCTCCTCCAGCGAGGGGCGTTCGTCGTCGACGGCGAGGGCGCGCAGCATGAACGGAGTGTAGGCGGCGGACCGGGGCGCTGGACATGTACCGGACGCGGACGTTCGCGCCGGACGAACCGTGTGAAGTGGCGTGGCCTGAAGTGTCTTTCCCCGTGGATACAGTGCGGACATGAACAGCGGCACCGCCCCCTTCGACGATCTCGACCGGAAGATCACCACCGCCCTGATGGCGAACGCGCGGACCAGTTTCGCCGAGATCGGCGCGGCCGTCGGGCTCTCCGCGACGGCCGTGAAGCGGCGGGTCGACCGGTTGCGCGAGACCGGGGTGATCACCGGGTTCACGGCCACCGTGAAGCCGTCGGCCCTCGGCTGGCGCACCGAGGCGTATGTCGAGGTGTACTGCGAGGGCGCGGCCCCGCCCAGGCGGCTCGCGGAGGTGGTCCGCAACCATCCGGAGATCACCGCGGCCATGACGGTGACCGGCGGCGCGGACGCCCTGCTGCACGTCCGCGCCCGGGACGTGGACCACTTCGAGGAGGTGCTGGAACGGATCCGGGTGGAGCCCTTCATCCGGAAGACGATCAGCGTGATGGTGCTGTCGCATCTGCTGCCGGAGAGCCCGGAGGCCGGCGCGACACACCCGGCACCGCAGTAGAGGAGGGGCAGGCAGGGAGTAAACGCACAGATGCTGCGTTTGTGTGATCGGAGACGCAGCAATCCTGCGCAGACACGCAACATCCGTTGCTTGTCGCCCGTATCCGACGCTTTCTACCTTGGTGTAACCCTCGTCGACACCGCAGGAAAGCGGAGGAACACCTCTGTGCCCGAAAGCCGTGTGCCGCGTGTCCGGCGCTTCCTCGTCTGCGAACCCAGACACTTCGCCGTGCAGTACGCGATCAATCCCTGGATGAACCCCGACACCAGGGTCGACGTCGACCTGGCCCATGAGCAGTGGACCGCGCTCATCAGCGCCTACCGTGCCCACGGCCACAGCGTCGACCACCTGGAGCCGGTCCCCGGCCTGCCCGACATGGTCTTCGCCGCGAACTCGGCCGTCGTCGTCGGCGGCCGTGTCTTCGGCTCCCTGTTCCACGCGCCGGAGCGGCGCCCCGAGTCCTCCCACTACGACCTCTGGTTCAAGACCGCCGGCTACGACGTGTACCGCCCCGGCTCGGTGGTCGAGGGCGAGGGCGATCTGGTCTGGACGGGCCGGTACCTGCTCGCCGGCACCGGCTTCCGCACCACCCGGGAGGCGCACCGGGAGGCACAGGAGTTCTTCGGCCATCCGGTGATCAGCCTGACCCTGGTGGACCCGTACTTCTACCACCTGGACACCGCCCTGTTCGTCCTCGACGACGAGAACATCGTGTACTACCCGGAGGCCTTCTCCAGCGGCAGCCGCGAGGTGCTGCGCCGCCTGTACCCGGAGGCGGTGCTCGCCACCCGCGACGACGCCATGGCATGGGGGCTGAACTCCGTCTCCGACGGCCGCCGGGTCTTCATCGCGCCGCAGGCCGAGGCGCTCGCCGCCCGGCTCGCCGACCAGGGCTACGAACCGGTCCCCGTCGACCTGTCGGAGTTCCACAAGGCCGGCGGCGGCATCAAGTGCTGCACCCAGGAAATCCGCTGAGGTCCGAGGAGAGTCATCGATGACCGCACCCGCGCACACCCGTACCTCCGCCGAGCTGATCGAGGCCGAGGAGCCGGTCCTCGCGCACAACTACCATCCGCTGCCCGTGGTCGTCGCCGGTGCCGAGGGCGCCTGGGTGGAGGACGTCGAGGGCCGCCGCTATCTCGACATGCTGGCCGGCTACTCGGCCCTCAACTTCGGCCACCGCCACCCGGCCCTGATCGAGGCCGCACACCGCCAGCTGGACCGGCTGACCCTCACCTCCCGGGCCTTCCACAACGACCGGCTCGCCGAGTTCGCCGAACGGCTGGCCGCGCTGACCGGCCTGGACATGGTGCTGCCGATGAACACCGGCGCCGAGGCGGTGGAGAGCGGCATCAAGGTGGCCCGCAAGTGGGCCTACGACGTGAAGGGCGTCCCCGCCGACCGGGCCACGATCGTCGTCGCGGCGGACAACTTCCACGGCCGTACGACCACGATCGTCAGCTTCTCCACGGACGAGACCGCCCGCGCGGGCTTCGGACCGTTCACGCCGGGCTTCCGGATCGTGCCGTACAACGACCTGGCGGCGCTGGAGGCGGCGGTCGACGAGACGACGGCGGCCGTGCTGATCGAGCCGATCCAGGGCGAGGCCGGGGTCATGATCCCCGACGACGGCTACCTGACCGGGGTCCGCGAACTGACCCGGCGCAAGGGCTGCCTCTTCGTGGCCGACGAGATCCAGTCCGGCCTCGGCCGCACCGGGCGTACCCTCGCCGTCGACCACGAGGACGTCGTCCCGGACGTGCTGCTGCTCGGCAAGGCGCTGGGCGGCGGGATCGTGCCGGTGTCGGCGGTGGTGGCCCGGCGCGAGGTGATGAGTGTGCTGCGGCCGGGCGAGCACGGCTCGACGTTCGGCGGCAACCCGCTCGCCGCCGCGGTCGGCACGGCCGTGGTCGAGCTGCTGGAGAGCGGCGAGTTCCAGCGCCGGGCGGCCGAGTTGGGCGTGGTCCTGCGGGACGGTCTGGCGGAGCTGGTCGGCAGGGGCGTGGTCGGCTTCCGCGCGCGCGGGCTGTGGGCGGGCGTCGACGTGGACCCGGCGATCGGCACCGGGCGCGAGATCAGCGAACGCCTGATGCGCGAGGGCATCCTCGTCAAGGACACGCACGGCTCGACGATCCGGCTGGCCCCGCCGCTGACCGTCACGGCGGAGGAACTGCGGTCGGCGCTGGGGGCGTTGGAGAAGGTGCTGGCGGCCTGAGCGAGGAGGCGGCCGCGCCCACCGGGCGCGGCCGCCCCTCCCCCGGTCAGCCCTTGCCGAGGAGCTGCCTCATCTCCTTGATCTCGGCGTTCTGGGCGGTGACGATGTCACCGGCCAGGCCGGTGGCCGGGGCGTAGGCGCCCTGGGACCGCTCGGTGGTGGCCATCTCGACGGCGCCCCGGTGGTGTTCGACCATCATGGTCAGGAACATCGTGTCGAAGTCCGTCCCCTCGGCCTTCTTCAGCGCGGTCATGTCCGTGTCGTCCATCATCCCGGCCATGCCGCTGTGGCCGCTGTGGTCCATGCCCGCCATGGGCACGTCCTCGCCCCAGGCCTTGAGCCACCCGGACATGGTCTTGATCTCCGGGTCCTGGGCCTTCTCGATCCGGGCGGCGAGGTCCTTCACCCGGGCCGAGGAGGCCCGGCCGGCGGCGAGCTCCGCCATCTCCAGGGCCTGCCGGTGGTGGGGGATCATGCGCTGCGCGAAGGTTACGTCCTGCGCGTTGTGCGCGCCGGCGGCCATGCCCGACGCGGACGCTCCGGCGTGTGCGGTGGCGGGTGTGCCGCTGTGGGCGGTGCTGTCGCCGCCGCCGCACGCGGTGAGGGCGAGGGCGGCGGTCGCGGTCAGCGCGACGAGGACGGCACGGGTACGGGTACGGGTGGTGCTCATGCTGGATCTCCTGCGGTGGATGTGAGAGGGGCACGCGGGAGCACGACCGCGGCGCGGTACGCGCACGGCCGGCTCGGGTGCCTCTAGATCCGCAGGAGCTGGAGTTCGGCCAGGTCGGGGGGTGCGCGGGCGCCGTCCGGTGGGACGGCCGTGCGGGAGCCGGCCAGGAGGGCGGCCGCGGGGACGGGTACCGGGTCCGGCACCAGGGCCGGCAGCGCCGGTCCGCCGCTCACCGCACCCGAGGCGCAGGTCGCGTCGGCGTGGTGCGCGTGGTTGCCGCCGCAGTGGCCGTCGTCGCCGGAGCAGCCGTCGTACGCGGTGACCATGGCGGTCATGGCGGTCATGGGCGCGACCCGGTCATGACCGCGGTGCCCGCCGGATCCCAGGGCACCGCCGGGTGCCAGCGCGTGCATGGCGAGCAGTCCGGCCAGCAGGCCCAGCACGAGCAGGGCTCGCCATCGCCGGTGCGGCGGGGGCGGGGTGGGCTGCTCGGTGGGGCGCATCGGGGTCATCCTATGCCCGTCCTGAGCGCGGACCGGGACGGACACGTCCCCGACCGCCGCTCACGCGAACAGGGCTGTGATCAAGGCGACGTCGTCGTCCTAGGTCTGCCCGCAACGAGCGAGCAGCACCACTCGGCGCCCATCAGCCGGGCGGCGACGATGGTCTTGAGCAGATGCTGGGCGACCTGGGTGTCCACAACGGGAACCCAGGTCAGCCCTCCAGTGCTTCGCGCACCGTCGGGCGGCAGGGGATGAGGGCGTCGATGCCGACGAGTTCCAGTACCCGCTGGACGGTCGGTTGCGCACCGGCCACCCGCAGCCAGCCCTGGGCGTCCGCGGCCGCGCGGTGAGCGGCGATGAGCGCGTTGATGCCGGCCGAGTCCATGAAGGTCAGCCGGGTGAGATCGACGACGGTCCGCGGGAAGGCGTCGGTGACGGGCGGGTTCAGCGCCTGCCCGGCGAGGTCGCGTGTGGTGTGGTCCAGCTCGCCGCGCAGGGCGACGACCCTGACGCCGTCGAGGACGGCTTCGCTGACTGTCAGTTGGCCACGCTGGTCCGGCTGGGCGTCTGTCACCGAGTCCTCGACTGCGTTCGCTGGAGCGGCTGGGCCGCCAACTCCTGTGCGAGGAGTCATCGCTGATACTACGGGGAACAGCGCTCGTAGGAGTGGGCACTTGGAGTAAGAAGAAACAGGAGGCGCAGCGCACGGGTCAGGTGCCGACGGACGACGGGAACGAAGGTGACGAAGCGTGGAGTCTGCCGGCAGTGAAGGCGAAGGAGAGCCGAGTCCTCGTCCGATAGCCACCGCCGCCCCGTTGGACGGCGACGATGCCTGTATAGGCGAAGCTCGCCATCTCGCCGCGGACTTCCTCGGCCGCGCCCGGACGGACCACGGTGTGGCCGTGTCGGCGCGGGCCGTGGACCTCACCCGCCTGGTGGTCAGCGAACTGGTCACCAACGCCCGCAAGTACGCCCCCGGGCCGCTGTGGATGGAACTGCGCATCGCGGACGAGGCAGTGGAGGTGACCGTACGGGACAGTGCGCGCGCACAGCCCGCCGCCCGGCGGGGAGATCCCGGAAGGGTCGGTCAGCACGGGCTGGAGATCGTCATGGCCGTCGTCCAGGCCTTCCACGTCCGCCTGGAACCCTCCGGCAAGAGTGTCACCGCTCGGATCGCTCTGGCCGACGGCCCGGTCGGCGGTGCCCGCCGGGCCGACTCGCCGTCAGGCCCCCGCTGAGCGCCGCGGGCTCGTTCCCGGACGTCATGACGCCGTCCACACCCCCGGATCGGGAACCGGTACGGCCGTGACCCGGATGAGACGTTTGTTCGGGCGCGATCGGTGCACACGATGAGCTGACACAACCTTTATCCGAGGAAGCGGAGACGCACCATGGGCATCATCGCGTGGATCATCATCGGCCTGCTCGCCGGCGCCATCGCCAAGGCCCTGATGCCGGGCAAGGACCCCGGCGGCATCATCGTCACCATGCTCATCGGCATCGTCGGCGGTCTGCTGGGCGGCTGGCTCGGCAAGGTGATCTTCGGCGTCGACTCCATCGACGGGTTCTTCGACCTGTCCACCTGGATCGCCGCGATCGTCGGCTCCCTCATCCTGCTCCTCCTCTACCGCCTCGTCACCGGAAACCGGCGCTCGCACCGGCACGCGTGACCCGCTGAAGCCACCCGCCCGCACCACCCGAACGGCTCCCTCCCTGGTTTCCGGGACGGGAGCCGTCGGCGTCAGGACCGGCAGGTGCGGCGGACGCGAACGGCCGGGACGCCGTGTTCGTGGAGGGGACCGACCTGCCAGCCGCGCGCCTGGCAGGCGTCGAGGATGCGGGGCAGCGCTCCGAGGGTGGTGCGCCAGGAGCCGGTGGCGGAGGTGCAGTCGGAGTCGTGCAGCAGGATGGTGCCGCCGCCGCGCAGGTCGCGCAGGACGGTGTCCTGGACGGACCGCGGGCTGGCCCGCCTGCGCCAGTCCTCGCCCCAGCAGGTCCACAGGACCGGGGTCAGACCGAGGCGGCGGCAGGCCAGATGGGTGGCCGTGGTCATCACCCCGTACGGCGGCCGGAAGAGCGTCGGCGGCTTTCCGGTGAGGTCGCCCACGGCATCGCGGGCCCGGGCGAGGTCGTCGTAGGTGGTACGGGGACCGCGGAGCAGCAGGGGGCGGTGGTGCCAGCCGTGCACGGCGATCTCGTGCCCGGCGGCGGCCATTTCCTTCGCCAACCCGGGTGAGCGGACCAGCATCGAGCCGAGCAGGAAGAAGGTGGCCCGCACCCCGTGCGCGTCGAGGAGACCGAGAAAGTGCGGGGTGGAGAGGTGGTCGGGGCCGTCGTCGAAGGTGAGGGCCACGTGGTCGGGCCGGCCCTGACCGGCCAGGCGGGGCATGGCCGCGTTCCGCAGCGGGCCGAGCGTGGAGATCCCGGGCGCGGCGTTCAGGGCGGCGAGCGCGGGCAGTGCCACGGCCGAGGCGAGCGCGGTGGCACGGGCCAGGCCGGCCGGGGTCATCGTCCGTCTCCGTCCAGGTAGTGGGCGACGGCGTTGAAGCGGGCGGGCGTTTCGTTGTAGGCATAGGCGAGTGAGGCGGCCACGCCCAGGAAGGCCGTGGCCGTCACGGTGACGGCTGTCAGGGCGATCCGTCGCCTCGCGGGGAAACGCTGCGGTGAGGTCGGGGTGCCCGGCGTGGACCGCGGCCCGGTTCTGGCGGTGATGGCGGATATCGGCCCGAGGGCTGAGCGGTGCAGTGCAAGTCCTGCCGCGCGCTGGTCCTCGCCGCGCGGTCCGTGCAGGAGTGCGGCCAGCATCGGGCCGAGGGCTGCCGGATCGCGGATCCAGGCCGCCAGGCCCGCCTCGTCGAGGGCTGCGGCATTGGTGTGGCCGTGACCGGGGATGCAGCGGTAGCTGACCACCGGCAGCCCGGCGGCGAACGCCTCCAGTGACGTCAGCCCGCCGGCGTTCTGGACCAGGACGTCGCAGGCGTGCATCAGGCCCGGCATGTCGTCCACCCAGCCGAAGGCGTGCTCGATGCCGTCCCGGCGCAACTGGTCCGCGAGGGCCTGATTGCGCCCGCACACCACCACGGGTACCGCGACTCCGGTCTCCTGTATCTCGGCGGCGGCACGTCGCACCGGGCCCACGCCCCACGATCCGGCGACGAGCAGGGCGAGGGGCCCGTGCCCGGGCAGGGCGAACCGGTCGCGGGCGGCGGCCCGTTGTCCGGCGGTGGCGGGGGTGAAGCGCCGATCGGTGACGGGGCCGGCGACGGTGACGGCGGCCGCGCCCCGCGCATGGGCCTGGGCCGCCGGGACGGGGTGTACGGCGAGATGGGCGTCGATGCCGGAGGCCACCCACAGGGCGTGGACGGAGAAGTCGGTCAGGTAGGTGAAGGCCGGAACGGTCAGCAGGCCGCGCCGGCGGAGCGCGCCGAGGACCTGGCTGGCTCCCGGGTAGGTGGAGACGACCGCGCGGGTATCCGGCGCGAGCGCCCGCAGTGTGCGCCGCTCGGCGGCACGGAACAGGGCCCGCCACACCGCACCGGGGCGTGCGGCCCGGTCGGTGGCCGCGTACAGGCGCTGATAGCCCTCCGGCATCAAGGTCAGCATCCGGTGGTAGGTACCGCACAGCAGGCGGCCGGCCTGAGCGGGCAGCAGGTCGAGGAAGTCGTGCCGGTCCACCCGGAATCCGTGCTCGGTGAGCCTCTGGGCCAGCCCCGCGGCCGCGCCGTCGTGTCCCGCGCCGACGCCGGCGGAGATGATCGCGATCCGCCCGGTGCCCGAGTTCTGCGGCGGTGCGGCGGACGGCGAAGGCGCCGGCTCCGGCACCAGGTCGTCGCGGTAGGGCACGGTCGATCAGCCTCCTGACGGGATACGGGGCGCGGCCGGGCCTGCTCCGGCCCGGACGGCACCGCGGGCAGGCCGAGGCCGCGCCTGCGCGCGGACCAGGGCCACGACTCGATCGCGGTGGCACCCGGCACCGAAACTACTACATGATGTAGAACTTAGGGAACGGCCACCGGGCGCGAGACCTTCGAGCGCCCCGGGCCAGGCACCCTCGGGCGAGCGCAAGTGAACCTACTACAAGACGTAGAGGATGATGCTCGAGCGGCTCCGCACTCGTCGCACCGACGGGACGACGACCGTGTCCGGCCGCGGCACCCACGCGGTGGAGGCTCGAACCCGGTCCGCATCGGGCCCCGGACGCGCGAGGCGCCGCCGACCGGCGGACTCCGGCCGGCCCGCGGACACTTCCGCCGCCCGACGGACCGGCACGCGCGACCCGCCTCGACCAGTCGGCCGCCTACAAGATGTAGTAGTTTTACCGGGCAGCCATCTTCGCATCAGTGCAATGTCACCCAGGCGCCATCGCGCAGGCGGGAGCCGTTCGGCTGCGCGGCCCCGAGCCACGTCGTCTCGTGCTCGTCCCGTCCTCTGTCGGCGTACTCATACGGAGGGACGTCCCGTTATGGCCGCGGCCACCACCGCGCAGCTGGCGTTCGACGGATCCGGCATCGACGGATCGCTGTTCGCCTCGGTCACCGACCTCGCCCGCGCCACGACGTGGCTCAACACGCCGATGGAAGTGTGGACCAACTTCGGACTGGGCGTCTTCGCGGTCCTCATGATCGCGGGCTGGTGGACCGCCCGGCGCCGCGGCGCACAGGCGATGACCCTCGCGCTGGCCGCGCCGGTGGCCGTCGTGATCGCCTTCGCCGCCGCCGAGATCGTCAAGAGGATCGTGGCCGAGGTGCGGCCCTGCCGGTCGATGCCGCACGCCTATCTCGTCGACACCTGTCCCGCGCCCTCGGACTACGCCTTCCCCAGCGGGCACAGCACAGTGGCCGCCGCCTCGGTCGCCGCACTGTTCCTGCTGGACCGCCGGCTGAGCGCGATCGCCGCCGTGTTCGCCGTGGTGGAGGGCTTCAGCCGGGTCTACGTCGGTGCCCACTACCCCCACGACGTCCTCGGTTCCGCGGTCCTGGCGCTGCCCGTCGCCTTCCTCATCAGCCTGGCGTCGCGCCGCTGGGCCACCCCGCTGATCGACTCCCTGAGCCATGGGGCGCTACGCCCGTTCCTGACGGCCACACCGGCCCTCGGCACCCGGTCCGCCCTGTGACTTCGACGGGCGGCCCGTGCCGGCCACGCCGGTGACATCGCCGCTGCCCGCCCGGGGCGGGCGGGTACGGCCCGGACTTCCGTGACCGCGGCGTGGTGCGGCGGCCCGATGCGCCGGTGACGCGGCGGGACCAGCAGGACGCAAGGGTCCAGCGGCAACCGGTCGCGGTCGGCGACGGCCAGGTGGTCCGCAGGGCGGTGATCTCCGACAGCGTGCACGGACCCGGGCAGCGCGTCGGCGGCCTGGGCCAGGCGGCACAGGGCAGGTTCACCCTGCTGCTCCCGGTTGGCCCCCGATGACCGCGAGGTCATTACTCCGTCGGGCTGGTGAGGGCACGTTGCGAACCGTTCGGAAACGTCATTCCCCGTGCTCCGCACGGTCGGGGCCGTCACAACAGGCGTCCGGCCGATGCCCGTGGTCCGAAGGCGCCGTGGCGACGTCACCGCCGGGTTTCGCACCGGCCGTGGCGACGCTCCCGCCCGCCTTCCCGCACAGTGCCCACTGTGCGCCGTCGAGCATCCGGTCGCTGTCGGACGCGGCGTTGGCCAGGCTCGCGCAGCAGACGGCCAGGAGCAGTCCGCCGGCCAGCAGGGGAAGGCTGCGGCGAGCGGGCGGCGGGGCCAGCAGAGCCCGCACCCGCTGCGGCACCACCCCGCCGGTCACGGCCAGCGCCGCGGGACGGGACACACCGGCGGAAGCCAGGGCGGCCCGCCCGACAGCGTGGGCGACGACCCTGCGGTCACCGACGCGCTCAGCGGCCTCCTCGTCGGCCCAGCGCTCCAGGACGAACTCACCCGCGACGGTCACCGGCCGCAGCAGCGGATTCAGCGCGGCCGTGAGCCGCCACAGGCTCTGGAAGACATGGTGGCGCCCCCGCAGATGTGCCCGTTCGTGCGCGAGCAGCGCCTCACGCTCGTCGTCGCCGAGGCAGCACAGCATCCCCCGTGAGACCACGATCCGCCCCGGCGCCCCGGGCAGCGCGAAGGCCAGCGGGACGTCGTCGTCGATCACCGCCAGTTCCGTCCGCCCCGGCAGCTGGGCGCACTCCCGCCGCGCCCGGACCAGGTGGCGCGCCTGTCGTACGGCGGCCACGACCAGCGAGACCACGCAGGTGACCAGCACCAGGGCGCTGCCGGCCGCGACGACCAGGTACACCGGGTCCTCGGCGCGCAGCGCCGCCACCGACCAACGGCCCTCCTCGGCGATCTCCGGGACCTGCGCCACGCCGGAGAAGGCCAGCAGAGCGAGCGATCCCGCCCAGCCGACCGCCGTCACCAGCGCGGCGCAGGCCAGGGCCCAGGCCGCCCGGCGCGGAGGAAGCCGACGTGCCACGGGGGCGGCGAGGACCGCGAGAGCGGCGGTGACGAGGAACGGGATGTAGACGCTGATCAGCACCGGTTCACCGCTTCCCGCGGGGGCGCTTGCTCTCGGCGGGTGGGGTGCCGTTCCCGGACAGGATCTGGTGCAGCAGGTGCTCGTCCTGCTCGGACAATTCCGAGACGAAGCGGGCCAGCACCGCCTCACGGTCGGAACCGCCCGCCAGCAGGGAGTGCATGCGCTGGGCGGTGTGGGACGCCTCGTCGCGGGCCGGTTCGTAGGCGTAGCCGCGGCCCTCGCGGTGCCGCACGAGCATGCCCTTTTCGTACAACCGGGACAGGATGGTCAGGACGGTCGTGTAGGCGAGATCGCCAGGCAGCCGTTCGCGGACCTCCCGCGCGGTCTGCGGACCCGCGGCGGCCCAGAGCGCGGCGAGCACATTGCTCTCCAACTCGCCTCGCGCCCGCCTGCCGGATCCTTCGCGGGCTTCCTCGTCGTCTCGATCCGCCACCGTTCGCCTTCCCTCACCGTCGTGCGCCCAGCGTACCCGGACACCCCTACGAGTTGTAGGAGGTGCGTTCCGGGCAGTGACGTCACACCTCGCGAGGCCACGCCGCGCCGAGCGGCCGCCGACGGCGGCGGTCCGGGAGACGTGAAGGGGCGCTTGCCGGAGCCGCTGCCGCTCCTCGCCGCGGCCTTCACCTGGGCGTCGGCGCATCTCAGGCCGCCGTCGCGCCGGATGTGTCCCGGCGGGAGACGGCGAGGTAGCCGACGAAGCAGACGATGGCGGCGGTCCAGGCGAGGGTGACCGGTGCCAGCCCGAGCCCCAGGCCGCCCCGCGTGTGCCCGAGCGCCATCCAGTCGGCGAGGGAGGCGCCGAGGGGTCGGGTGATGACGTACGCCGTCCAGAACGCGGGGACGGCGTTCAGGGCGCCGAAGCGGTGGGCAAGCCCGGGAAGACAGATCGCTACGGCGAAGAGTACGACCGAGCCGAGATAGCCGAATCCGATGGTCGCGGTGAGATCGCCGGCGGCCGTGCCGAGGGCGAAGGTGGCCAGGACGGTTGCCCAGTAGAAGAACTCGCGGCTTCGGGTGTCGATGCCGTGGATGGACAGGGTGCGCTCGACGGCGTACCAGAGGACGAAGATCGCGGCCAGTGTGATGAGGAAGAGCGGTGTCGAGACGGTGTAGGGCACACCAAGACCGACGTGCAGCACGTCGGCGGCCATCGTGCCGAACACGCTGACCATGACGACCGCGGTCCAGTACACCCAGGCGATGTACCGGCGGACCGCGAACTGCACGGTCAGGGAGACCGCCAGGGCGAGGGCCCCGAGCCCGACCGCCGGCACCGGTCCCAGCACCCGGGCCAGCAGGTCGGACGCGGTCTCGCCCATCCCGGTGGTGAGCACCTTGATGATCCAGAAGTAGACGGTCACTTCCGGCACCTTGTTCGCCATGGTGCGCAGGGGGTTGAGGCGGCGGTCGTCGAGGAGACGCTCTGTGGTCATGGCCCGCACGATGGCACGATCAACTCCTGGTGCCACAGATGCCTTTGCCATTGTTTTGAGGCTTCTGGTGCATGAGTTTCACAACGCCACCGCCAACCTGACAGCAACCTGAACGCCTCGGCAGAGCCCCTGGTCAGGATGGCCTGAGCGATGATAAGAGGGCGCTTTCGCCTGCTCGGTGAGGGCGTGTCGCCGTCCGCCCGTTCACCGAGCCGAGGGCGCGTCCGCCGGCACCCGGGCTGTCGTGATCGTCATGGGGGTGCCGGTGACCGCGACGGGACAGGTCCGTGGGGTCGGCCGGCCTTTCGGCTCCGCCGGCTACGGGGTGGCAGCCCTGCGCTCCTGGACCTGCGCGTAGGTCATGAGGCCGAGCAGAACGGCCAGCAGGACGGCCGAGGAGCCGGCGGTACCGAGGTTCAGACCGCCCTTGGCGACCGGCTTGGTCAGGAGATCGCCCGCGGTCGCGCCGAGCGGGCGGGTGAGGACGAACGCGATCCAGAACAGCAGGACGTTCGGCACCGCCGGCACCTTCATCAGTACGGCCAGTAGGGCGAGGGCCCCGGTCACCAGCAGCGCGCCACCGGCGTAGCCGAGCCCGGAACTGTCGGACAGGAAGTCGCCCATGGAGGTGCCGAGGGTGTTGGAGACGAGGATCGCCGACCAGAACAGGGCCTCCCCGCGGAAGGTGACGATGTCTCGGATCTGGAAGGTCATCCCGCTCAGCCGCCACACCGCGAAGATGACCAGCAGGATCGAGATGAGGATCGCCGCGCCGACCGGGTAGCCGAGGCCGAGGCCCTGCGGTCCCCAGCCGAGTGAAGTGACACCGTCGGAGAGGTACTTGGTGCTGGCGTCGCGGTTCATGAAGTCGGACATGGTGGTGCCGGCCATGCTGGTCGACAGGATGACCGTCCAGTAGAAGAACGGGTTGTACCGGTGGGAGCGGAGCTGGACGACGAGCGTCACCACGAAGATCAGGAACAGCGCGATCGTGGTGAGGAAGTAACCGAGCTTCAGGGTCTGCGCGAAGAGGTCCCCGGCGGTCTCGCCCAGCGTCGTCGCCGCGATCTTCATGATCCAGAAGGCGAGGGTTACTTCGGGCAGTTTCTTCATCACCGATTTCGTCGTGCTCGCGACGTCGAGGTCGGTGAGGGCTTCCGGCTGCTGCAAGGTGGGGGGCTCCTTGTGTGGTCGGACGGCGGCAGGCGCACCTCGCGATGGGGGCGAGCGCCCTGCCGGACGGGCGACCGCGACGGCGCGATCGCAACCACCGACCCTGACAGCGTCGGCCTGAACACTTCCTGAACACCCGTCACATGCCTGGTCAGACCGCGTGGCGTGCCGTCTGCTGAGGCTGCGCCACGTCCTTGCGGGTCACCGCCAGGTACACCACCAGGCCGAGGATGACCGCGAGGAAGAGGGCGCTGGTGACAACGGTTCCCAGGCCCAGGCCGCCGTCGCCGGTGGGCTGGGAGAGGTAGTCACCGATGGAGGCTCCGAGCGGGCGGGTGAGGACGTAGGCGATCCAGAAGCTCCACACGGCGTCGAGCCCGAGCGCGAAGTGGGCCAGCGCGACGGCGGCGATGGCCAGGGCGAACAGGACCGCGGTGAGCCAGTAGCCGAGGTTCATCCGCTCGGAGACCAGGTCGCCGGCGGCGGTGCCGAGGGCGAAGGTGAACAGTACGGCGAGCCAGTAATAGGACTCGCGGCCGGTTGTGTCGATGTGATGGATGGACAGCGTCCGCTCGCGCCGGTACCAGACCACGAAGACCACCGCGAGGACGATCGCGAAGACGGTGGTGCTGGTCTCCAGCGGGACGCCCATGTCGTCGGTCAGGTTGTCGCTGATCAGTGTGCCCACGATGCTGATCAGAGCGACGGCCGGCCAGTACACGCCCGCCCGGTAGGCACTGGTACGGAACTGGACCACCAGGACGACCGCCAGCAGGACGCTCATCAGCACCGACACACCGGTCAGGCCGAGCCCTGCCTTCTCGTTGAGCAGGTCGGCCGCGGTCTCCCCGACCGTCGTGCAGAGCACCTTGATGATCCAGAAATAGACGGTGACCTCGGGCACCTTGTTCCAGTGCGACCGGCGGCCCGCGCCCGCCTCGGCGCAGGCTGCCGAGGGCACCGGGGCATGTGACGTCTCGTGTGTCATGGGGCCCGACCGTGCCACGGACTACCTGAACGCATCCTGACCGCCGTACCGCGTCGGCCGAGCGCCGGGTGGACGGCGAACCGGACTCTCGACGGTACTCCTGGGCGCATGTCCCAGGTAGATTGAAGATCCCTCGGACAGGCCCGCACCCGATGGCGGGCACGGACGACGACAGCCGTCGCCAGAGCCCCGCCCACTGCCCAGCCACGCCGCAAGGATGAGGGAGCCATGTGCACCACGAGGCGGAGCGGCGGCCTGCCGACCTGCGCCACACTGACCAGGTGCCTGACCAACCGTCAGGTGAGCCGGCGAAGGGTCGGCATGAGACCGACTGGGCATCGCACCGGATGACCACGGGCGCACCTGGGCCGACTGCCGTGTAACACATACTGACCTGGGGTAACACCAGCTCGCAGGGGAGCTGGCAAAGTGAGGGGCGAGCCGTGTTCTACTACCTGCTCAAGTACGTGCTGCTGGGGCCGCTGCTGCGGCTGGCGTTCCGGCCCCGGATCGAAGGCCTGGAACATGTGCCCGCCTCGGGCCCGGCCATCGTGGCCGGCAACCATCTCTCCTTCGCCGACCACTTCCTGATGCCGGCCGTCCTCAGGCGGCGGATCACCTTCCTCGCCAAGGCCGAGTACTTCACGGGGCCGGGCGTACGGGGCCGGCTGACCGCGTTCTTCTTCCGCAGCGCCGGACAGATCCCGGTGGACCGCTCCGGCAAGGAGGCGGGCCAGGCCGCGATCCGGGAGGGGCTCGGGGTGCTGAGCAGGGGCGAACTGCTGGGCATCTATCCGGAGGGCACCCGCTCGCACGACGGTCGGCTCTACAAGGGCAAGGTCGGCGTGGCCGTGATGGCGCTGCGGGCCGGTGTCCCGGTGATCCCCTGCGCGATGATCGGCACGTTCGAGGCGCAGCCGCCGGGCAAGGTCATCCCGAACATCCACCCCGTGGTGATCCGCTTCGGCAAGCCCCTCGAATTCTCCCGCTACGCCGGGATGGAGAACGAGAAGGCCGTCCTACGGGCGATCACCGACGAGATCATGTACGCCATCCTGACCCTCTCCGAGCAGGAGTACGTCGACGAGTACGCGGCCGTCGTCAAGGCCGGCCAGGCGGCGACGAAGGGCACCAGGGAGCGCAAGTTTCCCCGGCCACCGTTGAGTTGACCACGCGCAACGAGGGGCGGCGGAGTGGTTCCCGCCGCCCCTCGGCGCCGTTCCGGACGGATTACGGCTGCGGTGTCGCGTGCGGCGTGCAGGTGACGTCCGCGCCGTCCAGCTTCCCGGTGAGCAGGTAGGTGTCGACACGGCTGTTGATGCACGGGTTGACCAGGCCGGTCACTCCGTGCGAGCCGGCGCCCTGTTCGGTGATGAGGCGGGAGCCCTTGAAGCGCTTGTGCAGGTCGACGGCGCCCGGGTACGGGGTGGCGGCGTCACGGGTGGACTGCACGATCAGCACCGGCGGCAGGCCCTTGTGAGTGGTGACGTGCACCGGGGTCTGCTGCTTGACCGGCCAGGTGGCGCAGGGCAGGTTCATCCATGCGTTGGCCCAGGTCATGAAGGGGTACTGCTTGTTGAGCTCGGTGTTGTCGCGGTCCCACTTCTGCCAGCTGGTGGGCCACTTGGCGTCGGTGCACTCGACGGCGGTGTAGACGGCGTTGCCGTTCTCCGAGGTGATGTTGCCGGCGGTGTCGGTGGGGTCCGGGGCGGCCGCGTCGACCAGGGCCTGGGTGTCACCGGCGAAGTACTTGCCGAACACCGTGGCGACCGGGACCCACGAGGAGTCGTAGTACGGCGCGCTCTGGAAGAAGCCGATCAGCTCGGCCGGACCGACGACCCCGCCGATCGGGTTCGCCTTGGCGGTGGCGCGCAGCTGGAGCCACTTGGCCTGGACGGCGTCCCGCGTGGTCCCCAGGTGGAAGGCGGAGTCGTGCGCGGCGACCCAGTCCTCCCAGTCCTTCCAGCGGCCCTCGAAGGCGACGTCCTGGCCCAGGTTGGCCTGGTACCAGATGTTCTTCCGCGACGGGTCGACGACGCTGTCGACGATCATCCGGCGGACGTGTCCCGGGAACAGCGTCCCGTACACGGCACCGAGGTAGGTGCCGTAGGAGACACCGAGGTAGTTGAGCTTCTTCTCACCGAGCGCGGCCCGGATGACGTCCAGGTCGCGGGCGGTGTTGGCGGTGGTCATCTGCTGGAGCATCGCCCGGCCGGTGCGCTCGGCACAGCCCTTCGCGTACTCCTTGGCGAGCTTGCGCTGCGCGGTCTTGTCCGCCTCGGTGTCCGGCACCGGGTCGGCCTTGGGAGCCTTCACGAACTCCTGCGGGTCCCCGCAGGAGATGGGCGCCGAGTGGCCGACACCGCGCGGGTCGAAGCCCACGAAGTCGTACGCCTTCGAGGTGTTGGCCCACAGGGGGTTCTTGGTGGTGACCCGAAGCGGGAAGCGCATTCCCGAGCCGCCCGGGCCGCCGGGGTTGTAGACGAGCGCGCCCTGGCGCTCCGCCTTCGTCCCCGTGTTGCCTATGCGGTCGACGGCGAGCCTGATCTGCTTGCCGTACGGCTTCGCGTAGTCCAGCGGCACGCTGACCCAGCCGCACTGGACGGGCTTCGTCAGGGCCCAGTCGGCCGGGCAGTCGGCCCAGTCGATCCCGGCCTTGGCGGCATGCGCGGCGGCCACGGCCGCCCCCCACTGCTCACGGTCCTGCCCGTGCCGGGCCTCGGCACCGGACGCGGGAGCCGCGAGCGCACCGGTGATCAGGCTCGCGGTGACGAGCGCCCCGGCCGTACCGAACGCGAGTACCCGGCTCCTCGATCTGAAGTTGTCCCTCAAGTGGGCCCCTCCCCGTACGTGGTCACGAATAGTCAGGGGGGATCCTTCCGGCTGTGAACCTCCTGAGAACAGGGTGTGACAGCCGTCTTTACCAATCCGATAACCGGACGATCACGTCCCGCTGAGCGGTTCAGCCACCGAGGTGCTCCAACGCTTCGTCCAACACCCGCCGGAGCAGCAGCGCATCGGCCGCCACCGCACTCACGAGCACGGCGGGCCCGGCGAGCGGAGTGAGCGCCGCGCACTCCCCCAGCATCCGGGCCACCACCGGCTTCTCCGCGAACTCGGGTCGGACGACGACGAGTTGCCCCACCGCGCGCCGTCCCGCCAGTACCGCCGGCCCGTCCCAGCCGCCGGGTGCCCCGGGTCCGCAGGCCAACTCCTGGTCGAGGAGCGCTCTTCCGGCGACGCGCACCGTGAGCCGGCTGGTGAGCCGCCCCGGCTCCTCCCCCGCCCGCCCGAGCACCTGCTCCTCCCGCAGCACCAGCCGGCCGTACGCCCCGATGTCGACACGGGTGGAGACGTACAGGTCGCTCCCTTTCGCTGAGATCAACTGCTCGGGCAGCCAGCGCAGTTCACCACCGTCGGCGACATCGAGCCGCACGTCGTACCGGGCCTCGCCCTTCAGCTGCCCCGGCAGCGCGATGGTCGCCGCGGCCGAGCCCACACGCAGCCGGGCCCCGTCCTCCACCCGGGCCTCGATCCCGAACCGGTCTCCGCCGAGCGGCCCGCTCATCGCACCGACGACCATCACCCGGGCCTCGGCCCCGCTCCCCCGGGTGCGCCGCAGCGCGAGCGGCCCCTCCCCCTCCAGCACGGGAAGCGCGGTACCGCCCCGGCCGTCGCCCCGGGCGACGATCCGCGCGTCGGCACGCACCCCGGTGACGGTCATGCCGTCCACGCGCCGAGCCGCTCCCGCACCCACCGGGCCACGTCCGCGACACCGGTGTCGCCGCGCAACGACTGGAACACGACGGGCAGTTCGGCCCGCTGTGCCTTCGCGTCGGCGGCCATCCGGGCGAGGTCGGAACCCACGTAGGGAGCGAGGTCGGTCTTGTTGACGATGAGCAGGTCGGCGGTGGTGACACCGGGGCCGCCCTTCCGCGGGATGTCGTCGCCACCGGCCACGTCGATCACGAAGATCTGCGCGTCCACGAGTCCCTTGGAGAAGGTGGCCGTGAGGTTGTCCCCGCCCGACTCGACGAGGATGAGATCCAGTGGCCCGACCTCGTCCTCCAGGTCCTCCACGGCTTCGAGGTTGGCCGAGATGTCGTCCCGGATCGCGGTGTGCGGACAGGCTCCGGTCTCGACGGCGGTGATCCGCTCGGGCGGCAGCACGGCCTCGCGCAGCAGGAACTCCGCGTCCTCACGGGTGTAGATGTCGTTGGTGACGACGGCGAGGGACAACTCGTCGCGCAGGGCCCGGCACAGAGCGGCGACGGTGGCCGTCTTGCCGGATCCGACGGGCCCACCGAGCCCGATACGAAGGGCACGCCGTGATCCGTCGGGACGCCGGGCGTCGGCGCTGACGGCGGCAGGACCGTGGTGGTGGTCGTGGTCGAGATGCATGTACGGCTCCTTCATCGGATTGGCCCACTTCGCAGCCCGTCCGGCGGTTGCGGACGAGGCGGATGCGTTCAGGCAGAGGCGGGGGTCTGGGGACGGCGGGGTTCCGGGGATGGCAGCGTTTCGGGGATGGCAGCGTTCCGGGCACGGCGGGGTTCCGGGCACGGCGGGGGCACGTGCCGGCTAGGACGCGAACAGCCGCACCGCCCACCCGGCATGCCACTCCGCCCCGATCTCCAGCAACGGCGCGGAGCTCGCGGGCAGTTCGTCCACCCCGCCCCCCGCGGCCCCCCGCCGCGCCGCCCCCACCGCCCGGTCCACCACCCGGTCCACCTCGGCCGCCAACCGAGCCAGCACGCCCGTCGCCTCGAAGGGGTCCAGACTCAGCAACCGCACGACCGCGGTGGCCGGCCCGCTCACGCACTCGTACGCGGCGCAGTAGGCCGCGTCCTCGGCCGAGAGCCCCGCCGCCCGGGCCACCACTCCCAACACCACCGGCTGATGAGCACCCTTGGGGAACTCCTGTGCCAGGTCGTCGAGTTCGGCCGCCGGCCAGGTGGCCCGCGCGGCCCGCAGCAGCTGCCGTCCGAGCCTGCGAGCCGTGCTCCGGAGCGCGGGGGACGGCGTCCGTGCGTCCGCCGCCGCGTCCAACTCCCGGACCCCGACACCGAGTACCGCGGCCGCGGCGAGCGCACCCGCCACCAGTCCCGCCGTGTGCAACCGCCCCCGGCAGAACTCCTCCAGACCCGCCGCCCCGGTGATCCGCCCGGCCTTGACGGCCGCCTCCGCCCCGCCGGAGTGCGCATGCCCTCCGGCGGGAAAGCGGCCGTCGGCCAGTACCAGCAACGCTGCCCGAGACATCACAGACACCGGCTCTCAGAACAGGAAGTAGCGCTGGGCCATGGGCAGTTCGGCGGCCGGCGTCGCCTCGACCAGCTCCCCGTCGATGTACACGGCGAAGCTGTCGGGGTCGACCCGCACCGTCGGACGCGCGTCGTTCTCGCGCATGTCCGCCTTGGTCACCCCACGGGTCGACTCGATGGCGACGAACCGCTTCCCGAGCTGCAACCGCTCCGGCAACCCGTCCTCGATGGCCAGCGGGGCGACGAAGTTGAAGGAGTTGGCGGCCGGCGCCCGCCCGATCGCCCCGTACATGGGGCGCGGCAGAATCGGCTGGGGGGTGGGGATCGACGCGTTGGCGTCGCCCATCTGCGCATAGGCGATCTGGCCGCCCTTGAGGACGAGGTGCGGCTTGACCCCGAAGAACGCGGGCTCCCACAGCACGAGGTCGGCGAGCTTGCCGCTCTCGACGGACCCGATCTCGCGGGCGAGCCCCTGGGCGAGCGCCGGGTTGATCGTGTACTTGGCGACATAGCGCCGTACCCGGTGGTTGTCGGCCCGTCCGTCGCCCGGCAGTGCGCCGCGCCGCCGCTTCATCACATGGGCGGTCTGCCAGGTCCGCAGTATCACCTCGCCCACGCGCCCCATGGCCTGCGCGTCCGAGGAGATGATGGAGATCGCCCCCAGGTCGTGCAGGATGTCCTCCGCCCCGATGGTCGAGGGCCGGATCCGTGACTCGGCGAAGGCCAGGTCCTCCGGCACCGCCGGGTTCAGGTGGTGGCACACCATCAGCATGTCGAGGTGTTCCTCGGCGGTGTTCACCGTGTACGGCCGCGTCGGATTCGTCGAACTCGGCAGTACGTGCGGCTCGGAGACGACCGTCATGATGTCCGGCGCGTGCCCGCCGCCCGCACCCTCGGTGTGGTAGGCGTGGATGCCGCGGCCGCCGATCGCCGCGAGGGTGTCGCCGACGAACCCGGCCTCGTTCAACGTGTCCGTGTGGATGGCCACCTGGATGCCGGTGCGGTCGGCGACGGTGAGGGCCGCGTCGATGACCGCCGGGGTGGACCCCCAGTCCTCGTGCAGCTTCAGCCCGAGTGCCCCGCCCCGGATCTGCGAGACCATCGCCTCGTGCGAGACGGTGTTGCCCTTGCCGAGGAAGCCGATGTTGAGCGGGTACTGCTCCATCGCCTCCAGCATCCGGGCGAGGTGCCACGGACCCGGGGTCACGGTGGTGGCCTTGGAGCCCTCGGCCGGTCCCGTACCCCCGCCCACCAGCGTGGTGATCCCCGCGGCCAGTGCCTCGTCGGCGATCTGCGGGCAGATGAAGTGGACGTGCGCGTCGACACCGCCGGCGGTCAGGATCCGCCCGTTGCCGGCGACGACCTCGGTCTCGGGCCCTATCACCAGCTCCGGGTGGACCCCGTCCATGGTGTCGGGGTTGCCCGCCTTGCCGATGCCGGTGATCCGGCCGTCGCGGATGCCGACGTCGGCTTTGACGATGCCCCAGTGGTCGATGATCACGGCGCCGGTGATGATCGTGTCGGGGGTGCCTTCTGCGCGCGTGGCACGCGACTGGCCCATGGATTCACGGATGACCTTGCCCCCGCCGAAGACGGCCTCGTCCCCGGCGAGCCCGGGGCCGCCGGAACGGTCCTCCTCGATCTCCACGATCAGGTCGGTGTCGGCGAGCCGGATCCGGTCGCCGGTCGTCGGTCCGAACAGGTCGGCGTAGGCGGCGCGGGAGATCTCAGGCATCGAGGGCACCTCCGGTCTCCCCGCGCAGCCCGGGGACGACACGGGCCCCGGCCAGGGGGACGAGTTCGACGTCGACGGGGATGCCGGGCTCGAAGCGGACGGCGGTGCCGGCGGCGACGTTCAGCCGCTTTCCGTGTGCGGCACCCCGGTCGAACTCCAGTCCGGGGTTGGCCTCGGCGAAGTGGTAGTGGGAGCCGACCTGGACGGGCCGGTCGGCGGCGTTGAGGACGGTCATCCGGGTGACGTCGCGGCCCTCGTTGTACACGATGGGCTCGTCGGCGAAGAGGATCTCTCCGGGAATCATCGGCGGCCTCCTCAGACGATCGGGTCGTGGACGGTGACGAGCTTGGTGCCGTCCGGGAAGGTCGCCTCCACCTGGACGTCGTGGATCATCTCGGGGATGCCCTCCATGACGTCGTCCCTGGTGAGGAGCTTGCGCCCGGAGGCCATGAGTTCGGCGACGGTACGGCCGTCACGAGCGCCTTCGAGGATGTGCGACGTGATGAGAGCGATCGCCTCGGGGTGGTTCAGCCGCAGTCCGCGGGCCCGGCGCTTCTCGGCCACGTCGGCCGCCACGTGGATCAGCAGCCTCTCTTGCTCGTGCGGGGTCAGTTGCACGTCCCACCTCACAGTCCTCGCTCCGGACCGTGCGGGGCCCGGTTTCCGCAGCCACCGCGACAGATCGGGCTCAGGAACCCGATCCGGATACGAAAACCCCTGGTGGCGTGGATCGGCAGGCTAGTTCGCCGGAGTTTCGACGACGTTAACCGGACCTTGATCATCTGATGACCGGTGCACGGGGGGCGCGTCCCGGCGCACGGCGCGCACCACCCGCGCCGGCGGCTGCCACTCCACCGCCGCCCTCACGCCCGTACGGGTGAACACCGGGTCGCCGGGGGCCGTCGGCACACGCGTCGGCCCTCCCCCGACGCCCGGGGGAGGGCCGATGTCACGACAGGGGGAGGGTCAGGAGCCCGCGGCGCCCCGGTGTTCGGCCGTGATGCCGAAGCGGCCGCGCTCCGGGCGTACGGCGGCGGTCTCGCGGACCGTGGAGACCGCGCTGACCACCTGGCCCTCGGCGGCTTCAGAGAGCGCATCGAGGCGCTCGAGGTCGGCGGCGGAGACGAGGGCGACGAGAGGCTTGCCGTGCCGCGTCACGACAACGCGCTCACCGCCGTACACCACCCGGTTGATCAGTTCGGCGAGCTCAGCCCTGGCTTGCGTCACCGGAATCTCGTAGGCCATGCCCCCAGCTTACGGGGCACCTCGGACAACACATCTTGTTCGGCGACAGCGGAATCCCCGCAGCGCACCCTCCCGAGGTTCTGTACGTCCTGTACATTTCTGACGGAGAGTCCGGCCGCTGAGACAGCTCAGCCGCGAGGAGGGGTACGCCATGACCCGACCGTCCGCCCGCTATGTCCTGCCCGAGTTCACCGAACGCACCGGCTCCGGGCAGCGCACCCTGGACCCGTACTCGAAGCTGCTGGAGGAGCGGATCGTCTTCCTCGGCGCGCCCGTCGACGAGACCTCGGCCAACGATGTGATGGCCCAGTTCATGTACCTGGAGCACGCGGCGCCGGAGCGGGACATCTCGCTGTACATCAACTCTCCGGGCGGCTCGTTCAGCGCGATGGCCGCGATCTACGACACCGTCCGGTACGTCACCTGTGACGTGGAGACGATCTGCCTGGGGCAGGCCGGGGCGTCGGCCGCGGTGCTGCTCGCGGCGGGCACCCCGGGCAAGCGTTCCGTGCTGCCGGGTGCGCGCGTCGTGCTCCAGCAGCCGTCGCTGCCGGAACCGGTACAGGGCCAGCCGAGTGATCTGGCCATCCGGGCGGCGGAGTTGGACCGGACCCGCGCGCTGCTGGAAGAGATGCTCGTCCGGCACACCGGGCGCACACCGGCCCAGGTACACCAGGACCTGGAGCGCGATCTGGTGCTGGACGCGCCCGCGGCGCTGGCGTACGGACTGGTGGACCGGATCGTGCCGGGCCGGCGGACCTCGCTCGGTCTTCCGGACGCGGGGTGAGCGCGATGCTGCCACCGGAGCTGCCGCCGCTGCCCGCGCTGACCCGCGCCGAGGGCGAGTTGATCGACCGTTATCTGGACGTGGTCGACCTGCTGGGCCGAATCAACCCGGCGCAGAACGAGGACACCTATCGTGGGCTGCGCGCCGCGCAGGCGCTGGTGCGCGCGGCGGCCGAGTTGCGCGACGCCCTCGCCCTGATGCATCGCCGGGGCGAGACGGAGCTTCACGGGGACACGCTGGCACGCGCGTTGCGGGTGCTCGACGGCGAGCGCCGGACCGCGCGCGTCGCACTCCCGCCCGACTGCGTACCGTGACGCCGGGGGAAGTCCGGAGCGACGCGTCCACCGGCCGACCGGGCCCGAGTTGAAACGACCCAAAGGGGTTACCGCCGTTCGGCGGAGGATGGCACGGTTTTACCTGAGCGACGGACCCGCTCAAGGTGCGTGCTCCAAGGTGTCCGCGGAGGGCTTCGGTGCAGGTCCGGAGCTACGTCGGGCAGTTGACGACTAATCGAACACAGTGCTGTCCACCCGAACGGGTGGGTGGTGAGTAACACCACAAATCCACGGTTCCGTTGGGATTTTCGGACACGGGTGCGTGAAGATCCCTGTCTGACGACAAGCCCCCGCCACAGCGGCGGGGCGATCCGGGCGGACGCCGAATCCTGCCGCCGTCCGGATGCCCGGTCGACGGAAGTGCATCGGCAGGAGTGGAGGACCCAAGCACGACGGGTCGCCGGAACGGTCGCACCATGACCGGTCCGCGCAGCCCTTGGGGTGAAGCCGTGGCAACACGGCCGGGCAACTTCGCCAGCCCGAATCCGACAGGTCATCCTTCACAGGCGGCTGACGAAGGGTTGCGCATGACTGCGCTCAATCGTGTCCCGTCGCTGATGGCGCGGGCCGGAACGGCCTCGGCGCTCACCATCGCCGCCGTGGGCGGCTCCATCGTGATCCCGGGGGTCGCCTCCGACGCCTCGGCCGCCACGATAGGGACGAAAGCACTTCAGATCGCGGCCTCGAAGAAGGGCTCGCCCTACAGGTGGGGTGCCACCGGACCGAACCGGTTCGACTGCTCCGGGCTCACGCTGTACTCGTTCAAGAAGGCGGGCAAGAAGCTCCCGCGAACGGCGGCCCAGCAGTACAACAAGACCCGTCACATCTCGGCCGGCAACCGCAAGGCCGGGGACCTGGTCTTCTTCCACTCGGGTTCCAGCGTGTACCACGTCGGCATCTACGCCGGGAAGGGAAGGATCTGGCACGCCCCTAGGACCGGGGACGTGGTGAAGCTCCAGAAGATCTGGACGCGAAGCGTCTGGTACGGCCGGGTCAGCTGACCCACCCAGCGGCCGGCCGGCGGGAACTCGGGGCTACGGTTCCTGCTGGCCGGCGGCGGTGACCGTACCGGCCGGGACTGCCCAGGGCAGTTCGATGAAGACGGTCTTGCCGCCCTCCCGGGTGGGGCGCACCCGGAGCTTGCCGCCGCACTCCGCGGTGAGCCAGCGGATGATGACCATGCCGCGCCCGTTGTCCTGCTGGACCGCGGCTGGGAGTCTCTTGGGGAACCGCGGATGGCTGTCCGTGACACCGATGCGCAGCTGTTCGTCACGGTCCAGGACGAGGGCCACCGTGAAGGTGGGTGACTGCCCGAAGGTGTGCTGCACCGCGTTGGTGGCGAGTTCGGAGACGATGAGGCGGATGGTGTCCGCGGCCTCCGTCTCCGGTGGCAGCCCCCATTCCGCGAGGGTGCTCAGCACGTAGGAGCGGGCCGCGTAGACCGAGGCGGGATCGCTCGGCAGAGTGACGGATGCTTCCAGGTGGTCTGCCATGGCGACGTCGTCCCTTTCCCACGGGACCGGAGTCCGACACGGTGCGTGTGGTTCGAGTACGGTCCCGGACTGGTGCTTCTTCGTCAGACTGCCATTACCAGGGCGGTCAGGGGAGCGATCCACCAAGATATGCATATATCTGTCGCTCGATGCGGTGAACTCTGCTACCCCAGAGCGTATTTGGGCGGCTCGGAAGGAGTAAGGAGTAGCCCATGCAGAACGGTCCCGCGGTACGCCGCCGCAAACTGGGCGCCGAACTGCGCACCCTGCGCACCGGCGCCGGCCTCACGAGCGGTGAAGCCGCCCGTCTGGTGGGCTGGCATCAGTCGAAAGTGAGCCGGATCGAGACCGGCGCCAGCGGTGTGAAACCGGCCGATGTGCGGTTACTCCTGGACGCCTACGGCGTGGTCCAGGGGCAACTGCGCGAGTTACTGCTGGTGTTGGCGGGGTCGGAGGACACGGCCGGGCGGCACCACTGGTGGCACGCCTATCGTGGGGTGCTGCCGCCCACCTACCGGGATTTCATCAGCCTGGAGTCGCAGGCCAGTGCGATGCGCACGCTGGAGACCTCGGTCGTACCGGGACTGCTGCAGACCCCCGAGTACGCGCGTGCCGTGACCCGGGTGGCCGCCGACGGGCTCGACGACGATGCGCTGGACGCTCTCGTGCAGGTACGTATGGCCAGGCAGGACGTACTGCGCAACCGTCCGCCGCTGGAGCTGAGCGCGGTGCTGGACGAGGCGGTGCTGCGCCGGGAGGTCGGCGGTCCGGGCGTGATGGCCAGACAGCTGGAGCGGCTGGTGGAGTCGGCCCGGCTGCCCCAGGTACGGCTCCAGGTGCTGCCGTTCTCGGCCGGAGCGCATATCGGCATCACCGGGCCTTTCGTAATCTTCTCATTTCCGAGCACTTCTGATCTGGACGTGGTTGTTCTCGACCAGTTGACGAGTAGCCTCTACCTCGAGCGGAAAGAAGACCTCCAGGCCTACACGGAGGCCTTCAACACCCTTCAGATTCACGCCCTTTCGCCCGAGGACTCGTTGGATTACATCGCCGGGATAGGTGACGGCGCGTAAGGAGGCACCATGACTGCACTGCCTCGGAACGTTCCTTCAAGTGCTGATCTGCACGGACTGCGGTGGCTGCGCAGCAGCTACAGCACCGGAGCGAACAACTGTGTGGAGACGGCACGGCCGCGCTCCGGTCGGCTGGCCGGACTGCTCGCCGTGCGCGACTCCAAGGATCCGGCCGGACCCGCGCTGCTCTTCTCCCCCGGGAGCTGGGCGGGTTTCGTGTCGGCGCTCACCGGCTGATCAGACCGTAACCGACTCCGTATCCGCATTCGGTCAGGACCCGGCCCTGTCACGCCGACTCATGGTCGTGTCCCACCGATCACCTGTACAGCGCGTTCGATCTCGGCCCCGGAGAGGTCCGCACGGGCGGTGAGCCTGAGCCGTGAGATGCCGTCCGGCACGGACGGCGGACGGAAACAGCCCACGGCCAGGCCTGCCGTACGGCAGTCGGCCGCCCACCGCACGGCCCCCTCCGGGGACGGGGCCCGCACGGAGACCACGGCGGCGTCCGGACGCACCGCTTCCAGACCCGCGGCGGTCAGCCGTGCGTGCAGTTCCGCGGCGACCTCACGGGCCCGCTCCGCGCGTTCGGGCTCACGGCGCAGCAGCCGTAGCGCCGCCAGGGCCGCCCCCGCCGCGGCGGGGGCCAGGCCGGTGTCGAAGATGAAGGTCCGGGCCGCGTTCACCAGATGGTCGATGACCCGGGCCGGGCCGAGCACGGCCCCGCCCTGACTGCCCAGCGACTTGGACAGGGTCGCCGTGACCACCACGTCGTCGGCACCGGAGAGCCCGGCCGCGTAGGGCGCGCCCCGCCCGCCGTCCCCGAGCACCCCGAGCCCGTGGGCGTCGTCCACGAGCAGCCCGGCGCCGCGCTCCCGGCAGGCCCCGGCCAGGGCGGCCAGCGGTGCCGCGTCGCCGTCCACCGAGAACACCGTGTCGGAGACGACGACCGCGGGCCCCTCATGGGTACCGAGCGCCTTGCGTACGGCGTCCGGGTCGGCGTGTCCGACGACCTGGGTGGTGCCCCGGGCCAGCCGGCAGCCGTCGATCAGCGAGGCGTGGTTGAGGGCGTCGGAGACGATCAGGGAGCCGTGCGGGCCGAGGGTGGTGACGGCGGCGAGGTTGGCGGCGTAGCCGGAGGAGAAGACCAGGGCCGCCTCGAACCCGCAGAATTCGGCCAGCTCGCGCTCCAGCTCGGTGTGGAGCTCGGTGGTGCCGGTGACCAGCCGGGAGCCCGTGGAGCCGCCGCCCCAGGTCCGGGCCGCCCCGGCCGCGCCCTCGGCGACCTCCGGGTGGTGGGCGAGGCCCAGGTAGTCGTTGCTCGCCAGGTCCAGCAGCGGGGAGTCGGCGGCGCGGGGGCGCAGGGTCCGTACCAGTCCGGCGCGGCGGCGGAGTTCCGCCTGTTCGTCGATCCAGCCGAACGCCATGGCTCCTCCGGTGAATTTGTAGGCAGTGAACAGACCCTAGCGGGACCACCAGCCACCCACTGTGTGGCAATACCCACACGTCGAACTGACAGGGTTGTGCAAACTCTCCTTGGCCCGGAGCAGCCTCGTAGTAGAGGATCGGCTCTCATGGACCTGCTGAACACGCTGGTGGACAAGGGGCTTCGGCGCGAGCTGCCGACCCGCGAGGAAGCGCTCGCCGTACTGGCGACCTCCGACGACGACGTGCTCGATGTGGTGGCCGCGGCCGGCAAGGTGCGCCGGCACTGGTTCGGCCGGCGCGTGAAACTCAACTACCTGGTCAACCTCAAGTCGGGCCTGTGTCCTGAGGACTGCTCCTACTGCTCGCAGCGCCTCGGCTCCTCGACGGGGATCCTCAAGTACAGCTGGCTGAAACCCGACGAGGCCTCGAAGGCGGCCGCCGCCGGTCTGGCCGGGGGTGCCAAGCGGGTCTGCCTGGTGGCGAGCGGGCGCGGCCCGACCGACCGGGACGTCGACCGGGTGGCCGGCACCATCAAGGCGATCAAGGAGCAGAACGAGGGCGTCGAGGTGTGCGCCTGCCTCGGTCTGCTCTCCGACGGCCAGGCCGAGCGGCTGCGCGAGGCGGGCGCGGACGCCTACAACCACAACCTCAACACGTCCGAGGGGACGTACGGGGACATCACGACCACGCACACGTACGCCGACCGGGTGGACACCGTCAACAAGGCGCACGCGGCCGGCCTGTCCGCCTGCTCCGGTCTGATCGCCGGCATGGGCGAGACCGACGAGGACCTGGTCGACGTGGTCTTCTCGCTGCGCGAGCTGGACCCGGACTCGGTGCCGGTCAACTTCCTGATCCCGGTCGAGGGCACCCCGCTGGCCAAGGAGTGGAACCTCACCCCGCAGCGCTGTCTGCGGATCCTGGCCATGGTGCGGTTCGTCTGCCCGGACGTCGAGGTCCGTATCGCGGGCGGCCGCGAGGTCCATCTGCGCACCATGCAGCCGCTCGCGCTGCACCTCGCCAACTCGATCTTCCTCGGCGACTACCTCACCACGGAGGGCCAGGCCGGCCAGGCCGACCTGGAGATGATCGCGGACGCCGGGTTCGTGGTCGAGGGCGCCGGCGAGGTGACCCTGCCGCAGCACCGGGCGGAGGTCGCGGCCGGCGGCTGCGGGTCGCACGCCGAGGCCGGGTGCGGGTCGCACGCCGAGGCCGGGAGCGGGTCGGGCTGTGGCGGGCACGACGGCGCCGACCTCTGCGGTACGGCCGCCGCCCAGGCAGGCGAGCCGCGCACCGATCTGGTCGCCGTCCGCCGCCGGGGCGCCGGAACGGATCTCGCGCCCAATGCCTGACCTGGGCGTCCCCGAACTGCTGGAGCTGGACCGGCGGCACGTCTGGCATCCGTACGGACCGATGCCGGGCCGGGCCGAACCGCTCGTCGTGGAGTCGGCGAGCGGGGTCCGGCTGCGGCTCGCGGACGGCTCGGGGGAACTGATCGACGGGATGTCGTCCTGGTGGTCGGCGATCCACGGCTACAACCACCCGGTGCTCAACGAGGCCGCGCGTGACCAGCTCGGCCGGATGAGCCATGTGATGTTCGGCGGGCTCACCCACGAGCCCGCGGTGCGTCTGGCGAAGCTCCTTGTCGACATGTCGCCGGCCGGTCTCGAGCATGTCTTCCTCGCCGACTCCGGCTCGGTCTCGGTCGAGGTCGCGGTCAAGATGTGCCTGCAGTACTGGCGTTCCCTCGGCCGCCCCGCGAAACAGCGCCTGCTGACCTGGCGGGGCGGCTATCACGGCGACACCTGGCAGCCGATGTCGGTGTGCGACCCCGAGGGCGGGATGCACGAGCTGTGGTCCGGGGTGCTGCCCCGCCAGGTCTTCGCGGACGCGCCGCCGGCCGAGTACGAGGAGTCGTACGCCGACCGGCTGCGCTCGCTGATCGAGCGGCACGCGCACGAACTGGCCGCGGTGATCGTGGAGCCGGTGGTGCAGGGCGCGGGCGGGATGCGGTTCCACTCCCCCGGCTATCTGCGGGTCCTGCGCGAGGCCTGCGACGCGCACGACGTGCTGTTGGTGTTCGACGAGATCGCGACCGGCTTCGGCCGTACGGGTGCGCTGTTCGCGGCGGACCACGCGGCCGTCACCCCCGATGTGATGTGCGTGGGCAAGGCGCTGACCGGCGGCTATCTGACGATGGCGGCGACCCTGTGCACGCCCCGGGTGGCCGAGGGCATCTCGCGGGGCGAGGTGCCGGTGCTGGCGCACGGACCGACGTTCATGGGCAACCCGCTGGCGGCCTCCGTGGCCTGTGCCTCGCTCGGGCTGCTGCTGGGCCAGGACTGGCAGGCGGAGGTCAAGCGGATCGAGACGGGACTGCGGGACGGCCTGGCGCCGGCCCGGGAGATCCCCGGCGTACGGGACGTCCGGGTGCTCGGCGCCATCGGGGTCGTACAACTCGACCACGAGGTGGACATGAAGGCCGCCACCGCGGCCGCCGTACGCGAGGGTGTGTGGCTGCGGCCGTTCCGCGACCTGGTCTACACGATGCCCCCGTACGTCACGGGCGACGCGGACGTGGCACGGATCGCGCGCGCGGTGTGTGCCGCCGCGCGGGAGGGATGAACATGCCGATCCTGATCATCACGGGGACGGGCACCGAGGTCGGCAAGACGGTCACCACGGCCGCGGTCGCCGCCGCGGCACTCGCGGCGGGCCGCTCGGTGGCGGTCCTCAAGGCCGCGCAGACCGGGGTACGGCCGGACGAGCGCGGGGACGCCGACGAGGTCGCGCGGCTCGCCGGTCCGGTGACGACGGCCGAACTCGCCCGTTTCCCCGAGCCGCTGGCGCCCGGCACGGCGTCCCGGCGGGCCGGGATGACCCCCGTGCGTCCGCACGAGGTGGCGGAGGCCGCCGCCAAGCTGGCCACCGAGCACGAACTGGTGCTGGTCGAGGGCGCGGGCGGGCTGCTCGTACGGTTCGACGCGGCGGGCGGCACACTGGCGGACGCGGCCCGGCTGCTGAACGCCCCGGTGCTGGTGGTGGCGTCGGCCGGACTCGGCACCCTCAACACCACCGAGCTGACGGCCCGTGAACTGCGGGCCCGTGAGCTGGAGTTGCTGGGCGTGGTGATCGGCAGCTGGCCCAGGTCCCCGGATCTGGCGTCACGTTGCAATGTGGCCGATCTTCCGGAGGTGGCCGGGGCGCCGCTGCTCGGCGCACTGCCGGCGGGGGCCGGAGCGCTGGCGCCCGCCGACTTCCGTGCGGCGGCGCCGGGTTGGCTCTCCGCGCGGCTGGACGGCGGCTGGGACGCGGAGGCGTTCCGGGTGCGGGAAGCGCCTGAGGACTGGTAACCAAGTGAGTTTGTGGCCGGGGGCGGGAGTGACGACGTGTCAGTTCTCGTTGATGCTGCCCCGGGGGAAGGGGGTGGTATCGCCGCCATCCTGCCCGCGTGAGCCGGTCGAACTTCTCTTCCCGCCGCCGAGGCTCCGTCGCCGGTTTCCCGCAGGCGTCCCTGCGCAGTGACCGGGCGTCGGTGCGGCCGGGTACCGTGCCGCACTCCCGCGGGCTGAAGTGACAGTTCGGCAGGACGGCGTTTCGGCCGCCTTCCGATCCTGTCCGACGTCTAGGCTCGGCCCGTGGGACAGCCTGAGGAGCGCGCCGAGGGCGCGGGACCGTTCACCACCCGGCTCACCTGGCACCTTCCCGGCGGCGGCACCGCCGTGTGGGAGTCCCGGCTCGCGCGGCGGCGCGGAGTACTCGCCATCGGTCCCCCCGGTGCGGTGGCCACTCGGCACACCCGTGCGGACGCCGTTGCCCTCACCCGGCTGCGCCGACTCAACGCCATCGCCGCGATCGCCTTCGTCATCGGCGGGGCCCTCTTCGCGGTCGGCGGGGCCGTCGCCCAGTTCGGCTCCGGCGACGCCACCGAGTGCGCCTCGATCTACTTCGCGGGCGGCCTGTTCTTCAACACCGGCGGGTACGTCTCGCTGCTCCAGGTGATCAACGCGCCCCGCCACGTCGGCGGCGGCGAAGGCCGGCTGGTCACTCGCCGCTGGCGGTGGTGGAGTTACGAGCCGATGCGGGTGGACTGGCTGGGCGCGTTCGCCCTCTTCGCGGGCACCCTCGTCTTCGCCGTCAACCTGCTGGACTCCTTCCTGCACGGCCTGAACGTCCGGCAGGTCAACCGGCTGATCTGGGCGCCCGACGTGATCGGCTGCGTCCTCTTCCTGGTCTCCGGCCACCTGGGCTTCGTCGAGGTGTGCCACGGCCGGCCCTGCGCCCGCCCGCACAACCTCGGCTGGTGGATCGTCGTCGTCAACCAGCTCGGCTCCGTCCTGTTCATGGTCTCCGCGCTCGCCGCCTTCACCCGCCCCGCCACCGGCAGCCTGGTGAATGCCGACATCGCCAACTGGGGCACCCTCACCGGCGCCCTGTGCTTCTCCGTCGCCGGCCTCCTCCAACTCGGTGAACATCCATAGGCAGGCGCGGCTTCTTCCGGGACGATCGGGTCCAGGCGAGGAAGGCGGCGGGCGTCAGGGCTGAGCTGCACTAGAGGGATGGTCGGGCGCCGCCGTCGGCGCGCTGGTCGTCGCGGTACTGATCTGGCCGGTGCTGCTGACCTCGGTGGTGCGGCACTGGCGGCGGCGCTGTCGCCGACGCCACGGCCGTCGGCCGGTTTACGGACGCCGGGTCAGGTACTGCTCTGGATCGCCGTCGTCGCCTGGGTGATCACGCTGGTCGGGCTGGTCCGCACTTGACGCGTAGACCGAATCCGCGATCACGACTCCGACCTGTTGCTTAGAGTCTCAAGAGGTGGCTCCTGCGGCTTACTCCACCGTCCATCCACCGGAACGCGGGCTTTCGTGCGGCTGGTGGGCGTCCTCAACCATTCGGGAAGGTAGGCCGTTCGCGTGCATCCCGAGCCGCATCCACAGGTCCTCGGAATGGCTCCCACTCCGGACGTGGTTGAGTCGCCGGTATGACCAAGAGTGACGCCGCGGCTCTGTTCGGCAACCGTTTCCTGACCGCGCCTGCTCCCTCGGAGGAATTCCCCGAGGAGGGCATGACGGCGACGGACGCCATGAGACTGCTGGATGCGGACCTCGCCATGGAGGGCGACCCGCAGCGCAACCTCGCCACGTTCGTCACCACCTGGATGGAGCCGGAGGCGCAACGGATCATCGCGGAGAACCTCCACCGCAACTTCATCGACCACGCGGAGTACCCCATCTCCGCCGAGATCGAGCAGCGCTGCGTGCGCATGCTCGCCGACCTCTTCCACGCACCGGGCAGGACCACCGGATGCCGGACCCAGGGCTCGTCAGAGGCGATCATGCTCGGCGCGCTGTCGCTGAGGTGGAAGTGGCGGGAGCGCCGCCAGGCGGCCAACCTCTCGGTCGACCGGCCCAACCTGGTCTTCGGCGGCGACGTCCACGTCGTGTGGGAGAAGTTCTGCCGCTACTTCGACGTGGAGCCGCGGATCGTGCCGCTCGCGGAGGACAAGTACACGATCGGCCCGGAGGACGTGGAGCCTCACCTCGACGAGAACACGATCGGTGTCGTCGCCGTCCTCGGCACCACGTTCACCGGCCACAAGGACGATGTCGTCGGGATCGACAAGCTCCTGCGGGAGGTCCGCAAGAAGCGGGACCTCGACATCCCGATCCACGTCGACGGCGCCAGCGGCGGCTTCGTGTGGCCCTTCCTCTACCCGGACTCGAAATGGGACTTCCGGCTTGAGCAGGTCCGCTCGATCAACGTATCGGGACACAAGTACGGCCTGGTCTACCCCGGTATCGGCTGGCTGGTCTTCCGCGAGGAGTCCGACCTGGCCAAGGACCTCGTGTTCCACGAGAACTACCTGGGCAAGACCGACGCGACGTTCACACTGAACTTCTCGACCGGAGCGGCGATGGTGCTCGCCCAGTACTACAACTTCGTGCGGCTGGGTCGCCAGGGCTACACCTACGTCATGGAGACGATGCAGAAGAACGCCCACGCGTTGGCGGACAACCTGCGGAGCAGCGGCCGCTTCGAAGTGATCGGCAGCGGCCTCGAGCAGCTGCCGCTGGTCGCCTTCCGCCTTGCCGGCAAGCACACCTACGACGAGTCCGACGTCGCCTGGCAGCTCTCGGCCGAGCGCGGCTGGATGGTGCCGGCGTACACGCTCCCGCCCAACGCGGAGCGGGTGAAGATCCTGCGTGCACTGGTCAAGGAGACCCTGAGCCGCGAGCAGATCGAGCGTCTGACCCAGGACATGGCCGACGCGTGCAGCACCTTGGACCACAAGGGTGCGACCACCGACATCGAGCGGGCCCAGGTCAAGCGCGGCACCGGCTACTGACGCCCGCACCCCCCGGCAGGGGACGGGCGACGAAGTCGCGGCCAAGAACGTGGACCTACGGGTCATCCGACTGCGTGACGCTCTTGTGAGGGCGGCCGTGCGAGGCAGCAAGCGCAGTTCTCCGCGCCCCTTCAGGGGCGCGGGTGGAACGCCCCTCTAGGGGCGCGGGGAACTGCGCGACCAGCCACGATGGCGCCGCACCCGACCGGCGGACCTAGGGCGACTCGCCGAGCAGCCGTACCAGTTCGATCCGGGATCGGATCCCCAACCGGCTGAAGACCCCCCGCAGATGGTGGTCGATGGTGCGTGGGCTCAGATTGAGGCGGTCGGCTATCTCGCGGTTGGTGGCGCCCTCGGCGGCCATCCGGGCGACCATGAGCTGCTGGGCGGTGAGGACGGCGGCCGGGTCGGGCGCCCCGGTGGTGGCAGGTGTCAACGCCGTGCCCAGTGCGCGTAGTTCGGCACGGGCCTGGGCGGCGCAGTGCGGGGCGCCGAAGGACTCGAAGGCGGCCAGCGCGCTGTGCAGCCGGTCGCGGGCCTCGGGGCGCTGCCGCAGCCGGCGCAGGGCCCCGGCGAAGAGCAGCTCGGTACGGGCGCGTTCGAAGTCCCGAGTGCCCCGGGCGTGCAGGTCGAGGGCGGCGCGGTAGTGCTGGACGGCTTCGGCGCCGGGGGCGAGCAGGGCCCGGCAGCGGGCGCTGAGCGCGAGGTCGTCGGTGCTGCGGACGGCGGTGGCCCAGCGGTGGTAGTCGGCGTACGCGGCACGGGCGACCCGGGTGTCCCCGGTGCGCACGGCGGCCTCGACGTAGTGCGGGGTGGCCAGGTGCCGGATGGCCCGGTGGCCGTGTCCGGGGCCGAACCCGGCGAGGGCGCGCAGCCGGGCGGCCGCAGCGGGGAAGCGGCCCCCCGCCAGGTCGAGAAAGGCGAGCGCCCACTGGGCGAGGGCGGCGGGCAGGCCGAGCCCGTGCGCCAGGGCGTAGGCGCGGGCGGCGGCGGCGCGCTCGCGACAGGCCTCCTCGTCGCCCCGGACCGCGGCGAACATGGCGAGCGCGGCCTGGAGATGACAGGCCCCGTTGTCCTGCCCGGTGGCGTGGGCCTGGTCCAGGGCCTCCTGGACGGCGGCCTCGGCGGCCCGGGTACGGCCGGTCCAGAAGTCGGCGTAGGCCCGGAACTCCATGGCCTGAGCGGCCGTCGCCGGGGTGCCGAGGGCGCGGGCCGACGCGGCGGCCCGGAGGGTGGCGGTGGCGGCGCGGGTGTGGTCGCCGAGCATCAGCGCCGCCATGCCGGAGTGGATCAGCAGACCGGGGTCGCCGCCGGGCCCGCAGCGGCCGACGGGGCCCTTGAGGAGGATCCGGGCGTCGTCGTAGCGGCCCTCGACGGCGGCGGCGAGTCCGGCGAGGATGCCGGGCGGGGAGACGCCCAGCCACCGGGCGATGTCCCGGGCCTCGCGGCAGCGTCCGAGGTCGCCGGTGTAGACGGCGGCCTCGGTGGCGAGGGCGAGGAGTTCGGCGGAGTCGACGGAACGTTCCTGCCGGACGGCGGCGGTGAGCAGGGCGTCGAAGGCCTCCGAGGCGTTGCCGGCTCTGAGGGCGAGCACGCCGTCGAGGGCGGAGTCGTCTGTACGGGCGGCGAGCCGTCTCGCCCGGTCGGGCTCTCCGGAGCGCCAGGCATCGGCGGCGGCCAGGGCGAGCAGCCGGGCCTCCGCGACCGGGTCCGGGCAGAGGTCGGCGGCGCGTTCGGCGAGGGCGCGGGCGAGCGCGGGTCTGCCCTCGGCGCGGGCGCGGTCGGCGGCGACCCGGAGTTCCGACGCGAGCCGGGCGCTGGGGCCGAGCGCGGCGGCGCCGCGGTGCCAGGAGCGGCGGGCCGTCTCGTCCTTGCCGCCCAGCACCCGGGCGAGCAGTTGGTGGGCTTCGCGCCGGTCGGCCGGTGAGGCGGTGCCGTAGGCGGCGATCCGGGTCCAGGCGTCCCGGAAGAACACCCCGCCGGCACCGGCGTGGGCGACCCCGGCGGTCTCGGCGGCGTCCAGCGGACGGGTGTCGAGCCGGCCGGCCGTGACCGCGCGCAGGAAGGCGTGGGTGGCGACCGGGTACTGGTCGGCCGCGGCCAGGAGCAGCAGCCGACGGGTGTCGTCGGGCAGGGCACGGATCTCCCGGCGCAGGGCATGGAGCAACCGTGGGGCGAGTTCGGCCGGTTCGGCCGGCAGCGGGTCGAGTCCCGCCGTCTGCCGTGCGGTGAGGCGCGGCACGAGTTCGGCCACGGCGCGCTGATCTTCGTATACGACGCGTCGCACCCGGGCGCGTACGCCCTCGGGGAGCGCCGAAGCCGGGCATGGCCCCGCTTCGGACGTCTGCGGTGGCGAAGTGCGGTCAAGAGGTGGGGGATTCACCGGTATCACCACGCGAAAGACGTTACTGGCGAGTTAGTTGACTCGTAAAGACTGGCGACTTCACCGATGCGGCGCGCGTAGACCCGTCCCGACACTCCTGAACAACCCCACCCGTTTCAGGAGGCATCATGGGACGCGCCAAGCGTCGCATCGCAACCGCTCTGACGGCGATAGCCGGTTCGCTCCTTCTGTCACTCCCCCTGGCCACCACTCCCGCGCAGGCGGCGAGCCACGACCCGGTCGTCTTCGTGCACGGTCTCAGCAGCGACTCCAGCAGCTGGGACAGCTGGATCGCGGACTTCAAGGCCGACGGGTACACCTCGTCGGAGCTGTGGGCCTGGTCGTACGACTGGACGAAGTCGAACGTCACCACCGCGTCGCAGCTGTCGAGCTACATCCAGACCGTGCTCTCGCGGACCGGCGCCTCGAAGGTGGACCTGGTGGTCCACTCCATGGGCGCGCTGAACAGCCGCTACTACCTCAAGAACCTCGGCGGGACCGCGTACGTGGACGACTTCGTGTCGGTCGCCGGGGTGAACCACGGGACGAGCGTCGCCTCGCTGTGCGGATGGCTGTACACGTCCTGCAAGGAGATGACGACCGGCAGCTCCTTCCTGACCGCCCTGAACTCCGGTGACGAGACGCCCGGCAGCGTCTCGTACGCGGCGTACTGGTCGAACTGCGACGCGGCGATCGACCCGGACTCCTCGGCGCTGCTGAGCGGGGCGACCGACGTCGGTGTCGGCTGCATCTCGCACACCGACATGAACGACGACTACGGCGTGTACCAGCAGGTGCGGGACTTCATCGGCTGATCCGGCGGCGGAGGGTGCGACGGGCCTTCGCGGGGGACAATCACCGTAGACCCGCTCCCGTCGGGAGGTATCGTCATGCGGCTGATGTCCACCACTGCCGGGAAACCGGTGCGCGATCCCGTCCACCACCCGCTGTTCGCCCGCTACTACGCCCGCATCAGCGTGACCGCCGAGACCAGGCTCGGGATGGCCGCCGTCCGGGAGCGGCTGCTCTCCGGACTGTCCGGGCGCGTGATCGAGATCGGCGCGGGCAACGGTCTCAATTTCGCGCGGTACCCCAGGGCGGTGGCGGAGGTCGTCGCGATCGAACCGGAGCGCACCCTGCGGCAGTTGGCGGCTCAGGCCGCGGTCCGCGCCGAGGTCCCGGTGGACGTGGTGCCGGGCGCGGCGGAGGCGCTGCCGGTGAAGAGCGAGGCGTACGACGCGGCGGTGCTCTCCCTGGTGCTGTGCAGTGTGCGGGATGTGCCACGGGCGCTCGCGGAGGTACGGCGGGTGCTGCGGCCGGGCGGTGAGCTGCGGTTCTTCGAGCACGGGCGGGGCGGTGGCCCGGCGATGCGGTTCACCCAGCGGGCGCTGGACCGGACGGTGTGGCCGCTGCTGAGCGGCGGCTGCCGGCTGTCCCGGGACCCGATCGCCGAGTTGCGCGCGGCCGGGTTCGAACTCGGCCCGTACCGGCGGGTGTTCCTGCCGGAGAACGGCCTGCGGCTGCCGACCTCGTACTGTGTGCTGGGCGTCGCGCGCAAACCCCCGGGGTCCTGAGCGGCACCCGGTTCACAGGCTCCAGCGGCGCAGTTCCTCCGCGATGTCGGACACGCTCGCCTCTCCGGTCTTCACCAGCCGGGCCAGATCACGGACCTGTTCGGGCGAGGTGGCGACCTTGAGGCCGCTGGCGACCAGGTAGGCGTAGGCGACCGAGGACGCGAAGAGGGCGTTCGAGCGCTCGAGTGCCGGGACGTGGATGAGGAGTTGGAGCAGGGCGGCGGCGCGGGCCTGCGGGGTGTCGTAGACGGGGACGTCGAATATCTCGGCCTGGTGCCTGGCGACGGCGGCGATCAGCGCACCCCAGTCGGTGACCTGGGGGTCACCCGGGGTCTTCTGTTCGGCGAGCATGAGGAGCCAGGCGAGATCGATGGTCAGGTCGTTCAAGGGATCAGTGACGGCCTTCGGTCTTGTCAGACGTATCGGGACCCTGCGCTTCGCCGAATTCCTCCGCGAAGACGGACTCGTACTGCTTCATGAAGTCGGCGGCGGCCTCGACGAACGTACGGCCCGCTTCACCTGTGTCCTGCATGACCAGTTCCTCTATGTAGCGGTTGACGCTCATGCCGCGCGCGAGGGCACGCTCACGGGCCGCCTTGGCGGTGCCCTCGTCCACGCGCACGTTCAGCTGGGTCTTCGCCATACCTAAAAGCTAGCGCGATGACGCTAGCACCGGCAAGCGCGCATCGGAACCGAAAAGTGATACCGCCTGTGGGACGCGTCACACTACGCTCGACCCGGACAAAGAGGCCGCGCGAGCTAGGAGGCAGTCTTGGCCACACCTGCTGCGGAGGCGCCCGCCGCCGAGGGGACAGCAGCCCGGGCACGGGGGCTGACCAAGGCGTACGGCGCGGGCGAGACAGCCGTGCTCGCACTCGACTCGGTGGACGTGGACATCGCACGCGGCCGCTTCACCGCGGTCATGGGCCCGTCGGGCTCCGGCAAGTCCACGCTGATGCACTGTCTGGCGGGACTGGACACCGTGTCGGCCGGCCAGGTCTGGCTCGGCGGCACCGAGATAACGGGGCTGCGGGAGCGCGAGCTGACGCGGCTGCGCCGGGACCGGATCGGGTTCATGTTCCAGTCGTTCAACCTGATCCCGACGTTGAACGCGGTCGAGAACATCACCCTGCCCATGGACATCGCGGGCAAGAAGCCCGACGGGAAGTGGCTGGACCAGGTCGTCGACACGCTGGGGCTGCGGGACCGGCTCAAGCACCGGCCGGCCCAGCTGTCCGGCGGCCAGCAGCAGCGGGTGGCCTGCGCGCGGGCGCTGGCCTCCCGGCCGGAGCTGATCTTCGCCGACGAGCCGACCGGCAACCTGGACTCGCGGGCCGGTCTGGAGGTGCTGGGCTTTCTGCGGGACGCGGTCGACCAGCTCGGTCAGACGGTCGTCATGGTGACACACGACCCGGGCGCTGCCGCCCACTCCGACCTGGTCCTCTTCCTCGCTGACGGCCGGGTGGTGGACCGGATGGAAGGTCCGACGGCGAACGCCGTACTGGAACGCATGCGCCTTTTCCCCGGGGGCCCTGACACGAGCGGTTCCGCCGCGCGGCCAAAGACCCCCGGATCCGACGTGGGACGCGGGCCCGCGGGGCCCGAGGAGGACTGACCCGGTGCTCAAGGCAACCCTGCGGAGCTTCCTGGCCCACAAGGGACGGCTGTTGCTGTCCGCGCTGGCCATCGTCCTGTCCGTGGCGTTCGTCGCGGGCAGCCTGATCTTCTCCGACACCGTCACCCGTACCTTCGACCGGCTGTTCGCCTCCACCTCCGCCGACGTGACGGTTCAACCGAAGGAGGACCTCAAGTCGTCGGTGCCGACCGGCGCCGTGCAGACCGTGCCGGCCGCGTTGAAGGACCAGGTCGCCAAGGTCGACGGGGTCGCGGGCAGCCACGCGGACGTGTCCGTGCAGAACATCGTGGTGGTCGACAGCCACAACAAGTCGGTCGGCCCGACCACCGGCGCCCCGACCATCGCCACCGACTGGTACCTCACCCGTCGCAGCCCCGTGAAGCTCACCTCGGGGCACGCCCCGCAGGGCGCGGGCCAGGCGCTGCTCGACGCCGACACCGCCGACAAGAAGCACGTGCGCATCGGCGACACCCTGACCGTGCAGGCGCAGCCCGGCACCTTCGCGGTGGAGATCGTCGGCATCGCCACCTTCACCACCACCAACCCCGGCGCGGCCCTGGTCTTCCTCGACCCTTCGGTGGCCGCGAAGGAACTGCTGGGCTCCGCCGACCGGGCGACCAGCATCTCGGTGGACGCGGCGCGGGGCGTCCCGGACGCCGAGCTGAAGCGCCGGGTCGGCGAGGCGATCGGCACCGGGACGTACGACGTGAAGACCGCCGACGAGCAGGCCAAGTCCTCGGCCGCGGACCTGGGCGGATTCCTCGACGTCATCAAGTACGTGATGCTCGGGTTCGCCGGCATCGCGACGCTCGTGGGCGTCTTCCTGATCGTCAACACCTTCTCCATGCTGATCGCCCAACGCACCCGTGAGCTGGGCCTGTTGCGCGCGCTGGGCGCCGACCGGCGTCAGGTTCGGCGGTCCGTGCTCACCGAGGCGGTGCTGCTCGGGCTGGTCGGCTCGACGCTGGGACTGGGCGCCGGCATCGGGCTGGCGCTCGGGCTGATCAAGCTGATGACCGCGTTCGGGATGAACCTCAAGACCACCGAGATGGTCATCGGCTGGGGCACCCCCGTCGCCGCCTACGTCGTGGGCGTCGGCGTCACCTTCGTCGCCGCCTACCTGCCCGCCCGGCGTGCCGCCACGGTGTCGCCGATGGCGGCGCTCGCGGACGCCGAGATCGCCGGGGTGGGCAAGCCGCTGAAGACGCGGGCGATCGTCGGCGCCGTCGTCGGGGCACTCGGGGCGGCGGCCCTCGCGGGCTGTGCGACGGCCACGAAGACCGCCTCGGCCGCCACACTGCTGGGCCTCGGGGTGGTGCTGACACTGCTCGCGACCGTCATCGCGGGCCCGCTGCTGGTACGTCCGGTGATCCGTGTCCTCGGCGCGGCCTTCCCCGCCCTGTTCGGCTCGGTCGGCCGGATGAGCCAGCGCAACGCCCTGCGCAACCCGCGCCGCACCGGCGCCACCGCCGCAGCGCTCATGGTGGGGCTCGCCCTGGTCGGCGGGATGTCGGTGGCGAGCGCCTCCATGTCCAAGTCCTTCGACCAGCAGATCGACAAGACGCTGGGCGCCGACTTCGTCATCCAGAACGGCAACTTCCTGCCGTTCACCCGGGCGGTCACCGACAAGGTGCGCGGCACCGAGGGCGTCGGTCTCGTCGTACGGCAGCGGTTCGCGCCGGTGGCGGTACGGCTGCCGGACGGCAAGCGGGTCACCACGACCGCCGCCGGGTACGACCCACAGGTCGACGAGGTCGCCCATGTCTCCTACAAGGGCGGGAACACCGCGGCCGCGCTGGCCGACGGCGGCATCGGCATGGACGCCACCTTCGCCGCGGACCACAAGGTGCGCCTCGGCAGCGTGCTCCCGGTCGAGTTCCAGGGCGGCAAGAGCGCCGAGATGAAGGTGGGCGCCCTCACCGACCAGGACAGCGGCAGTGGCTTCGGCACCCAGGGCGGGCTGTTCTTCGGCATCGCGACCGTGGAGAAGTACGTCCCCGGCGGCCAGGACTCGTCGTTGTACGTCAACCACGCCTCGGGCACCGGCGTGGACCGGCTCCGCGCGAACCTGGAGCGGACCCTGGCCCCGTATCCGCAGGTGCAGGTCCGCGACCAGGCCGACTACAAGAAGCTGGTCCACGACCAGATCGCCGTGCTGCTCTACCTGGTGTACGCGCTGCTGGGCCTGGCGATCGTGATCGCCGTGCTCGGCGTCGTCAACACCCTTGCCCTGTCGGTCGTGGAGCGCACCCGCGAGATCGGGCTGCTGCGCGCGATCGGGCTGGGCCAGCGGCAGCTGCGCCGGATGATCCGGCTGGAGTCGGTGGTGATCGCGGTGTTCGGCGCGGTGCTGGGGCTCGCGCTCGGCCTGGTGTGGGGCGTGTGCACCCAGCAGGTGCTGGCCCTCCAGGGCATGAAGGCGCTGGCGATCCCCTGGGGCACGATCGTCGCGGTGGTGATCGGTTCGGCGGTCGTGGGCATCGTGGCGGCGCTGCTGCCGGCGTTGCGTGCGTCGCGCATGAACGTGCTGGCGGCCATCGCGCACGAGTGATGACATCGTGACGCCCAAGTCGCCTATCGCTGAGGAGAGTTCATGCCGCGTCCGTTCCGCTTCGGGGTCAACCTGCTCACGCCCGCGTCGGCCGACGAGTGGCGCGCGAAGTGCCGGCGCGCCGAGGAGTTCGGGTACGACGTACTCCTCGTCCCCGATCACCTGGGGATGCCGGCGCCCTTCCCGGCACTGGTCGCGGCGGCCGGGGCGACCGAACGGCCACGCCTGGGCACCTTCGTCCTCAACGCGGGTTTCTTCAATCCGGTGCTGCTGGCCCGCGAGGTGGCGACGACCGCCGCGCTGACCGGCGGCCGTCTCGAACTCGGTCTCGGTACCGGCTATGTGCAGGCGGAGCACGAGCAGGCCGGGCTGCCGTTCGGCTCGCCGCGCGAGCGGGTGGACCATCTGCGGCGCACGGTCGAGGAGTTGCTGAAGTCGGACGGCTGCCGGGTGCCGTTGCTGATCGGCGGCAACGGCGACCGGATGCTGCGGTTGACCGCCGAGCACGCCGACATCGCGGCCTTCGCCGGGGCCCGTCTGGCGCCGGGCAGTACGGAGGGCCGCCTGGAGCCGGTCCCGGCGGAGGAGCTCGACGAACGGGTCGCCCGTTACGCGAAGTTGGCGGCGGGCCGCACGGAACCGGCTGAACGGAACCTGCTCATCCAGATCGTCGCGATCACCGACGACCCACGGTCCGCACTCGGCCCACTGCTGGCGCGACGGCCCGAACTGACCCTGGCCCGGGCCCTCGCCCTGCCCACGGTCCTGGTCGGCACCCTGGAGGAGGTCGTCGGCCGGGTGCGGGGGCTGCGCGAGCGGTACGGGTTCTCGTATCTGACCGTCCTGGAGCCGTACATGGAGGTCTTCGCGCCGGTGCTGGCGGAGCTGTCCGCGTAGCGGAACACGGCGACCGCGCCCTACGGGCCCAGGGCGATCGCGCCGGCGCCGATCCGGATCACCCGCCGGCCCCGCCGGTCTTGAGCAGCGACGCGCTCCCGGAGTCCGGCATGGGCTGCGCCTTCGATGCCCAACGCGACCGGGCACGGGCGCTACAGCCGTGCGGCGAGGTCACTCTGCCGGGAAGGTCCTCGTCTCACTGGCGGAGGGCTGCGCGCTGTCGTGACGGCCTTCGTCGATGTCCAGGGCCGCAAGCAGGCGAAGCCGGTCTTCGCTGTCGCTGCCGGGGCGGGCATGGTAGGTGACGATGGTCTGGCCTGGAGCACTCGGGACCAGGAGTTTCTCGTAGTGCAGTTCGAGAGGGCCGACCTGGGGATGGCGCATCAGGCTGGTGCCGGTCGACTTGTGCCTGACGTCCTGGCGGGCCCAGAGCCGACGGAATCGCTCGCTGCGCAGGGACAGCTCGCCGATGATCTCTATCAGGCGCGGTTCCTGGATGTCGGCACCGGCCACCGAGCGCAGATAGGGGACGATCCTGGCGGTCATGGCTTCCCAGTCCTGGTGCAGTTCGCGCAGCTCCGGACTGAGGAAGGCGTCGAGGATGCCGTTGTGGCCCGGTGTGTTGGCCGGTGACAGCGCGGTCGCCAGGCGGTTGGCGGCGAGAACGTCCATGTACCGGCCGTGCACGTAGGCGGGGGTGAGTGGCCACGCGTCGATGAGCGTGCGGACGGAGTCGCTGACCTTCTCGGGGCGGGACGCGCGGGCCCGGCGGGGGCGCTGGGGTGCGGCGGCCAGTTGGAGCATGTAGGCGGTGGACTCCTCGTCCAGCTGGAGGGCGCGGGCGATGCTGAGCAGCACCTGCTCGGAGGGGCGTCGGTCGCGTCCCTGCTCCAGACGGACGTAGTAGTCGGAGCTCACGCCGGCGAGGAAGGCGACCTCCTCCCGGCGCAGCCCGGCCACCCGACGGTTTCCCGCATCGGGAATGCCCGCGTCCTGGGGAGTGACGAGCTCTCTGCGGGCGCGCAGGTAGGCGGCCAGAGCACCCGGATCACCGGAATTTGCCATACCGCCAGGTTAGGTCGCCCGCACGCCGTCTGGGTGGCCCTGCCGGTCCCGGTCTCCAGGGGGCCTGGCCGCCCTCTCTTCGCAGCCGCACAGTGGCGACCAGGTTCCCGTGCAGTGGTCCGGCCGGCGCCCCGTCGAAGGCCGTGCGCCGCCGTCACACCACTCGTTCCCGGACCGCGCCCACCACTGCGCGGACCCAATGGAGGAGACATCCATGTCCGATCTGTTTCACAGTCGGTTCGATCGCCGTTCGACTGCCGACGAGGTGATCGAGGGAGTCGACCTGGCCGGCAAGCGCGCCGTCGTGACCGGCGCCGGATCCGGCATCGGGGTCGAGACCGCCCGGGCCCTGGCGGCAGCCGGCGCCGAGGTGACCCTCGCCGTGCGCCGCCTTCGCGCAGGTGAGCAGGTCGCCGCCGGCCTGCGCGAGGCGACCGGCAACCAGGCGATCCGCGCCTGGCACCTCGACATCGCCGATCTGGCGTCCGTCGCCGCCTTCACCGACAGGTGGCAGGGCCCTCTCCACATCCTGGTCAACAACGCCGGGATCATGATGCTCCCGGAACTCGAGCGCGGTACCGCCGGGCACGAGCAGCAGTTCGCCACGAACTACCTGGGCCACTTCGCACTCACCCTGGGACTGCATCACGCGCTGGCCGCCGCCGGCGGCGCCCGCGTCGTCACCGTTTCCTCCAGCGGGCATCTCTTCTCGCCGGTCGTCTTCGACGACCTCGCCTTCCGCTTCCGCCCCTACGACCCGCTGGCCGCCTACGGCCAGTCCAAGACCGCCGAAGTCCTCATGGCCGTGGAAGCCGACCGCCGCTGGGCCGGTGCGGGCATCAGGGCCAACGCCCTGCACCCCGGCGCGATCGCGACCAACCTGCAGCGGCACACCGGCGGCCTGAAGACCCCTGAGCCCTACCGCAAGACGGTGGAGCAGGGCGCCGCGACGTCGGTGTTCCTGGCCGCGTCCCCGTTGGCGGAGGGCTTGGGCGGACGCTACTTCGAGGACGTGAACGAAGCCCCGCGCGTCTCCCAGCGGCCCGCTGAGCTCGGCGTACCCGGTGTGGCTCCCTATGCCCTGGACCCGGCGCATGCCGAACGCCTGTGGACCGCGGCGGCCGGCCTCCTGCGCTGATCCGCTCTCGAACGCGGGCGCCGCCACCGCGGGTTGGGCACGCCGAAGCCGACCACCGCTCGATGGCCCCGTGGCTCGGATTTGTCCGGCGCGAGTTCAGGCGTGGGGCGCGACCGGAGGCCGCACGCCGAACCACTGCTCGGCGCCGTACGCCTCGAAGCGCTCCACCTCGGTGAACCCCAGCTTCGCCGCGAGGCGCATCGAACGGACGTTGGCGGTCTGGGTGTAGAGCACCACCGGCTCACCGGGCAGCGCGCCGGCGAACCAGTCGAGGGCCGCCGCGCACGCCTCGGTGGCATAGCCGTGCCCCCACGCCTCCGGCAGGAACAAGTAGCCGAGATCGGTCCCCCCGGCCTCCCGGCGGTGCTTGCTGCCCGGCAGCTCGGGGGCGTGCGGTTTGAGCTGGATCGTGCCGATCATCGCTCCGTCGAGCTCGACCACGAACCAGCCAGGGCGCCGCCCGGGCACCTCGGGCACCGTGCGTTCGAGCTCGGCACGCGGTCGAGGGCCACCGAGGTAGGTGCTCACCTCCGGCGAGGCGTCCAGCTCGATGACCACCGCACGGTCCCGTGCCTCGGACTCGCGGAGCACGAGGCGCTCGGTCTTGATCGGGGCAGGCGGCCAGACGAGGGCTCTGGAGTCGGTCATGCCGGCCAACCTAGCCAGCGGACTCGGAGGCGATCAAGACCCGCCGACCACGGGACGGCACGTGGTGGGACGCCGAAGGGGCCACCCCACAAGTCCGGCACCGTCGCAAACCGGCCAGGCTCTCCTTCCCCCCCAACATCCCCATGGGTAACCCGAGTTGCAGCTGTTACTTTCCCTTTCAAGATCCCTGGATCTCCCGCCGCATCTCCCCCACTCACACACCTGCGCCGAGGCCCCCATGCCGAACTCCTCGTCCGTCGACCGCTCGGGCGGACGCCACCGCAAGAGCAGAGCGATCAATCCGGCGCTCCGCCGCTGGGCGTAGGGCGGCACAGCGCCCCGACCGGCTTTGCGACGTGGTGGTACGTGGAGGCGGCGGCGGGGGGACGGGGTGCCTGTGCACACCGGGCGGTCACCCCGACGGGTCATGGGTCACATGGTTCCCATCCCGCCTCCGCCTGATTCCCCGGTATGGATAACTCGTTCGCCAGACAGGCGAGCGCCCTGCTTGGCTCGGCTCATGAGCGATCTTCGCATCCGCTGCGCCACCTTCTCGGACATCGACACCGTGCTGCGGTTCTGGCGCGACGCCGCGGAAGGAACGAGCATCAGCGACGACCACGACGGCGTGGCCCGACTCATCGCACGAGACCCCGAAGCGCTGCTCCTCGCGACGCGGGACGACCTTCTCGCCGGGACCCTCATAGCCGGCTTCGACGGCTGGCGATGCTCCGCCTACCGGCTCGCCGTACACCCCGACCACCGCCGCCAGGGCATCGCCACCGCCCTGCTGCAGGCCGCGGAACAGCGCTTCGCCGCCCTGGGCGGCCGCCGCGTCGACGCGATGGTCCTGGAGGCCAACGAACAGGCCCACCACACGTGGGCCGCCGCCGGCTACCGCCGCGAGGACCACTGGCGACGCTGGGTCAAACCGCTGTAGCCGACGCCAGCGAGCCGACATCGGCGAGGCGTCATCGGCGAAGCGCCATCGGCGAGGTGACATCGGCGGGCAAGCAGGCCTCGGCGGCCGACGCCACCGGCGGCCGCCGAGGAATCGGTCACGGAGGCCGCCGGTAGCTCCCTTTGCCGATCCTTTACCATTGAGGGATCGTCCCCGTTCCTCGATGAAAGGTGTGTGAGCGTCCGCCCATGGGCGAGCCTCCCGGTCCTCGGTTCCGGCAATACCGCGCGGTCCCGTCCGCCCTGTCCGATCATGGGACGGAGGTGACCCGATGACCGAAGTGCTCCTCCTGCTGGTGGCGATCCTGCTCTCGCTCGCCTGCGGTGCCTTCGTCGCGGCCGAGTTCTCGCTGACCACGGTGGGTCGCGGCGAACTCGAGCGCGCCGTGGAGCGCGGCGAGCGCGGGGCGGCGGGCGCCCTCAAGGCCGTACGGCACCTGACCTTCCAGCTCTCGGGGGCGCAGCTCGGCATCACGGTCACCAATCTGGTGGTCGGCATGCTCGCCGAGCCGTCGATCGCCAAGCTGCTGGCCGGTCCGCTGGAGGCGATGGGCATCGCGCGGTCGGCGGCGAGCTCGCTCGCCCTGGTGATCGGCACCGTGCTGTCCACGGTGTTCCTGATGGTCGTCGGCGAGCTGGTGCCCAAGAACTGGGCGATCTCCTCGCCGTTGGCCGTGGCCAAGCGGGTGGGCAACGCCCAGCGCTGGTTCAGCGCGGCCTTCCGGCCCTTCATCACGCACCTGAACAACACCGCGAACCGGGTGGTACGACGGTTCGGCGTGGAGCCCGCCGAGGAGCTGGCCTCCGCCCGCGGGCCCCAGGAGCTGGCCGCGCTGGCCCGGCACTCCGCCAAGGAGGGCGCGCTGGAGGCGGACACCGCCGAGCTGTTCGTGCGCACCCTGAACCTCGCCGACCTCACCGCGGAGAACGTGATGACCCCGCGCGTCCAGGTCGTCGCCCTGGAGGTCAGGGCGACCTGCGAGGACGTGGCGAACGCGACCCGGGCGACCGGGCTGTCCCGCTTCCCGGTCTACCGCGAAAGCCTGGACTCGGTCGTCGGCACCGCCCACATCAAGGACATCGTGGCCCTGCCCGTGGCGGAGCGGGCGCGCGTCCGGGTGGCCCAGGTGATGCGCGAGCCGCTGCTGGTCCCCGAGTCCCTCACCGTCGACCGCCTCCTGGACCGCCTCGGCGGCCGGCGCACCATGGCCGTCGTCATCGACGAGTACGGCGGTACGGCCGGGGTCGCCACCCTGGAGGACATCGTCGAGGAGGTCGTCGGCGAGGTCCGTGACGAGCACGACCCGCACGAGACGCCCGACCTCGCCCCCGCGGGCGCCGACGAGGAGGGCCGCGCGCTCTACTCGGCGGACGGCGCGGCCCGTATGGACCAGCTCGCGCGCGTCGGTCTGAGGGCCCCCGAGGGGCCGTACGAGACGCTGGCCGGGCTGGTCGCGGCCGAGCTGGGGCGGATACCCGAGACCGGGGACAGCGTCGAGGTCGCCGGGTGGCGGCTGGACGTGGTGGACGCGTCGGGACGGCGGGCGGCCCGGGTGCTGCTGCACGCGCCGCTCGCCGACGAGCAGGAGCGGAAGCAGGAGGGGCGTCGGTGACCGCCGTACAGCTGCTGATCGGTTTCGCGACGCTGGTCGTCAACGCCTTCTTCGTGGGCGCGGAGTTCGCGCTGATCTCCGTGCGCCGCTCCCAGATCGAGCCGCACGCCGAGGCGGGCGACCGGCGGGCCAAGATCGTGCTGTGGGGGTTGGAGCACGTGTCGGCGCTGCTGGCCGCCGCCCAGCTCGGCATCACTCTGTGCACGCTGGTGCTGGGTGTGGTCGCCGAGCCGGCCATCGCGCATCTGCTGGAGCCGGTGTTCCACGCGGTCGGCGTGCCCAAGAGCGCCGGCCATGCCGTGTCCTTCGTGATCGCGCTGGCTCTGGCGACCTACCTGCACATGCTGCTCGGCGAGATGGTGCCGAAGAACGTGGCGCTCGCCGAGCCCGTGCGCAGCGCGCTGCTGCTCGGGCCGCCCCTGGTGGCGCTGTCCCGGGCGCTGCGTCCGGTGATCTTCACGGTGAACGCCTTCGCGAACGGCCTGCTCAAGCTGTTGCGGGTGGAGACCAGGGACGAGGTCGCGGCGACCTTCACGGACACCGAGCTGGCCGAGATCGTCAAGGACGCCACTGAGGCGGGTCTGATCGACGACCGGGCGCAGGAACGGCTGCACGACGCCCTGGAGCTGGGCCGGCGCCCGGTGCGCGACGTGGTGGTTCCGCTGGAACGTGTCGTCTACGCGCGCGTGGGCGTCACCCCGGAGGAGCTGGAGCGGCTGTCGGCGGAGTCCGGTTTCTCGCGGTTCCCCGTGGTCGACGAGGGGCGGCGGATCGTCGGCTACCTGCACGTCAAGGACGCGCTGGACGCCTCGCCCAGGGACGAGGCGTTCCGGCTGCGGGACATGCGGCCCATCGCGCGAGTGCGGGAGAGCACCCCGCTGGACGACGTTCTCACCGCGATGCGCGGCAGCCGCACCCATCTGGCGGGCGTGCTCGGCGACGACGGACGGCTGGGGGGGCTGGTGACGATGGAGGACGTGCTGCGGGAGCTGTTCGGGCAGCACGCGTAGGCCACCTCCGAGGAGGGACCGACCGACGGGTATGCGCCTCGGGATACCATCTCTGTCGCCATGCAGAAGAACCCTGTGCACCCCGCGCTTCCCACCCACTCCAGCCTGGTCGCGGTCGGCGACTCCTTCACCGAGGGCATGTCGGACCTGCAACCCGACGGCTCGTACCGGGGCTGGGCCGATGTCCTCGCCGCCCGGATGGCCGCCCGCACCCCCGGTTTCCGCTACGCCAACCTCGCGGTGCGCGGCAAGCTGATCGGGCAGATCGTCGAGGAGCAGGTGGACGTGGCGGTGGCGATGCGGCCCGACGTGATCACCCTGGTCGGCGGCCTCAACGACACCCTGCGTCCCAAGTGCGACATGGTCCGGGTCCGGGACCTGCTGACCGAGGCGGTGGAGCGGCTGGCGCCGGCCTGCGAGCAGCTGGTGCTGATGCGCAGCCCCGGCCGCCAGGGCCCGGTGCTGGAGCGGTTCCGCCCGCGCATGGAGGAGCTGTTCGACTGCGTCGAGGAGCTCGCCGGAAAGCACGGCGCCGTCGTGGTCGACCTGTACGGCGCCCGCTCGCTCTCCGACCCCCGGATGTGGGACGTGGACCGGCTGCACCTGACGGCCGAGGGGCACCGCCGGGTCGCCGAGGCGGTCTGGCAGACCCTCGGGTACGACGCCGAGGACAGCGAGTGGCACACGCCGATGCCGGCCACACCGCCGCCCGGCTGGGCCGCGCGGCGGGTCGCGGACGCCCGCTTCGCCAGGCAGCACCTGCTGCCGTGGATAGGCCGCCGCCTGACCGGCCGCTCCTCGGGCGACGGCCGCGCGCCGAAGCGGCCGGAACTGCTGCCGTTCGAGGCATAGCCGGGGCATACCCTGGATGCCGTGGCCACGCGGGTGATCAATGTCAGGGGCCGGATCCACGAGTTCGGCCCCCGGCTGGAACATGCTCCCGAGGACGTCGTCTACGTCGGCCGCCGCTGGACCATGGGCGGCTGGGACCTGCCCCGCCACCCGCTCCGCAACCCCTTCGCCTACGACACCCCGAGGAAGAAGCGGGACGGCACCCGGGCCGAGGTGATGGCCATGTACCGGGCGTATCTGCTGGAACACCCCGAGCTGCTGGAGCTGGTGGCCGAGCTGCGGGGGAGGACCCTGGCGTGCTGGTGCGCGCCCGAGCCGTGCCACGCGGACGTTCTGGCGGAGCTGGCCGAGGCCTCCTGACGCCCGTGCGCCGGACCGGGCCGATCCGCCCCACCACCGCACGGCTCTCGTAGCTTCGCACGAGCGGACCTGCGGCGCTGGACTGCAGAAACCGCCAGTAGAATCCGTACACGTGACTTCTGCCGCCCCCGCCAAGCCCCGCATCCCGAACGTCCTCGCCGGACGTTACGCCTCCGCCGAGCTCGCCACGCTCTGGTCGCCCGAGCAGAAGGTGAAGCTGGAGCGGCAGCTCTGGCTCGCCGTGCTGCGGGCCCAGAAGGACCTCGGTATCGAGGTGCCGGACGCGGTGATCGCCGACTACGAGCGGGTCCTCGACACCGTCGACCTGGCCTCCATCGCCGAGCGCGAGAAGGTCACGCGGCACGACGTGAAGGCGCGGATCGAGGAGTTCAACGACCTCGCCGGGCATGAGCACGTGCACAAGGGCATGACCTCCCGTGACCTGACGGAGAACGTCGAGCAGCTTCAGATCCGGCTCTCGCTGGAGCTGGTGCGTGACCGTACGGTGGCCGTCCTGGCGCGCCTGGGCAAGCTGGCCGGCGAGTACGCGGAGCTGGTCATGGCCGGCCGCTCGCACAACGTGGCCGCACAGGCCACCACCCTCGGCAAGCGCTTCGCGACCGCCGCCGACGAGCTGCTGGTGGCCCACGGCCGGGTCGAGGAACTACTCGGCCGCTACCCGCTGCGTGGCATCAAGGGCCCGGTCGGCACGGCCCAGGACATGCTGGACCTGCTGGGCGGGGACGCGGCGAAGCTGGCCGACCTGGAGAACCGGATCGCGCGGCACCTGGGCTTCTCGCAGGCGTTCACGTCGGTCGGCCAGGTGTACCCGCGCTCCCTGGACTACGAGGTCGTGACCGCGCTGGTGCAGCTGGCGGCCGCGCCGTCGTCGCTGGCCAAGACGATCCGGCTGATGGCCGGGCACGAGCTGGTCACCGAGGGCTTCAAGCCGGGCCAGGTGGGCTCCTCGGCCATGCCGCACAAGATGAACACGCGGTCCTGCGAGCGCGTCAACGGCCTCATGGTGATCCTGCGCGGCTACGCCTCGATGACCGGTGAGCTGGCGGGCGACCAGTGGAACGAGGGCGACGTGTCCTGCTCGGTGGTGCGCCGGGTGGCCCTGCCCGACGCGTTCTTCGCGCTGGACGGTCTGCTGGAGACCTTCCTGACCGTGCTCGACGAGTTCGGCGCCTTCCCCGCCGTCGTCGCCCGCGAGCTGGACCGCTACCTGCCGTTCCTCGCCACCACCAAGGTGCTGATGGGCGCGGTGCGCGCGGGCGTCGGCCGTGAGGTCGCGCACGAGGCGATCAAGGAGAACGCCGTCGCCACCGCGCTCGCGATGCGTGAGCAGGGCGCCGAGCGCAACGACCTGCTCGACAAGCTCGCCGCCGACGAGCGGCTGCCGCTCGACCGTGCGCAGCTCACCGCCCTGATGGCCGACAAGCTGTCCTTCACGGGCGCGGCCGCCGACCAGGTCGCGGCTGTGGTCGGCCGGATCGAGGAGATCCTCAAGCAGCACCCCGAAGCCGCCGCCTACGCCCCCGGAGCGATCCTCTGAGCCGCCCTGCCGGCTCGCCCCCGTCACCCCGCTTCACCCAGGCGGAGCTGGAGGCCGCCCGCGACCGTCTCGTCCCGGACGTGATCGCGGACGGCCTGCACGTCCTGTTCTGTGGCATCAACCCCGGTCTGATGACGGCGGCCACGGGCCATCACTTCGCCCGTCCGGGCAACCGCTTCTGGCCGGTGCTGCACCTGTCCGGGTTCACCCCGAGGCTGCTGAAGCCCGCGGAACAGGGCGAGTTGCTGTCCTACGGGCTCGGCATCACGAACGTGGTGGCGCGGGCGACCGCGCGCGCCGACGAGCTGACGGCCGCGGAGTACACCGAGGGCGGGCGGCTGCTGACGGCGAAGGTGACCCGGACGCGGCCGAGATGGCTGGCGGTGGTGGGCGTCACGGCCTACCGGGCCGCCTTCGCCGACCGCACGGCCCGGGTGGGGCCGCAGGAGCGGTCGATCGGGGACACCCGGGTGTGGGTGCTGCCGAACCCGAGCGGACTGAACGCGCACTGGACGACGGCGACGATGGCGCAGGAGTTCGGACGGCTGCGGGAGGCGGCGGGCTAGCCGCTCGCCGATGGGAGGCGTGCGGGCCGTCAGGCGTCCCGTCGGCGCACGCTGCGGGCTCCGGCGAGCAGCGCGCCCGCCGTCCACAGCGCGGCCACCGCCAGCCCGGTCCACGGGCCCAGGGCCCCGTCCCAGGCGCTGTGCAGGACGACTTGACCGGCCCGGTCGGGCAACACGTCCGCCAGGCCGGCGTCCAGGTCGCCGACCACGAAGGACACGATCAGCAGGACTCCATCGGGCACGCCCTGACGGTGGCGGAGGTGCGCAATCCGCTCACCGCGGCGATACCCGGGCCCGGGCGGGGCAGCGGGCTGCGGGCTGCGGGCTGCGGGCTGCGGGCTGCGGGCTGCGGGCTGCGGGCTGCGGGCTGCGGGCTGCGCGGGATACGCGAGCGCGTGGCCCTCCTCGGGGGCGGCGCGCGCACCGGACCGGACCGGGGCGACTGGCAGGTGCACGCCGAGCTGCCGGCGCGCTGATCTACCCTGGCCGGATGCCGGTCACCGTTCTCCTCGTCGACGACGAACCGTACGCAGGCGGTGATCGCGGCGTACGAGTCCGGGTTCGTCGTGCCCCACTGATCGCGGATCTTCGGCAGGTCGGGGGCGCCGGACTCTCGCCGGGGTCGTCCGTACCGAAGTACGATCCGGCCAACACGCAGGGCTAGCTGGGAGGACGGACGTTGGCGGGGCTGACCGGCGGTGATCCGTCGCTGCTGCGGAGGATCAACTCCGCGGTGGTGCTGCACGCGTTGCGTGCCACGGACTGCGCGACCCTGACCGAGATCACCCGGGTGACCGGACTGTCCCGGCCGACCGTCGAGGGGGTCGTCGAGGGGCTCATCGAGGCCGGTCTGGTCGTCGAGAAGGCGGCCGAGGAGGGCGCCACCCGGCGGCAGGGGCGGCCCGCACGGCGGTTCCGGTTCCGGGCCGAGGCCGGGCATCTGCTGGGCCTGGAGATCGGGCCGCACCGCGTCGCCGCGCTGCTGGCCGATCTGGACGGCCGGGTGCTGGGGGCGCAGGCCAAGGACGTGGACGAGACGGCCGACGCGGACGAGCGGCTGGAGCGGCTGCGCATCGCGGTCGCCGAGCTGCTGCGCCGGGCCGGGGTGCCGCGCAGTTCGCTGCGGGCCGTCGGGGTCGGCACGCCGGGCATCGTCGAGGCGGACGGCCGGGTGCGGCTGGGCACCGCGCTCCCCCAGTGGACGGGACTGCGGCTGGGCGAGCGGCTCAGCCGTTCCTTCAAGTGCCCGGTGCTGGTGGAGAACGACGCCAACGCGGCGGCCGTCGCCGAGCACTGGAAGGGCGCCGCCACCGAGTCCGACGACGTGGTGATGGTGATGGCCGGGCTCAGTCCGGGCGCCGGTTCGCTGATCGGCGGACGGCTGCACCGGGGCTACGGCGGGGCGGCCGGGGAGATCGGCGCGCTGCATCTGCTGGGCCGCGAGGTGACCCCGGAGACGCTGCTGTCCACCACCGACGAACCGCTGCATCCGCTGGACGAGCAGGCGGTCGCCGAGGTGTTCGCGCTGGCCCGGAAGGGGGACACACGGGCGCGGGCCGCGGTCGACCGGTTCATCCAGCGGCTGGTCCACGACGTGGCCGCGCTGGCGCTGGCCCTCGACCCCGAGCTGGTGGTGATCGGCGGCTGGGCGGCGGGGCTCGACGGCGTCCTGGAGCCGCTGCGCCGCGAACTCGCCCGCTACTGTCTGCGGCCGCCGAGGGTGACCCTCTCCCTCCTCGGCGAGGCCGCGGTGGCGACCGGCGCGCTGCGGCTCGCCCTCGACCATGTGGAGGAGCAGCTGTTCGCGGTGGAGGGAACGGTCACCGCACGCCGCTGAGCAGCTGCCCGGCTGTCGTGACGACGCGACGCGCCCCGGAGGAGTTCCGGGGCGCGTCCTGTTCGGCACGGCGGCTGCTCGGGCCTGCGGCTGCTTCGGATCGACGGCCGCTTGGGGCGGTGGCCGCCCAGCTCGACGGCCGCTTGGGTCGGTGGCTGCTTCGGGCCTGCGACTGCTTCGGCTCAGCCGCTGCTTCGGGCCTGCGACTGCTTCGGCTCAGCCGCTGCTTCGGGCCTGCGACTGCTTCGGATCGGCCGCTGCCTCGGCCGTGCGGTTACGAGGCCTGCCGCTCGGGTCCGTGGTGGATCTCCACGCCGCCGGAGTCGCCGAAGGTCAGCCGGCAGGTGTCCGCACGGTACGTGGCGACGGAGAGCGCGGCGGTGCGGCCGGCGGCCAGGAAGCGGGTGGTGACGACGAGGACCGGGGCGCCCGGGAGGCGGTCCAGCTCCTTGGCGTCGTCGGCGCGGGCCGAGCCCAGCTCCACGGCGCGGTCCTGCCCCTCCAGCTCCAGGCGCTGCAGCTCGCGCAGTACCGCACGCGCGCGTGCCGACCCGGACGGCGCGTCGATCGCCGTCAGGTCCGGGACCGAGGACGCCGGGATGTAGAGCAGCTCGGCGGCGACGGGCTGGCCGTGGAAGACGCGGGAGCGGCGCACCATGTGCACCGGCTCCTCCGCGCCGGTCTCCAGGGCGGTCGCCACGGCGGCGGGCGGCACCGCGAGGGTGCACTCGACCGGCTGCCAGGCGTCGCCGGGGGCGCCCGGCCAGGCGTCCTCGTCGGTACCGACGGCCACGCCCACGCGCGGGGGCGCCACCGTCGTACCGACCCCGCGGCGGCGCTGGAGGCGACCCTCCAGTTCGAGTTGCTCGAGGGCCTGACGGAGGGTGGCGCGGGCCACGCCGAAGCGGGCGGCGAGGTCGCGCTCGTTGGGCAGGATCTCGCCGACCGAGAACTCCGAGTCGAGTGCCTCACTGAGCACGGTCTTGAGATGCCAGTACTTCGGTTCCGGCACCGATTCCAGCTGCGTGGTCCCCACCCTGTCCTCCGCAATCGCCGTGGTCCGGCGGCGTTTTAGCGCCCTTGTTTATTAAAGGTTGTTTTACTTATCTGCGACGATAGGGCGGCGCGCACCCTTGGTCAAGACCAATCCTCGATCCCGTGGGCAGCACAGAGAAAGCGGTGCCACGCAGCGTTCATGAGGCGTTCGCACGGGGGCGTTTTCGTGACATGACGGTAAAGCTCCCGTCGCACGACGGAAGACGTGGGGCGAGTGGGGCCGGAGGGCGACGAGGGGCACCCGTTGCCGGTATTACGGATGATATGGACGGTGCGGGCGGGACCGCGGGGACGCCGACCGGACCCTCCCCAGCCCGACACGTTCCTGCGCGTCCCGGCGGAATCGCCCCCTCCCGCGCACGCCCGGCCCAGAATGATCCCGGACCGTCGGCGACCGGCCGCTCCGCGGGCCGCGGAACCGCGGCCGACACTCCGGCGGCGCCCCCCGCGCCCCGTCTCCAACCTGGAGCCACCCAGGGCGTGTTGCGCAGGTCCGTCCGCCGCGGCACGACACACCGCCCCGGGGACTACCCGCCAGTAGCAATTGCTGACAAGCTGTCTACCGCGTCAGCCGATGTCACAGACGAGGAGCCCCCATGTCCGCCACCGTCTCCGTCAGAGTCCCGGCCGCGCACGGCCGGCAGGACGTGACCGTCTCCTACGCGCGCGTGGGCCGAGGCGAGCCGCTGGTCCTGATCCACGGCATAGGGCATCACCGGCAGGCCTGGGACCCGGTGGTGGACATCCTCGCGACCGAGCGGGACGTGATCGCCGTGGACCTGCCCGGCTTCGGCGCCTCCCCCGGCCTTCCGGCGGGCCTCGCCTACGACCTGCCCACGACCAACACCGTGCTCGCCGCCCTGTTCGAGGCGCTCGAGCTGGACCGGCCGCATGTGGCCGGCAACTCGCTCGGCGGGCTGCTGGCCCTGGAGCTGGGCCGCGAGAAGCTCGTACGGACCGTCACCGCCCTCTCCCCCGCCGGATTCTGGACGCAGGCCGAGCGGCGCTACGCCTTCGGTGTGCTCATCGCCATGCGGCGGATCGCGGAACGGCTGCCGCTCCCGCTGGTCGAGCGGCTGTCCCGGACTGCCGCCGGGCGGACGGCCCTGACCAGCACCATCTACGCCCGTCCGGCGCGCCGTTCACCCGAGGCCGTGGTCGCCGAGACGCTCGCGCTCGCGCGGGCCACCGGGTTCGCCGAGACCCTGCGGGCGGGCTCCGCCGTCCAGTTCACGGACGACGTCCCCGGCATCCCGGTCACGGTGGGCTGGGGCACCCGGGACATGCTGCTGGTACGCCGTCAGGGGGTGCGGGCCAAGCAGATCATCCCCAAGGCCCGCCTGGTCCGGCTGCCCGGCTGCGGCCACTGCCCGATGAACGACGACCCGGCCCTGGTCGCACGGGTCATCCTGGACGGCAGCCGCTGAGCCGCGCCGGGCGCGGGGTGCGGCGGCGGTCCCCGGCCGCCGGCTCGCACCGGGCCTGGCCGCGGCGGCCGCCGCCCGCCGACCGATGCGGGGCAGGGCACCGGAGCCCAGGGCGACCCCCGCGCCCACCAGAACGCCGCCGACGGCCTGGGCGGGGCCGTAGGCACCCGTTCCGACGAGCGGGGCGGTGGCGACGGCGGTGAGGGGGACGAGGCCCGTGAGGAGCGTCGCGCGCTCCGTGCCGATCCGCTGCACGCCCATGTACCAGCACACGAAACCGACGACGGTGACGACCGCCGCCTGCCACAGCAGCGCGGCCGTCTCCGTGGCGTCGGGCCGGCGCAGCCACGCCCCGCCGTCGAGCACGACCCCGGCCACCGCCGCCTCGGCCGCGGCGAGGGCGCACACCGTGGCGGTCAGCAGCCGCGGCCCGAGCGCCCGCAGCACCGGCCCCGCGAGCACCGCGAACCCGACCTCACCGGCCAGCGCGCACACCGAGAAGGCGATCCCGCTCGCGTCGGTACGTCCCCAGCCCTGGACGGCGAAGGCGCCGACGGCGACCAGCGACGCCCCCTGAAGGACCCGGCGTTGCGGCCCGCGCCCGTCGAGGAGCGGGACCAGGACCGCGACGACCACCGGAGCGCAGCCCACGAAGACACCGGGAACCGCCGGTTCCGCGGTGCGTTCGGCAGCGAGGATCACCAGATTGAAGCCGACCATCCCGACGGCGGCGAGCAGGGCCAGCCGCAGCCACGCGCGCGCCCCGAGCCCGCGCAGCCGTTCCACCGCGCCCGAGCCGACGAAGGGCACGAGCAGCAGACAGGCCACCCCGTAGCGCAGGAACTGGCCGCCCGCGTAGGGGTAGTGGCCCAGCACGCTGTTGGCGGTGAAGGAGGCCCCGACGAGCGTATAGGCGAACGCCGTCAGGAGGGCGCCGCGGGTGGTGGTCGCGTTCATGAGGACGACGCTAGGAACCTGGGCGGCCCGGATTAAGGTCCACTTCCATGACGTCATCGGGGACCAATCCGGGCGGCCTGCCGGGATCCGCCGCCTGGGAGCTGTTGCTGCCGGCCGCGTCGGCACCGGCACGCGCGCGTGGCCGTTCCCTCCAGGCGGCCCTGCGCGAGGCGATCCGTACCGGACGGCTCGCGCCCGGCACCCGGCTGCCGTCGAGCCGGGAGCTGGCCAAGGACCTCGGTGTGTCGCGCGGGCTGGTCACCGAGGCGTACGAGCAGCTGACGGCGGAGGGCTATCTGCGCAGCGGACGGGGTGCGGGGACCTGGGTGGGCGGCGCGGTACGGGCGGCGTCGGCACGCGCGCGTGATCTGGCGCCGCGCTCGCCGGGCGTGCGGGTGGACTTCGTGCCGGGGTCACCGGATCTGGCGCTGTTCCCGCGCGCCGCCTGGGCCGCCGCGCAGCGCGAGGTGCTGGCGGAGCTCCCGCACCGCGACCTCGGCTACCCGGACCCGCGCGGGCTGCCCCGGCTGCGCTCGGCCCTCGCCGAACTGCTGGCCCGGCGCCGGGGCGTGGTCGCCGACCCGGAGCGGATCGTGGTCGTGTCCGGGGTGGCACAGGCGACGACGCTGCTCGGATCCGTGCTGCACGCGCGCGGGCTGCGCGAGATCGGTGTGGAGGACCCCGGCAGCCCCCAGCACGACGGCCTGTACAGGGCGGCCGGACTGCGCACCGTGCCGCTGCCCCTGGACGCCGAGGGCCTGGCTTTGGGCCCGCTCCGCGACTCGGGGGTACGCGCGACGATGACGACGCCCGCCCACCAGTACCCGACCGGGATCGCCTACTCCGCGGGGCGCCGGACCCGGCTGCTGGACTGGGCCCGTGCGGTGGACGGTCTGCTGCTGGAGGACGACTACGACGGCGACTTCCGCTACGACCGCGCCCCGGTCGGCGCGCTCCAGGGTCTCGACCCGGAACGCGTGGCGTACATGGGATCGGTCAGCAAGTCCCTCGCCCCCGGGCTGCGGCTGGGCTGGCTGCTGGTGCCGGAGTACTTGGCGTACGACGTCGTCGAGCGGAAGCGGACCATGGACCTGGGGCATCCCTCCCTCGACCAGGCGGTGTTCGCCCGGTTCCTGGAACGCGGCGACTACGACCGGCAGCTGCGCCGCTGCCAGCGCGCCTACCGGGAACGCCGGGACGTTTTGGTGGCCTCGCTGGCCGAACACTTCCCGCACGCGCGCGTGTCGGGGATCGCGGCGGGGCTGCACGCGATCGCGGAACTGCCCCGGTCCTGCGGGCCGGAGAGCCGTTTCGTGGCGCGGGTGACGGCGGCCGGGGTCGCGGTGCGTCCGCTGGGCGCGTGTACGCACGCACCGGCCGACGACTCCGTCGTACGGCTGGTGCTGGGGTACGCGCAGCTGCCGCCGGCGCGGATCCGGGAAGGGGTGCGGGTGATGGCGGAGGCGCTCGACGGGTGACCGCGCGGGGCCGGTCAGTTGTTCACTTGTGGTTTCCGTGAGCGCTGCGGCGCACCAGTAGTTGTGGCTGTGCACAACTGGCCGGATCTCGCCCTGGAGGCCCTTCATGTCCCTTTCGTTCCCAGGCCGCCGCAGCGTGCTGCGCGGCTCCCTCGCCGCGTCGGCGGCCCTGACCCTGCCCACGGCGCTCAGTGCGGCTCCGGCGTTCGCGCTCTCCGGGCGGCCCCGGGCCGACTGGGGTGTGCAGGCGGGCGACGTGACCGCCGACTCCGGCCTGGTGTGGGTCCGTTCGGACCGGCCGGCCCGGATGATCGTGGAGACCTCGGCCACCGAGTCGTTCCGCGACCCGCGCAGATGGCGGGGACCGCTGCTCGGCGCGGACAGCGACTTCACCGGCACCACACGGCTGCACGGGCTGCCGGCCGGCGAGCAGATCCACTACCGCGTGCTGCTCGCCGACCCCGACGACCCGCGCCGCACCGGCGAGCCGGTCACCGGCACCTTCCGCACCGCGTCCACCCGCCGGCGCCAGGGCGTGAAGTTCCTGTGGTCCGGCGACCTGGCCGGGCAGGGCTGGGGCATCAACGAGTCCATCGGCGGCTACCGCATCTTCGACGCGATGGCGAAGCTGGACCCTGACTTCTTCCTGTGCAGCGGTGACAACATCTACGCCGACGGCGTGATCTCGGCGACGCAGGCACTGCCCGACGGCAGCCTGTACCGCAATGTCACCAGCGAGGCGAAGTCGCACGTCGCGGTCACCCTGGACGACTTCCGCGGCAACTTCCGCTACAACCTCCTGGACGAGGCGCTGCGCCGGTTCAACGCCCAGGTGCCGAACGTCATCCAGTGGGACGACCACGAGGTCCGCAACAACTGGTACCCGGGCGAGGTCATCGGCGCCGGCACCCCCTACCCGGCCGGCACCCGGCTCGACGACATGGCGGTGCGCTCCCGGCGGGCGTTCTCCGAGTACTTCCCCATCTCCACCGTCAGCGGCCGCCCGGACGGCCGGATCTACCGCGTCCACCACCACGGCCCGCTCCTCGACGTCTTCGTCCTGGACATGCGGACCTACCGGAACGCGAACTCGCCCGACGACCAGACCACCGACCCGCAGGGCATCCTCGGCGCCGAGCAGTTGGAGTGGCTCAAGCGCGAGCTGTCCCGGTCGCGCGCGGTGTGGAAGGTCATCGCCGCGGACATGCCGCTCGGTCTGGTGGTGCCCGACCCGGTCGAGGGCCTGGCGAACTTCGAGGCCGTCGCCCAGGGCGACCCGGGCGCGCCGCTCGGCCGTGAGCTGCAGATCGCGGAGCTGCTGCGCTACATCAAGCACCGCGGGATCACCGGCACGGTGTGGCTGACGGCCGACGTCCACCACACCTCGGCCCAGCACTACGACCCGTCGCGGGCCGCGTTCAAGGACTTCGCACCCTTCTGGGAGTTCGTCTCGGGACCGCTCAACGCCGGCGCCTTCCCGGCCAGCGCGCTGGACGGCACGTTCGGACCCGACCGGGTGTTCGTCAAGGCACCGACCGCCTCGAACGTGTCGCCCGCGGCGGGCTACCAGTTCTTCGGCGAGGTCGACATCGACGGCGACAGCGGTGAGCTGACGGTCCGTCTGCGCGAGTACGACGGCACGGTGCTGTTCACCCAGACCCTGCAGCCGGGCCGGGTCGGCCAGTAACTCCCGTACGCTTTTCCCAGGGCCGCGCACCGGCGTCATCCCCCGGTGCGCGGCCCTGTCTCACGTCCGGCACGAAGCCCGCCCCACGTCCGGCACGAAGCCCGCCCCACGTCCGGCACGAAGCCCGCCGCACACCCGGCACGACGCCCGCCGCACACCCGGCACGACGCCCGCCGCACACCCGGCACGAAGCCCGCCGCACACCCGGTACAGGTCCCGAAACAGGCCCGCGCAGGTCCCGCCGCATCCCTCGGCACGGATCCTGCCGCATCCCTCGGCACGGATCCCACCGCATCTCCCTTCGCTGGCCCCACCGCATCCCCGAACTCCCCCGCCAACAGGGCGTTTTCGCAGGTCAGGGCCGATTGTCAGTGGTCGCCTCTACGGTTTTTCCATGACGCGATCTTCACAGGCCGTGGCCTATCGCCAACCCTCCGTGCTGCGCTCCGCCGCCGATGGACGCCAGCTAGGGCTGGAGACCTCCCGGGGTGCGACGCCCACCGGGATCGAGGACCATCCGCGGTTCTTCGCGGGCTTCCTGACCTCGCCTCAGGTGGCTGCCGCCGGGCTGCTCGCGGTAGCCGACGTGGCGGCCGCGCGGTACTACCAGCCGCTGCTGCGCGCCTCGCTCGACCCGGTGGTGACGGGCAACGGCGACCGGCTGCGCTTCGAGTCCTTCTCCGGCTGCGGAGGGGTGTACGCCCGGCTGGACGTGCTCGGCCCGGGCCTGGACGGCGGCGAGGTGGGCCACGGCAGGACGAACGTCGACGTCAACAACCCGCTGCGGGAGGCCCTTTCGCGGATCGGCACTGACGATCCGCTCCATCTGCGCGTCGGTCCGGAGGAGTTGGCGGTGACCACGCTCGACGGGCCCGTGGTGGAGAAGAAGGTCCCGCTGCCGGACCGCTGGCTGCGCGGCTTCGCGGAGGCGCAGGTCATGGCGGCCGGGTTCGATCTGCGGGCGGAGCTGCCGGCGGACGAGGCGGTGCGGTTCCTGCGCTCGCTCCCCCGCGGCGGCACGGCCCGCCGGGGCTCGGCCGGGCCCCGCTGGGTGGTGCCCGCGGGCCGGGGGCTGCGCCCGACGACCCGCCCGGTGCCGGGCGCGGTGTGCCTGCCGGGACCGGAGCGGCTGGCCGCGCTCCAGCGGGTGCTGCGCCATGCGACGGCGCTGCGGGTCTACGGTCCGCAGGGCGCCCTCTCGGTCTCCGGTACGGCCGCCGCCTGGGAGGTCGTGCTGCCGGGCATGCGGCTGACACTGACCCTGTCACCCGACGCGGCCCGCGGGTTCTCCGGCGAGGGCGGCGTGCTGGACGCGCTCGCCACCGACGCGGCCGCCGAGGACGCGGAGCTGATCGCGGTGCTGCTGGCCTGGGAGCCCCGGGTCGACGTCGCCGACCTGGCCGCCTCCGCCGGGCTCACCCCGGAGCGGGTGCGCGCGGCCCTGGTCCGCCTCGGCACCTCGGGACGCGTCGGTTACGACACGGCGGAGGCCGCCTACTTCCACCGTGAACTGCCGTACGACGCGGGCCGCGTCGAGCGGCACAACCCCCGGCTGCGCTCGGCGCGGGCGCTGGTGGCCGCGGGCGCGGTGACCGTGGCCGGCACCGTCGGCACGGTGACGGCCGAGGACGGTCATGTGCACCGGGTGCGGGATGCGGCGGGGGTGTTGAGCTGCAGTTGTCTGTGGTGGGCGAAGTACCGGGGTGGGCGCGGGCCGTGCAAGCACGCGCTGGCGGTGCGGATGGTGCGGCGCGGTGGAGCGATGGAGCAGGACATGGCGGAGATCGACGGGGGTACGCGATGAGTGCGGTGCTGGAAGCGGTGCGGATGGGGCGCGCGGGCGAGACCGAGCTCCTGCTGAGGAACATGCCGGACACCGAACGGCGGGTGCTGTTGCCGGAGTTGAAGAGGCTGCGCAAGGAGGTGCGGGCACTGCCGTGGGAGCAGCGGAACGGGCTTGAGCGCATGTATCCGGCGCTGCAGGTGGCCGGGGCGATGTGCCACTCGGGGGCCGCGGCGGCCGCGACCTGGATCGCCGGGGCGGACATGCGCTGGCGGCAGGCGCCGACGGAGACGCTGTTGCGGGCGCTGGCAGGCCGGGACACCGGCTGGCAGGCCGATGTGGCCCGGCGCCTCGCCGGCCGGCCGGTCTCCGCGGACGTGCCCTTCCCGTTGATGGCCGGGCTGGTGCGCCGCTCGGGATGCGAGGTCCCGGTGACGGACGCCTATGTGGTCGGCTGGGTCCGGCACATCGGTCACGGCTGGGGGCGCGTGCCCCTGATCGACCGGCTGCGGGCCGAGCCGGACCTGGCGCCGCTGGTGAACGGCCTGTTCGAGTTCTCCGAGGTGAGCGAGGTGCGCTGGCTGTTCGGTGACGGTCCCGGTTCCTGGCAGAGCGCGATCGCGGAGCTGACCCGGACGGGCGAACTGGACCGCGGGGCCGTGGCCGACGCCTGTGTCGCCCGTCTGCTGCGCGGCGGCGGCCCGACCGACCACCGGATCTTCCTGCCGCTGCTGGTCCAGCTCGCTCTCACCCGGGAGGAGGAGCGGTCCCGCGTCGCCGACTGGACGGCCCTCGCCCGGGACGCCGTCTCCCCCGTCGCCGCCCACGCCCAGGCGATACTCGCCGCCCTGGCACTCGACGGCGAACTGTCCGCACGGCAGCTGGCGGAGGCCTCCGAAGGGCTGTTGTTCCGCACTGAGAAGAAGCTGGTGCGCGCCCAGCTGGTGCTGCTCGGCAAGGTGCTCGCCGGTGAGCCGGCCTCGGTGGCGGAGCTGCTGCCGGCCGTGGCCCAGGCGTTCGGGCACGAGGACACCCAGGTGCAGGAGCGCGCGCTCAAGCTGGTGGAGCGGCACGCGAAGAGGCTGCACGACCCGGCGGTCCGGTCCGGCATCGCCGGGGCGGCCGAGCAGCTGAGTCCCGTCCTGCGGAACCGGGCGGCCGACGCCCTGGGGATCCCGGCGGTACCGGCGGCCGAGGGGTACGCGGAGATGCTGCCGCCGGTTCCGGAGCCGTTCCGGCCGGCACCGGCGCCGGAGTCCGCCGTGGAGCTCGCCGAGGAGGTCGGCGCCCTGCTGGCGTCCGACGGGGACGTGGCGGCGTTCGAGCGGGTGCTGGACGGGCTGGCCCGCCACGCCCACCGGGACCGGGACGCACTGCGGGCGGCGCTCGAACCGGTGGCCGCCACCCGCTGGTGGAAGCAGCCCGACGCACGCCGCTGGTGGCACACCGACGAGTACTTCGGCAACACCCGCTACGGCCTCCTGGGTGCCCAGGACGGCCTGGAGCTGCTGCTGGCCACGCTGTTCGGAGCCGTCGGCACGGACACCCTGTTCGCCGCCCAGCAGCGCGGGCCGGCCGATCACGAGTGCGCGCACACCGGGTTCTCCCGGGTGTTCGACGGCCGGCTGCGCGAACTGGCCTACCGGATACGGACGGACCCGCAGCCGCTGCTGCTGGCCACACCGTCATGGAGCACCGGGCTCCTGGAACCGGACGAACTGGTCGACCGGCTCGCGGTCTACGGTCGGCTGGGTGCCCGGGTCGGTGCCGCCGACTTCGCGCAGGCGCTGCTGCGGGTGCGCCGCGAGGACCGGGCGGCGGCCCTGGCGGCGGCCGAGCGGGCGACGGCGCTCGGCACACCGGAGGGCCGGCGGCTGGCACACCGGCTGTCCACCGGGGGACCCGCCCTGCCCACGTCCCGGCGCCGGACCTCGGGGGCGCGGATCCTGGTCGAGTCGGGTGAGGTCCTGGAACTCCAGGCGGACTTCCCCGAGGCGTTCCGGCGGCTGGGCCGGCCGGTCACGGCCGACGAGGAGCGACGGTACTGCCACCACTGGGGCCGGGAGAACCACCGGCACTGGCTGGCCACGCTCCCGGAACAGCGCGAGCTGGTCGCCGTGCGGCTGGTGCATGATCTGTCCCAGGCCGCCGTGGACGACCAGCGGGGCATGGCCGCCGCTCTTCCGCTGCTCGCCGAGTCCGGCGGCGCCGCAGGCGAGGGCACCCATCTGTGTGTCGCCTACGGGCTGGGCGCCCGGCATCCGGAGGACCGGCTCGCCGCGGTGGACGCGCTGCTGGTGCTCGCCGCCCGTGGGCAGCTCGACGCGGAGCGGCTGGGCGCCGACCTGGGCCAGCTGGTCCGGCGTGGCGCGGTGAAGCCGTCGCGGCTGGCCGAGTCGGCTCGGACGGCGGCGGCCACCGGGGCCAACACGACGATATGGGAGATGCTCCGGCACACCCTTCCCGTGCTGCTCGCCGACCTCGCGACGGCGGGGGCGGGCACACCGGGTTCGGTCCGTGGGCTCGGGGAGCTGCTCTCGGTCGCGGCCGAGTGCGCCGAGCGGTCCGGGGCCCGTGGTGCGCTGCCGCACCTGTCACAGACGGCGGCCCGGCGTGGCTCGTCCCGGCTGGTGGTGCAGGCCCGTCGGCTGCGGGACGCGCTGGGTGTGGAGGTGGCCGCTTGACCGGGGGCCAGAACCAGTCATTTCCGAGACCTCGGCAATGGTAAAAACCATCACAAAAACAACATAAGCACGCTTTACCCGTCGGTCACAGCGCGTTCGTGATCACGCAACACCCTTCCTTCACAGTGGATGCATGAATCGAGACATGTCTGATGTGAGGCGCACACGAAACGGACGCCCCGTGCACCACTGGCGACGGGACGTCGTCGAACTCGCCGCCCTGTTCACGGCCGTCGCCGTGGCGGACGCGGTGGCGAACCTGATCGGGCACGGGCCCGGCGGCCCGGCGCTGCTGGTGACCTCGGCCGTGGTGCTGGCGGCGACGGCCGGCTTCCACGTGTGGTGGGCCAGGCGCCCAGGTCACGCACCTCCGGTGACCGATACCGATACCGGCGCCCGGCCGGCCGTCACCGAGACGCGGCAGGCCGGGCCCGGTCCAAAGGCCCCGGCGGCCGATGGCGCGCACAGCACACTGTGGCGACTGCGCACGACCGTGCGGGACGAGCCCGGTTCGCTGGCCGCGCTGTGCACCGCGCTCGCCGGGCACGCGGTCGACATCCTGAACCTGCAGACGCATCCGCTGGCCGACGGCACGGTCGACGAGTTCCTGCTGCGGGCCCCGGGCCTGCTGACGGCCGGTGAGATCACCCGGGCGGTCGCGCTGGCCGGGGGCACGGAGACCTGGATCGAGCGGGCCGACGCGCACGATCTGGTGGACGCTCCGACCCGGGTGCTCGGTCTGGCGACCCGAACCGCGCTGGACGCGGCGGAACTTCCGCTGGCCCTCCGGCAGTTGTTGGGGAGGTGCACGATCCGCTCGCTCCCCGCCCATCCGGTCGGCGGGGCCCGGAGCCCCGAGACGGTTCCCGTCGAAGGGGTGCTGGAGGACACCGTGATGCGGCTGCGCGCACCGGAGGGTGGAGTGATCACCGTGGAGCGGCCGTATCTGCCGTTCACGCCGACCGAGTTCGCGCGGGCGCGCGCGCTGGTGGAACTGGACGCCCGGCTCGGGCCGCGTATCCCGCACAGTCAGGACGTGCTCACCCTGTCCGAGGGCAGGGAGATCACCGTACGCCGGGCCGACACCGGTGACGTGGAGGCCGCGAAGGCCATGCACGAGCGCTGCTCGGCACGGACCCTCGGGTTGCGCTATCACGGGCCGGTCGGGGACGCGGACCGCTATCTGAACCACCTGCTCAGCCCTCGCTTCGGCCGGACGCTGGCCGTGCAGACCGCGTCGGGCCGGATCGTCGCGCTCGGGCATCTGCTGTGGGACGGGGACGAGACGGAGGTCGCGCTGCTCGTCGAGGACGACTGGCAGCGGCGCGGAATCGGCAGCGAGTTGCTGGGCCGGCTGGTGGGCATGGCCGTCGAGGCGGGCTGCGAGAGCGTGTACGCGGTGACGCAGGCGTCCAACACCGCGATGGTGGCGGCGATGCGGGGGCTGGAGTTGCCGTTGGACTATCAGATCGAGGAGGGGACGCTGGTCATCACGGCCCGGCTGGCGGCGGTTCCGGCGGAGCCGGGGGATGCCGTGCCTGCCATGGGGTGGCTTTCCGGTGCGGGTGAGGCTGGGAAGGCCGAAGCGCCGTAGGGCTCAGGGGCGTCTCACGACTGCGGGTGCGTGGGAGCTGGTTGCGCAGTTCCCCGCGCCCCTTTCGGGGCGCTCAGATGTCCCCCAGTGCCCGGTCCAGGTCCGCCCACAGGTCGTCCACGTCCTCCAGGCCCACCGACAGCCGCAGCAGTCGGTCGCTCACCCCGGCGCCCCGGCGGTCCTCGGCGTCGACCACGCGGTGGCTGATGGAGGCCGGGTGCTGGATGAGGGAGTCGACGCTGCCGAGGCTGACGGCCGGGGTGACCAGCCGTACCCGGGAGACGACCTCGTGCGGGTCGCCGTGCACCTCGAAGGCGATCATCGCGCCGCCCAGGCGCGGGTAGTGGGTACGGGCGATGCGCGGGTCGGCGGTGAGACGGCGGGCGAGTTCGGCGGCGGTGGCGGAGGCGGCCCGGACCCGGACCGGGAGGGTCGACAGGCCGCGCAGCAGCAGGTAGCCGGCCAGCGGGTGCAGGACGCCCCCGGTCGCGAAACGTATCTTCCTGAGCTGCCCGGCGAACTCCTCGTCGCAGGCGACCACCCCGGCCAGCACGTCGCCGTGGCCGCCGAGGTACTTGGTGGCGCTGTGCAGCACCAGCCGGGCGCCGTGTTCGGCGGGCCGCTGGAGGACGGGGGTGGCGAAGGTGTTGTCGGCGAGCAACGGGACCGTGCCGCAGGCGTGGGCGACGGCCCGCAGGTCGAGTTCGGCGAGGGTCGGGTTGGCCGGGGACTCGACCAGCACCAGGCCGGTGTCGGGGCGCAGCGCGTCGGTGATGCCCGCCGGGTCGGTCCAGGTGACCTCGGTGCCCAGGAGACCGGCGGTGAGCAGGTGGTCGCTGCACCCGTACAAAGGCCGTACGGCGACGACATGGCGCAGGCCGGTCGCCGCGCGGGCGAGCAGCACGGCGCTCAGGGCGGCCATGCCGCTGGCGAAGGCGACGGCCGACTCGGTGCCCTCCAGACGGGCCAGGGCGGTCTCGAAGCGGGCGACCGTCGGATTGCCGAGCCGCCCGTAGACCGGCGGTCCGGTCGGGTCCGCGCCGTCGGTGGCGAAGGCGTCAATGCGGGCGGCCTCGGCACGGCTGTCGTAGGACGGGTAGGTGGTGGACAGGTCGATCGGCGGGGCGTGCAGGCCCTGGCGGGCGAGGTCGTCGCGGCCGGCGTGCACGGCCTCGGTGGCCAGGGCGCGCGAGGCGCCGGACAGTCGCGTCGCGCCGGCGCGGAGGTTCACCGAGTCGTCGTAGGCGCGCACTGAATCGTCATAGGTGCTCGTCGAGTCCATGCCCGAAGGGTGAACATCGAGCGGGGTACGGGAAGCGAACACCGTGTTACGTTCGCCGTGTGGCCGAATCTGTCGTACTGGATCCGGTCGATCTGCATCTGCTTCGGCTGCTGCAGAACGACGCCCGGACCACCTACCGCGATCTCGCCGCCCGGGTGGGCGTGGCGCCGTCGACCTGTCTGGACCGGGTGACCCGGCTGCGGCGCTCGGGAGTGATCCTCGGGCATCGGCTGGAGCTCGATCCGGCCAAGCTCGGGCGTGGCCTGGAGGCGTTGCTCTCGGTGCAGGTGAGGCCGCACCGGCGGGAGTTGGTGGGGCCGTTCGTGGAGCGGATCAGGGCGCTGCCGGAATCGCGGACGGTGTTCCATCTGACCGGTCCCGACGACTACCTCGTGCATGTGGCGGTGGCCGACATGACGGACCTGCAGCGGCTGGTCCTGGACGAGTTCACGTCCCAGCGCGAAGTGGCCCGGGTGGAGACCCGGTTGATCTTCCAGCAGTGGGAGTGCGGACCGCTGCTCCCGCCTACGCCGTCAGCTCAATCCCAGTGACGTGCGGCGGCCCGCCGTACGAGGATGGACCGCATGTCACAGACCAACAGCCCGCTGCCCCGCCAGGTCGCCGACACCTTCGTCGACGAGCTCATTGCCCTCGATCCGATCACCGGTACGTTCCTCGGCGTCAAAGAGAGTTCGAGCCGTCTGCCGGACACCTCGCCGGCCGGCGCCGAGGCGCTCGCCCGGCTCCAGCGTGACACGCTCGCCAAGCTCGACGAGGCCGAACGGCAGCCCGGCGCGGACAGTGACATCGAGCGTCGCTGCGCGCGTCTGCTGCGCGAGCGGCTCACCGCCTCCCTCGCCGTGCACGAGGCGGACGAGAGCCTGCGTTCCGTGAGCAACCTGAGCTCGGCCGCGCACGCGGTGCGTCAGGTGTTCACCGTGACGCCCACGGCCACCGAGGAGGACTGGGCGGCCGTCGCCGAGCGGCTGCGCGCCGTGCCGGCCGCGCTGGAGGGCTACCGGCAGTCCCTGGAACTCGGTCTGGAGCGGAAGCTGCACGCGGGGCCGCGCGCCACCGCCACCTTCGTCGGACAGCTCGGCGAATGGACCGACACGGGCGACGGCCGGGGCTGGTTCGAGCAGTTCGCCGCCTCCGGGCCCGAGGCGCTGCGCGCCGAGCTGGACGAGGCCGCCCGCGCCGCCACCCAGGGTGTCGCGGCGCTGCGCGCGTGGATGCGGGACGTGTACGCGCCGGCCATCGAGGGTGCCCCGGACGTGGTGGGCCGCGAGCGTTACGCCCGCTGGGTCCGCTACTACAACGGCACCGACCTCGACCTGGACGAGGCGTACGCGTACGGCTGGGCCGAGTACCACCGGCTGCTCGGCGAGATGAGGACCGAGGCCGAGAAGATCCTGCCCGGCGCGGCCACGCCGTGGGTGGCGCTGGCGCACCTGGACGAGCACGGCAGTCACATCGAGGGCGTCGACGAGGTCCAGCGCTGGCTGCAGTCCGTGATGGACGAGGCCATCGAAGAGCTGGACGGCACCCACTTCGACCTGGCCGAGCGGGTCCGCCGCGTGGAGTCCCGGATCGCTCCCCCCGGCAGCGCGGCGGCGCCGTACTACACACCGCCGTCGGACGACTTCTCGCGCCCCGGCTGCACCTGGCTGCCGACCATGGGCCAGGCCCGGTTCCCGGTCTACGACCTGGTCTCGACCTGGTACCACGAGGGTGTACCCGGCCACCACCTCCAGCTGGCGCAGTGGAAGCACATCGCCGACAACCTCTCCCGCTACCAGGCCAGCGTGGGCATGGTCAGCGCCAACGCCGAGGGCTGGGCGCTGTACGCGGAGCGGCTGATGGACGAGCTGGGCTTCCTGACCGACCCGGAGCGCCGGCTCGGTTACCTGGACGCGCAGATGATGCGCGCCGCGCGGGTCATCATCGACATCGGCATGCACCTGGAGCTGACGATCCCTGACGACTCCCCCTTCCACCCCGGGGAGCGCTGGACGCCGGAGCTGGCGCAGGAGTTCTTCGGCGCGCACAGCAGCCGCCCGGCGGACTTCGTGGAGAGCGAGCTGACCCGCTATCTGTCCATGCCGGGGCAGGCCATCGGCTACAAGCTGGGCGAGCGGGCCTGGCTGCTGGGCCGGGAGCAGGCCCGCGAGCGGCGCGGCGACGCCTTCGACCTCAAGGCCTGGCACATGGCGGCCCTGTCCCAGGGGTCACTGGGTCTGGACGACCTGGTGGACGAACTGTCGCAGCTCTGACGGCACGTCCGTGGCGGTGGCCGCCTCGGAGCCGACGACCTGCCCGGTGACCCGGCGTGCCTCGTGCGACGAGCCGCGCCGAGTCGTCGGGGCCGGCCCCGGTGTCCGGCCGGGAACCGTGCGGCCACGGCCGCGCCGAACTGGCCGGACCCGCGCCCGGCAACGCACCGCGGACGGCGGCCGGGAGGGCGCCGTCTGCCGTTCGGGTGTGCTCCGGTGGCGGTGGACGGGCGCAGGCGGCTTGCTGGTGCGGGGGGCCATCGCACAGGAAGCGAGCCGCGCATGCAGACCTCCACGCCCCGGCGGCAGTCGCTGGAGGCCCCCCGTGCCGCCGGTGTGGCCGGCATCGTCTTCGCTCTGCTGCTGGCCGCCGCGATCGTGCTGATCCGGCTGGGTGTCCCGCAGGGCGCGGACGCGGTCAACGCCCAGGCACCGGACCCCGCTCAGCGCAGCGCCGTCCACGCGGCCCTCCTGCTGGTGCCGTTCGCCGGCATCTTCTTCCTCTGGTTCGCCGGCGCGGTGCGCGCCCATGTCGGCGACAACGAGGACCGGTTCATCGCCACCGTGTTCCTCGGCAGCGGGCTGGTCTTCACGGCCACGATGTTCGGCGCCGCCGCGGCGGCCGCGGCCCTGCTGGACACCGCGCACCCGGCGGGTACCTCGCCCTCCCGGCCCACCTGGGACTTCGGCCAGCACTTCGCGTACACGCTGATGACCGGCTACGCCATGCGGATGGCGGCCGTCTTCGTCTGTTCCACCTCGGTGATCGGGCACCGACTGGGCATCCTGCCGCGCTGGCTCACGGTGCTGGGTTTCCTCTGCACCCTGGTCCTGCTGTTCGTGTCGTCGGTCGTGCCGTGGGCCGAGCTGGTGTTCCCGGCCTGGTCGCTGCTGCTCAGCTCCTACATCGTCGTGGCGGGTTTCCGGCGTTCCGCCCCGGCCCCGGCGTCCTGAGGACTCACCCGATCGGAAGTCCCCGGCGCGCGGTGGCACACGCGGGCGCCCATGCTGACGTGCGGGGAGTTCTCGGCGGTCCGAGACTGAAGCCACGGACTGGCGGTACGCACGACACCTGGCCACCGGAAGGGCGGAGCCATGATGCGCCTTGTCGTCGATCTCAACAGATGTCAGGGATACGCGCAGTGCGCGTTCCTCGCCCCTGACGTCTTCGCCATGCACGGCGAGGAGTCGCTCGTCTACAGCCCACACGCCGAGGAGGAGCAGCGGGAGCGGCTGGCCCGTGCCGTCGCCGCCTGCCCGGTGCAGGCGATCACCGCCGACGGCCTGGACGGGGCTGTGGGAGGGACGTCCGATGGCGCCCGCTGACTATCTCGACTGGCTCCGGCGGGAGGGCCGGATCGTGATCGTGGGTGCCTCGCTGGCCGGGCTTCGGGGCGCCGAGACGCTGCGCGCCGAGGGCTTCACCGGGGAACTCACCATGATCGGCGACGAGCCCTACGAGCCGTACGACCGGCCGCCGCTGTCCAAGGGGGTGCTGCTCGGCAAGGCGTCCCCGAACCACACCGAACTGCCCCGCCGCCGGGAGATCGACGCGAAGTGGCGGCTGGGGGTCGCGGCGACCGGTCTCGACATCGAGGCCAGGCGGGTCCGGCTGGCCGACGGCGACGAGGTCGAGTACGACCGTCTGCTGATCGCGACCGGAGTGAGCGCCCGGCCCTGGCCAAGGGAGGACGAGGCCCGGCTGGAGGGCGTGTTCACCCTGCGCACCCGGGACGACGCGGCCGCGCTGCTGCGGCGGCTGAAGGCCGGCCCGCGCCGGGTGTTCGTGATCGGCGCCGGGTTCACCGGTTCGGAGATCGCCTCGGCCTGCCGGGAGCACGGGATCGAGGTCACCGTGGCGGAACGCGCGGGCGCGCCGCTGGTGGGCGCCCTGGGCGGGGTGATCGGCGCGGTCGCGGCCGACATGCACCGCGAGAACGGGGTGGACCTGCGCACCGGGGTCATGGTCACCGCGCTGGAGGGCGACTCGGCCGGCCGGGTGCGCGCCGTCCATCTGTCCGACGAGAGCATCGTCGAGGCGGACGTCGTGATCGTGTCGCTCGGCGCGATCCGCAACACCGGCTGGCTCGCCGGATCCGGTCTCGGCGCGGGCCCCCGGGGCATCGCCTGCGACGCGGGCTGCCGTGCCTTCGACTTCCGGGGCATCGTCACCGACGACATCTTCGTCGCCGGCGATGTCGCCCGGTCCCCGCACGCCCTGTTCGGCTATCAGTTCCTCTCCCTGGAGCACTGGGGCAACGCGGTCGCGCAGGCCGAGATCGCCGCGCACAACATGATCAGCCCGAGCGCGGAGCGCAGGCCGCATCTGTGGGTGCCGGCGTTCTGGTCGTCCCAGTTCGGCGTGAACATCAAGTCCGTCGGGGTGCCGCCGATGGGCGAGCAGATCATGATCACGCAGGGCTCGCTGGCCGAACGCCGGTTCGTCGGGGTGTACGGCTACAAGGGCCGGACGATCGCCGCGGTGAGCTTCGACAACACCCGGTGGCTGGAGTTCTACCAGCGGCAGATCGAGAAGGGCGCGCCGTTCCCGGTGGAGTTCCCGACGGTGGACCGCCGTCCCGAGGGCCGGGTGCCGGTCGACGCCGACTTCCCGGACCCCGCGCTGCCTACGCACGGTCCCATGGTGACCCTCAGCGGCTACTCGCCGACCGACCAGCAGCTGGTCTTCCACCCCGCCCGCCACTGACCGCGCCCCGGCCCCGACGCTCGAAGGACCTGTCATGACGACGCAGACCTCGATGTTGCGCCAGATCACCGACTTCGCGAACCGCGCCAACCCGTACCCGGTGTACGAGGAACTCCGCAAGACGCCGGTGCTCCACGAGGAGGACGACGGTCCCTACATCATCAGCTCCTACCACGACATCGAGGCCCTGCTGCACGATCCGCGGATCAGCTCCGACGAGTCGAACGTGACCGCCGGCGGCCACGACGACCTGTCCGGTCCGGAGGCGACGGGACTGCCGCCGAGCTTCATCCGGCTCGACCCGCCGGAGCACGACCGGCTGCGCAGGATCGCCAACAGCTCCTTCGGGCCACCGCACCGGCCGCGCCGGATCGACGACATGCGGGGCCAGCTGGAGGAGATCATCACCGGTCTCGTCGACGGCCTCGGAGACGCCCGGGAGTTCGACCTCGTCGACCAGGTCGCGTACCCCTTCCCGGTCACCGCGATCTGCCGGCTGCTCGGTGTGCCGCGCGAGGACGAGCCCCGTTTCCGGGCCTGGGTCGACCCGATCGTCGCAGGCCTGGACCCCGACAGCCGTACGGCGGCCGACTCCCAGCGCACCGCGCAGGAGGCCCGGCTGCAGCTCGGCATGTACCTGAACGGGCTGGTGGAGCAGCGAACCAGGGAACCCCGTGACGACATGCTGTCCGACCTGGTGCACAGCAGTGGTCCGGACGGCTCCATGACGACCATTGAGGTGCTGAGCACCGCGGTGCTGCTGCTCATCGCCGGCCATGAGACGACCGTCAACCTGATCACCAACGGCATGCTGACGCTGCTGCGGCACCCGGAGGTCCTGGAGCGGCTGCGCAACGACCCGGGCCTGTCGGTGCGGATCGTGGAGGAACTGCTGCGTTACGAGCCGCCGGTGCAGCTCGTGCCGCAGCGCACCTGCATCGCCGACATCGAGGTGCGCGGGGTGACCATCCCCAAGGGTTCGCGCATCTGGCTCGTCCTGGCCGCGGGCAACCGGGACCCGGAGCGGTTCCCGGACCCCGACCGGTTCGACCCGGACCGCCAGGACATCCAGCACCTCGGGTTCGGCAGCGGCATCCACAGTTGTTTCGGCGCCCCGCTGGCCCGTATCGAAGCCCAGCTCGCGCTCGCCCAGCTGGCCCGCCGGCTCGACAACCCGCGACTCGTCGAGGACCCGCCGCCCTACCGGCCGAATGCGGTGCTGCGCGGTCCGCGCCACCTCAACATCGCGATCGACGGGCTCAAGTGACGAACGGTCAGTTGTCGACCTTGCGCAACCGCACGAGGCCCAGCCAGGTTTCCGGGCCGGGCCTGGTGTAGGCGGCGTGCACCTCGTAGGTGCCGGGCTCCAGCGGGACCCGCAGACGGTCCCCGCCCGCCGCCTCGCCGCCCGGCCAGGCGGAGTCGAACAGGACGACGGGGCCCGGCACCTGCCAGCGGATCTCGTTCTCCCACACCGCGCTGTCGAGTGCGGCCGGGACCTGGGCCAGCAGCTCGTCCTCGGAGTCGGCGGCGGACCAGCGTATGAACGTGCCGTGGTCCGGCAGGAAGGACGTCGAGGCGGGTTCGTCGCCGAGGACCAGGGCCGCGCTGTCCCCGACCGGGAGCAGTCCGACGTAGCCGTCGACCTCGCAGGCCCGGTCGTAGTCGGTGGCCAGTTCCTCGCTGTCGGCTCCGGCCCAGAACGGCAGGACCGTCTCCGGGACCGCCACGAGCGGGCCGCCGCCCGACTCCACCCACTCCACCGCGCCTGGATCCGCATAACGAGTCATGGGGTGAACCTACACGTACAGCGACAGCACGAGTTCGCCACCGGGAATCAGCAACCGCAGTCGCCCTCGACGGGTGCGGTCAGCGGGTCCGGAGCCCGGCGGGTACGGCCCTGCCAGGTCTCGAACTCGAAGCCCTCACGCACCCAGTACTCGAACCCGCCGAGCAACTCCTTGACTCGGTAACCGAGTTCGGCCAGGGCCAGGGCGGCGCGGGTCGCGCCGTTGCAGCCGGGACCCCAGCAGTACGTCACCACGGGCACGTCCCTGTCGAGGAGCCGGGCCGCCTGCTCGGGGATCAGCGCGGTGGGCAGGTGGACGGCGCCGGGGATGTGGCCCTGGTCCCAGGACTCGGTGGAGCGGGAGTCCAGGACGACGAAGCCGGGGTCGCCGTCGGCGGCGAGGGCGGCGGCCACGTCGGAGACGTCGGCGTGGAAGACGAGGCTCGCCCGGAAGTGGGCGGCGGCCTCGGCGGGCGCGGCGGGGGCGACGCGCAGGACGGGGTTCACGGTGGTGGCGGTCATCTGGGGCCTTTCACTGGCCGCCGTGCGGCGGATCTCCATGCCCCGAAATCTACGGCCGGTGACCGATCGTCCTGAAGGTACGATCCCCGGCCCTGGCCTTGTCCGGCCGGGGATTCCCTGTTATCCATCCGTCATGACCGTGTTTTCCCCGGACGCCACCGACTGGCGCATCCTCGATGTCCTCCAGCGCGAGGGCCGGGCCAGCTTTGCCGAGCTGGCGCGTGCCGTCGCGATGTCCCCGAGCGCGGTGACCGAGCGGGTGCGCCGCCTCGAGGAGGCGGGCGTGATCCAGGGGTACGCGGCCGTGGTCGACCCGGAGCGGCTGGGCCTGCCGATCCTGGCCTTCGTCCGGCTGCGCTATCCGAACGGCAACTACCGGCCGTTCCACGACCTGGTCGCCGCCACCCCCGAGATCCTGGAGGCGCACCACGTCACGGGGGACGACTGCTTCGTCATCAAGGTCACCGCCCGCTCGATGCGTCACCTGGAGGAGATCTCCGGCAGGATCGGCACCCTGGGCTCGGTGACGACGAGCGTCGTCTACTCCTCGCCCCTCCCCCGCCGCGCCATCGGTACCTAGACCCCGCGCCGGTGCAGCGTCGAGCCCGATCTGCCCTTCGCCACCTCCAGTTGGGCGTGGATACGGCGGCGCAGGTCCGGGACGTGGCTGACGATGCCCACGCTGCGGTCGCGTTCGCGCAGCGAGTCGAGGACGTCGAGGACCTCGTCCAGGGTCTGGTCGTCGAGGCTTCCGAAGCCCTCGTCGATGAAGAGGGTGTCGAGCCGGACCCCGCCGGCCTCGTCGGTGACGACATCGGCGAGGCCGAGGGCGAGCGCGAGGGAGGCGAAGAAGGTCTCGCCGCCGGACAGGGTGGCGGTGTCCCGCTCGCGTCCGGTCCAGGCGTCGACGACGTGCAGCCCGAGACCGCTGCGGCCGCGTCCGGTGCGGTCGTCGGAGTGGACGAGGGTGTAGCGGCCGGAGGACATGCGGTGCAGGCGTACGGTCGCGGCGGCGGCGACCTGTTCCAGGCGGGCCGCCAGGACGTACGACTCCAGCCGCATCCGGCGCTCGTTGTCGGCGGAGGTGCCGGCGGTGAGGGCGGCGAGCCGGGCGACCCGCTCGTACTCCTCGCGCAGCGGCCCGAGCCGGCGCACGCCCTCGGTCGCGCGGGCGGACAGACGGTCGAGTTCGGCGCGGCAGCGGTCGGCCCGGTCCCGGGCGGAGGCGGCCTCGCGCAGCCGCCGGGCCGCCGTGGCGGCGTCGCGCTCCGCCGCGTCGAGGTCGGCGGGCGGCTGCTGGGCGGCCGCCGCGGTGTCGGCCTCCGCCAGCACCGCGCGCACCGCGGTCTCCTCGGACTGCCAGTCGTCCAGGCGCCGTTGGAGCTCTCGGTGGGCGGTGGCGTCGAGGAGGGCGGCGGCCGCGTCCTGCGGGGTGTCGAAGCCGGCCCGGAAGGCGGCGTCGGCGAGCCGTGCGTCGGCGTCCTTCAGATGCCGGGCGGTGTCGTCGGCGGCGCGGGCGGCGTCGGCGGCGTCGGTGAGGAGTGTCACCTGCCGCTCCAGCTGCGCGGCCCGGGCGGCGACACTGACCGCACCGCCCCGGGCCGCGGCCAGCTCCTCCTCCAGAGAGGCCAGTTCCGTGTCGAGGCCGTCCCGCCGGGTCAGCCGGGCGGCGGCCCGGACCTCGGCCTGCTGCCGGCCGGCCAGCCGGCGCTCGCGCTCCTGCTCGGCGAGCCGCAGCTCCTCCTGCGCCGCGTGCAGGTCGGAGGCCGCGCGCCGGGCCCGCGCGTACTCCTGCTCCAACTCATCGGCCTCGGCGGCGAGTTGACTGGTAGGTGTGTCGGTCGCCTCGGCGGTGGCGGCGGCCAGTGCCTCACGGACGGTGCCGAGGCGCCGCTCATCCTCGGCGCGCTGCTCGTCGGCGCGCTGGTAGGCGGCGAGAGCCCGCTCCTCCGCCTCCCGGTCGACATGCCCCGCGAACTTCCGCGCGGGCGCCGGATGCTGAGTGGACCCGCATACCGCACAGGGTGCGCCGTCGGTGAGATCGGCGGCCAGTTCTGCGGCGATGCCGTTCAGGCGCTGTTCCTTGAGGTCGAGCCAGTGGGCCCGCGCGTCGACGGCCTGCCGCGCGGAGGCCAGGGCCGCGCGCTGGGCCTCGTCCGTGTCCCGACCCAGCTCGTCCCGCAGCCGCGCCGCCGCCAGCCGCCGGCGGGCCGGATCGCGCTGGACGGCGAGCTGCTCGGCGCGGGTCGCGGCCTCCTGGGCGGAGTCGATCCGGGTCCCCAGTCCCGCGCGTACGGTGTCCCAGTCGGCGAGCCAGCCCGCGGCCTCGCGCAGGGCGTCCTCGTCGTCCCGCTCCTGCCGGTCCAGACGCCCGCGCTCGTCCACGACCTCGGCGAGCCGCCGCTCGGCCCGGCGCGCGGACTCCAGCCCGCCCAGCTCCTCGGCCGCCCGGCGGGCAGCGGTGGCGAGTCCCGCCGCACCGGCTCCCGCGAAGGTCTCCGGCAGCAGCGCACGCGTGCGCGCCTCGGCGGCGGCCGCCTCCCGGTGCCCGGCCTCGGCGGCGTCCCGCAGCTCCAGCGTCGGCGCCACCGCCGCCGCCTGCCGCCCCCGCTCCATCCGCGCCTGCGCCGCACGGCGGTCCCCGGCCCGCTCCTCCAGCCGTACGGCCCGCTCCCGGGCCTCGGCGAACCGGCCCTGCAGCCGGGCCAGTTCGCGGACGCCGGCCAGTGCGCGGTCGGCGGCGAACTGGGCGGACTCGGCCGCGGAGAGGCGGCAGTGGGCGACGGTGAGGTGCTCGCGGGCGGTGCTGCGGGCGACCGCGGCGGCGGTGAGGACGGCCTCGGCGAGGCCGGGCTCGCCCGGGGACAGCTCCGGCAGCTCCATCGCGTCGCCGGCTTCCTGCTGCATGCGGTGTGCGTCGGCCAGCAGCGCGGAGTCGCCGTCCCGTACCCGGGCCTCGGTCGCCTTCCGGCGCTCGGCGAGGCGCTTCTCGACGTCGGCGAAGCGCTGGGTGTCGAAGAGGCGGCCGAGCAGCTGGCCGCGGGCGCCGGCGTCGGCGCGCAGGAAGCGGGCGAAGTCGCCCTGGGGCAGCAGGACGACCTGGCAGAACTGCTCGCGGCTCATGCCGAGCAGCTGGCTGATCTCCTCGCCGATCTCCTGGTGGGAGCGGCTGAGGTCCTTCCAGGCGCCCCCCGTGGCGTCGTACTCGCGCAGCCAGGTCTGGGCCTTGTCGAGGGTGGTGCCCGAGCCGCGTTTCTTGGGGCGCTCCCAGGGCGGCTGCCGGGTGATCTCCAACCGGCGTCCGCCGACGGTGAGTTCGAGGCGGATCTCGGTGCGGGTGGCCGGGTCGGCGTGGTCGCTGCGCAGGGATGTGCCCTGGCCGCTCTGGCGGGCGCCCGGGACGGTGCCGTAGAGCGCGTAGCAGACGGCGTCCAGGACGGAGGTCTTTCCGGCGCCGGTCGGGCCGTGCAGCAGGAAGAGCCCGGCGGCGGAGAGCGCGTCGAAGTCGACGCGCTGGGTGGCACCGAAGGGGCCGAAGGCGGTGATGTCGAGCCGGTGGAGCCTCACTCGGCGGCCTCCGTGATCCGTCGCGGGTACGTCCTCACCGCGCCACCTCCCGCACCGCGAGGTCAGCGTGCACGGCGTCGAAGGCGTCGCCCAGCACGGTCAGTTCCCGCTGGTCGGGGCCCGCGCCGCGGACATGGGCGACGAAGTCCTCGGCGATCTGGCGGTCGGTGCGGCCGGCCAGGCGGCGGGCGTAGGTCACGTCGGGGTCGTCCGGGGCGCGGTCGGGGGCGAAGACCAGGCTGAGGGCGTGCGGGAAGCGGTCGGTGAGCCGGGCCATCGGGTCGGCGGGGCGGACCGGGTCGGTGAGGGTGGCCTCGATCCAGGCGGACTCGTGCCGGGTCAGGGCGGGGTCGGCGAGCAGGTCGTCGAGCGTGCCGCGGACGCGCGCCAGGTGGCGCGGGACCGGGCAGTCCAGGCGCTCGGCGGTGACGGCACCGTCGGCGGCCAGGTCGACGAGCCACATGCTCTTGCGGTGGTCGGCCTCGGAGAAGGAGTACGCCAGCGGAGACCCGGAGTAGCGGACGCGCTCGGTGATGGTCTGGCAGCCGTGCAGGTGGCCCAGCGCGACGTAGTCGACGCCGTCGAAGACTCCGGCCGGGACGGCGGCCACCCCGCCGACGGTGATGTCCCGCTCGCTGTCGCTGGCCTCGCCGCCGGTGACGAAGGCGTGCGCGAGGACGACGGAACGCGTGCCCGGAGGGCGGGCGGCGAGGTCGGCGCGGACCCGGTCCATGGCCGCGGCCAGCACCGGCTCGTGCCCGGCCTTCTCGACGGCGAACTCGTCCTTCACCAGGGCGGGTTCGAGATACGGCAGGCCGAAGAAGGCGACGTCGCCGAATGCGTCGGTGAGCACGACGGGCGTGCCGCAGGCCGACGGCTCGGTGCGCAGATGAATGCCCGCGCGGTCGATGAGACCGGCGCCGACGCCCAGCCGGCGGGCCGAGTCGTGGTTGCCGGAGATCATGACCGTGGGCACGCCCAGGTCGGCCAGCCGGTGCAGGGCGTCGTCGAACAGCTCGACCGCGGCCAGCGGCGGGACCGCGCGGTCGTACACGTCTCCCGACACGACCACGGCGTCGACGGCGTGCTCACGCACGGTCGTCACGAGGTGACCGATGAACTCGGCCTGGGCGCCGAGCATGTTCACCCGGTGGAACGCCCGGCCGAGGTGCCAGTCGGAAGTGTGCAGGAGTCTCATGATCCCCGAGGTTAACGGCCGGGTCTGACATCACGGGCGCTTACTCCCGTATCAGCCCGTCATGAGCCGAATGAATTACGGGGGTTATGTCCGGTTGGCACTGATCGTCACGCGTCTCCGTAGGCTTCCCCGCCCAGTTCGAGGCTCGCCGTTCCCGCGGTCGCGTCGGCGAGCCAGGCGCGGAAGGTGTCCACCTCGGCGTCCGGCAGCCCGATCTCGATGGTGACCGCCTCGCCGTAGCGGACGTCACGGACCTCGCGGCCGGTGGCGCGCAGGTCGTTCTGGACCTTTCCGGCCCGCTGGTGGTCGACGGTCACCGTGGCCAGCCGGAAGCGGCGGCGGGTGATCGCGCCGAGGCTGTCCAGGGCCTCGCCGACGGCGCCGCCGTACGCGCGGATGAGTCCGCCGGCGCCGAGCTTGACCCCGCCGTAGTAGCGGGTGACGACGGCGACGACGTACCGCATGTCGCGGCGCAGCAGCATCTGGAGCATGGGGACACCGGCGGTGCCGCCCGGTTCGCCGTCGTCACTTGCCTTCTGGGTGGCGGCGTCGGCGCCGATGACGTAGGCCCAGCAGTTGTGGCTGGCGTCGGCGTGCTCCTTGCGGACCCGCGCGACGAAGTCCTGGGCCTCCTGCTCGGTGGCCGCCGGGGCGAGGGCGCACAGGAAACGGGAGCGGTTGACCTCGGTCTCGTGGGTGCCCGGGCGGGCGACTGTGCGGTACTCGTCCTGCATCCGCCCAGCCTATGCGGAGTCGCGGGCGCACCCGGCCCGAGGCTGAGCCGCTCCGTGGCGGGGCGGGGCGGGGCGGGGCGGGGCGGGGCGGGGCGGCAGGGGGCCTACCCGTGGCCGCCCCGCGCCACCCTCACCTCCGTCAGCAGTGCCGTCCCCGGGCCCAGCGCCGCCCATGCCGTCCCGTGCCAGGCCAGGACGGCTATCGCGGACGTCGGGAACTTCTTCCGCACCTGCTCCATGGTGTCGTCCAAGCCGTCCCCGGCCAGTTCCAGGACCAGCTCCTCCAGTCCCGGGTTGTGCCCGACCAGCAGCAGCGTCTCCACCTCGGGCGAGGTCTCGCGCACCACTTCCAGGAGCTCGGGGACGCCCGCCGCGTACACCCGCGGGTCGTGGCGCACCGGCGGGGGCGTGCCCCACTGGCCGGAGGCCAGCTCCCAGGTCTGCCGGGCGCGCACCGCGGTGGAGCAGACCGCGAGGTCGGGCAGACAGTCGGACTCGGCGAGGGCGCGGCCGGCGGCGGGGGCGTCACGGCGCCCCCGGGCCGCGAGCGGGCGCAGCTCGTCGGGCACACCCTCGGGCCAGGCCGACTTGGCGTGCCGCAGGACGACCAGACGGCGCAGCGGTCCCGCACCCGGGCGGGCGGTCATGCCGTGCTCCCGAGGTCACGGGTGAGGTCGAGGGCGAGCAGCCGGTCGGCGTAGGCGCAGGTCTCGAAGCGGGCGCCGTCGGGGATCTCGGGCTGGTTCTCCATCCAGCGCAGGACGCCGAGCACCCCGGGTACGTCGAGGTCGTCCTCCCAGGCGTCCCGCAGCCGCCCCCGCACCTTCTCGGGCACCGGCCGCGAGGGACTGCGCGCCCACTGGGCCACCGCCTGCCGGAGCCGTCCGAGCCTGCGGCCTGCCGCGTCGAGGGCGCCGGCGCCGAGGTGGACGGCCGTGCCGCGCGGGGCGTCGAGAAGGGCGAGCCGGAGTGCGGCGGGGTCGGCGAGCCCGTTGAGGACGCCGGCACCGGGGCCGCCTGCGGGGGCGACGGTGACGGTCACCCCGGCGCCGGGTACGGTCACGCCCTCCGCCGTCACATGGACGACCTGGGCCTCGCCCAGTCCCGACGCGAGGTCGCGGCCGTCCTCGAAGGGACGGATGCCGAGGGTGGTGGCGGCGGCGTGCAGCTCGGCCTGGTGGTGGTCGGCGGTGAGCAGGGGCAGGACCGGGGTGCCGCCGATCTCCAGGGCGCGCAGGAGCAGGTCGGTGGTGAGCAGCACCCGCAGCGCCGTCAGGTCGTACCCGGAGGCATGGGCCTCGACCCGGGTCAGGGCGCGGCGGGCGGGGGCGGCGGGGACGGTCTCACCGGTCGTGGCGTCGAGGATGCGGAGCACGGGCTGAGCGTAGGCGGCTGGAAGGCCGTATGCAGGCACCTTGCTCCGATTCCGGTCACCGTGGCGGGACATGCGGGGCATGGCACACCTTCTGCCACTGTTTCTGCCACTGCTGCTGCCGCGAAGAGTGCCCCGACGGCACTGCGCGGGTCCGGCCCGGGCCCGGGAATCAGGGTCCGGGCGGGCGCTGTTGGCACGACAGATGTTCCCCCGAGCGAGGAGGCCGACGATGTACGGCGACGAAGCGACGATCCGCAGGATCCTGACCGAGACGGGTGACACCTGGGCGGTGGTCGGCCTGTCGTCCAACCAGGGACGCGCGGCATACGGAGTGGCACAGGTGCTGCAGCGGTTCGGCAAGCGGGTCGTACCGGTCCATCCCAAGGCGGAGACGGTGCACGGGGAGCAGGGCTACGCCTCGCTCGCGGACATCCCCTTCGACGTGGACGTGGTGGACGTCTTCGTCAACAGCGAACTGGCCGGTGCGGTCGCGGACGAGGCGGTGGCGAGGGGCGCGAAGGCGGTGTGGTTCCAGCTCGGGGTGGCCGACGAGCCGGCGTACGAGCGGGTGCGGGCCGCGGGTCTGGACATGGTCATGGACCGCTGCCCGGCCATCGAAATTCCCCGGCTGGACCGGAACCGAGCCGGAACTGAGCCGGATTTGAGGAAGATCTGAGCCTTCCTGTCTTACCTTCTTCTCACTTATCGCAGCTGAATACGGACATTCTGTGTCCCTCGCTGACCTGTGCAAAGGCTTTGACCAAGACAGGAAAGATCGAGGGTCAAATTTTGGAAAACACTCTTCAACCGGAGCGGCGTGCGCCCGTAGCTTGTGGCCCCTTACTCGTTAAATCTGCGTTCAGAAACTGAGAGGCCACTTGACATGGTGAGTGTCGAGAAAGCCGCCACGGAGGACATGACATCCTCGGGCGGCCTGAGGCGGGACGTCGGGCTGATCGGCCTGATGTGGGCCTCCGTGGGGTCGATCATCGGCTCCGGCTGGCTGTACGGCGCACACGACGCGGTCATGCAGGCCGGTCCCTCGGCGATCATCTCGTGGGTGATCGGCGCGGTCGCGATCGTGCTCCTGGCACTGGTGCACGCCGAGCTCGGCGGCATGTTCCCGGTGGCGGGCGGTACGGCCCGCTACCCGCACTACGCGTTCGGCGGCCTGGCCGGCATGTCCTTCGGCTGGTTCTCCTGGCTCCAGGCCGCGACCGTGGCCCCGATCGAGGTCGAGGCCATGATCGGCTACGCCGGTCACTGGTCGTGGGCCCAGCACTTCCAGCACGCCGACAAGACCCTGACGGCCAGCGGTCTGCTGGTGGCGATCGTGCTGATGGCGCTCTTCGTCGGCGTGAACTTCTTCGGCGTGCGCGTGTTGGCGCACACCAACAGCGCCGCGACCTGGTGGAAGATCGCCGTTCCGCTGGCCGCGATCTTCATCATCGCGATCGGCAACTTCCACCCCGCCAACTTCCACTCGGAGGGCTTCGCTCCCTTCGGCGCCAAGGGCGTACTCGCCGCGATCAGCACCAGCGGCATCATCTTCGCGCTGCTCGGCTTCGAGCAGGCGATCCAGCTGGCAGGCGAGAGCCGCAACCCGAAGAAGGACCTGCCGCGGGCCACGCTCGGCTCGGTCGCGATCGGTGCCGTCATCTATGTCCTGCTCCAGGTCGTGTTCATCGGCGCGCTGTCGCACAACTCCTTCGCGCACGGCTGGGCCCACCTCGCGTACGAGGGCGACAGCGGTCCGTGGGCAGGCGTCGCCACCATGGTGGGCCTCGGCTGGCTGGCCTGGGTCCTCTACCTGGACGCGATCATCTCCCCCGGCGGCACCGGCCTGATCTACACCACCGCCACCTCACGGGTCTCCTACGGCCTGGCGAAGAACGGCTACGCTCCGAAGATCTTCACAAAGACGGACGCGCGCGGGGTGCCGTGGTTCGGGCTCGTCATGTCCTTCGTGACCGGCGTGATCTGCTTCCTGCCGTTCCCGAGCTGGCACCAGCTGGTCGGCTTCATCACCTCCGCGAGCGTGCTGATGTACGCGGGCGCTCCGCTGGCGTACGGCGTCTTCGCGGACAAGCTGCCGGGCCATGAGCGCCCGTACCGGCTGCCCGGCGGCAAGGTGATCTCGCCGGTGGCGTTCGTAGTCGCCAACCTGATCATCTACTGGGCCGGCTGGGGCACCTTGTGGCGGCTCGGCCTTGCGATCGTGCTCGGTTATCTGCTGCTCGGCGGCTACGCCTGGTACGCCCACAGCAAGAACCTGCCGGACGCGCCCCGGCTGGACTTCCGGGCCGCGCAGTGGCTGCCCGTCTATCTGATCGGCATGGGCCTGATCTCCTGGCAGGGCGGCTTCGGCGGCCAGGGGAACATCCCGCTGTGGTGGGACATCGTGGTCATCGCCGCCTTCTCGATGGTCATCTACTACTGGGCCAAGGCAAGCTCGTCCCCGGCCGAGGAGATCGAGCGCAGCATCGACGAGGTCGTGGTCACGGACGCGCCGGCGCACTGACCCGCCCCGACTCCCGTGTCCCGTCAGCCACGGCGGCCCTGCCGTGGCTGACGGGACACCGTCATAATGCGGGGGTGACTCACCCCTCCCCCCACACCAACTCCCCCTCCGAAGAACGCCGTACGGTCGTCATCGTCGGCGCCGGGCCCGCCGGGCTGACCGTCGGGAACATCCTGCGGGCCGCCGACGTCGACTGCGTGGTCCTGGAGACCGAGAGCAGGCGGTTCATCGAGACCCGGCCCCGGGCCGGGGTGATCGAGGAATGGGCGGTCCGCGGCCTCCGGCAACGCGGTCTGGCCGACGCCCTGCTGGCCCGGGCGCAGGTGCACAGCGAGTGCGAGTTCCGCTTCGGCGGCGAGCGCTTCCGGTTCGACTACGGCGGGCTGACGGACCAGCATCACTACGTCTGTCCGCAACCGTTGCTGGTGACGGACCTGGTGCGGGAGTACGCGGACGTGCGCGGCGGCGACATCAGGTTCGGGGTGCAGGACGTCCGGCTGCACGACCTGGAGTCGGACCGGCCGGCGGTGTCGTACGCCGACCCCGGGACCGGCCGGCGGCACGTCCTGCGCTGTGAATTCGTCGCGGGGTGCGACGGGGCGCGCGGGGTGACCCGGGACGCGATACCCGACGGGCGGGTGCGGATCTCCCGGCAGGACTACGGCATCGGGTGGCTGGCGCTGCTCGCCGAGGCGCCCCCGTCCTCGGACTGCGTGCTGTTCGGCGTCCATCCGAACGGTTTCGCCGGGCACATGGCGCGCAGCCCCGAGGTCACCCGCTACTACCTGCAGTGCCCGCCGGGCGACGACCCGGAAAGCTGGTCCCACGAGCGGGTCTGGGCCGAACTGCGTGAACGGCTCGGCGCGGAAGGGGCGCCGCCGCTCAACGAGGGGCGGCTGCTGGAGAAGCGCGTGCTGGACATGCACAACTACGTGGTCGAGCCCCTGGTGTTCCGCCGCCTCTTCCTGGCCGGCGACGCCGGCCACCTGACCGCGCCGATCGCCGCGAAGGGCATGAACCTCGCCCTGCACGACGCCTTCCTGCTGGGCGACGCGCTCGCCGCGCACGTCATCAAGGGCGACGACGCCGGCCTGGACGGGTACTCCCACGCCTGTCTGCGCCGGGTCTGGGACTACCAGGAGTTCTCCGGGTTCCTGTCCGGCATCTACCACGGGACGGCCTCCGGCGATCCGTTCCTCGCGGGCACCAGCCTGGCCCGGCTGCGCAGGCTGTTCACCTCACCCGCGGCGGCAACGGCCTTCGCCGAGCTGTACCTCGGTTCGGCCGCCGCTTTCTGAACACCAGCTGGGCGGGGACGGCCGCCGGCTGTCCCGCGCGGGTCGCGCAGAGTGCCGCCCTGCCGGAGAAGATCAACCCCCTTCTTCGGTGGGCGCCTCGGCGGCCGTCTCGGTGAGCCGGTGGTCCGCCACCTTCAGCGCCTCCTCGACCAGCCGGCGCAGATGACCGTGGCGCAGCGAGTACACGACCCGGCGCCCCTCCTTGCGCGTGCCCACCAGACCCGCGAGCCGGAGCCGGGCCAGGTGCTGGCTGACGGCGGGCCGCGCGGCACCGCAGACCTCGGTGAGCGTGGTGACGTCGGCCTCCCCCGCCGTCAGGGCGTGCAGCAGGGTCAGCCGGGTGCGGTCGCCGAGCAGGGCGAGGACTTCGGCGGCGAGCGCGAACTGCTCCTCGCCCGGGCTGCGCGGATGCGCATGGTGCGCAGGTGATAGGTGCATGCGTGCGCTCATACGCACATAATGGCCTCGGGGGCGTCGCGTGTCCACGTCCCGCGCACCGGAGAGGGGAGCCGCATGAGCGACCGGCACCACCACGAACACGCACCCGCGGGCGACCGGCACCACCACGAGCACCCGCCCGCGCACGACGGGCACCACCACGAGCACCGGCCCGCGCACGACGGGCACCACCACGAGTACCCGCCCACGGACCACCGGCACCACCACGAGCACGCTCGTGTCCGGGACCGGCACGGCGAACACGTTCACGGCCACGATCACGACCACGGCCACCCCTCCCCCGGCGGCCTCCGCCATCGCCTCGGTCACCGGCTCGGTCATCTGCTCACCCCCCACTCCCACGAGACGGCCGACAAGCTCGACTCCGCCCTGGAGACCTCGGTGCGCGGGATGCGGGCGCTCTGGGTGTCGCTGGCCGTGCTCGGGGCGACGGCGCTCGCGCAGGCGGTCGTCGTGGTCCTGTCCGGCTCCGTCGCCCTGCTCGGCGACACCGTGCACAACGCCGCCGACGCGCTGACCGCCGTACCGCTCGGCATCGCCTTCGTACTGGGGCGCCGCGCGGCGAACCGCCGCTTCACCTACGGCTACGGGCGGGCCGAGGACCTGGCGGGGATCGCGATCGTGCTGACGATCACCGCGTCGGCCGCGTTCGCCGCCTGGACCGCGGTCGAACGGCTGCTGGATCCCCGGCCGGTCACGCATCTCCCGGCGGTCGCGGTGGCCGCGCTGGTCGGCTTCGCCGGGAACGAGTGGGTGGCCCGGTACCGGATCCGGGTGGGCCGCGAGATCGGCTCGGCGGCACTGGTGGCCGACGGGCTGCACGCCCGGACCGACGGATTCGCCTCGCTGGCCGTGCTGCTGGGGGCCGGCGGCGCGGCCCTGGGCTGGCAACTGGCCGACCCGCTGGTGGGGTTGGCGATCACCGCGGCGATCGCGCTGGTGCTGCGGGACGCGGCCCGGGAGGTGTTCCGGCGGGTGATGGACGCCGTGGACCCGGAGCTGGTGGACCGGGCCGAGCGGACGCTGTGCGAGGTGCCGGGGGTGCGGGCGGTGGGTGAGCTGCGGCTGCGGTGGATCGGGCACCGGCTGCGGGCCGAGGTCGCGGTCGTGGTCGACGGCGAGGCGACCGTACGGCAGGCGCACGCGGTCGCGGTGGCGGCGGAACACGCGCTGCTGCACGCCGTACCCCGGCTGACGGCGGCCCTGGTGCACGCCGATCCGGCGCCCGCGCCCGGCGAGCAGGACCCGCACCTGCCGCTGGCCCACCACGCGACGCTCTAGACGCCCAGGCCCTCCAGCACGACCGCGCCCGGCAGCTCGGCGAACGCCTTGCCGGGGACCAGGAGTTTGCCGCGCCGACGGCCGCTGCCGACCAGGACATAGGGCAGGTCGACGACGGCCGAGTCCACCAGCAGGGGCCACGCACGCGGGAGTCCGACGGGGGTGATGCCGCCGTACTCCATGCCGGTCTCGCCGGTCGCGGTGTCCATCGAGGCGAACGAGACCTTGCGGGCGCCGAGTTGGCGGCGTACGACACCGTTGACATCGACCTTGGTGGTGGACAGGGCCAGGCAGGCCGCCAGTGTCGTCTCGCCGCCGCGCTTGCCCGCCACCACCACACAGTTGGCCGACCGCTCCAGCAGGTCGCGCCCGTAGTGCTCGACGAAGACGGCGGTGTCCGCCCACTGCGGGTCGGTCTCGACGTAGATGATCTGCTCGGCGGGGACGGCACCGCTCCAGTGCCGTACGGCGTCGGCGACCGGCGCGGTCAGCTCGTCGAGGCAGTCGGGGGCGGGGGTGGCGGTGTCGAAGTCTCCGATGGGTGCGCGCATGTCCGCACGCTAACAGCCCGGCCGCGGGCGGTTCAGGGCACGGGCGGGACGGAGACCGTCATGACCATCTCCATCGGCACGTCCCCGGTGTTGCCGTACACATGGGCCGTGTTCGCCTCGAAGGAGGCGCTGGCGCCCGTCGGCACGCGGTACTCGGTTCCGTCGACGGTGAGGGTCAGTTCACCGGCGGTGACATGGACGATCTCCACGGTGCCGGTGGGATGGGGTTCCGACGGGCTGCTCTCGCCCGGCATCAGACGCCAGTCCCACATCTCCAGCGGGCCGGGCGCCTCGGTGCCGGCGAGGAGGCGGTTGTAGCTGCCGGCGTCGGTGTGCCACAGCCGTACGGCCTTGTCGACGGGGACGATCTGGACCTTGGGGCCCTGCTCGTAGTCGAGCAGCGTGGTGATGCTGATGCCGAGCGCGTCGCCGATCTTGACGACCGTGCCGATGCTCGGGTTGGTGCGGGCCTGCTCGATCTGGATGAGCATGCCACGGCTGACCCCGGCCCGGGCCGCGAGCACGTCGAGGGTGAAGCCGCGCACCGCGCGCCAGTGCTTGACGTTGCGGGCCAGGGACTGGGTCAGCAGGTCGAGGTCCGACACGTTCCGTCCATCGTCGAGAGCATCGCGGTCCAATATTCTGAATGACAGAGTTCAACTGCGTGAACTACGGTGGGGTGTACCTGATCGTTCACCGAACTGTACTGCGAGGCGGGCCGTGACAGCATTCTTCGCCCTGACCACCAGTCTCCTGTGGGGGCTGGCCGACTTCGGCGGCGGGCTGCTCACACGACGCACCCCGGCGCTCACCGTGGTCGTGCTCTCGCAGGGCATCGCGGCGGCGGTCCTCGGCGTGATCGTGGTCGCCACCGGCGGCTGGAGCGAGGCCGGGCCCCGGCTCTGGTTCGCGTTCGCGGCGGGCCTGGTCGGGCCGGTCGCGCTGTTCTGCTTCTACAAGGCCCTCGCCCTCGGCCCGATGGGCGTGGTCTCCCCGCTGGCCACGCTGAGCGTCGCCGTCCCGGTCGGAGTCGGGCTGGTACTCGGCGAGCGCCCGGGGCTGCTCCAGTTCGCGGGGATCACGGTCGCCGTCACCGGGGTCGTCCTGGCGGGCGGCCCGCAACTGCGCGGTGCACCCGTCGAGCGCCGGACGATCCTGGTCACGCTGGTCGCGGCGGTCGGCTTCGGCACGGTGTTCGCCCTGATCACGGAGGCGTCCACCACTGTCACCGGCCTGTTCCTGGCCCTCTTCGTCCAGCGGCTGACCAGCGTCGTGACAGGCGGCGCGGCCCTGTGGCTGTCGGTGCGGCAGGGCGGGTCCGCGCTGCCGGAGGGCGGCTTCGACTGGTCCACGGTCCCGGCGCTGGGCTTCGTCGGTCTCGCCGACGTCGCCGCCAACGGCACCTACACGGTCGCCGCCCAGCACGGCCCGGTCACCGTCGCCGCGGTGCTCGCCTCGCTCTACCCGGTGGTCACCGCGCTGGCGGCCCGCGGCTTCCTCAGTGAGCGGCTGCGCGCCGTCCAGGCGGCGGGGGCGGGGCTGGCGCTGGTGGGGACGCTGCTGCTGGCCACCGGCTGAGTCAGTTCTCGCTCTCCAGGGCGGCGAGCCGCGTCAGGCCCTCCTCGTCCAGCTCCGCCAGCGCGCGCAGCTGCTCCGGGGTCATGCCCTCCGGTATCGGCACCGGTGCGGGCGTGCGCAGCGGCGGCTGCCAGCCGGTCTCGGAGGTCCAGCGTCGTACCACCCGGGCGGGCGCGCCGGCCACCACGGCGTGGTCGGGGACCGTGCCCCGGACCACCGCGCCGGCGGCCACCACCACGTTCCGGCCGATCCGCGCGCCCGGCAGGATCACCGCGCCGGTCCCGATCCAGCAGCCCGGGCCGATCTCGACGGGCTCCATGCGGGGCCACTGCCTGCCGATGGGCTGGTGCGGGTCGTCGTAGGAGTGGTTGGTGGAGGTGACGTAGACGTACGGGCCGAAGTAGCAGTCGCTGCCGATGGTGACGGTCGTGTCGGCGATGACGTGGCTGCCGCGGCCCAGGACCACGCCGTCGCCGATCCGCAGGATCGGCTCGGGGCCGAGGTCGAGGTCGGGCATCAGGCCCGCGGTGAGGGTGACCTGTTCGCCGACGATGCAGTGGGAGCCGAGGTGGATCCAGGGTTCGCCGAAGACCGTGCCCAGCGGGAAGGCGAGGCGGGTGGCCTCGCCGATCGCGCCGAACCGGAAACGGCCGGGGCGGTCGGCGGTGACGGAACCCGTGCGCTGGGCCCAGGCCCAGCCCGCGTGCACCGCGCGCTGGGCGAGGCGGCGGCACCAGGACGAGAACGTGTTCTTGGGCTTCGGCACGGGGTCACGCTACGCGGAGGGGACCGCCGACGAGAGGGTGGGCTGCTGTGATCTTCGCCCCAGGGGGTGAGCTAGGTTGCCGTGGACGTCGATGGCGATGGCGATGGCGATGGGAGACCGTGATGACGCAGAAGGCGCTGATCGTGGGGATCGGCGGGCGCGAGCCGAAGATCGAGGACGACGTGTTCGTGGCGCCGACCGCCTCGGTGATCGGGGACGTGACGCTGAAGGCGGGGGCGAGCGTCTGGTACGGCGCGGTGGTGCGGGGGGACGTCGAGAAGATCACCGTGGGGGCACAGGCGAATGTGCAGGACAACGTGACGCTGCACGCCGATCCGGGGTTCCCGGTGAGTGTGGGTGAGCGGGTGTCCATCGGGCACAACGCGGTGGTGCACGGGGCGACGGTCGGGGACGACTGCCTCATCGGGATGGGGGCGACGGTGCTGAACGGGGCCGTGATCGGGGCGGGATCGCTGGTCGCCGCGCAGGCGTTGGTGCCGCAGGGGATGGTGGTGCCGGCGGGGTCGCTGGTCGCCGGGGTGCCGGCGAAGGTGAAGCGGAGTCTGTCGGAGGAGGAGCTTCAGGGCGTGACCCTCAACGGGACCCTGTATGCGGAGTTGGCGAAGGCGCATCGCGGGGTGCACGAGTAGGTCATGCGGCAGGTGCGGCGTTGTGGGGGCTGGTCGCGCCCACGCGGCGGAGCCGCACATGGGCACAGCCCCGCGCCCCTTCACGTACGTCTACTCCCCGGCGTCCACAAGCTCTGGTTCCTTCTCCTGCATCCTGCTCGCCCTGCGCTTGACGATCAGCATCGACGCCACGCCCACCAGCACCGCCAGCGCGAGGCCCACGTACGAGAACCTCTTCAGCCAGTCCTCCGCGACGATGCCGACGTAGTAGACCACCGCGGTCGTGCCGCCCGCCCAGCAGATACCGCCGAGCAGGTTCGCCGTCAGGAACTTCCAGTACGGCATCTGCAGGACGCCCGCCAGCGGGCCCGCGAAGATGCGCAGGAGGGCGATGAAGCGGCCGAAGAAGACCGCCCACATGCCCCACTTCTCGAAGGAGCGCTCGGCGGTGGCGACATGGCCCTCGCCGAAGTGTCTCGGGAACTTCCGGCCCAGCCAGGCCAGCAGCGGGCGGCCGCCCTTGCGGCCGATCGCGTAGCCGATGGAGTCGCCGATCACGGCGCCCGCGGTGGCACAGGCGCCGAGGACGATGGGGTTGATGCCCGAGTGCTGGGAGGACAGCAGCGCGGCGGAGACCAGCACGATCTCGCCCGGCAGCGGGATGCCCAGGCTCTCCAGCCCGATGACCAGCGCCACCACTGCGTAGACGGCGACCGCCGGTACCGAGTCGAGCCATTCCTGGACGTGCACGCCGGATCCTCCCCTGTCGCGTCCTCCGTACCCCTGGAAGGCTACCCGGTCGGCCGGGTACGGCCGTGCCCGCGGCACCGGCCCGCCCCCCGGCCTTCGGTTTTCGGACATCCGGGTGTCACACGGGACGGGAAGGCTCCCCAGCGGTCCCGCACGCCCGCGGTCCCGCTCGCCTGCGGCTCCCCACCGCGGCCCGCCGTGGAAGGACAACGTCCCCGTGTCCTCACTGTCGTCACTGTCCTCGTCCTGCTCCGACGCGCCCGTGCGTGCCCTGTCCACGCCCTCGACGGCGGGCCGGCCACTCCGGCTCGCCCTGTGTCTGTCCCCGCTGCTCATCGCGGCCATCTGGGGGCTGACCAACCAGTCCCTGCTGTACGAGGGGGCCGGCCGGCTCGCCCGCGCCGAACCCGCGTGGCTGCTGGCCGCGGGCGGTCTCACCTGCCTGACCTGGGTGGTGGCCGCCTGTATGCGGCAGGGTGCCTTGCCCGACCGGCTGCCGCCGGGGCTGCTGCTGGCCTCGCAGTTCGCCGCCGGCGCCGCCAACCACGCGCTGCCCGCCGGCCTGGGCGCACACGCCGTCACCGTCCGCTTCCTCCGCACCCGCGGCGTTCCCCTGGAGCGGGCCACCTCCTCGATCGCGCTGTACTCGGTGGCCAAGTCGGGTGCGAAGACGGCCGTGCTGATCGTGTTCCTGCTGTCCTCGTCCGCCTGGCGGCGGCTGGGTGAGCTGGTCCCGGACGGCGTGGTGCTGGTCCCGGTCGCCGCCGTCCTCACCCTGGTGACCATCGCGATGGCCGTCGTACGACCGCTGCGGCGGCCGATCACCGGGCTGGTGCGGAGTGCGCTCGCCGACGCCCGGACGGTGCACGCCCGGCCCTCCCGGGTGCTGGCTCTGTGGGGCGGCGCGACGGCGATGCCGCTGGTGCAGGCCGGCGTGCTGGCCTGCACCGGGGAGGCGCTCGGGCTCGGGCTGTCGTGGGGCACCGTGATCTTCGCGTACCTGGCGGCGGGCACCGCGGGAGGTGCCGTACCGGTACCCGGCGGGGTCGCGGTGGACGCGGCGCTGGTGATCACGCTGGCCGCGTTCGGCTCCCCGGTCGCGGTGGCCACCGCGACCGTGATCGGCTACCGGGTGCTGACCGACTGGGTGCCGCTGCTGCCCGGCGCCCTGGTGCTGTCGGCGATGATCCGCGCCAAGGTGCTCTGAGGGCTCAGTCGCGGCGGGCCACGATCCGGTAGGCGTTGGAGACGCGCAGCCGGTGCGAGAACGGCCGTACGGCGAAGCGGTCCGCGAGCGTGCCCGCGATCAGGGCCGGGATCCCGGCGAGGAGCAGGGCGGCGCGTGCCGTCTTCCGCAGGGCGCCCGGCGGACGGGGCAGCCAGGGGGCGTCCTCGCGCGGGGCGGTGTGGTCCAGGGCGAGCCAGACGGCGGCCAGCAGGTCGACGGGGTCGTGTGCCTCGGCGTGCTGTTCGGCGACCACCGTGAAGCCCAGTTCGGTGAGGCGGGCGCGGAGGTTGGCGACGGGGACGAAGTGCAGGTGCTGCGGCTGGAGCCAGGGCAGCCACCAGCGGCCGAGCAGCCGGGCGTAGCGGCTCTCCGGGTCGGGTACCTCGATGAGGAGGTGGCCGCCGGGGCGTACCGCCTGGTGGGCGGCGCGGAGTTCGCTGTCGGGGTCGGTGCTGTGCTCCAGGTAGTGGAACATGCTGACCACGTCGTAGCCGGCCGCGAGGTCGGGGGCCAGCTCGGGGAAGTCGCCCCGGTAGGCGCGCTCCACGCGGCCCTCGCGGGCGGCCAGTTCGACGCCGTCGGTGAAGTCGAGGCCGTCGAAGGCGGTGCCGGGCAGCACCTCGCGGGCGGCCTCGCAGAAGTGGCCGTGGCCGGTGCCGACGTCGAGCCAGTTCTTGGGGGTGGCGTCGTGCGGGAGCATGGACTCGGCACGGCCCCGGTACATCTTGGTGCGCGCGCCAAAGGTGCCGCTCATCTTCTGTTCGCCGAGGCCGTCGTAGAAGTCGCGGTAGTAGAACTCCAGGCCGGTGCTGTTCAGGCGTGGGTTCTGGAAGGTGTGCCCGCACGCCTGGCAGCGGTCCAGGAGGAAGCGGCCGGGCTTGTGCTGGAGCAGGTCGGTGGTGCGCAGCCGGGTGGTCAGCCGGTCGGAGGCGCACCAGGGGCAGGTGGTGCGGCGGGGTACGAAGAAGCGGTCGGCGCCGTCGGCCAGGTCCCGCTGGTAGGCGGAGCGCCGCGCCTCGATCTCACTCTGCTTGCTCATCGGGTCTCCTGAGGTGCGAGTCGACTGCCAGGTCTTCCAAATGGGTCGCGGCGACCGGTGCGCCGCCCGCGGCTCGGAACGCGGTGCGGATCCGGGCCGCCGCGGTGCGCGGGCCGGGCTCGTACAGGACGGTGTCGAGGGCCTCCCCCAGCCGCTGTGCGGTGACCCGGCCGAATCTGACCCGGACGCCCGCGCCCGCGTCCACGACCTGCCCGGCGATCACCGGCTGGTCGTCCCGGATGGGGGCGACGACCAGCGGGACGCCGTGCCAGAGGGCCTCGCACACGGTGTTGTGCCCGGCGTGGCAGACGACCGCGTCGACCCTCTCCAGCAGCGGGAGCTGGGGCAGCGAGGGCAGGATCAGGATGTCCTTGTCGTCGGTGGCGGGGGGCAGGGTGCCTCCGGGATCGGCCACCAACGCCTGCACCCGGTGGGCGCGTTCGCGCACGGCGGCCACGCACTCGGCCAGGAACCGGCCGCCGACGTCGGCGTTGGCGGTGCCGAGCGAGACGAGGACCCGCTCCCGGCTGGGGTCCAGCCACTCCCAGGGGAAGCCGTCGGCCACCGGCCGCTGTGAGATCGAAGGCCCGACGTGACGGCTCGTCATGTGAGGTGTGCTGCCAGCCAGTTCGGGAGTGGTGAAGGCGAGCGTCAGATACGGCGAGAAGCGCGGGTCGGTGGTGCCCGCCGGGTCGCCGACGCGGTCCCGGAGCTCCGCGAGCCGGGCCCGGAGCCACTCGGCGACCTTGGGGATGCCGTCGTAGGCGCCGCCGAACTCGGCGGAGGTGGTCGCGGAGGTCGCCCAGGGCAGGCCGAGCCGCTCGGCCACCAGGGCGCCGGCGAAGGCCTGTTGGTCGGCGACCACCACATCGGGGCGGAAGTCGTCGACGGCCGCCCGGACCCCGGGCGCCATCGCCTCGGCGAGCGGCACCAGGAACCACTCCCACAGGAACTTCAGCGCCTCCGCGCCGCGCAGGTCGGCGGGCCGTTCACCCTCGGCCGTCCCCGCGCACGGGTACACCCGCGCCTGGGCTCCCGCCAGCCGGCGCAGCAGCCCGGGGTCGGGGCAGACCCAGGCCACCCGGTGCCCGCGCGCGCCGAGTTCGGCGGCCACGCCGACGGCCGGGTTGATGTGCCCGACCAGGGGAGGCACGACGAAGAGGTAGCCGCTCACCGGACGCCGGCCGCCCGCGCCCCGCTGACCGAGTGGATCAGCTCCATGATGTGACCGCCGACCGTGCCGGCCGCCTCGACCAGCACGGAGTGCTCGTGTCCGGGCAGCACCACCGAGCGGTAGTCCGCCAGCAGGGCCTCCTTCAGCGGGACCACCTCCACCAGGTCCGAGTCGCCGCCGTACACCCCGAGGACCGGGCAGCGGACGGCGCTGATCTGCTCCTCGGTCAGGACCCGGCTGGCCGGGATGTCCCGGCCGAGGGAGGTCTCGCGGGCCAGCCGGGCCGCGCCCCTGGCCAGGCGGGCGGTGTTGTGGCTGCGGTTCGCGGTGATCCAGGCGATGGCGTCCGGCTCGTTGTGGGCGAGTTCGGTGACCACCCGGCGCAGGATGCCGCCGAGCTTGTCCGCCCAGGCGGCGGTGGCGGGCTCGGACTCGATGAGAGTGAGACTGGCGGCGCGTCCGGGATGGCGGGCCGCGTAGCCGAAGGCGATGGTGCCGCCGTAGGAGTTGCCGACGAGGTGGACCGGGCCGGTGATCGACAACTGGTCGAGCAGGGCCTCCAGGTCGTCGATGTTGTGGTCGAGGGTGTAGCCGCCGGACGGCCGGCCGCTGCGGCCGTGGCCGCGCAGGTCGTACATGACCACGTCCAGGCCGGAGGCGGCGAAGGCGGGCGCCACGGTGAAGTAGTAGCTGGCGAGGCTGTCGGTGAGCAGCCCGTGGACCAGGACCACGGTGGCGACCGGGGTACGGCCCTGACCCGGGCCCATTCTCTGCACGTGCAGCCGGATGTCTCCGGTGTCGACGATCGCCATGGCTCAGCCCGCCTCCGTGGCCTTCAGGCTCCACACGACGAACTCCACCAGCCGGCCGACGGTCAGCCCGATGATCTCGTCGAACTCCATCCCGGCCAGGAACTCGGCGAAGTTGACCCGTTTTCCGTACCGCTCCTCCAGGAGTCCGGCGAGGGTGACCAGGTCGATGCTCTCCAGCTCCAGGTCGCGGTTGAAGGTGGTGCCCATGCCGATCTCGGCGTCGTCGTCGCCGTACTCCTCCAGGAGGGTGCGGAGCATCCGGGTGAGGTCGGCGAGCACCGCCTCCTCGTCGGCGCGGACTTCGGGCTCGGTCGGATTCATCGCGGGTCCTCCTCTGGGTCTGCGGCTGCCGGTCCGGTCGTCCAGGCCACGACGTAGTCGCGGTGCGGCAGTGCGGGGGGGTTGCGGACCGGCGCGCAGTGCACCGGGTAGGCGCGTTCCAGCCGGCCCGAGACCAGCAGCCGGCTGCCGTCCGGGGCCGCCTCCAGGACGGCGAAGTCCCTCGGGCGGCCGTCGAATCCGGTGCCCTCCGCCTTGGCGACGGCTTCTTTGGCGGCCCAGAACCGGGTGAACCACAGCGCTGTGGAGCCGGTTCCGGAGAGTTCGCGCAGCAGGCTCAGTTCGTCCGCGCCGAGGGCGGCCGCAAGGGCGGCCGGGTCCCGTTCGGTGACCTCTTCGAGGTCGATGCCCGGGCCGGGCCCGGGCCGGTGCGGTCGTACGATCGCCACCGCCGCCTCGGCCCGGTGGGCGAGCGAGACGTCCAGCGCGGGCAGCGTGCGGCCGTGCACACCGGACACGTACGGTCGGCCCAACTCGTCGTTGTGCACCCGGAGTTCGGCCGGGAAGACGGGGCCCTCGCCGTGCTGCCAGAGCCACTGCCGGACCGCGTCCTTGGCGGCGATCCGGCCGAGCAGCCACTGCCTGCGGCCGCGCGGCGGGTGCGCGGCGTACTGCGAACGCTCCACTCCGCCCAGGGAGTTGCGCATGATCAGCTCACGGGAGGCGAGGTCCGGCCAGCGCTCGTGGACGAGTGCCCAGCCGCCCGGCCGCACCTCGGAGAGGGTGTTGCGGTCGGGGAAGCGCTCGACGGGGCGGGTCTGCGGGTCGTTGTCGAAGCGCCGGTCCTGCCAGCCCCCGATCCGGGCCCACACCCGGTCCTCGACGGTCAGCTCCACGTCCGCCTCCAGGACGGTGTCGGTGAGCGAGGTGATCCGCACCAGGCAGCCGACCTCGGTGCCGGGCGCGGGATGCGGGCCGTGGAAGCGGGTCTCCCGCATCCCCACCGGGAAGACGACGGTCCGTTCGGTGCGGGTGGCCATGATCCAGTAGCCGAGGATCTGGCCGACATTGTCCAGCAGGGCGCCCGGGGCGGCGGGCGTGGTGATCACCCCGCGGACGTGCCGGTCGCCGATCGCGGTGAGTTCGGTGACGCCCTGGAAAGCCGGGCCGTGGAACATCCAGCGCTCGGAGTAGAGCTGGGCGGCGGTGTGGTCGGGGGTGCGTTCGGGGGTCGGCGGGGCGGTGGGGGCGGCGGACGGCGGCGCGTGGCCGGGGGCGAGTTCGACGACCGCTCGGGCGGTGGGTCCGAAGGTGACCGAGACGCGGCCGGGGCTCTCGGGGGTGACGGTGACCGGGACGTCGACGGGGGGCGTGGCGGTGAGCCAGCGGTCGAAGCGGGCGCCGTGCACGGCCACCGCCCGCAGTCCGGTGGCCTCCTCGGCGGCGTCCATCATGTGCCGGACGATGGTGGTGGCCGGGACCACCGGCCAACGGTCCTCGATGTCGGGCCAGTCGGCGCGTTGCGGGTAGAAGCAGTGGTCGAGCAGGTGGGGCATGGTGTCCCGGGACACCCGGACGGTGGTGGTGCGCGCCGCGGGGGCCGACGGGACCGGTGCGGCCGGCCGAACCGGTGTGGGCTGTGGGGCCGGCGGGGCTTGCGGGACCGGTGGGGCCTGCCGAACCGGTGTGGGCTGTGGGGCCGGCGGGGCTTGCGGGACCGGTGGGGCCTGCCGGGACGGAAGGGCCGGTGGGGCCTGCGGGGCTGGAAGGGCCGGTGGGGCCTGCGGGGCTGGAAGGGCTTGCGGGACCTGCGGGGCCGGTGTCCGGCGTGCGGTGAGGACGGTCACCGCGGTCTCCGCCGTGTCGCGCAACAGCGCGCTGAGTTCGGCGGCGGCCGGGACGCGGACGGCGAGGTCGTCGAGCGGGGACGGGCCGGTGGGCGCGGTCGGCCGCCCCAGCTCGGCGCGGAGCCGGTGCAGGACCGGGCCGTCCAGGGAGACCAGGGCGCCGTCCAGGTCGAGACGGACGGGCGGGAGGTGCCGTACCGGCGTACTCGCGCCCCGCGCGCCGCCCGTGCCGGGGGTGGCCGGTGCCACGGCCGGTGCCACGGCCGCGCCGGCCGTCCACAACGCCGTTGCCACCCGCCGGAGCTGGCCGAGGCCGGAGCGGTGCGGGGAGTTGGCGGCGACGGCCAGGTGGTCGCGGTCGCCGAGGGTGTCGGCGATGAGGGAGGCCAGCTGGCCGGGGCCGGTCTGGACGAAGGTGCGGTGCCCCGCGGCGTACAGGGCCTCGACCAGCTGCCGGAACCGGACCGGCTCCAACAGGTGCCGGAGGAACAGCTCGCGCACCTCCGCCTCGGTCTGCGGGAAGGGGGCCGCGGTGGTGCCGGACCAGACCGGGACGGTGGGCCGGTGCAGCCGGAAGCGCTCGGCGGCCTCCTTGATGGGCGTCAGGTACGGCTCCAGCATCGGCGTGTGGAAGCCGGACCGGAACGGCAGCACCTGGCACAGCACGCCGTCGGCGCGGAAGGCGCGGACGAAGCCGGCCACGGCCCGGTCCGGACCGCAGACCATCGACTGGCCGGGTGCGTTGTCGTGGGAGAGGACGATCCCGGCGTCCGCCCAGTCGTCGTCCAGGGCGGCCAGGACCCGCTCGGCGGGGGCACCGACGGCGGCGAAGGCGAGGCCCGGAACGGTGACCGCGTCGGGGTCGAACCCGGCCATGAACGCGTCGACCTGGTCGCCGGAGTAGAGACCGGCGGCCACCATCGCCGTCCACTCGCCGACGCTGTGCCCGGCGACCGCGTCCGGGACCACGCCCATCCGGCGCAGCGCGCTGTCCAGGAGCCGCCCCACGCCGACGACACCGAACCCGTGACGGCCCACGTCACCGACCCGTACGTGCCGATCGGCGGAGCCCTTGACGGTGGGGAGGCCGAAATGCGTGGCGATGTCGTCGACGCGGGGAGTGAACTCGCCTTCCAGGCCGGGGAAGACGAAGGCCAGCTTGCCGGTGCCGAGGAGCGGGGTGGGCCGGAACCACACGTCGTTGCGGCCCTGCCAGGCCCGGCCCCTGGCAACCGCGCGGCGAGCGAGGGCGAGCCGTTTGGCGGTGGGGTCGACGATGCCCAGACGGGCCGGACCGGCCTCCGGGTGGGCACGGTCGGGGGCGAGGCCGGCGACGAGGACGGCGGAGTCGTCCGCGTCGAGGGCGACGGCGAGCTGCTCGGGGGTGGGGGCGGCGAGGAGGAGGACGCGCTCGGGCTCGGTGACCGTCGTGACGGGCGCGACGGCGGTGGCAGGCCTGCCGGGTGCCTCCTCCAGCACCACGTGTGCGTTGATCCCGCCGAACCCGAAGGCGTTCACGCCGGCTCTGCGGACCGGCTGGTCGGGGGTGGTCTCCCAGGGCTCGGCCCGGTCCAGGGTGCGGAAGCGGGTGGCCGCGAGGGAGGGGTGCGGGTCGTCGCAGTGCAGGGTGGGCAGCAGGGTGGCGTGGTGCAGGGCGAGGGCGGCCTTGACCAGCCCCGCGACTCCGGCGGCCGGCATGGTGTGGCCGATCATCGACTTCACGGAGCCCAGCACGGCCCGCTCGTCGCCGCCGCTCGGCCCGAACACCTCGGCGAGGGTGGTGAGTTCGGCCCCGTCGCCGGCCGGGGTCGCGGTGCCGTGCGCCTCCAGCAGCCCGACGGAGTGCGGGGCGGCGGGGTCGAGACCGGCGGCCCGCCAGGCCTGGCGTACGGCATGGGTCTGGCCGCCCGGGTCGGGGTTGACGAGTCCGGCGGTACGACCGTCGCTGGCCACGCCGGTGCCGCGGATCACGGCGTAGACGCGGTCGCCGTCGCGTTCGGCGTCGGCGAGACGCTTGAGGACGACGACACCGGTGCCCTCGCCGATGAGGATGCCGTCGGCCTCGCGGTGGAAGGGGCGGATGCGCTGGCTCGGGGAGAGCGCGCGCAGCTGGGAGAAGACGCTCCACAGGGTGATGTCGTGGCAGTGGTGCACTCCCCCGGCGAGCATCAGGTCGCAGCGGCCGGCGGTGAGTTCGGTGACCGCCTGGTCGACGGCGACCAGCGAGGAGGCGCAGGCCGCGTCCACCGTGTAGGCGGGGCCGCGCAGGTCGAGGCGGTTGGCGATCCGGGAGGCGGCGAGGTTGGGGACCAGGCCGATCGCCGACTCGGGGCTGGCGGGCCCGAGCCGTTCGGTGAACGCCGTCCGCACCCGGGCCAGTTGGCCGGGCGTGAGGTCGGGCACCAACTCCCCCAGGGTGCGCACGAGCTGCCCGGCCGTCCGGACCCGCTGGTCGAGCCGGACCAGACCGGGCGTGAGATAGCCGCCCCGGCCCAGGACCACGCCGACCCGGTGCCGGTCGGGCAGCCGGTCCGCGCCGCCGGCGTCGGCGATCGCGGCGGCGGCCACGTCGAGGGCGATCAGCTGGTCGGGTTCGGTGCCGTCGACGGAGTTCGGCATGATGCCGTACCGGGTGACCTCCACCTCGGCGAGGCCGTCCACGAAGCCGCCGCGCCGGCAGTACACCTGGTCGGGGACGGCGGGGCCGGCCGCCGAGCCGGGCCGGTAGTAGTCCGCGTCCCAGCGCCCTGCCGGCACCTCGCCGATCGCGTCCACGCCGTCGCGCAGGTTTCTCCAGTACGCGTCGAGCCCTGCGGCGCCGGGCAGCAGCACCGCCATGCCCACGATCGCGACCGGCGGTCGTCGGTCGTCGGTCATGTCACCAGCCCGACGCGGTGTAGACGACGGCACGGACGGACTCCGCGCCCCAGGCGAGTTCGCGCAGCAGCGCGGCGGCGCCCTCGTCGGGGTCGATCAGCCTGACCCCGCGCCGGGCGTACTCGCGCCCCAGCTCCGGGCTGACCATGCCGGTGTGGCGGCCGGTCGGCGCCCACGGCCCCCAGTGCACGGTCAGCGCCCGGTTGCCGGTGCGGTCCGCCCAGTCGGCGCCGAGGCTCTCCAGGGCGTCGTTGGCGGCGGCGTAGTCGACCTGGCCGCGATTGCCGAGGACGGCGGAGATGCTGCCGAACAGCACCGCGAAACCCGGCCCGTTGGGCAGCTCCTCGAGGGCGGCGAGCAGGGTGGTGGCGCCGTTCGTCTTCGTGCCGTAGACCCGCTGGAAGGACTCCGGGGTCTTCTCGGCGATCAGCCGGTCCTCGATCACCCCGGCCGCGAAGACGACGCCGTCCAGGCGGCCGTGGTCGGCGTGGATCTCCTTGACGGCCTGGAGTGCGGCGTCCCGGTCGCGGAAGTCCACGGCCCGGTAACGCGCCTCGCCGCCGAGCGCGGCGAGTTCGTCCAGGGTGGCGGTGATCTCCCGCTGGGCGAGGATCAGTTCGGTCTCCCGGTTGACCTCGGCGGGCTTGAGTCCGCCCCGGGCCGCGAGGGCCGCGCGGAGTTCGGCGGGGGTACCGGCGACGGCGGTGTCCGGCGCCTCGGGGCCGGTGGGCGCGGGGGTCCGGCCGAGCAGTTCGACACGGCAGCGGCAGGCGGCGGCGAGCCCGGCCGCGAACTTCGCGGTGATGCCCCGGGCCCCGCCGACCAGCAGCACCACGGAGTCCCGGTCCAGACCGAGCGCGGCGGCCTCGGCGGCGCCCTCCCCGGCCGGTCCGGCGCCGGTGCTGCCGAGCGGGCCCAGCGGTACCTCGGTCAGCTCCAGCCCCTGCCGGCCGGCGGCGGTGCGCAGGACCACGGGGGCCGGGTCCGGTGCGAGCAGTTCGGCGAGCAGCGCTTCGGCGACGGCGGCCGGTCCGGTGTCCGCGAGGGTCACGACGCGGGCGACCGTGTCCGGATACTCCCGGGCGACCGTTCGGAACAGACCGTGCAGCCCGGCCGAGCGGGCCGCGTCCTCGCCCTCGGCGGCCCGGGCGGCCAGCAGCCAGCGCGGGCCGTGCGCCAGGGCAGCCCGCAGCACGGGGAAGGCGTCCGGCAGCACGGGCGTGTCACTGCCGGGCAGCGCGCCCAGGTAGAGCACGCCGTCCACGGTTCCGTCCGCCTCGCCGAGCCGGTGGTCCGAGCCGACGGTCAGGCACTCGGCGCCGTACCCGGAGAGCCGTTCCGCCAGCTGGGCGCCGTGCGCGGAGTGCTGGTCCGCCAGTCGGGCGCCGTCCCCGATGATCACGAAACGCCTGCCGGACAGCAGGGCGGCCGGGTCGGCCGTGGCGGCCGGCTCCGCCAGCGCGACAGGGCGCATCTCGAACCGCTTCGGCGCCTCGCCCGGGGGAACCTCCTCGGCGGTGGCGGGCCGGTGTGCGGACGCCGGTACGCGCGGGCCGGGTGCGGGCTCCGAGGTGCCAGCCGCGACAGCCGCCGCCGTCGGCTCGGCCGGGGCGCCCGTCGGCTCGGTGGTGCCGCCGGTGGTGGCCGTGGCCGTCTCCTCCTGCCGGCCGCCGGTGTCGACCCGGGCCCGCAGCCATCCGGTGACGGCCGCGGCGGTCCGCGCCTTGGCCAGTTCCTCCAGCTCGGCGTCGTCCAGGGTCTCCGCCCCGCCCGCGATGCCGAGCCGCTTCGCCAGCTCCCCCGCGATCTCGGCCCGTTTGATGGAGTCGATGCTCAGGTCCGCCTCCAGATCGAGGTCGGGCTCGATCATGTCGACGGGGTAGCCGGTGCGCTCGCTGATGATCTCCAGGACGACCCGCTCGACGTCGGTCCGCGCGGCCGGCTCCACGGCGGGCGCGGCCGGCCCGGCCACCGGCTCCGGCCCGGGTACGACGATGCCGGCGGGGGCGAGAGCGGGCGCAAGGGCGGGGGCGAGCTGCTGCGGTGACACCGGCGCGGCGGGCACCGCCCCCGGTGTCGCTCCGAAGTAGGTGAGCAGCACATCGCGCTGGGCGGCGATCATCTCCCGGCTGGTGCGCAGGAATTCGGAGATCAGCGCGTCCCGGTCGGCCGGGTCACCGTGCGGCTGGTTCGTCGTCACAGTCGTCTCCACGACTCGTCGGGCCGGTGCGAGGGCACCGGGCAGGAGGTCTCCGGCGGCGGTGCGCACGAGGTGTCCGTCGACCGTCCAGCCGGGCCGCCGGGGCACCGGGGTGCGGACCGCGTCCACGGCGTCACGGCCGCGCAGCAGCCAGGCGGTGCGTACCGGTGCCCCGGCCACGGCCAGCCGGGCGAGAGCGTCGAGCCAGCCGCGCAGTCCGCTGTCGGCACGGGGTTCGCAGGCCACGGTGGTGTGCGGGCGGTCGCCGAGGATCTGCCCGACGAGCCGGGTGAGGACGGTGCCGGGCCCGGCCTCGACGAAGACCCGGGCCCCGGCCTCGTACATCGCCTCGATCTGGGCGGCGAAGGCGACGGGGGAGCCGATCTGGGCGGCGAGTTCGGCGCGTACGGCAGCGGGCTCGGGCGGGTAGGGGGCCGCCGTGCGGTTGGACCACACCGGGAACTCGGGCGGTCGTACGGCCGTCTCCGCGAGCACCTCCGCGAACCGGTCCCCGGCACCTGCGACCACCGGGCTGTGGAAGGCGCAGGCCACCGGGATCCGCTTGGCGCCGAGCCCGCCCTCGCGCAACCGCCTCACGGCTTCGGTCACTTCTGCCGTCGGGCCGGAAATCACGCTCTGCTTGGGCGAGTTGCGGTTGGCGACCACGACCGAGTCCGGGACGCCGGCGGTACGCAGCGCGCGCTCGACGTCCTCGGCCGGGCCGGACACGGCGGCCATGGTGCCCGGTTCGTCGCCCGCGGCGGCCAGGATCGCGGCGGCGCGTTCGGCGCTGAGCTCCAGGAGGGTCTCGGGGGTGAGGGCGCCGGCCGCGCTGAGGGCGACGAGTTCGCCGTAGCTGTGTCCGGCGGCCATGTCGGGGCGGACCCCGGCCGCCGTCAGCAGGGCGTGGGCGGCGAGGCCGGTGATGCCGAGGGCGGGCTGGGCGGCCCGGGTGTCGGTGAGGGCGGCCCGCTGGCGCTCACGGGTGGCGTCGTCGAAGGCGGTCGGCGGGTAGAGGGGGCCGGCGTGGGCGCGGCCGAGCTGGAGGTAGTGCTGCAACTCGGGGAAGGCGACCAGGAGGTCGGCGAGCATGCCGGGGCGCTGGCTGCCCTGGCCGGGGAAGAGGAACGCGACCTTGGCGTCGGTGTCGGCCGTCGGGTCGACCAGGTGGATGCCGGCGGCCGGATCGTGCTCCCCCGCGAGGATCCGCCGCAGCTGCCCGGCCAGTTCGTCCGGGTCACGCGCCACCACCGCGGCCCGCACCGGCTCGTGCGAGGCGTCCGAGCGGCGGGCGGCGGCGAGCGCCAGGTCACGCAGCCGCCACGACCCCGTCTCGGCGGCCCGCAGGATCTCCTCGGCACCCCGGTGGGCGGCCTTCTCGTCCCGTCCGCGGAACAGGAACAGCTCGGCGGGCCAGAGGTCCAGCCCCTGCTCCGGCGGTACGACGCTGTCGTAGGCACTCAGCACCACGTGGAAGTTGGTGCCGCCGAAGCCGAAAGCGCTGACTCCGGCGAGCCGTTCGGCGGCGGGAGTGGCCCACGGCCGGGCCTCGGTGTGGAAGGCGAACGGGCTGTCCTCCTCCTTCCAAGCGGGGTTGGGCCGGTCCAGATGCAGGGTGGGCGGCTTGACCCCGGTGTGCAGGGCGAGGGTGGTCTTGATCAGCCCGGCGAGTCCGGCGGCGCACTTGGTGTGCCCGATCTGGGACTTGACCGAGCCGAGCGCACAACCGCCGTTCTCCGCGCCGGCCTCCGCGAACACCTCGCTGAGGATGGTGAGTTCGGTGCGGTCGCCGACGACGGTGCCGGTGCCGTGCGCCTCCACCAGGCCGACCTGCGCCGGGGAGACACCGGCGTTGCGGTAGGCGCGGAGCAGCGCGGCTCGTTGCCCCTCGGGTCGTGGTGCGGTCAGGCCCAGGGAGCGGCCGTCGCTCGACGAGCCGAGTCCCTTGATCACACCGTAGATGCGGTCCCCGTCGCGCTCGGCGTCGGCCAGCCGCTTGAGGACGACGCAGGCCACGCCCTCGCCGAGCGCGATGCCGTCGGCGGAGCCGTCGAAGGCACGGGAACGGCCGGTCGGCGAGAGGGCGTGCACCGAGGAGAACAGGACGTAGTCGTTGATGCCGTTGTGCAGGTCGGCGCCGCCGCACAGGACGACGTCGCTGGTGCCGGCGGTGAGTTCCTTGCAGGCGACGTCGACGGCGGCAAGTGAGGAGGCGCAGGCGGCGTCCACGGTGTAGTTGGCGCCGCCCAGGTCGAGGCGGTTGGCGATCCGCCCGGAGATGACGTTGGCGAGCATGCCCGGGAAGGAGTCCTCGGTGAGCCGCGGCAGCTGCTCTTCGAGGCCGTCGGGGACCTTGCCGTGGTACGAGGGCAGTACGGCGCGCAGGGTGGCCGCGTTGGAGAGGTCGCTGCCGGCCTCGGCGCCGAAGACCACGGAGGTGCGCGAGCGGTCGAACTCGCGTCCCCGGGTGCCGTATCCGGCGTCGTCCAGGGCGCGTCGGGCGGCCTCCAGGGCGAGCAGCTGGACCGGTTCGATGTGGCCGAGGGAGGCGGGCGGGATGCCGTAGCTCAACGGGTCGAAGGGGATGGCGGGCAGGAAGCCGCCCCACTTGGAGGTGGTGGTGCCGTCGGCGTGGTGGACGGCCGGGTCCCAGCGCTCGGGCGGGACCTCGGTGACCGCGTCGTGTCCGGCGACCACGTTGGCCCAGAAGGTGGCCAGGTCGGGGGCGTGCGGGAACATCCCGGCCATGCCGACGATCGCGACGTCGAGCGGGGCGGGGGCGGGCGGCTCCGGGCGCTGTTCGGGTGCCGGCCGCCGCCGGGCCAGGAAGTCGGCGGCGCCGTCGGTCACGGCGTGGTGCAGGGCGGCCACGGTGGTCGTCGCCGAGCGCAGTACGGCGACCTCCCCGGCCATGAACATCCCCTCGTTGAGTTGCCGTTGCTCGTCCACCGGGGCCAGCTCGCCGCCGTCCGCGCGGTCGACGCCCTTGCTGGCGATGCGCAGCCGGCCGACGTTGAGCCGCTCCAGCTCCTCCCACAGCTGCCGGTCCGGCACCCCGTTCGCCAGCAGTTCCGCCTCGCGCCGGTGGTAGTCGAGGGTGAAGGGGCTGGGCACGCAGCGGGTGGCGTGGCCGGGTGCGGTCTCCAGGAGGGCGGTCGAGGCGGCGGCCCTGACCTGACGCTGGAAGAGGGGCTGGATCGCGCCCCGGTCCACGGCCTCCTCGGTGAAGAGGTAGGCGGTGCCCATCAGCAGGCCGACGGCGGCGCCCCGGGCGGTCAGTGGCGCGGCGAGCGCGGCGACCATCGCCGCGGAGCGTTCGTCGTGGATGCCACCCGCGAAGAGCACCTCCAGGCCCTCGGCCTGCGGGAAGTCCTCCAGCACGGCGAGTTGGGCCTCCCAGAGCGGGAAGCTCGCGCGCGGTCCGACGTGGCCGCCGCACTCGGAGCCCTCGAACACGAACCTGCGGGCCCCGGCCTCCAGGAACTGCCGGAGCAGCCCGGGCGAGGGCACATGGAGGAAGGTGCTGATCCCGGCCCGCTCCAGTGCCTCCGCCTGGGCGGGTCGGCCGCCCGCGATGATCGCATGGCTGGGCCGCAACTCCCGTACGGCGTCGAGCTGGGCGTTCCTGAGTTCCTCGGGGGCGAAGCCGAGCACGCCGACGCCCCAGGGCCGGCCGTCCAGGGCGGCCTTGGCCTCGGTGAGCATCTCCCGGGTGCGGGCACCGTCGGCGAGGGCCAGCGCCAGGAAGGGCAGCGCCCCGTCGGCGGCGACGGCCGCGGCGAAGGCGGCCCGGTCACTGACCCGGGTCATCGGGCCCTGGGCGACGGGCAGCCGGGTGCCCAGGGCGCGGCTCATGGCGGAGGTGACGGGGCGTAACGCGTCCGGGGCAACGGCGCCGCCCGCCCGGATCGCCGCCGTCAGCTCCCGTACGGTCCGCCGCGCATCGCCCCAGCGCTCGGCGAACCGGGCGGCGAGGAAGCCGTCCTGTCCCACCGGCAGCAGCTGGGTGCGCAGGTCCTCGGCGCCCAGCAGCGCGCCGACCGCGGCCGGGTCGTCGGCGGGCGGGCGCACGGCGTCCGGACCGCGCCGGTGCAGTACCCGGTGGCCGGAGACGACGGCCGTCTCGGAGCCGTCCAGGGAGCGCAGTACGGCCGCCGTCGCCTCGGGCAGCCGGGACTCGGCGAGCAGCGCCAGCTGGCTGTCCAGGACGACTCCGGCCGCGCCGCCGGCCACCGCGGCCGCCGCGGTACGCGGCCCGATGCCTCCGCAGGCCCACACCGGTACTTCCAACTCGGGGGTGTCGAGCAGCTGTTGGAGCAGGACGAAGGTACTGAGACCGCCGGTCCGGCCGCCGCTCTCGGCGCCCCGGGCGATCAGCCCGTGCACTCCGGACGCGACTGCCTCGCGGGCCCCGGTCAGATCGGTCACCTCGGCCAACACCCGGCTGCGGGAGTTGAGTTGATCGACGGTCCAGGGTGCGCCGACGGCCAGGACCACCGTGTCGGGAGTCTGGTCGAGATCCTCCGGGGTGAGCGCGCAGCCGGGGGCGACCCGCACGCCGTAGGGGGCCGGCGCCGCCCGTCTCAGCCGGGCCAGCGCCTCCCGGGTTCTTCGGTCACCGCGCCCCAGGTCCAGCACGCCGAGTCCACCGGCGGCACAGACCGCTGCGGCGAGCCGGGCGTCGGGTTCTCCGAAAGGGGTGATGCACATGATCAGGTCGACGGCACGCACAGGGGACGTCATGATGCTCCGAATAATCGGGAGGACAGCACGGTGGGGGATGTGTGCGGCGGAAAGCTCGGGGTGAGGCCCCCGGAAACTAGCGAGTTCATTACTCGCGGGTCAATAACGGAACGGCCCTATCACGAGCGGTGGCATTGATTCGGCCAGTCGGGGGAATTCACCGCAAGAGCCGAAAATCCGAGCAATCCACTGCGCCGGAACGGCCTCCGAACCGGTGGAGCACCGGCGTCACACCGTCACAAGACCGTCAAAGCACCCGGGCCATTCACCCGGCACTCACCCCGGCGCAACACCCCGTGCGGCCGCGCCGAGCTCTGTAAATTCCGGATGACTTCGGTCCGCTGGCTCGATCGTGGCACACCGGAAACGCGTGTCGACCACCCCTGCACGAAGCCTGCACCAACCCTGACCCAAGCCTGACAAAAACCTGCCGTCAAGCGTATTGCTTCACATGAAACACGCGACGGGGAAAATCCTTGTAAACCCTTGAAGTAAAGCGGCCGGAGAGCCTTCGCTCGCCGACCGCCCATTGACATGGATTCAGTGATCTCAGCCGCTCACCCGCGTGCTGGTGCGCAGCTTCAGGTCGCCCGACGAGGCACCCACCCAGACGCTGCGCCGCCCGGTGCCGAGGGTCCAGCGACGGCGACGCGCGTCCCACGACGACAGGGTGCGCGCGGCGACCCGCACGGTGACCCGCCGCCGCTCCCCCGCCCGCAGGAACAGCCGCCGGAATCCGCCCAACACCCGTACCGCCTGGTCGAGTCGGAGGTCGGGCGAGCGTCCGACGTACACCTGTGGCACCTCCACCCCCGTCCTGCGCCCGGTGTTGCGCACGCTGAACGTCACCTCCAGACCGCCGCGCGTCCAGCGCGCGTGCGCGTCGGAGTAGGCGAAGGAGGTGTACGACAGCCCGTGCCCGAAGGGGAAGAGGGGCCGCACGTCCTGCGCGTCGTACCAGCGGTAGCCGACGTGGATGCCCTCCGAGTACTCCTCGATGCCGCCGACGCCGGGGTAGCGGCGCGGATTCCCCGCGACCGGGTGGTGTTCGTCGTCGACCGGGAAGGACTGGGTGAGGCGCCCGCCGGGGTCACTGTCACCGAAGAGGACGGCGGCGGTCGCGGCCGCGCCCTCCTGGCCTGGGTAGTACATCTGGAGCACGGCTCCGGTGCCCGCGAGCCATGGCATGGAGGTGGACGACGAGGTGTTGAGGACGACGGTGGTGCGCGGGTTGGCCGCCGTCACCGCCCGGATCAGCTGCTCCTGATGGCCGGGCAGGGCGAGGGTCGTGCGGTCGAGGCCCTCGGTCGCGTCCTCGTAGGCGAACAGCACGGCATGGCGTGCGGCGCGGGCCGCGCTCACGGCCTCGGCGACGTCCTGGGCCCGGGTGGCTCCGGTGATCCGGCGCAGCCGGAACAGCAGACCCAAGTCGCCTCCGACCGCCGTGATCTTCAACTTGTGCACGCCCTTGGCGAGTCGGAGCGTGGCACGGCGGACGCCGAGGCCGTCGGGGGCGACGGCCACCAGCCCGCCGGAGAAGTACTCGCCGTAGCCGGGCGCGATGGGGAACAGGTCCTCGCCGTCCAGCAGGACCGTGGGGCGGGCGGCGGCCGCGGACGAGAAGTGCAGGACGAGAGTCCACTCGTCGGTCTCGGCCACGGTGAGCGTGCCGTCGTACTCCCAGCTCTTCCCGGCGGCGACCCGCTGCCCCTCGCTGTCGAAGGCGGGGCTGAGGGAGGCCGCGGTCAGCGCCTTGCCGAAGAGGTCCTCGCCGAGCGAGTAGGTGACCGTGCCGTGCGCGCGGGCCCTGATGGCGTCGAGCGGGCTGTCGGCGTGGTCGGGAATGACGTGGGCGCTGCCGCCGCCGCTGACGAAGGGCAGGCTGCCGGTCGGTCCGATCACCGCGATGCCGCCGGCGTCCAGCGGCAGCGTGCGGCGCTCGTTGCGCAGCAGGGTCGCGCCCGCCTCGGCGACCTCCCGGGCCACGGCCGCGCCCGCCGCCGCGTCGCGGCCGGGGCGCGGCGGTGCGCTGCCGTCGAGGAGGCCGAAGCGGTCCATCACCGAGAGGATCCGCCGTACCGCCCGGTCGACGTACTTCTCGGCCACGCTCGCGTTCTTCACCGCCGACTTGAGGGCCGTCCCGAAGTGCGTCCCGTCGGGCATCTCCATGTCGAGGCCGGCGGTGATGGCGGCGACCGTGCTGTGCGCGGCGAACCAGTCGGTCATCACCCAGCCGCCAAAGCCCCACCGGTCGCGCAGGATGTCGGTGAGAAGCTCCTTGTTCTCGCAGGCGAAGGTGGAGTTGACCTTGTTGTAGGCACCCATGACGGCGCCGGTACCGGCCTCCACCGCGGCCTCGAAGCCGCGCAGTTCCATCTCGTGCATGGTCTGTTCGCCGGCGTGCACGTCGATCGTGTTGCGGTCCTTTTCCTGGTTGTTGAGGGCGAAATGCTTGACGGTCGCGATCAGGCCCTCGCCCTGGATACCGCCGATCTCGGCGGCGACCAGGTCGGAGGCGAGCAGCGGGTCCTCGCTGAAGGTCTCGAAGTTGCGGCCCGCGTAGGGAGTGCGGATGAGGTTGACCATCGGGGAGAGCAGCACGTCCTGGCCGAGGGCGCGGCCCTCGCGGCCGATCACCTGGCCGTAGCGGCGGGCCAGTTCGGGGTCGAAGGCGGAGGCGAGCAGCACGGGGGCGGGCAGCGCGGTGGCGTGTGCGGTGATACGGACGCCGGCCGGCCCGTCGGCGAGTCTGAGGGGCGGGATGCCCAGCCGGGGGACGCCGGGTACATAGCCGGCCTGGCCGAGCGAGCCGGGGTCGGTGGTCCCGTGCAGCAGGGAGATCTTCTCGTCCAGCGTGAGTCTGGCGATCAGCCGCTCGACCCGGGGGCCGGCCCCGGCCTCGGGCCTCCCGGCCGCCGCGGCGGCCGGGAGCGGGACGAGTCCGCCGGTGGCCGCGGCGGCGACCGTGATGGCGCCGGCCGTCAGGCGCAGGGCGGATCGTCGGGAGACGGTTTCGGACATGAGCCGTCACTCCTTCGGTGTGCGGGCACGACGGTGTGAACCACGCAGGAGCGCTCGGTTGACCGGTCCGCCTTCGGCATGTGAACCCACCTCGCCTCACACGACCTTGACGACCCGTCAGCCGCACCATCGGCGCCACGGAAACCTAGATCCGGTGGTGACTCGTGTCAACGACCTGAACAGAAAACGGCCCGGCGCCGACAGGAACCGAAAACGGAGGGCCACGCCACACCGTGACCCTCCGCCGCTCCACACGCGGGAACCGGACCTCCACCGCTTCAGCGTGTGGTCCCCACCGGCCGGCTAGCCGAGCAGGCTTCCCACCCCGCTCACCACACCCGTCACCGTGGCCGGTACGGCCTCCAGGACGTCGCCGACGGTTCCGGCGAGCGTTGCGACGGGCTCGGGCTGCTCCTGCGGGCCGGGCGGCACGGCCGGGGCGGGACCGTCATGGGTGCCGACCTGCGCGATCCGTGTGCTGTACGGGTCCTGCGGACTCCCGGGCGCCTGCGGCGGAGTCTCCGGATCCGGCGGGGGCGCGGGGAGCTCCGACCCCTCGCCCTTCTTCGGTCCGGGTGACGCGGAGTGTGTGGCGTCCCGCGTCACCGGTTCGCCCCCGCCGCCCGACGCCAGCTCCCAGCGCTGCTGGAACGATCCGCTGCGCCGGGCCACGACCACGTTCGTGCCGTTCACGGCCAGCGCGAGGTCCTTGTCCCAGCGCAGCAGGAGCTCACCGCGCACCGTCAGGTCGTACGACACCTCGCCCGCGTGCACCAGACACCCGGCGACCACGACACTGTGCGCGTCCGGGTCGGCGGCGAGGCAGAGGCTGGGGTCGAGTGCGCTGCGCAGCATGCCGTCGTCCTGGTACGACCACTGCTGCGACCCGGCGTCCGCGCACTTGCCGAGCCGCAGGTCGGCGCCCACCCGCACCCGGCCGCCGCGCACGTCCAGGCAGAGCCCGGAGCCGAGGCTGCGCAGTCTGCCGTGGGCGATCTCGACGGGCTCGCCCAAGGACGCCGGGGACGGGGAGGTGGCGGTGGGCGGTTTCCCGTCCGGGCCGGGCCGGCTGGTGCTGGAGCCGGGGGCGCCCCAGGTGGTGGTGCCGGGGTGCGGGACACCGTTGTCGTCGGACCAGCTCTTGGCCACGAGCACGGTGGCGAGCAGCGCGAGGGAGACCAGACCGGCGCCGGCCAGCAGGGCCTTGCGCCTGCCGCCCTCGGACACCGTGCGGTGCCGGCCGCCGGGCACCGCGGTGGGCGCGGGTTCGGTGTCGGTCGGTCCGGCCTCGACAGCGCCGTGGCCGGACCGCGCGTCGAGATAGCGGCGGGCGCCCCAGCCGAGCACGGTCTCGGCGAGCAGGACCTCGAGGCCGCCGTCGAAATGGCTGAGCTGTTCGGCCGCGTGCCTGCAGAACCGGCACACCGTGAGGTGCTGTTGCACATCGGGGAGCAGAGAGCCGCCCCGGCGAATGGGGACGTCGAGGAGTCGGTTGTAGAAACGGCATTCGTTCGAAGGCGCGAGTTCCCGGTGGGCGCGTACCAGGCCGACCCGGAATTGTTCACGGGCCTGGTCGAGGGCGGCCGTGGCGGTCGAGGTGTCGACACCCAACAGACCGGCGGGTATGTTTATGGGTTCGGCTTCGACCTCGGTGTGCCAGAGGAGGCACTGCGAGGCGGCGGGAAGAGCCTGGAAAGCGCGTTCTGCGAGTTGCCGTCTTTCGGGGGTGCCCGGTCTCGCGGCACTGAGTCCGCGACCGCCGGTGGTTTTGCGCAGTTCCGGTACGACCACGGAAATGGCCTCGTCGGCGGCCCAGGCGCGGACCGTCTCCCGTACGGCCACGAGGAGCCGCGGACGCAGGGCGCCGCCGACCGCGCCGCCGGCCAGCCGGCCGAGCACCCGCTCGAAGGCGGCGCTGGCAACCAACTGCGCGGCGGGCGTGGCGGAGGCGAGGCAGACGGCCGCGTAGTCGCAGGTGGCGCGCCAGTGGCGGGTGAGCAGCAGGGCGACGGCATGGTGCCTGGCCGCAGGGGTTCCGGTGAGCTCGGCGATGAGATTGCGGTCGGACTCCCCTGGGGTCGAACCGGGGTGCGGCGGGTAAGGCGGGCGTGGGGGGTGGGGGGATTGCACTGAACCATTTCCTTCCGAGCCGCAGGACGGCATGCGAAATGGCGCCCTGACGGAATGCAGTGCCTGATTGGTGCGTACCTTTTGGAGACCATAAGGACCGGACTAACGGCCATACCGGCCTCTGGACCCTCCCGCGGGGAGGCTCACCTTCGCACACGGGCCTCATAGGAAACAAGAAGTTGAGATGACCCAAGTTCAAAGTTCGGCGAATTCAGATAAGTTACCGGCGGTATCCATGACCGGCCCGCATTCAGCGGGCGCACAGGTTCGACTTGTGTGTGCCGCGGGTCCGGCGGCACACGAAACCTTCAACTACCGCACGGCTGAAGTCACGGAGGGCGGAACGCGGCCTTCCACAGCCGTCTCCCACGTTTCTCTCGGCCCGCTCTCATCCCGGTGCGCCAGCATGTGCCGCATGACCGCCCCCCACACCCCAGCCGCCGACACGTCCCCCCGGTCGGTGCGCAAGGCCGTCGTCCCGGCCGCCGGACTCGGCACCCGGTTCCTGCCCGCCACCAAGGCGACCCCGAAGGAGATGCTGCCGGTCGTCGACAAGCCGGCGATCCAGTACGTCGTCGAGGAGGCGGCCAAGGCCGGACTCGACGACATCCTCATGGTGACCGGCCGGCACAAGCGGGCCATCGAGGACCACTTCGACAACGCCTTCGAGCTGGAGCAGGCGCTGGCCGCCAAGGGCGACACCGTGCGCCTGGACGCCGTACGCGATCCCGCACGGCTCGCCGACATCCACCACATCCGTCAGGGCGACCCGCTCGGCCTCGGCCACGCGGTGCTGTGCGCCAAGCACCACGTGGGCGACCAGCCGTTCGCGGTGCTCCTCGGTGACGACCTGATCGATGCGCGCGAGACCCTGCTCAGCCGGATGCTCGAGGTCCGCGACCGCTTCGAGGGCAGTGTGGTGGCGCTGATGGAGGTCGACCCGTCACAGGTTCACCTCTACGGGTGCGCCGCCGTCGAGCACACCGGCGAGGCGGGCCTGGTGCGGGTGACCGGTCTGGTGGAGAAGCCGTCCCCGGAGAACGCGCCCAGCAACTACGCGGTCATCGGCCGCTATGTCCTGGCCCCTGAGGTGTTCGGCGTCCTGGAGCGGACCGCGCCCGGCCGGGGCGGTGAGATCCAGCTGACCGACGCGCTGCAGGAGCTGGCCGCGGGCGGCACGGTGCACGGAGTCGTCTTCGACGGACTGCGCTACGACACCGGAGACAAGGCCGACTATCTGCGTACTGTGGTCCGGCTCTCCTGCCAACGCCCGGATCTGGGCCCCGAGTTCACGGCGTGGTTGCAGGAGTTCGTGGCGGGCCTGACAGCCGAGGAGACCGCACGGCACTCCGACCGGGCCGCCTGAGCGGGCCACGCGAGAGGGGGGAAGCCGACGCGCACGGTCCCCGAGGGCGACTTCAGTGGCCCCCGCTTCACCGCCGAGGCGATCCTCGACGTCATCGACGCAGGGGGCATCCCGACCGGCAGCTGATCCGAGGAGACCTCTCCGGCGCTCCGGCCCGGGCGTTCCGGTCCCAGGTGCTGATGCGACGGCATGGCGCTACCGTCTTGTGGAGAGCCAGGGGCGTGTCCCTCGGTGCCGCGGGCTTGTTCCCTGATCCGCGTGCCCGGCCCTTCCTTCCTGTCCGGACGCGTTCCCTCCGGTGAAGCTGGAACAAGGAGGCTTCCGATGGCGTCCACCGCACGGCGGCGGAATCTCCCGATGACTCTGACGGCCGTCACGATCGCCGTCACCAGCATGGTCGCCGCGGCCCCACCGGGCGGTACGGCGAGCACCGGCCCCACGGCCGGCAGGCAGACGAAACCCACGATCGTCCTCGTGCACGGCGCGTGGGCGGACACGTCGAGCTGGAGCGGCGAGGTCACTCTCCTGCGCCGCGCGGGCTACCCGGTGCGCGCCATCGGCAACCCGCTGGAGAACCTGACGACCGACGCGCAGACCGTCAAGTACTTCCTCAGGAGCATCAAGGGCCCGATCGTCCTGGTGGGGCACTCCTACGGCGGCTCGGTGATCACCAACGCCGCCCAAGGAGTCGCCAACGTCAAGGCCCTCGTCTACGTCGACGCCGCCGCACCGGCGGTCGGGGAGACCACGGCGCGGCTCAGCGGCCCGACCTCCGTCCTGACCAAGGGGAAGCCGGCCGATCTGTACGACGCCGTGCCGTATCCGAACGCACCGTCCAAGGCGTCCGCGCTGTACCTCAAGGAGAACGTGTTCGTCAGCAAGTTCGCGAACGGTCTGCCCCACGACCAGGCGGTCAACCTGTGGGCCACTCAGCGTGCCGCGACCACGGTGGCCTTCAACACCCCGTCCAAGTACCAGGCGTGGAAGACGATCCCCTCCTGGTACTTCATCAGCACCGGCGACCAGATCATCACGCCCGACTCGGAGAAGATGATGGCGCGCCGCGCGAAGGCCAACGTGACCGTCTACAACGGCGGTTCGCACCTCACGCTGGTGTCGGACCCGGCAGCCGTGACGAAAGTGATCCAGTCGGCAGCCTCGTCCCTGCGATGAGGCGGCGGGCGGCCAACGCATCTCGGAACCGGCGCATGTCTCTCGGCCGCGGGATCCGCGCCCACCCAGGAGCGTCCGATCCGGCCGGTCCGGCCGGCCTCACGTAAGGATGAGCAATGAGCACGGTCACCACATCCGACGGCACCACCATCTTCTACAAGGACTGGGGCCCCCGCGACGGCAAGCCCATCGTCTTCCACCACGGCTGGCCGCTGAGCGCCGACGACTGGGACAACCAGTTGCTGTACTTCCTGTCCAAGGGGTACCGCGTCATCGCCCATGACCGACGCGGCCACGGCCGTTCGAGCCAGACCGCCACCGGTCACGACATGGACACCTACGCGGCCGACGTCGTCGCGCTGACCGACGCCCTCGACCTGAAGGACGCGGTGCACATCGGCCACTCCACCGGTGGCGGCGAGGTCGCTCGCTACGTCGCGCGGGCCAAGCCGGGGCGGGTCTCCAAGGCGGTCCTCGTCGCGGCCGTCCCCCCGGTCATGATCAAGAAGGAGAGCAACCCCGAGGGCCTGCCCATCGAGGTGTTCGACGGGTTCCGCGCCGCGCTGGCCGCCAACCGCGCCCAGTTCTACATCGACGTGCCGTCGGGGCCGTTCTACAACTTCGACCAGCCCGGGGTCGAGAAGTCGCAGGCCCTGATCGACCGTTGGTGGCTCCAGGGCATGACAGGCGCCGCCAACGCGCACTACGAGTGCATCAAGGCCTTCTCCGAGACCGACTTCACCGAGGACCTTCAGAAGATCGAGGTCCCGGTGCTCGTGATGCACGGCACCGGCGACCAGGTCGTGCCGTACGCCGACGCCGGCCCGAAGTCCGCCGAGCTGCTCAAGAACGGCCGGCTCAAGAGCTACGACGGTTACCCGCACGGCATGTTGTCGACGCACCCGGACGTCCTCAACCCCGACATCCTCGCCTTCATCGAGGAGTAGCCGGCCGCGACCGCCGGGCGGCCCGCCCGCTCCGCCCCGGTCTCGGCGGAGCGGGCGTCCGCGATCGCTCAGGCGTTGGGGCGGAGGGTCCAGACAACGGTCATCTCGCCGGTCACCGCGCCGTCCTCGCGCTGGATGGCGACGGCGACCGGGAACTCGGGACGCTTGCCCTCGTCGAGTTCGGCGACGACGTCGGCGATCGGGCGGCCCAGGGTCGCGGTCGCCCTGACCGGTCCGAGAGCCACCTTCTTGTAGGCGATCTCGGCGCTGACGGCGAGCGGCACGGCCCGGGAGAGCTGGTCGCCGAAGGCGGCGAGGACGATCGCGCCGCTGGCCGACTCGGCGAGGGTGAACATCGCGCCCGCGTGCGGCCCGCCGATGTGGTTGTGGAAGTCGCCCTGGTCCGGAAGGGACAGCACGGCCCGCTCCGGAGTGGTCTCCAGGTACTCCAGGTTGAGGGTCCGCACCATCGGGACCGTGGCGGCGAGCATCTCGCCGATCGACATCTGGTCTGTGCTCATGACAGCCATGTTACTCACGGGTAGCAGAGTCTGAACAGTGCCGGTGCGCAGATCGTCGTCATGGTGGCGGCGACCTGCCGGCGTGGCGTTCGCCGACGCCAGGGGTGTACGACGTCCCGGGCGGCACTAGGGTTACGAGCCATGTGGCCAGAACAGCAGCCGCCAGGGGGCGAGCAGTACCCGCAGAACAACCCGTATCAGCAACCGGGTTACCAGCAGCCGAATCCGTACCAGCAGCCCGGATACCAGCAGTATCCGCCGCCGGGCGGCCACGGGCAGCAGCCGCAGTGGGGTCCGCCGGGACCGGCCGGCGGCCCGCAGGCACCGCAGGGCGGGGGCGGGGGCGGAGGCAACCGGACGAAACTGGTCGCGATCATCGCGGCCGCGGCCGTCGTGGTGGCGGCCGGGGTGACCGGGTTCCTGGTGCTCGGCGGCAAGAAGGACGACAAGGCGGACAACGGGAAGGACCAGCGGGCGACCCAGTCGCCGACACCGTCGCCGACCGTCTCCGCGTCCGCCTCGACGGACGACAACCCGCGCGGTGACGAGACCGAGAAGCCGACGGTCGCGGGCTGGAAGACCGTCGTGAACCCCAAGTGGGGCACCGCCTTCGACGTGCCGGCCGACTGGGAGGTGCTGACCCCCGGTACGTCCATCGGCTTCGAGGACAAGGACGGCAAGCCGATCATCACCATGTCGGGGGCCGCCCAGTACAAGTCGAAGTGGTGCACGAGCGACGACGACAAGGACGGCAGGACCGAGGACACCTCCCTGGCGGGGGTCGGCACCAAGGGCGAGAGCGGCGCGAAGAGCGGCGGCGACGCGGCCGTCCGGGAAGTCCCCTGGTGGGTCTACGGCGGCTACACCCAGCCGGACAAGAAGACCATCGGCTACGACAAGAAGGCCACCGCCTACACCACCGCGTCCGGCCTCAAGGGCGCCTACGCCTGGGCGCGTTCGGCGGACACCCCGCAGAAGGGCAAGTGCGCGAGCGACGGCAAGGCGATCACGTTCGGCTTCGAGAACTCGGCCGGCGACCTGGTGTCCTGGGACTTCTACGGCGCCAAGGGCGTCAAGGGCGAGGTCCCCACGGCCACGATCATGAAGATCCTCAGCACGGTACGGCTGCACGGCACCCCGACCGCGAGCTGACCAGGTCAGGGGGCCGGACGCCCACCAGGCGGTTTGGCAAGCCGGACCCCAGGCAGGGATAGTCAGGCGGTGAACTCCGCCTCCGACACCCCCGGCGCCCCCGCCCGCCTGCGCAGACCCGGCTGGGCGGGCCGCAACTACAGTCTGCTGACCGCGGCGGCGGTCGTGACGAGTCTGGGCGCCAACGGCTCGCTGATCGCCGCCGCGTTCGCGGTGCTGGACGCGGGCGGCGACGGCGGGGACGTCGGCCTGGTGGCCGCCGCCCGGACCCTTCCGCTGGTGCTGTTCCTGCTCATCGGCGGCGCGGTGGCGGACCGGTTCCCCCGCCACCGGGTGATGGTCGCGGCCAACGCCCTCAACTTCCTCTCCCAGGGCACCTTCGCCGTCCTGGTGCTCGCGGGTGACCCCCGGCTGTGGCAGATGATGCTGCTCACGGCGCTGGGCGGTACCGGCCAGGCGTTCTTCAGCCCGGCGGCCGAGGGCATGCTGATGTCCTCGGTGAGCGGGGAGCAGGCGGGCCGCGCCTTCGCCGTGTTCCGGATCGCGATGCAGGGCGCGGCCCTGGGCGGCGCGGCGCTCGGCGGTGCCCTGGTGGCGGCGGTGGGCCCGGGCTGGGTACTGGCGGTGGACGCGGCCGCGTTCGCGGTCGCCGGCGCGCTGCGTTCGCTCCTCGACGTCGGCCATATCCCGCCGCGCGCGCCCGGCGAGGGGCTGCTGGCCGACCTCAGGGAAGGCTGGCAGGAGGTCAAAGGGCGTCCCTGGCTGTGGGGCATCGTCGTCCAGTTCTCGATCGCGAACGCGGTGGTGGGCGCCGCCGACGCCGTCTACGGCCCGCTCGTCGCCCGCGACAGCCTGGGCGGACCGGGCCCGTGGGGCCTGGCACTGGGCGCCTTCGGCGCGGGCACGGTGGCCGGCGCCCTGCTGATGACCCGTTGGAAACCCCGCCGGCCGCTGTTCGTCGGCACCCTCTGCATCTTCCCGCTGGCCCTGCCCTCGGCGGCGCTGGCGGTGCCCGTCCCGGTGGGGATCCTCTACGTGGTGATGTTCGTCTCCGGGACCATGGTCGAGGTCTTCGGCGTCTCCTGGATGACGGTGCTGCACCAGGAGATACCCGAGGACAAGCTGTCCCGGGTCTCGGCGTACGACTGGTTCGGGTCCGTCTCCCTGCTGCCGCTGGCGACCGCGCTGGCGGGCCCGGCGGAGGACGCCTTCGGCCGGAGTCCGGCGCTGTGGGGCTGCGCGGGCCTGGTCGTCGCCGTCACCGCCGCGGTCCTGCTGGTGCCGGACGTCCGCAGCCTCACCCGCCGCACGGTCCCGGTCACCGCCCGCTCGATGCCGGCCTCACCCGATGCCGAACGTTCCGCCGGGGGGCTCGGGTGAGGGCACCGCGTCCGCGTCGCCGACCGGTCCGGCACCGCCGAGGAACCGCCGCAACGCGGGCCCGTGTTCGACGCGTGCGGGAAAGACGTCGGCGGCCGTGCGCCGGGCCAGCACGGCGGTGTCGACGGGCCGGTGCGAGGCGATGAGCACCGCGTTCCCGAACCGCCGCCCGCGCAGCACCCCCGGCTCGGCGATGACCGCCAGCTCCTCGAACACGGCCGCGAACGTGGCGAGTTGGGAGCGCAGGAAGTCGAAGGGCGCGGAGTCCGCGAGGTTGGCCAGGTAGACCCCGTCGTCCCGCAGTACCCGCTCGGCCTCCCGCGCATAGCCCAGCGAGGTCAGATGCGCGGGGATCCGGGACCCCCCGAAGACATCGGCGATCAGCACGTCGGCCGAGTCGCCGGGAGCGCCCTCCAGCCAGCCGCGTGCGTCGGCGGCGTGCAGGGCGATCCCGGTGCGGTCCGGCAGCGGCAGATGTTCGGTGACCAGGTCCAGCAGACCCCCGTCGGCGTCCACGACGTCCTGCCGGGACCCCGGCCGGGTCGCCGCCACGTACCGAGGCAGTGTGAGGGCGCCCCCGCCGAGATGCAGCACGTCCAGGGGCGCCCCGGTCTCCGCCACGGCGTCCAGCACGTACCCGAGCCGCCGGGCGTACTCGAACTCCAGATGCGTCGGGGCGTCGAGATCGACGTACGACTGGGGCGCCCCGTCGACCGTCAGCAGCCAGGCCCGCTCCCGGTCGACGTCGGGCATGAGCTTGGCGGTGCCGTGATCGGTGACCCGGACGACGGGTATGGCTTCGTTCACGCCATCATTGTCCCGCCTGCGACCGGCCCCCACCGGCCCGCGGTCCCCCACCCGCCTCGGCCTCACTCCACCGAGGTCACGGTCCCCGCCCCCACGGTCCGGCCACCCTCACGGATCGCGAACCCCAACCCCGCCTCCAGCGGCACCTCCCGCCCCAGCTCCACGGTCATCTCCACCGTGTCCCCGGGCCGGGCGACCGCCGCCTCACCGAGGTCGACGTCCCCGACCACGTCCGCCGTACGGATGTAGAACTGCGGGCGGTACCCCGTCGAGACAGGGGTCGTACGTCCCCCTTCGCGCCCCGACAGCACGTACACCCGCGCCGAGAACCGCCGCGCCGGCACCACACTCCCCGGCGCCGCCACCACGTGCCCGCGCCGCACCGCGTCCCGCGGCACCCCGCGCAACAGCAACGCCACGTTGTCCCCGGCCTGCGCCTCGTCCATCGGCTTGCCGAAGGTCTCCAGGCCGGTGACGACGGTCTCGACGTCCGCGCCGAGCACCTCGATCCGGTCGCCGACCCGCACGGTCCCCCGCTCCACGGCACCGGTCACGACGGTCCCGCGCCCGGTGATGGTGAGCACGTTCTCCACCGGCAGCAGGAACGGCGCGTCCAGATACCGCTCCGGCATCGGCACGTACGTGTCCACCGCGTCGAGCAGCGCCTCGATCGACGCCGTCCATCGCGGGTCCCCCTCCAGGGCCTTGAGCCCGGAGACCCGTACGACGGGCACCGCGTCGCCGCCGTACCCCTGCGCGGTGAGCAGTTCACGGACCTCCAGCTCCACGAGGTCGGTCAGTTCCTCGTCGCCCGCGTCGGCCTTGTTGAGCGCGACCACGATGTGGTCGACGCCCACCTGCCGGGCGAGCAGCACGTGTTCGGCGGTCTGCGGCATGATCCCGTCGAGCGCGGAGACCACGAGGATCGCGCCGTCCAGCTGGGCGGCCCCGGTGACCATGTTCTTGACGTAGTCGGCATGGCCCGGCATGTCCACGTGGGCGTAATGCCGGGTGTCGGTCTCGTACTCGACGTGCGCGATGTTGATGGTGATGCCGCGGGCCGCCTCCTCCGGGGCTCGGTCGATGCGGTCGAACGGCACGAAGGTGCCGGTGCCGCGCTCGGCGAGGACCTTGGTGATGGCGGCGGTCAGGGTGGTCTTGCCGTGGTCGACGTGGCCCATCGTGCCGATGTTGAGATGCGGTTTGGTGCGGACGTATGCCGTCTTGGGCATGGCTCTACCTCGAAGCCTGAACTGCGGTGAAGCGTCTCGTGAGCGCGAGACGCGGGGACCCCGGAGAACCGCCGACCCTCCCCCTACGGGGTCCGCCGGACGATCCGGGGAGGGTCAGCTTCGGGCGCCGTCGGCGGCGGCCAACAGAACGGGCACGGCAGCCTTCGGCGCATCCGCGGCTGCGGATGCTGCGAGGAGGAAGGCGTACCGGAACATGACGCAGATCATTGCCGATGCGTCGCCGCACGTCGAACGGTTTTCCGCGGCGCCGGTTCCGCCCAAGGGGCGGGAACCATACGGCGATCACACATCCGCTTCGGCTAGTGTCACCGAATGCTCGATGCCAACCGCTCTGGCACCGCCACGGCCGTTCCCCCGGCCGCCGCCAAGGAGCTGACCATTGCCCTGTCCGGTCCGGTGAGCTTCACCGCGCGCTGCACGAGAGTGCTGCTGTCGCCGTGGACCCGGCTGTCCCTGCTCGTCGCCCTGCTGGCCGCGGCCGCGTCGTCGGTGCTGCTCTTCGAGCCGCAGAAGCTGATGCAGCAGGGCTGGCCGCCCCAGGTCGAGGGCGCCACCGCGGTGGTGATCTTCGCCGTGGCGTACGGCCTGATCACGGTGGCGTTCGTACCGCGGCCGATCCTGAACCTGGCGGCCGGCGCGCTGTTCGGCTCGGCGCTCGGCATGGGCGCGGCCATGGCGGGCACTCTGCTCGGGGCCTGGATCTCCTTCGCGCTCGGCCGCATCCTCGGCCAGGACGCGCTGCGCCCGCTGCTGCGCGGCCGGCTGCTGAAGGCGGCGGACAACCAGTTCAGCAAGCACGGCTTCCGCTCGATGCTGGCGGTACGGCTGTTCCCGGGCGTCCCGTTCTGGGCCGCGAACTACGCGGCATCCGTCTCCCGGATGCGCTACGCGCCGTTCCTGCTGGCGACGGGGCTGGGCTCGATCCCGAACGTCGCCGCGTACGTGGTGGCCGGCGCCCGGGCCTCGACGCCGACGTCCCCGGTGTTCCTGATCTCGGTGGCGGCCATCGTCGTACCGGCGGTGGCAGGAGCAGTGGTGGCCTGGAGGAAGCGCCACCACCTACGCCCCAAGCCTTAGCGCCCCGTAACTCCAGACGTCCGGCAACTACAGCGCCCGGTAAGGGGCGCGGGAGCCGCGCGCCAAGCCCCCACGGCGCCGCAGCCGCCCATTGACTCCACGCGGCACCCCATTGGGCGCACAGTCCCTACCGCACCGCTTCCAGAATCATCGCGTTGGCCAGCCCACCCGCCTCGCACATGGTCTGGAGGCCGAAGCGAGCGCCGCGCTCCCGCATGGCATGCACCAGCGTCGTGGTCAGCCGCGTCCCGCTCGCCCCCAGCGGATGCCCCAGCGCGATGGCCCCACCGTGCACGTTGACCTTGGCCAGATCCGCCCCGGTCTCCTGACGCCAGGCCAGCACCACGCTGGAGAACGCCTCGTTCACCTCGAAGAGGTCGATGTCGCCGAGCTCCAGCCCGGCCCTGCGCAGCACCTTCTCGGTGGCCGGGATGACGCCGGTCAGCATCAGCAACGGGTCGGAGCCGGTCACGGCGAACGCGTGCAGGCGGGCCAGCGGCCGCAGCCCGAGCCGCTCGGCGGTCTCGCCGGCCATGATCAGCACGGCGGAGGCGCCGTCGTTGATCGGGCTGGCGTTGCCCGCCGTGACGCTCCAGTCGATCGCCGGGAAGCGCTCGGCGAACCCGGGGTCGTAGTAGGCGGGCTTGAGCCCGGCGAGGATCTCGGCGGTGGTGCCGGGCCGCACGGACTCGTCCCGGCCGACCCCCTCCAGCGCCGCCACCTCGGCGTCGAACAGCCCCGCCTCCCAGGCGGCCGCGGCCTTCTGGTGCGAGGAGACGGCGAACGCGTCCATCTCCGCCCGGCTGATCGACCACTTCGCCGCGATCAGCTCCGCGCTGATGCCCTGCGGGACCAGGCCCTCCGGGTAGCGGGCGGCGACTCCGGGACCGAAGGGGTCCTTGCCGGGCGGCACGTTGGACCACATCGGCACCCGGCTCATCGACTCGACGCCGCAGGCCACGACGATGTCGTAGGCCCCCGACATGACCCCCTGCGCCGCGAAGTGCACGGCCTGCTGCGAGGAGCCGCACTGGCGGTCGACGGTGGTCGCGGGGACGGTCTCCGGGAAGCCCGCCGAGAGCACGGCGTACCGGGTGGTGTTCATGGCCTGCTCACCGACCTGGTCGACGGTGCCGCCGATCACGTCGTCGATGAGGGCCGGGTCGACGCCGGAGCGCTCGACGAGGGTGCGCAGGGTGTGGGCGAGGAGCTCGACGGGGTGGACGTGCGCCAGGGACCCGTTCGGCTTGCCCTTCCCGACGGGGGTACGTACGGCTTCGACGATGACTGCGTCACGCATCACGGGGACCTCGATTGAACGTCTCGATTACCGGTGAGTAGGAAATCCAAACTCACCATAACTCCGTGAGTAGGAAATTCCAACCATCTCCTGGAGCGGCGATCCCGAGCGCGTCCGCCCACAGCTGAGGGGCGGACGGTCGCCCGACCGTCCGCCCCTCCTTCGGCTCTGCGGCGCTACCGACCCTGCCGGTACACGTCCAGCCGGCCACACATCCCGAACCGCCCCTGCTCACAGGGCTGTTCTGCCTGTACGACGGCGTCGGCCAGGTGGCCGGCATCGCCCCGTTCGAGGCGGTCGAGCTGCTCCCCCGTGGCCGCGGCGGCCGCCCGGGCGCCGCGCTCCCAGCGGGCGCGCCAGTCGGCGAGCCGGGGTCGTACGAGGGCGGCGGCGGCCCGGTGGAAGGCGGCCAGCGGCTCCGGACCGGTCGCCTCGCGCAGCGCGCGGTAGCCCTCCAGGGCCAGGTCACGGCGGGCACGGGCGATCCGCTCCCGCTCGGCCTCCGGCGCGTCCGCGGGGACGGTGGTCACCGAGGCGTAGGTCTCCGGGTCGGCCAGGTAGCGCGGCGGCAGCGTCAGCACCGCGTCGCCGGCCTCCGGGAGGCCGCTGTTCTGCATCAGCACGGTGATGCGCAGGTCGTCCTCGTTGACGAGGCGGTGCACGGTGCCCGGCGTGAACCAGGCGACCGTGCCGGGCGTGAGAGGGGTGACCTGGTACCCGGAGGCGGTGAGTGTCTGTACCGCACCCCGGCCGCCGGTGACGACGTACCCCTCCGAACAGACCAGGTGCAGATGGGGAGTCCCGCCGCGCACACCGTCGGCGGCGGGCCAGTCGTACACGCACAGGCGCGAGACCGCCACCCCGCCCGGCAGCCCCGCGAACCCGGAGTCCCCGCCGCTCACCACGGATGCGCCTCCAGGTACTTGGCGATGTCCGCGCGTTCCCAGGCGCCGTTCGCGATCACGACCCGGTAGCGGCGCCGGAGGGTGTCCCCCGGGGCCAGTTCGAGTTCGTCGTGGAAGGCCCAGGAGGGGGCGATGCCGGCGAACGGGTCGTTGCGCACGAACCAGTGCGCGGGGTGGCTGCCGCCCGCGCCCGAGTGGTCGTTCTCCGGGGCGTGTTGGAAGACGACGGTGGCGTGGCCGTCGGTGCCGTCGTGCTCGCCGGACAGGGCCAGCCAGGACGACTGGGACCCCATCAGCTCCGGGCCTTCGCCCTCGGGGCCGATGATCCGGCCGTCCCGGAAGGCGCGCGGACCGCGCCAGAACAGGCCGGTGTAGCCGGCCTGTTCGCGTCCTGCGGTGGTCGGGCTGCCGAACCGGAGCGGCTCGTCACGGACGTTGGTGACGGCACTGGACCAGGTCAGCGCCCAGGCACCGGATGCGGGATCGACGTCATGGACCTCGATGCGCCGCGTCTCCCGCGCCCACAGCGTCCCGTCGTACGGGTGCCAGGTCAGCCGCTCCGCGACGACCAGCCGGCCGTCCACCGAGGACAGCTCGTCGAAGCCGACGTGCCGCATCGAACCGACGCGCTCCGGGAGGACGAGGTAGCCCTCGCCGTGGACATAGGAGTTGCCGCCCCACAGGTTCGCGCCGGACAGGTGCGAGGCGGTCAGGGAGAGGCCCTTGTGCCAGCGGTGGTCGTTGGGCCGGTAGTCGGTGACGACGTCCCCGGCGAGGGTGCGGATCGGGTGCAGATAGGGCTTGGGTGCCTCCCAGGCCGCCTCGGGCCGGTAGACGTACGCGAAGAGCTGCACCCCGGTGACCGGCTCGGTCACGGAGATCCGGTCGCCGTGGGTGTGCGTGATCCGCAGTTCGCCGCTCACGCGGACACCTCCTCGTGCTCGACCGGAGCCCAGCCCTGGGCGCCTCCGTGCAGGGCCGTGTAATAAGGATCACCGGGACCGATCTCGCCCGCACGCACGGTGGTGTCGGTGAACGCCGACTTGTACAGCGCGGTGATCAGCTCCAGGCTGGTGCGCCCGTCCGCGCCGCTGCTGCGCGGCCGCTCCCCCGCACGCATGCTGGCGATCAGCTCGCGCAGCTGGGCCAGGTGTGAGCTGGGCACGTCCGGGCCGAAGTCCTGCCAGGCCGCCGCCTCGTCGGCGGGGACGCCCGGTGCGGGGGTGATACGCCAGTTCTCGTTGGAGTGGCCGTAGAGGTGGGTCAGTTCCACGGTGGCGCGCTCGCAGTCGATGCGGATACGGCTGACCTCGTCGGGGCTGAGCACGCTGTTGACGACGGTCGCCAGGGCGCCGTTCGCGAACCGGACCAGGGCGGTGGAGACGTCCTCGGTCTCCACGTCGTGCACGAGGCGGCCGGCCATGCCCCGCACCTCGCGCCACGGCCCGAGCAGGTCGAGGAGCAGGTCCATCTGGTGGATGCCGTGGCCCATCGCCGGGCCACCGCCCTCGGTCGCCCAGCGGCCGCGCCAGGGCACGGCGTAGTAGGCGGTGTCCCGGTACCAGGTGGTCTGGCAGTGGGCGACCAGCGGGCGTCCCAGCGCCCCCTCGGCCAGCAGCCTGCGCACATGGGTGGAGGCGGAGCCGAACCGGTGCTGGAAGACGATGGACGCGTACGGCCCGCCGTCGGTGCCCTCCTCGGCCTCGACCGCGTCGAAGTCGGCGAGCGACGGCACCGGCGGCTTCTCGCACCACACCCAGGCCCCGGCCCGCAGCGCGGCCACCGTCTGGTCCCGGTGCAGGGTCGGCGGGGTGCCGATGGTGACCAGGTCGGGCCGCTGCTCGGCGAGCATCCGGTCCAGGTCGGTGTAGGCGTGCGGGATGCCGGCCTCGGCGCGGAACGCCTCGACGGCCGTGGCATCGATGTCAACGGCGGCGACGACCTCCGTCTCGCCCTCCGCGGCCAGCTGGGCGAGCGCGGGCAGGTGGGAGCCGCGCCCGATGGCGCCGGCGCCGACGACGGCGGCGCGGATGCGGCGACCGGCGAAGGGGGCTGCGGGAGGGGAGGCAAGGGGCGTGCGGGGCATGGACGTGATCAGCACTCCTCGGGGGCGGGGACCGACGATGGGCGCGAACCGTCGCCCGACGTGCGCCGCACACGCACCCCGATGTGCGGCAGCAAGCGCTTTCTCATGGGGAAACGTAAGCGGCGGTGCCCAGGCCGGTCAACACCCCCTCGCCCCTGTCCGCCCGCCGAACCCCTGTGTCCGCGTCGTTGACGAGGCCCGCTACGCTGCCGTTGCATCCGCATGATCACGCGCGCCCGCGCACCCGCCAGCCCTCTCTCACCCCTGGGACGCCGTACCTTCATGTCTTGGTTCGAATCGCTGATCCTCGGACTCGTCCAGGGGCTGACCGAGTTCCTGCCCGTCTCCTCCAGTGCGCATCTGCGGCTGACCGCGGCCTTCTCCGGCTGGAAGGACCCGGGCGCGGCCTTCACCGCGATCACCCAGATCGGCACGGAGACCGCGGTGCTGATCTACTTCCGCAAGGACATCGGGCGGATCATCTCGGCCTGGTTCCGGTCGCTGTCCGACAAGGCGATGCGCCGGGACCACAACGCCCAGATGGGCTGGCTGGTGATCGTCGGCTCGATCCCGATCGGCCTGCTGGGTGTGACGCTCAAGGACCAGATCGAGGGCCCGTTCCGCGATCTGCGGATCACGGCCACCATGCTCATCGTCGTCGGCATCGTCATCGGCATCGCCGACCGGCTCGCCGCCCGCGACGAGACGGGCGGCCGGCACCGGGCGCCGAAGCAGCGCAAGACGCTGGAGAACCTGAGCGTGAGGGACGGCCTGATCTACGGCCTCTGCCAGGCCTGCGCCCTGATCCCGGGCGTCTCCCGCTCCGGCGCCACCATCAGCGGCGGCCTGTTCATGGGCTACAAGCGCGAGGCGGCGGCCCGGTACTCCTTCCTGCTCGCCATCCCGGCGGTGCTGGCCTCCGGCGCCTTCGAGGTCAAGGACTCGGTGAGCGAGGGGCATGTGGCCTGGGGCCCGACCCTGTTCGCGACGGTGATCGCGTTCGCCTCCGGGTACGCGGTGATCGCGTGGTTCATGAAGTGGATCTCCAACAAGAGCTTCATGCCGTTCGTCTGGTACCGCATCGCCCTCGGCATCGTGATCATCGCCCTGGTCTCGGCGGACGTGCTGAGCCCGCACGCGGCGGAGTCGGCGGGCTAGCACGCCGGGCGGCTCTCGTCAGGCGGTTCGCGGCGGGCGGCTCTCGGTGGGCGGTTCCCAGCGGACGGCTCTCGGTGGGCGGCTCCCGGAGGGCGGTTCTCGGAGGGCGGCGTTCGTCCGGCCCATCTCGACCGGCGGTTCTCGACCGGCGGTTCTCGACCGGCGATTCTCGACCGGCGATTCTCGACCGGCGGTTCTCGACCGGCGGTTCGGCGGGCGCCTCGTCAGGCGGCGAGTGTGCCCTGGTGGAAGTACATCCGCCAGCCGGTCTCCGTCAGCCGCCACAGGGAGCTGCGCCAGGCCCGGCGTCCCTGGTTGTCCGCGAAGTACGTCAGATGGACGACGCCCGGTGCGAGCACGGTTCCCGACATCTCGCTCACCTGGACCGGCGAGTCAGGGGACACCGATCCGCCGCTGGTCACCGTGAGGACCGACACGATGTCCCAGCGGCGGCCGGACGCCCCGATCTCCGCGAACTCCGGGTCGAGAAGCTCCAGGACGAGGTCCGGGGAGGCGCGCACCTCGGGATCGAGAAGCCGCAGCTCCCCGTCGATGGCCGCCTGTACCGCGCGCTCGTCCTGGTCCGTCATGCGGGGAGGTTACGGCCTCGCACCGCCCCCGGCACAGCGCGTTTCCCCCTGGGATCAGCCGAGCTTGAGCAGGAGTTCCGCGAGTTCCGCCGGCATGGTGATCATGCAGTCGTGGCCGGTGGGCAGTCGCCACACCTGCTCTGTCGCGGGGACCGGACGGCGGACGATGCCTTCCGGTACGTCGGCCACGCAGTGGATGTGGGTCCGGGGGACGGTCCCTGCGGCCGGGTTGTCCAGCCGCACCGGCTGCTGGAGGCAGCGCACCGACTCGTCGGTCAGCATCGTGCGCAGCCAGGCCACATCCGCGGCATCGGTCACCCCGAACAGACCGTGCGGCGGCGGCAGTTCGGGCAGCGGCGGGACCCGCCAGCCGCTGTCGGAGGCCAGAGCGCGGTCGATCAGGACCTGGCTCACGGGCTGGACGTCGGCGGCGCTCTCACCGTCCTGCGGAACCATCGCGTCGAGGTACACCAGGTGCCCGACGCGGTCGGGGACCTGGTTGGCGACGGACGAGACGACCAGTCCCGCGTAGCTGTGTCCCACGAGTACGACATCGCTCAGGTCCTGGTCCGTGATCAGCCCGACGACGTCGTCGACGTGGGTGTCGAGGCCGACGTCGGGGCCGAGCAGATGCGCTTTCCCGCCGTGTCCGGTCAGCGACGGCGCGAACACCCGGTGTCCGGCCGCCGTCAGCTCGGGAACGACCCGCTGCCAGCACTCTCCGCTGTGCCAGGCCCCGTGCACCAGTAGATACGTCGACATGATCCCGCTCCTCACTGTGGCCGTGACGGTCGCCGATCACGCTTCCGCGCGCGCTCCGGCCGGGGCAGAGCCCCGCTGATCCTGGGGGTGACAGGACCAGGCAGGGTCACGCGGTCCGCATTACCGTGGCGGGATGACGGACGAACCGAACCTGCTCGGCGCGTACGTACGTGCCCGCCGTGAGCTCGTCACGCCCGAGCAGGCCGGCATCCCCGTGCTCGGGACGCGGCGGGTGCCGGGCCTGCGCCGGGAGGAGGTGGCGATGCTGGCCGGGATCAGCGCCGACTACTACCTGCGCCTGGAACAGGGCCGCGACCGCAACCCCTCGGTACAGGTCCTGGAGTCCCTCGCCCGGGTGCTGCGCCTCGACGAGGCCGCGACGGCCTATCTGCTGAGCCTGGGCGCCGGAAAGCCCCGCCGGCACCGGCGCCGCCGTCGCAAGGAGACGGTTCCGCCCGGCATCGCCCAACTGGTCGCCGCCCTCCCGCTGCCCGCGCTCGTCGAGGGCCGCTACTTCGACGTGCTCGCCGTGAACGCCCTGGCGACCGCGCTGTCACCGCGGCTCACGGTCGGCGCCAACCGGCTGCGGGACACCTTCCTCGACCCCGCCGAACAGGCTCTCCATCCGGACTGGGCGAACGCGGGCGCCGGCATGATCGCCGGTTTCCGCGGCTCCGTCGGGACCGACGCGGACGATCCCCGCGTCATCGACCTCGTCGGCGAACTCTCCCTCGCGAGCCCCGACTTCAGCCGGCTCTGGGCCCGCCACGACGTGGCCGCCTGCGAGGGTGCGACCAAACGCATCGACCACCCCCAGGTCGGCCGCCTGCACCTGAACCGCGAACGCCTGACCGTCACCGGCACGACCGGCCAGACCCTCGTCATCTACCACCCGGCCCCGGACACCGACAGCGCCGAGAGACTGGGGTTGCTTGCGTCGGCGACGGCCATGGCATGAGCGCCCAGGGACGACTGCGACGGTGGCGCGGAACACGACGACCACGGCGGGGCGCGAGAGCGGCCCCACGGCCCGAGCACGAGCGGGCGACACCCACGGGCGGGAGCCGCGGGGAGGAGGCCGACGACGGCTCGGGTGTCGGGGCGATGGCTACGCCGCAGGCGCGGGCGCGGGGAGGGCGATGGCCACGCCACAGGCGCGAGCGTGAGGGCGATCGCCGCGCCGCAGGGCGCGGGCGCGGGGAGGGCGATGGTTACCGCGCGAGCGCGCCGGCTCGGTTCCTGCGGCATGCGCGCGGGGCGGTCGTTCGTGGGGTGGGCGCGGGTGGTGGCTTATCTCGGCCAACCCCCAACGCCCGCCGCCTTTCCGGGGTTTGGGAACGCTGTACCGGCTTTGGTGAGGGCGAAGGCCAGGGCAGGGGCGTATCGCCGTGTCCGTGTCGCGACCACCCGCCCGGCAAATGCCAAGGCGTGGCGCCCCGCCCGCCGTATCGCCCGTGACCAACCCCATACGGTCTGCGTAGCCGCCTGGTAGCGCACGGTCAGTTCTTGCCCCTACGCTGTTCGGTATGTCCCCCGATTCCCGAACCCCTGGTTCCGCGCGGTCTGCTGCCGAGGTCAACGAGCGCATCCGGGCCCTGTGGCTGCGTGCGGGCGGAACCCTGTCGGCACAGGAACGGGCGGAGTACGAGCTGTTGGTGGTCGAGTGGGCCGAGGCGATCCGCGGGCGGATCATCGAGGCGGCCTGACCGGGGACCGGGTTCAGCGTCCGCCGGAGACCCGCAGCACCGCACCCGTCGTGTAGGAGGCCTCCGGCGACAGCAGCCAGGCGATGGCGGCGGCGATCTCCTCCGGCCGGCCAGGCCGCCCCAACGGCACCGCGGCGCCGATCCGTCGGGCCCGGCCGGGGTCGCCCATCGCCGCGTGCATGTCGGTGTCGACGGCGCCGGGCGCGACCGCGTTGACCCGCACCCCGTCCGGTCCCAGCTCCTTGGCGAGACCCACCGTCAGAGCGTCGACGGCCGCCTTCGTCGCCGCGTAGTGGACGTACTCGCCGGGACTGCCGAGCGTGGCCGCCGCCGAGGACACGTTCACGATCGCCCCGTTCCCCCGCGCCGCCATCAGCCGGGCCGCCCGGCGTGAACACAGCAGCGCACCCAGCAGATTGACCTCGACGACCCGCCGCAGGTCGGCGCTCTCCGTATCCGCGAGCCGCCCCAACGGCCCGGTCACGGCAGCGTTGTTGACCAGCCCGGTGACAGCACCGAGTTCCCGTTCCGCCGTGTCGAACAGCCGCTCCACATCGGCTTCCACGGCCGTGTCCACCGCTACGACGGCACAGCGCGCCCCGCCCTTGCGCACCCCCTCCGCGACCGCCTCGGCGGCGCCCGCGTCCCGGACGTACCCGATCACGAGATCATGCCCATCGGCCGCGAGCCGCAGGCAGGTCGCGGCGCCGATACCGCGGCTCCCGCCGGTGACGACCGTGACGGGACGTGCCATACGAGCCTCCTGAGACCGACCGAGCGATGATCTTACGGCGGCTCAAGACACACAGGTGCCCGGCCGGCCGCCGGGCGCGGCCACTCCTCGGGCGACAGCGGGTCCGCGGAGCCGGCTCCGCCGACCGCACCCAAGGGAATCGGTACGGGCCGACGGTGTTCGATGCGAGGTCGTCCGCTGTGCTCCGCGGGAATGGCCGGGGAGTTAGTCGAACTCGCGTTCCCGTCGGGTCCGCTGGTCGTGCAGGTGGCCGAGGCCGGGACCGGTTCGGTTCGAACATCGCCGAATATCACCCGCATATCGCGCGCACCCCTTGGCTGTGGTCGCCCCGTGCCCAACACTGAGCCGATGACGCAGCGCGTGGAGCTCGCGACCGTGATGGACCGGCTGGCCGTGGACGGACTGGTCACCGACTACGCGGTGGCCGTCGACGACGGGGACTGGACGGCGTACCGCAGACTGTTCACCGCGGACGGGCGGGCCGACTACCGGTCGGCCGGCGGGATCGAGGGGGACGCCGGGCAGGTGGCCGGGTGGCTCTCGGAGAGCCTCACACTGTTCTCGATGCGGCAGCATCTGATCGTCAACCGTCAGGTGCGGTTCGGCATCCTGGAGCACGACGCCGGGGACACCGCCCACCTCCAGGCCGACTACATCAACCCCATGCGGTTCGCCGGCGGCGACGGCGCCTCCACGGCCCCGGACTTCGTGTGCGGCGGGCGCTACGCCTTCGCCTTCCTGCGCACCCGGGACGGCTGGCGGCTGCGTCAGGTGGTCGTCGAGGAGAAGTGGCGCAGGATGAGCGACCAGCGCGCGGCGGTCGTACCGGACTGACCTCGCGCCCATGCCCCCTGTCGGAGATCCCCGCCGGTCCCGCACACTGGAAGGCCCCGACAGGCAGGAGGCGACGCATGAGGACCGTCGAGCGCTGGCTCACCTCCCCTTGGCGGCGTTCCTGCGTGGCGGCGCTCACGGGCGCGCTGCCGGTACTGGCCTTTCCCGCACCGTCGTTGTGGTGGTTCGCCTATGTCGCCCTGATCCCCTGGCTGCTCCTGGCGCGCTCGGCACCGACCGGGCGGCGGGCGGCGTACGACGGCTGGTGCGGCGGGTTCGGGTTCATGGTCGCCGTGCACCACTGGCTGCTGCCGAGCCTGCACGTCTTCATCTTCCTGATCGCCGGCCTGCTGAGCGTGCTCTGGGCGCCCTGGGGCCTGGTGACGCGCCGGCTGCTGGGCGGGACACCGTCACCGGGGCGGGCCGCGATCGCGGTGCTGGTGCTGCCGTCGGGCTGGCTGATGGTGGAACTGGTGCGGTCCTGGCAGGGGCTGGGCGGCCCGTGGGGCATGCTCGGCGCCACCCAGTGGCAGGTGACGCCCGCGCTGCGGCTGGCCTCCGTGGGCGGGGTGTGGCTGCTGAGCTTCCTGGTGGTGGCCGTCAACGTGGCGCTGACGGTGCTGGTCTCCGTGCGCGAGGCGCGGATGCCGGCGGTGGCCTCGCTGGTGGCCACGGCCGCGGCGACCTCCGCCGCCTGGGTCTGGTCACCGCGCCCGGACGTCGACGGTCACGTCCGTATCGCCCTCGTGCAGCCCGGCATCGTCGACGGCACCGACAGCGGCGACCGGCGTTTCGCCCGCGAGGAGCAGCTGACCCGGCAACTGGCCGGGCAGCGCCCCGACCTGATCGTCTGGGGTGAGAGCAGCGTCGGGTACGACCTCGGTGACCGGCCCGATCTCGCCCGGCGGATCGCCGCCCTCTCCCGGGAGACCGGCGCGGACATCCTGGTCAACGTGGACGCCCGGCGCTCCGACCGGCCCGGTATATACAAGAGTTCCCTCCTGGTGGGCGCGGACGGCCCGACCGGGGACCGGTACGACAAGATGCGACTGGTCCCCTTCGGCGAGTACATACCGGCCCGTTCGCTGCTCGGCTGGGCCACCTCGGTCGGCAAGGCGGCCGGCGAGGACCGGCGCCGCGGCACCGAGCAGGTGGTGATGAACGTCGGCCACGGGCTGCGGGTCGGGCCCATGGTCTGTTTCGAGACCGCGTTCCCCGACATGAGCCGGCATCTCGCCCAGGACGGCGCCGAGGTGCTGATAGGCCAGACGTCGACCTCGTCGTTCCAGCACAGCTGGGCCCCCGAACAGCATGCCTCGCTGGCCGCCCTGCGGGCCGCCGAGACCGGCCGCACCATGGTCCACGCCACACTGACCGGCGTCTCCGCGGTGTACGGCCCGGGCGGGGAGCGGCTGGGCCCGTGGCTGGGCACGGACGCCGGCACGGCGCGGGTCTACGAGGTGCCGATCGCCCGCGGTGTCACGCCGTTCGTGCGGTACGGCGACTGGACGGTGGACGGCGCGCTGCTGGTGCTGGCCGGCTTCTGTGTGAGCGAGGCCCTGCGGCTGCGGGCGGTCAGGCTGCGCCGGGGTACCGCTGGACCTCTCGTACCACCTGCTCGCACAGCTCATGAGTCGCCAGTGCGTCCCGGGCGCTGAGCACCTTGCCGGCACGGACGGCGTCGAGGAAGCCGAGCACGGCCTGTTCGATGCCGCGCTGCCGGGCGACCGGCACCCAGTCGCCGCGCCGCCGGACCGTCGGCTGCCCCTTGTGGTCGATGACCTCGGCGAGGTTGAGGACCTGGCGCTTGGTGTCCTGACCGGAGACCTCCAGGATCTCCTCCGCCGAGCCGCTGAGCCGGTTCATCACACCGAGCGCGGTGAAGCCGTCCCCGGACAGTTGCAGGACCACGTGGTGCAGCAGGCCCTCGGCGACCCGGGCGCGGACGGTGACGTCGTCGACCGGGCCGGGGACCAGGAAGCGCAGGGTGTCGACGACATGGATGAAGTCGTCGAGGATCATCACGCGGGGTTCCTCGGGCAGCCCGACGCGGTTCTTCTGCATCAGGATCAGCTCGCGCGGGTGGTCGGCGCACTGGACGTAACCGGGGGCGTGGCGCCGGTTGAAGCCGACGGACAGCGACACGTTCCGCGCCTCGGCGAGCGTCACAAGGCGCGCGGAGTCGTCGAGTCGGTAGGCGAGGGGCTTGTCGACGTACGTCGGTACGCCCGCCTCCAGGAGCCGGGAGACGATCTCGGGGTGGGCGACCGTGGCCGCGTGCACGAAGGCGGCGTCGAGATCCTGGGCGAGGAGGTCCTCGATGGTCGCGTGCCGGCGGTCGGCGGGCAGCCGCAGGCTGTCGGCGACCTCGGTGAGGGTGGCCGGGTTACGGGTCTGGAGATGGAGTTCGAGGCCCGGCTGGGCGCCCAGCACCGGCAGATACGCCTTCCGCGCGATGTCGCCGAGTCCGATGCAGCCGACCTTCACTGACGCTCCCTCTCGCGGTTGCCTACGTGCCTGTCGGGAAGCATACGGGCCGATAATCCGTGGTGGGATCGGGCCCGGGTGGGCGAGGATGCCCGGCATGACGACCGAACGCCGTTCACCCGCCTTCGACGCCGACGAACGCACCATGCTGGAGGGCTGGTTGGAGTTCCACCGGCAGACCCTCGCGATGAAGTGCGCGGGTCTGACCGACGCCCAGCTCGCCATCGCCTCGGTGGAGCCGTCCCCGCTGTCCCTCATGGGGCTGGTGCGGCACATGGCCGACGTGGAGCGGTCCTGGTACCGCAGGGTGCTCGCCGGCGAGGCGGCGCCCCCGCTCTACTGGAGCGACGAGGAGCCGGACGGCGAGTTCCACTTCGGCGCGGCGGACACCTGGCAGGAGGCGTACGCGAGCTGGCAGGCCGAGATCGAGGCCGCCCGGCGCAACGCGGCCGACTTCGGCCTGGACGACCTCTCCAAGGGCCGCCACCGCCGCACCGGGAAGCAGCCCAGCCTGCGCTGGATCCACACCCACATGATCGAGGAGTACGCCCGGCACAACGGCCACGCCGACCTGATCCGGGAGCGCCTCGACGGCGTGACGGCGCCTGACGTCAGCCTCGCATCCGCCGGTCCCCCGTACGGGGCACGAGATCACCCGTGCGGGGCACCAAACTCCTGTCGGCGGTGTCAACCTCCGCGCGGACCCAGCAGAGTTGCGCGGGTGCATCGAACGACCACCACCGCAGCGCTTCTGGTCACCGTGACCGTCTCGGCCCTCGCGGGCTGCGTGACGGTCCAGCGTCCGGCGGCGCCCGGCGCGGCGCCCTCGCAGCCGTCGGTGCCCCGCCCGGACGGCACCGCCGAGCCCCGGGTGGTGCAGGCGCCGGTCAAGGAGGCCCTGGAGATGGTCGGCCCGTCCCGCCCGGCCCCCCGGGCCACACCGAGCGCCGCCCACAGCCCGGCGCCCCAGCCACCGGCCCACCACCGGTCCCCCGCCCCGCGGGCGGCCGCCCCGCATCCCCGCCCACCACGGGCCCGCACCCCACAGCCCGACCTCCCCGGCCTCTCCGGGCCCGTGCCGAAGACCCCGGACGTGTGCGCCCTCGGCAGACAGTACGGCGGCTGGCCCTCGGACAGCCCCCAGGCACAGATCTGCGAGCAGACGTACGGGCGTTGAGGAGGCGCCGGCAAGGGCGCGGTGAACGGCGATCGAACGGACCGCCGCTAGTTCGGCCGCTGCCGTGGTGGGCCCCAGGAGTCGCCGTCCGGTGTGTCGTCCTCGCCCAGCCGCAGCTCCAGGCGGCTGATCGCGGCCCGCACCCCGTCGCCGTAACCGTCATCGCCGAGGGCGGCGGCGGCCGCGCCGCGGGCCCGGCGCAGATGGGTGCGGGCGGCCTCGGCGCGGCCGAGCTTGACGTAGTCGGCGGCGAGGTTGAGATGCAGCGAGGGGTAGAAGCCGCGCAGCCCCTCCGCTCCCTCGGCCTCGTCCGCCGCCGACAACGCCCTCAGGTCCCAGGCGAGTTCGTCGGACGGGTCGTCCTGGGTGTCGGCCAGATAGTGGGCCAGGGTGCAGCGGTGCAACGGCTCGCCGTGTTCGCCCAGCTCGGCCCACAGGTCGAGCAGGCGACGGCGGGCCTCCTCACGGTCCCCGGCGTGGTGCAGCATCACGACCTGCCCGATCCGTGTGAGCACGGCATCGGGTGCCGTGCGCTCCTGTCGCTCCGCCACCGCGTCCTCCGAGCTCGCCGGCTGTCTCCGACGACGCTAACCGCCACCGGGGCCCCGCAGAGCCATCCGACCCACCCCGAACCCAACGTGTCCCCACCCGCCGGCGCACCGGCCGCCCCACGCGGCCCCCGCCCCGTCGGCCCGATGCTCCCCTGGCTCCGACGCCCCCGCCGACCGGCACCCGCATAGGACCGACACCCGGCCGCGCGTGTTCAGCCCAGGTTCGGGATGCGCCAGTCGATCGGCTCGTGGCCCTGCGCCGCGACGGCCTCGTTGATCTGGGTGAAGGGACGGGAGCCGAGGAACTTCTTCACCGAGAGCGGGGACGGGTGGGCGCCCTGGACCACCACGTGCCGGGTCTCGTCGATCAGGCGGAGCTTCTTCCGCGCGTAACCGCCCCAGAGGACGAAGACCGCAGGGTCGGGCCGCTCGGCGACCGCGCGGATCACCGCGTCCGTGAACTTCTCCCAGCCCTTGTTCTTGTGGGAGTTGGCCTCACCGGCACGGACCGTGAGCACCGCGTTGAGCAGCAGCACGCCCTGCTGGGCCCACGGCATCAGATAGCCGTTGTCCGGGGTCTCCTCCCAGCCCAGCTCCTCCTTCATCTCCTTGTAGATGTTCCGCAGGGACGGCGGGATCTTCACCCCGGGGCGGACCGAGAAGCACAGGCCATGGCCCTGGCCCTCGCCGTGGTACGGGTCCTGACCGAGGACGAACACCTTGACCTGGTCGAACGGCGTCGCCTCCAGCGCGGCGAAGACCTCCTCGCGCGGTGGGTAGACGGGGCCCTTCGCCCGCTCCTCCTCGACGAACTCGGTCAGCTCCTTGAAGTAGGGCTGCTGCAGTTCGTCGCCCAGCACCCCGCGCCAGGACTCGGGCAGCATGGCGATGTCGGTCACGTCAACGTCCTCACGATGTTCGGTCACTTGCAGTTCCTGCCGATGCCCAAGAACCTACAGGCGGCCACTGACAATCGCCCTCGCACGCCGGTTCACCAGCTGGTCTTGCGGTGCAGCTCCCACATCATCATGATCGTCGACGGGTCGAGCGCCTGCTCGCCGCCGGAGATGTCGTCGCTGGCCGCGACGTACTGCCGCCCCTGCCACAGCGGGATCAGCCAGGCGTCGTTCACGAGGATCTGCTGGGCCTCCTCGAACTCCTTGATGACCTCGCCGCGGTCGCTCTCGGTGCGCGACTCGGGCAGCAGCCTGCCGGTGATCACGGGCGACGGGTACGGCGTCCCGAGGGCGTTCTGCTCGCCGACGAACGGGGCGATGAAGTTGTCCGCGTCGGGGAAGTCCGGGAACCAGCCGCGCCCGAACACCGGGTACTCGCCCTTCTGGTAGCCGACGACGTAGGTCTTCCAGGGACGGCTTCTGAGGGTGATGGTGAACAGCCCGGAGTCGTCCAGCTGTTGCTTGAGCTCCTGGAACATCCGGCCGGTCTCGGAGCCGTAGCGGTCGGTGGTGTACCAGAAGGTGAGCGGGACCTTCTGGGTGATGCCGGCGTCGGCGAGGATCTTGCGGGCCTTGGAGGTGCTGGGGTCGCCGTAGTCGTCGAAGAAGCCGGTGGTGTGGCCGGTCAGCCCCGCCGGGACCATGGAGTAGAGCGGGTCGACGGTGTCCTTGTAGACGGTGTGGGCGATCGCGGCACGGTCGACGAGCTGGGCGACGGCCTTGCGCACGGCGGGCACCTTCGCCCAGGGGTCCTTGGGGTTGAACACCAGGTAGCTGATGTCGGTGCCGGTGCCGTCGACCAGTTGCAGGTCGGTGTCGGTGTGCGCCTCCAGGGCGACGATGTCGGCGGCGGCGAGGCCGCGGTAGGTGACGTCGATGTCCCCGGACCGCAGGGCCTTGACCATGGTGGCCGAGTCCTGGAAGTAGCGGATGGTCACCGCGTCGTTCTGCGGGTCGGCGAAGCCCTGGTAGCGGTCGTTGCGGACGAGTTCGGCCCGCTTGCCGTCGTCGTACGACTTGAGGGTGTACGGCCCGGAGCCGTGCACCGAGTCGTCCTGGCGCAGCGACTTGGCGGGGTAGTCGTCGGGGTCGACGATCGACATGGCCGGGGTGGCGAGCACGAACGGGAAGGTGGCGTCGGCCTTGTCGAGGTGGAAGACCACCTCACGGTCGCCGAGCGCCTGCACCCGGTCGAGGCTGCCGAGCAGTCCGGCGGGTCCGCTGGGCGCGTTGATGGTCCGGATCCGGTCGATGGAGTACTTCACGGCTTCGGCGTCGAGCGGGTCGCCGTCGGCGAACTTCAGGCCGGAGCGCAGTTCGCAGCGGTAGGTGCGGTTGCCGGAGTCCGTGAAGGCGCACTTCTCGGCGGCGTCGGGCTGCGGGGTGGTGGCGCCGTCGGGGTAGGCGAGCAGGGTCTGGTAGATGTTCCGGAACAGTTCCCAGGAGCCGTCCCAGGAGCCGGCGGGGTCGAGGGTGCTGGGGGCACTGGTGGTCCCGACGACGATCGGCCCGCTGTCACCCGTACCGGTGCTGGAGAACACTCCGCAGCCGGCCACCAGGGCTATGGACGCGACAGCGGCCACTCTTCGAAGGCCTCGGTTCCGGTTGAACACGCGCTCGCTCCTCGATCCGCCATACCAGGGGTCGGCGGCAGACCATACCGCAGCGTTGTCCTCCTTGAACCGCCCCGGAAACACGGGCGTTGATCGAATGTGCTATGACGACGTTGTCATTCAGCTGTGCGGATCTTGTACGGCGGTCCGGGCGTCGTTTCCGTCATTTCTGGGACGAAATGTCTGTGACGAAGACGACGCCCGGAGGCGGCCCGGACGGCCTGTGGTGCCGTCAGGCCACGCCGGCGTTGAGGAAGATGCCGCCGTCGACGACGAGGGTCTGGCCCGTGACCCAGTCGGACTGTTCCGACGTCAGGAACGCGGCGGCGCCGCCGATGTCGGAGGGCACGCCGAGCCGCTGGAGCGGGTAGCCCGCCGCGGCCTCCGCCTCCCGGCCCTCGTAGAGAGCCTCCGCGAACTTGGTCTTCACGACCGCGGGGGCGATCGCGTTGACCCGGACGCCCGGTGCGAACTCGTGCGCCAGCTGCTGGGTCAGGTTGATCATCGCGGCCTTGCTGATGCCGTACACGCCGATGAACGGCGAGGCCGAAAGACCGGCGACGGAGGCGATGTTGACGATGGCGCCGCCGTTCTCCTTCTGCCAGGCGTGCCAGGTCTTCTGGGCGAAGCCGAGGGCCGAGACCACGTTGGTCTCGAACACCTTGCGGGCCACGTCCAGGTCGACGTCGGCGATCGGGCCGAACACCGGGTTGGTGCCGGCGTTGTTGACCAGGAAGTCGACCCGGCCGAAGGCCTCCATGGTGCGGTCGACGACCTCGCTCTGGTGGGCCAGGTCGTGGGCCTTGCCGGCGATGCCGATGACGCGCTCGGAGCCCAGGCTCTCCACGGCCTCCTTGAGCGCGTCCTCGTTGCGGCCGGTGATGGCGACCCGGTCACCTCGGGCGATCAGCGCCTCGGCGACGCCGTAGCCGATACCGCGGCTGGCGCCGGTGATGATGGCGACCTTGCCGGAAAGCTCGGGCAGTTCAGTCATGTCCGTGATCCTCGATAGTCCCTGGAGAGTCCCTGGTGCCCGCTAGTCCAGCGGTCCGCCGGCCACGTACAGCACCTGGCCGGAGACGAACCCGGCTGCCTCGTTCGTGAAGAAGGCGATGGCGTTGGCGATGTCCTCGGGCTCGCCGACGCGCTGTACCGGGATCTGGGTGGCGGCGGCGGCCTTGAACTCCTCGAAGCCCATCTTCACGCGCTCGGCGGTGGCCTTGGTCATCTCGGTGGCGATGAAGCCGGGGGCGACGGCGTTGGCGGTGATGCCGAACTTGCCGAGCTCGATGGCGAGGGTCTTGGTGAAGCCCTGCAGACCGGCCTTGGCGGCGGAGTAGTTGGCCTGGCCGCGGTTGCCGAGCGCGGAGGAGGAGGACAGGTTGACGACCCGGCCCCAGCCGGCCTCGACCATGTGCTGCTGGACGGCCTTGGTCATCAGGAAGGAACCGCGCAGGTGCACGTTCAGAACCGTGTCCCAGTCGGACGCGGACATCTTGAACAGCAGGTTGTCGCGGAGTACGCCGGCGTTGTTGACCAGGATGGTAGGGGCGCCCAGCTCCTCGACGACCCGGGTGATCGCGGCGGCGACCTGGGCCTCGTCGGAGACGTCGGCGCCGACCGCGATCGCCTTGCCGCCGGCCGCGGTGATCTTCTCCACGGTGTCCTTGCAGGCGGCCTCGTCGAGGTCGATCACGGCGACCGCGCGGCCCTCGGCGGCCAGTCGTACGGCGGTGGCGGCGCCGATCCCGCGTGCCGCACCGGTGACGACCGCGACCCGCTGCTCTGTGGTGGACATTCCTGTGTCTCCTCGCCCTTGAGAGAACCTGATCGAGTGAGCCCGCTCACGGAGCCCGCCCTGCGGTGAGCGACCGCTTAGTACCTTCAGTAGACGTGACGCTAGAAGCCCTGGCACGCGGTGTCAACGTCACACCGCGCGGGTGTGATCCATTACCTCACCAGGAGGTCGAGCAACCGCTCGGTCTCGGCCGCCGCGTCGAGGGTGAGTCCGGTGTGTACGGGTCCGGGCTGCACGACCGTCGAGCGGGGCGCCACGAGCCAGCGGAAGCGCCGCCCCGGATCGTCGGCCGCCGCGTGCCCGGCCGCCTCCCCGCCCGCGCAGACGGCCTCGACGGCCCCGAGCGCGGCCCGTACCCCGGCGAGGTCCGCGTCCGGGTCCAGGGCCAGCAGCCGGGCCTCGTCGAGATGGGTGCGGGCGCCGACGTAGGCCTTGGCCCGGCAGTAGACGATCACGCCCGCGTTGATGCACTCGCCGCGCTCCACGCGGGGTACCACACGCAGCAGGGCGTACTCGAAGACATCCCGGTCGCCGCCCTGGCCGGACCGGGTGATGTGGCGCTCGACCACATGTCCGGCCACGTGGATGTGGGTCTGGCTCACTTTGCTCCCTTGGTGCGAAGCTCGACGCCGGTGATGCGCTCATGGATGACGGCGGCCCGGGCGAGCAGCGGCCGGGCGTAGGTCCGCCGCAGGTCGTCGGGGGTGTCGAAGCCGGGTTCGTCGGCCAGCCAGACGTCGGGGACCTCGGCGGTGACCTCGGCGAGCAGGTCCTCGGTGACCCGGGGCGCCAACTCGGCGGCGGCGGCCCGGACATCGGGGGCGAAGCCGCTCAGCGCGTGGTCGGCGGCGTCGTAGGCGCGGGCGGCGGAGGCCTCGGCGGCGGGCCAGTTGTGCTGCCAGATCATGGTGGCGCCGTGGTCGATGAGCCACAGGTCGCCACGGTGCACCAGCAGGTTGGGGTTGCGCCAGGAGCGGTCGACGTTGTTGATCAGCGCGTCGAACCAGACGATCCGCCCGGCCTCCTCGGGGCTCACCGCGAAGGCGAGCGGGTCGAAGCCGAGGGCGCCGGACAGGAAGTCCATGCCGAGGTTGGTGCCGCCGCTCCCCCGCAGCAGGTCCTGCACCTGCTGCTCGGGTTCGCCGAGCCCCAGCACCGGGTCCAGTTCGACGGTGACCAGACGGGGCATCCGGAACCCGAGCCGGCGGGCGAGTTCACCGCAGACCACCTCGGCGACCAGTGTCTTGCGGCCCTGCCCCGCGCCGGTGAACTTCATGACGTACGTCCCGAAGTCGTCGGCCTCGATGAGCCCCGGCAGTGAGCCACCCTCACGCAAGGGCGTGACATAGCGGGTCGCGATGACCTCTCTCAACACTGTCCCAGGCCACCCGTCTCTTCAACTGCGCGATCCGCCGCCGGCCTCGGTGTGCCGCTGGGCCCCGGCCTCCGGCATGAAGTGAGCATAGTAACCGAGGGTGATCGCAGGAGACCGCCCCGGAAAAGAGTCAGTCTCCCTGGTCCGCGGCGCCGTCGGCCGGGGGCTCCTGACCGGACCGCCGGCCTCCGGCCACCGGGGGTGGTTCGAAGCCCTGACCGCGGCGCCACTCCCCGATCAGATCGGCCGCCCTCTCGGCGATCATGATCGTGGGAGCGTCGGTGTTTCCGCTGACGACGGTCGGCATCACCGAGGCGTCGACCACACGGAGTCCTTCGACTCCGGTACGGTCCCGTTCGGGCCACGGGGCTTCCCGTGACCGGTCGTCGAGCGCGGTCGGCGACACCGTCGCGGAGCGGGCTCAGTACGGCCCGTGGGTCCAGCGGCCGTCGGTCATCGTGGCGTGCACCGGCATCGCCCGCAGGGTGTCCGGGTCCGCCGTCAGCGGATCCGCGTCCACGACCACCAGGTCGGCGGGGTCCGCGACCCTGATGAGGCGGCGTCCGCGCGCCGCCGCGGCCAGCGCGTCCGGTACCGGCAGGCGCTGTTCCGGATGCCAGGCGGGGCGGCCGTCGTCGGTGCGGCTGACGGCCGACGCGACGGCGAGCCAGGGGTCGAGCGGTGAGACGGGGGCGTCCGAGCCGAACTCCAGCCGCGCCCCGGCGGCCAGCAGGTCGGCGTAGGCGAAGGCGCGTTCGGTGCGGCCGGCCCAGTAGCGGTCGGCCACGTCCCGGTCGTCCGTGGCGTGCCGGGGCTGCACCCCCGCGACGACGTCCAGCTCCGCGAAGCGCGGCAGGTCTTCGGGGCTCAGCAGCTGGGCGTGTTCGATCCGGCCACGGCAGCGGACGGCTTCGAAGGCGTTGAGGGCCGCGGTGTTGGCACGGTCGCCGATGGCGTGCACCGCGGGTTCGATGCCGTGGGCGGCGGCCCGCCGCATGAGCCGCACCAGCTCGTCCGGTGGCGTCTGCTCGATGCCGTGCGCGCCGTCGGTACCTTCCAGGCCGGGGTAGGGGTCGCGGCAGAGCGCGGTACGGGTGTTGAGCGAGCCGTCCGTGAAGAGCTTGAGCGGGCCGACCCGCACCAACTCCCCGTGCGCGCCGATCCGGGACCCGGTGCGCAGTCCGCGCGCCAGCGCCGCGTCCAGGTGGCCCGGGTAGACGGCCGCGGCCACCCGCACGGCCGGCGGGACGTCCGCCGAGCGCCGCTCCCAGGCGCCCACGGTGTCGCCGAACTGGAAGTCGATGACGCCGGTGACCCCGCGGGCGGCGGCGGCCCGGCAGGCGTCGGCGACCCAGCCGTCCACCGTCTCGGCCGGTGCCTCGGGAAGGCCCGAGAGGACCACGTGTCCTTCGTGCTCCCGGACCAGGCCGGTCGGGTGGTCGCCCCGCCCGGCGAGGGCCAGGCAGGCGGAGTTCAGCCACACGGTGTGCAGGTCGGCGCTGACCAGGGCGACCGGACGGTCCGGCAGGACCGCGTCGAGCAGCTCCTTGTGCGGGGCGTCGCTCCAGAGCCCGTCCCGGAAGCCGTATCCGAACAGCACCGACCCGCCGGGGGCCGCACGGCCGTGGTCGCGCACCCGGTCGGCCACCTCCCGCGCGGAGGAGGTGCCGGACAGATCGAGCCGGCGGCGCGCGCTGGCCCACTCGGCGAGATGGACGTGGGCGTCCCACAGACCGGGCAGGAGGACCCGCCCGTCCAGATCGAGGACCCGGTCGCCCGCGACGAGCCCGGCGGACGCCAGGAACCTGTCCCCCGCGACGAACCCCGGGGACGCCGGGGCCTCCTGCTCCGCGGCCACATGGGTGATCCTGCCGTCCGCCACCCGCACGCGGACGAGCGGTCCGCCCGCTCCGAGTCGCACCCGGGCGAGCGTCAACGCCGTTGCCCGGGGCGGTGTCTGCGCCACCGGCCCACGCGACGTGCCTGCGAAGTCCGTCATCGAGCCTCCCTCTGCGGCGGCAGCCGGCCTCGGCCGGGACGCCGCGGCCGTGGCCGCCCGCCGGGACCAGCGGTGGGCCGTCACGGCATGATCCCCCGGCGAAGGCACGCGACGCCGCCGCCCGACAGCGACAGCCACAGCCACAGCCACAGCCACAGCCAAACAAACTTAGGGTGCCTTACCCATCTGCCGCGGCCCGACCCGTACCCGGCATCTGACGCTCCCTCGGGGCGACACGGTCCGTCTCGTCCTGAATCGGGCGCCGGCCCGCGGACGCCGACAGGGAACCGACAGCGCTCTTTCACCGGGCGCTCATGTCCGGGTGGTCACTATCGGGGATGCCGTCTGAACAGGCGCGGCCCGAAGACCGTACCCCTGGACGGATCAACGAGAAGCTCCGCGGAAGGGAACCCCTCACATGACCAGCGCATCGTTCAACCCCTCGGCCAAACCGGCCCGCCGTACGATCGTGGCGGCGGCCGGAGCGGCGGGGCTCGCCGCCGCGCTGACCGCCTGCGGGTCGTCCGACGACTCGTCGGGCTCGACGACCACCAGCAACGCGGGCGGTGGCTCCACCACCCAGGACAGCAACGGCTCGGGCGGCTCGACCGACACCTCCACGGCGGCGGCCGGTGGTGCCGCGCTCGCCAAGACCACGGACATACCCGAGGGCGGCGGCACGATCTACAAGGACCAGGCCGTGGTCGTGACCCAGCCGACGTCGGGCACCTACAAGGCGTTCTCGACGAAGTGCCCGCACGCCGGCTGCGCGGTGTCCAGCGTGGCCGACGGCGCGATCGTGTGCCCGTGCCACGGCAGCCAGTTCGCCATCGCCGACGGCAGCGTGAAGAAGGGCCCGGCGACGACGGGTCTGACGGCCGCGAACATCACCGTCTCCGGTGACCAGATCACGCTGGCCTGACCCTCGGCTCAGGTCCGCCCGCGTGGGTTCTTGAGGCAGCCCAGCACCTCGTCGGTGGTCGCGACCGTGGCGACCAGCGCGAGGGTGTTGCGGACCATCGCGGGGGTGTACTCGGAGGGCACTCCCGCGATGGCGTCGGCCGGGACGACGGCCGTGTAGCCCCGGTTCACCGCGTCGAACACGGCGTTGGGGACGGCCACGTTGGCCGAGACCCCGGTGACGATCAGGGTGCGGCAGCCGAGGTTGCGCAGCAGCGGGTCGACGTCGGTCCCCTGGATCGGCGACAGGCCGTGCAGCCGCCGTACCACCAGGTCCTCCTCCGAGACCTCGATGGGGGGCGCCACGCGGACCGCCGCGGTGCCGGAGAGCTGCTGGACGGGCAGCCGCTCGGCGGCCCGGAACAGACGGGCGTTGCGGTTCGCGCCCCGGCCGTCGGGACGGCGTTCGGCGAGCGCGTGGATCACCTGGACGCCGGTGTCGTGCGCGGCGGCGACCAGCCGGGCGATGTTGGCGAGGGCGCCCGACGCCCGGGCCTCGTGGGCGAGTTCGGGCAGCGCGCTCTGCGGGCCGACCACGCCCTGCTGGCACTCCACGGTGAGCAGGACGGTGCTCACGGGATCGATGAGCTCCGCGAGCCGTTCGTACGACGGCATATGACGCCCCCTTCCGCCTTGGTGCGGGGCGGGCGAGACTAACCAGCATTGCGCGGGAACGGAAGAAGAGGGGCCGCATGACCGACACGCAGCGCCGGGGCCGGAAGATCATGATGACGCCCGGTGAGCTGGACGAGTTCCTCACCACACAGCGCACCTGCCGGGTGGCGACCGTGTCGGCGTCCGGCGCCCCGCATGTGAGCGCCCTGTGGTTCGCCTGGGACGGCAAGTCGCTGTGGCTGTACTCGGTGGTGCGCAGTCAGCGCTGGAAGGACCTGAGCCGCGACCCACGGGTGGCGGTCGTGGTCGACTCCGGTGAGGAGTACGACCAGTTGCGCGGCGTGGAGCTGAGAGGGACCGTCGAGTTCGTGGGCGAGGTGCCGCGCACCGGGGAGCTGGTGGCCGAACTCGACTACGTCGAGACGCTGTTCGCCCGCAAGAACTTCGGCCTGGACGAGATGCCGCACGACGGCCGGCACGCCTGGGCCCGGCTGACCCCGGTGAAGATCGCCTCCTGGGACTTCCGCAAGCTGGGGAGCTGAGGAACTTCGTGCCTACTCGGTGGCGACGGCCGCGGCGGACAGCAGGGTGCCCGCAGCCAGAGTGCCCCAGAGCGCGGCCGGGCCGCGCGCCGCGAGCGTGGTGATGACCGCCGGGGAGACCGCGAGGCCGAACCCGGTGGAGAGCTGGAAGCGGGCCAGGGCCCGGCCCAGGCCTTCGCGGAACGGCTGCCGGCGGAACCGGCCGCGGTGCGGGCCCGGTTGCGCGACACTCTCGAACAATGTGCCGAAGGGTTCTTCGACGCCGCCTTTACGGGTAGCGCGGTGCGGCTCGCCGCCGATCTGCGGCTGAAGAACGACGTGCTGAGACGCCAGGGCGTCGGCGCGGCGCTCGCCTCGGTCTCCGGGGCGGTCACCCTGGCACCGGACGGCGACTGCATCATCGTGGACAAGCTGCAGGACAAGTCGACCACGGCCCATGGCACCGGGGTCACCTTCATTCCGAGGGTCTTCGGCCGCCCGCATCTGGTGGCGGTCCACACCCCCGGCCGGCAGCCGGTGGTGCAGTACCCCGTGGCCGAGCCGGGCCCGACGGAGCCGGTGCCGCTGGAGACGGTCACCCTACGGCTGGAGGCACTCGCGCATCCGGTACGGCTGCGGCTGCTGCGCACGCTGGCCCGGGGCCCGCACACCACCCGCGAACTGGCCCACGCCTGGGACCTCTCGCCCCCCGAGGTCTCCCGTCACCTCGCCGTCCTGCGCCGCGCCGGCCTGCTCACGACCCGGCGCCACGGCCGGTACGTCCGCTACACGCTCAGCCTGCCCGACCTGACGGCACTGGGCACCGACCTGCCGGCGGCCGTACTGCGCTGAACGGCCGAGGTCCGCCCCCGGATGATCGGCCGACCCTCGGCGGGGGTGTGGTTCAGGAGATCGTCTCGGCGGCGCCCCGCAGGGCCTGTACCGCCGCCCGGATCGAGGGGCGGCGGTCGGCGTCGGCCCGCCAGACGACGTACACGTGGCGGCGCACCCGCTGCTTCAGCGGCACCGTCAGGATGCCCTCGGGCACCGGGTGGCGGCCCAGCAGCGGGGCGATGCACACCCCCAACCCGGCGGCCACCAGGTTGAGTTGGGTGTGGGTCTCGGCCGCGCGGTGCCCGATGAGCGGCTCGATGCCGCGGGAGCGGAGCGTGAACATCAGCCACTCGTGACAGAACTCGCCCTCGCCCCAGGTGATCCACTCGTCGTCGGTGAACTCCCCCAGGTCCACCTCGTCCCGCCCGGCCAGCCGGTGCCCGACCGGCAGGGCCACCTCGGCGGGGTCGTCCATCAGCGGCGCCTTGACCAGCCCGTCGGGCAGCGGCATCGGCTTGTTGTACCAGTCCAGGACGACGGCGAGGTCGAGGTCGCCGCGCACCACCCCGGCGACGCCGATCTCCGGTTCGAGTTCGCTGGAACGTACGCGCAGCGCCGGGTGCTCGGCGCGCAGGGCGGCCAGTGCGGTCGGGAACAGGCCGCGGGCGGCCGTCGGGAACGCCGCCACCCTGAGCTCGCCGACGACCTGACCGCGGTGCGCCTCCAGGTCGGACTCGGCCAGTTCCACCTGGGAGAGGATCCGGGTCGCGTGTTCGGCGAGCAGCCGTCCGGCGTCGGTGAGCCGCACCCCCCGGCCGTTCCTGGCGAGCAGTTGCTGGTCCACCTCCCGCTCCAGCTTGCCCATCTGCTGCGACACCGCCGACGTGGTGACATGCAGGGCCTCGGCGGCCCCGCTCACCGAGCCGTACCGGGCGAGGGCGTCAAGGGTGCGCAGGCGCTCCAGGTTCAACATGTAAGCGATCCTAAGAGGTGCCGACCGGGAAGCCGCAATTGTGCTACGACGTCGGCACCAGCACCACCTGCACCTGCACCTGCACCGCGACCTTGCCGCCGTGAGGGAGAGGCCCGCCTAGGCCTGGATGCGCCCCCTCGCCGGTGTGACCGCCGCCGCCACGGCCGACGCCAGCGGACCGGTCTCCTCGGGGGTCAGTGTCGAGACCGTGATCCGGATACCGGGCGGGGAGGCCAGGCGGTACACCGCCCCCGGGGACACCGCCCATCCTTCGTGCAGCAGACGGGACACCGCGCCCGTCTCGTCCGGGACCGGGACCCACACGTTCATGCCGCTGCGGCCGTGGGCCTCGATGCCGTGGTCCGCGAGCGCGTCGACGAGCAGCTCGCGGCGGGCCCGGTAGGCCGCCGCCACCTCCGGGCCGTGCACCGCGCCGTCCGCCCGCATCCGGACCACCGTGCGCTGGAGCAGGTGGCTCACCCAGCCCGGTCCCAGTCGCTGCCGGCCCCGCACCCGGTCGACGGTGACCTCGTCGCCGGTCATGACGGCCAGCCGCAGGTCCGGGCCGTAGGCCTTGGCGACCGAGCGGACGAAGGCCCAGTGCCTGGTGGTGCCCGCCAGAGGATGCAGCGGGAGGTCGACGATGCCGTGGCCGTGGTCGTCCTCGATCAGCAGGGTGTGCGGGTGGTCGCGCAGCACGGCGCGCAGCGCACGCGCGCGTGCGGCGCTCACCGCGGCGCCGGTGGGGTTGTGCGCCCGGGCGGTGACGATCAGGGCGTGCGCCCCGGACTCCAGTGCCCGGCGCAGGCTGTCGGCGCGCGGTCCGTCGTCGTCGACGGCCACCGGGACGGTGCGCAGCCCCAGCGCGGGGACGAGATCGAGGGTGCGGCCCCAGCCGGGGTCCTCGACGGCGACCGGGTCGCCCGGCCTGAGGTGTGCCAGCAGGACCCGTTCGACGGCGTCGAGGGAGCCGGAGGTGACGGTGAGCGGCCCGTCGGGCACTCCGTCGGCGGCGAGTTCGGCGCGCGAGATCCGCTCCAGCTCCGGCTCGACGGGGTCGGCGCCGTAGAGGACCGGCGCGCGGTGGCCCTCGTCGGCCGCCATCGCCGCCAGGGCCGGTGCGAGGGCGGGGAGCAGCGTGGGGTCGGGGTTGCCCGAGGACAGGTCGCGCACGCCGGCCGGGACGTCGACCCGGATCTGATCCCGCCCGGTGGTGGCCGGTTTGGACCGGACACGGCTGCCCCGCCGGCCGGCGGTCTCGATGACCCCGCGCTCACGCAGGGTGCGGTAGGCGGCCGCGACCGTATTGGGATTCACCCCGAGCCGGCTCGCCAACTCCCGCATCGGCGGCAGCAGTCGGCCCGGTTCCAGCTCGCCCGCACCCACCGCGCGTTCGACGCTGGCGGCGATCTCCGCTGCACCCCGGCCTTCGATCCGATATTCTCCTAGCACAAAGCAGATTATGCACTAGTGCAATGGAGATGCGCAATGGAGACCGCCGAGCCCGCCGTGCAGGGGACCGTACCGACGCAGCCCGCCGCCTACACCCCCTCCGACCGCACCGTCCCGACACGCTCCGCCGAGCGGGCGTCGTACGACAAGGACGTGGTGCACTCGATCCTCGACGAGGGGTACGTCTGCCACCTCGGCTTCGTGCGCGACGGCGCGCCGGTGGTGCTGCCGACGCTGTTCGCCCGGGTCGGCGAGGTGCTGTACCTGCACGGCTCGACGGGCTCGCGCCCGCTGCGGATGACCGGCCAGGCCGACCCCGGGCTCCCGGTGTGCGTGACGGTCACCCATGTCGACGGCCTGGTGCTGGCCCGCTCCGCCTTCCACCACTCGATCAACTACCGCTCGGTCGTGGTGCACGGCGTCGCCCACCAGGTCACCGACCCCGAGGAGAAGCGGCTCGCGCTGGACGCCCTGGTCGACCACGTGGTCCCGGGCCGCTCGGCCGACTCCCGCCCGGCGGACAAGAAGGAACTGGCCGCGACGGCGGTGATCCGCATGGACCTGACCGAGGTCTCGGCCAAGTCCCGCACGGGCGGCGCCCACGACGAGCCCGAGGACCTGGACCTGCCGTACTGGGCGGGCGTGGTGCCGCTGCGGAAGGGCTACGGCACTCCGATCGCCAACGGCGACCTGGCGGCGGACGTCCCGGTGCCGTCGTATGTGAAGCACGCCTGACGCACGTTCCGGCGAGGGCCGACGCGCCCCTTCCTCAGGGGCGCGGGGCCCCGGCGTGGCAAGCCCCCGCCGCACCCGCCGACGGGCGGGTCACCCCGCGGACGTCGGGGCGACCCGCCCCTCCACCGCGCTCCGGTCCACCACCGACTCCTTCGCCGGAGCCGACGACTGCGCGATGAACGCGCCCAGCAACACGACGGCCCCGCCCAGCATCTGCGGCGCCGCCAGCCGCTCCCCCAGCAGCACCCAGGCCAGCACGGTCGCCACGACCGCCTCGAGACAGGCCACCACGCCGGCGACCTGCGGAGACAGCCGTCGCACCGACACCACACCGGTGACGTAGGCGACGACCGTCGCGACCAGCACGATCCACACCAGCAGGGCGGCCGCCGGCACCGTCGCCCCGTTCATCCGCGCGGAGCCGGCCAGTACCGACCAGTCCATCGCCCACGGCCGCGCCACGACCGTCAGGGCCCCGGCCCCCACCAGCAGCCCGTACGCGATGACCCCCAGGGGATCCACGCCGTCTCCGCCACCGTGATCGGCGAGCACGAAGTACCCCACCTGGCAGCACGCCGCCGCCAGGGCCAGCGCCAGCCCCAGCGCGTCGAAACTCAGCCCCGCCCACACCTCCACGACACATGCGAGGCCGCCGGCCGCGAGGACGACACCGAGCGCGGCGGCACGGGTGACCGGCCGGCGCTGGACGAAGCGGACCCAGCCGAGCACCAGCGCGGGGGCGAGGTACTCCACGAGCAGCGCCACCCCCACGGGTATGCGGGAGATCGCGGCGAAGTAGCAGGCCTGGACACCCGCGACGGCGAGCAGGCCGAACCCGGCGAGCAGCGCGGGCCGGCGGCGCGGCAGGTCACGGTGGCGGACGGCGAGCGGCAGCATCACCAGGGCGGCACCCGCCACCCGCAGCCACACCACGTGCAGCGGGTCGAGCCCGGCCTCGATCAGCGGCTTGGCCGCGACGCCGGAGCCGCCGAAGGCGAGCGCCGATCCGAGGGCGAGGGTGAGCCCGAGGCCCCTGCCATGGCTGCTGTCAGTGATACGCACCGGCACATGATGCCAGCAGGCGACATGAGCGTCACGCCCTTTGACCCCTGTCTCAACGGCCGGACGTGCGGCTTTCCGCCTCGGCGTCCCACACTCCGCCGTCCCCGTCGACCCGCACGGCCAGGGCACGGGCGGGCACACCGGCCCGCTCCAGCACCTCCACGGCCCGGGACTCCGGGTCCACCACGAGGCCGGCCAGCAGATCGGTGCCGTCGGCCTGGTCCGCGGTGCGGCGCCGGGCGCGGCTGCGGGCGTACTCCAGGGCGGTCGCGGCCACCGGCGACCAGGCCCGGTCACCCTTCGCCCCGGCCTGCGGAACGGCCGGCAGCGCGCCGGAGTCCTCGATCCCGCTCTGCCAGCGCAGGCCGTAGCCGATGCTGCGCTGCACGAGGTAGCCGAGCAGCCTGGCGAGTTGCGGGGGGTCGCCGATGACGGCACGGACCTCGGGGTCGTACTCGATCAGCGAGTGCAGCAGATGTGCGGTGTCGACCTGCCGGTCCCCATCCCGTACCGCCCTCCGGCGGGCACCGGCGACCACCGCTGCCAGCTCGGCACCGAGCCCGGCATCGTCGTCCGCGTGGATGCCGCCCTGGTCCTGGTCGGGCTGGCGGGGAATACGGGGTTGCACATCCCCTACCTCATCAACCGCAAGCGCTTGAGTCATCGCCGGGGGGAAGCATCTTCGCGTCCCACGCAGAGTGGACGGCGACGGCCGGAATCTCCTCCTTACGGATGAGATCAGGCCGATTCCCCCGCAGGGGCGCGCACCGTCGTGCCGTGCGCCCCGTGCGCAACCGCCGCGCACCGGGCGCACGTCTCTCGTCGTCATGGAGAGCGGGTGCGGTTGCTGGCTGGTCGCGCTGCCTGCGGTCGACGGCAGGCAGTACGTGTACCGGGTGTACGCGCCCGAGAACGCGCTGCCCGCGGACTTGTTCTGGGACGCGTGGCACTGCCACGACGAAAGCGCGTTCCCACGGGCCTGGGACCTGTTCGACGCGGCGGAGATACGGCGGGTGGACTGAGTTCCGGGCGCGGCCGGGATCCGCACAATTCCTGACGGTTCATCAGTATTGAATGTTCACGGCCCTACGGCTACGTTCCGCGACACCGTAGCCCGACACGAAGGGGTGGTCGCATGGCCGAAGTCAGCGCGGAGGCACGCATCCAGGCACCGGCCGAGAAGGTGTGGGCGCAGCTCACCGACTGGCCGGCGTACGGGGAGTGGAACGCGACCCACACCAGCTTCCCCAAGGGCGGCCCGGAGAACCTGGCGGTGGGCGGCACCTTCCAGGAGAACATGAAGCTGATGGGCTTCCCGGCGGAGGTCGAGTGGACCATCGAGGAGCTGGAGCCGGCGCGGGTGCTGGCGATCCGCGGCAAGGGCCCGATGGCGGTGACCGTCGCGACCCGCTACACGCTGACCCCGGAGGGGGACGCCACCGGGGTGCGGATCGACGGCGAGTTCACGGGCGCGGCGGTGTCACTGATGGCGGGCAAGCTCAAGGACTCGGCGACGGCGGCCCTGAACGAGTCGCTGCGCAAGCTGGGCGGACTGGTGGCCTGACCCCCGCCCCGAGAGGACGCGAGGGCGCCCCGCGGATCACTCCACGGGGCGCCCTGTTCGCCGTGACCACGCGGGTCAGTCCTCGTCGGCGAGGATGAGGTACAGCTTCTTGCGGGTCTCGTTGATGACGGCCAGCGCCTTCTCGCGCTGCTCCTTGGTGCCGGTCTTCCAGACCTGCCCGAAGGCCTCCATCAGACCGAAGCCGGCCTGCCGGATCTCACCGAGTGCTTCGAAGTCGACCCCGCGGGAGGCCTCTTCCCAGGGGGCGTCCGGGCCCTCGTCGGCGGCCGTACGACCACTGTCGGTGAGGGAGAACAGCTTCTTGCCGCCCTCGCTCTCGCTGGTGATCAGGCCCTCGTCCTCCAGCAGCTGGAGGGTGGGGTAGACCGAGCCGGGGCTGGGCTTCCACGCACCACCGCTGCGCTCGGCGATCTCCTGGATCATCTCGTAGCCGTGCATCGGGCGATCCTTGAGCAGGGCCAGGATCGAGGCCCGGACGTCACCGCGCCGCGCCCTGCCCCTGGGACCTCCACGCCCTCGTGGCCCCCAGTGCCCCGGACCGAAGCCGGGCCCGCCGGGGCCGAAGCCGGGACCACCCGGACCGAAGGGCCCGAACGCCGCGCGGCGTCCCTGTCGCTGTCCATGTCCACGCTCGTGTCCGTGGGAACGCATGGCAATCACTCCATTCCATCGTTGATCTGTCGCGTATCGTTCGCGATACCTCAACGATATATCGGGAGTGTTCGGATGACAACCCTCTTCCGGCAACCCCTTCGGCCGCGAACTGCGGCGTTGCATGAACATGCGTTGTGATGCATACTCTTCCTATGTCCAAGGTCCTCACCTCCCTTCCCGCCGGCGAGCGCGTCGGCATCGCCTTCTCCGGCGGGCTCGACACCTCCGTCGCGGTCGCGTGGATGCGCGACAAGGGCGCCGTCCCGTGCACCTACACCGCCGACATCGGCCAGTACGACGAGCCCGACATCGCCTCGGTGCCCGGCCGCGCACACACCTACGGTGCCGAGATCGCGCGCCTGGTCGACTGCCGGGCCGCGCTGGTCGAGGAGGGCCTGGCCGCGCTGACCTGCGGCGCCTTCCACATCCGCTCGGGCGGGCGGGCGTACTTCAACACCACCCCGCTGGGCCGTGCCGTCACCGGCACCCTGCTGGTGCGGGCCATGCTGGAGGACGACGTCCAGATCTGGGGCGACGGCTCGACCTTCAAGGGCAACGACATCGAGCGGTTCTACCGGTACGGCCTGCTCGCCAACCCGCACCTGCGGATCTACAAGCCCTGGCTGGACGCGGACTTCGTCACCGAACTCGGCGGCCGCAAGGAGATGTCCGAGTGGCTGCTCGCACACGGGCTGCCGTACCGGGACAGCACCGAGAAGGCGTACTCCACGGACGCCAACATCTGGGGCGCCACGCACGAGGCGAAGACCCTGGAGCACCTGGACAACGGCATCGAGACCGTCGACCCGATCATGGGCGTGCGGTTCTGGGACCCCGCGGTCGAGATCCTCCCCGAGGACGTGACGATCGGCTTCGACCAGGGCCGTCCCGTGACGATCAACGGCAAGGAGTTCGGGACCGCCGTCGAGCTGGTCATGGAGGCCAACGCCATCGGCGGCCGGCACGGACTCGGCATGTCCGACCAGATCGAGAACCGGATCATCGAGGCCAAGAGCCGCGGGATCTACGAGGCGCCGGGCATGGCGCTGCTGCACGCCGCGTACGAGCGGCTGGTCAACGCGATCCACAACGAGGACACGGTCGCCCAGTACCACAACGAGGGGCGGCGGCTCGGCCGGCTGATGTACGAGGGCCGGTGGCTGGACCCGCAGGCGCTGATGATCCGCGAGTCGCTGCAGCGGTGGGTCGGCGCGGCCGTCACCGGTGAGGTGACGCTGCGGCTGCGGCGGGGCGAGGACTACTCGATCCTCGACACCACAGGGCCGGCGTTCAGCTACCACCCCGACAAGCTGTCGATGGAGCGCACCGAGGACGCGGCGTTCGGTCCGGTGGACCGGATCGGCCAGCTCACCATGCGCAACCTCGACATCGCCGACTCCCGCGCGAAGCTGGAGCAGTACGCGGGCCTCGGGCTGATCGGCTCCGCCAACCCCGCGATCGGTGCGGCGCAGGCCGCGGCGACGGGCCTGATCGGCACCATGCCGGAGGGCGGCGCCGAGGCGATCGCGTCCCGCGGGGAGGCCGCGGCCGACGCCGACGAACTCCTGGACCGGGCGGCCATGGAAATGGGCACGGACTGAGCGTGCCGCTCAGGAGGGCCGGCCCGGTGACGGGTCGGCCCTTCTCGTCACCGGGACATGGCCCGGGCATCGCGCCGTGCGAACCGACGGCGGCGGTCCGACGGCCGGTGCGGCGCCATCGTGGTCGCTCGCGCAGTTCCCCGCGCCCCTGACGGGACGCTGTTGGCCTCACCGCTGCGCCTGGATTCACGGCCCCTTCGGGTCGGCGGCCGGGGCCCACCCGGTGGAAATCGGGCCAGGGTTCCGGGATTGGCCTTGGGTGGGCGGGGTGCGGGAGCGCTAGCGTGCGGGGCATGCGGATCCGAATCGTCGATGCCTTTGCCGAGCGGCCGTTCGCCGGTAATCCCGCCGGTGTCGTGCTGCTCGACGCCTTTCCCGATGACGGGTGGATGCAGAACGTCGCCATGGAGGTGAACCACGCCGAGACCGCGTTCGCGCACCCCCTGCCCGAAGGCGGTGACTCCGACTGGGCGTTGCGGTGGTTCACGCCGGTCACCGAGGTGGCCATGTGCGGACACGCCACGCTGGCCACGGCCCATGTGCTGCACACCACCGGAGCGCACACCGGCCCCGTGCGGTTCGCCACCCGGAGCGGGGTGCTGATCGCGACGCCCGGCGCGGACGGGGCGATCACCCTCGACTTCCCCACCGCCCCGCTCACCCGCGTCGACGTCCCCGCCGGTGTCGCCGGCGCGCTCGGCGCCGAACCCGTCGCGGGCTTCGACACCGGCCCGGACGTCGGCGACCTGCTGCTCGAACTCGCCGACGAGAAGACCGTGCTCGGCCTCTCCCCCGACCTCAGGGCCCTCGGCGCCTACTCCACGCGCGGGATCATCGCCACCGCACGTGCCGAGGACGCGGCGAACGGGTACGACTACGTCTCCCGCTGTTTCTTCCCCAACGTCGGTATCGACGAGGACCCGGTGACCGGCAGCGCGCACACCGCCCTCGCCCCGCACTGGTCCGCCCGGCTCGGCAGGCCCGATCTGACCGGCCTCCAGGCCTCCCGACGTACCGGTTTCGTCCGCACCTCGCTGCGCGGCGACCGCACCCTGCTCACCGGCCGGGCCGTCACCGTGATCGACGGGGAACTGCTCACGCCGTAGGCAGCCAGCCCACCTTGCCCGCCAGCAGCGCATAGCCGACGAACGCGCCGATGTCGAGCAGGGAGTGCGCCACCACCAGGGGACCGACCCGGCCCCACCGCCGGTAGAGGTAGACGAAGACCACGCCCATCACCATGTTGCCGACGAAGCCGCCGATCCCCTGGTACAGGTGGTACGACCCGCGCAGTACGGAACTGGCCACCAGGGCCGTGCCCGCGCTCCACCCCAACTGGTCCAGCCGGCGCAGCAGATAGCCGACGACGACGACCTCTTCGAGGATCGCGTTCTGCATCGCGGAGAGGATCAGCACGGGGTACTTCCACCACACGTCCGGCAGCGCCTCGGGCACCACCGTGAGGTTGAAGCCGAGGCCGCGCGCGGCCAGGTAGAAGGCGATTCCGGTGCTGCCGATCACCGCCGCGATCCCCGCACCGCGCCCGAGGTCGGGCCAGGGGCGGGTGCGGTCGAAGCCGAGCGTGCGCAGGCTCGCGCCCTCGCGCAGGAGGAGGTGGGCGACCAGGAGGACGGGGACCAGCGCGCTCGCGATGCCGAACAGCTGCCAGGCGAGATCCAGCCAGGGGCGGCCCGGCGCGGCGGACGCGTTGAGGGTGGCCGCCTGGTCCTTGAGGCCGCCCGGTTTGGTGACCGATCCGACAAAGCTGATCAGGGCGGACACCCCACTCGCGCCGAGCGAAAGCCCCAGAACGAGCAGCGTCTCATCCCTGAACATGCGCTGCGAGGGCCGCTCCAGCGGGTAAGCACCGGCCACCTGATCCGCCTCCACCTGCACTCCTGCCTTCGGTTGAGCAAGACAGTGCGTGCCGGGTTGTCGGGGGACAGGGCAGGCACCACCGTCTGGGAGGTCACAGCTTGCCCGATCAACCCCGGTCGGGCACGGCCGACCCCCGTCCCCGGCCCGCCGCACAAACGGGTACGGCCTCTCCCGCCGGGGAGTCCCACCGGGTCACCGGCACCCTCCGCGCGGGCCCGGAAAATGTGGCCTCGGACCGTGAGCGGCCGAACTGCGGGCGATCGTGAAGCGCCCCGTGAGGGGCGCGGGGAACTGCGCGACCAGCCCGGACTGCGCCGAGCCCGGCACGCACCGCACAGCGCACCGCGCTCCCCCTCACCCCATCAGCAGCCGAAGCGCCCCATAAGGGGCGCGGGGAACTGCGCGACCAGCCCCGACGGCACCGCACCCGGCAACGCACCGCACCGCACCGCGCACCGCGCTCCCCCTCAGCCCATCAGCACCGGCTCCAATAACCCGACCGGCCAGGTGTGCACCGGCTCCCCCTGATTCATCAGCTCCGCATAGCGCCGCGTCATCGCGGCCAGCGCCTCGTCCCGCGGCAGCCCCCGCTCCACCGCCCGGTGGAACGTCGCCGCCTGCCAGGACGCCCCGTTCACCCGTCGCCGGCACCGCTCCTCGATCACGCCCAGGTAGAAGTCCCGGTCGGCGGCCTCCACCCCCCACCCGTCGAGCCCCGCCGCCGCCAGCGGCAGCAGTTCGTCGCGGACCAGGGTGACCGCGTCCACCTCGGCCGTACCGCCGCCGTACCGGCCCTTCCTCGGCCACACCAGCCGCGCGTCGATGCCGTGACGGCACGCCGCGTCGAAGTTCGCCTCGGCCGCGGCGAACGGCAGCCGGGTCCACACCGGCCGTGACTCCTCCGCGAGGGCGCGCACCAGGCCGTAGTAGAACGCCGCGTTGGCGATGACGTCGGTGATGGTCGGCCCGGCCGGCAGGACCCGGTTCTCGACGCGCAGGTGCGGGACACCGTCGGCGATGCCGTACACCGGCCGGTTCCAGCGGTACACCGTGCCGTTGTGCAGGACGAGTTCGGCGAGCTTCGGCACCCCGCCCGCGTCCAGCACGGCCAGCGGGTCCTCGTCGTCGCAGATCGGCAGCAACGCCGGGAAGAAACGCAGGTTCTCCTCGAAGAGTTCGTACGCGGAGCTGATCCAGCGCTCACCGAACCAGGTGCGCGGCCGTACGCCCTGCGCCTGGAGCTCGGGGGGCCGGGTGTCCGTGGCCTGGAGGAACAGCGGGGGCCGGGACTCCCGCCACAGTTCACGGCCGAAGAGGAAGGGGGAGTTCGCGCCCACGGCGATCTGCGCGGCGCACGCCGCCTGCGCCGCGTTCCACACGTCGGCGAAGCGGGCCGGGGTGACCTGGAGGTGCAGCTGCACGGAGGTGCAGGCGGCCTCCGGGACGATCGACTTCGACGTGCACCTGAGATGCTCGACGCCGTCGATGTCGAGCACGAAGTCCTCACCCCGGGCGGCCACGATCTGGTCGTTGAGCAGGGTGTACCGGTCGACCTCGGAGAGGTTCGCGGAGACCAGGTCGTCCCGCTCCAGCGTGGGCAGGATGCCGATCATCACGATCCCGGAGTCCACCTCGCCCGCCTTGCGGTCGGCGTACGCCAGCGAGGTCCGGAGTTCCTCGTCGAGCCGGTCGAATACCCGGCCGCCGAGGCGGTGTGGAGCTATGTTCACTTCCAGATTGAACATGGCGAGTTCTGTTTGGAAATCTCGGCTCGCGATGCGTTCCAGTACCTGTCCGTTCAACATTCTCGGCATGCCGTCCGCACCGGCGAGATTCAATTCGATCTCGACGCCCATGAGGTTCTTGGGGCGGTCGAACCGCTTCTCCACCAGCAGTCGCTCCAGCCCCGACAGGCAGTCGCGGAGCTTTTCACGGTAGCGCCGGCGATCGGACAGGTCGAACCGGCCCGCCACGACCTTCTCCCCCATCGAAGCGTCCCTCCTCGAATGGGCGGACCGAGGTTCCGGCCGCCGGTGGTCCCGGGTCAGGTGGGATGATGCCCACCGGAAGCGATCGATAACGTCGCGCGCGGCACCGGTAGCCGCTAGTCTGTTGGAATGTGTCCTCCGGCACATTCACGGGGCATGGGGCATCATGCAACTTCGGGTTCCCCGATGTCCTCGTGAAAAACGCCGACGACATTCGGCCGACCGCGAGAACCCCGTATTCCGAGGTCAGCGCGGTCATGGCAGGCCGGAAATCGGGAGGATTCCGTACGTATCAACGGCTGAATTGCGCCTTGTTCTGTTCTGTGGAACGACGCGGTGAAACACCGCCTGAACAGGCGTCGTATAAACTCCGCGAACAAGGCAGAAGGCTGGCGCCCACGGTCTGGTTCCTGCCCTCTGAATGACGTGCGGCAGACAACGCCCGCACCTCTCTTCACCGAGCCGGGCCCCCGCCTCTCTGACCCCCCTGTGAGCTGACAGCGCCGTCCGCCCCTGCCCTCGCGCCGCCGCGCCTGTCGAACGAGAGGCGACCCACCATGCCGCTGCACTTCCCTCCTGCCCCCGCGCCCGCCCTGCGTTCCGTCCTCACCGCCCTCGGTTCCCCCACTGCGGTCCGCGAGGCCCGTACCCCTTCCCTGCGCACCGCCCAGGGACCCGCAACCCCCGAACTCCCCCTGCCTGTGCACGTCATGGACCGCATCACCCCGGAGGGCGTGTCCGCCACCCGGCTGGCCGGCTGGCGCTTCCTGATCCGCTGCGGCGACCGCGCGGTGGCCGCGGCCGAGACGATGCTCACCCCGGACGGCTGGGCCTTCTCGCACTTCTTCGAGGGGCCCTACATCTCCTCCACCGAGCGGGCCCTGCACCAGGCCGAGGCCCTGCAACAGACCTACCAACCACGCCTGTTGTCGCTGCCCGGCCTCTACATGCTCAACCTGTGGCTGCACGGCGACCGCACGGCGGACGGCGCCGAGGGCCACCCGGCCGCCGACGACCTGCTCGTCCCGCTCGCCCCGGCCCCGCCCGGCATCGCCGCCCACCGGCCGCACCAGGTGGCCGAACTGCTCCCCGTGCTGACCCACCGGGTCACCACGGCACCCCTGCTGATCACACCCGCCTGAGACCGTCACCCGCCGTACCCCGTCACCCTTGTACGAGTGACGGGGTACGGTCGTATTTCCACAAGTCAATCCGTGGGACGTCGGAAGTCGCTCGTACGAGCAATTCACCGCTCCTTAGAGCCCGATAACCCTCCTCCGTCGACCTGACTAGCTCCATCCGGCCATGCGAAACCATCCGAATTGGCAGCCCGGTCGAGATGAACCGTCCGCGCGAGTGACGCGTCTCCAATCTGTGAGAAGCGGTGCGGCTAAATCCCTGCGGAACACCGCCCGGAGGGCAACACTGGTTTCCGACCGACTCATCACCACGGGGGACCGAGATGACCACGACAGAGCGAGAGACCCCACCCATGTGCCAGCACCAGCCACCGTGCCCGACAGCAGAGTCCGCCGACCGGGAGTCCGCCCGCCTGACGGCACACCACCCGGAGCAGGGGTGGAGCCTGCTGTGCAACGGCGTCCTGCTCTTCGAGGACACCGGTGAGCTTCTGCCCGACGGTCAGATCATCGCGCCGCACCGCCCGCTCGGCGCCGGCCGCGTGGTGACCGCCGCCTGACAGCCGACGCACCACCCCCGGGCGGCCCCGCCGCTCCGCCCGGTGACCAGCAGGGGCCGGACGCACACGCATGGTGCGCACCGGCCCCGATGTGCGTCCAGGGGTGATCACACCCTGTAGCCAAGCGCTTGGCGCAGCGCGAAGTAGGCCGGTTTGGGTGCGAGTTGCTCGTCCCAGGGCAGGGCCGCCCCCTCACCCGGGAAGAACGCCGGGATCCACGAGTACTTGTCCGTGTAGTCCCAGACCGTGATGCCCACGCAGTGCCGGACCGCCAGGCAGGCCTTGGTCAGATCGGCGTACCAGGTGGCCTGCTCGGCCAGCTTCTCGTCGGTGGCCGGCAGCTGCATCCGGACGTCCACCTCGGTGAGCGCGGTGTCCAGGCCGAGCCTGGAGAAGCGGCGGAGGTTCTCCTCCAGGGTGGCCGGATAGCCGTACTGGAGGGCGAGATGGGCCTGGAAGCCGATGCCGTCCAGCGGCACGTGCGCCGCCTTCAGCTCCTGGGCGAGCGCGTAGTAGGCGTCGCTCTTCGGGCCGGTGGCCTCGATGTTGTAGTCGTTGAGGTAGAGCCTGGCGTGCGGGTCGGCCTGATGGGCCCAGCGCAGCGCGTCGGCGATGTAGCCGGGGCCGAGTGTCTTGTACCAGAGGGTGTCGCGGTAGCTGCCGTCCTCGTTGAAGGCCTCGTTGACGACGTCCCAGGAGTAGACCTTGCCCCGGTAGTGCCGTACCTCGGTCTGGATGTGCTTCTTCAGCACCGCCCGCAGTTCGCCGGCCGTCCACGCGCGGGAGGTGAGCCAGTCGGGCAGCTGGCTGTGCCAGACCAGGGTGTGGGCGCGTACCCGCTGGTGGTTCCTGCGGGCCGAGTTGACGATCTGGTCGCCGTTGGTCCAGTCGAAGACGCCCTGTTGGGGCTCGGTGGCGTACCACTTCATGCCGTTGCCGGGGGTGATCATGTCGAACTCGGTGCCGAGGATCTTCGTGTAGGCGGTGTCGGTGAGTTCGGGGTTGTCGGTGGCGCTGCCGAAGTAGCGGCCGTGGCGCTGGGCCAGTTCGGCGAGGGTGGGCGGCCGGCCGTGGGCCTGGGCGGCGGGGCCGGTGGCCACCCCCGCCGCCACCAGCACGGCCGCGAGGGCACCGGCGAGTCTGAGACGTGTGCGGGACATCGTGCGACTCCGATCAGTAGGGAGTGCGGATTCAGCCCTTGGTGGCGCCGGCTGTGAGGCCGCCGACGAGCTGGCGCTCGGCGACCGAGTAGAAGGCCAGGGCCGGGACCATGGCGAGGACCAGATAGGCGAAGACCCGGGCGTACTCGGCGGAGTACTGGCCCTGGAACTGCTGGACGCCGATGGGGATGGTCCACCAGGTGGAGTCGGTGAAGACCAGCAGCGGCAGGAAGAAGTTGTTCCAGCTGGTGACCACCGCGAGCACGGAGACCGTGCCGAGCGCGGGCCGGGCCATGGGCAGCAGGATCCGCCAGAAGAAGGCGAAAGGACCGCAGCCGTCCAGGGTGGCCGCCTCCTCCAGCTCACCCGGGATCTCCCGGAAGAAGCCGCGCAGGATGATGATGGTCATCGGCAGTCCGAACGCGGCCTGCGGGAGGATCACGCCCAGCGGGTTGTCCAGCAGGTTCATCGAGCGCAGCAGCAGGAACAACGGCAGCGCCGCCACCGCGAACGGGAACATCAGCCCCATCGTGAACACCGTGAACAGCACCTCACGGCCCCGGAAGGCGAACCGCGCGAAGGAGAAGGCCGCGAGCGCCGACACCGCGACCACCAGCACGGTGGTACCCACCGCGATCAGCGTGCTGTTGCCGACCAGCCGCCAGAACCCGCCGGATCCTAGGATGTCGGTGTAGTTGGAGACGATCCAGGAGTCCGGCAGCCCGACCGGGTTGCGGGACAGCTCGTCGGTGGACTTGAACCCGGACAGCACCGCGTACAGCAGGGGTACGACCATGACCGCGCCGACCACGACGAGGACCAGGTGCAGGGGCAGGTTCCGGACGGTCGTCCTACGGCCGCTCATGCGCCGTCTCCCCTCATGTTCGTGGTCGCGCCCGCCAGGTCGCGGCGGAGCACGAAGCGCTGGTAGGCAAGGGCGAAGACGAGGCTGATGGCGAACATGACCACGCTGATCGCGCTGGCGTAGCCGACCTGGTAGCGCTTGAAGCCGTACTGGAACATGGTCACGGCCATGGTCTCGGAGTGGTGGTCGGGGCCGCCGGCGGTGATCACCCAGACCAGGTCGAAGAGCTGGATGGAGCCGATGACCGACAGGAAGACGCTGATCCGCAGGGTCGGGGCCAGTAGCGGCAGGGTGACATGGCGGAAGCGCTGCCAGGGGTTCGCGCCGTCGACGGTCGCCGCCTCGGTCAACTCGGCCGGGATGGACTGGAGTCCGGCCAGGTAGAGCATCATGTGGAAGCCGAAGTACTTCCAGGTCATGACCAGGAAGAGGGTGGCCATCACGGTGGAGGGGTCGGAGAACCACTCCCCGCCGAGAGCGCCGAGCCCGATGGCGCCCAGCACATGGTCGGCGAGCCCCTGGTCGGGCGCGAAGATCATGCCGAACAGCACACCGGTGATCGCCTCGGACAGCACGTAGGGCGCGAAGAACAGCATCCGGTAGACGGCCCGGCCCCGGATCCGCTGGTTGAGCAGGACCGCCATGGCGAGCGCGAACGGCAGTTGCAGCGCCAGTGAGAGCAGCACCAGGAGCAGACAGCGCCAGAGGTCGCCCAGGAAGACGTCGTCCTGGAAGAGCCGGGTGAAGTTGTCGGTGCCGGTGTAGTCGGACGGCATGCCGAAGCCGCCCCAGCGGAAGAACGAGGCGTAGACCGCGAACAGGATCGGGAGCAGGACGAGCACGCCGAACAGCACCAGGGCGGGCAGCTGGAAGCCCATCGCGGTGAGCCAGTGCAGCAGCCGGCGCCGGGATCGGCTCCGGTCGGCGGACGGCGGCGGCTGGGGCGGGGCGTCCGGTCCCGACCGCATGTCGGACAGGTAGGTCGAGGTCATCGGCCGGCCTACTGCTCTTCCTTCGCGGTCTTGGTGATCGCCTGGGTGACGTCCCCGGGCGACTTGGACCCGGCGATCAGACCGGCGACGCTGTCGTTGACCTGCTGGCCGACGGCGGGCGCGTACGCCTGGTCGAGGTAGAGCTGGAAGCCGGTGGCGGCCTTCAACTGGGTCTGTACGAGCTTCAGGTTGGCGTCGGTCAGCGCGCTCTCGGCGGCGGGGACGACGGGCAGCACGCCGGTCTTCTTCACCAGTTCGGCGTCCGTGGTCTCGGAGGCGAAGAACTTCAGGAAGTCGACGGCCGCCTGCGGGGCGTCGGCGCGCAGCGCGTGTCCGCCGCCGCCTCCGAACACCTCGGTGATGGTGCCCTCGCCGCCCTCCACGGCCGGGAACGGGAAGAAGCCCAGGTTCGCGCCGACGCCCTTGCCGGCGTCGGCCTCGACGACCGGGGCCCACTGGCCCATCAGCTCCATCGCGGCCTTGCCGTTGCCGACGGTGGCTGCCTGGCCGGTCGGGCTGGAGTAGGCGGCGCCCAGGAAGCCCTTCTGGAAGGGCTCCAGGGCGACCAGGTCCTTCAGGTGCTGCCCGGCCTGGACGAACCCGTCGCCGGTGAAGTCCTTGTCGTCGTCGGCCTTCTTGAGGGCCGCGATCCCGGCGGTGCGCATCGCCAGGTAGGCCCAGTAGTACATGCCGGTCCAGCTCTCCTTGCCGGCCAGCGCGAGCGGGGTGACACCGGCGGCCTTCAGCTTCTTCACGGCGTCGAGGAAGGCACTCCAGGTGGTGGGGGGTGCGCTGATGCCGGCCTTCTTGAAGAGCGCCTTGTTGTACCAGAAGCCGATCATGCCGATGTCGAAGGGGATGCCGTACGTCTTGTTGTCGAGGAGGTACGGCTCCTTGGCGACCGGGAGCAGGCCCGAGGCCCAGGACTTGGTGGGGTCGGTGAGATCCTTGACGAGCCCGGCGTCGACCTGCTGCTGAAGGACTCCGCCGCCCCAGGTGTGGAAGATGTCGGGGAGCTTCCCGGAGGCGGTCAGGGCCGTCATCTTCGACTTGTAGGCGTCGTTCTCCAACTGCACGATCTTTACCTTGACCTTGGGGTTCTGCGCCTCGAACTTCTTGGCGAGGGCGGCCCACACGCCCTTGGTCGGGCTGGTCGTGGAGATGTTCCACCACTCGATGGTGGTCTTCCCCCCCGACGAGCCTCCGTCCGAGTCGCCGCCGCAGCCGCTGAGGGCGGTCATGCCCAGTCCGGCGGCCGCGGTGGCCGCCAGGAAACCGCGTCGGGACAGTGCCGGGTCGCCCATGATGCGCTCCTTGGGGTACGGGACGACCGACGCCGTCCTGGTTCGGTGGTGCTCTCGGGTCGCCGTTTTCGAAACATTCGGTATTTTCACCGAACGTTCCGAACGGCGACTCTAGAAAGGCGCATCAGGAGCGTCAAGGTGTCGCGCATCAGCTCGTGGGCGCGTATGCGAACCAGTCGAAGGCGGCCCGGCCCTCGGTGACGTACATACCGATGACCCGGCCGGTGAACCCGCCCGCCACCTGCGTGGAGAGATACCGCCCGTCGAGTTCGGCCAGCCGAACGACACCGTCGGACGTTTCGACCGAGAGGGTCACGGCATCGGGCCCTCCGCGACCGACCCCGGTCGTGTGGGTCTCGACGACCAGGGTCACCGGCCCTGCTGGTACGGGGTGTTCGGAAATCGTCTGCCGCAGCGGCCCGATCCGGGCGACCGCACGCACCGTGCCCCCGTTCACCTCCAGGTCGTAGTGGTGGGCCTCGTCGATACGGACCGAGAGACCCGCGCGTGCCGAGCCCGGGTCGAGGAGCGCGGCGGCACGGCAGTCCGGGTGCTGCTGGCGGCGGCCTACGAAGGTGTGCCCGGCCCGGTCGAGGCTGTCCCCGGTGGCCGTGAGCGTCAGCCAGCCGGGCCGTTCGGACAGCGACCAGCAATCGTCCGGCCGGCTGCGCGGGGAGATCCAGTGCGGCGCGAGGACGGCGGCCGTGAAGTCGTCCCGTACCGGCGGCTGTTCGACCGGGTGCCAGACCGCCGGGGCCTGTTCCCGCTCCCGCACCCGCCCCATGCGCGGCCAGCCGTCCACCCACTCCACCGGAGCCAGGAAGGTCTCCCGGCCGAGGACGTGGAACTCCGGGAACCAGCCGCGTGGCCGGGTGCCGAGCAGCACCGCCCACCAACTGCCGTCGGCGGCCCGCACCAGGTCGGCGTGGCCGGTGCACTGGATCGGCTCCCGGGTGCCCCGATGGGAGACCAGCGGATTGTCCGGCGCCGGCTCCCAGGGCCCGCGAGGCGAGCGGGCCCGCGCCACGGACACCCCGTGTCCGAGCGCGGTGCCGCCCTCGGCGAGCAGCAAGTACCACCACTCGCCGACCCGGTACAGGTGCGGCGCCTCGGGGTCGCGCAGCCCGGTCCCGGACCACATCGGCAGCGGCCCCTCCAGCACCTTCCCGGTCCGGGTGTCGATCCGGGCCACCGCCACCCCCGCGACGGCACACCAGCAGTCGCCGTTCTCGTCCCAGGCCAGGTCGGGGTCGATGCCGGGGACGTCGATCCACACCGGGTCGGACCAGGGCCCCTCCGGCCGCTCGGCGGTGACCAGGAGGTTGCCGCCCGCACTGACATTGGTCGTGACGACGTGGAAGAGCCCGTCGTGGTGCCGGATCGTCGGGGCGTACACACCGCCGGAGGCCGGCGTCCCGTCCGGCGGCGCCAACTGGCCGGGCCGGTCCAGCACGTTGCCGAGCTGCCGCCAGTGCACCAGGTCCCGGCTGTGGAAGAGCGGAACGCCGGGGAAGTACTCGAAGCTGGAACAGACCAGGTAGTAGTCCTCCCCTACCCGGCACACGCTCGGGTCGGGGTGGAAGCCGGGGATGACCGGGTTGTCGTACGTCCGCATGTGCGTGCCCCTCCGCAGCCGTCGCCGAAAGTTTCGGCAAGGTCGGCGAACATTACGAAGCGCACTGTAAGGGGGTGTCCGAGGCCCGACAAGGCGGGTGGGCTACAGCTTCAGGCGGTACGGGAGCAGGCAGACCACGACGTCGGTGCGGGCCCGCAGGACGGTGGCGAGGAGCAGGCCGCGCTGGTTCTGGAGGATTTCGTAGCGGCGGTGGATCGGCTCCACCTCGGGGATGAGGACGGCGACCTGACGACCGCCCTCGGCCGCCCGCTGCACGTAGTCGACGATCGGCTGCACCAGCGAGCGGTGCGGGCTGTCGACGATGTCGAGACGCACTCCGGGATTCCACCGCTCCCAGGCCTCCTCCAGCGCACGGGACCTGGCCGGGTCCGCGTGCACCGCGACGGCGACCACCTCGTCGCCGAGGGCGAGGGCGGCGCCCAGGGCGTGCCGGGCGAGTTTGCTGACCTCGCCGATCGGCACGATCACCAGGCTGCCGGTGTGCCGGGGCGGGGGCTGCGGGGTGCGGCCGAGGCCCAGTTCCTGGCCCACGGCGGTGTAGTAGCGCTCGATGCGGGCGAACAGCAGCATCAGCAGCGGTACGGCGATCACGACCACCCAGGCGCCGCCGAGGAACTTGGTGAGCAGCAGGATGACCCCGGCCAGGGTGGTGAGCAGGGCGCCGGTGCCGTTGATCAGCGCCCGGCGTTTCCAGCCGGGCGGCCGCTGGGTCGCCCAGTGCCGGACCAGGCCGGTCTGGCTCAGGGTGAAGCCGATGAAGACGCCGATGGCGAAGAGCGGCAGCAACCGGTGGGTGTCGGCGTCGGTGGCGATCAGCAGCAGCGCGGCCAGCAGGGCGAGGGCCACCACGCCGTAACGGTAGACCGGGCGTTCGGCGCGCAGGCCGAAGAGGTGGGGCAGCCGGTGGTCGCGGGCGAGCAGGCTCAGCAGCACCGGGAGCCCGCCGAAGCTGGTGTTGGCGGCCAGGCCCAGGACCAGGGTGACGACGAGGTTGGTGACGTAGTAGGGCCAGCCGGTGCCGTAGGCGCCCGCGGTGAGCTGGGCGAGGACGGTCACCCCGCCGCGCGGGGCCACATGATCGCGGCGGATGAGGATCGCCAGGCCGATCAGCATGATCCCGAGCAGGCCGCCCAGCATCAGTTCGGTGCGCTGGGCGCGCTTGACGCTGGGGGGCCGGAAGGTCGGTACGGCGTTGGCGATGGCCTCCACGCCGGTCAGGGCCGAGCAGCCGGACGAGAACGCCTTGAGGATCACCAGCGCGCCCAGCGCCTCGGTGGCGTGCACGGGCCGGCCGGTGCCGACGACGGCGACCGGGTGCGAGCGCAGCAGGCCGAGCAGGATCACCCCGAGGATCGCCACGATGAACAGGAGGGTCGGCAGCATCAGCACCCGGGCGCTCTCGGCGATGCCCCGCAGGTTCACGGCCGTCAGCAGGACCAGGCCGATCAGGCAGACGAGCAGCTTGTCGTGGCCCAGGGACGGGAAGGCCGAGGCGAGCGCGTCGGCGCCGGCCGCGAGGCTGACGGCGACGGTGAGGACGTAGTCGACGACCAGGCTGGCGGCGGCGAGCAGGCTCGCGGTGCGGCCGAGATCCGTCTTGGCGACGGCGTAGGCGCCACCGCCGTCCGGGTGAACGGCGATGACCTGGCCGTACGACACGACCAGCGCGGCGAGCAGAAAGGTGATCGCCAGGGTGATGGGCAGGGTGGCGGTGAGCGCCCCGGTGCCGGCGACCACCAGGGCCAGCACGATCGCCTCGGGGCCGTACGCCACCGAGCTGAGCGCGTCCAAAGAGAGCGCGGCCAGCCCCTCCAAGCTGGTCAGGCCGTGCCTGTCGCCCTCGCCCGGGCGCAACGGAACCCTCGGTCTCAGTTCACGACGTGCCAGGCCATACGCCATCGGGACCCCATCACGGCCGGTGGGACGGTCGGCAACAGTGTCCGCCCTGCCCGGCCGGCCCGCCCCGTGAAGGGCCCGGACGGGCCGGCCGGCGTGAGTGAGGGATGGCCGGCCCCGTCCGGGAGTCTCTGGAGGAGCCCCTCCGCCAACGGGCCGAGGGACAGTGCGGGCAGGAAGTCGAGCAGCGCCCCCGCATCTCCGGGAACCCGATCCGCCTGCGCAGGTACTCGGGGGTCCGGCCGACCATCAGTCCGCCGACGAAGACGGCGATCAGCACCGCCATGATCAGGCCGTACAGTCCGCTGCCGGTGCCGCCGGGCGCGATCTCGCCGAGCATCATGGCCGACAGGAGCACCCCGCCGCCGAGGCTGGAGAAGCTGTCGTACGACGCGTTCGCCGCGCCGTCGGCGGAGCCGGTGGCGGCGATGCCGAAGAGGGGCGAGCCAGGGACGCCGAAGCGGGTCTCGGTGCCCTCGTACGGCCCGCCGACGGCCTCGGTGACCGTGCCGGTGCGAGGTCACCGCGTCGCAACTCGCCCGCGCCGACGCTCTCTTCGGCGTACGGACCGTCCGCCGGGCCGGTGAGCCGGCGGCCGACGGTCTGGCGCCGCATGCCCCGAAGGGTGTCGGCCTGGGCGCGGCCCCGGCTCTCGGCGACCGCCTCGGCCAGGTTGGCGAAGACGACGGTCAGCCACAGCCAGACGGTGATCAGCCAGCCGAACCCGGACGGGTGGGCGATGGCGAGCCCCGTGGTCAGGGCCGCGCCGATCTCGGTGACGAACATGACCGGGTTGCGGGCCAGGGTCACCGGGTTCAGCTTGCGCAGGGCGGCCGGGAGGGGCCGCCACAGCTGCTGGGGATCGAGCAGTCCGGCGCCTATCCGGCGGCCGGTTTCCGCGTCGGGCGGTCGTACCGTGCCGGCGGGTTTCTCACGTACGGGTGCGGGCGCGGTCATCAGAAGCGCTCCGGCTTGATCAGGGCCACCACGAGGTAGGCCAGCAGGCCGACCGCGACGATCAGCCCGACGATGTTCTCGATCGTCACAGGGACCTTTTCTTCAAGGGCACGCGTTGTAGGGGGACTTGGGACAGGACACCTCCGGGCGAGGGCCGGGCCGTCGCTCGCCCGGAGGTGGATCGGGGGGGACGGGCCGGATTACAGCCCGACGTCCCGGCGGCGGATGTCCTCCAGGGACTCCCGGCGGACCAGCAGCCGGGCGTGGCCGTCCCGGACCGCGGTGACCGGCGGCCGGCCGACCAGGTTGTAGCCGGAGGCCATGGAGAGGTGGTATGCACCGGCCACCGGGACCGCGAGCAGGTCGCCCGGGCGCAGGTCGGAGGGGAGTTCCACGTCGGCGGCCAGGATGTCCCCGGCCTCGCAGTGCCGCCCCACGACGGTCACCGGCGCCGGCGCCGCGTCGCTCGTGCGGCCGACCAGCCGGGGCGCGTACCGGACGCCGTACAGAGCGGGCCGCGGGTTGTCGCTCATCCCGCCGTCGACGGCGACGAACGTGTGGTCACCGGTCTTCTTGACCGCGAGGACGCGGTACACGGCGATCCCGGCCGGCCCGACGATGGCCCGGCCCGGCTCGATGATCAGGCGGGGCACCGGCAGCCCGGCCGCCGCGCACGCCTCCGTCAGCTCGGCGCGTACCTTACGGGCCAGGGCGGTGAGGTCGAGGGCCTCCTCGCCGGGCCGGTAGGCGATGCCGTGGCCGCCGCCGAGGTCCAGCTCGGGCAGCACCAGTCCGTGCTGCTCGTGCAGGCGGGCCATGAGGCCGACCATCCGGCGCACCGCGGCGAGATACGGCTTGACGCTGGTGATCTGGGAGCCCAGGTGGCAGTGCAGTCCGGTGAGTTCCAGCTGCGGCTGGTCCAGTATCCGGGCGATGGCGTGCTGCGCGTACCCGTCGGCGATGGACAGCCCGAACTTCTGGTCGTCCGTGCCGGTGCGGATCTTCTCGTGGCCGCCCGCGCTGATCCCGGGCACCACCCGCACCATCACCTTCTGGTGCCCGTCGGGCCCGACTGCGGCGGCCAGCCGGGCGATCTCCGACGGACTGTCGATCACGATCCGTCCCACGCCCAGCCGCAGCGCGGTCTCCAGGTCCCGCGGGGACTTGGCGTTGCCGTGCAGCACGATCCGCTCCGGCGGGAACCCGGTGGTGACCGCCAGTTCCAGCTCACCGGCCGAGCAGACGTCCAGGCCGAGGCCCTCCTCCTCGGTCCAGTGGACCATCGCCCGGCACAGGAACGCCTTGGCGGCGTACAGGACTTCGGCGTCGGGGAAGGCATGGCGGTAGGTACGGCAGCGCTCGCGTACCTCGTCCTCGTCCAGGACGTAGACGGGCGTGCCGAAGCGGTCGGCGACCTCGGCGAGCGGGACACCTCCCACGGCCAGGTCGCCGGGCCTGGGCTCGGTGGTGGAGGCCGGCCACACCGACAGATCGGCGGGCGTGGTGGTGAGGACGGGTTCGTGCAGGGTGGTCATCGACCGCTCCCCTCTCAGACGGTTCAGGCGGTTCGGACGATCCGCAGAGGCACGGCGACGGGCGCGAGCGGTCGTACCGGCGTCGGGGCCGGTGCGGACAACTGGGGGTCGACCGTGACGGTGGTGACGCCGAGCGGTGCGGTCAGAGCACGCAGCGCGGGCTCGGCGAGCCGGATCCAGGCCTGGTCGGGGCCGAGCGTTCCGGCGAGTGCGCGGGCCGAGGTGAAACCGACGGCGGTGCGCTCGCCCAGCGGAGTGCGGAACAGACGGGCCGCACATCCCGCGGGTCCCGGCCGGACCGGTACGAACAGGGGTCCGGCCGGGGAACGATCGGAAGGCTCCGGATCGTCACCGCACAAGAGTTCTGGCATGGGATGCCTCCTGGTACAGGAAAGAGGTGGTGCCCCGGAGGCGGGGAGGCCGACCGGGGCTCACCCAAGAAGCTATGCCCGCCCCCGGCGGTCCTCGGATGCCTCATGACGGGACGCTGACGGTGATCGCGGTGACGTTGACGGGACGCTGACGGAGGGGCCGTCGATGCTGGTCGCGGGCGTCAGAGGCGTGCCAAGAAGCGGCTGCCGGGCTGGCCCGCGCGCGGCTCCGGGGAGTGTCATGGAGGCGGTCCGTCCCCGGGACACGCCCGGGGTCCGCTGCGGAAGTACGGTGGATACATGTCCGGTTACGACACCTGCACATCCGGTCGGGTCGTCGTCGGTGTGAGCGGTTCGCTGGGCAGTGTCACCGCCCTGCGCCGCGCGGCGGCGGAAGCCCGAAGGCGCGAAGCCGAGCTGTGGCCGGTGCTGGCCTGGGAGCCGCCGGGCGGTGAGCTGGCGGCGCGTCACTCCCCCACCCCGCCGGCGCTGGTCGAGGAGTGGCAGCGGCTGGCCCGGGAGCGGCTGCTGGTCGTGCTCGGCGAGGTCTTCGGCGAGGCGACGCCGGCCGGCGTCCCGCTGCACGGTCTCGTCGTCCGCGCCACCCCCGGCCTGGCCCTGGTGGAGACGGCGGACCGGGACGACGACGTCCTGGTCGTCGGCGCGGGCCGGCGCGGCTGGCACCGGGCCTTCTCGGGCCGCGTCACCCGCTACTGCCTGACCCACGCGCACTGCCCGGTCCTCGCGATACCGCCGTCCCCGCTGGAGGACATGCTGGCGTCGGCACACCGCCGCAACAGCTGGCATCTGCCGATGAACGTACGGCAGTTGTCGTCCTGACACGTGAGGACGTCAGTGCGGCGGACCAGACCCCGCGAGGTCAGCGGCGGACCGGGCGGCACGACGTCACCGCGGCGGACCAGACCCTACGACGTCACCGCGGCCGAGAGATCCGGCCGCCCCGGTCTCCGCCCCGGCGCCGGCGGCAGGCCCAGCACCATCGTGAGCCCCCCGCCCGGCGTGTCCTCGGCCGTCAGCGTGCCGCCCATCGCCTCGGCGAACCCCCGGGCCACGGCCAGACCGAGACCGACCCCGGCACCGCGCGGCGAGTCGCCGTACCGCTGGAACGGCTCGAAGATGCGCTCCTTGGCCTCGTCCGGGACGCCGGGCCCACGGTCGACGACCCGCACCTCCACCCGGTCGGCCATGGAACTGGCCTTCACCAGCACGGGGGTGTCCGCGGGGCTGTACTTCACCGCGTTCTCGACCACGTTGGCGACGACCCGCTCCAGGAGCCCCTTGTCGACATGGACCATGGGCAGCGTTTCCGGAATGTCCAGCTCGACGCTGTCCTCGGGGACCCCGCCGAGCGCCATCGGCACCACCTCGTCCAGGTCGGCCTCGCGGACGATGGGCGTGACGGTGCCGGTCTGCAGACGGGTGATGTCCAGGAGGTTCCCCACGAGGTGGTCGAGCCGGTCGGCACCCGCCTCTATCGCCTCCAGCAGCTCCGCCCGGTCCTGCTCGGACCACTCGACGTCGTCCGAACGCAGCGACGACACCGACGCCTTGATACCGGCCAGCGGGGTGCGCAGATCGTGGCTGACGGCGGCCAGCAGCGCCGTACGGATGCGGTTGCCCTCCGCCAGCTCCTTCGCCTGGTCCGCCTCCTGCTGGAGCCGTTGCCGGTCGAGTACGACGACCGCCTGCGCGGCGAACGCGGCCAGCACGCGCCGGTCGGAGGCCGGCAGCACCCGCCCGGACAGGGCGAGGGTCATATGGTCGCCGACCGGCATGTCGACGTCCGCGTTCTCCGGCGACTGACAGGGCCGCGGGCCGACGCTGCCGGCGCAGGTCCACGGTGCCACGTCGTCCGCCCGCTCCAGCAGCGCCACCGACTCCATGCCGAACGTCTCGCGCACCCGTTCCAGGAGCGCCTCCAGGCTGGTCTCCCCTCTCAGCACGCTGCCGGCGAGGAAGGACAGGATCTCCGACTCGGCGCGCAGCCGGGTCGCCTGCTGGGTGCGCCGGGCCGCCAGGTCCACCACCGACGCCACCGACACCGCGACCCCGACGAAGATCGCTATGGCGACGATGTTCTCGGGGTCGGCGATCGTGAAGGTGTGCACGGGCGGGGTGAAGAACCAGTTGATCAGAAGGGAGCCGACGACCGCCGAGGTGAGCGCCGGGAGCAGTCCGCCGAGCAGGGCCGCGGCGACCGTCAGGGCGAGGTACAGCAGCATGTCGTTGGCCAGACCCACCTGCGGTGCGACGCCGGTCAGCAGCCAGGTCAGCAGGACCGGTCCGAGCACGCCGGCCAGCCAGCCCCAGATGATCCGGGACCGGCCGAGCCGCGCCGAACGCGCCAGCGGGAGCCGCCCCTTGCCCGCCTCGGCGTGCGTGATGAGGTGGACGTCGAGGTCCGGCCCGGACTCCCGGGCGACCGTGGCCCCGACGCCCGGCCCGAAGACGTACTGCCAGCTGCTGCGCCGGGAGACGCCGAGGACGATCTGGGTGGCGTTGACCCCGCGGGCGAAGTCGAGCAGGGCGTTCGGGACGTCGTCGCCGAGGACATGGTGGAAGGTGCCGCCGAGGTCCTCGACCAGGGTGCGCTGGACGGCGAGTTCCTTCGGGGAGGCGGAGGTGAGGCCGTCGCTGCGCGCTATGTAGACCGCCAGCACCTCGCCGCCGGCGCCCTTCTCGGCCAGCCGGGCGGCCCGCCGGATCAGGGTCCGCCCCTCCGGGCCGCCGGTCAGGCCGACCACGATCCGCTCCCGCGAGCCCCAGATCTTCGAGACCTGGTGCTCGCTGCGGTACTCGTTGAGATACTCGTCGACCCGGTCCGCGACCCAGAGCAGCGCGAGTTCGCGCAGGGCGGTGAGGTTGCCGGGCCGGAAGTAGTTGGACAGGGCCGCGTCGACCTTGTCCGGCTGGTAGATGTTGCCGTGTGCCATCCGGCGGCGCAGCGCCTGCGGGGACATGTCGACCAGCTCGATCTGGTCGGCGCGGCGCACCATTTCGTCGGGCACGGTCTCCTGCTGCCGTACGCCGGTGATGGACTCCACGACGTCGCCCAGCGACTCCAGGTGCTGGATGTTGACGGTGGAGATGACGTCGATCCCGGCGGCCAGCAGCTCCTCGACGTCCTGCCAGCGCTTGGCGTTGCGGGAGCCCGGGATGTTGGTGTGCGGGAGTTCGTCGACCAGGGCGACCTGGGGGCGGCGCGCGAGGACGGCGTCGACGTCCATCTCGGTGAACACCGTGTCCCGGTACTCCAGTTCCCTGCGCGGGATCTCCTCCAGGCCGTGCAGCATCACCTCGGTGCGCGGCCGCCCGTGGTGCTCGACGAACGCGACGACACAGTCGGTGCCCCGTTCGATCCTGCGGTGGGCCTCGGAGAGCATGGCGTAGGTCTTGCCCACGCCGGGTGCCGCGCCGAGGTAGATCCGAAGCCTGCCGCGTGCCATGTCATCCTTCGAAGCGGTAGCCCATGCCGGGCTCGGTGATCAGGTATCGGGGGTGGGACGGATCCGCCTCGAGCTTGCGGCGGAGCTGGGCCATGTAGACCCGCAGGTAGTTGGTCTTGTTGCTCTGGGTGACCCCCCACACCTCGAGCAGCAGGTGCTTCTGCGTGACGAGCCGGCCGGGGTTGGTGACCAGGATCTCCAGCAGATGCCACTCGGTGGGGGTGAGCCGTACGTCGCGGCCGGCACGTACGGCCTTCTTGGCGAGCAGGTCGATGGTGAAGTCGGCCGTCTCCACCAGGGTGGTCTCGGGGGCGAGCGGCACGTCCCCGGTACGGCGGACCGCCGCCCGCAGCCGGGCGAGGAGTTCGTCCATGCTGAACGGCTTGGTGATGTAGTCGTCGGCGCCCGCGTCCAGCGCGGCGACCTTCTCGTCGGAGGCCTGCCGTGCCGACAGCACCAGGATCGGTACACGGGTCCAGCCGCGCAGCGCCTTGATGACGTCGACCCCGTCCATGTCGGGCAGTCCGAGGTCGAGCATCACCACGTCCGGCTGACGCGCGGCCGCCAGCCGGAGGGCCGTGGCGCCGTCGGGGGCCGCGTCCACTCCGTACTGGCGTGCCTGCATGTTGATCACGAGTGCCCGTACGAGCTGTGGGTCGTCTTCCACGACCAGCACTCGGGTCATCAGCTGCCCTTGATCAGTTCCTTCAGCGCGATGTTGAGTTCGAGGACGTTCACCCGGGGCTCACCGATGAAGCCGAGGGTACGGCCCGTGGTGTGGTCCTTCACCAGCTTCTCCACCTGGTCGACGGAGAGGTTGTTCTTCGCCGCGACGCGGTGGACCTGGAGCTCGGCGTAGACCGGGGAGATGTCCGGGTCCAGGCCGGAGCCCGAGGAGGTGACGGCGTCGGCCGGCACCTGGGCCGGCGTGACCGTATAACCGGGCACCGAGTTGTCCTTGACGACCGCGGCCTTGGCGTCCTTCACCTGCTGGATCAGCACCTTGTTGTCGGCGGCGAGGTTGGTCGCACCCGAAAGGATCAACGTGTACTTGGTGTTGATGCTGTTGCTGCCGAGCCCGTTGGCCGGGCGGCCCTGGAACCACTGCAGGGCCGCGTCCGGGGTTTCCTGACCCTTCTTCAGCGGCAGGTTGTACGACTGGCCGATCAGGGACGAGCCGACGACCTTGCCGTCCGCCTTGACCTCGGAGCCGTTCGCCTTGTCGCTGAACGCGGCCTGGGCGATGCCGGTGACGACCAGCGGGTAGATCACGCCCGTCACCAGGGTCAGCACGAGGAGGGCGCGCAGGCCCGCCCAGAGCAACCGGGCTGTGTTGCTTACGGAGTTGTTCATGGCCTTCAGCCGATTCCGGGGATGAGGGAGATGAGCAGGTCGATGATCTTGATGCCGATGAAGGGCGCGATCAGGCCGCCGAGGCCGTAGATCCCGAGGTTGCGGCGGAGCATCTTGTCGGCGCTGACCGGCTTGTACTGGACGCCTCGCAGCGAGAGCGGCACCAGCGCGATGATGATCAGCGCGTTGAAGATGACCGCGGACAGGATCGCGGAGCTGGGCGAGGACAGGTGCATGATGTTGAGCTTGTCCAGGCCCGGGTAGACCACGGCGAACATGGCCGGGATGATCGCGAAGTACTTCGCGACGTCGTTGGCGATGGAGAACGTGGTCAGCGCACCGCGCGTGATCAGCAGCTGCTTGCCGATCTCGACGATCTCGATGAGCTTGGTCGGGTTCGAGTCGAGGTCGACCATGTTGCCGGCCTCCTTCGCGGCCGACGTACCCGTGTTCATCGCCACGCCGACGTCCGCCTGCGCGAGCGCGGGCGCGTCGTTGGTGCCGTCGCCGGTCATCGCGACCAGCTTGCCGCCCGCCTGCTCCCGCTTGATGAGGGCCATCTTGTCCTCGGGGGTGGCCTCGGCGAGGAAGTCGTCCACGCCCGCCTCGTCGGCGATCGCCTTGGCGGTCAGCGGGTTGTCACCCGTGATCATGACGGTCTTGATGCCCATGCGGCGCAGTTCCTCGAACCGCTCGCGCATGCCGTCCTTGACGACGTCCTTGAGGTGGATGACGCCCAGGATCCGGGCGCCCTCGGCGTCCTCGACCGCGACGAGGAGCGGGGTGCCGCCGGCCTCGGAGATGCGGTTCGCGAGGGTGTCCGCGTCCTCGGCGACGGTGCCGCCCTGTTCGCGGACCCAGGCGATGACCGAACCGGCCGCGCCCTTGCGGATCTTCCTGCCGTCGACGTCCACACCCGACATGCGGGTCTGGGCGGTGAAGGCGATCCACTCGGCGTGCGCCAGCTCGCCCTGGTGCCGCTCGCGCAGCCCGTACTTCTCCTTCGCCAGGACGACGATGGAGCGGCCCTCGGGGGTCTCGTCGGCCAGCGACGACAGCTGGGCCGCGTCGGCCACCTCGGCCTCGGTCGCCCCGCGCACCGGCAGGAACTCGGAGGCCTGGCGGTTGCCGAGGGTGATGGTGCCGGTCTTGTCGAGCAGCAGGGTGGAGACGTCACCGGCGGCCTCGACGGCGCGGCCCGACATGGCGAGCACGTTGCGCTGCACCAGCCGGTCCATGCCGGCGATGCCGATCGCGGAGAGCAGCGCGCCGATGGTGGTCGGGATGAGGCAGACCAGGAGGGCGACCAGCACGACCATCGTCAGGTGGGTGCCCGCGTAGTCCGCGAAGGGCGGGAGGGTGGCGACGGCCAGCAGGAAGACGATCGTCAGCGAGGCGAGCAGGATGTTGAGCGCGATCTCGTTGGGCGTCTTCTGCCGGGCCGCGCCCTCGACGAGGCTGATCATCCGGTCGATGAAGGTCTCGCCCGGCTTCGTCGTGATCTTGATGACGATCCGGTCGGACAGCACCTTGGTACCGCCCGTGACCGCGGACCGGTCACCGCCGGACTCGCGGATGACCGGGGCCGACTCACCGGTGATCGCCGACTCGTCGACCGACGCGACACCCTCGATGACGTCACCGTCACCGGGGATGATGTCGCCGGCCTCGCAGACCACCAGGTCACCGATCTTCAGCTCGGTGCCGGGCACCTGCTCCTCGGTGTCGCCGACCAGCCGCCGGGCCACCGTGTCGGTCTTGGCCTTGCGCAGGGTGTCGGCCTGGGCCTTGCCGCGGCCCTCGGCGACCGCCTCCGCGAGGTTGGCGAAGATCACGGTCAGCCACAGCCAGGCGCTGATGGTCCAGCCGAACCAGTCGCCCGGGTCCTTGAAGGAGAAGACCGTGGTCAGGATCGAGCCGACCCACACCACGAACATCACGGGCGACTTGATCATGACCCGCGGATCGAGCTTGCGGCAGGCCTCGGGGAGGGACTTGATCAGCTGCTTGGGGTCGAACAGGCCCGCGCCGACGCGGCCTTCGGCGGGCTTGTGCCCGGTCGGCGCGTCCTGGTGGGGCGCAAGGGTGGGTGTGGACATGGTGTCCTCGTGGGCTTCCGTTCGGGTGGTCACGACGCCAGCCCCTCGGCCAGCGGGCCCAGCGCCAGGGCCGGGAAGTAGGTCAGACCGGTGATGATCAGGATCGCGCCGACGAGCAGGCCGGTGAAGAGCGGCTTCTCGGTGCGCAGGGTGCCGGCCGTGGCCGGGACGGGTTTCTGCTCGGCGAGCGAGCCGGCCAGCGCGAGCACGAACACCATCGGCAGGAAGCGGCCGAACAGCATCGCGAGTCCGGTCATGGTGTTGTACCAGTCGGTGTTCGCGTTCAGGCCGGCGAAGGCCGAGCCGTTGTTGTTGGCCGCCGAGGTGAAGGCGTACAGCACCTCGGAGAAGCCGTGCGCTCCCGGGTTGAGCATGGAGTGCGGCGGGGTCGGCAGGGCCATGGAGGCCGCGGCGAAGACGAGCGCCAGCGCCGGGGTGATCAGGATGTAGATCGCCGACAGCTTGATCTCGCGGGCGCCGATCTTCTTGCCCAGGTACTCGGGCGTGCGGCCGACCATCAGACCGGCGATGAACACCGCGATGATCGCCATGATCAGGATGCCGTAGAGGCCGGAGCCGGTACCACCGGGGGCGATCTCGCCCAGCATCATGCTGAGCAGGGTGATACCGCCGCCCAGGCCGGTGAACGAGGAATGGAAGGAGTCCACCGCGCCGGTCGAGGTCAGGGTGGTCGACACCGCGAAGATCGACGAGGAGCCGACTCCGAAGCGGACCTCCTTGCCCTCGTAGGCACCGCCCGCGAGCTGGAGCGCGGGGCCGTGGTGGGCGAATTCGGTCCACATCATCAGCGCGGTGAAGCCGAGCCAGATGGTGCCCATGGTGGCGAGGATCGCGTAACCCTGCTTGACCGAGCCGACCATCACACCGAAGGTGCGGGTCAGCGCGAACGGGATCAGCAGGATCAGGAAGATCTCGAAGAGGTTGGTGAAGGGCGTCGGGTTTTCGAAGGGATGGGCGGAGTTGGCGTTGAAGTAGCCACCGCCGTTGGTGCCCAGCTCCTTGATGGCCTCCTGGGAGGCGACCGCGCCGCCGTTCCACTGCTGCGAGCCGCCCATGAACTGGCCGACCTCGTGGATGCCGGAGAAGTTCTGGATGGCACCGCAGGCGACCAGGATGATCGCGGCGAGCACGGAGAACGGCACGAGGATGCGGATGACGCCGCGCACCAGGTCGGACCAGAAGTTGCCGATCTCACCGGTGCGCGACCGGGCGAAACCGCGCACCAGAGCCACCGCGACCGCGATGCCGACCGCCGCGGACACGAAGTTCTGCACGGCCAGACCGGCCGTCTGCACGACGTGGCCCATGGTCTGCTCGCCGTAGTAAGACTGCCAGTTCGTGTTGGTCACGAAGGAGACGGCCGTGTTGAACGACTGGGCCGGGTTGACCGAGGAGAAGCCGAGCGAGCCGGGCAGGATGCCCTGGAGCCGCTGCAGCAGGTAGAGGAAGAGGACGCCGACCAGGGAGAAGGCGAGGACCCCGCGCAGGTAGGCGGGCCAGCGCATCTCGGTGTCGGGGTTGGCACCGACGCCCTTGTAGATCCACTTCTCGACGCGCCAGTGCTTGTCGGAGGAGTAGACCTTGGCCATGTAGTTGCCGAAGGGGATGTAGCAGAGCGCCAGCGCGCCTATGAGCGCGGCGAGCTGGAGCACGGCGGCGGTTACGGGACCCATGTCTGTCTCAGAACCTCTCCGGGAAGATCAGGGCGAGGACGAGATAGCCCAGCAGGGCGACGGCCACGACGAGGCCGACGATGTTCTCGGCGGTCACAGCTTGGTCACCCCCTTGGCGATGAGGGCCACCAGCGCGAAACCCGCGAGCACGGTGACGACGAAGGCCAGATCGGCCATCGTGAACTCCTGGATGAGGTGCGGAACGGACTCGGACTGTTAGAGGAAAGCGTCTTTCTGGCCGGATTCAGCCGCCGTTGACGGGTCCCTTACGGTGGTGTTCGCGCCTTTGACGGGACTCTTACGCGGCCTCGACCAACCCGCGACCGGAAGCCACCGTTCAGCCTCAGAAACCCCCTGAACAGGGGGAACGCGAGTCTCAGACGCAGCAGACGCAGCAGGGCAGCACGAGCTGCGGACGCGGCAGAACGGCGTCAGGGCACGCGTAAGGACGGACGTCGGGACAGCCCACCAGGGCAGGCGTCAGGAGAGCCGGAACCGCAGCCGGCAGATCACCGCGTCGGTCTCCCGGCGCACGGCGTGCGCGACGACCGCACCGCGCTGGTTCTGCAGCAGCCGCTGCCACAGCCGCTCCGGCTCGGTCTCCGGGATCAGCACGGTCACCTGGGTGGCCGGCTCGGCCGCGGTCACCTCACGGACGTAGGCGGCGATGGGACGGCCCAGCGTGCGCCGCTCGCAGTTCAGCCGGACGAGCTCCACGCCGGGGTCCCACTCGGCCCACGCGCGCTCCAGGGCGTGCAGCTGGGCCCGGTCCTCGGGGTCGGGGTGGCAGACGGTCACGGCACGGACCTCGTCGCCGAGGGAGGCGGCCGCGGAGAGCGCCTGGGAGGTGAGCCGGGACAGGGACGACACCGGCACGATCACGACCGACCGCTCGCGGTACGGCGCCTGCGGGATCCGCCCGAGCCCGAGCCGCTCCCCGATCCGCCTGTAGGCGCGATGCACGGCCCCGAAAGCTGCGACGAGCAGCGGCAGCATCACGACGACGAGCCAGGCGCCCTCGGCGAACTTGCCGGCGGTGACGACGACGGACGCGACACCGGTCAGGACCGCCCCGAAGCCGTTGAGCAGCGCCTTCCCCCGCCAGCCGGGCCCGCGCTCCAGTCTCCAGTGCTTCACCATGCCCACCTGGGCGATCGTGAAGCCGACGAAGACACCGATGGCGAACAGCGGCACCAGCGTGTTGGTGTCGCCGCCGGAGAACACCAGCAGCGCCGCCGAGACCAGGGCCAGGGCGAGCACCCCGTGCCGGTGCACCTGCCGGTCGGCCTTGAGCGCGAAGACATGCGGCAGGTAGTTGTCCCGGGCGAGCAGCTTGAGCAGCACCGGAAGCCCGCCGAACGACGTGTTGGCGGACAACGCCAGCAGGATCATCGTGGCGAACTGGATGACGTAGAAGCCCCAGTTGTGCCCGAGCGAGGCGTCGGCGAGCTGCGCGAGGACGGTCACGCCCGCGACCGGCTGGAGGTGGAACCGGGAGATCAGCACCGACAGCCCGATCAGCATCACGCCGAGCACGGCGCCGAGGGCGATCTCCGCGCGCTGGGCCCGCCTGACGCGCGGCGCCCGGAAGGAGGGCACGGCGTTGGCGATGGCCTCGACACCGGTGAGCGCGGCACAACCGGAGGCGAAGGCCTTCAGCAGGAGCAGGGCGCCGACGCCGGAGGCATTGTCGGCGAGCACCGAGGCGTGTCCGGCGGCGGTGGCGGTGCTGGCCGGTGCGGACCGGAAGAGCCCCACGACGATCAGCACGAAGATGGACCCCACGAACACCACGGTCGGCACGATGAACGCCTTGGCCGACTCCACGATGCCCCGCAGGTTCACACCGGTGATCAGCACCAGCACGGCCAGACACAGCCACAGCCGGTCCGGGTAGAGCGACGGGAAGGCGGAGGTGAGGGCGGCGACACCGGCGGTCACGGCGACGGCGACGTTCAGGACGTAGTCGAGCACCAGGGACGCGGCGGCCACGAGACCGGTCCGGGCACCGAGATGCCTCCGGGCCACGGCGTACGACCCTCCTCCGTCCGGGAAGGCCGCGATGACCTGCCGGTACGAGGCGACGAGCACCGCCAGCAGGGCCGCGATGGCCAGGGTGACCGGCAGCGTGAAACCGAGCCCGTGCGCACCGGCGGCGGCCAGCACCAGCACGATGGCCTCCGGCCCGTACGCCACCGACGCCATGGCGTCCAGCGACAGCGCGGCGAGGCCGGTGACGGCGGTGAGCCGGTGTCGCTCGTCGGTATCGGGCGGCTCCTCACCGGCGGGCACGGCGCCCGGTTCGGCGGTCAGTACGGACATGGAGGGTGCTCCTTAACGAACGGGATATGCCTTCGCGCGCGGGAGTACCGCGCGCGATGCGACTAGGTTCTGTCCCGTACCGGCCAGGTCCGCCAATCCCTTGCGCGTTCTTCGCGCGGGAGGGTTCGACTTTGACGCCTTCTTGACAAGGCTGACTGCAGCGCGCCCCAAAGGGGCACGGGGCTGTATCGATGTGCGGCTACCGCCGCGTGGGCGCGGCGGTACCCACCGGCCGCACGGACCCACGACCGTCAGATTCCCATCAAAGACATGCCGCACCTGCTGACGCCGTGCCCCACCGCTCCCTACCTTCACCCCATGCAGCACGGCGAAGAAGCCCGCCCCGCCGAGGACCACCGCTGGTCCAAGGACCTCCACGCATCGGCCCGTTGCGCCGGAGCGCTCCTCGTCCTTCTCCTCCTGGTCGACTGGGTGGCGGCCTCCTCCACCTGGTGGCGCGCCGCCCTGTGGACCGCGCTCGCCCTGCTCCTCTTCGCCGCCCTCTGCCCCGCCAGGGTCCGCGCCGGCGACGGCTGGGTCACCTCCCGTCGGCTGCTGCGCACCCGCAGGGTCCGCACGGACCTCCTGGTCTCCGTCCGCTGCCTCGACGGCATCTCTCCCCGGCTGCTGCTGCGGGACTCGTCCGGCGACCGGCTGCGCATCGACCCACAGGTCCTGATCGACAACCCGGGCCTGTGGCGTCACGTCGACGAGGGCGCCCGCAGGTCGGCCGCGGCCGGCACCCTGCTGTGCGGCGCGACCGCGCTGAGCCGCCTCGCCGAACGCGTCGAACACGAGAACGCCCTGGGTGTCTTCAAGGCCTCGGGGCTCGAATAACCCCGGTCAGCCCCCGCGGACCGGCCCCGCCGTGTCCAGCGCCGCCCCGATCCGGTCGGCCAGCGTCACCGCGACCAGCCGCGCCTGCGACGGAGGCACCGGCCCGGATCCCGGGGTGAGCATGAACCGGCCGAGGTAGTGCCCGTTGCCGTACGCGCGCAGCTCGATCTCCCCCTCCGGCCAGCCGCCGCGCTCCACGTCCCAGGCCCGGAGTCCGGCGGTGATCCCGCCGTCCTTGCCCAGCCGGGCCGGCCGGCCCAGCAGGGTGCCGTACTCGAAGCGGCACCCGGCCAGACCGAGCAGGCCGGTCAGTTCGCCGCGCACGAACCAGGCCGCCAAGGTTGGGCCCGATCGGCCAGGGGCAGCGAGACGACCATGGTCAGGCCGCCACCCGGGGTTTCCTCGGGGGTCAGGGTGCCGTCCATCGCCTCGGTCAGCCCGCGGGCGAGGGCGAGGCCGAGGCCGAGGCCGGTGGTGTTGTCGGTGTCGCCGAGTCGCTGGAAGGGCTCGAAGAGGCGGTCACGGCCGCCTGCGGGCAGACCGGGGCCCCGGTCGATGATCCGGAGTTCGGCGCGCCCGGCCAGCGCGCTCGCCGTCACCAGCGCCCGCTTGCCGGGCGGGCTGTAGCGGGCCGCGTTGCCGACCAGGTTGGCGATCACACGCTCCAGCAGCGGCGGGTCGGCCAGCAGCGGTGGCATGTTCTCCGGCTCGCCGTGCACGTCGACCGTCGGCGTGTCCGCGAGGGCCGCCGGGAGCACCTCCTCCAGGGCGGTGGCCCGGAGGTTGAGGGTGAGGACGCCGGCCTCCAGGCGGCTGAGGTCGAGGAGGTTGTCGATGAGCCGGCTCAGCCGGGCCATGGACTCCTCGGCGGTGGCGAGGAGTTCGTCGCGGTCCTCCGGGGAGAACTCCACCTCGCGGCTGCGCAGCGAGGTGACCGCCGCCCAGCCGGCCGCCAGCGGGGTGCGCAGGTCGTGGCCGACGGCCCGCAGCAGCGCGGTGCGCATGCGGTCCGCGGCGCGTACCGGTTCGACCTCGGCCGCGGCCTGCGCGAGCCGGGCCCTCTCCACCGCCGAGCCGACGTGCGCGGCGAAGGCGCCGAGCACCCGCCGCTCGGAGGCGGAGGGGGTACGGCCGCGCAGGATCAGGTAGTTGCCGGGTCCGGCCGGCACGGTGGTGACGTCGGCACCGTCGGGCGGCTCGTCCACGAGTACGGCGGAATCCATGCCGAAGGTCTCGCGGGTGCGTTCCAGCAGGGCCGGGATGGTCTGGCCGCCGCGCACGATGCTGCCGGCCAGCGACGACATGGTCTCGGCCTCCGCGGCGGCCCGGGCCGCGCGCCGGGACAGCCGCAGCGAGCGGTCGACGACCCCGGCGACGGTGGCGGCCACGACCGCGAACACCCCGAGCGCCAGCAGGGCGTTGGGATCGTCGAGGGTGAACTGGCCGACGGGCGGTATGAACCAGTAGTTCAGCAGCAGGGACGCGGTGACGGAGGCGATCACGGCGGAGGTGACCCCGCCTATGCAGGCCACGCCGACCACCGCGAGCAGGAAGAGCAGGGCCTCGCTGGTCAGGTTGACGGTGCCGCGGACCTGGGCGAGGGCGACGGTCAGCAGCACCGGGAGCACCAGCCCCGCCACCGGTCCCGCGATCAGGCGGCGCGGGGAGAGGGTGCGGCGGCGGGAGGGCAGCAGCGTGCCGCGGCCGGCGCGCTCATGGGTGACCCGGTGGACGTCGATGTCGCCGGAGAGCGCGGTGACGACTTCCCCTGTCCCCGGTCCGGTGAGGAAGCGTTCGAGTCGGCCTCGGCGGCTGGTGCCGAGGACGAGCTGGGTGGCGTTCTCGGCGCGGGCGAACTCGACCAGGGCGGTGGCCACGTCGTCGCCGACGACCGAGTGGTAACTGCCGCCGAGGTCCTCGACCAGCCGGCGCTGCCGGGCCAGCGAGGCGTGCGATACACCGGCGGCCAGGCCGTCGCTGCGGGCCACGTGCACGGCGAGCAGGTCGCCGCCCGCCGACCGGTCGGCGATGCGGGCGGCCCGTCGTACCAGCGTGTCGCCCTCCGGACCGCCGGTCAGCGCGACCACGACCCGCTCCCGGGTCTCCCACACCCCGCCGATGGCGTGCTCGGCGCGGTACGACTGGAGCGCCTCGTCGACGCGGTCGGCGACCCAGAGGAGGGCCAGCTGGCGCAGGGCGGTGAGGTTGCCGGGGCGGAAGTAGTTGGCGAGGGCCGCGTCGACCTTCTCGGGGGCGTAGATGTTGCCGTGCGCCATGCGACGGCGCAGGCCCTCCGGCGGGATGTCCACGAACTCGATCTGCTCGGCCCGCCGGACGACCTCGTCGGGCACCGTCTCGTGCTGCGGCACCCCGGTGATCTTCTCGACGACGTCCTTGAGGGATTCCAGATGCTGGATGTTGACGGCGGTGATCACGTCGATGCCGGCGGCGAGCAGGTCCTCGACGTCCTGCCAGCGTTTGGGGTGCCGGCCGCCGCCCGGGATGTTGGTGTGGGCGAACTCGTCGACGATCGCCACCTTCGGGCGGCGCGCCAGCACGGCCGCGACGTCCATCTCCTCGAACTCGCCGCCCCGGTAGTCGCAGCGCAGGCGTGCCACCACCTCCAGGCCGTCGATCATGTCCTCGGTCCGGGGGCGCCCGTGGAACTCCACGAACCCCACGGCCACGTCCGCGCCCCGGGACGCGCGGCGCTGAGCCTCGTCGAGCATGCGGTAGGTCTTGCCGACCCCAGGGGCGGCACCGAGGTAGACCTTGAGTCGTCCGCGCGGTACGTCGTTCATCACCTCAAAGACAAGCGCGCCGGACGGCCCGGGGAGCGGCGTCTTGACGTGTCTCTGGCGCCGCTGACGAGGACGTTGACACTGTCTTGACGGTCATTGGCCGGATAGGGTGAAGGCGGTGTGCCGGGAAGTCTGGTCGGCGGGGAGTCACCGTGGCTCCTGTACAGCCCCAGGGGGACGGCATGCGCAGTGTGGGTACGGTTCTTTCACTCGTGGTACTGGCCACGGTGGTGGCGACCTTCGCCCGCCGGTGGCGGATACCCGCCCCCTCCCTCCTGGTGGTCGCGGGCCTTGCCGTGGCCCTGCTGCCGGGCACCCCGACGATCCAGATCAGCCCGGACGTCATCGGCCTGGTCGTCCTGCCGCCGCTGCTCTACGCCAGCGCGGAGGAATTGCCCTGGCGCGAGCTGCGTGCGGTCTGGAAGCCGGTCGGGGTGCTCGCGGTGGGCCTGGTGCTGGCCTCCGCCGCGGCCGTCGGCATGGTCGCCTCCATGGTCACCCCGCTGTCCTGGCAGATGGCGCTGGTCCTCGGCGCGATCCTGGCCAGCACCGACCCGGTCGCGGTGACGGCGCTCGGCCGCCGGCTCGCGCTGCCGCCGAAGGTGCAGATGCTGGTCCAGGCGGAGAGCCTCTTCAACGACGCGACCTCCCTGGTGCTCTACCGGGTCGCGGTGAGCGTCGCGGTGGCGTCGGCGGCGGCGAACTGGGGGGCGGCGGGCGGCGAGTTCCTGGTGCTGGCGGGCGGTGGCACCCTGATCGGCGCGGTCCTGGCCGGTGTCGTCGCACTGATCCGGCGGCGCACCGAGGACCCGGTCCTGGAGACGGTGATCTCCCTGGTCACGCCCTACGCGGCCTACGTCCTCGCGGAGGCGGCCCACACCTCCGGGGTGACCTCGGTAGTGGTGGCGGGGGTGGTCCTGGGCGGCCGAGGCGACCGGCTCACCAACGCCCGGATCAGGCTCCAGCTGCACGCCGTCTACGGCACGGTGGTCTTCCTGCTGGAGAGCGTGGTGTTCAGCCTGATAGGGCTGGCGCTGCCCGCCCAGGTACGGGCACTGTCCGACGGCGACCGGGCGTGGCCGCTGTACGCGCTGGCGGTGGCCGGCACGCTGATCGCGGTACGGCTGCTGTGGCTGGCGCCGCTCTCGGCGGTGGTGCAGCGCAAGGGCGGCATCCAGCGGCCGAACTGGCGGGTGCCGGTGGTGCTGACCTGGGCCGGCACCCGGGGTGTGGTGCCGCTGGCGGCGGCGCTGTCGATCCCGGTGGTGGCGAAGGACGGCTCGCCCCTCACCGAGCGCCCGCTGGTCCTGGTCCTGACCACCTCGGTCGTCGTGGTCACCCTCGTCGTGCAGGGCTTCTCCCTTGCCTCCGTCGTGCGCCGCTCCGGCATAGCCCTGGAGCCCGACCACACCGAGCGCGAGGAGGCCGCCGCCCGCTGCCGGCTGGCCGACGCGGGCATCCGGCGCCTGGACGAGCTGTCCGAGCTGGAGGCCGTGCCCGAGGTGGTCCTCGACCGGCTCCGGCGCGGTCTCCACGCCCGCCTCGACGACGCGCGGGACCGCCTCGCCGAGAGCACGGCCGAGTCCGCCGACCTGGTCTACCGGCAGCTGCGCCGTGACCTGATAGCGGTCGAGTCGGCGGAGCTACGACGGCTGTACGACGAGCACACGATAAGCGACACGACCCGAAGGCGACTCCAGCGGTCCCTGGATCTGGAGGAGGCCCGGCTGGCGGACGCGTGACGTCCCATCACCGGAACTCCGCCAGCCTGGGCCGCAGCCCCAGTCCGGTCAGTCCCACGGCCAGCATCAGCAGGGCGCAGGCCCAGGGAAGCCGGCCGGTCAGCTCGGCACGGCCCGCCGCCACGGACGAGGTGAAATGGGCGCGGTTGATGTCGGTCACCTGGTCCAGCGCCGGGGCGGTCGTTCTCCAGGGCCCGGCCGATGAGTTCCTGGTACTCGGCGAAGCCGTCGGTGAGGGACTCCACGGTCTTCTCGTCGGACCGGTCTCCCTGCGCGGCGGCCGCGAGCATGCGCAGGTCGTGGCCGATCTCCCGGCGGGCGTCGCCGTACAGACCGACGGCCTTGGTGTGCGGGGTCGCCAGCCCGCCCGTCCCGCCGTCCCCGCTGGACAGCAGGATGTTGGCGGCCTGGGCGTCCATGTCGTTGAGGGCCAGGTCGAGGTCGGCCGCGCTGGTGGTGCGGGGTGCGTCACGGCCGGCCACGGCGTCCACGACGCGCCCGCGCTTGCCCAGGCCGATGTGGGCGTGGCCATGAACACGGGTACGTCGGCCGCCAAGGAGGCCGGCAACATGGTCGACCTCGACTCCAACCCGACCAAGCTCATCGAGATCGTCGAGATCGGCAAGCAGCTCCTCATCACCCGGGGCGCGCTGACCACGTTCTCCATCACCAACGACGTGGCGAAGTACTTCGCGATCATCCCGGCGATGTTCGCGGGCGCGTATCCCGGTTTGAAGTCCCTCAACGTGATGGGCCTGCACAGCCCCACCTCCGCGATCACCTCGGCGATCATCTTCAACGCGCTGATCATCGTGGCGCTGATCCCGCTCGCGCTGCGCGGAGTCCGCTACACGCCCTCGTCGGCGCACGACCTGCTGCGTCGCAACCTGCTGCTGTACGGGCTCGGCGGGCTGGTGCTGCCGTTCGCGGGCATCAAGCTGATCGACCTTGTGATCTCGGCGGTGCCCGGCCTCGGCTGAGCCTCGCCCGTTCGGCCGAACGGTCCGTCAAAGGCCCGTATGCGCACGTCAGAGGCGTGTCAGAGAACGGGACGCCGGCTTGTCCGGGGTCCGCCGAACCGCTTCCATGGAACCTGTGAACAGCGCCTGGCTCCTCTTCGACCGGCCGCCGAGTACCGCTCGGCCGTCGCGTCGGCTGCCGCGCTGCCCGGAAGCCCCCGCGTCCCGCTGACGCGGCTTCCGTGCCCCACGGGGCGCCGGCCCTCGCCCTCTCGCCAAGGGACCTGACCCGGTCCGGCGCCCCTCTTTCTTTCCTTACCCCCTGCACGCCCGCCGCCGCCCCCGCCGGGGACCGTGCCGCGTGCCCGCACCCCCGGATGGAACCATGCCCGAGTCCACCCTTTCGTCCCGTACCGTCCTGGTCACCGGAGCCACCTCCGGCATCGGCCTGGAGACCGCCCGCCAGCTCGCCGAGCGGTCCAAGCGGGCCCGCGAGAAGAGGGCCCGTCGCAGGAAGAAGGCCGGCCAGGGCTAGCGCCGCTGCCGGTACGGCCGGGGACAGGGAAAAGCCCCTGTCCCCGGCCTCCGTGCATCAGGCCCCTCCCCCACTCCAACGGGATAACGCTCGGTGTCCGGCCCCCCGCACCCACCCGTCGACCCCCGTACAGCCGAACGCCTTGCTCTGGCCTACAGGCCCCCTCTTCTTGATGCCGCACCACCCCCTGCCTGGCGATTCTTAACGCAAGCTTGACGCCCAGCACCCGCCGATCCGTGGGCCCACGCGTCACTCTCTGCATACGCTGGTGCCGCCGTCCGCGTGATGGCCGGAATCGAACTGCCCCGCATTCAGCGCGCCGGACACCAGGAGCCCGACCGATGGCCACGACCGAACACCCCCCTCCCAGTCGCCTGCGCGCCTGGATGCTGGAGGGGCTGTCCGACATGGGCAAGAGCGGCGGCCACACCGGGCCCCACGCGCAGCCGGAGCCCGCGCACAAGGGCCAGCGCTGGTGGCGGGTGATGTGCCTGACCGGTGTGGACTACTTCTCGACCCTCGGCTACCAGCCCGGCATCGCGGCCCTCGCGGCCGGCCTGCTGTCGCCGATCGCGACCATCGTGCTGGTCATCGTCACCCTGGCCGGCGCCCTGCCGGTCTACCGGCGCGTCGCCGCGGAGAGCCCGCACGGCGAGGGCTCCATCGCCATGCTGGAGCGGCTGCTCTCCTTCTGGCAGGGCAAGCTCTTCGTGCTCACCCTGCTGGGCTTCGCCGCCACCGACTTCCTCATCACCATCACCCTGTCGGCCGCCGACGCCTCCACCCACCTGGTCGAAAACCCGCATCTGACCGCCGCCCTGCAGGGCAAGCAGATGATCATCACGCTGATCCTGGTGGCGCTGCTGGGCGCGGTCTTCCTCAAGGGCTTCCTGGAGGCCATCGGCGTCGCGGTAGCCCTCGTCGGCATCTACCTCGCGCTGAACGTCGTCGTCGTGATCGTCGGCATCTACCACGTCATCACCGCCGAGCACGTCATCACCGACTGGACCAGCGCCCTCACCACGGAACACGGCAACGTCTTCGTCATGATCGGCGTGGCCCTGATCGTCTTCCCCAAGCTGGCGCTGGGCCTCTCCGGCTTCGAGACCGGCGTCGCGGTCATGCCGCACGTCCAGGGCGACCCGGGCGACACCGAGGAGCGGCCCACCGGCCGGATCCGGGACACCAGGAAGCTGCTCACCACGGCCGCCCTGATCATGAGCTGCTTCCTGATCGCGACCAGCTTCATCACCACGCTGCTGATCCCGGAGCAGGAGTTCAAGTCCGGCGGCGACGCCAACGGCCGTGCGCTGGCCTATCTGGCACACGAGTACCTCGGCAACGCCTTCGGCACCGTGTACGACGTCTCGACCATCTGCATCCTGTGGTTCGCCGGCGCCTCCGCGATGGCCGGCCTGCTCAACCTGATGCCGCGCTACCTGCCCCGCTACGGCATGGCCCCGCACTGGGCCCGCGCGGTGCGCCCGATGGTCATCGTCTTCACCCTGATCGCCTTCCTGGTCACCTGGATCTTCGACGCGGACGTCGACGCGCAGGGCGGCGCCTACGCCACCGGTGTGCTGGTGCTGATCAGCTCCGCCGCCGTCGCGGTGACCATCGCCGCCCGCAAGGCCGGGCAGCGCAAGTGGACGATCGGGTTCGGGGTCATCTCGGCGGTGTTCCTCTATACGACCGTCGTGAACGTCATCGAGCGGCCCGACGGTGTGAAGATCGGTGCCTGCTTCATCGTCGGCATCATCCTCGTATCGCTGCTCTCCCGCCTCGCCCGCGCCTTCGAACTGCGCGTGACGAGCGTGAGCCTCGACCCGATGGCGGAACGGTTCATCCGGGACATGGCGAGCCGCAGGATGCGGTTCATCGCCAATGAGCCGGACCGGCGCGACAAGGCCGAGTACCGCGACAAGATCGAGCAGATCCGGGCCGACAACGACATGCCCGAGCAGGAGGACTTCGTCTTCGTCGAGGTCACGGTCACCGACCCCTCCGAGTTCGAGGCGGGCCTGACCGTGCGCGGCGAGGTGCTGCACAACCGCTACCGCGTCCTGACCCTGGAGTCGGCCTCCATCCCCAACGCGCTGGCCGCGCTGCTGCTGCACGTCCGTGACGACACCGGCTGCATCCCGCACATCTACTTCGAGTGGACCGAGGGCAACCCGTTCGCCAACTTCCTGCGCTTCTTCCTCTTCGGCCAGGGCGAGGTCGCCCCGGTCACCCGGGAGGTACTGCGTGAGGCGGAGCCGGACCGCTCCCGCCGACCGCGCGTCCACACGGGCTGACCGCCCACCCGAAACGACCCGGTCGTAAGAATCCCGTCAATAACCGCTCGGTCCGCATAAGAACCCCGTCAGCAGCCATCCCCGAGCCGCCACCGGCCCCTAGCGTCGGCCTCATGGAGGACAGAGGACGCAGGGGCCGGGCAGCCGGCGACCGCACCTGGCGCGGCAGCGCACGGCTGGCCGTCGGCTGTACCCTGGGCTTCGGCGGCCTGACGCTAGCGGTGGACTGGGACGCCGGCACCCTCACCCCGGTCCGCGCCCTGCTCTGGGTCACCCTGTCGGCGGCCATCCTCGTCATGCTGCTGCCGGCCCGGGTCACGGCAGGCCCCGGCTGGCTGGCCGTCCGCGGGCCCCTGCGCCGGCGTACCGTCCGTACCGACTCCCTCGTCTACGTCGGCCGGTACGGTGACGTCTGCGCCCATCTGGTGCTCCGTGACACCGCCGGCAACCGGCTGGAACTCGACCCGAACGTCCTGCACGCGAATCCGCTGCTCTGGCACGAACTGGACACCGGCGTCCGCCGCTCCCTGGCCCGCGGCACCCTGCGCCGGGGCGCCGAGGTGCTCACCCAGCTCGGCCGGCAGATCGACGACACCAACGCGCTCGCGGTCCTCAGGGCATCCGGCCTGACCTGAGCGCCGCGCCGTTCACTCCTTGGGCAGGGCGCGCAGCCTGCCGCTCCAGCGCTCACCGCCGGCGGTGGCGGGGTCGGTCAGGCCGATGCCGAACGCGTTCTCCAGGAGCGCCAGGACACTGTGCGGCGGCGCCATCTCGCCGCGGACCAGCCCCAGCGGCCGCATGGTGTCGTCGAGCCGTGCCGGGTCGTATCCGATCGGGTCGATCGCGTGGAGGGTGTGGAAGTCCACGAGGACGTCGCCGCCGACCGCGTACTTGAACCAGTGCATCGGCTTCTCGTTGTAGTGGACCACGACGGCCTCGGTCCCCGCCGAGACGGTACCGAGGATCCCCTCGTCGAGCCCGTGCAGGCCGCCCAGCTCCCAGGCCCACGTCCAGGGGCCGTCGACACCGGTCATGACGACCGGTTCGTCCCCGTCGTAGAGGTCGTCACCGAGGTCGTCCGAGAGATCGACGGCGGCACCGCGCAGCGCGAGGGTCCCGGGGTCGACTCCCATCCGGGTCAGCAGTTCCTCGGGGGCCACGTCCCGCACGAAGGTGAGCGTGTAGATCGGGATGTCCTGGTACCGGAACAGGTCCAGGCCCCGGCTTGCTCCTGTGGTCGTCATGCGCCGGATGCTGCCACATCCGACCGACATCCCCGACCGATGGATGCCGGGTCCGCGGGCCCGCCGACCGGCCCTATCGTGACCCCATGCAGTCCTACACGATCGGCCAGGCGGCGCGGCTGCTCGGCGTCAGCCCGGACACCGCCCGCCGCTGGGCCGACGCCGGCCGGGTGACCACCCATCGCGACGAGGGCGGCCGGCGGCTCATCGACGGCAAGGACCTCGCCGCCTTCTCCGTCGAACTGGCCAGGGCCGGCACCGTCGAGGAGGGCGCCTCCTACACCTCGGTCCGCAACGCCTTCCCCGGCATCGTCACCGCGATCAAGCTCGGTGACGTCGCCGCCCAGGTCGAGATCCAGGCCGGACCGCACCGCCTGGTCTCCCTGCTGACCCGCGAGGCCGTCGAGGAACTGGGCCTGGAGGTGGGCATGGAGGCCACCGCCCGGGTGAAGTCGACGAACGTGCACATCGACCGCGTCTGACCCCGTCTCTACCGGCTCCCGCAGTACGCGGACCCCGCTGGGCGCCAAGTCGATGAGCGAGAGCCCGTTCAACCCGGTCGCCCCGGCGCTGGCCAGCGCCCTGCGGGACGCGACCGGTGTGCGGTTCACGGAGTTGCCGCTGACGCGCGGCCGGGTGTGGCGGGCGCTGGACGCCGGCCGCCGTACGCCCCGTCCACCCGGATCGCCCTGATGCCGCTGATGTGCCGGGCTCCGCAGCGGTCCTGAGGCAGGACCAGTTGCGGGCCCGCCAGGTCCAGCGGGGTGTCGTCGATGGCGACGGCGAGCAGGACGGGGGCGTGGCCGAAATCCGGGTCGATCTCCGCCCAGGAGAGCAGCGCGTGGTGTCCGTCGGCGCCGGTGACCGCGATGAGGAAGCGCAGGCGGTCCTTGCGCCGGGCGGGGTCGAAACCGGGGCCCGCGTCGCTGAGGACGTCATACAGCAGGGGTCCGGTGAAGCCGTGGCGCTGCACGCCGCTGGTGGCGCAGTCGAAGCTGACCCGCACCCGGTGCTGGGGCCAGCGCAGGAGGTCGGACACGGTGAGCCGGGCCGGCCGTGCCAGGTCCCCGGTGAGGTCGAGTTCGGCGAGCGTCATGTGCGGCCTCCTCCTGGATGACGGTACCCGCGGCGCACCTCCGTACAAACGCACATGCCAGGCTCAAGTCATAAGTGTGCAGCTCATGCGATGTGACAGAAGACTTACGCCTGGCAAGTGCGGCAGTATCATCGCGTGGCGGCCGATGGACGGGTCGCGACAGGGCGCGACAGCTTTTCATCTGGATCCAGAGGAGTTCACTCGTGATGACCCGTTCCGCGCGCCGGACCCGGCGGACGCTTCAGGTGGCCGGTACCGCGGTCGCGGCCCTGCTGGCCCTGAGCGCCTGCTCCTCCTCGGACGACGACTCGTCCGCGAAACCGCAGTCGGACACCTCGTCCTCGGCGTCGCCCAAGCTGTCGGGCTCGATCACCGTGTTCGCGGCGGCCTCCCTCAAGGAGAGCTTCACGACGCTGAAGGCGGATTTCGAGAAGTCCCACCCGGGGACGAAGGTCAACTTCAGCTTCGGTGGCAGTGACACCCTCGCCGCGCAGATCACCAGCGGCGCCCCCGCCGACGTCTTCGCCGCCGCCAGCCCCAAGACGATGGCGATCGTGACGGACAAGAAGGACACCGCCACCACGCCGGCCACCTTCGTCCGCAACCAGTTGGAGATCGCCACCCTGCCGGGCAACCCCGACAAGGTCGCCTCGCTCAAGGACCTCACCAAGTCCTCGTTGAAGGTGGTCCTCTGCGACAAGACGGTGCCGTGCGGCGCCGCCGCGCAGAAGGCCCTGGACGCCGGCAAGCTCAAGCTGACCCCGGTCTCCTACGAGGAGGACGTGAAGTCCGCCCTCAACAAGGTGGTGCTCAAGGAGGCCGACGCCGCGGTCGTCTACAAGACCGATGTGAAGGCCGCGGGTGACAAGGTGCAGGGCGTGGAGTTCCCCGAGTCCGCCGACGCCATCAATGACTACCCGATCGCCCTGCTGAAGAACGCCCCGAACCCGGCGCTGGCCAAGGCGTTCATCGCACTGGTGCAGTCCGCCGAGGGCCAGCAGGTCCTGAACCAGGCCGGATTCCTCAAGCCGTGACGAAGGTCGACGAGCCGGACGCCGGGTCCGTCGCCGTCCCGGGCGGCCCACGGCGCCGGCGCGTCCGGTCCACCGTGCCGCTACCGCTCCTCCTCCCCGGAGCGGTAGCCCTGGCCTTCCTCCTCCTTCCTCTGGTCGCCTTGCTCCTGCGCGCCCCGTGGGGCAGCCTCCCGTCGCTGCTGACCAGCACGGAGGTGTGGCAGGCCCTCCAGCTCTCGCTGCTCAGCGCGACCGCGGCGACGGCCGTGAGCCTGGTCCTCGGCGTTCCGCTGGCCTGGCTGCTGGCCCGCACGGAGTTCCCCGGCCGGGGCCTGGTACGAGCACTGGTGACACTCCCGCTGGTCCTCCCCCCGGTGGTCGGCGGTGTGGCCCTGCTCCTCGCCCTGGGCCGCAACGGGGTGGTCGGGCAGTGGCTTGACTCCTGGTTCGGGATCACGCTCCCGTTCACGACGACCGCGGTGGTGATCGCCGAGTCCTTCGTGGCCATGCCCTTCCTGGTGATCAGCGTCGAGGGCACGCTGCGCGCCGCCGACCCGCGCTACGAGGAGGCGGCGACGACCCTGGGCGCCTCCCGTTTCACGGCGTTCCGCAGGGTCACGCTCCCCCTCATCGCCCCGGGCATCGCGGCCGGCTCGGTACTGGCCTGGGCCCGCGCGCTCGGCGAGTTCGGCGCGACGATCACTTTCGCCGGCAACTTCCCGGGCCGCACCCAGACCATGCCGCTCGCGGTCTACCTGGCCCTCCAGAACGACCCCGACGCGGCGATCGCCCTCAGCCTGGTCCTGCTGACCGTCTCGATCGCCGTACTGGCAGGCCTCCGCGACCGCTGGATGACCGCCTCATGACCCACCACGATCCCGCGCGGCGATCCCACACACCACCCGCGGCCGCCGACGGCGCACAGCCCCCGCAGGGGCCGCCCGCACCTGACACCGATACCCGCACGGGTGGTGCGGGTGGGAAAAACAACCCGGCCGGAGGCCGGGCGGCCCCCACGCACCCGCGCCCGCACCCGCACCCGCACCGCACGGACGGCCTCGACGCCCACCTCGTCGTCACCCGTCCCGCCTTCCACCTGGACATCGCCCTCACGGCCGCCCCCGGCGAGGTCGTCGCCCTCCTCGGCCCCAACGGCGCCGGCAAGACCACCGCCCTCCGGGCCCTGGCCGGCCTCGCCCCCCTCAGCGCCGGCCATCTCCGACTGGACGGCACGGAGCTGGACCGTACGCCCCCCGAATCCCGCCCGGTGGGCGTCGTCTTCCAGGACTACCTCCTCTTCCCCCACCTCACGGCCCTCGACAATGTCGCCTTCGGCCCCCGCTGCCACGGCGCGACAAAGGCCGAGGCCCGCGCCCAGGCAGCCGCCTGGCTGGACCGCATGGGCCTCGCGGACCACACCGGCGCCAAACCCCGCCGTCTCTCCGGCGGCCAGGCCCAGCGCGTCGCACTGGCCCGCGCCCTGGCCACCCACCCCCGCCTGCTGCTTCTGGACGAACCCCTCGCCGCCCTGGACGCCCGCACCCGCCTGGACGTACGTTCCCAACTCCGCCGCCACCTCGCCGAGTTCGAGGCCGTGGCCGTACTGGTCACGCACGACCCGCTGGACGCCATGGTGCTGGCCGACCGCCTGATCGTCATCGAGCACGGCAGGATCGTCCAGCAGGGCACCCCCGCCGACATCGCCCGCCACCCGCGCACCGACTACATCGCCCACCTGGTCGGCCTCAACCTCTACCGCGGCCGGGCCGAGGCAGGGGACCACGTGGTCAGGCTGGACACCGGCCCCGCCGTCGCCACCACGGAGGACCTCTCCGGCGACGTGTTCGTCGCGTTCCCGCCGAGCGCCGTCACCCTCTTCCGGGACCGCCCCACCGGCACCAGCGCCCGCAACCTGTGGCGCTGCGAGGTCGCCGGCCTGGAGATCCACGGCGACCGGATCCGCGCCGACCTGACCGGCGAACTTCCCCTCGCCGCCGACCTCACCACGGTCTCCGCCGCCGAACTGGACCTGCACCCGGGCACCCCGGTCTGGGCGACGGTGAAGGCGACACAGACCCACGCGTACCCGGCGTAAAGCCACACACCAGAGACCACACACCAGAGACCACACGGGAGGCCACACGCGAGAGGCCACACGCGAGAGGCCCCGCCGAAGCGGGGCCTCTGCCACTCACATCCGTACTGCGGCGGATCAGTCCTCGTACGCGTCCAGCGGCGGGCAGGAGCACACCAGGTTCCGGTCACCGAAGGCCTGGTCGATCCGGCGCACCGGCGGCCAGTACTTGTCGGCGGCGGACACCCCGGCCGGGAAGACCGCCTCCGCACGCGAGTACGCGTGCTCCCACTCCCCGCCGAGCGCGGCGGCCGTGTGCGGGGCACCCCGCAGCGGGTTGTCCTCGGCCGGCCACTCCCCCGCCCCGACCTTTTCGATCTCCGCCCGGATGGCGATCATCGCCTCGCAGAACCGGTCCAGCTCACCGAGGTCCTCGGACTCGGTCGGCTCGATCATCAGCGTGCCGGCCACCGGGAAGGACATCGTCGGCGCGTGGAACCCGTAGTCGATGAGCCGCTTGGCGACGTCGTCGACGCTCACCCCGGTCGCCTTGGTCAGCGGCCGCAGGTCGATGATGCACTCGTGGGCGACCAGCCCGCCGGGGCCGGTGTAGAGCACGGGGTAGTGCGGCTCCAGCCGCTTGGCGACGTAGTTGGCGCTGAGCACGGCCACCTGGGTGGCGCGCTTCAGCCCCTCGCCACCCATCAGGCGGACGTACGCCCACGAGATCGGCAGGATCCCCGCGGAGCCCCACGGCGCGGCCGAGATCGGTCCGACACCGGTCGCCGGGCCGGCGGCCGGCTGGAGCGGGTGGTTCGGCAGGTACGGCGCGAGGTGAGCCCGGACGGCCACCGGACCGACACCCGGACCGCCGCCGCCGTGCGGGATGCAGAACGTCTTGTGCAGGTTCAGGTGCGAGACGTCGCCGCCGAAGTGCCCCGGCTTGGCGACCCCGACCAGGGCGTTGAGGTTGGCGCCGTCGACGTACACCTGGCCGCCGGCCTCGTGGACCTGACCGCAGATGTCCGCGACATGCTCCTCGAACACGCCGTGCGTGGACGGGTACGTGATCATCAGCACGGCGAGCTGTTCGCGGTGCTGCTCGATCTTCGCCCGCAGGTCCTCGACGTCGATCTCGCCGTCCTCGGCGGTCTTCACGACGACGACCTTCATCCCGGCCATGACGGCGCTGGCGGCGTTGGTGCCGTGCGCGGAGGAGGGGATCAGGCAGACGGTGCGCTGCTCGTCGCCGTTGGCGCGGTGGTAGGCGCGTACGGCGAGCAGCCCGGCCAGTTCGCCCTGCGACCCGGCGTTGGGCTGGAGCGACACCTTGTCGTAGCCCGTGACCTCGGCGAGCCGCTCCTCCAGCTCACGGATGAGCGTCAGATAGCCCTGCGCCTGCTCGGCGGGCGCGAAGGGGTGCAGCTGGCCGAACTCGGGCCAGGTGACCGGCTCCATCTCGGTGGTCGCGTTGAGCTTCATGGTGCAGGAGCCCAGCGGGATCATGCCCCGGTCCAGCGCGTAGTCCCGGTCGGCGAGCCGGCGCAGGTAGCGCAGCATCGCGGTCTCGGACCGGTGGTCGTGGAAGACGGGGTGGCCCAGGTAGCCGTCCTCGCGCAGCAGCGCCTCGGGCAGCGTGTCCGCGGCGACCGCGTCCAGCGCCTCGACGTCGCCCTCGACCCCGAACGCCGTCCACACGGCACCCAGCTGGGCCCGCGTGGTGGTCTCGTCGCAGGCCATGGAGACGTGGTCGGTGTCCACGAGCCGCAGGTTGACACCGCTCCGCCGGGCGGCCGCGACGACCTCGGCGGCCTTGCCGGGCACTCGCGCGGTGAGGGTGTCGAAGTAGGCGCCGTGCACGACCTCGACCCCGCCGGCGGTGAGCCCCGCGGCCAGGATCGTGGCGTAGCGGTGGGTCCGCTGGGCGATGGCCCGCAGCCCCTCGGGTCCGTGGTAGACGGCGTACATGCCGGCCATCACGGCGAGCAGCACCTGTGCGGTGCAGATGTTGCTGGTGGCCTTCTCCCGGCGGATGTGCTGTTCGCGCGTCTGCAGCGCGAGCCGGTAGGCCCGGTGCCCGTCGGCGTCCACGGACACGCCCACGAGCCGGCCGGGCAGGCTGCGCGCGAACTTCTCGCGTACCGCCATGTAGCCCGCGTGCGGCCCGCCGAAGCCCATCGGCACACCGAACCGCTGGGTCGTACCGACGGCGATGTCGGCGCCCAGCTCGCCCGGCGAGGTCAGCAGGGTCAGCGCGAGCAGGTCCGCGGCGACGGTGACCAGCGCGCCCAGCTCGTGCGCCTGGTCGACGAGCGGCTTGATGTCGCGTACGGCACCGGAGGCGCCGGGGTACTGGACGAGCACGCCGTTGATCTCGCGCGCGGCGAGGTCGGCCGGGATGCCGTCGCTGAGGTCCGCGACGACGACCTCGACCCCCGTCGGCTCGGCCCGGGTCTGGATCACGGCGATGGTCTGCGGCAGGGCGTCCGCGTCGATGACGAAGACACCCTTCTTGTTCTTGCCCATGCGGAGCGACAGGGCCACGGCCTCGGCGGCGGCGGTGCCCTCGTCGAGCAGCGAGGCACCGGAGGTGGGCAGTCCGGTGAGGTCGGCGACCACGGTCTGGAAGTTCAGCAGCGCTTCCAGCCGGCCCTGGGAGATCTCCGGCTGGTACGGGGTGTAGGCCGTGTACCAGGCGGGGTTCTCCATCACGTTGCGCAGGATGACGGGCGGCGTGAAGGTGCCGTAGTAGCCCAGTCCGATCATCGAGTCGAGCACCTGGTTCCGGTCGGCCAGCGACCGCAGCTCGGCCAGCACCTCGGCCTCGGTGCGCGCGCCCGGCAGTTCCAGGGCGTCGGCGTTCTTGATGACGTCCGGCACGGCGGCGGCGGTCAGCTCGTCGAGCGAGCCGTACCCGACCTGGGCGAGCATCTTGGCCCGGGCCTCGTGGTCGGGCCCGATATGGCGCTGCTCGAAGGGGATTCCCTGCTCTAGCTCGGAGAGCGGAACACGCTGGGCGGTCATTGCGGAGGCCTCCTGGTCTGACGCGACCTTCGAGGGGTACCCCGGCACGGGCACCCCGACGGCCTCCCCCTCTGTCATCTCAACCTGAGAGCTTCGCCGGATGCCCAGGGGATCCGGCTTTCACCGTCGGTGAGAGCGGACGCCGTGGACGCCCGCCCTGCTTTCCAGAGTGACCTCGTCCGTGCGGTACGTGAGCCTGAGAGATTCCGGGGAGGATTTGCTCCTTCGGCGCCTCCGGTCTGTCCGGAGGACTCTCCCGCACGGGGTCAGCAGCCGCTTGCCAGCCTACCAGCGAGGGCAACGCACGGGTCTTCGAGTGGCCGCCTCCTTCAATGTGCTCTTTTGTAGTGCTTACGGATGAGTTGCGACCAAGTGGAGGGCCCGTGCAGACCGACATCGATCCGCGCAACCTGATCGGCCGCAAGGCGTTCGACCGCAACGGCACGAAGATCGGCACGATCGACGAGGTCTACCTCGACGACGCGACCGGGGTGCCGGAGTGGGCGGCCATACGCACCGGCCTGTTCTCCCGGGACGCGTTCGTGCCCCTGGAGCCGAGTGAGCTGGTCGAGGGCACCCTCCAGGTCCCCTTCGAGCGCACCCTGATCAAGGACGCCCCCGACTTCGGGGTAGGCCGCCATCTCTCCCCTGAGCAGGAACTCCAGCTCTATCACCACTACGGCCTGGACACGACCGCCCCACCCCCCGACCACCCTGACCACGACTTCGGCAAACTGGCGGGGACGGAGGACACGGGCACCTGACCGTGGGTCGCGGTGGGGTCACTCACGGGCGTCGGCAGGGTGCCGCTGCCGAGAAGGAGCGGCGGCCTCGGCGGCCCGTCAGGGGCGCGGAGAACTGCGCGATCAGCAAGCCCCCACCGGCCCGCACACACCGTCGGCCGTCACCCCCGCACACACCGTCGGCCGTCACCCCGGCACCAGCGGCAACGGATCCACCGGCTCCAGCTCAGGGTCGTTCACCCGAAAGGTCCGCACTCTCCCCGGCTCCACCGCCCCGGGCGTCTCGAACCGCACTGTCACCCTCCCCAGCCCGCTCCCCTGCACCCATCCGTGTCCGTACTCGGCATGCCGGACGTCATGCCCCGCGGGCCATCTCCGCTCGGCGGCCACCACCACCTGCTCGGCGACCGGCTCGGCCGCGTCCTCCTCCGCAAGGATCTCCGCCGCCTCCCCCGCCGCCTGCGCGAACAGATCCTCCTGGGTGTAGTCGGCAAGCCCCGACACACCCACACCCAGCAACCGCACACCCCCCGTCGTGTCCACCGAGTCCAGCAGCCGCGCGGCCGCCTCCCGCACCACCGCCGGATCGTCGGTCGGCCCCCTGAGCGTCTCCGACCGGGTGAGCGTCGAGAAGTCGTAGCGCCGTACCTTCAGCACGATGGTCCGCCCCGACAGCCCGGCCGCCCGCAGTCTGCGCACGCACCGGTCGGCCAGCCGCTGCACCTCCATCCCCACCCGCATCCGGTCATGGATGTCCACGTCATAGGTGTCCTCGACGGAGACCGACTTGGCCCCCCGCTCGGCGACCACGGGCCGTTCGTCGTGCGCGAGCGCCATCGCGTACAGCGCGTGCCCGTGGGCCTTGCCGAGCAGCCGTACCAGCTCGTCCTCCCCCGCCTCGGCGATCTCGTCGACCGTGGTGATCCCGGCCCGCCGCAGATGGTCCCCGGTCGCCGGCCCCACGCCCGGCAGGGTCCGCACCGGCATCGGCCCGAGCATCGCCCGCTCCGTGCCCGGTTCGATCAGCACCAGCCCGTCCGGCTTGGCCTGCTCGGAGGCGATCTTCGCGAGCATCTTGGAGGCGGCAAGCCCGACCGACCCGGAGAGCCCCGTGGCGCTCCGTATGTCCGCGCGCAGCTTCTCCCCCACCAGCCGCGCCGACCGGTCGTCCCAGGCCACCTCACCCGCCTCCAGGTCCACGAACGCCTCGTCCAGGCTCAGTGGCTCCACCAGCGGCGACAGCTCGTGCAGCAGCGCCATCACCTGCTCGCTGATCGACCGGTACAGCCCGAAGCGCGGCACGAGATACGCGGCGTTCGGCGCCAGCCTGCGCGCCTGTGCCATCGGCATCGCCGAGTGCACCCCGAACACCCTGGCCTCGTACGACGCGGTGGCCACCACACCGCGTGGTCCGAGCCCGCCCACGACCACGGCCTTCCCGCGCAGACTCGGCTTGGATGCCTGCTCCACCGAGGCGTAGAAGGCATCCATGTCGAGATGCAGGATCGTGGGCGCGTTTCTCACATCTCCGATGCTGCACCACACCACTGACAATGCCCCGGCACGCGTGCCGGGGCATTGTCAGTGGGCTCAGGAGATTCGAGGGAGGTCGGGCCGGGACCTCAGACCGCCTTGTTGCGGCGTCGGGCCAGTTCGTCGGCGGGGTTGGGCCCGATCAGGGTCTCGCCGGTGTCGACGCGCTCGCCGTGCAGCTGGGAGAGCGCGCTCTCCACGTCCCGCCAGACCACGCCGACCGCGATCCCGAAGATGCCCTGACCGCCCTGGAGCAGCGCGTGGACCTCGTCGGGCGAGGTGCACTCGTAGACCGTGGCGCCGTCGCTCATGAGGGTCATGCGCTCCAGGTCGCGGAAACCGCGTTCTCTCAGGTGCTGGACGGCGGTGCGGATGTTCTGGAGGGAGACCCCGGTGTCCAGGAACCGCTTGACGATCTTCAGGACGACGACGTCCCTGAAGCTGTACAGGCGCTGGGTGCCCGACCCGTAGGCGGCCCGCACGCTGGGCTCGACCAGGCCGGTGCGGGCCCAGTAGTCGAGTTGCCGGTAGGTGATGCCGGCCGCCGCACAGGCCGTGGGCCCCCGGTAGCCGATCTCCTCGGTCGTCATGGACGCCGCCCCTCCGCCGCTCGGCACTGCCGTCGGCCGCTGCGGAGCGTGACCGGCAGTGCTGCCGTGCTGGGGGTCCCCCCAACTCGAACGAAGTCGAGAGCTCGAGTGAGGGTACGGACCGCTCTCCCCGAGACCGCGTCCCGGGGCACCCCCAGCCATACCGTCGCCGCTGCTTCTCACGCCGACCTCCGTCCTTGACCTGCCTTCTCGACGGTAGGCAGTCACCAGGGGTGCGTCAACGATCGCCACACTCGGCACGCCGAGTGATAATCACCCTAGGAGTGGTTTCCCGTGCCCCACCGCGGGGAAAGGCTAGCCGAATGCTCTGGCGGGAAGGCGTAGGACGCTCTCAGTGGCCGCTGGCAATTGCCCATGAGTTTCGACCGTGACCAGCAGTGAACCGGCCCGCCACCGCCCTCTGGTGGGCGCCTGACGGGCCGCTTCGGTCTCTCACTGGCTACTGGTGCCGAAGTCCTCGGGCGAGATCTGGTCGAGGAACTCGCGGAACTTCTCCACCTCGTCCTCCTGCTCGTCCGGGATCGCGATGCCGGCGTCGTCCAGCACCGTGTCGCTCCCGTAGATGGGCGTCCCGGTGCGCAGCGCCAGCGCTATGGCGTCGGACGGACGGGCGCTCACCTCGACGCCGCTGGCGAACACCAGCTCCGCGTAGAAGACGCCCTCACGCAGGTCGGTGATGCGTACTTCGGTGAGCTCCTGCCCGACGGCCTCCAGCACGTCCTTGAACAGGTCGTGGGTCAGCGGTCGCGCGGGGGCCATGCCCTGCTGGGCGAACGCGATCGCCGTCGCCTCCCCCGGCCCGATCCAGATGGGGAGGTAACGGTCGCCTCCCACTTCGCGCAGGAGCACGATCGGTTGGTTGGAGGGCATTTCCACCCGGACACCTACGACATCGAGCTCGTTCACACAGCAACCCTAGGCCGTGCCCGGGACGTTTGGGTAGTCGGGCCCGGAACGCGCGCCCGATCCGGCCTCCGCCCGGGTCCTGTCACGATGGTCACGGCAGCCGCACCCCGAGCGCGGTCTGCACCAGTGCGGCATGCAGCTTCACCGTGAGCGCCGCCAGCTCCTTCGTACGGGCCTCGGCGTGGGCCCTGGTCTGCGGGTTGCGGTGCCGCTTGAGCGGGGCCACCACCTGGTCCACCAGGCCGGCCTCACGGTCGGCGGCGGCCTTCATCACCCGCAGGTGGCGCGGCTCGATCCCGAACCTGCCCAGCTCGGTCACGAGCGCGGCCACGGTGACCGCCTCGGCGTCGTACACGCCGTCCTCCAGGGGAGCGAGCAGCCCGTACGACTCCCACTCCGCCAGGCAGTTCTCGTCGATCTCGGCGGCGGCGAGCAGCTCGTCCCGGCCGATCCGTGCCACCGGGGGAGCCTCGGGCATCATCGGCACCGCCTCGCCGTCCCGCTGCCGCCCCAGCACGGGCAGCTGTACGGCCTCGCCGCGCTCCATGGCGTCCAGGTACTCCCGGATGACCTTCAGCGGCAGGTAGTGGTCCCGCTGCATCCTCAGGACGTGTCCGAGACGCTCCACGTCCCCGGCGCTGAACTTGCGGTACCCGGACGGGGTCCGGCGGGGCTCGATGAGCCCCTCCGACTCCAGGAAGCGGATCTTGGAGATGGTGACTTCGGGGAACTCGTCGCGCAGCACGTTCAGTACCGTGCCGATGCTCATCAGCCCGGTTTCCGTGGCGGCGGTGCCGTGACCGGTACCGCCGCTCGGTGTGTGCAGCATGGACCTTCTTCCCTGGGGTCCCCGGACGAGCTCCGGAGGGTCAGATGCCGTGCCGGCTCGCGTAGAAGACCAGCCGGTACTTGCCGATCTGGACCTCGTCACCGTTCGACAGAGCGACCTGGTCGATGCGCTCCCGGTTGACGTAGGTGCCGTTGAGGCTGCCCACGTCGGCCACGGTGAACGAGCCGTCCGGCTGGCGGCGGAACTCCACATGGCGGCGCGAGACCGTGACGTCGTCCAGGAAGATGTCGCTCTGCGGATGACGGCCGGCCGTGGTCAGGTCGCTGTCCAGCAGGAAGCGGCTGCCCGAGTTCGGGCCACGACGCACGACCAGGAGCGCCGAACCCAGCGGCAGCGCGTCGACGGCCGCCTGCGCCTCGGGGGAGAGCGCCGGCACCTGGGTCTGGCCGGTGACCTCGGCGTCGTAGGCCTCCAGGCCGGAGATCGAGATCGTGGACGTCGTCTCCGCCGCCCGCTCGGGGACGGCGCCCGCGCGCAGCGGAGCGCCGCAGTTGGAACAGAAGCGGGCGTTCTCCGCGTTGCGGTTACCGCACCTCGTACAAACCAGGGCCGACATGGACGGATCCTCCTGCCGCGGCTGCCCCGCCGGGGCGTTGGACGCGTACGGGCCGGAGGTAAACCCTCCACCCGCACCTGAGGTTGACGGTTGCCCGAAACCTATGCCGCCGGACTGCGACGGGTCAACTGACGGCGCGCCCTGACCTCCCGAAATGTCACCCCCCGGGCCAGCCACCTGGTCCCGGAACAGCGGGCGCTGACCGTCCGCGTCGGGCTGTGCGCGATGGCGAGCGGTCGCGTTGTCGCTGCCCTCTCGCGCGCTCTTGCCGAACAACTTCGAAAACAACTTCACGGGCGATTCCCCTTGACCGAAACAGACCCGCCCGTGGGGCAGGACGAACCCTGACTGAATAAACCGGCCGACCCGGACAACCACACAACGTCCGTATCCACCAGACAGTTTCCACCACACACCGGTTTCCCGGTGCGCCGACCCCCCGCAACCTCATGCCCTCGCCGGACGTCCCGCATGCACCGCCGGTTCACTGTGAGGACGACCGAGCGTAGTCAGGCTGCTTCGCCGGTCGCAAGGCATCCACGACGATCTTGGTCGATCGTTCGACGGTCACAGTCGCCTGTTCCTTCTCCAGGGTCTGCACCACGCCTCCGGGGATGTTGAGAGCCGGTTCGAGGTCCTGCGGCTTGCCGATCACCTTGAAAACGTAGGGCTGGGTGATCTTGTTCCCGTCGACGCTCACACTCTTGCCGGAGTCGGTGAGGTAGGTGCCGGAGATCACTCGCACCCCGTTGACCTGGATCGCCTCGGCGCCGGCCGCGCGCAACTCCTGGATCGCGTCGAGCAGCATGTCCGCCTGCACCGTCCCCTTCGGGTCGTCGACCGTCATCGTGATGCCAGGACCCTGCGCCGCCACGGTGCCCGCCAGAATGCCGAGTTGCCTCTCCTTCTCGGCCGTCTGCTTGCGAGCCTCCGCCGCCTGGTCGGAGCTGCTCTGCAACTCCTGACGCTGCTTTTCGAGTCCTGTCCTCTCGTCCTCAAGACGCTGAGTACGGTCGTCCAGTTCATCGAGGATGCGAACAAGATCCTCCTGGCGGGCCCCGCGCAACGCGCTGTCACTGTCGCTGTTCGACGCCACCTGCACGGCGAGCCCGAATCCGAGTCCGAACAGCAGCACCGCGACGATCAGTTGGGCCCGGCTCGCCCGCGGCGGCCACAGCCCCTGCACCAGCCGCCGGCGGCCGCTCGGCCCGGCCCCCGGCTTCGGCTCGGCGGCGGATCCGGTCTCCGGTGCCGTGACCGGCACCTCGGCGGGCAGTTCCTTGCGCAACCGGTGCTCAGGCTGTTTCTCGTGCTCGCTCATGCCGCTCACGCCCGGAAGACATGCCGGCGGATCGCCGCGGCGTTGGAGAAGATGCGGATTCCGAGGACCACGACGACACCCGTGGACAGCTGCGAGCCCACGCCCAACTTGTCGCCCAGGAACACGATCAGAGCGGCCACCACCACGTTGGACAGGAACGACACCACGAAGACCTTGTCGTCGAAGATCCCGTCGAGCATGGCCCGCAGACCGCCGAAGACGGCGTCGAGCGCCGCGACGACGGCGATCGGCAGATACGGCTCGACGACCGCCGGAACCTCCGGACGGACCAACAGTCCGGCCACGACGCCCACGACGAGGCCAAGTACGGCGATCACGATGTGCCCTTCTCAGTCTTCTCGGTGTACGGCTGGGCCGTACGTACGATCACGCTGGGTGCGGCGGGCAGCCGGACGTCACTCTCCGTGGAGATCGTCGCCCGGATGTCGAAGTTCTCCTCCAGGGCATGCAGATACAGCCCGTCGGGGCTGTCCTGGAACCTGGAGCTGAGCCTCTCCCCGTCCCCCACCGCCAGCACCGTGTACGGCGGTACCAGCGGCCTGTTGTCGACCAGTATCGCGTCTCCCGCGGCCCTGATCGCGGACAGGGCGGTCAGCCGCTGCCCGTTGATGGAGATCGCCTCGGCGCCCGAGCCCCACAGCCCGTTCACGACGCGCTGCATGTCGTGGTCTCGCACCCGGCCGGTGTCGGAGAACCCGGAGGTCTCCCGCGGGTTGCTGCCGTCGCCACCCGAGGAGGCCTCCTTGGCGTCGTTCACGGCCAGCTTCACACCGGGACCGTGCACCGCGGTGGCACCCGACAGGATGCCCACCAGGTCCGCCTGCCCGCTGCCGCCGCTCTCCTTCAGAGCCGCACGCTGGCGGGCGCTGACGTCGTCGCGCAGCTCGTCGACATTGCTCTCCAGCTTGTCGGCGGTCGCCGTCTCACGGTCGATGCGGTCGATGAGCTCCTGGCGCTCCTTGGCCACGACCGGGGCGGTCACCCGCGCCTGCGCCGCGCCCACGGTCACCACCAGGGCCGCGAGCACCAGACCGCCGGCGAGGCCCAGCCTGGCCCGGAGGGTCTTCGGCATGCCGCCGCCCTCTCCCCGCGCCCGCTTACGGGCCGCCGCCTCGGCGTACCCGTCGTCGAGGCTGTGGTCCATGACGTTGGTGATCAACGACATGGAGGCGTCCGGACGCTGCGGCCGGGTGGCGCTGCTCCGAACGGGGGGTTGCTGCGGCATGCCGCACATCGTCGCACGTTGCGACCGGTACCTCCGAATGGCCCCACCGGCGTGCCGGACAGGCCCCCTCGGGGACACTTGTCCGGCACGCGCGCGTGCGGTGCGGCTACCGTCCGGCGCTGTCCACGATCGCCGCCCATTCGTCCAACAGAGCCTGCGCGGAGGCGTCGTCGGGGCCCTCGGCCCACAGATGGGTGACCGCCTCGGCCGGGTCGGGCAGCACCATCACCCAGCGCCCGTCGGTCTCCACGACCCGCACCCCGTCGGTCGTGTCCACGAACCGATCACCGGCCGCCTCGACGACACGCCGCATGACCAGGCCCTTGACAGCCCATGGGGTCGCCAGGTCCCGCTTGAGGACATGCGCCCGCGGGATCCGGGCGTCGATCTGGCTGAGAGTGAGCTGTGTGCGCGCCACCAGGCCGATCAGGCGCACGAAGGCCGCCGTACCGTCGTAGACGCTGCTGAACTCGGGGACGATGAATCCGCCCTTGCCGTCACCACCGAAGATGGTGCCTTCCTCACGCCCCACCCGGGTGAGGTCGTCGGGCGAGGTGGTCGTCCACTCGACCTGGGTGCCGTGGTACGCGGCCACCTGCTCGGCGATCCGGGTCGTGGTGACCGGAAGCGCCACACGGCCGCTACGCCGCTCTGCGGCGACCAGGTCGAGCATCACCAGCAGCGCCCGGTCGTCCTCGATGATGCGGCCCTTCTCGTCCACCAGGGACAGCCGCTCACCCACCGGGTCGAACCGCACACCGAACGCGGCCCCGGAGGACGCCACGATCTCGCCGAGGCGCACCAGCCCCGACCGACGCTGATCCGCCGTCTCCGTGGGCCTGGCCTCGTTGAGACCGGGGTTGACGGTCAACGAGTCCACGCCGAGCTTCCCGAGCAGGCTGGGCAGAACGAGCCCGGCGCTGCCGTTGGAGGCGTCCACGACGACCTTCAGGCCGGCCTCGGCGATCCCGGTCGTGTCGACGTTCCGCAGCAACGAACCCGTGTACGAGTCGAAGACGCTGGCCGGGAAGTACAGGTCGCCGATCTCACCGGGGAACGCACGCCGGTATTCCTGCCGAGCGAAGATCCGGTCCAGCTTGCGCTGGCTGGCCTGCGAGAGGTCCGCGCCCTGCCCGTCGAAGAACATGATGTCGACGGAGTCGGGCACCCCGGGCGAGGTCCGGATCATGATGCCGCCTGCGCTGCCCCGCGCGGTCTGCTGCCGCGCCACCGGCAGGGGCACGTTCTCCAGGTCGCGTACGTCGATGGCACTGGCCTGGAGGGCGGAGATGACCGCCCGCTTGAGCGCACGGGCACCCCGGGAGTGGTCTCGGGCCGTGGTGACCGTGGAGCCCTTCTTCAGGGTGGTCGCGTACGCGCCGGCCAGCCGTACGGCCAGCTCCGGCGTGATCTCCACGTTCAGGATTCCGGAGACACCGCGGGCGCCGAACAGATGCGCCTGTCCGCGGGACTCCCAGATCACGGACGTGTTGACGAACGCACCGGCCTCGATGGTCTTGAACGGATAGACCCGGACGTTGCCCTGCACGATCGATTCTTCGCCGATCAGGCACTCGTCACCGATGACCGCTCCGTCCTCGATCCGGGCGGCCCGCATGATGTCGGTGTTCTTCCCGACGACACAGCCCCGCAGATTGCTGTGCTGCCCGACGTAGACGTTGTCATGGACCACCGCCCGGTGCAGGAAGGCACCGCTCTTCACGACGACGTTGGATCCCACGACGGTGTGCTCGCGGATTTCCGTGCCGGCCTCGACCTTGGCGTAGTCACCGATGTACAGCGGTCCGCGCAGCACGGCATCGGCGTGCACCTCGGCGCCCTCGGCCACCCAGACACCCGGCGATATCTCGAAGCCGTCGATGTCTACGTCGACCTTGCCCTCCAGGACGTCGGCCTGCGCCTTGACGTACGACTCGTGGGTGCCGACGTCCTCCCAGTAGCCCTCGGCGATGTAGCCGTAGATCGGCTTGCCTTCCTTCATCAATTGCGGGAAGACATCGCCGGACCAGTCGACCGGAACGTCGGCCTCGACATAGTCGAATACCTCGGGCTCCATGACATAGATGCCCGTGTTCACCGTGTCGGAGAAGACCTGCCCCCAGGTCGGCTTCTCAAGGAACCGCTCGACCTTCCCCTCTTCGTCGACGATGGTGATGCCGAATTCCAGCGGATTGGGCACACGGGTCAGGCAGACCGTGACCAGCGCGCCCTTTGCCTTGTGGAAGTTGATGAGTTCGGTGAGGTCGAAGTCGGTCAGCGCATCGCCGGAGATGACGAGGAAAGCATCGTCCTTCAACGCCTCTTCGGCGTTCTTGACGCTTCCGGCGGTACCGAGTGGCTTCTCCTCATTGGCATAGGTGAGCTCCATACCGAGCTCTTCGCCGTCCCCGAAGTAGTTCTTGACGAGCGATGCCAGGAACTGCACAGTGACGACGGTCTCGGTGAGCCCATGCTTTTTGAGCAGCCGTAGCACATGCTCCATGATCGGGCGGTTCACCACCGGAAGGAGCGGCTTGGGCATGCTCGAGGTCATGGGGCGAAGGCGTGTGCCTTCACCACCGGCCATCACGACGGCCTTCATGTCGGAAGCGTCCTCCTCTAAAAGATGACGGTCTAGCCGACTTCACCCGTCCAGATTGTCCCGCACTTTTCCGCCGCGGGCCATCGCGAGGCACTACGTCCGGACAATCGCCGAGCTCAATCGGCTGTGGCGTCCGCACGAACGAGACGACGGACCTGCACCACGTAGAGCACTCCTGCCCACCAATAGAGCGTTGTACCCCATCCGGCGAACGCCCATCCGAAAATTGCAGCGAGTGACGAGAGCCAGCCGCTTCCGTCACTGAGCAGCAGGAGCGGGAACGCGTACATCAGATTGAACGTGGCGGCCTTGCCAAGGAAGTTCACCTGCGGCGGCGGATAGCCGTGCCGGCGCAGGATCCCCACCATCACCAACAGCACCAGTTCGCGCAGCAGTAGTACGGCGGTCAACCAGAGAGGCAGGATCTCGCGCCAGGTGAGTCCGACGAGTGTCGACAGGATGTAGAGCCGGTCCGCGGCGGGGTCCAGGAGCCGGCCGAGGCTGCTGATCTGGTTCCAGCGCCGGGCGAGCTTGCCGTCCAGGTAGTCACTGATGCCGCTGAAAGCGAGCACCAGCAGCGCCCAGCCGTCGCTCTTGGGCCCGCCGAACTCGGGCCTGAGGATCAACCACAGGAAGACGGGTACGCCGACGAGACGCGCCATGCTGAGGATGTTCGGGATGGTGAGGACCCGGTTCGTCTGGACACGGGTCTCCTGGACCTCCACCCGGGGGCCTCCTGTGATGGGAAACGAGCCAACTTTGCCCCCTGACCTTACCTCAACGCAAAAAAGCTCTGGCTCTCGGGCTTGATGCCCAAGAGCCAGAGCTCTAAAAGGAGTTCGGCGGTGTCCTACTCTCCCACAGGGTCCCCCCTGCAGTACCATCGGCGCTGTAAGGCTTAGCTTCCGGGTTCGGAATGTAACCGGGCGTTT
>NZ_JBVHQG010000013.1:0-301917 GCF_055567535.1 Streptomyces sp. NPDC026538
CACCCGGTCCGGCACGCGCAGGCGTCCGGGGTAGCGATGACGACGCTCGGGAACGGGCGGCAGCAACGGAGCCACCCGCTCCCAGAGAGCGTCAGGAACAAGATCAACACGCACCCGCACAGCCTGCCGACCAGGATCGATCGCTGCAAGAGCATGGACTCAACTCATATTGAAACCATCAGTTAGTTGAGCCACCACCAGGCGTCGATGAGCAATTCACGCAGGTGCCTAACGGCTGCCCCTCCAGGCGTGCAAGGCCCCGCCTCCGCGCCGACCAGGATACGCAGCCGTACGAAGGCATGTTTCCAAGTTCGAGTCGACTACGATCGCGTCAGCCTTGAGGGCGACGCCGAGGGCGAACTGGCGGGCCGCACGGCCCCAGTCAGCCCGCTGGCGCGGGGCAGGCTGACGCGGGGCCCGGGACACTGCCACGGCGCGTGCCGAGACCGACGAGGGCGGCAAGATCCTCTACCGCGACGGGGACCAGGCAGTGGCTGAGCGTGTCCACGAGATCGCGGGCGAGCGGGGTCTGTCGCCAGCCCAGGTCGCCCTGGCCTGGGTCATGCGCAACCCGGCGGTGACCCATCGTCGGGGTCACCAAGCCGGCCCAGCTGGCCGACGCGGTGGACGTTGAACTCGGCGAAGACGAGGCCGCCTATCTGGAAGGCTCCTTCTGCAAGCAGCGGCCTGTGGCGGGCTCCCGGTAGTCCGGGCTACCACCGGGCCTTCGACGAGTCCTTGGCCCCGACCTTCACAGCCCTGTGGCCGGCCCGGTCGTGCTTGCGGGCGGTCGCGCGCAACTGCATGATCCGCGCGCTGCCCGCAAGCGCGGAGAGCAGGATGTCCGCCACCTCGGCCAGCAGCAGGACCACGCGCAGCGGAACGTGCCCGTAGGCACCGAAGTAGCTGACGTCTATTCGGCTGCCCCTGAGACGGCTGGCGAGAGCGGCGAGTGGTGCAAGGGTGGCGACTGGCGACGGGTCGGTTCTCCGGCGGCGTTCGTTACGGGCACCTGGATTTGTCGAACCTGCACAATGGCTCGGGCAAGCGGTTTAACGAGGCGTGGTAGGAGCCGTAGTCCTCTCGAAGAGGGCATCGTCACATGGGGGTGCCAGCCCGCTGGCGCCCGTAGCTGAACTCCAGTGGGGCTGGACTCGCCGCTTGGCATAGTCTTGACTACTCGTCAGTAAAGTCAGCATTGGGTCAGCATTCGTCCTGGCAAAGCTGCCCACAGATGCCCACACCCTGGAATCGAGAAGCCCCTCGGAGGTGCTGGTGCACCGGCCTCCGAGGGGACTGGCGTCAGTGAACGTCGTGGTGAGGCGGACGGGCGGCGGGCGCTGGGGGCCTGACGTCAGAAACTTGCATCTTTCCTGGTCAGCGGGCCCGTCCCCGTGCCTTCAGGGGGGTCTCGGGCAATGTCGGTGCGCAAAGCGGCGACCCGTCGTAGCCCTTCACCTCGCCGAAACGGGCCCCCTTCTCCCAGTCCTCCCGGGCCTGTACGATCTCGTCTTGGGAACGGGCGATGAAGTTCCACCACATGATGAGCTCCTCCTCGAACGGCTCGCCGCCCAGGAGCATGATCGCCGCGTCCGACTCGGCGCGCAGCGGCAGTTCGGTGCGGCCGCAGCCGAGGTAGAGCATCGAGCCCGGGACCACCGGGACGCCGTCGACACGCACCTCGCCGGACATCGCCAGCACGCCGTACTCGAAGTCGGACTCCAGGGGCAGGCGTAGATCCGCCCCCCGCGTCAGCGCCAGGTCGGCCCCGACGATCGGGGTGAACGTCGTACCGGGCGAGGCCGCGCCGTCGAGGGAACCGAGGAGGACCGTCGCGGTGAGGCCGGGCGCGGTGACCGTCGGCAGGTCGGGGTGGTGCTCGAACTTCGGTTCGACGTGGCGGTGGGAGTCCGGCAGCGCGACCCACAGCTGGGCGCCGTGCAGGTACCGGGCGTGCGGCCTGGGGCTCTCCTCCGAGTGGCTGATCGCCCGGCCCGAGGTCATCAGCCCGAGTTCGCGCGGGCGGATCGTCTGCAGGCTGCCGGTCGAGTCGCGGTGCAGCACCTCGCCCTGGTGCAGCCAGCTGACCGTCTGCAGCCCGATGTGCGGGTGCGGCGGGACCTGCATCCCGGGCTCGTCGGCGATGTCGTCGGGGCCGTAGTGGTCGACGAAAGCCCAGGCGCCGATCATGCGGCGGCCGAGGTTGGGCAGCAGCCGGCGCACCTCGGTCGACTCGCCGAGTTGCACGTGGCGGGGGCTCAGCAGCTCGCGGACGGGTTCGGCGACGACGAATCCGCGGCCACCGCACACGCTCGGGACGGGCGCACGGTCAAGGTTGCTCATGCCACCCAACCTAGCGGCCGAACGTCCCGGTTGCCGAGCGGTCAGCCAGGCTTGCGGAACCCGTCCCTCAGGTTGCCGAAGACCGGGCGGTACGTCTGCCACCTGGCGTCCGGCGCGGAGGGGCGGATGCCGTACTCCCGGCCGCCCTCCCTGCCGTGGCCCGGGGCCCAGGGCGAGGCACCGCCGACCGGAGCGAGGCGGGCCGCGTCCAGCGCGCCGCCTGCGCCGGGTGCCGGGAGCCGCGGCGGCCGGTGGGGGAGCGGAGGCCGTCTGGGGTGCGGAGGTCGTACGGGGCGCGGGGGCCGTCGGGGAAGCGGAGGTCGTCCGGGCGGCCGGGGGTGCTGCCACCCCCGGCCGCCCGGACAACCAGGTGGCCGGCGGCGCCCGTTCGGTCCGCTCGGCCGAGGTCCGGCCCGCCGGGCCCTGGGGATCCCGGCCCCGCTTCTTCCCCCCGGGTGTGCGGTGGTTCAGAGGCGCGTACGTCAGTGGGCTGTCAGCTTCCACAGATGGTCGGCGGTGCCGTTGTCGTCCCACTGGAGGACCTGGGCGCCGGACGAGGTGCTCATGCCGGTCACCCCGAGCAGCAGCCCGCTGTTGTAGTTGGCGATCTTGTAGTAGCCGTCGCCGGACGGGATCAGCTGCCAGAGGTGGTCGGCGGTGCCGTTGTCACCCCAGATCAGTGCGGTGCCGCCGGCACCGGTGCCCGCGTTGTTGATGCCGAGAAGCAGTCCGCTCGCCTGCTGCTGGATCTTGTAGAGGCCGCTGCCGGCGGCCATCAGGGTCCAGTTGTGGTCGGTGCCCGTGGTCGCGGTGGCCTGGACGACCGCGGTGCCCTGGGCGGTGCCCGCGCCGCTGGTGTCCAGGGCGAGGCCGCTGTTCCGGTTGGTGATCCGGTAGCGCCCGGCCAGCGAGGTGGCGGTGCCGCTCGGGGTGACGGTCAGGTGGTAGCCGTCGGAGGCGTTCATGGTCACCGGCACGGTGATCGAGCCGCCGCTGACCGGGTAGTCGGCGTCCGAGACCGTGATCGGTCCGGACACGGCGGTCGTACGGCCCCTGGACGGGGTGTACTCCAGCTTCACGTGCACGGTGCTGCCGAAGGCCGGCAACGACGACAGTCCGTTGACGGTGACGGCGCACGAACCGGTGCAGCCGCCGGCGACCACGCTGACCTGGTTGCCCGCGCCGTTGCGGGAGGCGAAGCCGTCGATGCCCGTCTGCGCCGGGGGTGTGGTGACGAGCATGTTCCCGGACATGTCGCCGTACCACTTGTACAGCCAGTACGCCCCGTTCGGTGAGCCGCCGGTGTCGGTGAGGGTGTCGCCGAGGGTGCCGTAGTGATTCCAGAAGGCGAGTTCGGCGTCGTGCACACCGGCCCGCTCGAACTTGGCGACGTAGCTCGCGAGCGGTCCGGGGACGCCGACCTCGCTCGTGGTGCCGTACTCCTCGATGGCGATCGGGCGGGGGCTGATGCCGAGGCCGGTCTCCAGGGCGCGGTAGGCGGCGACATGGGCGGCGATGTTCTGCGAGCCCTGCAGCTCGTGCCAGGCGATGATGTCGGGGACGGTGCCGCTCGCCTTGGCGTCGGTGAGGAAGGTACTCATCCAGCTCTGGTTCCACGCCGAGTAACTCGGGCCCTGGACCGGGGTGCCGGCGTCCTTGGCGCGGACCTCCTTGTACGTCGTCGCCCACCCGGAGTCGAAGGTGCCGGCCGCCGAGGTGTCCCAGGTCCAGTCCGGTTCGTTCCACAGCTCGTAGGCGGCGACGGCGGCCCCGGAGGACTTCACGGCCGCGACCTGCCTGTCCACGGCCGACAACCAGTCGCTCCAACTCACCCACCTGTAGGGAAAGTTCGGGTACCAGTCCGGCATGCGTACGACGACCTTGGCACCGGCCTTCGCCGCCTCCGGGGCGACCACCAGGGCGTCACCGCCGGGGCTGGGCTCGCCGTTGGGCAGCTGGCTGCCGCCGGGCGCCATCTGCACGAAGGTGTTGGGCCTGAGCGGCTCGACCAGGCTGTCGGCGGGCACGCTCGCGGTGTCCAGGCCGTACAGGCTGCCCGAGGCCACGTGTGTGACCGGGCGCAGGGTCTGGTTCGCGCTCACCACCAGGGTGGTGGCGGAGGTGGGGGCGGCCTGGGCGGGAGCGGCGGTGCCGAGGGCGGCGGTCAGCACCACGGCACCGAGGGCGGCTCTGAGGGGGATGCGGCTCATGGCATGGGTCTCCTCGAAGAGTAGGGAAGTTGAAGGGCTCAGTCCTTCACCGCGCCCGCGGTCACGCCCGCGGCCACATAGCGCTGGGCGAGGACCAGGAGGACGGCCGCGGGGACCGAGGCGACCACGGCGGTGGCCATGATCGCGTTCCACTCCTGGTTGTTGTTGCCGATGTACTTGTAGATGCCGAGCGTGATCGGCTTCCAACCTCCGCCGCCGTCCAGCGTGTTGGCGAAGACGAAGTCGGACCAGGCCCACAGGAAGCCGAACAGCGAGACGGTGACGATCGCGTTGCGGCTCAGCGGGAGGACGACCGACCGGAAGGTGCGCCAGGTGCCGGCGCCGTCGATCCGGGCGGCCGAGATCAGCTCGCCGGGGATGCCCGACATGAACGCGGTGAAGATCATGACGCCGAACGGGACGGCGATCGTGGAGTCCGCGACGATCAGGCCCCACCAGGAGTTGAGCAGTCCGAGGTCCAGGAAGACGCCGTAGAAGCCCATCGCCATGACGATCCCGGGGACCATCTGCGCGATGAGGAGGGCCAGGCCCAGGGCACCGGCGCCGCGCGGACGCAGTTTCGCCAGTGCGTAGCCGGCCGGGGCGGCGAGGGCGAGGGTGAGGGCGACCGTGCCGAGCCCGATGAGCAGACTGGTGCCGAGGTAGGGCAACTGGTCGTCCAGGACGGCCCGGTAGCCCTCGAAGGTGGGGTGCAGTGGGAGCAGGTCCGGCGGGCTCTTGCGCATGTCCCGCTGCGGGGTGAGGGAGACGTTGATCATCCAGTACACCGGGAACAGCATCAGGGCGGTGAGGAGCAGCCCGAGGGCGGTGTGACAGCGGCTGTTCGTTCGGGACTTCATGCCTCCTGCCTCCTCTGTACGCGGATGTACAGCAGGCCGAAGGCCAGGGCGATGAGGATCAGGATGTCGCCGACGGCCGCACCGGGACCGAACCTGGGCAGCAGCGTGCCGAAGCCGAGCTGGTAGGACCAGGTGGCCAGGGTGGAGGAGGCGTCGCCCGGACCGCCCTTGGTCATGATCCAGATCAGGTCGAACACCTTGAGCGTGTAGACGAGCCCGAGCAGCAGCGTGATCGCCGACACCGGGCGCAGCAGCGGGAAGGTGATCCGGCGGAACTGCTGCCAGCCGGCCGCCCCGTCCAGCGCCGCCGCCTCGTACAGCTCGCCGGGGATGTTCTGCAGGCCGCTGTGCAGGATGACCAGGTTGAAGGGGATGCCGATCCAGATGTTGGCGACGATCACCGAGGTCAGCGCCCAGTCCGGCGAGGTCAGCCAGCCGACGGGGGCCACGCCGAAGAAGTGCAGGAAGTAGTTCACCACTCCCGACTCGCTGTTGAACATCCACGACCACGTCGACGCCGACACGATCAGCGGCAGCAGCCAGGGGATCAGGAACAGCGCCCGCAGTACGGTCGACAGCCTGAAGTGCCGGTTGAAGAAGACCGCGAGGGCGAGCCCGGCCGCGTACTGGAAGACGATCGACACGAGGGTGAAGACCATCGTGTGCCGCATCGCAGGACCGAACGTGGGATCGTCCAGCACCTTCCGGAAGTTGTCCCAGCCGGAGAAGGGTGCGTCGCCCGCCACGAAGGACCGGACGGTGTAGTCGCGCAGGCTCAGATCGAGGTTGCGGTAGAGCGGATAGACGTAGAAGGCGCAGAGGTAGGCGAGGAGCGGTGTCACGAAGGCGAGCGCGGTCAGTCGCCGCCTGCGGCGCAGGGACCGGGCACCGGCCTCGCTCGTCCTCGCCGCGGCGGCCGGTGCGGGCCGCGGACGGTCGATCCGGGCGACGGTCATACCGGGCCTAGCCCTTCCGCGCGCTGGACTGGGCCGTGTCGAGCGCGTCCTGCGGGCTCTTGCTCCCCGAGAGCGCCGCCTGGACGGCCGTCCACAGGGGCTGCGAGATGGTCGGGTACTTGGTGCCGAGACCGCCGCTGGTACGGCCGCGGGCCGCCGCGACCGCCGCCACCCAGGGCTTCAACTCCTGGTTCTTCTTGACCTGTTCGGCCTGTACGGCGGAGGTGGGCGCCACGTACATGAGCGTGGTGTCGGTGGCCAGCAGACTGGAGTCGCTGGTCAAGCAGGTGACGATCTTCTTGGTGGTGTCGTAGCGCGAGGTGTCCTGCTGCACGGGCACGGTCCCGAACTCGCCGCCGGTCGGCACCGGGGCCGAACCGCCGTTCTGGCCGGGGATGTTGATGACCCCGTACGGGAAGCCCGCCTTGTCGGCGTTGCCGAGCTGCCAGGTGCCGTTCTCGCTGAACGCGTACGCCCCGGTGGCGAACTCCTGCCAGCTGGTGGTCTGGGTGTTCTGCAGCACGTCCTTCGGCGCGTACCCCGCGTCCACCCACTGCTTCCACAGCGCCAGTGCGGCCACTCCCTTGGCCGAGTCGAGTTCGGTGAGGTCGCCGCCCGCGCCCCAGAACCAGGGCAGGAACTGGAAGCTGCCCTCCTCCGTGTTGATCGCCGAGAAGGTGATCCCCTTCTTGCCGGCCGCCTTCACCTTCTTCAGCGCGGCAGTGAGCGACGTCCAGTCCTTGACCGAGGCCGGGTCGACACCGGCGGCGGAGAGGATCTTCTTGTTGTAGTAGAGCGCGAGGGTGTTGGCGCCGATCGGCACCCCGTAGGAGGCGTTGTCGATCGTGCCGGCCCCGATGATGTTCTTCTGGATCGACGAGGTGTCCAGACCCAGGTCGCCGGTCTTGTTGAGGATCCCCGCCTCCACCAGCGTGGAGACGACCGGGTTGTCGACCAGCATCACGTCCGGCGCGTTGCCCTGCTGGGCGGCCAGCAGCGCCTTGTTGCCCAGGTCGGTGGTGTCGTACGCGGTCCGCTTGAGCTTCACCCCGGCCGCGGTGCCGCACGCGGTGACCCGCTTGCCCCACTCCGAGGAGGAGTCGAACTGCGGATACGGGTCCCAGAAGGTGTACGTGCCGCCGGCCGGGGACGACGATCCCGAGGAGCCGGAACCGCCACCGCAGGCGGTGAGGGAGGCGAGGGTGCCGAGGGCGACGGCGGTGACCATGACGGTACGGCGGGTGGGTATCACGGGGTGACCTCGTTGTCGTAGGACGGGGTGTCTCAGGAGGTGGGGAGCCAGACGCGCATGCTGCCGTCCTCGCGGTTGGCCCAGACGTGGTACGGGATCGCGGTCAACTCGACCGGATCGCCGTCGGGTTCGGGACCGGAGTGGTCCGCGGTGAGGTAAGGCCACCAGCCCCGGTCGGGGGTCTGCCGCCGGTGTCCGGCGGCCACCACGGTGGCGACACCGCCGAGCAGGTCCGGTCGGTGCTTCACGGCCGGCGGCCGGGACGGGTCGAGGACGATGTCGTCCAGGCCGCCGCCCGGATGGTCGGCCTGCTCCAGGCAGTACACGAGCGGCCCCCGCTCGATCGCCACACAGCCGCGCACGGCGTCCACGCGCGGGTCGGCCGCGGTGAGCCGGGGTTCGAGGACGAGTTCGAGGTGCACCCGGTCGCCCGGCCGCCACGTGCGCGTCAGCCGCAACCAGCCCTGGTCCACCGTGGCGTCGGACCGGTCGTACGTCCGCGTGCCGCACCGCACCCGGAAGTCCCGGCACCACTGCGGGATACGCAGGGACAGCGTCCAGGGGGCGTCGGCCGGGGTCTCCTCGACGGTGAACCCGATCGTGCCGTGCCAGGGGTAGTCCGTCTCCGCGCGAACCCGGACCCGGTCGTTCTCGTACGTGCCGGTCACGAACTGGTGGATCTGCAGGCCCTGTTCGTCGCTCGACGCCAGGTAGTGCGTCAGCCCGGCCAGCAGCCGCATCACGTTCGGCGGGCAGCAGGCGCAGCGGAACCAGCGGGTGCGGCGGGCCGACTGGTCGCCGCCGGTGTCGGTGTGCCCGTCGCGCACCTGGAGCGGGTTGACGTACAGCCACCGCTCGCCGTCCAGCGAGACCCCGGCCAGGAAGCCGTTGAACAGGGTGCGCTCGATCAGGTCGGAGTAGCGGGCCTCGCCGGTGAGGAGCGCCAGCCGCCAGCTCCACTGCACCGAGGCGATCGCGGCACAGGTCTCGCAGTAGGCCCGTTCGCTGGGGAGTTCGTAGGGGTCGCCGAAATCCTCCTTGTCGTGATGGGCGCCGAGGCCACCGGTGATATGCGTCTTGGTGGTCGTCATGGCCCGCCACAACCGCTCACCGGCCGCCCGCAGTTCGGCGTCGCCGGTCTCCGCCGCCAGGTCCGCGGCGGCCGCCAGCAGGTACAACTGCCGTACGGCATGGCCCTCGACGTTCGTGGCCTCGCGCAGCGGGACCCGGTCCTGGCAGTAGGACGCGCCACCGAGCAGACCATGGCCGTGCCGGTCCACGAAGTAGCCGGCCAGGTCCAGATAGCGGCGCTCGCCGGTCTCCCGGTACAGCTCCACCAGGGCGGTCTCGACCTCCGGGTGACCGTCGATGCCGTCGATGGGCCTGCCGCTGCCAGGGAGGCCGAAGACCGAGTCGATGTGGTCGGCGAACCTGCGCGCCACGTCGAGGAGTTCGGTGCGGCCGGTGGCGCGGTGGTGGGCCACGGCCGCCTGGATCAGATGGCCCGCGCAGTACAACTCGTGGCCCCAGCGCAGGTCCTGGTACCGCTCGCCGCCCTTGACCAGCTGGAACCAGGTGTTGAGATAGCCGTCGGGCTGCTGCGCGGCGGCCACCAGGGCGACGATCCGCTCCACGTCGGCGGCCAGTGCGGTGTCCTCCCCCTGGGCGAGTTGCCAGGACGCCGCCTCCAGCCACTTGTAGACGTCCGTGTCGACGAACGGGTACGCGCCCCGGAACTCGCCCTCGGCCGCGGCGCCCGACGACGCGGCGGCCGCCAGGCGCAGGTTGTGCAGGTTGCCGGCGGACTCCAGCAGGTCCGGACCCTGGGGGAGGGAGACCCGGGCGTTGGTGGTGCGGCGGTCGTGCCAGAAGCCGCCGTCGATGGCGACGGTCGCCGGGCGCAGCGCGGTGCGGGCGTCGGGGGTGAGACGGACAGGGCCGGCGGGTGCGGGACGGGCGGCGCGGGTGCGGGGCATGGCTCTCCGAGGGTGGGGAGGGAGTGAGCGCCTGGGCGACGACGGAGTCGAAATATCGAACGCCGTCCGGGACTTGGGGCGCGATGTGGCGCGGAACCACTGTGCGCAACCGTTTTCTCGCCGAGAAGTACAGGGCAGCCGAGGGGAGGGGTCAAGACGCCCGGCGCAGATTTTTCAACTTGCCCGGCGGGTCTGGCACTTCACGCCGGTGACTGCGACGATGTGGGGCGGCTCTGTCGCCGGGAGGCCGGCGGCACCGCCGAGAAGCCGTCCAGGAAAAGGTTTGCCCGTGACCTCTGCGCCAGACTCTCCGCCCGTCGGCCGGGCCAGGCTCGCCGATGTCGCCGCGCTCGCCGGCGTCAGCGTCGGCACGGCCTCCAAGGCGCTGAACGGCGCCGGACGGATGCGCCCGGAGACCCGGCAACGGGTGCTGGACGCGGTGCAGGCGCTCGGCTTCCGGCCCAATCAGCATGCGCAGAGCCTGCACAGCGGCAGGAGCTGGACGGTCGGGCTGATGACGACGGACGGCATCGGCCGCTTCAGCACCCCGGTACTGCTCGGCGCCGAGGACGCGCTCGGCGCCGGGAAGATCTCCGTGCTGCTCTGCGACACCCGTGGCGACGCCATTCGCGAACAGCACCATCTGCGCAACCTCACCGACCGGAGGGTCGACGGCATCATCGTCACGGGCCGCCGTACCGACCCCCGTCCGCCCCTGTCCGGCATCGACCCGGCGATCCCGGTCGTCTACGCCCTCTCACCGTCGACCGACCCCGCCGACACCTCCGTCGTCACCGACGACCGGGGCGGCGCCCGGCTCGCCGTGGAACACCTGCTGGCCACCGGCCGCACCCGGATCGCCCATGTCAGCGGGCCCGAGCACCATCAGGCAGCCCGCGACCGTGCCGCGCACGCCGTCCGGCACCTGGCCGGGGCCGGACTCCAACTCGCCACCGGCCGGGTGCACTTCGGGGAGTGGAGCGAGGCCTGGGGGCGGCGGGCCGCCGACGCGGTACTGCGGACGGCGCCCGACACGGACGCCGTCTTCTGCGGCAACGACCAGATCGCCCGCGGGGTGGCGGACGCACTGCGCGAGCGCGGCAGGGACGTACCGGGGGACATCGCGGTCGTCGGGTACGACAACTGGGACACGATGGCGCTCGCCTGCCGTCCGCCGCTCACCACCGTCGACATGAACCTGGCCGGGATCGGGCGGATCGCCGCGCTGCGGCTGCTCCAGGCCATCGACGCCGAACCGGCGCCCGGGGTGCACACGGTGCCGTGCCGGCTGGTGGTGCGCGAGTCCAGCTGAGCGGCCTTCACCCCCGTCGCACGGGACCCGGCTGTGCTTGTTTAAGTAAATCAAGTGACTTGCATTCGGGAGGGTCGTGCAGACTCGAGTGGCCCTACGGAGGTAGCGGCGTCACCCGCGTGGAGGCCGAACTGCGGCCCGGCGCCCATGTGCGCGGCACGGTACGCGGCGCCGGAGGCCCGCTGGGCGACGCGCGGGTCACGCTGGTGGACGTCGCCGGCAACGTCGTCGCCACGACCACCACCGGTGACGACGGCGGGTACGCCTTCCCCGACCTGGACACCGGCCCGTACACGGTCATCGCGACCGGCTACCCGCCGCACGCCGCCGGAGTGCTCGTCTCCGGCGCCGACATCCACGACCACGACATCGAACTCTCCCATCCCAGCGCGTAGTCCACCCGGCCCGGGCCGCACCGGGCCGCCGCGGCGCGCCGTCGCGTCAGCACGGATACGGCGCCCGGGCCGACCGGGCCACCGGGGCCACCGGACCGAAGACCTCCTCCACGGAGGCCGGGGAGACGTCGGTGGCGCCGGCTGCACCACCGGGTGCAGCCGGCGCCCGCAGGTGACGGCACCCGGTCCGTCACACCGGCAGCAGCCGTGCGATCAGCCCGCTGAGCTGTCGGGCCGTACGGCACTCGTGCATCTCCACCAGTTCCGCGTAGTCGGGCGCCGCCGAGTCGCCGGTGCCCCACAGGGAACGCGCCTCGGGGTTCAGCCAGTAGACGCGGCGCGCCTGTCCGGCGATCCGGCGGACGGCCGCGAGGTTCGGGTCGAGGTTGTTGGTGCGGGCGTCGCCGAGCACGAACACCGTGCTGCGCGGGCCGACCGCGGCGCCGTACCGCTCCGCGAACTCGCCCAGCGACACCCCGTAGTCGCTGCTGCCGTGCCAGCCGGTGAGCGTCGCCTCGGCGCTGATCCGGGCGCCGAGCCCCTCCGGGTCGGCCCGGCCGTGTTCGAGCAGGCCGGTCACCTCGTCGATCCGGTTGACGAAGGCGAACACCCGGACCTTGCTGAACTGGTCGTGCAGCGCCTGCACCAGCAGCATCGTGAAGTCCGAGAACCCCGACACCGAGCCCGACACATCGCACAGCAGCACCAGTTCGGGCCGGACCGGCCGGCGCCGGCGCAGCACCGGCCGCATCGGCACCCCGCCCGTGGACAGCGAACCGCGCAGCGTGCGGCGCAGGTCGATGGTGCCCCGTGCGGCGCGGCGGCGGCGCGCGGCCAGCCGGGTCGCCAGCTTGCGGGCCAGCGGCTGAACAGCCCTGCGCAGTTCGGCGAGTTGATCCCGTCCGGCGAACAGGAAGTCCACCCGGTCGGCGCTCGGCGCCACCGCCCGCCGGGCGATCTCGTCCCGCCCGCGCCGCTCGGCCACCCGGCGCCGGGCCTCCGCCGCGACCATCCCCCGGAACGCCTCGATCCGCCGCCGGATCTCGTCGTCCAGCAGCCGGTCCGTGAACCCCGGGTCGGTGCCCCGCGCCCGGACGTCTGCCCGCACCCGCGCCAGCAGCGTCTGCGGCCGCAGCCGGTCCAGTGTCTGGTACGACGACCAGCCGTCCGAGCCCGGCGAACTCCCGTACCCTCCCATGCCGTCCACCGCCTGCGCCGCCAACTGCCGCAGCAGCGCGGTGTCATCGTCGGCCAGCGCGGCCGCGAGCCGCTCCCGCAGCTCGTCCCGGTCGGCCGACTCGGCACCCGGGCCGCCCACGCCGCGCGGGAAGTAGAGGTCGAAGACCTGGTCGAACACGGTCCGTTGGCCCGTACCGTGCAGCAGGGTCGCGGCCAGCCCCTCGCGCAGCAGCTCCCGGTCAGCCAGGCCCAGCGCCGCCACCGCCCGGCCCGCGTCCACGGTCTCCCCGGTGCCGACCCGCACCCCGTGCGCCCGCAGTGCCCCCACCAGACCGGTGAGCCGGTCGGCGAGGTCGGCCGGAGCGTGTGCCGCTGCGCTCACAGCGCGTCCAGGTCCAGCTTGGCGGCCGCCTTCTGGATGTCGTCCTGGTGCTTGAGGATCACGCCCAGGGAATCCCGTACGACCTGCTCGTCCAGGGTGTCGGCGCCCAGTGCCAGCAGGGTGCGCGCCCAGTCGATCGTCTCGGCCACGGACGGCACCTTGCGCAGGTCCATCGCCCGCAGCGCCCCGACCACCCGGACCACGGACTCGGTGAGCGCCTCGCCGAGCCCCGGCACCTTCAGCCGTACGATCCGGCGCTCCAGCTCCTCGTCCGGGAACCCGATGTGCAGGAACAGGCAGCGGCGGCGCAGCGCCTCGGACAGCTCACGGCTCGCGTTCGAGGTGAGCACCACGAAGGGGCGGCGGGTCGCGGTGACCGTGCCCAGCTCGGGGACGGTCACCTGGAAGTCGCTGAGCACCTCTAGGAGCAGGCCCTCCACCTCGACGTCGGCCTTGTCGGTCTCGTCGATCAGCAGCACCTTGGGGTCGTCGCCCCGGATCGCGGTGAGCAGCGGGCGGGGGAGCAGGAACTCCTCGCTGAAGATGTCGGTGCGGGCCTCGTCCCAGGTCTCGTCCCGGCCGGCGCTGATGCGCAGCAGCTGCTTGGCGTGGTTCCACTCGTACAGCGCCCGGGACTCGTCCACGCCCTCGTAGCACTGCAGCCGTACCAGCCGGGCGCCGGCGACCTCGGCGACGGCCTTCGCCAGCTCGGTCTTGCCGACCCCGGCGGGCCCCTCGACGAGGAGGGGCTTGCCGAGCCGGTCGGCCAGGAAGACGGTGGTGGCGACGGCGGGGGAGGCGAGATAGCCGGTCTCCGCGAGACGGGCTGAGACGTCGTCGACGGAAGTGAACAACGGGGGCCTCCGGCTGAGCGGCGTAGGAGCTGACCTCACTATCTAAGCGCTTGTTCAGCGAGCTTGCCACCCTGTATACCGATCGGTTTCCGAATGTGCTGCCGAGAGGTAACCTCGGACCTATGGCCACCACCGACAAGGCGTCCCCCCGCGACCGGCTGCTCGAAGCCGCCGCCGAGCTCTTCTACCGCGACGGCGTCTCCGTGGGCGTCGAGGCGCTGTGCAGGTCGGCAGGGGTGTCGAAGCGCTCGATGTACCAGCTCTTCGACAGCAAGGAGGAGATGCTGGCCGCCAGCCTGGAGCGCCGCAGGGCCTGGTACGAGGCCCAGCTCACGCCCGCCGAGGACGCGTCGGCCACGCCCCGCGAGCGGATCCGGTACGTCTTCGAGCGGCTGGAGAAGAGCTCCGGGAACCCCGAGTACCGCGGCTGCCCGTACCTCGCCGTCCTGGTCGAGCTGAAGGACCCCGAGCACCCCGCGAGCGTGGTGGCCCGCGACGCCAAGAGCCGGATGGAGGGCTTCTTCCGGGAGCAGGCCGAACAGGGGGGCGCGACTGACCCGGCCGTCCTCGCCCGGCAGCTGATGCTGGTCTTCGACGGCTCCAGCGCCCGGGCGGGCGCCCACATCGAGCGCCTGGACGACGGCCTGGCCACGGGAACGGCGACGGCGCTGATGGACGCGGGGGGAATGCCGTAGCGCCAACTGCCGGGGGCGCCACGGCGGACCCGGCCGCCACCCGGCATGGCGTGGTGCGCGAGGTCGGGGAGCCTGGCATGGCGTGGTGCGCTGGGCCGACCGCCCGGCATGGCGTGGTGCGCTAGGTCGGGGCGCCCGGCAACGCCTGGTGCACTCGTCCCGGGCGTCCCGGTCCGCCCCGCCGCCGACGACCCGGACGGGTGAGCACAACGCGCCGAGCGGGTCGCCCGCCCGATGCAATGGACGCGTGACCGCGCCCCCGAACGACTGCCTCGCGCGCAACGAGTGGATCTGCGGGGCCTATCTGAGCAGCCGCCGCCAGATCCTCCTCGACGCGGTCGGGCAGCATCTCCGGCTCACCGCGGTCTCCGTGCTCATCGGTCTCGCCATCGCCGTCCCCCTGGCCGTGCTGGCCCGCCGCTGGCGCTGGTCGGCCGCGCCCGTCCTCGGCGTCACGACGATCTTGTACACCATCCCCTCCCTGGCGATGTTCTCGCTGCTCCTGCCGGTCTACGGACTCTCGGCCACCCTCGTCGTCGCCGGTCTGGTGCTCTACTCGCTCACCCTGCTCGTCCGGAACATCCTCGCGGGCCTGCGCGCCGTGCCCGAGGAGACCCGGCAGGCCGCCCGCGGCATGGGCTACGGCCCGATCCGCCTGCTGCTCACCGTGGAGCTGCCGCTCGCCCTGCCCGCGGCGATGGCCGGACTGCGCATCGCCACCGTCTCGGCGGTCTCCCTGGTCACCGTCGGCGCGATCGTCGGTTTCGGGGGCCTCGGCAACCTGATCTACGCCGGCATGAACACCTACTTCAAGGCCCAGGTGCTCACCGCCTCGGTCCTGTGCGTGCTGATCGCCGTCGCCGCCGACCTGCTGCTGCTCGGTGTGCAGCGACTGCTCACCCCGTGGACGCGGGCGGCCCGCGCATGACGACGCTCGCCGACGCCTGGGACTGGCTCGCCGACTCCGCGCACTGGTCGGGCGGCGACGGCATCGGGCACCGGCTGCTCCAGCACCTCGTCCTCACCGTCGTCTGCCTCGTCATCAGCTGTGCCGTCGCCCTGCCCGTCGCCCTGGTCCTCGGTCACCTCGGCAAGGGCGGCGCACTCGCCGTGAACATCTCCAACGTGGGCCGTGCCGTCCCCACCTTCGCCGTCCTGGTCCTGCTGCTCCTCACCCCGATCGGCCGGTGGGGCGAGGGCCCCACGGTGGTGGCCCTGGTGCTGTTCGCGATACCGCCGCTGCTCACCAACGCCTACGTCGGCATGCGCGAGGTCGACCGGAGCATCGTGCAGGCGGCGCGCGGTATGGGGATGACCGGGCACCAAATGCTGTTTCACGTGGAACTGCCCCTTTCGCTCCCCTTGGTGCTCAACGGCGTGCGGATCGCCGCCGTCCAGCTCGTGGCCACGGCGACCATCGCCGCGCTGGCGGGCGGGGGAGGGCTGGGACGGATCATCACCGCCGGGTTCAACCTGGCCAGCACACCCCAGGTGGTCGCCGGGGCGATCCTGGTCGCCGTCTTCGCGCTGATCGTGGAGGGCGTCTTCGAGCTCGCCGAGCGGCTCGCCCCGGTCTGGGTGCGGGGCTCGCAGTGAGGTCCCGTACGGCGGTGCCGGGCGTGCTGCTGCTCGCCCTCACCGCCTGCACCAACGGCCCCTCCCTGGAGAACCGCGGAGAGGTCACCGCACCCCCGGGCGACAGCCGGCAGCTGACCATCGGCTCGGCCGGATTCACCGAGAGCGACCTGCTCGCCCAGATGTACGCACAGCTGCTGACCCAGGCCGGCTACCGGACCTCCCTCATCACCGTCGCCAACCGGGAGATCTACGAACCCGCCCTGGAGTCCGGGCAGATCGACGCCGTCCCCGAGTACGCGGCCACCTTCGCCGACTGGCTCAACGCCAAGGCCAACGGCCCCGACGCACCGCCCGTGGGCTCGCCCGACCTGGACGCCACGATGAAGGCGCTGCGCCGCCTCGCCACACCGCGCGGTCTCACGGTCCTGGACCCCGGACGGGCGGTGGACCAGAACGCCTTCGCGGTCACCGCCGCCTACGCCCGGGAGCACCACCTGAAGACGCTCAGCGACCTGGGCGCCTCGGGTCTGAAGGTGCGGCTCGCGGCGGGTGACGAATGTGTGCAACGGCCGTACTGCGAGCCGGGACTGAAGAAGGTCTACGGCATTGACATCACCGGCGTCGACCCCAAGGGCGTCGGGACCACCCAGGCCAAGCGGGCCGTGCAGAGCGGGCAGGACCAGATGGTGCTGACCACGACCACGGACGCGACCCTCGACCAGTTCGGCCTGGTCCTGCTCGCCGACGACAGGCACCTGCAGAACGCCGACTACGTCGTCCCGGTCGTCAACCGCGCGCGGGCGGGCAGTGAGGGCGTGACGAAGGCGCTCGGCAAGCTCAACGACGTCCTGACGACGGCCGACCTGGCCGCCATGAACCAGCAGGTCGACAGCTGGCGACGGCTGGCCCAGGACGTGGCGGGCACGTACTTGCGGGACAAGGGCCTGGTGAAGTGAGGTTCGGTGCCCGTTGTCAGTGGCGGGCGGTACGTTCCGGGGCATGGGGATCTATCTGGTGAGTGTCGCCGCGCAGGAGTGGTTCGAGGACGCGGAAGAGGGCGGCAAGGGCGCCGTCGCCTCGGCCCTGAACGAGGAGTTGCGGCGGCGCGGGCTCGCGCCGTACGAGTCGGTGCCCGAGCAGGCCGCGTTCGAGCGCGGCACGGGGCTGTCGTTCGAGGAGAAGCTGGTGCCGTCCATGGACGGGTTCGGTGCGCTGTGCCGGGAGCAGCTGTCGCCGCAGGAGGGGGAGTTGCTGCTGGGCTGGTCGGTGCTGGTGCCGGTCTCCCTCGGCGAGGAGATCCGGCTGCCCCTGGAATCCGCCTACACCGACGAGACGGTGATCGCCGGCGCCCCCGAGGTGCTCGCCCTCGCCGAGCGGCTGGCGGCGGCGATCCGGCTTCCGGTCGACGCGATACCGGCGGCCTGCGACAACCTCGATCTGACGATGTGGTTCCTGGAAGGCCCGGCCGAGGCAGCCGCAGCCGTCCGCCCCGGCCCGTGGGGGAAGGACCTGGACACGGCCTTCTATGTCGCGCTGTACCTGCGGGCCGCGCAGCACTCACTGCGCCGCGGCTGCCCGATCACGTACAGCTGACGAGCGCCGGCCGACGCACCGCCGGTCAGGCGTCGGAGACCGAGTCGAACGGCACCTGGCCTCGGGAGACGCCGCGCGCGTCCGCGTCCACCGAGCGGCGCAGCGCCTCATGCAGCTTGGCCGGGGTCAGGGCACCGAGGAAGCGCGATCCGTCGAGGACCGCGACCCACCCGGCGTCGTACTGGAGCATCACACCGAACGCCTGCTTCAGCGGGGCGCCGACCGGCACCCACGCGGTCATGCGGTGCGCGAGGTCTCCGACGGTGCCGCCGGCCGCCAACTCGTCCCGGCCCACCCAGCCGTGCAGGTCGCCGTGCGGGTCCAGGACCACCGCCCAGCGGGCGCCCTGCGCCCGCAACCGCGCCTCGGCGCTCTCGGCGGACTCGGCCGGGCGGGCGACCGGCGGCTGCTCCAGGTCGTCCGGCTGGATCTCGGTCACCGACAGCCGCTTCAGCCCGCGGTCCGCGCCCACGAACTCGGCGACGTACGGCGTGGCGGGCGTCCCCAGCACCGCACCCGGCGTGTCGTACTGCTCGATGCGTCCCTGCCCGTACACCGCGATCCGGTCGCCGAGCCGGACCGCCTCCTCGATGTCATGGGTGACCAGCAGCACCGTCTTGCGCACTGCGGCCTGCATCCTGAGGAACTCGTCCTGCAACTGCTCCCGCACCACGGGATCGACGGCGCCGAACGGCTCGTCCATCAGCAGCACAGGGGGATCCGCGGCGAGCGCGCGGGCCACGCCGACCCGCTGCCGCTGGCCGCCGGAGAGCTGGTCCGGGTAGCGCGGACCGAACGTCCCCGGGTCCAGGCCCACCAGGTCGAGCAGTTCGGCGGCGCGCTCGCGGGCCGCGGCCCGCTTCCAGCCGAGCAGGGCCGGAACGGTCGCGGTGTTGTCGAGGACCGTGCGGTGCGGGAACAGGCCCACCTGCTGGATGACGTAGCCGATGCGGCGGCGCAGTCGCACGGGGTCGATCCGGGCGATGTCCTCGTCGTCGACGAGGATCCGGCCGGAGGTCGGTTCGATGAGCCGGTTGACCATCATCATCGTGGTGGTCTTGCCGCAGCCGGACGGGCCCACGAGGGTGACGAGTTCACCCTCCGCCACGTCGAAGGAGAGGCCGTCCACGGCGGTCGTACCGTCCGGATACCGCTTGGTGACCTGCTCGAACCGGATCATTCCCTCACGCTAGCCGCGCCCTTTGCGGACCGCCCGTCGGCACGTATCAACGAGTGGACGGTGACCGTCCGGCACGAGGACGGCCGCGCCACCGCCTCGCGCCCCGCGCGCTTCGACACGGGTCTGCTGAGCACCGACGGCGTCACCGGCCGGGACGGCGCCGGCAAGCGACCGAACGGCGCGGGTGCCCCGCGGCCGCCGGGCGCCGCCGATGAGGGCCGCACCCCGCTGCCCCGGGTCCCGGGCGTGCGCCACAAGCCTTTCACGGACGGCCTCGCTGCATGCGAACTGCCGTCCGGTGACTACGCGTCGGCCTCGGCGCTCGGCGGATCGGCGCTGACCAGCACCACCTCCAGGGTGCGCGGACCATGCACTCCCTCGACCCGGTCCAGCTCGATGTCGCTGGTCGCGGACGGCCCGGAGATCCAGGTCAACGGGCGCGCTGGGTCGAGGCGTTCGAGGGCCCGCGGGACGGAGGAGACGACCTGGTCCGGTACCCGGACGACACAGATGTGATGGTCGGGGACGAGGGTGATGCGGCGGCGCCCCTGATCGGGGCCGCCGTCCAGCACGATCGTTCCGGTCTCGGCGATCGCCACCGCACACCCGGTGACCACACTGCCCACCTCGTCGAGCTGGTGCGGTGTGCTCTCAGCGAGGTCCGGGACCACCTCGGCGTCGGCCGCCGCGAGCCACTTCGCGTCCAGCCCCGCCGGCACGACCACCGTCCCGGCCCCGCGCTCGGCGACCAGCCGGCCGATCAGCGCGGCCAGTTCACCCTCCGCGCACCGATGCACGACCGCCCGGTAGTCCGCGAGGTTCTCGGCGAGCAGCTCCACCGTCTCGGTGACGCTGCGCTGCCCGTGCTCGCGCAGATACGCCCGCTCGAGGGGCGCCTCCTCACCCTGCACGTCGGCCAGCGCGCGCCCAACCCGGCCCAGGATCCGTTCCCTGCTGCTCACTTGGCACCGTCCTTTGCGCCGTTGGTCCGCTGCCACCAGTCCCGGAACGGCTCCGCCGGCAGGGCCGGCAGGTCCCGGGTCCCGCTCCATGCCTTGCCGGGGCCGGGCAATGTGCGGGGGTGGAGGCGGCGGCTGCGGGAGGCGAGCCGCTGGCCGGCGCGCAGGGCGGCCGGGTGCGAGAACGCCCAGCGGGCCGCCCGCATCGCGGCCCGCTCGGCCGCATGCCCCTTGGCCGGCTTGAGCAGCACCTTGTTGCCGTTCCGGACCGCCTCGCCGCCCTGCACGACCCGCTCGCGCAGGTGCACCAGCACCTCGGGGATGTCGATGGCGACCGGGCACACCTCGTAGCAGGCCCCGCACAGTGACGATGCGTACGGCAGCGAGGCGTCGATCTCGCTCGCCGTGCCCCGCAGCTGAGGGCTGAGGATCGCGCCGATGGGGCCCGGGTAGACCGAGCCGTAGGCGTGGCCGCCCGCCCGCTCGTACACCGGGCAGACGTTGAGGCAGGCCGAGCAGCGGATGCAGCGCAGCGCCTGGCGGCCGACCTCGTCGGCGAGGGTGTCGGTGCGGCCGTTGTCGAGGAGCACCAGGTGGAAGGTCCTCGGGCCGTCCCCGTCGGTGGTGCCGGTCCACGTCGAGGTGTACGGGTTCATCCGCTCGGCGGTCGACGAACGGGGCAGGGTCTGCAGGAAGACCTCCAGGTCCCGCCAGGTCGGCACGATCTTCTCGATGCCGACGACCGAGATCAGCGTCTGGGGCAGGGTCAGGCACATCCGGCCGTTGCCCTCGGACTCGACGACCACCAGGGTGCCGGTCTCGGCGACCATGAAGTTGGCACCGGAGATGCCGACCTTGGCGCGCAGGAACTTCTCGCGGAGGTGGAGGCGGGCCGCCTCGGCGAGTTCGGCGGGGGTGTCGGTGAGGCCCTCGGGCGCGGGGCGTCCCCACTCGCCCATCTCGCGACGGAAGATGTCCCGGATCTCCCCCCGGTTCCGGTGGATCGCCGGGACCAGGATGTGCGAGGGCCGGTCCTTGCCCAACTGCACGATCAGCTCGGCGAGATCGGTCTCGTAGGCCCGGATGCCCTCGGCCTCCAGAGCCTCGTTGAGCCCGATCTCCTGCGTGGCCATCGACTTGACCTTGACGACCTCCGACTCGCCGGTCTCCTTGACCAGGTCGGTGACGATCCGGTTGGCCTCGTCGGCGTCGGCGGCCCAGTGGACCGTACCGCCTGCCCCCGTCACCGCCTCCTCCAACTGGACCAGGTAGCGGTCGAGATGACGGAGCGTATGGTCCTTGATCTGTTTGCCGGCCTCGCGCAGCGCGGCCCAGTCGGACACCTCGGCGACCGCCTTGGCCCGCTTGGCCCGGATGGTGTGCGTGGCATGGCGCAGATTCTGGCGCAGGGTGGGGTTGTTGACGGCCTCGTGCGCGGCCTTCGGAAAGGCCGGCATCCCCAGATACGTTCCGCTCATACGGCCGGCTCCTCCTTGGTGCTCGCCAGGATCTCCGCGATGTGCACCGGCCGCATCCCGGTGCCGAGCCGGGTCATGGTGCCGCCGAGGTGCATGAGGCAGGAGTTGTCGGCCGCGCAGAGCACCTCCGCGCCCGTCGACTCGGCGTTGCGTACCTTGTCGGCCCCCATCGCCGCCGAGACGTCGGGGTTCTTCAGCGCGAACGTCCCCCCGAACCCGCAGCACTCCTCCGCCCCCGGCAGCTCCGCCAGTTCCAGCCCCTTCACGGCCTGGAGCAGCCGGCGCGGCCGCTCACCGAGCCCCAGACTCCGCAGCCCGTGACAGGTCGGGTGATAGGTCACCGTGTGCGGGTAGTAGGCGCCCACGTCCGTCACCCCGAGCACATCCACCAGGAACTCGGTCAGCTCGTACGTCTTCGGCACCACCGGCGCCAGCGCGAGCGCGAGGCCGCTGCCGCGGCCCTCCGCCCGGGCCCGCTCGCCCATCCGCGGGTACAGCTCCCGGACCATCGCCCCGCACGACCCGGACGGCGTCACGATCGCCTCGTACTCCCCGAAGACATCGGAGAAATGCCGGGCCAGCGGCTCCGCCTCATGGCGGTACCCGGTGTTGTAGTGAGCCTGTCCGCAGCAGGTCTGGGCCATCGGGAAGTCGACCTCGACGCCCAGCCTGGTCAGGAGTTTCACCATGGCACGGCCTGTGTCCGGATACAGCGTGTCGTTGACACAGGTCAGGAACAGGGCGACACGCATCGCGGCTCCTCGCGGTCGATCATCGGATGAGTGCAGAGTAATGGGCCGGTGCGGTCAGCGGGAGTCCCGGTTCACCGTGCGGCGAGTCGTGCCTCGGCCGCCGCCCAGCGGGCGGTGCCGCCGCGCGGTGTGTACCGGGTGAGCGGCTGGGTGCGCGTGAGCAGCCGCCGCAGGTCGGCCAGGTCGCCGACCAGACCGTCCGCACGGGCCTGGACCAGCACGTTCCCGAGGGCCGCCGCCTCCGTCGGACCTGCCACCACCGGCAGCCCGCAGGCGTCGGCGGTGAGCTGACAGAGCAGCGCGTTGCGGGTACCACCGCCCACCACGTACACCGTGTCCACCGGGTGATCGGCGAGCCGCTGTGCGTCGGTGACCGCCCGCCGGTGGGCGAGCGCCAGGGAGTCGAGAATGCACCGGGTGATCTCGCCGGGAGTCCGCGGCACCGGCTGCCCGGACGCCCGGCACGTCTCGGCGATCCGCTCCGGCATCCGGCCGGGGGCCAGGAAGGCCGCGTCCCCCGCGTCCACCACCGACCGCAGCGCCGGCACGCCGGCCGCCTCCCGCAGCAGCCCGCCCAGATCCGGGTCGCCCCAGGCCCGTACGCACTCCTGGAGCAGCCACAACCCCATGATGTTGCGCAGGTAGCGGACCGTGCCGTCCAGCCCCAGCTCGTTGGTGAAGTTGGCGGCCCGGCTCTCCTCGGTCAGCACGGGCGCGGCCAGTTCGAGCCCGGCCAGCGACCAGGTGCCGGTGCAGATGTAGGCGAACCGCTCACCTGCCGCCGGCACGGCGGCCACCGCCGACGCGGTGTCGTGCGAGCCGACCGCGGTCACCTGCACCGGTCCGCCGAGCCCCGTCTCCTCAAGGACCTCGGGCCGCAACACCCCGGCCCTGTCCCCGGGCCGCCGCAGCGGAGCGAACAGCCCGAGGTCGATCCCCAGCCGGTCCGCCACCTCGTACGACCAGTCGCGCGTCCGGGGATCGATCAGCTGGGTGGTGGAGGCATTGGTCAGCTCGGTGCCCTGCTCGCCGGTCAGCCAGTACGACAGCAGGTCGGGGATGAGCAACAGCCGCTCGGCACGGGCGAACTGGGCACTCGAACGCGCCGCAGCCAACTGGTAGAGGGTGTTGAAGGGCGCGTACTGGAGCCCGGTGCGGGCATACAGCTCCGCCGCCGGCAGGGTCGCCCACACCTTCTCGGCGACACCCTCCGTGCGGGCGTCCCGGTAGTGCACCGGGTTGCCGAGCAGCGCTCCGTCGGCGTCCAGCAGCCCGTAGTCCACGGCCCAGCTGTCGAGCCCGACGGAGTCCACCGGTCCCGCCGCCCGCAGCCCCTCCAGCACCCCGGCGTACAGGGCGAGTACGTCCCAGCGCAGCCCCTCCGGCACCTGTACCGGCCGGTTGGCGAACCGGTGCGCCTCGGCCAGCTCCAGCGAGTCGGGGCCGACGCGGCCGACCATGACCCGCCCGCTGGACGCGCCGAGGTCGACGGCGGCATAGGACCTGGGGCCGGTCATCGCAGGAACGCGGCCGCCACACCCGCGTCCACGGGCACATGCAGCCCGGTGGTGTGGGTGAGCTCCCCGCCCGTCAGCGCGAACACGGCGTTCGCCACATGCTCGGGCAGCACCTCACGCTTGAGGATGGTCCGCTGCGCGTAGAACTCGCCCAGCTTCGACTCCTCCACCCCGTACACGGCGGCCCGCTGCGCCCCCCACCCCCCGGCGAAGATCCCGGACCCCCGCACCACGCCATCGGGGTTCACCCCGTTGACCCGGATCCCGTGCTCGCCCAGCTCGGCTGCCAGCAGCCGCACCTGATGGGCCTGGTCGGCCTTGGTGGCCGAGTAGGCGATGTTGTTGGGCCCGGCGAACACGGCGTTCTTCGAGGCGATGTAGACGATGTCACCGCCGAGCCGCTGGGCGATCATCACCCGGGCCGCCTCCCGCGACACCAGGAAGGAACCGCGGGCCATGATGTCGTGCTGGAGGTCCCAGTCCTTAGCCGAAGTCTCCAGCAGAGGCTTGGAGATGGAGATCCCGGCGTTGTTGACGACGAGGTCGACCCCGCCGAAGGCCAGCACGGCGGCCCGGAAGGCGGCGGCGATCTGCTCCTCGTCCGTCACGTCGACGGTGACGGCGACGGCCCTGTCCGGCCCGCCGAGCTCCTCCGCGACGGCGGCGGCACCCTCGGCGTCGAGGTCGGCCACGACGACACAGGCTCCCTCGGCGGCGAGCCGGTGCGCGATGGCCTTCCCGATCCCGCTGCCGGCCCCCGTCACCAGCGCCACCCGGGTCGCCAGCGCCTTCGGCCCCGGCATCCGCCGGAGCTTGGCCTCCTCCAGCGCCCAGTACTCGATCCGGAACTTCTCCGACTCCTCGATCGGCGCGTACGCCGACACGGCCTCGGCGCCGCGCATCACATTGATCGCGTTGACGTAGAACTCGCCCGCGACCCGGGCCGTCTGCTTGTCCTTGCCGAAGCTGAACATGCCGACGCCGGGCACCAGCACGATCGCCGGGTCGGCGCCGCGCATGGCGGGGGAGTCGGGCAGGGCGTGCCGCCGGTAGTAGGCGGCGTACTCCTCGCGGTAGGCGGAGTGCAGCTCCCGGAGCCGGGCGACGGTCTCGTCGATGGGTGCGGTCGGCGGCAGGTCAAGGACGAGCGGCCGTACCTTCGTCCGCAGGAAGTGGTCCGGGCACGACGTCCCCAGCGCGGCGAGCCGCGGGTGCTCGGCCCGGGCCAGGAAGTCGAGGACGACCTCGGCGTCGGTGAAGTGCCCCACCTGCGCCTTGTCCTGGGAGGCGAGGGCTCGTACATACGGCGCGAGCGAGGCGGCCCGCTCCCGCCGCTCGGCCTCCGGCAGAGCGCCGTACCCCGCGACGACGGGCCCGAAGGGCTCCGGCCCGCCGCGCTCGGCGAGAAAGGCCTCGGCGGTGCGGATGATGTGGAGTGAGTTGCGCTCACACTCCTCGGAGGTGTCGCCCCAGGCGGTGATCCCGTGCCCGCCGAGGATGCATCCGACCGCCTGCGGGTTGGCGGACTTCACGGCCGCGATGTCCAGCCCCAACTGGAACCCGGGCCGTCGCCACGGCACCCACACCACCGAGTCCCCGAAGCACTCGGCGGTCAGCTTCTCCCCGTCGGCGGCACAGGCCAGCGCGATCCCGGAGTCCGGATGCAGGTGATCGACGTGCGGGGCGTCCACGAGCCCGTGCATGGCGGTGTCGATCGAGGGAGCGGCTCCGCCCTTGCCGTGCAGGCAGTAGTCGAAGGCACCCACCATCTCGTCCTCGCGCTCGACACCCGGATAGACACGGGCGAGCGCCCGGAGCCGGTCGAGCCGCAGTACGGCGAGCCCCGACTCGGTGAGCGTGCCCAGGTCCCCACCGGACCCCTTCACCCACATCAGCTCGACATCACCACCCGTGACGGGATCGGCCGCGGTGCCTTTGGCGGAGGCGTTCCCGCCGGCGTAGTTGGTGTTCCGGGGATCGGCACCGAGCCGATGGGCACGAGCGAGGAGAGCGGCAGCTTCGGGATGGCCGGACATAGAGGATTCCTTACTTCTCGAACGAGCGTGACTGCATTTCCCTGGGGGCGCGGGGAACTGCGCCACCAGCCACGACGGACCCGCAGTCCGCGAGCCACAGATCCCGGCAGACGCTTAGGCACCCCACCCCGCCTGCTGCCCCCCAACCCGCTCGGCGACAACCTTCTCGGCCCACCCGGACCGGGCATACGCGGCGAGCGGCTCCGGGTCCAACCCCATCTCGGCTCGCACCTCCCGCAGCAACGGCCGCACATCCGTGTCATACGCGTCCATCAGCACGGCATTCGCGCCGAGCACATCCCCCGCGGCCTGAGCGGCGGCCAACGCGCCCCGGTCCACCAGCAGTGCCTTCGCCGTGGCCTCCTGCACGTTCATCACCGAGCGGATGATCGCCGGGATCTTCGCCTCGATGTTGTGACACTGGTCGAGCATGAAGGCCACCTCGGAGGTGAACCCACCCCCGCCCACGACCTCGCACATGATCCGGAACAGCTGGAAGGGATCAGCGGACCCGACCATGAGGTCGTCGTCCGCGTAGAACCGCGAGTTGAAGTCGAACCCCCCGAGCTTCCCCTCCCGCAGCAGCGTGGCGACGATGAACTCGATGTTGGTGCCCGGCGCGTGGTGCCCGGTGTCGACGACGACCTGCGCCTTCGGCCCCAGCTTCAGGCAGTGGGCGTAGGCCGTGCCCCAGTCCGGTACGTCGGTCGTGTAGAAGGACGGCTCGAACAGCTTGTACTCCAGCAGCATCCGCTGCCCCTCACCCAGCCGCGCGTACACCTCGGCCAGCCCCTCCGCGAGCCGGTCCTGGCGTGCCCGGATGTCGTCCTGCCCGGGGTAGTTGGTGCCGTCCGCGAACCAGAGCTTCAGGTCGCGGGACCCCGTCGCGTCCATGATGTCGACGCACTCCAGCAGATGGCCGACGGCCTTGCGGCGCACCGCCGCGTCCGGATGGCAGATGCTGCCCAGCTTGTAGTCGTCGTCCTGGAAGGTGTTGGAGTTGATCGCCCCCAGCTTCAGCCCCTGCTTCCCGGCGTGCCCGGCCAGATCCGCGTAGTCGTCCACCCTGTCCCAGGGGATGTGCAACGCCACCGTCGGCGCGACCCCGGTCACCGCGTGGACCTGCGCCGCGTCGTCCAGCTTCTCCTTCGCCGAGCGCGGCACGCCCTGCTGGGCGAACACCTTGAAACGGGTCCCCGAGTTTCCGTACGCCCACGACGGCGTCTCGACGGCCTGGGTCTTCAGCGCGGCCTTCACCGCGGCGAGGTCGGTCACTTGGGAGCTCCTGGAGTATGAACGGTGAAACGATTCAGGACGGCAAAGTATGAGCCCCCCGAAGGGGTGTCAAGCACTCCGACCAACCTGGTTTTCCGTGACTCGGCCGTGACCTTAGGCTATCGAAATTTTTTCGATACGGACCCATTGACGTGACATGCCCGTGGTGCCTACGGTCCCGGCAATCCAGTTGAAACCTTTCACGACGCTGTGGGGTCGGTGCCGACCGTCTCGCCGGTGTCGTCGAGGAGCCATCCATGACCCACCCGTCCGACACGGGACCGGCCCCGGTGCTGGCGCTGCGGGACGTCTCCAAGTCCTTCGGTGCCGTCCGCGCCCTGCGGGACGTCTCCCTGGAGCTGTTCCCCGGTGAGGTGCACGCCCTCGCCGGGGAGAACGGCGCGGGCAAGTCGACGCTGATCAAGACCCTCGCCGGGGTGCACCGACCGGACGCCGGTCAGGTGCTGCTCGACGGTGAGCCCGTCGTCTTCCACGGCCCCGGCGACGCCCGCGACGCCGGAATCGCCGTGATCTACCAGGAACCCACGCTCTTTCCCGACCTGTCGATCGCCGAGAACATCTTCATGGGCCGGCAGCCCCGGCGGGCGCTGGGCCGGATCGACCACAAGGCCACCCGCGCGGCCACGGCCGCCCTGATGAAGCGGCTCGGCGTCGCCCTCGACCCCGACCGCCCCGCCCGCGGCCTGTCCATCGCGGACCAGCAGATCGTGGAGATCGCCAAGGCGCTCTCCTTCGACGCCCGGGTCCTGATCATGGACGAGCCGACGGCGGCCCTCACCGGCAGCGAGGTCGCCCGCCTCTTCGGTGTCGTCCGCACGCTGCGCGACCAGGGCGCCGCCGTGCTGTTCATCTCGCACCGGCTTGAGGAGATCTTCCAGATCTGCCGGCGGGTCACCACCCTCCGGGATGGCGCCTGGATCGCCAGCGAGCCCGTCGACGGCATGACCGAGGACGACCTGGTCCGCCGGATGGTCGGCCGCGACCTGGACGAGCTGTACCCCAAGCAGGACCTGCCGGTGGGTGAAGTCGCCCTCTCGGTACGGCGGCTGACCCGGGAGGGCGTCTTCACCGACATCTCCTTCGAGGTGCGCGCCGGTGAGATCGTCGGCCTCGCCGGGTTGGTCGGGGCCGGCCGCACCGAGGTCGCGCGGGCCGTGTTCGGCGTCGACCGCTGGGACGCGGGCGAGGTCGAGGTCAGGGGGCAGAAGCTGACCAACGGCGCACCCTCCGTCGCGATGTCCGCCGGTCTGGCCCTGGTCCCCGAGGACCGGCGCGCCCAGGGTCTGGTGATGGACATGTCCATCGAGCGGAACATCGGCCTGACCGGACTGCGTACGACCGTCAGGGCCGGCCTGATGGACCGCGGCGCCGAGCGCAGCCGCTCCCTCGACTGGGCGGTGAAGCTCCAGGTGAAGTACGCCCGGATCGCCGACACCGTCAACACGCTCTCCGGCGGCAACCAGCAGAAGGTGGTCCTCGCCAAGTGGCTGGCGACCGGACCGAAGGTGCTGATCGTCGACGAACCCACCCGCGGCATCGACGTCGGTACGAAAGCCGAGGTCCACCGCCTCCTCGGCGAGTTGGCCGCCGACGGGGTCGCCGTCCTGATGATCTCCTCCGACCTGCCCGAGATCCTCGGCATGGCCGACCGCGTGCTGGTGATGCACGAGGGCCGGATCACCGCCGAGATCCCGCGCTCCGACGCCACCGAGGAAGCCGTGATGGCCGCAGCGACCGGGAGGGCCGCCGCATGACGACCACCGCCGTGGGGAGGGCCGCCGCATGACGGTGACCACCTCCGAACAGACCTCCGTCGCCGAGACGCCCGAGTCCAGCGGGACCCGGCTCGTCGACCGTGTCTTCAAGATGCGCGAACTCGCCATCCTGGTCGTCTTCCTGGTGATGATCGCCGTCACCCAGGCCGGCAACAGCCAGTTCCTCTCCCAGCAGGGCATCAAGGACCTGCTGCTCAACGCGACCATCCTGGTGCTGGTCGCCACCGGCCAGTCCCTGGTGGTGATCACCAGGAACGTCGACCTGTCCGTCGGCTCCACGCTCGGCATCACCGCCTTCGCCGCCGGCGACTACCTGCACGGCGGCGGCGACACGGTCGTCGCGATCGTGCTGGCAGTGCTGCTCGGCATCGGCTGCGGACTGCTCAACGGCCTTCTCGTCAGCCTCGGCCAGGTACCCGCACTCGTCGTCACCCTCGGCACGCTGTACATCATCCGGGGCGTCGACTCGATCTGGGTCGGCTCCCGGCAGATCACGGCCGCCGATCTCCCCGGCGGGTTCAACGACTTCGGCTCGGGAGGGCTGTCGGCCGTCCCATGGCTCGCGCTGATCGCCCTCGCCGTCCTGGTCGCCACCGCCTACTACCTCAGACACTTCGGCAGCGGACGGGAGTTGTACGCCCTCGGCTCCAACCCGGAGGCGGCCCGGCTGGCCGGCATCCCGGTGCGCAAGCGGATCCTCACCGCCTACACCTTCTGCGGCGGACTCGCCGGACTGGCCGGGGCCATGTACCTGGCCCGCTTCGGCAACGTCGACTCCGGCACCGGCACCGGCTTCGAACTCACCGTCGTGAGCGCCGTGGTGGTCGGCGGCGTGGTCTTCACGGGCGGCTCCGGGAGCGTGTACGGCGCCGCACTGGGAGCGCTGCTGCTGACCTCCGTCAACAGCGTGCTGCCGGCCCTCGGGGTCAGCTCCGTGTGGGTTCTCGCCATCAACGGCTTCCTGCTGCTGCTCGCCATCGCCGTCGACCGGGTCGTGGCGCTGCGGGTGGCGGCCGCGCTGAAGAAGAAGTCGGCCCTCAAGAGGACCGCGATCAGCAAGGAGAGCACCAGCCATGCCTGAGTCCTTGACGCGTGCGATTCGCTGGGACACCGTCGTCGGCGCCCTGCTGGTCGTGCTGCTGTTGTTCTCCTTCGGCTTCGTGAACGGCTTCGGCAACTCGCTCAACCTGTCGTTCCTGATCGGCAACACGCTTCCGATCGCCCTGATCGCGCTGCCGATGACGCTGCTGGTCGTGGCCGGCGAGATCGACCTCTCGGTCGCCTCCACCGCCGGGCTCTCGGGCGCGGTCATGGGCAGGCTCTGGAACGAGGGCATGGCCATCGAGACGATCATCCCGCTCTGCCTGCTGCTGGGCGTGGTCTGCGGCCTGGTCAACGGTCTGCTGGTGACCCGGCTGGGCCTGCCGTCGCTGGCCGTCACCATCGGCACGCTCGCGGCCTACCGGGGCATCGCGCAGATCGTCCTCGGCTCGGACGCGGTCACCGACTTCCCCACGCAGTACCTCGACTTCGCGGCCGGCCGGCTCGGCGGCACGTTCCTGCCGCGGGCCTTCCTGCCGTTCCTGGTGCTGCTCGTGATCGCCGTGGTGGTGCTGCACGCCACGCCGTTCGGGCGGTCGCTGTTCGCGGTCGGGGCGAGCGAGGAGGCGGCGCGGTTCGCCGGGATCCGGGTGAAGCGGAACAAGCTGATCCTGTTCGTCGCCACCGGGTTGATGGCGTCCCTGACCGGGATCTTCTGGGCGTTGCACTACGCCAGTGCGCGGTACGACAACGCGACGGGGCTCGAACTGAGCGTCGTGGCCGCGGTGTTGCTCGGCGGTATCGACTTCGACGGGGGCCGGGGCACGCTGGGCGGTGCGATCGCCGGGGTGTTCCTGCTCGGGGCGTTGCAGAACGTGATGAGCCTGCTGAACGTCTCCGCGCAGTCCCAGATTGTCGTGACCGGTGTGTTGCTTGTCGTCTCGGTGCTCGGCCCGAGGGTTGCCAAGCAGGTCTCCCTCGCCAGGCATAGGGGTGCGAAGGCCGTCTGAACACTGCGGGCCGTGTGTGGCTGGTCGCGCCCGCGCGGCGGAGCCGCACATCCAATTCAGCCCCGCGCCCCCAGGAGGGGGCGCTTCCACCGCCCTTACTTCAAAGGAACCCTCATGCGTAAGTCATCCCTCCGGCGTGCCTGTGCCGCGCTGGCCGCTGTCTCCGCCCTCTCTCTCGCCGCCACCGCCTGTGGCGGTACCACCAAGAACAACTCCAGCAGCGACGCGTCGTCGGCGGCCACCTCGACGGCGAAGGCCGACCCGAACGCCGCCCTCAAGAAGGGCCTCACCGTCGGCTTCCTGCCCAAGCAGGTCAACAACCCCTACTTCACCTCCGCCGACAAGGGCGGCGAGAAGGCGCTCACCGAGCTGGGCTCCAAGTACAAGGAGGTCGGGCCCTCCAGCGCCACCGACACCTCCGGGCAGGTCTCCTACGTCAACACCCTCACCCAGCAGCAGGTCAACGCCATGGCCGTGTCCGCCCAGGACCCCGGCGCCCTGTGCACCGCGCTCAAGCAGGCCATGAGCAACGGGATCAAGGTCGTCACCTACGACTCCGACACCAACGCCGGCTGCCGCAACGCCTTCGTCTCGCAGGCCAGCGCCGAGGACCTCGGCCGTACCGAGGTGCAGCTGCTCGCCGAGCAGATCGGGTACAAGGGCGAGATCGCGATCCTGTCCGCCGCGCAGACCGCGACCAACCAGAACACCTGGATCGGGTTCATGCGGGAGGAGCTGAAGGACCCGAAGTACAAGAACGTCAAGCTGGTCAAGGTCGCCTACGGCAACGACGACGCCCAGCAGTCCTTCCAGCAGACCCAGGGCCTGCTCCAGCAGTACCCGGACCTCAAGGGGATCATCTCCCCGACCACCGTCGGCATCAAGGCGGCCGCCCAGTACCTGTCCGGCTCCAAGTACAAGGGCAAGGTCAAGCTGACCGGGCTCGGCACGCCCAACGACATGCGTCAGTACGTCAAGAACGGCACCGTCGACGCCTTCGAGCTGTGGGACCCGGCCAAGCTCGGCGACCTCGCCGCCCGCACCGCCGTCGCCCTGTCCTCCGGGCAGATCACCGGCAAGGAGGGCGAGACCTTCAAGGCCGGCGACACCACGTACACCATCGGCAAGGACGGCGTGATCAACCTCGGCAAGCCGACCGTGTTCGACGCGAAGAACATCGACCAGTTCAACTTCTAGGACATCAGGGGGCGTTGATGCAGCGGGTCTGTTTCCTCCTCAAGGTCCGGCAGGACCGCATCGCCGAGTACCGCGAACGCCATGCCGCCGTGTGGCCGGAGATGCGCGCGGCGCTCTCCGCCACCGGCTGGCACAACTACTCGCTCTTCCTGCGCGACGACGGCCTGCTGGTCGGCTATCTGGAGACCGAGGACTTCGAGGCCGCCCGGGCCGGCATGGCGGAAACCGAGGTCAACGCCCGCTGGCAGGCGGACATGGGGCCGTTCTTCGAGTCGCCGGCCGGCACCCGGCCCGACGAGGCGATGAAACCGCTCACCGAAGTGTTCCACCTCGCCTGACCCGTCCCCTCGCCCAGGAGCCGCTCATGAGACGCCGTACCGTGCTCACCACCGCCATACTGGCCGGCGTGGCAACGCCGGGCATCGCACGGGCCGCAGATCCCGGCCCCTCCGTCACCGAGCTGAGCACCAGCCGGCTCGACGCCCAGGCGGTCCACTTCGTCTCCTACGACGGCCTGGTCAACAACAACTCCTTCCAGAAGAACGGCCTGTTCACCTACAAGGGCCACCAGTACGCCGGCTGGTACACCTCGACCGGCGCCGCGGTGATCGGGCGCCGGGCGCCGGGCGGGTCGTCATGGGCGACCGTCACCCTCGACCACCGGCTGAAGGCCGACGACTCCCACAACGTCATCTCCATGGGCGTCTCCAGGGTCGACGGCCGCCTCCACATCAACATGGACTCCCACAGCGACGGCTTCTTCTACGTGAAGTCGGCCGCCGGGCTGCTGGACGATCCCGGTGCCACGGCGTGGACGCCGGCCGTCTTCGGGACCGTACAGACGTCGCTGGACGGGGTGTCACCGACCTCGCAGTTCACCTACCCGCAGTTCGTCTCCACGCCCGAGGGGAGGCTTCAGCTGAGCTACCGGGTGGGGGTCTCCGGGAACGGCCGCAACGCGCTCGCCGAATACGACGGTTCGCGCTGGACCGTGCTGGGGGAGTGGTCCGGCGCCGGCGGGACGTACACGAGCGAGCACGGCTCGTCGACCGCCCGGAACATGTATCTGCACGGCATCGACTACGACGTGAACGGACGGCTGCACGCCTTCTTCACCTGGAGGGAGCAGAGCGGCACCGTGATGTGCAGCGGCGGCGGCATCACCAACCACGACACCGGCTACATCTACTCCACCGACCGCGGCCGCACCTGGCGCAACGACGCCGGCGCCCTGGTCGCCACCACCGGCACCTCGGACACGGTCACCGTCACCGACCCGGGTCTCGTCGTCGACCCGCTCGACCCGGACCACTCCCTGATGAACCAGGAGAGCCAGTGGACCGACTCCGCGGGCCTGCCGCACGCGATCATCAGCTACGTGCCAGGCAGGTTCGGCCAGTGCACCACGAACTACGTCGGCGACCGCACCGCCGACGGCCGCGCCTTCCACCTCCGCAAGAACTTCTCCGGCACCTGGCAGAAGACCGAGATTCCGGTCGCCCTGAACTCCAGCCAGCGCACCAAGCTGGTCCTGGACAGGTACGACAACGCCTACGCGGTGTTCCCCTTCGGCCGGATCGCCGGTGCGTCCAGGGCCTCCGGGTACACCGACTGGACACTGCTGTACGACGGCAGTGAGCTGAACGCCTTCGGCGAGGTCGTGATCGACGAGACGCGGGTCGGGGCGGAGCACGTGCTGTCGTTCATGTACCAGGAGAAGTCGAGCGGTACGACCCCCTCGGCGCTCCATGTCGTCGACTTCGCCCTGCCCGGCTGACCCGGGCCGGTGTGCGAGTCATGTCGTAATGTGAAGCCCTTCCGGATGTGCCCTTCCTCGCTGTGAAGGTGTCGTCCACGGTTCCCTGGAGGTCTCGCCCGATGGCCCAGTCGGTGGGTATCAAGGACGTCGCCCGCGCCGCCGGAGTCTCGGTGGGCACGGTCTCCAACGTCATCAACCGCCCGGACACCGTCGCCGGCGAGACCCGGGCGCGGGTGCAGTCGGCGATCGACCGGCTCGGCTACGTCCGCAGCGAGTCCGCGCGCCAGCTGCGCGCCGGCCGCAGCCGGATCATGGGCCTGCTCGTCCTCGACATGGGCAACCCCTTCTTCGTGGACGTGGCCCGGGGCGCCGAACGGGCGGCTCGGCAGGCCGGGGTCGGTGTGATGGTCTGCAACAGCGCCCAGAACGCCGGTGAGGAGGCCGACTACCTGGCGCTCTTCGCCGAACAGCGGGTGCGCGGTGTCCTGCTCACCCCGGCGGACGCGACCGGCCGCAACATCGAGACCTTCCGGCGGCACGGCATCCCGTTCGTGCTGGTCGACCGGGTCGCGGAGGGCACCACCGAGTGCTCGGTCAGCGTCGACGACGTGGCGGGCGGCGCGCTCGCGGTCCGTCATCTCGTCGACGCGGGGCATCGGTCCATCGCCTACGTCAGCGGGCCGCCCGGGCTCAACCAGGTCCGCGACCGGCGCACCGGCGCCCTGAACGCCCTCGCCGAGGCGGGCCTCGGGCCCGACGCGCTGCGCGAGCTGCCGACGGAGCGTCTCGACGTGGCGGCGGGGCGGGACGCGGGGGCCCGGCTGCTCGGCCTCGCCGACCGGCCCACCGCCGTGTTCTGCGCCAACGACCTGCTCGCCCTCGGTGTCCTGCAGGCCATGTACGCGGCAGGCGTGGTCGTCCCGGACGACCTGGCGATCGTCGGCTACGACGACATCGAGTTCGCCGCTGCGGCCGCCGTACCGCTGACCTCGGTACGCCAGCCGGCCGTGACCATGGGCGCCATGGCCGCCGACCTGCTCCTGGAGGAGACCGAGGAGCGCGAGGGGCAGGCGGCGCACGAGCACCGCCGGGTGGTGCTCCAGCCGGAACTGGTGGTGCGCCGCTCCAGCCTCGCCGCCCGCTGATCGGCTATTCAGTAACGTTCCATGATCCCGGGGGCGGCCGGGCCCCTGACGTGTGCTGAACTGGGTCGCGACCATCCGTCCGTCACGGGAGAAACGTTGAGCCTCAGCTACCGCCAGCCCGGCGTCGTCCTCACCGACCGCCACTTCACCGTCCCTCTGGACCACGCCGACCCGGACGGCGAGACCATCGAGCTGTACGGCCGGGAGGCGGTCGCGAGCGACAAGGCGGACGAGGAACTGCCCTGGCTGCTCTATCTGCAGGGCGGCCCGGGATTCGGGGCGAATCGTTTCGTCGGACGGCAGGCCTGGCTCGAGAGGGCCCTGCAGGAGTACCGCGTGCTGCTCCTCGACCAGCGCGGCACCGGCCGCTCCACCCCGGTCAACCGGCAGACGCTGCCGCTGCGCGGCGGCCCCGCCGCCCAGGCCGACCACCTGGCCCGCTTCCGCGCCGACTCGATCGTCCGGGACTGCGAGGCGATCCGTCCCCAGCTCACCGGCGGCGCCCCCTGGACCACCCTCGGCCAGAGCTTCGGCGGCTTCTGCACGGTGACCTACCTGTCGTTCTTCCCGGAAGGTCTCAGCACCTCCCTCATCACCGGCGGCCTGCCGTCCCTGGACGCGCACGCCGACGACGTCTACCGGGCCGCCTACCCGCGCATCGAACGCAAGGTCACCGCGCACTACGACCGCTACCCGATGGACGTCGAGCGGGTCCGGCGGATCGCCGAGCACCTCCTCGACCACCAGGTGGTCCTGCCGAACGGCTACCGGCTCACCGTCGAGGCCTTCCAGTCCCTCGGCCTGATGCTGGGCATGAGCGACGGCAGCCACCGCCTGCACTTCCTCCTGGAGGACGCCTTCGTCCGCACCCCGGCCGGCTCCGAACTCTCCGACGCCTTCCAGGAGCAGGCCCAGGCCCTGCTGTCGTACGCGAGCAACCCGCTCTACGCCCTCGTCCACGAGCCGCTCTACGGCCAGGACACCCGCCCCACCGCCTGGGCGGCCGAGCGGGTGCGCGCCGAGTTCCCGCAGTTCGACGCGGCCAAGGCGCTCGCCGACGACGCCCCGGTGCTGTTCACCGGTGAGACGGTCCACCCCTGGGTGTTCGAGACCGACCCGTCCCTGCGCCCGCTGCGCGAGACCGCCGAACTGCTCGCCGCCCGCACCGACTGGCAGCCGCTGTACGACCCGGCGCGGCTCGCCGTCAACGAGGTCCCGGTCGCCGCCGCCGTCTACCACGACGACATGTACGTCGACGCCGGGCACTCGCTGCGGACCGCCCGGGCCGTCCGGGGCCTGCGCACCTGGGTCACCGACGAGTTCGAGCACGACGGACTGCGCGCCGGCGCCCCGCGGGTCCTGGACCGGCTCCTCGCGCTCGCCCGCGACGAGGTCTGACGCCCCGCGAAGGAGAACGCGGACAGGGGGTGTCCGCACCTCCTGGTAAGAAGGTGCGCGGGGAGGACGCCTGGCCGTCGCCGCGCGCCCCGGCCGACGAACGGGGAGACGGATGAACGACACGGAACTGCTGGCCCGCCGCTTCCAGGAGCACCGCGACCGGCTGCGCGCGGTGGCCTACCGGATGCTCGGCTCGCTCGCCGAGGCCGAGGACGCGGTCCAGGAGACCTGGCTCAAGCTCGGCCGCACCGACGCGGACGAGATCCGCAACCTCGGCGGCTGGCTGACCACGGTGGTCGGCCGGGTCTGCCTCGACATGCTGCGCTCCCGCACGGCCCGGCGCGAGCAGCCGCTCGACGAGACGTTCGTCCCGGACCCGGTGGTCAGGCCGTTGTCGGAGGTGGACCCCGAGAAGGAGGCGGTGGAGGCCGACTCGGTGGGGATCGCCCTGCTGATCGTCCTGGAGACGCTGGAGCCCGCCGAGCGGCTGGCGTTCGTGCTGCACGACATGTTCGCGGTGCCCTTCGACGACATCGCGCCGATCGTGGAACGCGGTGCGGCGGCGACCCGGCAGCTGGCCAGCCGGGCCCGCCGCCGGGTGCAGGGGGCCACCCCGTCGGCCGACCCCGACCTCGGCCGGCAGCGCCAGGCGCTGGAGGCCTTCCTCGCCGCCTCCCGGAGCGGTGACTTCGAGGCGCTGCTCGCGGTGCTCCACCCCGATGTGGTGCTGCGGGTGGACTCGGGCGCGCTGGTGCGGGGCGCGGCCGCGTCCAAGGTGCTGCGCGGGGCCCGGTCGGTGGCCGAAGGGGCTTTCACCTTCCGGCAGTTCTCGGTCTGGTCGCGGCTCGTGCTCGTCAACGGCACGGTCGGCGTGGTCACCATGCCCGAAGGCCGTCCGTTGTCGGTCTCGGCGGTCACCGTCGTGGACGGCCGCATCACCGAGATGTACATCCTCGCCGACCCGGCGCGGCTCGAACACCTGGACCTGCCCGCCCCGGAGATGTGATCCACGTCCCACCCGGCGGCGGGATGTCACACTCGTCGCCGTCGGGCCCTCCCAGATGCAGGACCAGTCGGACGACTGTGCCGGATGCGCTCCCAGGCCACCGGCGGAGACGTCCGCAGGAGACTGCAGGAGAGGGGAAGAGACGTGAAACTCGTCGTATTCGGGGCGAACGGACCGACCGGGCGGCAGGTCACCGGGCAGGCGATCGCCGAAGGGCACACGGTCACCGCCGTCACCCGCCGCCCCGAGGAGTTCCCGCTCGGCGACGCGCGGCTCCGGGTGACCGGCGCGGACGTGCTCGACCCCGTCGCGGTGGAACGCGCCGTGGCCGGGCAGGACGCGGTGATCTCGACGCTCGGGGTGCCCTACAGCCGAAAGCCCGTCACGGTGTACTCGGAGGGCGTCACCCGCATCACGCAGGCCATGACCAAGCACGGCGTCCGGCGGCTGGTCTGTGTGAGTTCGACCGTGCTCTTCGGCGTGGCGGCACCCGGCGAGACCTTCCTCTTCCGGAAGGTGGTCGAACCGTCCATCGCCCGTACCGTCGGGCGCACCGTGTACGAGGACATGCGGCGCATGGAGGGCATCGTGCGCGACGGCGATCACCGGTGGACCGTGGTCCGGCCCGCCGGTCTCTTCGACACGGAGGCCGTCAGCTCCTACCAGGTCGCCACCTCGCGCCTGCCCGGCCGGTTCACCTCGCGCGCGGATCTGGGCAACGCCCTGCTGCGTGAGGCGGTCGACGATCTTCATGTGCACGCCTTCGTCGACGTGCGCACCTCGGAAGGCGTTCCGAGCATCCTCGACGTCATCCGGAAAGAGGCCTTCGGGGGCAGGAAATGAATCCGGATCCGACCGAACCGCACGAGGAGGCCACGCCCATGTCCGAAGACCGTTTCGTCCTGCTGGAGCCGGGTGCCGCCCGGCCCGGGCGGATCCCGCTGCCGCCCGCGTTCGCCGTCAAGGCGACGACCGAGGACACCGAGGGGCGCTTCTCGCTGCTGGAGGTGATCCTGGTCCAGGACATCCCGCTCCATGTCCACCGGCACGCGGACGAATGCGTGTACGTGCTGGACGGCGTCCTGGAGATCGAGTTCGACGACCGCAGGCACCGGGCACCCAAGGGCACGTTCGCGCTGCTCCCGCGTGGCGTCCCGCACGCCCTGCGCGGCGCCTGCGACCCGCCGCCCCGGGTCCTGCAGGTCTCCGCGCCCGGCGGCTGGGAGAGGTATCTGCAGGACCTGATCGAGGCGGGGCCCGCCGTCCTCACCGAGGGGCGGCTGGACCCCGTCAAGGTCAACCCCATAGCGGCCAGGTACGACATCGGCTACGAGGAACAGAGCTGAACGCGTCGGACAGGAGGGCCGGGAGACAGGAGGGCGACGCATGACAGCCGAATCCGAGGAGACCCCGGCGACGGGCGGAGCGGGACCGGCCCGGAAGGTCCCGCCGGGCACGGCGGACCGGCGGGACGGCCCTCCGGACGCCGCGACCCGGCTCTTCGTCGACCACCGCGAGCTGTTGTTCTCCGTCGTCTACAACATGCTCGGCAGCGTCGCCGACACCGAGGACGTGCTTCAGGAGACCTGGCTGTCCTGGTCCGGCAAGAACCGTCGGGCGCCGTTCCCGGAGATCGGCAACCCGCGTGCCTATCTGGTCCGGATCGCGGTGAACCACGCGCTCGCCCGGCGGGCGGCCGTCGCCTCCCGGCGTGAGACCTATGTCGGTCCCTGGCTGCCCGAGCCCCTGGTCACCGGAGCCACCGCCGGCCTCGCCCCGGACGCCGCCGACCAGCTGGTCCGCTCCGACACGGTCTCCATGGCGATGCTGGTGGTGCTGGAGACCCTCACCCCGCTGGAACGGGCGGTGTTCGTCCTGCACGAGGTGTTCGGGTATCCCCACACCGAGATCGCCGGCATGCTCGACCGCAGCCCCGCCTCGGTACGCCAGCTCGCCCACCGGGCCCGCGCCCATGTGCACGCCCGCCGCCCCCGCTACCGCGCCCACCCCCGCGTCCGGCGGGAGGCGACCGAGCGGTTCGTCTCGGCCGCCCTCGGCGGGGACCTTCACGCGCTCATGGAGATCCTCGCCCCGGACGTGACGGTGTGGATCGACGGCGGGGGCGTGCGGCAGGGGGCCGGACTGCGACCGGTGCACGGCCGGGAGAAGGCCGCTCGCATGCTGGCCGGCTACGCCACCCGGCGCGCCGGGGACCTGGACGTGCAGTACCGCCGCGTCAACGGCGACGACGCGGCGGTACTGTTCACGGATGACTCCCCGTACGCCGTGATGGTCATGGACCTCACCCCGGACGGCGACCAGGTCTCCGGCGTCTACGTGGTCACCAACCCGGCCAAGCTGACCCACGTACGAGCGGACGAGGGCCCGGATCAGTAGCGCGCGGTGCTCTCCAGCAGCGGCGGATAGACCGGACTGGGCACCCCGTCGACCGTGGCGCCCCCGTACTTGAGCATCGCGCCGACCTGGCGGTTGAGGTCGTAGGGGAAGCCGAGGGCGGGGGCCGAGACCTCGTCCAGGCGTGCCGTCTGCTCCGGTGTCAGGTGTACGTCGAGGGCGGCGACGTTCGCCTCCAGATGGCCGAGCGTGCGCGGGCCGATCAGTGTGGAGGTGACACCGGGGCGCTGCTGCACCCAGGACAGTGCCACGGCGGCGGGGCTCGCGCCGGCCTCCTCGGCGACGGCCGCGAGCGCCTCGATCACGGTGAACTGGGCCTCGCTGGGCTGTCCGACGACCGCGGCCCGCCTGGCGTCGGCGGGTGCGGCCCGTCCACGGCGGTACCTGCCGGACAGATAGCCGTTCTTGAGCGGGCTCCAGGGCAGCAGCCCCATCCCCGCGTCCTGGGCGAGCGGGATCAGCTCGCCCTCGATGGTGCGCTCCAGCAGCGAGTACTCCATCTGCAGGGCGGTCACCGGCGTCCAGCCGCGCAGCAGCGCCGTGGTGTGGGCCTTGGCCGTGAACCACGCCGGGGTGTCGGAGAAACCGACGTACCGGATCTTGCCGGCCGTCACCAGGTCGTCGAGGGTGCGCAGGGTCTCCTCGACGGGTGTGGCCCAGTCGTGGTTGTGCAGCCAGTACAGGTCGACGTAGTCGGTGCGCAGCCGGCGCAGGGAGTCCTCCAGCTGGCCGACGATCGCCTTGCGGCCCGCGCCGCCGCCGTTGGGGTCGCCGAGGTGCAGGTTGCCGAAGAACTTGGTGGCGAGCACCAGGCGGTCGCGCCGGCCGGGGCGGGCGGCGAGGAAGTCGCCGAGGATCGCCTCCGAGTGGCCGTTGGTGTAGAAGTTTGCGGTGTCGACGAAGTTGCCGCCGAGGTCGAGATAGGTCTGGAGGATCTTCTCCGACTCCTCGACCGAGCAGCCGAAGCCGCCGTCCTCGCCGAAGTTCATCGCGCCGAGGCAGAAGGGGCTCACCTTGAGCCCGGAACGGCCGAGACCGACGTACGAGTCGAGTGCCATGAAATGCTCCGTGGAAGCTGTGTGGGGAATCCGGCCCTTCGAGCCAACCAGCCTGAGCTGCGGGAACGTTAGAGCGATCGCACCGGAGACGTGCACGATCCTGTCGAATTCCCGGGGGGCGTCGGGTCCGGTGCCGGTCGGCGCGCACACCGCCCGTGTCCTTCGACGAACCGCAGGTCAGTACGCTGGACGGATGCCAGAACACATATCCGCACGCCCGCGGCCGCAAGTGCTGCGCGGGGACTGCGCCGACTGCTTCGGTCTGTGCTGTGTCGCTCTGCCGTTCACCGCCTCGGCCGACTTCGCGGTCAGCAAGCCCGCCGGCAGGCCCTGCCGGAACCTCGGCGGCGACCACCGCTGCGGTATCCACACCGACCTGCGGCAGCGCGGGTTCACGGGCTGCACGGTCTACGACTGCTTCGGCGCCGGGCAGCGGGTCTCGCAGGTCACCTTCGGCGGGCAGGACTGGCGGACCGGGACCGAGGAGCACGCCCGGCGGATGTTCGACGCCTTCCCGGTCGTACGGCAGCTGCACGAACTGCTCTGGTACCTCACCGAGGCGCTCGGCCTGCCCGCCGCCCGCCCGGTCCACGGTGAGTTGAGGCAGCTGCTGGGGGCCACCGAGGAACTCGCCCTGGGGACGCCCGAGGAACTCGGCGCCCTGGACGTGGCCGCCCACCGGCAGCGGGTCAACGTGCTGCTGCTGCGCACCAGCGAGCTGGCTCGGGCGGACGTGCGGGGCCGGAAGAAGGACCGCCGGGGAGCCGACCTGATGGGTGCCCGGCTCCGCGGCGCCGACCTGCGCGGCGCGAGCCTGCGCGGGGCCTACCTGATCGCCGCCGACCTCACCGGCGCCGACCTGCGGGACACCGACCTGATCGGTGCCGACCTGCGCGACGCCGATCTCACCGGCGCGGACCTCACCGGCGCGTTCTTCCTGACCCAGCCGCAGGTCGACGCGGCCCGGGGGAGTGCCGGTACCCGGCTGCCGGCGTCAGTCACCCACCCCGTGCACTGGACAGCCGCCGCCCGCTGAGGCGGGCGTGTCGTCCGGCACGGGCACCGGCGCCGGGGTGGGACGGCGCCGCTCCAGCCGCAGCCGCAGCCCGTCCGGCATCAGCGTCAGCCGTTCGGTCACCCGCAGCCGGTAGCCGGGGTCGGCCTTCAGGTCGTAGCGGCGCAGCAGCAGACCGAGGACCAGGGTCGCCTCGTGCAGGGCGAACTGGCGGCCGATGCAGGCCCGGGCACCCGTCCCGAACGGCTTGAAGGTGTGCGGGGCCCGGCCGCGCGCCGTCTTCGCCTCGAAGCGGTCCGGATCGAAGCTCTCGGCGTCCGGGCCCCACACCTCGGGGTCCCGGTGCAGCATCGGGGTCAGCACCAGGGCCCAGGCGCCCCGGCGCATCGGATGGTCCCCGGCGAGCACGGTGTCCGCGCGGGCCTCGCGGGCGAACGCGGGGGCCGTGGGCCACAGCCGCAGCGACTCGTCGAGGACCCGGCGGACGTAACGGAGCCTGGCGACCTGGTCGTAGGCCGGTGCGGGCGTGTCGCCCCAGACCCGGTCGACCTCGGCGGCGGCCCTGGCGGCGACCTCCGGGTGCAGGGCGAGGTAGTGCAGCGCGAAGGAGAGTGCGCCGGAGGTGGTCTCGTGGCCGGCCACCAGGAAGGTGATCACCTGCCGCCGTACGTTCTCGGCGGACAGCAGCTCCCCGGTCTCCGGGTGGGCCGTCTCCAGCATCCGGTCAAGGAGGTCGCCGTCCCCAGGGCCGGTCCTGCGGCGCTCGGCGACCAGGTCGTCGACCGTGCGGTTGAGGTGGTCGATGTCGGCCGCGTTGCGTCGCGCGGCCTGCCGCAGCAGCAGCGGGGCCAGCGGCGAGGGCACGCTGTTGAGGCGCTGGGCGTAGGTGAGGGTGCCGATCATCGCGGTCACGAAGGGGTGCGGCCGGTCCCGCTCGAACGAGCCGAAGTCGTGCCCGAACCCGGTGCGGGCGATCGTCTCCAGAGTCAGCTTGGTCATGTCCCCCGGCACGTCGACCCAGCGGCCGGCCGCCAGCTCCCGGTCCCAGTGGCCGGTCAGCCGGCCGGCCACCGAGAGCATCATCGTGTGATAGCCCTCCATGGCCTCCCGGCTGAAACCCGGGGCCAGGACGTCGTGCGCCAGCTGCCAGTTGGGCTCGTGGTTGTACGCCGTGAACAGGCCGTCCCCGGCGACCGGGCGCAGATTGGCGACCCCCAGGCCCACGTGCTTGGCGAACCGCGACTCGTCGGCCATGTCGGCGGCAAGTTCGGCGCCCCACACGAACACGAACTCGTTGCCGAACGCCCGGCGCCGGAAGATCGGGCCCAGCTGCCCGGCGAAGCGCATCGAGTCCTGGAGCGGCGTGCGCCGGTCGACCCCCAGGACGTCGCCGAGGAAGGGCAGCCGGCGCGGCGGGTGGGGTATCCGGTGCAGCTCGGGCCAGCCGTGCTCGGCGCCCCGGAACCCCTTCGGCAGCGGGCCGTCCGCCCCCGTCGCCGTCTGCGTGGCCGTCTCCGCCATGGCGCCATCTCCCTTGATGCTGCGGCAGGTTGAGCTAGTTGTACGTGGGTTCAATAGGCGGTTTCAGTCTCATCCCGCTGTTGAACCCACGTCAAGTAAAGTGCGGGCATGGTCGCGAACCAGGGTGAGCGCAGCCGCCGCAGACTCAGCACCGCGGAACGACGCGAGCAGCTCCTCTCGGTCGGGGCCAGGCTCTTCTCCGAGAGCCCGTACGACGACGTGTGGATCGAGCAGGTCGCCGAGATCGCGGGCGTCTCCCGCGGCCTGCTGTACCACTATTTTCCGACCAAGCGTGATTTCTTCGCCGCCGTGGTGGAGCGGGAGAGTGAGCGGATGCTGCGGATGACGGCGGCCGAGCCCGGTGTGCCGGCCCGTGCGCAGCTCACCGAGGGCCTGGACGTCTACCTCGAGTACGTCCACACCCACGCGCACGGCTTCCGCGCCTTCCATCGCGCCGAGGCCTCCGGCGACCAGGCCGTGCGTCGTGTCTACCGGCAGGCCCAGGCCGCCCAGGAGCGGCAGATCCTGGCCGCCCTCGCCGCCGACCCCGAGTTCGGCCCCGCCCTGGAGTTGCGCCCCGACACCCGGCTGGCGGTGCGCGGCTGGCTCGCCTTCACCACGCACGTCTGCCTGGAGTGGCTGCGCACCGAGGAGTTGACCCGGGAGCAGGTGCGGGACCTGTGTGCGCGGGCGCTGCTGGGCGTCCTCTCCTGAGCGTCGCCGCCCCTTTCGGTGACCTGTCCTCACCTTGTGCCGCACCATGTGCCCCACCTTGTTCCTCACCCCGGTTCTTGGCGTACGCCACGCACCGCGTGCTTGGCGTACACCCCGATCTTCGATAAGTTAGGTGAGGCTTACCTAAGGAGGTTCGGGATGGGTGACGAACAAGCGGCCTGGGCGGCCGGCCCCGGCGCGGCCGAACAGGCCCGGTCACTGCTGGCCACGGCATGGTCGTGCAGGGTGACCGCGGACGGCGGACGCGAGGAGTTCGTCGGCGCGCACGCCGTCGCCGACGACGGCCGGGTGCTGCTGCACGTGCGGGAGGACAGCGCCCTGCTCGCGGCCGCGATCTGTGCCCCGCGCGGCGAGCCGTCCGCGGTGCTGGAGTTCGCCGACGCGGCGCCCGTCGCGGTGCGCAACCGGATCCGGGCCCGGCTGTGGATGGCCGGCTGGTTCGTGCCCTCCGACGAGCACCTCGTCTTCCAGCCCACCCGTGTGGTGTTGCGCCGGCCCTCCGGCGCGGTCGTGGTCGACCTCGACGAGTTCGCCGCTGCGCACCCCGACCCGCTGGCCGGCACCGAGGCCCACCTGCTCACCCACCTCGCCGACGCCCACCCGGACGCCGTCGAGCGGCTCACCAGGCTCGTCGAGCCCGAGAGCCTGCACGCCGCGACCCGCGTCCAGCCCCTCGCGGTGGACCGGCACGGACTCACCCTGCGCATCGAACGCACCCGCGCCCACGGCGACGTACGACTGGCCTTCCACGCGCCCGCCGACGACGTCGCCCAGCTCACCGAGCGCATGCACGTCCTGCTGACCCAGGCCGGTGCCGCCGCCTCCTGCCCGCGGACGCTACAGCGGGAGCGCGCAGACGGCGACGGGTGACGCGAACGGCCTGCCCGCGAGCCGGAGTCCACCGCTGCGCGGGTCCACGAGGAAGACACTCACGGTGCCGGACCGCTGGTCGGCGGCGAACAGCAGCCGGCCGTCCGGCGAGAACGCGATCTGCCGGGGGAAGTCCCCTTCCACCGGCATGGTGTCCAGCAGCCGCAACCGCGCCCCCTCGGCCTCCACCGCGTACCGTGCCAGCGTGTTGTCGCCCCGGTTGGCCAGGTAGGCGTAGGCGCCGTCGGCGGTGACCAGGATCTGGGCCGGGTAGTTGGTGGTGCCCGCCCTGCTGCCGGAGGGCTGGGGTGCGCCGATCGAGAGCCGGCCGGCGGCCGGGTCGTAGCCGCACACCGCGATCGTGTCGTCCACCTCGTTGGCCAGGTACGCGTACCGCCCGCCCGGATGGAAGGTCAGATGGCGCGGGCCGGCCCCCGGCCTGGTGTGCGCCTGGGCGACCTCGGTGAGCCTGCCCGAGGCGAGGTCCAGGCGGTAGCTGTAGACCGTGTCGGTGCCCAGGTCGACGGCGAGGACATGGCCGCCGTCCGGGCTGGTGATGAACTGGTGGGCGTGCGGGCCCTGTTGGCCGGGGCCGGGCGCCGGGCTCGAGTGCGTGACCAGGTCCGTGCGCTCGCCGAGGGCGCCCGTGCTGTCGACCGGGTGGACGGCCACACTGCCCGAGGTGTAGTTGGCGCTGAGCAGCCAGCGGCCGCTCGGGTGCACCGAGAGATGGCAGGGCCCCGCCCCGCCCGTGCTGCGGCTGCCGAGGATCTTCCGGTCCGCCAGGCGTACGGCGGTCACCCCGCCGTCCGTGCGCTCGTTCACCGCGTACAGTGTGCGGCCGTCCGGGTGGACCGCCAGATACGACGGGTCGGCGACGCCGGTGAGTGTGCCGGCGCCGGTGATCCGGCCGCTGTCGGGGGCGTAGGTGGCCAGGCCGATGCCGGTCCCGCCGCCGTCCACGGAGGTGTAGGTGCCGAGGTAGAGCGGGCGCGGGCCGGCCGACGGCCTCGTCGGGGGCTCGGCCGCCGGGCGCGATGCCGGGTCGCTCTCCTCGAGCGGTGCCGCGGGTGCCGGGACCGCCACCACGGCCGCCGCGCCGGCCATCGCACCGACGAACCGGCGCCTGCTCCAGCCGCCGCGCGTCGCTTCCGTACCACTGCCCATGCCCGCACCTCAGGTCGTCGGTCACCTCGGTCGTCACAGCAACCTTGGCGCGGGCCCCTGGTCAAAAGCAAGAAGGGCAACGACCGTTGCACCCACTGCAACAGCTGTCACCAGTCGCCGTCCTCCACCGGCTTGCCGGGCGAGTCCTTCAGCGGGATCACCTGCCCCTGGGACGGCTGCTGCCAGGGCTCCAGGTCGTCGCCGAGCCAGTCGCCGACCGGCTTGACCGTCTCCAGGGCGTCCGTGGGGGCGAGATCCTGGGCGTCCTGATCGTAGTAGTCGTACCAGGGCAGCCCGGCCCGGGTGTACGCCGCCCGGTCCACCGGTGACGGCGGCGGCGCCTCGCCCGTGATCCGGCGCCACTCCGGGGGCGTGACCAGGTGCACGAAGACCCGCCCGGCAGGGGTCTCGGCCCAGTCCCGCGGCGGCCGGTCGTCCTGGTAGACCTCCTGGCGCATCGAGCCGCCGACCCCGAGGCCCATCCCGGCCGAGCGGGAGCGCGGGGCGGCACCGGGTGCGGGGGCGGCGGCCATCATGGGAACAGCCGCGCCGTAACCGCCGAGCGATCCCGGCGCGGGCGTCCGCTCCCGCCGCAGCCGCTCCCGGCGCCGCCACTCGGCGAGCGGCTCCTCCCTGAGCGTGAAGGACCGGAGCTGCACCCCGCCCCACACCTCCTCGCCGGTGACCTGCCCCTCCACCGTGGCGCCGAGACCGAGCGGCACCGCCACGAACTGGCGGACCGTGCCCCTCCCGGAATTGATGCCGTCCAGCCAGGGCTGCCGGGGCAGCACCAGGTAGTTCTGCGGATCCCGGGACAGCCGGTCGCTCCACGGCTCGCCGGAGACCGCGCACACCTTGCCGACGCCGACCTGGAGGGCGGCCGGCTCCACCGTGCCCGCGAAACTCAGCCACATCGCCTCGCGCAGATACACCGGCAGCATCACTCCGCCGCGCGCCCGCCACCCGGCCGGAACCGTGTCCGGATAGTCGCTCACCCGCCGGACCGGGAACTCGCCGAGCCCCGGCGGCAGCGGATGCGTCCCCGTCTCCGGCAGGCGCAGCGTGCGCACGAAGCGCACCGCCACCCCGCCCGGCAGCCGCAGCGTGTTCCCGTCGATCCGTACCGCCGTGTCCGTCACCGGCGTGCCCCCTTCTCCGCCCTGTTCTCCGTCCCGGACTGAGAACGCCCCGCACCACCCGCCCGGTTCCGCTGCAGGCGTTCAGGTACGCCGATCCGCTCCCGCAGCCAGGTCAGCCGGGGCCGCCGGGCGCGCTGCTCGCCGGAGACGCGGTCCAGCTCCTCCAGCAGCCGGCGGGTGCGGTGCTCGGTGTTCAACTCGTCGAGGAGCCGGTTGACCTCGGTCAGGACGGCACCCAGGAGCTGCCAGTTCCGGTCGTCGCCGCGGACCTCGTCCCGGAGCAGCTCGGCGAGCTTGTCGCGGGTGCCGGTCGCGGTGTGCAGCTCGGCGGAGAGCCGGGCCTCGGCCGACTCGGCGCTCTCGCTGATGCTGGTCGTCACCAGCACCGCGAAGCTCACCACGGCGTCGGCGATCTGGGACAGCAACTGCTCCACGGCCGCCCCGGCGTCCGAGGCGAACAGTGCCTCGGGTTCGCGGGCCTTGGCCAGGTCGGTGAAGGTGCGGGCCAGCACCCGCAGCACGACCGTGCAGATCTCCAGGGTGTCCAGACCGGTGCGCAGCACCACCCGGTGCAGCAGGCCCTCCTTCACCCGCGGATTGAGCCGCAGGCTGTCCTCGGCCTGCCGCAGCGCCGCGTCCACCTCGACGATGGCGTGGTCGAGCCGGCGGGCCTCGTGCAGCCGCTCGGCCGCCTGCCGCCACGGCGTCAGCCCCGACGCCTCCTCGCCCATGCGCAGCATCAACTGCCGCAGCCTGCGGGCCAGGCCCTCGATCGACTCGCCGGCCTCGTCCACCCACACCGGGGGAGGGAGCAGCAGGTTGCAGGCCATGCCGACGACCGCGCCGATCAGCGTCTCCACGATCCGCGCCCACGCCGTGCTGCTGATGGTGGTGACCCCGAGCACCAGCATGGCGCTGATCGCCACCTCGGGGATGTACTCGTCGACCCGGACCAGGTGCCCCACCCCCAGCGAGGCCACGATCAGCAGCGCCAGGCTCCACCAGGTCAGCCCCACCAGCTGGCTGAAGGCGATGGCGACCAGCACACCGGCCACCACCGCGTTGACCCGGCGGAAACCGTTGGTGAGGGTGGCGTACAGGGTCACCTGCACGACCAGGAGCGCGGTCAGCGGGGCGGTCAGCGGTGCCGGTTCCGGGCTCAGCCGGAGCGCGACGACGTAGGCGATCGTGGCCGCGGCGGCCGACCGCAGCGTCTGGACGACCACCGGGTCCCGATGGCGCCGCAGCAGTTGCGGCAGACCCTTGGCCCACTTCCGTACGTCTTGCATCCCTTGGCCTGTTCCCACTCACGGGTCACGTCGAACGTGTTTTCCGCGGATCACTCGGGCGCCGGTGGCTGGATGACCAGGGTGGACTACGGAGAGTTTCCGACCGCCGCGCCCCGGACCCCGCAACCGAACACCAGGCCGACGCGTCTCCCGCACCCGGGGTGTCGAACGGGTCGGCGGGACGGAAGGGTTGGGACGTTGGACTCCGGTGCGGTGCGGTGCGGTGCGGTGCGGTGCTGTGGGCGGCGGTGGGCCTCGGGCTCCTCGGGTTCGCGGTGCGGGAGAGCGCGGTCGTCAGGCGGTTGCGCCGGCACGGACTGCGCACCTGGGGAGTCGTCGTGGACAACGTACGCACCCGTGACAGCGAGGGTGGCCCGAAGTGGATCCCCGTCATCGCCTTCACGGACCGTTCGGGCTACCGGGTGGAGTTCTCCCCACGCATGCACGGCTCCGGCATGGGCCTGGCCACAGGGCGCGAGGTGGCGGTGGTCTACCTGGCGGCCGACCCGCAGATCGCCCGCGTCCGCATGGGGCGCCACGTGGTGGGCCCCCTGGTGTTCCTGGTGTTCGGCGGGGTGGTCTTCCTCGGGGTCGGCGTACGCATCGCCCTGACGGGCTGACGCCCGGCCCGACGAAACGACCGCGACCGGGCGGGACGTGATCGGATAAGGTCGGCCGGCACCGAACGAGCGGGGACAGGCCGCGGGGGAGCCGATGGAACTCACCGACATCGGGACGGCGCGAGCCGCGGCGGCGCTGCGCCATGTGGCCGCGCTGTCCTCGGGACCGGCCCTCGACCCCGGTCTGCCCATCACCCTGAACTTCCACCCCGACCGGCTGTCGGCCGGGCTGCCGATCCTGGAGGCGCTGGCCCGGGACGGTGCCTACCACTCACAGTTCGTCACCGGCACCAGCAACGGCGGGCTCACCGCGCACCCCGGAGGCGACCGCTGGCGCTGGGAGAGCCGGATCTTCGGCGGGACCTACGACGACGCCGCCCCGGCCGAACGACCGGTGTACGGGGCGCTGAACTTCCGTCGCCAAGTGGTCGGCGCGGCCCCCCGGTTCGGTTCCTCGCACCTGCGGCTGACCGGACCGGCGCTGCACCGCGCGACCTTCTGCTACCCCGACAGCGCGGCCGAGTCGACGGACTTCGGCGTCGCCGCCGGAACACACCTGCTCGCCCTCGCCGAGGCCGACGAGCAGGACGCCCTCAACGACTACATCGAGACACAGGTGCACGGCGGTGTACGGCTCGACCGGGACGTGGCGGCCCTCGTCCTGGACGCCTGCTACCAGGGCACCCCCGTCGAAACGGCGGCCCGGCGGCTGCCCTTCCCGGTCGACTGGCACCCCGGCTACCGGCTCACCGTGCCCGACCTGCGCCGCCACGCCGACTACCGGGGCCCGCAGTACGCCGAACTCGGTGCCCTGATCGCCGAGAAGGGCGTCGTGGACCCCCGGATCATCGGGGAGGCGGCCCGCACCGGCCGGTACGCGATCCAGGACCTCAAGATGGTCTGGCACACCCTCGCCCGCTTCGGCGCCCCGGAAGGCGCGGGTACGGCCTACTCCGTCGGCTCGGGCGGCCAGGTACCGGGGGCCAGTACACCCAAGGCGTAGGCGCGGGCGACCAGTTCGGTGCGGTTGGCCGCGGACCAGCGGGCCGACAGGCGGCGCAGGTGGTAGGTGACCCCGTCCTTGGTGAGGCCCAGGTCGCGGGCGGCCTGGGCGGTGCTGGCGCCCCTGGCCAGCAGCGCAAGCACCCGCCCCTCGACCGGGGTGACCTAGACCGGCTCCGCCGCCCACCCGGCGCTGCGCGGCGTCCTCGACTGGCCCCGGCTGCTGGACCTCCTGACCCCGCTGAAACCGCGCCACTACTCGATCTCCTCGTCGCCCGCCACCGACCCGCGCCACGCCGACCTGATGATCTCCCTGCTGGAGGCACCCGCCTGGTCCGGCAAGGGCACCTACCGGGGTACCGGCTCGGGCCACCTCGCGACACTCCGCCCCGGAGACACCCTGTACGCCCGGGTCCAGCCGTGCCGGGAGGCCTTCCGGGTCGACACCGGCACACCGGTCGTCATGGTCGCCGCGGGCACGGGCCTGGCCCCCTTCCGGGGCGCCGTCGCCGACCGCACGGCCGCGCTCGCGGCGGGCGCCGAACTCCCGCCCGCGCTCTGCTACTTCGGCTGCGACGCCGCCGACGCCGACTTCCTGCACGCCGCGGAGCTCCGCGGCGCCGAGACCGCCGGAGCCGTGTCGCTGCGCCCGGCCTTCAGCACGGCCGGCACCTTCGTCCAGCACCGCATCGCCGCCGAGGCCGACGAGGTATGGGCCCTGCTGGCCGCCGGTGCCCGGGTCCACGTCTGCGGGGACGGCAGCAGGATGGCACCGGGGGTACGGGAGGCGTTCCGCACCCTGTACCGGGAGCGCACGCCCGGTGGTGACGCCGACGAGTGGCTGAACTCGCTGGTGGCGGAGGGGCGTTACGTGGAGGATGTGTACGCGGCATCCTGATCGGTGCCCGGGCTTGAAGCGCCCCTTCGGGGTTGCGGGGAACCGCGCGAGCGACCAGGGTGGACCGACGGTCCGCGCACAACCCGCACCCCGCCGCGCTCCCGCACCCGCCCGCCCTGCCGGAACCCTTCACTCACAGCGTGAACTAAGGGTTGGGAAAATGTCGCTTCCGCCCTCCCGAAGGAGTATGTTGCAGGTCGGGAAGGGTTCGTGAAGGGAGCCACATGGCGGGGCGGAACGGGCGCACGGTACGCGACCTCAGAAGGGCCAACCGCACGGCCGTGCTCCAGCGGCTCTATTTCGACGGCCCCCTCAGCCGCTTCGAGCTGGGGCCGGCCACCGGCCTGAGCTCCGGCTCGGTGAGCAACGTGGTCGCCGACCTGGTCGCCGACGGCCTGGTCGAGGAGGCCGGCAGCGTCGATTCCGACGGCGGCCGGCCCCGCACCCTGCTGCGCGTAGCACCGGACAGCGGTCACATGATCGGCGTCGACGTCGGCGAGACCCGGGTCCGGGTCGAGCTGTTCGACCTCACGCTCACCGAACTCGCCCGGGTCGAGCGTCCGCTGGAGCAGCAGGGTTACGACGTCGAGGTGATCGTCGGCCACATCCGGGACGGCATCGCGGAGGTCCTCGCGACCGAGGGGGCCTCGCCCGAACTGCTGCTCGGTGTCGGTGTCGGCGTCCCCGGCATCGTCGAGCACACCGCCGACCGGGGTGCCCTGGTGCACGGCCAGACCATCGGCTGGGACGCCGTTCCGCTGGAGGAACTGCTCCGCTCCGGCTGCCAACTCCCGGATTCCGTGCGGTACTTCATCGACAACGGTGCCAAGACTCTGGGCCAGGCCGAGATGTGGTTCGGCGCCGGGCGCGGTGCGGACAACGCGGTCGTGGTGCTGTTCGGCTCCGGCGTCGGCGCCTGTCTGGTCTCCGCCGAGGTGGAGCACGGCCGGGCCGTCGAGTGGGGCCACCTCACGGTACGGGTGCGGGGCCGCCGCTGCCGCTGCGGTGCGCTCGGCTGCCTGGAGGCGTACGCCGGTGCCGAGTCGCTGCTGGCCCGCTGGCGCGAGGAGGGCGGCCGTCCGGCCGAGGGCACCGACGAGGAGACCGCGCTGACCGCGATGCTCGCCGCGGCCTACCCGCCCGAGGGCACCGAACCCGACCCGGTCGCGCTCGCCGTCCTGGAGGAGACCGCCGAGTACCTGGGCGCGGGCCTCTCCGACCTGATCAACCTCTTCCAGCCCGAGCGGATCCTGATCGGCGGCTGGGCCGGCCTGCAGCTCGGCGCCCGCTTCCTGCCCGCCGTCCGCCGGTACGCGACCACGTACGCGCTGCGCCACCCCGCCGAGCAGGTCACCATCGACCTCGGCCGGCTCGGCCCGGACGCGGTCACCGTCGGGGCCGCGATCCTGCCCCTCGCCGACTTCTTCAGCCGCGGCGGCCGTCGCGCGGAACCGGCGACCGAGGACCGCCTGCCCGCCTGGCGCACGGCGCTGGAGGAGCGGACCCCGCGCTGAGCCCGCCCCGGTTTCACGGCTCCCGGGCGAGGTACCCGCATGCTGCCCGGACCGATGTGACGTGCGAGGGGAGCAGCCGTGAGTGACCAGCAGAACAGTGGGCCCGTACCCCGGGACATGCCGGACCAGCAGGCCCAAACCGAAGGCCGTGACCCGTGGGCCGCGGCCGAGGACAGCCGACCGGACGCCGATGAGGACGCCGACCTCCCCGACACCGACGAGGCAGGGACAGGGCCTCGGGGGGCGCCGCGTCCGGGGGTGGTGAACCCCGAGGAGCCGCTGCCGGAAGAACCGTCCGGCTGAGCGGGGAACGCGGCCTGGCCGAGCCCGGCTGCCCCCGGATCCGCGGGAGCCTGCGCACGGCACCGGGCGGTTCAAGCCGCGTGCGCGGCAACTGCCCGCGGACGTCCGGGAGTTCGTCGACGCCGGGAGCTGGCGGCGGGTGTCAGGCGAAGGCGTTCACGCCCGTGAGTTCCGCCGAGAGGTCCCAGAGCCGGGCCGCCTGGTCCGGGTCGGTCGCCCAGGCCTTGACGCCGGTCGTCTCGCCTTCGACGGCGGGCTCGGCGATGTCGCAGTCCTCCAGGTAGACCCCGCCCATCCCCGCCAGCTGCGGGGAGGTCGCGGCCCAGGTCTGGGTGGCCGCGCCCTGCGGGGGCGTCTTGAAGCCCTGCGGGTTCAGCACGTTGCCCTGTTCGTCGATCCAGCCGCGCTCGCGCATCTCCTCGCGGGGGATGTGCCGCTGGAGCGGGGTCATGATGCCGCCCGGGTGCAGGGCGAAGGCCCGCACGCCGGAGTCCTGGCCGAGCCGGTCCAGGTGCACGGCGAACAGTACGTTCGCGGTCTTGGCCTGCCCGTACGCCTGCCACTTGTCGTAGTCGTGCCGCCACTGGACGTCGTCCCAGCGCATCCCGGCGAAGTGATGGGCGCGCGAGGAGACCGAGACGACCCGGGCGCCGCGCGGTTCGAGGGCCGGCCAGAGCCGGTTGACCAGGGCGAAGTGCCCGAGGTGGTTGGTGGCGAACTGGGCCTCCCAGCCGGGCCCGACCCGGGTCTCGGGGCAGGCCATGATGCCCGCGTTGTCGATCATGAAGTCGACGGGTCGTCCGGAGGCCAGGAACCGCTCCGCGAAGCCGCGCACGCTGTCCAGGTCGCCGAGGTCCAGCTCGTCCACCTCGACCCCGTCCAGGCCGGCCAGCGCCTCCTGGGCGGCCTCGGCGCGCCGGGCGGGGACGACGACGTGGGCGCCCGCCTTGGTCAGCGCCCTGGTGGTCTCCAGGCCGAGCCCGGAGTAGCCGCCGGTGACGATCGCGAGCCGGCCGCCGAGGTCGAGGCCCGCCAGGACGTCGTCGGCGGTGCTGCCCGCGCCGAACCCGGAACCGATCTTGTGCTGTGGAGTCGTAGTGCTCATGGATTGAACGCTACGAATTGGAGTGCTCTCGAAGTCAAGCCCGGGTCCCGGTGCCCGGGAACCGCCCCCGGACAGCGCAAAGCCCCGGCCGCGACGGGGGATTCGCGGCCGGGGCGGCCAGGTGGTGGGCACGGATGGCGGTCGCCTCTCGGCGAAAGGCTCCACAGGGCTTCAGCCGAACGATCGTCCCTGTGGGCAAAAGGTGAGGCCCGGGGACACTGTCCCATCCGCACCCACGGCTTGTTCAACGAGCAACCACCCCGGGCTGTTCCGGGCCCTGACGTGATGAGCGTCACCCGGCCCCGGTCCAGGCCAGCAGCCGCTCCGCCGGCCAGGTGTTCACCACCCGTTCGGCGGGTACCCCGCACTGCTCCGCCCGGGCGCAGCCGAGGATCTGCCAGTCCAGCTGGCCGGGCGCGTGCGCGTCGGAGTCGACCGAGAACAGCACGCCCGCCTCGACGGCCCGGCGCAGCAGGCGCCGGGGCGGGTCCAGACGCTCGGGGCGACTGTTGATCTCCACGGCCGTACCGGACCCGGCACACGCGGCGAACACCTCGTCCGCGTCGAACTCGGACTCCGGCCGCCCCCGCCCCGTGACCAGGCGCCCCGTGCAGTGGCCCAGGACGTCCGCGTGCGGATCGCGTACGGCGCGCACCAGGCGCCGGGTCATCGAGCGGGCGTCCATCCGCAGCTTGGAGTGGACCGAGACGACGACCACGTCCAGCCGCTCCAGCAGCTCGGGTTCCTGGTCCAGCGACCCGTCCTCCAGGATGTCGCACTCGATGCCGGTGAGCAGCCGGAACGGCGCCCAGGAGGCGTTGAGCTCCGCCACCACCGCCAGCTGGTCGCGCAGCCGCTGCGGGGACAGCCCGTGGGCCACCGTGAGCCGGGGCGAGTGGTCGGTGAGCACCGCCCACTCGTGGCCGAGCGCGGCCGCGGTGCGGCCCATCTCCTCGATCGGGCTGCCGCCGTCGGACCAGTCCGAGTGCAGATGGCAGTCCCCGCGCAGCAGCGCCCGCAGCCGGGACCCGCCGTCCGCCGCGGGTTCGCCCGCAGCTTCCTCAAGCGTGCGCAAATATCCGGGCAAATCTCCGGCCAGCGATTCCCGGACCACCTGGGCCGTCTTCGGGCCCACGCCCCGCAGCGATTCGAGGGTGCCGGCCCGGTCCCGCTCGGCGATCTCACCGGCGGGCAGGGCGGCCAGGACCCGTGCGGCGGTGCGGAAGGCGCGCACCCGGTAGGCCGGTGCCAGGGACCGTTCCAGCAGGAAGGCGATCCGCTCCAGCGCCTCGACGGGTCCCATGGCCACCTCCACCGTCAGGGTGACTCAGGCAAGTCACTTCCGCCCGGGGAGATCTACCCTCGATTGCATGACCGAGATAGCGAGCCCGTTCATCTCCCGGCCGCGGATCCTGGTGCTAGGCGTCATGACCGGCAGGCCGGGCACCTTGCCCTTCCGCATCGTGGAGATCGACGGCGAGGTGGTCGGTGAGGCGAGGGACATCACCGAGGTGCTGTCGGTCGCCGCGACCCACGGGATCACGGTCCACGACCTGGACGACCCGGCCGTGGTCTGCTGGGTGGGCGGGGACAAGTTCACCTGGACGCCCCGCCACTAGACAGCGACCACCGGACGGCGAGTCCTGCTCTCAGCCGACGGTCCACTTCTGGTTGGCGCCGCCGGAGCAGGTCCAGATCTGCAGCCGGGTGCCGTTGGCCGAGTTGTTGCCGGTGACGTCCAGGCACTTGTTCGCCTGGGGGTTCACGATGTCGTGCGCCGCGGAGACGGCCCACTTCTGGGCGGCGCTGCCGTTGCAGTCGTAGAGCTGGACCGTCGTGCCGTCCGCCGTGCCGCCGCTGGTGACGTCGAGGCACTTGCCGAGCGCGCGGATGGTGCCGTCGCTGCCCACCGTCCACTGCTGGGCGGCGGAGCCGTTGCAGTCGTAGAGCTGGACGGGGGTGCCGTTGGCGGAGTTCGCCCCGGCCACGTCCACGCACTTGCCGGCCAGGCCCTTGATCGCGACGCCGGCCGCGGTGTCGCTCGTCGTCACCGACACCGAGTCCACGACCAGCTGCGCCGGGAACGCCGTGGAGCTGTTGGGGTCGCCCGGCCAGTAGCCGCCGACGGCCAGGTTCAGGATCAGGAAGAACGGCTTGTTGAACGCCCACGTGTTGCCGCCCACGTCGGCGGGGGTGCGGGTCTGGTAGGCGATCCCGTCGACCGACCAGGTGATCGAGTTGGGCGCCCAGTCGACCGCGAAGGTGTGGAAGCCGTCCGCGAAGGCCTGGCCGTTCGGCAGCGTGTAGCCGGCGCCTATCCCGGCCGAGCCGGAGTAGCCCGGGCCGTGGATGGTGCCGTGGATGGTCGAGGGCTCGAACCCGACGTTCTCCATCACGTCGATCTCACCGGAGTTCGGCCAGCCGACCTGTCCGATGTCGTTGCCCAGCATCCAGAACGCGGGCCACATGCCCTGCCCGCGCGGGATCTTCATCCTCGCCTCGACATGCCCGTACTGGGCGCTGAACTTGCCCGAGGTGTTCATCCGGGCCGAGGTGTACTGGCAGGTGCCGTACCAGCACTGGTAGTTGGCGGGGTTCTCCTTCTTGGCCGTGATGACCAGGTGGCCCTGGCCGTCGAGGGCCGCGTTGTTGGTGCCGGAGGTGTAGTACTCCCGTTCGTGGTTGTTGACGTTGTCGCCGGTCTCCAGGGTCCACTTCGAGGAGTTGACCGCCGAACCGGCGGGTCCGTCGAAGGTGTCGGAGAAGGTCACGGCGGCCGCACCGGCGTCGGCGGCCTCGGCCCGGTGTGCGGGACCGACCGCGACCGACCCGACGAGGGCGGCGGACAGGGCGGCGAACAGGCATCTGCGGATAAGGCGTGGGGAGGCCACGGCTCGTCCTTCCGTACGGCGGCCGGGCGCGGGGAGGCATCCGGCCGAGGTGGGGGGTGAAGGCGTCGCCTCTTGATTTAAGAGATGAGATAAGTGGCGCGTCAATACCTTGGTACGGACCAGTGCCGGACGATCGGGCGATGACCCTCCCGGGTCCCCACGCGGGGCGGTCGCGGGCGGGTCATCCCTACGCCTGTCAAGCCTTCGCCTTCTTCGGCTTGCGCGCGTGGACCGCCCGGCCGAGCCGGCGGCCCAGCAGCACCCAGCCGATCAGCGCCCCCGAGGTGTTGAGGATGACGTCGTCCACGTCGAAGGCGCGGCCTTCGACCAGCAGGCCCTGAGCCGTCTCGACCATCAGCATCACGAACGCGGTGAGCAGCAGCACCCCGAAAAAGCCCCGGGCGCGCGGCACGAGGACCGGCACGATGATCCCGAACGGCACGCCGAGCAGGATGTTCCCGCCGATCTGCTTGACCGCGTCCCGCAAGGCGGGCTGGTCCAGATAGATCTTGAGGGAGCGGCCGGGATGCAGATTGGTGTGCGCGATCGACACGGACGCCGGCGAGGGATCCAGCGTCAGCCGGGCCAGCACGACGGCGAACGCCACCATCACCGCGAACGCGCACAGCATGGCCAGCACCCGCAACGGCAGCGGGAGCGGCCGGCGTTCGGTACCGGTGGCCCCGGCGGTGCGGCTCGCCCTGCCGGTGCCGCCGGCCTTCCCCGCGCCCCCTGTCCTGCCGGTACGCCCCGCCTTGCCGATGCGGCCCTTCTTCCCGGTGTCGGCGGTCTTTCCGGTGCCGGGCTTCGTGGTGCCGGCCTTCGTGGTGGCGGCCGGCTCGGTGCGGCGGACGCCGACAGCGCGGGCGACCTTGGTCAGTACCCCGGGCCGTTTGCCGGTGTCCTTGTCCGTGTTCGTCCCCTCGTTCTTCTCGGCCCTGGTCGTGCGCAGGCGCGAGGCGGCACTGGCCATTAGGTCCTCCACTTGTCAACAGTCCGGCGTGCTGACCCAGTTACCCAGGAACCGCCCGGAGATGCCCTCACCCATGGCGAAGGCCGGAGCGCATCCGAGGTTTCCGTCCGCGCTCCCCGGGCACTCCGCACCCGTTCCCGCGTGCCGCCGCTCCCCGCGACGGATGCGGTGCTTGGATGCCGGGGACGGCGAAACGGGCATAACGCCGCAAGGCGACCCAAGGAGGCGGCGGATGACCGGACGTACGGCGCTCGTCGCCGCGGCCGAACTGCTCACCTGGTGGGCCGGACTGGCCCTGCTCTGGCTGGTGTTCATCGGCAGCGTCGACACCCTGGAGCGGATCGTCGGCGCGAGCGCGGCGGCGGTCGGCGCCCTCGCGGCCCGGGCCGGCCGACGGGTGGTGACCTGGCGGTGAACGGCTGGATCCTGGCCGCGACCGTGCTGCTGGCCGGGGGAGCGGGCACCGCCCTGTGGGCGGTCGCCACCGGCCCGCTCGGCCGCCGGGTGGTCGGCCAGAACCTCGCCACCTCCGCGGTCTGCCCCAGCCTGCTGCTGCTCGCCCAGGGCTACGGCCGTACGTCCTACGTCGATCTCGCACTGCTCCTCGCGCTGCTGGGCCCGGTCGGCACCCTGGTCTTCGCCCGGCTGCTCGCCGACGACCTGGCGGACGAACGGCCCGCCGCCTGGGGCCTGACCTGGACGGCGGCCGCGGTCGGCGCGGTGGTCGTGCTGGTGCTCTGCGCGGTGACCGGACCGGGTCGGGCGACGGTGAAACTGCTGGTGATCGGGGCGCTGCTGATCGGCGGGAACGTGGTCGCCTCGCGGGCGCTGTCCGGCGGGTTCCGGGGGGTGCGCGGTGGCTGACGCGGTGATCGTCGTCGCGCTGCTGCTGACGGCCGCCTCGGCGACCGCGGCCGTGGCGACCCGAGACCCGGCCCGTCAGGCCCTGGTGCTCTCCCTCCTCGGGCTGTTCCTCGGCGCCCTGTTCACCGTGCTCCAGGCCCCCGACGTCGGCCTCTCCCAGCTCGCCGTCGGCTCCGCGCTCACCCCGTTGCTGATCATGCTGTCGGTCCGCAAGGTGAAGCGGCGCGGAAAGGCGGACGACAGGTGACCCGGCGCCTGCGGCTGTGGCTGCTGGCCGTCGGCGGCGCGGGCCTCGCCGCCCTGCTGGTCGCCGCCTGCCTCGACCTGCCGTCCTTCGGCGGCCGCAGCCACCCCTACGGCGACCGCGCCGTCCGTGCCGCGCTGGCCCGGCGCACCGCCAACGTCATCTCGTCCGTCAACTTCGACCAGCGCGCCTACGACACCCTCGGCGAGATGAGCATCCTCTTCGCCGCCGTCCTCGGCTGTGTGGTCCTGCTGCGTCAGACCCGCGACGAGCACCGGGCCCGCCCACGGCCCGCCGAAGTCGCCCGGCCCGTCCGCCGGTACGCCCTGCTGGTGCTCCCCGTCGCCCTGGTCACCGGCCTGTACGTCATCGCGCACGGCCAGCTCAGCCCCGGCGGCGGTTTCCAGGGCGGGGTCGCCGCCGCGACCGCACTGCACCTGCTGTACCTCGGCGCCGACTACCACGCCCTGGAACGCGTCCGCCCGATCGGTGTCTTCGAGGTCGCCGACTCCCTGGCCGCCTGCGCCTACCTGGTGCTGGGCCTCTCCGGACTGCTGGCCGGCACCGCGTTCCTCGCCAACACACTGCTGCCGTACGGCACGTTCAACACGCTGTCCTCCGGCGGCCTGGTCCCCCTGCTGAACGCGGCCATCGGCATGGAGGTGGCGAGCGCGGTCGTCGTCCTGCTCGCCAGCTTCCTCGACCAGGCCGTGGAGATCGAGGAGGAGAACGGGAGTTGAGCCGCCAGTGATGCACGTATTCCCCTATCTGGTCGCCGTCTGGATCTTCCTGACGGGCTGTTACGGCCTTGCCACCAGCCGGAACCTGATCCACGCCGTCGGCTGCCTGGCCGTCGTCCAGTCGTCGACGTACGTCCTGCTGCTCGCGGTCGGCTACCGCGACGGCGGCACCGCACCCGTCTTCTCCGATCTCAGGCCCGGCACCCGGCCGCTGGTCGACCCGGTGGTGCAGGCCCTCGCCCTGACCGACGTGGTCGTCGGCGCGACCGTCACCGCGCTGCTGCTCGCGCTGGTCCTGCAGATCGCCAAGCGGCACGGCACGGTCGACCCGGACGAACTGACGGAGCTGCGCGGCTGATGCACCACCTGCTGCCGCTGCTCGTGGCCGTCCCGTTGCTCGGCGCCACCCTGCTGGTGGCCGGTGGCCGTCGGCTGCACCGGGTCCTCGCCGAGAGCTTCGCCTGCGCGGTGTGCGCGGGCACCTGCGCCCTCGCGCTCATCCTGCTGTTCAACTCCTCGCCCCCGCTGGTCGAGTGGGCCGGCGGCTGGCGGCCGGTCGGCGGGGAGAGCGTCGGGATCGTGCTGACCGGGGACGGCCCCGCCCTCGGCATGGCCGCCCTCGCCTCGCTGCTGACGCTGGCCGCGCTGGTCTACTCCTGGCACTACTTCGCGGAGCCGCCGCGCCGGCACGCGGGCTCCTTCCCGGCGCTGATGCTGGTCTTCCAGGCCGGCATGTGCGGCTTCACGCTCGCGGGCGACCTGTTCAACGCGTTCGTCTTCTTCGAGCTGATGAGCGTCGTCGCCTACGCGCTGACCGGCTACCGCATCGACGAGGCCAAGGCGGTGCAGGGAGCCCTGACCTTCGGCGTGGTCAACTCCCTCGGCGCGTACGCGATGCTGACGGGCATCGCCCTGCTGTACGCCCGCACCGGCGAACTGGGCATGGCGAAGATCGGTCGCGGTCTGGACGCGCACGGCCGCCCCGACGCGCTGGTCCTGGCCGCCTTCGTGCTGGTGCTCACCGCTCTGCTGGTCAAGGCCGCCGCCGTGCCGTTCCACTTCTGGCTCCCGGACGCCCACGCCGTCGCCCCCACCCCGGTCTGCATGCTCCTCTCCGGAGTCATGGTCGAACTCGGCGCCTACGGCGTATGGCGGGTGTACGGCACGGTCTTCGCCGGACCCGGCGGCATCCCGGCCGCCGACCTGGAACGGGCACTGGTCGTCCTCGGCACGCTCACGGCCGTGCTGGGCGCGTTCATGTGCTGGCACCAACGGCACATCAAGCGGCTGCTGGCCAACTCCACGATCGCCCACACCGGGCTGTTCCTCGTGGGCCTCGGCGTCCTGACGCCGGCGGGCGACTCCGGGATCGCCCTGTACCTGCTCGGGCACGCCGGGGTGAAGGCCGCCCTCTTCGCCTGCGCGGGGATCCTCCTGGACCGCTACGGCAACGTCGACGAACGCGCGCTGCACGGCCGGGCCCGCGAACTGCGCACGGTGGGCGTCCTGTTCACCCTCGGGGCGCTGGCCCTCGCGGGGTTGCCGCCGTTCGGCACCGCGCTCGGCAAGTCGGTCGCCGAGGAGGCGGTGGGCGCTCCGCTGACCGTGCTCTACGTCGTCGTGTCGGCGGTGACGGCGGGGGCGGTGCTGCGGGTCGCCGCCCGGGTCTTCCTCGGCCTCGGGGACCGGCCGCCCAAGGGCGACGCGTACGAGACCACCGGGACCGGTGAGGAGCCCGAGACCGAGGGCCGGCTCGGGCGGATCCCGGGCACGATGACCGCCGTCCCCGCCGTGCTGCTGGCCGGAGCCCTGGCCGTGGGCCTCGCCCCCGGCTTCCCGGCGGCGGTGGTCCGTGCCGTCGACAGGGGCAGGACCCCGGTCGCCGTCCACTGGACGTCCACCGGGGTCCTGCTGGGCTGCCTCTCCACTCTCCTGGCCGTCGGCCTGGCCGCCGTCGCGGTCTTCCGACCCGGCCTCCTGGCGGCCCGGGGCCAGGCGCTGCCGCTGCGCCGCCTGCAGTCCGGGCACGTCGGGGACTATGTGGCCTGGCTGCTGGTCGGCGCCGCGACGCTCGGGGCGCTGGCCCTGCCGGGTGTGCTGGGCGGCTGATCACACGGTCCGGATCAGACCGTGCCGTAGGACACGTGCACCTCCGTGAAGCCGAGGGAGTGCAGCAGGCCCTCCAGCATGTCGGTGGTGTTGGTCTCGGCCCGGGTGGTCAGACCGCTGGTCTTCGCCGCGTCCGAGATGTGCTTCACGGCCAGCTTCTGCACCGCCTGCTCGCTGTTGGGGTTGTCCGAGAACAGGTCGCCGAGCCGGTCCAGCAGACCGCGCTGCTTGGAGACGGCGTAGGAGTGGTCGGCGTCCAGGGTGGCCTTGCCGAGCTGCGCGTGCGGCAGCCGGATGGTGGCCTCGGTACGGTCGTCGTTGACCGTCACGTCCTTCTCGCCGATCTTCCCGAGGTCGACATAGGAATCGACGTTGCCCGCCCCGACGTACAGGGTGCGGGTGCCGCGGATCGCGCTCGGCAGGTACTTGGCGTCCTTCTCCAGGTCCACGACGACCTGGAAGTTGCCCGAGGCCGCGTCGTAACGGCTCATGTCCTGGATGGACTTGAGCAGCGCGGGGCCCGTGTTGTCACGGGTCTCCGTGCCGAACAGGTCCTTGATGCCCGGTAGCACCGCCAGCTTGATCCCGGCGAACAGCACCACGAGCACCAGCACGAACGCGGTGAGCAGCTTCGCCCAACCGGGCATACGCCGGGGCCGGGCCTTGACCGGAGTCTCCTTCTCGGAGGTCTCCTTGCTCTCCTTGGTGGAACTCGCCATGTGACGGTCCTCCTTTCCAACGACACGAATGCCCGCCGAACGCCTTGCCAGACCGTGTTGTTGGCCGATTGAGACAGCTGACGCAGGACTGGTACACGCTTGAGCGTGGAGTGACCTCCCGTCGGCGTGCCAGGAGCCCCGGATGACCGCAGAAAGCACTTCCCGGCCCCTTTGTCCGCTGCACCGTGTGTCGTATCCCGAGTCCGGACCGACCCGGCTCAGCACGCCGGCGACCGGCATCCCGGTGGACCCGTTTCCCGGCCGGCTAGACCCGCGCCGCCAGCTCCGCGATCCGGCGTGCCGACGCCGAGCCCGGGTCGGCCGTGACGAGGACGACCTCCTGGTCGTCCTCCGGCACCAGCAGGACGTCGCAGTTCAGCCGTAGCCGCCCCAGCTCCGGATGGTCGAGGACCTTGGTGCGATGCCCCGGGGCATGCACCGGATGAGTCGCCCAGATGCCCCGGAACTCCGCGCTGCCCGCGCTCAACTCGTCCAGCAGGGCGGTGAGCCGCGCGTCGTGCGGATAGCGTTCGGCAGCCCGCCGCAGCCGGGCCACCACGATGTGGCCGAATTCCCCGGCAGCGGAACTCGCGTACATCCGGCCCTGGCCCAGGAAGCGCCGCCGCGCCAGGTTGGTCGTGCCGTGTCCCAGGTCCCCGCCGAACAGCCGCTGGGCGAGGGGGTTCCAGGCCACCAGGCCGTAGGAGGCGTCGGTGACGATCGCCGCGGTGTCGGGCAGCCGCTCCAGCATGCCGGCCACGTGCGGGCGCACCTCCCGGACCGCCACGGGGGCGGGCGGCGCCGCGGCCGAGCCGGCCAGCCGGAAGAGGTGGCTGCGCTCGGCGGGGGCCAGCCGCAGCGCCCCGGCCAGGGCGTCCAGGACGCGCGGGGAGGGGCGGGGGCCGCGGGCCTGCTCCAGACGGGTGTAGTAGTCGACGGACATGTGGGCCAGTTCCGCGACCTCCTCACGCCGCAGGCCGGGCGTCCGGCGTGGGACGGTGCCCGGCGCGAGGCCCACCGTCTGCGGACGCAGGCCCGCCCGGCGCTCCCGCAGGAAGCGCGCCAGTTCCTGCCTCGCCATACCGCCGCCTCCCCGGTCCGCCTGGTACAGGTGGTCCCTGGCAGGACGGACGCGGCCGGGGAACCGTGGCTGTCATGAACGATCGCACAGCACTCGTCACCGGTGCCAACAAGGGCATCGGCTTCCATACCGCACGGCTCCTCGTGGAGGCGGGCTTCAGCGTCCACGTGGGCTCCCGGGACATCGGGCACGGTGAGCGGGCCGTGGCGGAGATCGGCGGCGACGCGCGGCTCCTGGTCCTCGACGTCACCGATCCCGCCGGCATCGAACGCGCCGCCGCCCGCCTCGACCGCCTGGACGTCCTGGTCAACAACGCCGGCGTCCAGCCGGTCACCGGCCCGCCCACCGGGACCGGTGTCGAGGACCTCCGGCGGATCTACGAGACGAACGTCTTCGGTGTCGTCGCGGTGACCAACGCCTTCCTGCCCGCGCTGCGCCGCTCCGCCCACCCGCGCGTCGTGAACGTCTCCAGCGGCGCCGCGTCCCTCACCTGGAGCACCCACCCCAATCCGCAGTTCACCCCCGGCAGCCCCCGGTCCGCGGCCTACCGCTCCTCGAAGGCCGCGCTCAACGCGCTGACCGTGTTCTACGCCCAGGAGCTGGCCGAGGACGGCATCAAGGTGAACGCCCTCGCCCCGGGGCGCCGGGCCACCGACCTGGTCCCCGGGGCGGCCGCGGGGGGCGGCGATCCGGCCGAGGGGGCACGAGGGGCCGTACGGCTGGCGCTGCTGCCCGACGACGGGCCGACCGGCGGGTTCTTCTCCTGGGACGGCACACCCGTGCCGTGGTGAGAGCGCGACGGTCCGTAGCATGAGCGCGTAGCCCGTATTGATCATGCGAGGAGCGGATCGTGCGAGACATCTCGGTCTTCAGCGGCAGCGCCCATCCCGAGCTGGCCGAGGAGGTCTGCGCGCACCTCGGGGTGCCGCTCAGCCCGACACGGGTCAGCCGGTTCGCCAACGACTGTCTGGAGGTACAGCTCCAGGCGAACTGCCGGGAGCGGGACGTCTTCCTGATCCAGCCCCTGGTCCGGCCGGTGCAGGAGCACCTGGTGGAGCTGCTGCTGATGTGCGACGCGGCCCGTGGTGCCTCCGCGGGCCGCATCACCGTCGTCATGCCGCACTACTCCTACGCCCGCTCCGACAAGAAGGACGCCCCGCGCATCTCGCTCGGCGGCCGCCTCGTCGCCGACCTGCTGGTGGCCGCCGGCGCGAGCCGGGTCCTCGCCATGACCCTGCACGCCCCGCAGGTGCACGGCTTCTTCTCGGTGCCGGTCGACCACCTGCACGCCCTGCGGGAGCTGGCCGCGCACTTCCGGCGCTACGACCTGTCGCGCACCACGGTCGTCTCGCCCGACCTCGGCAACGCGAAGGAGGCCGCCGCCTTCGCCCGGCTGATCGGCGCCCAGGTGGCGGCCGGCGCCAAGCAGCGGTTCGCCGACGACCGGGTGATCATCAGCTCCGTCATCGGCGACGTGGCCGACCGGGACGTCATCGTGCTCGACGACGAGATCGCCAAGGGCAGCACGGTGATCGAACTCCTGGAGCGGCTGCGGGAGTTGGGGCCGCCCCGCTCGATCCGGATCGCGTGCACGCACGGCCTGTTCGCGGCCGGGGCGCTCAAGCGGCTGAGCGAGCAGCCCGACGTCCTGGAGATCGTGTGCACCAACACCGTGCCGGTACCGGCCGAGGAGCACACCGACAAGCTGCGGATCCTGTCCATCGCCCCGGCACTGGCCGAGGCCGTACGCCGTATTCACAACGGTGAGTCCGTGAGCGCCCTGTTCGACGAGCCGCGCAACGTCTAGACAGGAAGGAGGAGTTGCGGCGCTGACCCGCGCTCGGCTCCACCGAGGCGGACGGGAGGCCCCCTGTGGCGAAGGCCAGGTTCGAGCGGACGAAACCCCATGTGAACATCGGCACCATCGGGCACATCGACCACGGCAAGACGACACTCACCGCGGCCATCACCAAGGTGCTGCACGACAAGTTCCCCGAACTCAACCCGTTCACCCCGTTCGACCAGATCGACAAGGCGCCCGAGGAGCGGCAGCGCGGCATCACCATCTCCATCGCGCATGTCGAGTACCAGACCGAGCGCCGGCACTACGCCCACGTCGACTGCCCGGGCCACGCCGACTACATCAAGAACATGATCACCGGGGCCGCCCAGATGGACGGGGCGATCCTGGTGGTCGCGGCCACCGACGGGCCGATGCCGCAGACCAAGGAACACGTCCTGCTGGCCCGGCAGGTGGGCGTGCCGTACATCGTCGTCGCGCTCAACAAGACCGACATGGTCGACGACGAGGAGATCCTGGAACTGGTGGAGCTGGAGGTGCGCGAGCTGCTCAGCGAGTACGAGTTCCCCGGCGACGACGTCCCGGTCGTCCGGGTCTCCGCGCTGAGGGCCTTGGCGGGCGACCCCGAGTGGACCGCGGCCCTGCTCGAACTCCTCGACGCTGTCGACGAGTTCGTGCCCCAGCCGGTGCGGGAGGTGGACCGGCCGTTCCTGATGCCGATCGAGGATGTGTTCACCATCACCGGCCGGGGCACGGTCGTCACCGGCCGGATCGAACGCGGCGTGCTACGGGTCAACAGCGAGGTCGAGATCATCGGCATCCACCCGCAGCGGACCAGGACCACCGTCACCGGCGTCGAGATGTTCCGCAAGCTGCTCGACGAGGGCCGGGCCGGCGAGAACGTCGGCCTGCTGCTGCGCGGGGTCAAACGAGACGACGTCGAGCGCGGACAGGTCGTCATCAGGCCCGGATCGGTCACCCCGCACACGGAGTTCGAGGCCCGGGCGTACATCCTCTCCAAGGACGAGGGCGGTCGGCACACCCCGTTCTTCCAGAACTACCGGCCCCAGTTCTACTTCCGCACCACCGACGTGACCGGAGTCGTCACGCTGCCGCCGGGCACCGAGATGGTGATGCCGGGCGACAACACCACCGTGCGCGTCCAGCTGATCCAGCCGGTCGCGATGGAGGAGGGGCTGAAGTTCGCGATCCGCGAGGGCGGCCGGACGGTCGGCGCCGGTCAGGTGACCGGCATCCTCAAGTAGGCGTTGCCAGGCGTGTCCTGACGTGACGTCATAAAGATCCGGACGTGGCCTCCGGCCGGCCGAGGGCCGCGTCCAGCGTCGCCAGCGGCGGCAGCAGCTGCGACAGACCCGTCACCTTCAGCACCCGCAGGGTCAGCGGGTGTGTGCACACCAGCTGGAGCTGTCCGCCGCGCTCCAGCACCCGGCCGCGTGCCCGGTACAGCAGCCGCAGCCCGGAGCAGTCGAAGAAGTCGACGGGCAGCATGTCGATCACCACCCGGGTGCTCTCCCGCCCGGTCACCCGGTCCAGATAGGGCGCCATCTCGGTCGCCGCCGCGATGTCGATCTCGCCCCGGAACTCCAGCACCGTGTATCCGCGGTCCTGGTGGATGCGCAGGTGCCGGGTGAGCGCCCCGGGATCCTGTCGGGGTTCCTGGCGCACGACGGCATCACCTCCCACCCCAGCCGGTCCAATTCCGTTCCCCGCCTTGCAAGTTACCCTCGATGGAGGGAATTTGAGCATGTTCGATTGACATATGTCTGCCGCTTTGGTGCGCCATTTTCTGTGGCGTGCGCGACAGTCGGAGAACGGGCACGTGGGAGCGCTGCCGCTCCACCAAGAAAGCGCGTGCCAGGCACTGCCCAGCGCCTGGCGGTACTGCTCCCCGGGGTGTGCGTCGGCGCTCCGGCGTCCGGCGGCGAAGTCACCCTGGGCGCCGGCGGGTTGCCGGCCGGAAAGCACGTCGACGGCCTGATCCTCGGCGGCAGCGAGAACCAGGCCTTCGTCCCGGCGCCGGTCCGGCTGGTCCGTGTGGGGCGCCCGCCGCCGCGCCGGCTGATCGGCACCCACCCGTTCGCCGGGATCGAACGGGTGGTGCGGGAGAGGAGCACGGGCAAGGCGATCAAGCCCGTGCTCACCTTCAGGCACCCGGGGCCTCTGCCGCCCCTGCGGGGTCAGTCCACCACGAGGACCAGCTTCCCGGTGGTGCGGCCGGTGCCGCCCAGCTCATGCGCCTTGGCGGCATCGGCCAGCGGGAAGGTCCCCGCGACGCTGGCGCGCAGCTTCCCCGCCGCCATCAGGTCGGCGACCGCCCGCATCCCGGCCCGGTCGGCGTCCACCAGCATCCGCACCGCCCGCACCCCGAGCCGCTCGGCCTCCTCGTACAGCTCCGCGGAGCCCACCGGCAGGATGGACACCAGGATCCCGCCCGGCCTCAGCACCCGCAGCGAGTCGACGGAGGTGTCCCCACCGATCGTGTCGAGCACGACGTCGACGTCCCGCACCGTCTCCGTGACCTCCACGGACCGGTAGTCCACCGGCTCGTCCACGCCGATCTCGCGCAGGAAGTCGTGCTTGGCGGCGCTCGCCGTGCCGATCACGTAGGCGCCGTGCGCCTTGGCGATCTGCACCGCCACATGCCCGACCCCGCCGGCCGCCGCGTGCACCAGCACCCGCTGTCCCGGCCGTACCTCGGCGTTCTCCACCAGCGCCTGCCAGGCCGTCAGCGACACCAGCGGCAGCGCGCCCGCCTGGACGTGGTCGATCCCGGCCGGCTTCGGCACCAGGGCGCGGGCGGGGACGATCGCGTACTCGCCGTGCGTGCCGTGGCCGAACGGGTAGGGCACCATGCCGAAGACCTCGTCACCGGGCTTGAAGGCGGCGACACCGATCCCGGTCTCCTCGACCGTGCCGGAGACGTCCCAGCCGAGGACGAAGGGCGGCTTGCCCAGGAAGCCGCCGGTCTCCCGGTGCTTCCAGTCGGTCGGGTTGAGCCCGGCGGCCCGCACCCGGACCAGCACCTCGTTGGCGCGCGGCTGCGGCCGGGCCACCTCGATCACCTTGAGTACCTCGGGCCCGCCGAGGACGTCCTGACTGACCACACGCATCGTGTTCACATTGCTCATGGTCACCCAGCCTGCCGGGATGCGCCCGTCCGGGAAATGGCACGATGGCCAACCTTCGATGGAATCGTGCCAGCCCTGACGGTGGCCCGCCCTCGCCTGTGCCGGAAGCCTCAGCGGCTCATGTGCAGGGCGACCAGCAGTTGCCAGACCTGGTCGGCCACGTCGTCGGGGCCGGCGTCCAGCAGGCCGTGCAGCCAGTCGGCCAGCACCCCGGCGAAGGTGGCGGCCACCGCCGAGGCCACCAGGGGAGCGTCGGCCGCGCCGGCCAGCTCGCGCTCGGCCAGGCTGCGGGCCCGCAGGTCCCGGTGCAGCACCCGGCCCAGCGGACCGCCGCCGCCCGGCGCGAGCAGCTCCCGGTACAGCGCCGCATGCGGCACCAGCCCCGCGAAGAAGTCCAGCAGCGCCGGCGGCGCGTGCACCGGATCGGGCCGGCCCCGCCAGGCGTGCAGCGCGTCCACGGCGTCCCGTACCACGTCCGCGCAGGTGTCGACGGCCAGCGCCTCCAAGCCGTCGTAGTGGACGTAGAACGTGGCCCTGCCCACCCCGGCGCGGCGCACCAGCGCGGCCACCCCCACCTCCGCCAGCGGCCGCTCGGCGCACTCCGCCAGCAGGGCCGCCCGCAGCCGCGCCCGGGTGCGGGCGGCCCGTGGGTCCTCGACCGCGGGGCGGGGCTCCGGGCCGGTCACCGGGCGGCCAGGACGGCGGCCAGGGCGAGGGCGCCGGGCAGCGCCTGCGCGAACAGGATCCGCCGGTTGGCCGTGACCGCGCCGTACACCCCCGCGACCACCACGCAGGACAGGAAGAACACCTGGGCGCGGAAGCCCGTCGGGTCGGCCGCCGCCAGGCCCCACACCAGGCCGGCCGCCAGGAAACCGTTGTACAGGCCCTGGTTGGCGGCCAGTGGCGCGGTCCGCCGGGCCAGCTCCGCGTCGAAGCCGTGGAAGCGCATCCCCGGCTTCTTCTGCCACAGGAACATCTCCATCACCAGGATGTACGCGTGCAGCGCGGCCACCAGTCCGACCAGCACGTTCGCCAGGATTTCCATGATCGACCGACCCTCTCCCCAACTTGGACAGGTGTCCACTATAGCTGGACAGGTGTCCAAGACGCGATCGGGTAGTCCAACGGCCGGGGAAGGGGAACATGTCGGCAAGTCGCAGGCAGGGATGGGTATTTATTGATTTGCCACCAACTGGCGGAGCGTGACGGAACCCTCACTTCCTCTGGTCGTCGAGGTTGATCCTTTCGGGTTCAAACCCGATAAGCTCCAGTCCGTCACAGCGAGTTGACGTACCCCGCGGTGGGTCCGTCCCGCCGTTCGCAGTCATGGGTGCGGCCCTCGCACACTGCCCTTGTTCGCTGTTGTCCGATTGTGTTGCTTCGAAGGATGCAGATGGAACTCGCCACTCCGCCGCCGGCGGCGCGGGCCCCTGTCGCCTGGTACAGCTGGTGGCTGATGCCGCTGGCCTTAGGGGGAGGTACAGTCGCCGCCACGTTCATGAGCTCCGAGCGAATAACCGCGGCCGTCGCCGGCGCCGCGGCGACCGTGGCCAGCTCCGTCTGCGTGCGGCTGCTGATCCGCTCGCAGCGCCAACTGCGCAGCGCCGAAGGGGCGTTCCGCAGCTCGCAGACCGAGCACTCCCAGCAGTGGCAGCAGCATGTCTCGGGCCTGGAACGGAAGTTCTCGGCCGAGCGCGCCACGCTGGAGGGCCGGCTGAACGAGCAGGCGGCCGCGTTCGACGCCCAGCTCGGGGAGCAGGCCGCCGCCTTCGAGTCCCGGCTCGGTGAGCGGACCGCCCACTACGACGCCCAACTCGCCGAGCAGGCACGGGCGTACGAGGAGCGGCTGGCCGAGCAGCTGAAGTCCTCCGACGCCCAGCTGGCCGACCAGGCCGAGGTCTGGCAGGAGCAGGTCTCGCACCAGCGGGCCGCGGTCTCCCGCCTCGCCGACGAGCAGCTGCCCGAGGCACTGCGGCGGCTGCGTGAGGGCGACGCCATCGACGACCTGCTGCCGGTCACCGAGCAGTGCGCCAAGGTCGACAAGGACGTCCAGGCCGACCTGCGCCGTATCCTGCGCACCTCGCTGATCGGCGTGGAGGAGGAGTTCAACCGCTCCACCTCCGCCGAACAGGCCGTGATCAGCATCGGCAACCGCATCCACGTCCTGACCAGCAAGCTGCGCGGCCGGCTGCACGAGATGCAGGGCGAGCACGGCCGGCTGCCCGCCGTGGCCCGCGGTCTCATGGAGCTCGACCAGGAGCTCGGCCCCGCCGACTCGCTCGCCGCGAGCATCGGCGTGCTCGGCGGCTCGGACCGCCCGGGCCGTCAGTGGCAGGAGCCCCAGCGACTGCTCAGCGTGGTGCGCGGCGGCATCGGCCGGATCAAGGACTTCCACCGTGTCGAGGTCCGGCACCTGCCCGAACTCGGCGTCGACGGCGGTCTGGTGGACCACCTCACGCTGATCTTCTCCCACCTCCTGGACAACGCGGCCCGCTACTCGCCGCCCACCGAGCCGGTGGTCGTCTCCGGCAAGGAGGTGCCCAACGGCGTCGGCATCGAGATCCAGGACTCCGGCAAGGGCCTGAGCGAGGAGAAGAAGCGCGAGGCCGAGTACTCCCTGGCGGGCACCGAGAACGGCCCCGGGATCGGCGGTATCTCCGAGGACGCCAACATCGGCCTGCGGGTCGTCGGCATCCTCGCCCGCCGCTACGGCATCCGGGTCACCTTCGCGGACTCGCCCTGGCTCGGCACCTCGGTGGTCGTCGTGGTCCCGCACAAGTTCTTCAGCCCGCTGCCCGCGGCCACCGCCGCCCCGGCTCCCGTGACGGCCGCCCCCGCCGCCGCGTCGCCGGCGCACGGCCCGGTCGCCGTCGAATCCGTCACTCAACCGGAGTCCGGCGAGGCCCTGGACACCACCCCGGGCGGACTGCCCCGGCGGCGCAGCCGGCGCCGTGCCGAGGAGCAGCCCGAGGAGCGCGCCGTCCGTACGGAGGGCCCCGCGTTCACCGCGGTCCCGCCGGAGGAGTCCTTCGCGGGCCTGGCCGCCTTCGCCACCGCGGGCCGCGCAGCCGCCGTGTCCGAAGAGGCGGACAGCGAGGCCGAGTTGACCGGAGAACAAGACGTCGTGGCATCCGCGACCCCGGCCGGCGCCGATGACGCCGCCGGACGCGAGGCCGCGGAGCACCACACTGAAGAGAGCGACTAGTCCACATGACGCAACAGGGAACCGACGTGAGCTGGGCGCTCCGCGATCTGGTGGAGAGCATCCCGGAGATCCGCTTCGCCCTCGTGGCCTCCAGCGACGGCAAGGCCATCACCTCCTTCGGCGCCGAAGACCCGGACGACGTGGACCGCTTCGCGGCCGTGGTGGCAGGACTGCAGGCGCTGGCCCAGCCGGTCGCCGAGCAGTTCCCCAAGTACGCGGGGCAGCTGCGGCTGGCGATGATCGAGGTCGACGGCGGCCACCTCTTCGTCGTACGGGCCGGTGTGGAGACGTACCTCGGGGTCCTCGCGCGCGAAGGGCTCGACCAGGGGCTGCTCGGGCATCAGATGAGGGACCTGTCGCGGCGGATGGGCGAGCTGCTCGGCACCTCTCCGCGTCTGGAGGAGCACTCTGGATGAGTGCTCCTCGTCGGCCAACGGACCCTCCCCCAGGCTCTCGACTTCGCTCGAGCTGGGGGGACCCCCAAGGCCTAGAGCGCTATTACGTCCTCACCGGGGGACGCAGCGGACCGGGCGGGTCGGCGTCGAGCCTCGACGTGGCGACCCTCGTCGTCTCCCGCACCGCCCCGGTCCCGGGGATGCAGCACGAGTACGAGGAGATAGTCCGGCGTTGCCGCGATCCGCTGTCGGTGGCCGAACTCACCGCCCATCTCGGATTGCCCTTCAACATTCTCGCGGTGCTGTTGGCGGATCTGCTGGACGCAGGCCGTATTGAAGCCCGTGATCCCATTCCGGCCCACCACGCCGGCCGCGGGCCCGACCTCGCGCTCCTCCAGGAGGTACTCAGTGGACTTGAAAGGCTTTGACCATCCCGGCGACCCCGGTGCCGGGGGGACCCGCTCGGTCAAGGTGATGATCGCCGGGGGATTCGGCACCGGGAAGACCACCATGGTCCGATCCGTCAGTGACATCAAGCCGCTCACCACCGAGGAGACGCTGACCCAGGCGACCGTCGGCGTCGACAACCTGATCGGCGTCGCGGACAAGGCCGAGACCACGGTCAGCCTCGACTTCGGCAAGATCAGCCTCAACGAGAGCCTGATGCTGTATCTGTTCGGCACCCCCGGGCAGGAACGGTTCTGGTTCCTGTGGAACGGCCTGTTCAAGGGCGCGCTCGGGGCGATCGTCCTGGTGGACACGCGCCGGCTGGCCTCCAGCTTCCGGGCCATCGAGGAGATGGAGCGGCAGAACGTGCCGTTCGTCATCGCCCTCAACGTCTTCCCGGACTGCAAGGAACACCCCATCGAGGAGATCCGGGACGCCCTCGACATCTCCCCGCACACCCCGATCGTGGCCTGCGACGCCCGTGACCGCGCCTCCAGCCGGGACGTCCTGGTCGCCCTGATACGTCATTTGAAGGAACGCTCCGCCGTCGCACTGGAGCCCCGATGAACGACCAGAGCCCCGACAGTCCCGACGCCCCCCGCGGCTGCCCGGTCGCGCACGGCTCGCCCGAACTGGCCCGGCTGTACGGGCCAGAGGCGGCGACCGACCCGCTCGGCATCTACGAGCGGCTGCGCAAGGAGCACGGCTCCGTCGCCCCCGTGCTGCTGGAGGGCGACATCCACGCCTGGCTGGTGCTGGGCTACCGGGACAGCCGGCGGGTGCTCGACAATCCCAGCCAGTTCCCCCGGGACGCGCGGACCTGGCGGGACTACCGGGAAGGACGGATCGCGGAGACCTCCGCGCTGATTCCGATGCTCGGCTGGCGTCCTGACTGCGTGTCCCAGGACGGTGAGCCGCACCGCAGGCTGCGCGGCGCCGTCAGCGATGTGCTGCAGGCCGCTGTCGGCCGCGGGATCCGGCGCCACGCCACGCACTTCGCGAACAAGCTGATCGACGGGTTCGCGGACACCGGCCGCGCCGATCTGGTGGCGGACTACGCCGACTACGCGCCGATGCTCGTGATGTCCCGCATTCTGGGGCTTGCCGAGGCGGAGGGGCGCCGGCTGGTCGAGTCCTGCGCCCAGGTGCTCAAGGGCGGCGAGGACGCCGTGGTGCACGACGGCAGGATCAGGGAGATCTTCGGTGAACTCGTCGAGCGCCGGCGGTCCGAACCCGGCTCCGACCTCACCACCGACCTGCTGGCGCATCACGCGGCTCTCGACCACGACGAGGTCGTCCACCACCTGCGCGTGGTGCTGATCGCCGCGGCCGTCACGACCAACCTGCTGGCCCGGGTGCTGCGGCTGGTCCTGACCGACGCCTCCCGGCTCTCCGGGCTGATCAGCGGTCAGCTGAACATCTCGGCGGTGGTGGAGGAGGCCATGTGGAACTCTCCGCCGCTGACCGTCCTGCCGGGGCGCTTCGCCGCCAGCGATGTCGAACTGGGCGGGCACCGCATCGAGGCGGGCGACCTGCTCGTTCTCGGTCTCGCCCCGGGCAACCTCGACCCCGAGGTCCGGCCCGACCCGGGTGTCTCGGTGGAGGGCAACCATGCGCACCTGGCGTTCGGCGCGGGCCCTCACGAGTGCCCCGGGCAGAGCATCGGGCAGTCCATGATCGAGATCGCGGTGGACGTCCTGCTGCACCGGCTGCCGGGCCTGCGGCTGGCCGTGCCGGCCGATGAGCTCACCTCGACCGCCTCCACCTGGGAGTCCCGGCTGGACAGCCTGCCGGTCGAGTTCCCGGTGTGAGCCCGCCGCTGCCCGGCCGGTTTCCGGCCGGGCAGCAGCGTTGCCGTCTCACACACCAGGATCGAGGCGTCAGCCGTCGAGCCAGTCGCCCGTGACGCCCGTGGGACGGTATCCCGTGGCGTTCCAGATGAAATGCGGGTGGGCGCAGCCGAACATGTAGGCGAGCAGCGCGGTGTCCTCCCTCCCGGTTTGAGGGTCGTACATGGTGTAGAAGTACTCGGACCCCACTGCGCCGGCGTCTTGTTGGACCTGACGAGCACGGTCGGGGGACGGTGCGGCCATGGATGCCTCCACGGCGGCGACGTAGGTGCGGCGCAGGACCTCCCAAACCCTGTCGGTGTTGCCGTGCCAGGGGCCGTGCAGTGCTTCGAAGGCGTGGAGCTCGGCGTCGAAGAGGGGCCAGGTCCGGGGGTACTGGGCCCGGCAGCGTGCGGACAGCTCGGCGGTCCGGGTGCTCAGCGCCGGTGCGGTGGGCCGCGGGCTGATGGTGAGGGTGGTGCCGTGGGTGAGGATGCCGGTGCACGGGTTGGGCTGCAGGTCGCAGAGCGGGCACTCCTCGGCCGGGGGGAGGCCCTGGGTGATGCCGTCGAACCACAGGGCGTGGCGGCCCGTGAGCCCCAACCAGACGATGGTGCTGGTCATCAACCACGTGTTCCACATCGTGGAATGCGCCTCGGGCATGCAGCCGTACTTGATGAGGGCGATGGTGCAGGCAGCGTAGAGGGCCTTGGTGTGGGTGGGTATGTCGGCGAGCCAGAAGTTGCTGATCTCGCCGGTGAGGGAGTCGACCCGTACGTCGGCCATGTCGTCGATGACGCGGCACAGCAGCAGGGAGGCGAGGTGTTCCTCCTGCCAGAGTTCGGTGTCGGGCGAGACGTGCCAGAACAGGCAGTCCAGCATCTGCAGGGCTGAGTAGGTGCTCTGGCTGAGCGGGTTGGTCTGGGGGAGTGTGACGCTGCCCGCGTGGTGCTGTCGGAGCCAGTACTCGTCGACGGATCGCTTGTGGGCCGCGTAGAGTCCGCAGACCAGGGCGCGTGCGCTGTTGGTGCTGAAACTCTCGGCCAGGCGGCCTTCGGCGAGTTGGGTGACGTGCGTGGTGTCGATGGTGTCGATCACGCGTTTGTACTCGTGGAAGACGAGGATGTCGTCTTCGAAGCGGTGGCGGAGGCCGAGGTCTCGTTCAAGGTCGTTCATCTGCCGGACCACGGACCATCCACCGGTCAGGACGCTGTCGAATTCCTCGCGGTACGGCCAGGTCTTGACCGTGAGGGGACGACCGGCGCTCTGCCGCCAACCGTAGTCTTCCAGCGTGCGGGCGGGCGGTGCGGGCAGCCGACGGCACAGCGGGCAGGTGCAGGCGGTTGCCGGCTCCTCCTCGCGCGGTGGGACGAGTGCCCGGCTCCGCCAGGCCCCTTCCAGCATCGTGCAGGTCAGTCGGCAGACCTCGGCATCTATGCTGACCTGGGGGAAAGCTGCTTCGATCATGCGCAGGCTGGTGTCGAGTCGTTTCAACCTGGCGTAGCCCTCCTCGTCGGGCGGGAGGAACGCGCGTGGCGCCAGCTGGAGGGCTCCCTCCACATGCAGCGTGGTGCCGGCGTGGGAGGATCCGAGTGCGTCCAGCCGCTGCTGAGCGGCGTGCTGGGACCTTCGGTACTGCTCGGTGCTCCCGTTGATGCGTTTCACGAAGAGGCCGGCCAGGGTGTTCCCCGCCTCCCCGGGCTGGAGCTGGGCGCTTGGCTGCGCCGGGAGCAGGCTGTCGGCGGACGCCTTCTGAACAGCACCTACGCCTTGAGATGTCACACCGGTCTCCTTCAAGCTGTGGTCCTGGCAACGGAATCGACCGACCGTGATCGCCGGCCGGTCGTGTCCGGGAATCTTCTGGTTCTTCCGCGACGGCCTCGCCGAACGGCCGGACGCACGCGACCGGCTCCGGCTCCCGCTGCGAACGACCGCGAGGGGCACGACTGCCGCGTTGACGGCCCGGGAAGTGGGGCAGGTCGCCTGCCTGCCCTTCGAGGACCAACCGCCCTGTGCCCGCCCGGGTTCTCCAACACGGCGAGCCGCTCGTCCATGGCGGATTCACCCTCGACACCGCGGGCCCTCCATGAGCGGCCCGCCCCTGTCGAGGCACTCGTGCTACAAGACGAGCACCTGCACCGCCGTCTCAGCTGCGTCGATCAGGAAGCACTCGCGGCCCAGCAGGCGTAGCGCGACCCCCGGATCCGAGGCGCGTGGCCGCTCCGGGAAGGCCGGAGGATCCGACGCGGGCCGCCCCGTGTGCCCGATCAGCGCCCGCCTTGCTTCTATCGGGCAGGGCAGCCACGGCCTGCGGCAGGTCCCACGACGTGTACTCCTCGAACCCGGCTTTGCCGTTCACCGGGTCCATGTCCCACATCCGGTAGGGATGTGGGACGCGCGCGAACTCCGGGTGCTCACAGACGGGGGTCTCGAAGGGCAGGTCGAAGGTGACGTCCTGAGGCATGTGTGTCCTTTCGGGAGACAGTGCGCAGAGTCCCCCCGTCCCTGCGAGCGGGTGGCCTGTCGGCCACCCGTGCACTCGAACTGGCCTTCGTGGCTCGAAAGTTGAGCCGTGAAGCGGTACGAGGCTGCCCAGAGCGTAAATGATCTACGCGTGACCTCACCGTGACGTGTGTTACTGCTCACGCCTCCTGAGTCGAGTACACTCGCGCGCCCGCCAGGTATGTGTGCGTGACACGTGTCTCCGCGATGCGCCCGGGGTCCCCGGCGAACGGATCGCGGTCCAGGACCACCAGGTCCGCGAGCGCCCCGACCGTCACCCGGCCGGTGTCGTCGAGGTGGTTCACGTACGCCGATCCGGCCGTGTACGCCGTGAGCGCGTCCCGGAGCCCGAGTCGCTCCCCGGGCAGGAACACCGGCGCGTCGCCGCCCGGTTCGACCCGGTTCACCGCGACATGGATGCCCTGGATCGGGTCGGGGCTGCTCACCGGCCAGTCGCTGCCGGCCGCGAGCCGCGCCCCGGAGCGCAGCAGCGCCCCGAACGGGTACTGCCGTCCGGCCCGTTCGGACCCCAGGAAGGGGATCGTCAGCTCGTCCATCTGCGGCTCGTGCGCGGCCCACAGCGCCTGGATGTTGGCGGTGGCGCCGAGCCGGGCGAAACGCGGTACGTCGGCGGGGTGCACGACCTGGAGATGCGCCAAGTGGGGCCGCGTGTCGCTGGGGCCGTTGGCGGCTCGCGCCGCCTCGACGGCGTCCAGCGCGTCCCGTACCGCCCGGTCGCCCAGCGCGTGGAAGTGGCACTGGAAGCCGAGCGCGTCCAACTCCGTCACGTACGTGGGCAGTCGCGCCGGGTCGATGAAGCTCTTGCCCCGGTTTGCCGTAACGCAGCCGCACTTGTCGAGGTACGGGTCGAGGAGTGCGGCCGTGCCGTTCTCGGCGACCCCGTCCAGCATCAGCTTCACCGTGCCCGCCCGGAACCTGCCATGGCTCAACGCGGCCCGCCTCTCGACGAGTTCGGGGATCTGCTCGGCACCGCGTTCCCGGTCCCACCACAGCGCGCCCACCACCCGCGCGGTCAGCGAACCGTCCCGGGCCGCCGCCAGGTACGCCTGCGACGGGTCGTCCATGCCGAGGAAGTCCCCGACCAGCGCGTCCTGCCAGGCCGTGATGCCCAGTGCGTGCAGATGCCGCTGGGCGTGCAGCAGCGCCGCGAGCCGGTCCGCCGGGGTGGCGGGCGGCGCGAGCCGGCCGACCAGCCGCATCGCCCCCTCCTGGAGCGTGCCGCTCGGCGCGCCGGACGCGTCCCGCTCGATCCGCCCGTCGGCCGGGTCGGGCGTGTCGCGGTCGATCCCGGCCAGCTCCAGGGCCCGGCTGTTGACCCAGGCCCCGTGATGGTCCCGGTTCGGCAGGTACACCGGCCGGTCCGGTACGGCGGAGTCCAGCAGCTCCCGGGTCGGCGTACCGCCCTCGAACGCCTCCATGGACCAGCCGCCGCCCAGGATCCACTCCCGCTCCGGATGCGCCTCGGCATAGGCACGTACGGCGGCCACGGACTCCGCGGCGGTCCGCACTCCCGTCAGGTCGCACTGGCTCAACTCGAGCCCGGCCGGCACCGGATGGACGTGCGCGTCCTGGAATCCGGGCAGCAGCAGCCGCCCGGCGAGGTCGACCACCTCGGTGCGCGGCCCGGCCAGTTCCCGCAGTTCCCCGGCGGAGCCGACGGCGGTGATGCGCTCACCGGTGACCGCGACGGCGGTGGCCGTCGGGCCCTCGGGGGTGAGGACGGGTCCACCGGTGAAGAGCAGATCTGCGTGCATCGTTCCTGTTCCTTAGTTGGGGGTCGTGAGCAGCTGGGGTGCGTCGGCGTCGGTGCCCTCGCCGGTGCGGAAGTACGGTGAGCGGCGCACGTACTTCGCCCATCCGGCCGCGACGAACCCGGAGGCGATCATCACCAGCGGGGTGGTCAGCAGGAACCAGCCGTTGTCCGCGCTGACCGCGAAGTGGTCGGTCGAGGTGGAGAAGGACCAGCCGAGGTAGCCGCCCAGCCCCAGCAGTGCGCAGGCGCTCAGCGCCGGGAGCACCACCGCCCGGACGCCCTGCCGCCAGTCCTCGCGCAGCAGCGCCCGGAAGCGCACCGCCGCGGCCAGCGCGGTGAGCGCGTAGGACAGGGCGACGACGATACCGACCGCGTTCACCGTCGCCATGATCATGTCGGCCAGCCTCGGGATCACCAGGGCGAGCGCGGCGACCGCCGTGGCCAGCGCCCCGATCAGCAGCGTCCCGGCCGCCGGGGTGCCGTACCGGGGACTGACCCTCGCCCACACCGGCCCGAGGGTACGGTCCCGGCTCATCGCGAACATGCCCCGCGCCGTCGGGATCACCCCGGCCTGGAGCGAGGCCATCGCCGAGAACAGCAGCGCCACCAGCGGCAGCGCGGCCCACGGCTGGGCGGCGAGCCGGTCGCCGAAGAACGCCAGCCCCTCGGCCCCGTGCCCGGCCAACTCCGGCTCCGACAGCACCCGTTGGAAGGCCACCGAGCCCAGCAGGAACAGCCCCAGCATGGTCACCAGCGTGATCAGCCCGGCCCGGGAGGCGTCCCGTGGGTCGTGGACCTCCTCGTTGACACTGAACGCGGCCTCGAAACCCCAGTAGCAGAACACCGAAAGGAGCAGGCCCTGAGCGAGTGCGGTGGCCGAGGGGATCGTGAACGGATCGAACCAGCTCAGGCTGAAGGGGTGCGGGCCGGTGACGATGCCGTAGCCGCAGAACCCGAGCAGCACCACGTACTCGAAGACCAGCAGACCGGTCTGGAGCCGGGCGGCGGTGCGGATGCCGGTCACCGCCGTGAGGGTGACGGCGACCAGGACGACGATGCCGACGGCCGTGGTCTGCGCCGTCGAACCCGGGTCCAGGGTGAGCCCGCCGACGCGGTGCACCCCCGCCTCGCCCGCCAGTTGCAGCATCGCCGACCCGGTGACCGCCGTGGTGTACGCGAGAAAGGCCACCGTCGCCACGATGTTCACCCAGCCGACCATGAACCCGAGCCACGGACTGAGCGAACGGCCCACCCACACGTAGCCGTTGCCGGCGTTCGGCTCCACCCGGTTCAGCCGGGAGTAGGCGCCCGCGATACCGAGCACCGGCAGGAACGCCAGCAGCATGATGGCCGGCAGATGCAGCCCGACCACCCCCGCCGTCACCCCCAGACCGATGCCGATGCTGGTGGTCGCGGCCGTACTGGACGCGGCGACCGCGACGCCGTCGAGGACGCCGAGGGACCTGCGCAACTCAGGGGGGTCGACTCTGTAGGGCTTGTCGGTCATGGCCAGCGCTCCGCTCGCACCTGGGGGCCCGGACCTGGTCGGCCCCGGTGACCGCACATGAAACTGCCCGCGCACTTCACAGGTCAACGGTGTTGTCATAAGGTGCGCCACCAGGAAGGGAAGCCCCATGAGCGAACGAGTCGTCCCGTCCGCCGACCGGCGGCGCAGGCGCCCCACCAAACAGGGCGTGGTCCTCTCCGAGGAGCTGATCGTCGAGACGGCGCTGCGGCTGATCGAGGAGCACGGCGCCGAGGCCCTGTCGGTGCGCCGGCTCGGCCGCGCCCTGGGCGCCGACCCCAGCTCCCTCTACCGCTACTTCCGGCACACCGACGACCTGATGCTGGCCGTCGCCGACGAGCTGATCGGCCGCACCCTGAGGGTCTGGCGGCCCACCGGCGACTGGCGAGCCGACCTGCGCGACCTGGGCCTGCGTATGCACGCCGGCGCCCTCGCCCATCCCAGGGCGGCGGTGCTCAGCGCCCACCGGGTGACCGGGCGGAGGTACGAGATCCAGGCCGTCGAGACCATCCTCGGGGTGCTGCGGGGCGCGGGTTTCCCGGACGCGGAGGCGGTCCGCGTCTATCACGCCTTCGTCGACCAGGCCCTCGCCTACAGCGCCCTCGACTCCGCCAACACCGCCCTGCCCAGACCCGCCCGCGAGGCCGAGGCGGACGTGTGGCAGGCGACCTACGCCCGGCTGCCCGCCGCCACCCACCCGAACATCGCCGCCACCGCCCGCCACCTCGTGGCCTCGATGCGGGGCAGCTCCTACCCGGCCGCCCTGGAGCTGCTGCTGACGGCGGCCGAGGCCCGCCTCGCCCGGGTCCGTGCCGCCGAGGACGCACGGTCATGACGGTGCCGGCAGCGGCCGGCCCGACTGAATCCGGTGATGGGGGACAGACGGACGGCAAGAACCTTCCCAGGGAGGAAACATGGCACTGGTGAATGCGGCCGTCGTGGTGCTCGACTGCGCCGAACCCGAGAAACTCGCGGTCTTCTACCGGGAGTTGCTGGAGGCCGAGGACGGCGAGGCATCGGCCAACCTGGTCGAGATCCGTGCCGGCGGCTTCCGGATCGCCTTCCGGCGCGACGTCAACGCGACCCCGCCGAGCTGGCCACGGCCCGAGAACTCGCTCCAGGCCCACCTCGACTTCCTGGTCGAGGACCTCGACGAGGCCGAGCTGCGGGTGGTCGGCCTCGGCGGACGGCCGCTCGACACCAAGGACGCGGCCGGGCCGTACGAGGAGCGGGGGTACGCCGACCCGGCCGGACACTCCTTCACCCTGCGTCTGGTACCGCCGGCGGCACCCAAGCAGGGCTGAACCCGCTCAGTCCCGGCCGCCCTTGCGGGTCGCCGGCCATGTCCCGGTGGAGCGCTCTATGGCGGTGGCGCCGGTGCGGTCCACGGCACTGCGCACCACCGCGAAGACGGCGCCCTGGAGCGCCGCGGCCAGCAGCACCTCGCCCCAGCCGCGGTCCCGGTCCAGGGCGTCCGGCGCGTCCTCCTCGCCGCGCAGCGCCATCCAGGTCCGGCGGAAGACCAGTGCGCCCAGCGCTCCGCCGGCCCAGCTCAGCAGGAAGCCGAGCGGCGCGTAGACGAGAGGGAGCTTCTGTTTCTTCCTGCTCTTGGCCATGCCTGCCTCCGCGTTGTCAGGGCCGTCCCGCGACCGAGACCTCCTCGGCCGCCGGCACCGGGCCGGGCGATGTCCCGTCCCCGAAGGGCCGGCCGCCCAGCTGCTCCCGGTGATGGGGTGTCAGCCACCCGGCGGGATCCGGGCCGAGGGGAACGATACGGGTGGGGTTGATGCCCGTGTGCACCTGGTAGTAGTGCCGCTTGATGTGGTCGAAGTCGACGGTGTCACCGAATCCCGGCGTCTGGTAGAGGTCCCTGACGTACGCCCACAGCACCGGGTTCTCCGTCACCTTCCAGCGGTTGCACTTGAAGTGGCCGTGGTAGACGGCGTCGAACCGCACCAGCGTGGTGAACAGCCGGATGTCCGCCTCTGCCGTCCACTCGGTGGCCAGGTCGAGGGTCAGCCGCTGGTAGTCGTTGGTGACCAGCCGCCCGCTCGGTACGTCGACGATCGCGGGCACGCTCACCCCGCCCGGGTAACCGGTCTCCCGGCGGTCGTAGGCCACGCTGAGGAACCGGATGCCGAGCACCGGGTCACGGTCGTCGGGGTCGAGGGTGAGGCGCCAGCTGCGGTCGTCCTGGATCGGGTCGGTGACGGCCAGGGACAGGGCGTCCTCCAGGCCGAGCAGCCGCCGTGACACCAGCGCCCGGCTCGCCCATGGACAGGCACGGCTGACCACCAGACGGTAACGCCCGGCCGCCATCGGCCAGCCGTCCCGCCCGTCCGCCGTGATCCGGTCCGCGAAGTGACCGGGGGACCGTTTGAACGCCTTGTGCCCGAGCGAGGTGTTGCCGCTGTCACCGCTCATGGTGCCTCCTTGCCGATACGCGCCGATGGACCGTGTTCCCCGATGCCGCCCGATTCGCTCCTCCCGTACGGTGTGATCACCCCGTGCCGGGGCAGTCGGCCGTCGTGAGTGGGACTTCGTCGCAAGGACAGTCGCAGGACCAGCCGAAGGAACAGTGGCGAGAACAGCCGCGAGGGCAATGGGAGGAGAAACGGGAAGAGATGCCGGACGAGCAGCCGGAAGCGAAGCCCGATGAGCGGCCGGAGGCGCGGTCGCAAGGGCATTCGGAGCGGTCGAACGCCGACCGCAGGACACGGCTGACCGTGTTCGTGGCGCTCGCCGCCAACCTGGTGATCGCCGCGGCCAAGGCCGTGGGCGGAGTCGTCGCCGGCTCGCCCGCGCTGCTGTCCGAGGCCGCGCACTCCGTCGCCGACAGTCTCAACGAGGTGTTCCTGCTGGCCGCCCTGCGCCGCAGCCGCCGCCCGCCCGACGAACGGCACCCCTTCGGCTACGGCAAGGAGCGCTTCTTCTGGTCGCTGCTCGCGGCCGTCGGGATCTTCGTCATGGGCGGTTGCTTCTCCGTCTTCCAGGGCGTCGAGGCGCTGCGCAACGGCGCGGAGGAGAAGCTCAGCGGTTATGTGGCGGGCCTGATCGTGCTGGGTGTCGCCCTGCTCGCGGAGGGCGCCTCGCTGGTCCGGGCGCTGCACCAGGCCCGCCGGGAGGACCGGGGGCTGCGGGATCCGGCGCTGCGTACGGTCGTCGCCGAGGACGGCACCGCGGTGCTCGGGGTGCTGCTCGCGATGGTCGGCATGGTGCTGCACATGGTCACCGGACAGGTCGTGTGGGAGGCCTCCGCCTCGCTGGCCATCGGCGTCCTGCTGGTGTTCGTGGCCTACCGGCTGGGCGCCGACGCCCGCGCCCAGCTGATCGGGGAGGCCGCGGACCCGGAGCTGAGCCGCACCATCCGCGAACGGCTGGCGGAGGAGCCCGAGATCGACAGCGTGGAAGCGCTGTTCACGATGAAGCTCGGCCTCGACTCGACGCTGGTCGCGGCCCGGATCGACCTGGTGCCCGGCCTGGACAGCGAGGAGGTCGAGGAGGTCCTGGTGCGCATCAAGCGGTCCCTGGACGGGGAGTTCGGCGAGACCGACCAGATCTTCCTGGACGTGACCGACCGCTCGGCGCGGGAGGCAGGAGAAAGCCCCGCCGCGACGGGGGAACGCGGCGGGGCCTGACATTCGGCTGCCCGGCCCGATGCCGGTTCATGCCTCCGGGAAACAGATTTTTCTAGATTCCGACGTTCCCCGGCCGGAAAGGATTCCCGGAACCGTCAGTTCCCCTGGTGCGGCTCCAGCACGAACACCGGGATCTCCCGGTTGGTCTTCTTCTGGTACTCGGCGTACGGCGGATACGCGGCGACCGCCCGCTCCCACCACTCGGCCTTCTCCGCGCCGGTGATCTCACGGGCGGTCATGTCCTGCTTGACCGGCCCGTCCTGGAGCTCGACATGCGGCTGCGACTTGATGTTGAAGTACCAGACCGGGTGCTTGGGCGCGCCGCCCTGCGAGGCGACCACGGCGTACTTCCCGTCGTGTTCCACCCGCATCAGCGGCGTCTTGCGGATCTTCCCGCTCTTCACCCCCAGGGTGGTCAGCAGGATGACGGGCATCCCGGTGTCCATCAGGGTGGTGCCCTTCGTCCCGCCGGAGCTCTCGTACAGCTCGACCTGCTCGCGCACCCAGGCTGTCGGGCTGGGCTCGTACTCGCCCTCAAGAGGCATGTGAGGTCCGTCCCCTCATCGCTTCCAAGACTGACGCCACGATTCAACACCGCGGGCGCCCCGGATCTTCCTCACGACACCGGGCCCTCCTTACCTCACGGGTAATCGCACGTACCGCACGCCGCGGGCACAGTCGTGCACACACCCCGTCCGGCCGGCACCCGAGGCAGGTCACCCCACGGGACGCTCGTATCACGCCAGGTCCGCCCTGCACCTCACCGTCCGGCGCGGTCTGGTCGTACGGCACCACGTCTGCGAGGACGGCCTCGCCGTGGCCCGGGCCTTCGCGCCCTGGCCGCGGGCGGGGCTCAGCCCGGCGACAGGACCATCCGGGCCGCCAGCCCCAGCATCACGCAGCTCGACAGCAGAGCTGTGACCAGGCGTCCCCGGTGGCCGGTCAGGCCCCGGCCGAGCAGCGCGCCGCCGCCCGCCAGAAGCAGCTGCCAGCTCGCGGAGGCGGCGAAGGCCGCCAGGACGAAGACGCCCTGCTCCAGCGGCCGTACCGGCTCGGCGGAACGCGTGCCGACCACCAGAGCGGCGAAGTAGATCACCGTCGTGGGATTGAGCAGCGTGATCCCGAGCAGGCCGAGATACGCCCGTCCGGGACCGGGTACCGGCCGCTCGGCCCGGGCCGAAAGCCGCCGCTCCCGGTACTGGCGCAGCGCCACCGCCGCACCGCGTACCGCGAGCGCCACCAGGACCAGGGCCGAGACCAGGCGCAGCGGCCCGAGCACCGGCAGCAGCGCGGTCGCCAGCGCGGCGCCGCCGACCGCGGCGAGCAGAGCGTAGAGGCCGTCCGCGCTCGCGACGCCGAGCGCGGCGCAGGCGCCGGTCCGCAGGGACGTACGGGCCGTGAGGGACACTAGGTATGTGCCGACCGCACCGACCGGGACGGCGATCCCGTACCCGGCGAGCAGGCCGGCGACGAGCGCGGCCGTCACGGGCGTGCGGGCTCGGGCCTCCAGGGGCGCCTCGGCTGCTGCTGGACCCGCCCCCGACCGACGGTCGCGAAGGTCAGCGGCACCACGGCGTCAGGAGTGTTCATGCGCAGATCCTGTGGTCCGCCTCGTCTCCCCGGCAAGCGAATTTCGGCGCGGAATCGTCCCCCGACCACGTGGGGTTCGGCCAGATCACCCGATTCACCGATCTGGCTGAACTTGCGGTCGTCCCATAGATGCCCCGGGCATCTAATGAAGATCGGCACGACGTACGACATTCGTCTGCGAGGTCTTCCATGAACGAACTGACGGACCTGACGGAACCCACTGTTGCGGCCCACCCGGCCGACCCCGTGGCCTGGCCGCAGGACCGCACGTGCCCCTACCACCCGCCCACCGGCTACGACCCCCTGCGCGACGGCACCCCGCTGTCCCGCGTCACTCTCTACGACGGCCGCACCGCCTGGGCGGTCACCGGCCACGGCACGGCCCGGGCGCTGCTCTCCGACCCCCGGCTCTCCAGCGACCGCCGACGCGACGACTTCCCGATGCCGAACGCCCGGTTCGCGGCGGCCCGGGAGCGCCGCAAGGTCGCCCTGCTCGGCCTCGACGACCCCGAGCACCAGACCCAGCGCCGGATGCTGATCCCGGACTTCACCCTCAAACGGGCGACCGGGATGCGGCCGGCCATCCAACGGATCGTCGACGAACTGCTCGACCGGATGATCGCCCAGGGTCCGCCGGCCGACCTGGTGAGCACCTTCGCCCTGCCCGTGCCGTCCATGGTCATCTGCGACCTGCTCGGTGTGCCGTACGCCGACCACGAGTTCTTCGAGGCGCAGTCCCGGCGGTTGCTGCGCGGTCCGGAGCCCGCGGACTCCCTGGACGCGCGCGACCGGCTGGAGGCCTATCTCGGCGAGCTGGCCGACCGCAAGAGCCGGGACGAGGCGCCCGGCGACGGTGTCCTGGACGACCTCGTCCACGAGCGGCTGCGCGAGGGCGCCCTGGACCGCGACGAGGTTGTCGCGCTGGCCCTCATCCTGCTGGTCGCCGGGCACGAGACCACGGCCAACATGATCTCGCTCGGTACCTTCACCCTGCTCCAACAGCCCGAGCGGCTGGCCGAACTGCGCGCCGACCCCGCGCTGGTGCCCGCCGCCGTCGAGGAACTGATGCGGATGCTGTCCATCGCCGACGGGCTGCTGCGCGTCGCCCTGGAGGACATCGAGGTGGCCGGCACCACCATCCGCAAGGGCGACGGCGTGCTCTTCGCGACCTCGGTCATCAACCGCGACGAGTCCGTGTACGACGACCCCGACACCATCGACTGGCACCGCCCGACCCGCCACCACGTGGCCTTCGGCTTCGGCATCCACCAGTGCCTGGGCCAGAACCTGGCCCGCACCGAGCTGGAGATCGCCCTGCGCACCCTGTGGGAGCGGCTCCCGGGCCTGCGGCTGGCCGCGCCGCCGGAGGAGATTCCCTTCAAACCCGGCGACACGATCCAGGGGATGCTGGAACTCCCCGTGACCTGGTAAGAGGCTCCTGCCATGCACATCGATATCGATACGGACGTCTGCATCGGAGCCGGCCAGTGCGCCATGACGGCCCCGAACGTCTTCACCCAGGACGACGACGGCTTCAGCACCCTCCTCCCCGGCAAGGAGGACGGCGGCGGCGACCCGCTGGTCCGGGAGGCGGCCCGGGCCTGCCCGGTGCACGCCATCACCGTCAAGGAGCCGACGGGCTAGCGACCACTGGCGGTGCCTCCGGCACCGCCAGTTCCAGCCCGCGCAGCCGCGCCGGGTCGGCGAGCACCTCGTCGCCGCCACCCGGTCGGCCTGCACGGTGATCCGCAGGACGTACCGGAGCCGTCCGGGCGGGCCGGCCGCGATGGCCGCGGCCTGACCTCACCGGCCGCGCAGCAACGCCCGGGCCGCCTCGCGCGCCTCGGCCGCGGGCTGCGTGCTCCCGGTGATGCCCGCGGTCACCATCGCCCCCTCGGCCAGCAGGAACAGCGGCCCGGTGAGCGCGGCGTCCAGCCCGGCGTCCGCCACCAGGTCCGCGAGGTAGTCCCGGAACGCCTGTTTGTGGCCCCTTACCTGGGCCACCACCCGCTCGGAGGTGGCGCCCAGCTCGCCGTACGCGTTGATCCACGCGCACCCCCGGAAGTCCGCCTCGCCGAACCACCCCGCCAGCCAGTCGAAGACGGCGAGCAGCCGCTCCCGGGGGTCCGGCCGGCGCTCGACATGCGCGGCGAGCCGCTGCCGCCAGCGCACGTCCCGGCGTTCCAGGTAGGCCACCACGAGCTGTTCCTTGGCGGGGAAGAGCTGGTAGAGCCGCTTGAGGGAGACGCCGGAGGCGCCGCGTATGTCGTCCATGCCGACGGACTGCACCCCCCGTCCGTAGAACAGCCGCTCGGCGGCGTCCAGGGCCTGCTCCCGCGCGACCGCGCTGTCCATGACCACTTCCGATGGCTCCTTGACGAGAGAACGTGCGTTCCCCTACGTTAGCAGCGCCCCGGAGAACGCACGTTCTCCGCTTGAGGAGGAGACCATGGCCGACCGCCCGCCCCTGCCGCCGTTCACCCGCGAGACCGCCGCCCAGAAGGTCCAGGCCGCCGAGGACGCCTGGAACACCCGCGACCCGCGGCGCGTGGCGCTCGCCTACTCCGAGGACTCCGTCTGGCGCAACCGGGACACCTTCGTCACCGGCCGCGCCGGGATCGTCGAGTTCCTCACCGCCAAGTGGGACCGGGAGCTCGACTACGCGCTCCGCAAGGACCTGTGGGCCTTCGACGGCGACCGCATCGCGGTCCGCTTCCAGTACGAGTGCCACGACGAGGCCGGCCAGTGGTGGCGGTCGTACGGCAACGAACTGTGGGAGTTCGACCAGCACGGGCTGATGACCCGGCGCGAGGCCAGCATCAACGACGTCCGGATCGAGGAACACGAACGCCGGCTCCACGGTCCGCGCCCGGAGTCCGAGCGGGGCCTGTCGTTCCCGCTCCGGTAGCACCCGCATAGGGTTCCCGGATGACCGATGCGCCCTCGAAGCCCTTCCTCTACCTCGTCGTCTGCGGGGCCGGCATCGCCGCAGGCGTCGGCGGGCTGATCACCGCGGCCCAGGACCGCGGCTGGGAGGTCGGGGTCATCGCCACCCCGGTCGCCATGAACGGTTTCTTCGACACCGCCGAGGCCGAGGTACGCACCGGCCGTCCCGTCCGGTCGGCCTGGCGGCGGCCCTCCGACCCGCGCCCCTTCCCGGCGCCGGACGCGGTGGCCGTCGCCCCCGCCACCTTCAACACCGTCAACAAGTGGGCCGCCGGGCTCGCCGACACCCTCGCCGTCGGCACCCTCTGCGAGGCCCTCGGCCTGGGCGTGCCGATCGCCGTCCTGCCCTGCGTCGCGGACGCGCTGGCCGCCCACCCCGCCTACCAGGAGAGCCTGGCCCGGCTGCGCGGGCTGGGCGTCCGCTTCGGCGACCCGCACACCGGCGGGAACGAAGTCGACGGCCGGCGCCCCGAGTTCGCCTGGGAACGGGCACTCGACCTGCTGGAGCAGGGCTGACCCGCCCGATCACCGCCGCCGTCGCCCGGAACCTGACAGCGGACCGACGTACGCTCGGCTCTGTACGACGTGATCTCGACGGTGGGAGACAACGATGGAGTACGTGAAGCTCGGCCGCACCGGTCTGGACGTGTCCCGGATCTGCCTCGGCTGCATGACCTACGGCCTGCCCGACCGCGGCACCCACGAGTGGACCCTCGACGAGGAGGCGTCCCGCCCGCTGATCCGGCAGGCGCTGGAGGCGGGCATCAATTTCTTCGACACCGCCAACGTCTACTCGGACGGCACCAGCGAGGAGATCGTCGGCAAGGCGCTGCGCGACTTCGCCCAGCGCGACGAGATCGTCCTGGCCACCAAGGTGCACGGCCGGATGCGCCCCGGTCCCAACGGCGGCGGTCTGTCACGCAAGGCGATCCTCACCGAGATCGACCACAGCCTCGGCCGGCTCGGCACCGAGTACGTCGACCTCTACCAGATCCACCGCTTCGACCACGACACCCCGATCGAGGAGACGATGGAGGCGCTGCACGACGTCGTCAAGGCGGGCAAGGCGCGCTACGTCGGGGCGAGTTCGATGTACGCCTGGGAGTTCTCCAAGGCCCAGTACACGGCCGAGCGCAACGGCTGGACCAAGTTCGTCTCCATGCAGAACCACTACAACCTCCTCTACCGCGAGGAGGAGCGTGAGATGCTGCCGCTCTGCGCCGACCAGGGCGTGGGCGTGCTGCCGTGGAGCCCGCTGGCCCGGGGCCGCCTCACCCGCGACTGGGGCACGGTCACCGAGCGCAGCGCCACCGACAACTTCGGCAACCGCCTCTACCAGGACGGCGACCGCGCGATCGTCGAGGCGGTCACCCGCATCGCCGGCGACCGGGGCGTCCCCCGGGCCCAGGTGGCTCTGTCCTGGCTCCTGCACCAGAACACGGTGACGGCCCCGATCATCGGAGCATCGAAGCCGAACCACATCGCGGACGCGGTGGCGGCCGTCGACCTGGAGCTCAGCGGCAAAGAACTGGAGGAACTGGAGCACTCCTACGGCCCCCATCCCATCTCCGGCCACTGAGGGCCCCGTTGGGGGCGCGGGTGGTCAACGTCCGGTGGCACTCGCCGATCCGCACCGCCACCAGCACCTTGGGCGGTGCGTCGTCCTGGTGCGGCGCCTGCCGCCGGGCCCCGGCGGCTCGAAGGAGAACATGCTCGGCGCCGCCGGCACCTCCTCCCCGGACAACCCCTCCAGGATCCGGACGCGTACGCCGCGCCGAGGAGCTGATCGCCGTCGGCTCGGGCGCCCCGCACACCGTCGACTCGCCCGCCGCGCGTGTCGAGGCCGCGTCCGGATTTCCCAGCCCGTCCATTTCTACCGGGTTTTCCGCGAACGATACGGTGTCCCGCCCGGCGGCTACCGTTCCGGTGAAACGCCCTTAATACTCGCTGCTATTGGTTCACCGAGGCTGTCGGCCGTTCGGCCCGCGCAGGTCGGGCCGTGGTTCAATGGTTGGTGCGCAGGTCGTGGTGGTCCGACCCGAATCCTCGCGCCAATTGCGATGTCGATACAACGACAAACCCTTCACGCGCTCATTGACGAAGCGTCAAATCAGCGCAGACTCCGGGCAATGCGCAAAACCCCGAGATCCCTTGTTCCGCCCTGCTGGCCTGTGCAAAGGTGTGCCGTGTCGGCATGCGGAGAATTGTTTTCCCCGCATGCGCGAGGCCGCTCCCGTTCGCCCCCACGCTTCAAAAGAGCTGCCGACGGCGGACGTTCGGGCGCCGAACCCCCAACGGGCCCATCCGATCATGGCATCGGCCGGGTCGTGCACCGGTCACATACCGACTGGTATGTATCAGATTCCGCGTTGCGTCTGGAAGGAATGCCGCCGTGAATGACGCAGGCCTGGGGAATTCCCCTACCCCCGACCGGCCGTTCGACGTCACCGACGAGCAGCTCAGTGCCGAGCTCAAGCATTGGACGGGCGCCGCCCCCGCGCTGCACCCCGTCGGTGAACTCCTCGACCGGCACTGGGAAGCGGCCTTCACCTACGCCCGTCTGTGCACCGACGGGACCCGCGGCGCAGGAATGCTCACCACCGCCGCATTCACCCGGCTCTTCGGGGAATCCCTCCGTCAGGCCGGCCCTACCGCTGCCTGGCGTCCCCAACTCCTTGTCACCGTCCGCCGTATCGCCGCCGAATGGGACAACGACGGCCGCGGCGAACTGCTGCACCCCGAACTCCGCGTCGGCAAAGGGGAGCGGGCCGCCACCCGACTGCTCCCGCCCGCCGACCGGCGGCTGCTCTCCCGCGCGTTCCAGCGCCTGACCCAGTCCTCGCGGGCCGTGCTGTGGCACACCGAGGTCGAGTCGGAGCCGCTGTCGACACCCGCCGGGCTGCTGGGCCTCGACGAGCAGGACACGCGGGTCGAACTGGGCCGGGCCCGCGAGCGGCTGCGCGAGGAGTGCCTCCAGGTGCACCGCGAACTCGCCCACGAGGACGAGTGCCAGCGGTACGTCCGGATGATCGACGTGACCTTCCGGCGCGGCGGCGTCGACGTCGACCCGGACCTCCAGCAGCACCTCAACGGCTGCATCCACTGCCGGTACACCGCCGACCAGCTCCACCAGTTCAACGGCGGCCGCGGGCTCGGCCTCGCCCTGGCCGAGGCCGTGCTCGGCTGGGGCGCCCGCGCCTATCTGGAGTCGCGGGCCGGCCGCACCGAGCAGCCCGCAGAGCAGGAGGCCACGCCCGGCGGCCACCCCGCGGGCGGCGAGGCCTTCGGACCGGCGACGGCCGCGTCGGGCAAGGACCTGGTGGTGCATCCCGCCCTCTCCCGCCGCGCCAAGCAGCGGGCCGCGCGCCGGGTGCGCCGCCGCAACCTCGCCGTGGCCGTGGGCACGGTGAGCGGGCTGGTCGTGCTGCCCCTGGTGCTGTGGTCGGTGCTCGGCTCCGGCGACGGCTCCGGCTCGGCCGCCTCAGTCAAGCCCTCCGCCACGCCCGGCACCGGCACCGCCAGTTCGGGCCCGTCCTGGATCGGCACCGGCCAGACCACCCAGGGCACCCTGCGCGGACGCCTGCACAACATCGCCTCCGGCCTGTGCATCGGCGTGGTCGGCAAGAAGCCCGCCAAGGGCGCGGAGACCGAGCTCGCCGAGTGCTCCTCGGCCGCCGGCCAGCAGTGGACGTACGAGAACGACGGGCTGCTGCGCAACGGCGCCGACCCCGGCCTGTGCCTCGACTCGCACCTCGGCTACTCCGTCCAGCTCGCCCCGTGCTCGGCCGCCTCCGGGACCGGCGGCCGGAGCATCCGCTACGACTTCACCCTCCAGGGTGCCCTGGTGCCCCGCTGGGACCAGGATCTGGCGCTCGCGCCGGCCGCCACCGACGGCGGCGGCTCCCTGGTGGTCAAGACCCGGGCGAACGTCGCCTCCCAGCGCTGGGTGATGGACACCTCCCAGCCCGACCTGCAGATGCAGATCGTCAACTGGGACGCCGAGACCACGCCGACGCCGGCACCGGCCCCTTCCTCCTCGCCCACCGCCACGACCAAGGCCGCGAAGACCCCCACGCCGACGCCCACTCCGTCGGCGTCGCGGACGACGGCGCAGCCCACGCCGTCGAGCGGCGCCCCCGGCTACAACCCGTGCGAGGAGTACCCGGGGTACTGCTACGGCGGTGGCCAGTACGGCGACGGCGGCTACGGGGGCGGTGGCGGCTACGGCGGCGGCGGTGGTCACCACGGCCGATGAGCCGGTACGGGCTCAGGGGTGGGGCGGAGGCGGGGGCGGCATCGTCGTCAGGTCCGGCGCCCCCTCCGGCCACACCAGCAGCACCGGGCAGGGCGAGTGGTCGACGGCGAACCGCACCGCCTTGCCCAGGCTGTGCGGCCCCAGCCTGGACCGGTCGCCGTCCCGGGCCACGATGAGCAGGTCGGCGCCCTCGGCGGCGGCCACCACCTCCCGTTCGACGCGCCCGGTCCGCTCCAGCCGGGTGCACGGCCGCCCCAGCCGTGCCTCGGCCGCGTCCAGCAGTTCCGCCGCCGACGTGCCGCCCAGCTCCACCAGTCGCTGTTCCGGGTCCGGTTCCGAACCCGCCCGGCCCAGCAGCCCCGCGAAGGCGCCGTGCGCCAGCCCGGCCACCCCCGGCTCGGTCACGTGCAGCAGCACCACCTCGGACGCGTCCCGCGCGTAACCACGCGCCGCGTCCACACAGGCGGGCCAGGTCCCCTCGACCAGCCAGACGATCACCCGCATGTCCATGGCCTCCCGTCTAGATCCCGACCACCTGGAGCGCCCCCCACAGTGCCACCACCGCACCGGCCAGCGCGGTCGGCACGGCAAACAGCCCCAGCCGGGTGAACTCCCCGAGGTCCACCCCGTGATCGTGCTGGTGCACGATCCTGCGCCACAGCAGCGTCGCCAGTGAACCGGCGTAGGTGAGGTTCGGGCCGATGTTCACCCCGAGCAGCACCGTCAGCACAGCGGCGGGCCCGGTCTGCGCGGCCAGCGGCAGCAGCACCAGTACAGCCGGCAGGTTGTTGACGACATTCGCCAGCACGGCGGCCAGCGCGGCGATGCCGAGCAGGGCCGGCAGCCCGGTCCCGCCGGGCAGGACATGCCCGAGCGCGTCGGACAGCCCGTTGTCGACGACGGCCCGCACCACGATCCCGAGCGCGAGCACGAACGCCAGGAACGCCGGAGCGGCCGCCTTCACGACCGACAGCGGGGTCGCCCGCCGTCGTACCAGCGCCCGCCCGGCGAGCACCAGCGCGCCGGCGAACGCGGCCCACGCGGGGTCAATCCCGAACGCGGAGGCGACCACGAACCCGGCGAGCGTGCAGGCCACCGTCACCACCGCGAACAGCGGCAGCCGGGGCGGCTCGCCGGTGTCCTTCGCCCCCGGGGCCGCCGAGGACAGGTCCCGGGCGAAGAACCGCCGGAACACCAGGTACTCGGCGCCGATCGCCACCAGCCAGGGCAGCACCATCAGCGCCGCGAACCGGGTGAAGCTCAGCCCGCTCGCCGCGAACGCCAGCAGGTTCGTCAGATTGGACACCGGCAGCAGCAGCGAGGCGGTGTTCGACAGATGCGTGCAGGCGTAGACGTGCGGCTTGGCCCGCACCCCGGACCGGGCCGCGGTCGCGAACACCACCGGAGTCAGCAGCACCACCGTCGCGTCCAGGCTCAGTACGGCGGTGATCACCGAGGCCAGCGCGAACACCGCGGTCAGCAGCCGCACCGGCCGCCCGGCCGCCCAGCGGGCCATCCACGCCCCGCAGGCCTGGAACAGCCCCTCCACATCGCAGAAGTGGGCGAGGACCAGGACGGCGGCGAGGAAACCGACGACGGGCCCGAGCCGTTCGGCCTCCTCCCGGGCATGGTCCAGCGAGATCGCCCCGGTGGCGATCACCACCCCCGCCGCGGGTACGGCGAGCACCGCCTCCGGCCAGCCGCGGGGCCGGATCACAGCCCAGGCGAGGACGGCGGCGAGCAGCAGGACGGACAGGGTCTCGGCGAGCGGGCTGTTCAGGGCGCGTTCCTCGGGGCGTGATCAAGTGCGGCCCGCCCATGAAAGCAGACGGACCCGTTTACGAGGACCGGGTACCCGCTGTGCCCAGGAACTCAGCCCATCCGCCGGTCGGTTCCTGGCCCGGGTTCAGGGTGCGCAGGGTGCGCAGCACCGCCGGGTCCTGCGCCTCCAGCCACGCCATCAGCTGCTTGAACGACACGAAGCGCACGTCGTCGTACTCGGCCATCTTGCCGATCGCCTCCTCGACGGCGTCCATGTAGATGCCGCCGTTCCAGCGCTCGAAGTGGTTGCCGATGAAGAACGGCGCCCGGTTGGTGGAGTACGCCCGCTCGAAGCCGGCCAGATAGGTGTCGCGGGCCTGGGTGCGCCAGGCGTCGTACTGGGACTTGTCGCCCAGCGGGTTGCCGGCCGACTGGTTGAACATCATGTTGTAGTCCATCGACAGGACCTGGAAGGAGTGCCCGGAGAACGGTATGGACTGCAGCGGGAAGTCCCAGATGCGGTTGCCCTGCACCTTGCCCGGCCAGATCTGCAGGCCGCCGGGGGAGCTGGCGTCGTACTTCCAGCCGAGCGCGGCCGCCGTGGGCAGCAGGTTGGTCTGGCCCTCCAGGCACGGGGTACGGCCGCCGATCAGCTCCTTGCGGTAGTCGAACGGCAGCGGGTCCAGGTCGGTGAAGCCGGTGTTCGTCTTCCACTTGGTGACGAAGTCGATGGCCTGGTCGATCTCGCTGCGCCACTCGGCCGGAGACCAGTTGCGCACGCCGTCGCTGCCGCAGAAGTGCCCGTTGAAGTGGGTGCCGATCTCGTGGCCCTCCAGCCAGGCGGCCCGCACCTGCTGGAGCGTGTTGTGGATGTGCCGGTCGGAGAGGTAGCCGATCGCGGAGGCGCCGACCTCGTGCTGCGGCGGCCGGTAGAGGTCCTTCTTGGCCTCGGGCAGGGTGTAGATGCCGGACAGGAAGAAGGTCATCTTCGCGCCGTGGTCGGCGGCCACCCTGCGGAACCGGGAGAACAACTGGTTGCTGAGCTCGCCGGCGCCGTCCCAGGAGAACACCACGAACTGCGGCGGCTTGGCGCCGGCCGCCAGGCGCGTCGCCTTCGGCTGGTGCGGCTGGGCGCCGGTGTCGGCGGTGGAGCCGTCCCCGATGAGCTTCAGCGGCTTGGCCGGTACGCCGCTGCTCCTGCCGTCGCCGGCGGAACCGCCGCCGCCGCCCACCGTCCACTCGCCGTTCGAGCACCCCGACACCGCGCCCAGTGCACCCAGGGCGCCCGCCGTCGCGCCCGCCGTCAGGATCCGCCTGCGGGAGATGCCGCTCATGTCCGTCCCCGATTCCGTCGTCCCGGCCCTCGCGGGGCCTTCTTCCTGTGTGGTCGACGGGTTCGATGGGCGGGCCGGCGAAAAAGATCGGAGCCGGAGGCGCGTGTTGCACGCCTGTGACAGTCGTGGCCCGGACATGACGAACCCCGCCGCCCGGGGGAGTGGGCAGCGGGGTCCGGGTGCGGGGGATCAGGTGCCGGGCGGCCGACGTTGCGGCAGGTCAGGCACCGGTCCCGGCGCTGAGCACGGTCAGCCGGACCGAGGAGGCGTTCCCGGAGACCGGGACCGTGCCGCCCTTCCAGGTGACCTTCAGCGAGTCACGCTCGTCCGGCGGGGTGACCTTCAGCGCGGCCGGGGTCGCCGTCTTGGCGCCGCTGATCTCCGGATTGGAGAAGGTCAGCCCGGCCCAGGCGCTCTGACCGGGCTTGAGGGTGACCGTCGCGGGGGTGCTGCCGGACTCCCGCTCGGGGTCCGCACCCAGCTGCGTACCGGCGGAGTTCACGAAGGCGGCGCCGGGGAAGCCGCGGACCGTGCAGGTACGGCCCGACTTGTTGGTGAACACGATCGGGAAGTTCTCCTGGCCGGCCCCCGGGTCGTTGCCGCCCACCGAGGCGGTCAGCTCGGAGGTGTGACAGCGGCTGCCGGACGCGGTGCTGGCGGTCGTCGTGCCGCCGCCCGTCGAGGAGCCGCCGCCTGTCGACGAGCCGGTGCTCTGGGACGCCGAGGAGGATGCCGTGCCGGACGACGCGGAACCGGTGTCCGACGCGCTCGAACCCGCCGAGTCGCCGGTCGCGGGCGCGGCCGTGCCCGACACCGACTCCGGCGACTTGCCCGGGCTGTCGTTGCCGCAGGCGGTCAGGAGGCCCAGGGCGGCGACCGTGCTCGCGAGCAGGGCCGCCCCGCGCCGCAAGGACTGGGACGTGTGCGCCATGTCTCTCCACACTCCTGGATGTTCGCGGCACGCTGCGAGGCGTGCCCGAGGCGCTCCGTGCGCCGTCACTCCCATCCGATGCGAGAAACGGCGGAAAAGTTCGGGGGCACGCCGTGATTCGTCGAGTCAGGTGACCCGGATCGACCGGAGTATGCCGTCCGTGGCGGTGTTGTCCGCGGCTCCCTTCTGCCGTACCTGCACATACACCTGGGGCTGGTCGTCCCCGCCGGCCGGGGCGAGGGCCGCCTCCTGGATCGAGCCGCCGGCGCCGGAACAGTCGCTCCAGGTCCGGACCCGGCCCTTCCAGGTACCGCTCGTGAACGCACGGCTGCCGTCGTAATGGCACTGCGCGTGGGACAGGGCGTTCACCTTCGCCGTGACGTCGCCGTGCTCGGTCAGGCCGATGAACACGCCGTTCACCGCCGTGGTGAGGTCCTGCCACTCCGACACGTCGTCGGCGACCTCCAGCCCCGGCTCGTGCCCCGAGGCCAGCCCCAGCGCCTTCGGATTCCAGCCGGAGTTCCGCAGCTCGCCCGCCCACCCGGACGGCACCTCGGCCGCCACCCGTCCGGTGGAGTCGCTGACCTTCGTCTCCTCGCCCGCCGAGCCGTTCAGGTCGACCAGCGTGACCGCGAGGGCGGTACCCCCGGCCGCGAGGACCGCGGCGACCGTCAGCGTGATGACGTTGAGCCGTCGGCGGACGCCGTCCAGGCGCCGCGGCCGGCGCGCGGCCGCGGCCGCCGCCAGCCGGTCCAGCTCGTCCGCGAAGGCCTGCGCGGACGGCCAGCGCCGCTGCCGGTCCGGCTCCAGGGCCCGCATCAGCGCCCGCTGGACGTCGTCCCCGAGGTCCGGCCGCAACCGCTCCGGCCGGACGACCTGCCCGGGGGCCGCCGGCACGGTGCCGGTGACCAGCTCGTAGCCCACCGCACCCAGCGCGTACACGTCGGCCCGGGCGTCGATGCCCTCGCCCGGCTGGGCCTGCTCCGGCGGCTGGTACCCCGCCGAACCGGCGGCCAGGGTCAGCCCCGAGGCCTGCGCCAGGCTCTTCGCCAGCCCCAGGTCGGCCAGCAGCACCCGCCGGGTGCCGTCCTGCGCGGTGCGCAGCAGCACATTGGTCGGCTTGATGTCCCGGTGCACGATCCCCGCCCCGTGCAGGTCCGCCGCGCCGCGTGCCGCCAGCGCGGTCAGCAGCAGTGCGTCGGGGATCGGCAGCGGGCCCGCCCCGAGCAGATCGGCGAGGGTGCCCGCGTCGGCGTACTCCATCACGAAGTACGGCCGCCCGTCCGGGAGTTCGCCGATGTCGTAGACCTGCACCACGCGCTTCGAGTCGGCCCGGCGCAGCAGCCGCGCCTCGGACAGGAAGCGGTCGTGGATGTCGAGACGGTGGGACCAGTTGTCGGCGAGCACCTTCACCGCCACCGAGGCGTCCAACTGGTCGTCGTGGGCGAGCCAGACCGTCCCGAAGGCACCGGTGCCCAGGCGCCGTTCGAGGCGATAGCGGCCGATCCGCTCCAGGGGTTGCATACGACTATCATGCCTGGCCTGAGATCGACTTCGAGGGGGACCTCCCGTGCCGGACGCCGCGCTGACCGAAGACCTCGCCCGGCGGGCCGCCGCCGGCGACCAGCTGGCCCTGAACCAGCTGCTGACCGAGGTCTGGCCCGACGTCGTACGACGCTGCGGACGGTTTCTGCCGTGCCGGGAAGATGCCGAGGAGGCGGCCCAGGACGTGCTGCTCCAGATCTCCCGGAAGATCTCCACCTTCGAGGGCCGCAGCCGCTTCAGCACCTGGCTGTACACGGTCGTCGCCAACTGCTCCCGGCAGAAGTACCGGGACCTGAAGCGACGGGCGGCGGAGCAGCCGGCGGACATCGAACCGGCCGAGCACGTCGATCCACGCACCACCAGCGTGATCGCCGGCTCCCGGATCGATCTGCTGGAGGCGCTGGACCGGCTGGAGCGGGAGCATCCTCTGCTGGTCGCGCCGCTGGTCTACCGGGACATCTGCCAGCTGGACTACGCGGAGGTCGCCGAACGGGTCGGGATTCCGCTGGGAACGCTGAAGTCGCGGCTGCACGAGGCGCGCAAGCAGGTCCGGCCCTGGCTGAGCGCGCCGTGACGGGAGCGGCAGGCGCGCCGAGAGCAGGAACGGCGGGCGCGTCGTGACGGAAGCGGCAAAAAAATAGGGCAAGGAGTTCAGTCGCTCCTCGCCACTCTTAACTTATAGCGCACAGGGGGGCTTGCGGCAAGGCCCCCCTCGTCCCGCAAAATCGCAGGCCGAAGCCAGAACCAGCGGTATTTGGGGGATTCACCACGTGCGTGTGTTGTTGATGGGATACGGGTCGCGCGGGGACGTCGAACCTATGGCGGGACTCGCGTCGGCGCTGCGGGAACTCGGCGCCGAGGTACGGGTGTGTGCCCCGCCGGACCAGGAGTTCGCGGAACTGCTGGCCCGGGCGGGCGTGACGCATGTGCCGTTCGGGCCTTCGGTGCGCTCGGTGGTGACCAGGCCGAATCCGCAGCCGTCGGACGCGTTCCGGCTCGCCGCCGAACTGGTCGCCGCGCACTTCGACGCGGTCGCCGCGGCGGCCGAGGGGTGCGACGCGGTGGTGGCGAGCGGCCTGATGCCGGCCGGGGTGCGGTCCGTGACCGAGAAGCTGGGCATCCGGTACGTCTTCGCGTGCCCCCACCCGTTCGGGATGCCGTCCCCGCACTTCCCGCCGGCCGGCCGCCCGGGCCGCCCGGCACCGCCCGACGCGGACCTGCGGACGCTGTGGAAGGTGGACGCCGAGCGGGTGGACGCGCTGTACGGCGAGGCCCTGAACACCCATCGGGCGGCCATCGGGCTGCCTCCGGTGGACGACGTCCGTGCCCACGTCCTCACCGACCGGCCGTGGCTGGCGGCGGACCCGGTCCTCGGACCGTGGCAGGACCTGACGGACTTCGACCTGGTACAGACGGGCGCGTGGCTGCTGCCGGACGAACGCCCGCTTCCGGACGAGCTGGCGGCCTTCCTGGCGGCCGGTGAGCCGCCGGTGTACGTCGGCTTCGGCAGCATGGCGATGCGCGGCGCGCCGGACGCCGCCCGGACGGCCGTCGAGGCGGTGCGCGCCCAGGGCCGCCGGGTGCTCGTCGGACGCGGCTGGGCCGACCTCGCCCCCGTCGACGGCCGGCCCGACTGCCTCGCGATCGGCGAGGTCAACCACCAGGCGCTGTTCCGCCGGGTGGCCGCCGTCGTCCACCACGGCGGGGCGGGCACCACGACGACCGCCGCCCTGGCCGGCGTGCCCCAGGTGATCGTCCCGCAGATCGTGGACCAGCCGCACTGGGCCGCCCGGGTGGCCGAGCTCGGCATCGGCGCGGCCCACGACGGCCCGACCCCGACCGCCGACTCCCTCTCCGCCGCGCTCACGACCGCCCTCGCCCCCGGGACCCGGGCCCGGGCGACCGCCGTGGCCGCCGACATCCGCACCGACGGCGCGACGACGGCCGCGAAGCTCCTGCTCGAAGAGGCCGACCAGGAGACGCTGCCCGTCTCCGCGTGAACCGTGCGGAAGCGGAGCCGCCCGCACCCGCGCCCGCCACCACCGGACGAGACCGGCCGGAAGCACTGCCTGTCTCCGCTCAGACGACCAGGAGACGCCGCCCGTCTCCGCGTGAACCGTGCGGAGGCAGAGCCGCCCGCACCCGCGCCCGCCACCACCGGACGAGACCGGCCGCAAGCACCGCCCGTCTCCGCACAGACGACCAGGAACCAGAGCCGCCCCGCCTGCCGCCGAGCCCGGCACCTCGCAGGGAAGCGGTGCCGCCCGCACCAGCGGGTGTGTCCCCATCCGTCAAAGAACCAGAGCCGTCCCCACCGTCGCCGAGCCCGGCACCCCGCACGGATGCGGAGTCAGCCGCATCCGGCGGGTGCCGGCACCTCAACGGAGCTGATGCAGTGAACCCCCTGACCACCCGTGTCTTCGATCTCCCCGAGCAGTTGTCCGGCAAGGCCGACCCGGCCCTGATCGCCGACGACGAGCGGCACTTCGTGGCCATCGCGCGGTGTCTCGACGAGACGATCGCCGAGCTTTCCGACCGGCTCGACACCGAACTCAAGGCGCCCGGCGGTACCGGCCGGGCCGCGATGGACCGGGACATCGAGGTCCACCGGCTGACCGGACGGCTGCGCACCCTGCGCCGTTTCGGCCTCGACCTGTGCCTGGGGCGCGTCGTGGGCGCGGACGACCCCGACCCCGTGTACATCGGCCGGCTGGGCCTCACCGACAGCGAGGGCCGCCGGCTGCTGCTCGACTGGCGGTCACCCGCGGCCGAGCCGTTCTTCGCGGCGACCCACGCCGGCCCGATGGGGCTGCGCAGCCGCCGCAGATACCGCTGGACGGACGGCCGGATCAGCGACTACTGGGACGAGGTGTTCACCGCCGACGGGCTCGAAGGGCATGCCGCGCTCGACGACCAGTCCGCGTTCATCGCGAGCCTCGGCGCCGACCGGTCGGAGCGGATGCGGGACGTGCTCGCCACCATCCAGGCCGACCAGGACGCGATCATCCGCGCCGGATCCCGCGGCGCGCTCGTGGTCGACGGCGGCCCGGGCACCGGCAAGACGGTCGTCGCCCTGCACCGCACCGCCCATCTCCTGTACTCCGACCCGCGCCTCGGCCACCGGCGGGGCGGTGTCCTGTTCGTCGGCCCGCACCGGCCCTACCTGAATTACGTCTCCGACGTGCTGCCCAGCCTCGGCGAGGAGGGCGTCCAGACCTGCGTCCTGGCCGACCTCGTCGACGAGGGATCCGCGGCGACGCCCGAGGCCGACCCGGAGGTGGCCCGCCTGAAGTCGACCGCGGACATGGTGCGGGCGATCGAGACGGCCGTCCGCTTCTACGAGGAGCCGCCCGCCACGGGCATGACGGTCGCCACCGACTGGGGCGACCTGTGGCTGAGCGCCGACGACTGGGCCGACGCGTTCCGGGCGCCGGGGCCGGGCACACCGCACAACGAGGGCCGTGACCAGATCTGGGAGGAACTCGCGACCATCCTGCTGGACAAGCACACCGGCGACGACGTCCCGCCCGAGCGGTTCCGCAGGTCGCTCCAGCAGGACAGGGAGCTGACCGACACCCTGAACGGCGCCTGGCCGCTGCTGGAGGCCGGCGACCTGGTCGGCGACCTGTGGTCGGTGCCCGCCTATCTGCGGATGTGCGCCCCCTGGCTCGACCGCGACGACGTACGGCTGCTCCAGCGCGCCGACGCCCAGGCCTGGACCGTGTCCGACCTGCCGCTCCTGGACGCGGCCCGGCAGCGGCTCGGCGACCCGGCGGCGGCCCGGCGCAGGCAGCGGCAGGAGGCCGCGCTCGCCGCCCAGCGCGAGCGCATGGCACAGGTCGTCGACAACCTGATCGGGGCCGCCGTCGACTCCGGCGCCGACGGGGACGACGGCGAGGGCCTGGTGCGGATGCTGCGCGGCGAGGACGCCAAGGTCAGCCTGGTCGACGAGTCCGAACTGCCCACCCTCACCCCGGACCTGCTGGCCGGCCCGTTCGCGCACATCGTCGTCGACGAGGCCCAGGAACTGACCGACGCCGAATGGCAGATGCTGTTGCTGCGCTGCCCGTCCCGGAGCTTCACCATCGTCGGGGACCGGGCCCAGGCCAGGCACGGGTTCGCGGAGTCGTGGCGGGAACGCCTGGAGCGGGTCGGATTCGACCGGATCACCCTGGCCTCGCTCAGCATCAACTACCGCACCCCCGAGGAGATCATGGCGGAGGCCGAGCCGGTCATCCGGGCCGCGCTCCCGGACGCCAACGTGCCGACCTCGATCCGCGGCAGCGGCCTGCCCGTCGTCCACGGATCCGCCGACCGGCTGGCCCCGATCCTCGACGGCTGGCTCGACGCGCACCCCGAGGGCGTCGCCTGCGTGATCGGCGATCCCGCTTTCACCGCGACATCCCGGGTCCGCTCGCTCACCCCGGAGCTGTCGAAGGGGCTCGAGTTCGACCTGGTCGTCCTCGTCGATCCGGAGGACTTCGGCACGGGCGTCGAGGGCGCCGTCGACCGCTATGTCGCGATGACCCGGGCGACCCGCCAGCTGGTCGTCCTGACCAGCACTCCCTAGGGAACGTCTTCCGGGAACAGGGACAGCTCGGCCCAGATCGTCTTGCCCTCGCCGGTGTGCCGGGTGCCCCAGCGCTGGGTCAGCTGCGCCACCAGCAGCAGGCCCCGGCCGCCCTCGTCCCAGGTCTTGGCCCGGCGCAGGTGCGGGGCGGTGTGATTGGTGTCGGAGACCTCGCAGATCAGCCTGGTCGTGTCGTGGATCAGGCGGAGCCGGATGGGACGGGCGCCGTAGCGGATGGCGTTGGTGACCAGTTCGCTGACCACCAGCTCCGCCGTGAAGGCGGCCGTGGTCAGGTCCCACACGTCCAGCTGTTCCACCACCTGCTTGCGGATCGGCGCGACCAGGGCGGGGTCGGCGGGGACGTCCCAGGTCGCCACCCGGGACGGCGGCAGACCCTGGGTACGGGCCAGCAGCAGGGCCACGTCGTCGGCCGCGCCGCCCGACGGCAGCAGGGCGTGCAGGATCCGGTCGCAGGTCTCGTCCAGCGAGTCGCTGTACGCCGCCAGCGCCTCGTGGAGGAGCCGGCGACCGGTCTCCGGGTCACGGTGCGGGGAGGTGATCAGGCCGTCCGTGAACATGGCCAGCACGGTGCCCTCGGGCAGTTCGATCTCGGTGGACTCGAACGGCAGCCCGCCCAGGCCCAGCGGGGGACCGGCGGGCAGGTCCACCTCGTGGAGGCGGTGACCCGGGCGCAGCACGACGGGCGGCGGATGACCGGCGCGGGCCATGGTGCAGTGCCGCGACACCGGGTCGTAGACGGCGTACAGACAGGTCGCGCCGAGCTCACCGGGGCTGCCCTCGCCGCCCAGCTCCTCCGACAGCCGGACCACCAGGTCGTCGAGGTGGGTGAGCAGCTCGTCCGGGGCCAGGTCGATGTCGGCCAGGGTGCGTACCGCGGTGCGCAGCCGGCCCATGGTCGCCGAGGCCTGCACACCGTGGCCGACGACGTCCCCGACGACCATGGCGACCCGCAGCCCGGACAGCGGGATCACGTCGAACCAGTCGCCGCCCACCCCGGCCCGGGCGGCCGGCAGATAGCGGGAGGCGGCCTGCAGGGCCGCGGTGTGCGGCAGCGTCCGGGGCAGCAGGCTGCGCTGCAGGGCCAGGGCGGTCTCGCGCTCGCGGGAGTAGCGGCGGGCGTTGTCGACGCAGACGGCGGCCCGGGCCGTGATCTCCTCGGCCAGCAGCACGTCGTCGGGGCCGAACGGGTCGGCCCGGCGGTGGCGGGTCAGCACCGCGACTCCCAGGGTCGTGCCGCGCGCCTGGATCGGCACGGCCATCGAGGAGTGGACGCCGAACTCGCGCACCCGCTCCCCGCGCGTCTTGTGCCAGGTCAGCCACTGCGTCATCTCGCCGGACGCCACCTGGGCCACGATGGTGTGCCCCGCGATCAGCGAGTCGGCCTGCGGGGAGGAGGCCGGGTAGGACTCGCTGTGACCGGGCTTGAGCACCGCCTCGGGGACGCCGGGCAGTACCGACTGATGCGCGACACGGCGCAGCGTGACCGGCACCGTCAGCCGGGTCGGGAGGTCGCCGCCGTTGTCCGGCGGGTCCAGCAGGTCGACGGTGACGAAGTCGGCGAGGGCCGGCACGCAGACGTCCGCCAGCTCCTCCGCCGTACGGGTGACGTCCAGGGTGGTGCCGATGCGCACGCTCGCCTCGTTGACCAGCTGGAGTCGTTCCCTGGCGAGGTAGATATCGGTGATGTCGTGGGCGGCCAGGCTCACCCCCAGCACGCGTCCAGCGGCGTCGGTGACCGGTGCCATCCGGGCCAGCCAGGCGTGCGCCCGCTCCTCGCCGCCGGTGCGCATATAGGTCTGGACGTCCAGCGGGCGGCCGGTGGTCAGCACCCGGAGCATGTTCCGCTCCAGCTCCTCGCTCTGCGGCTTGCCGCCGATCTCGGTGATCCGGAGCCCCTGGATCCGCTCCTCGGGCAGACCGATGACCTCGGCCATCGCGTCGTTCACCCGGCGCAGCCGTAGTTGCCCGTCGTAGACCGCGATCGCGCACGGCGACTGGATCAGCGCGGCCGTGGCCAGCGGATCGTCCGGGGCGGGTGGGGCGCCGCCGGTCACCGGGGAGAAGACGAGCCACCGTCCGGCACGCTCGTCGTGTGCCGTGCGGTGGTGGGCGACCAGCCAGACCGGGACCGTACGGCCGTCCCGGTGGCGGAGTTCCAGGGTGCCGTCCCAGCGGATGCCCACAGGCACGGGCGGCGGGTCCCCGGCCAGCAGCAGCGCCGCGGGCCGGCCCACGACATCCTCGGCCGGGTGGCCGAGGAGCCGCCGTGCGCCCTCGTTCCACTCGACCAGTGTGCCGTTCTCGTTGATGACAGCCCGGGCCGTCGCCGCATCGTCGAACGGATAGACCCGGCTCATCTCGCCACTCCCAAGCGCACACTCACAGTCAACAGGTGCACCACAGGTGTTCAGCCTAGTGGGTCGGGACCGCCCGTGGCCGCCAGGCACCGGCGGCCGTTCGGGCAGGACCGGCCCCTGTCCGGGGGGTCGAACGGGGACCGGTCGACGGGACGAAAGCCGGGGCCGACCGCTTCCGGACCCTTGACTGTCGCGAGTGGCGCACCGTCAGAATCTGTTTGTTCACGATCAGTTGTGAGTAGTTCTGGGCCCTGATGAGGGAGAGCCGCACCATGACGGTCACTCGCAGATCGGTTCTGGCAGCCGCCACGGCAGCCCCGACGGCCGGCGCCCTGCTGGGCGCCCCGGGCGTCTGGGCGGTCCCCGAGCCGGATACAACCACGCAGGTCACCGGCCGCCGCACGGTCGCCCTGCGGGACGGCTGGCGGTTCGCGCTGGTAGACCCGGGCGGGATCACCGACCCGACCGGCGCCTACGCGGACGCCGCCGACCCCGGGTACGACGACTCGGCCTGGCGCCAGGTCGCCGTACCGCACGACTGGAGCATCGAGCAGACCCCCACCACCGAGCACGGCACCACCAGCGGCACCGGCTTCTTCCCGGGCGGCCTCGGCTGGTACCGGCTCGCCTTCACCCTGCCGCCCGGCTACGCCGGCAAGCGGATCTCGGTGGAGTTCGACGGCGTCTACATGGACTCGTACGTCTACTGCAACGGCACCCAGGTCGGCCGCCACCCGTACGGCTACACCGGGTTCGCCCTCGACCTCACCGGGCTGCTGCACACCGACGGCAGCACCGAGAACGTCCTCGCGGTCAAGGTGCAGAACCAACTGCCCAGCAGCCGCTGGTACTCGGGCAGCGGCATCTACCGCGAGGCCCGCCTGGTGGTGACCGAGCGCGTGCACGTCGCCCGCTGGGGGACGTACGTCACCACACCGGACATCACCGCCGAGCGGGCCGTGGTGCGGGTGCGGACGGCGGTGGTCGACGAGTCCGGGGAGGGCGCGGACGTCACGGTCGTCTCCCGGGTCGTCGGCCCCGACGGCCGTACGGTCGCCCGTACGTCCTCCACGGTCACCGTCACCGGATCCGGCTCCGGCTCCGGTGAGACCGTCGAGACCCATGAACTGACCGTCGCAAGACCGAAGTTGTGGTCCATCGAGGCCCCACACCGCTACACCCTGCACACCGAACTCCGGGTCGGCGGCACCACCACCGACACCTACCGCACGGTCTTCGGCATCCGCGGCTACCGCTTCGACCCGGACGAGGGCTTCACCCTCAACGGCGTCCACACCAAGATCAAGGGTGTCGACCTCCACCACGACCAGGGCGCCCTCGGCGCGGCGATCAGCTCCGACGCGGTGCGCAGACAGATGACCATCATGAAGTCGATGGGCGTCAACGCCTTCCGCACCTCGCACAACCCGCCCTCGCCGCAGATGATCGAGGTCTGCGAGGAGCTGGGGATCGTGATGATGGTGGAGGCCTTCGACTGCTGGCGGACCGGCAAGACCAAGTACGACTACGGCCGGTTCTTCGACGAGTGGTGCGAGAGCGACGCCACCGAGATGGTCCTCGCGGCCCGCAACTCGCCCGCCGTCGTCCTGTGGTCCATCGGCAACGAGATCCCCGACTCCACCTCCACCGCCGGCCTCGCCATGGCCGACCGGATCATCGCCGCCGTCAAAGCCGCCGACGACACCCGCCCCCTGGTCATCGGCTCCGACAAGTACCGCGGGGTGCCGAAGCAGGGCTCCGCCGCCGACCTGATGCTCGCCAAGCTCGACGGACTCGGCCTCAACTACAACACCGCCAAGTCGGTGGACGCGCTGCACGCGGCCTACCCGCACCTCTTCCTCTTCGAGTCCGAGTCCTCCTCGGAGACCTCGACCCGTGGCGCGTACCAGGAGCCGCAACACCTCAACACGGGGGAGAACCACACGCCCGGCCGCCGTGCGACCTCGTCGTACGACAACAACCTGGCCTCCTGGACGATGAGCGGCGAGTACGGCCACAAGAAGGACCGGGACCGGAAGTGGTTCGCGGGCCAGTTCCTGTGGTCGGGCATCGACTACATCGGCGAGCCGACGCCGTACAACGTCTTCCCGGTCAAGGCGTCCTTCTTCGGCGCGGTCGACACGGCCGGTTTCCCGAAGGACATGTACCACCTCTTCCGGAGCCAGTGGGTGAGCGAGCCCATGGTGCATCTGCTGCCGATGAGCTGGAACCACGAGGCGGGGGACACGGTCGAGGTGTGGGCGTACGCCAATGTGCCCGCCGTCGAGCTGTTCCTGAACGGGAAGTCCCTGGGGGTGCGGGAGTTCGACACCAAGACGACGACGGACGGCCGTACCTATCTGGAGACCACCGAGGCCACCGGCGACGACAAGACCTTCACCACCGGCCCCTACCCGGGCAGTTACACCAGCCCGAACGGCAGTGCGGGGAAACTGCACCTGACCTGGAAGGTGCCCTACCGGCCGGGCGAGCTGAAGGCGGTGGCCCGGCGCGACGGCAAGGTGGTCGCGACCGACGTCCTGCGCACCGCCGGTGCCCCGCACACCGTCCGCCTCACCGCCGACCGGAGGTCCCTGGCCGCCGACGGGCGGTCACTGGTCTTCGTGACCGCCGAGATCGTCGACGCGCACGGTGTGGTGGTGCCCGACGCCGAGCACCTCGTCTCCTTCGCGGTTTCCGGCGGCTCGCTGGCCGGGCTCGACAACGGTCGCGAGGAGAGCGCCGAGCGCTACCAGGCCAGCACCCGGACCGCCTTCCACGGCAAGGCGCTCGCCATCGTCCGCGCCGGTACAAAGCCGGGCGCCCTCAGGGTGACCGCTCGAGTGGACGGCCTGCGCAAGGGCACCGTCACCGTCCACACCACGCCCGCCCGCTCGGCGGCCCGCACCCCCGCCCCCGACTTCGGCCCGGACCATCCGGCCCCGCCCGGCTACCCCTACGCGGACGCCAGTTACTCGGGCCGTCCGGACACCCTCCCGGCCGCCCTGCTGGACGGTGACCCGGCCACCGGCTGGTCCAACGCCTTCGCCAAGTCGGCCACCGCCCTGCTGCCCGCGTTCAGCGGAGCCCGCACCGAGGACTGGGTGTCGGTCGACTTCGGGCGCACCCGCACCTTCGACCGGGCGGACGTGTCCTTCACCGTGGACGCCACCCATGCGCTGCCCGCCTCGGTCGAGGTGGCGGTCTGGGACGGCGGGACGTACCGCGCGGTGGACGGTACGACGGTGGACTGGGCCACCGCCTCGGACGCCCCGACCGTCATCACCTTCACCCAGGTACACGGCTCGCGGCTGCGGCTGACCCTGACCAGCGCCCATCCGGGGGAGGCCTCGGGGGCGCTGCGGATCAGCAGGCTCGACATCTGACTCGGACCCCGACGGGCGCGGTTCGGACCCCGGCCGCCGAACCGTGCCCGGAGGTACCGCAGGATTCCGCTCTGACCAGCGCGTATTTACGGGCGAGTACCCGCGCGGTACCGTGAAGGGCATGCCAGCTCTCAACGTGGAGTTCAGCGACCGCGAGCTAGAGGACCTGCGGCAGATCGCCAAGGAGCGCGGTACGTCCATGAAGGCCCTCGTCCGTGAGGCGGCCGCCGCCGACATCGCCCGGCACCGGGCGTTGCAGGAGGGGGCGGAGGAGTTCCGCCGGTTCTTCGCCGCGCACGCGGCCGAGTTCGCGGCCGCGTTCCCCGACGACGAGCCGTCCGCGAAGGGCGAGGCCGCCTGAGCCATGCCGCCGGTCATCCATATCGACGTGCCCTGGCTCCTGCAGCGCCATGAGGAAGTGCTGCCGGACCAGCCCACCGTCGACGACTTCTCCGCACTGGTCGCCGCCGTCGCCCGGCACCGCGTCGACCCGCCCCGGCTCGGTGTGGACTCCGACCCGGCCTGGCGGGCCGCCGCCCTGCTGCACACTCTCGCCCTGCTCAAGCCGCTGCCCTCGGCCAACGCCCGGTTCGCCTGCGCGACCGCGGTGGCCTACATGTTCGTCAGCGGCGTGGGCATCGATCCGCCCTACGGAGCCCTTGTCGACCTCGCCCGCGACCTGATCGACGGCAAGGCCGACGTCTACGCCGCGGCGGACCGGCTCCGTTCCTGGCAGCTCTGACCCGCCCGGACCTGCGGGCAAGGCTGCCTCCGGCGCCTCGGGGGTCGCCGGCCACGGGCGGGAGGAACGGGGCCGGCGACCTGTTTCGCACAGAAGAGCCGCCGTTCTGCGCGGGGCCGTACGAGGAGGGCCGGTCACCAGTGGACTACCCGTACGGACGGGGCGGGAGCGTGCGCGCGGGACCGGAGTGGGTGCGCCGTTCACACGGGGTGTGCGTAAAAGTGAATACGGCCGTGACAGGACAATGGTCGCGGCCGTCTTTCTGACATTCTGTCAATGCTGTCGATGTTGTACAGGCGCCTTGTTGCTTGTGTGAGACTTGTGCGAGGGTGAAACATCCCCGCGGGGGGTAATGGCCAGGAACTATTCCGCAGTTGGGGAACGCGACCGACGCCATGCCGGTCAATTCCCGCTCCCCGTACGCGCACCGAAGAGGTACGCACCACCGCACCAAAGGAATCCGCTCCGTGCCCACCCCCCACCCGCCTCGACCCCCCTATCCGCCGCCGGGCGGTGATGCCGGGGAGTCCGACGAGTCCCTCGCCGCCCCGCTGCGCGCCGGATCCGACGTCGAGGCCTCCCGGTCCGCCGCGCTGCTCATGGCCCGGCACTGGCGCCCCGTACAGGAATACGCGGTCATCTGTCTGGCCGCCTCCGGGCCCGTCGCCCACATGGTCGCGGCCGCCGCCTTCCACCAGGTTCTCGACCGGGTGGCCCTCGGGGAGAGTGCCGACGCGCTCCGGCCCCGGCTGCTCGTCTCGGTCCGTGACACGGTCGCCAACTGGTCGGCCGAAGACCGAATATCCGAGGTTCTTCCGGACCTCGGGAAACCGGCCGGCGGCCGCGGTATGCGCGCCGCGAAGTCCATGACACCGGAAAACCGCACCCTCGCGGAGCGTTCATTCCTGGGTCTTCCGGCGCTCGCCCAGAGTCTGCTGTGGCACATCGAGGTCGAGGCGGAACCGATAACCGTACCGGCCGGTCTGTTGGGCATGGACACGGCAACCGCAGGGGCCGCGCTCGAAGACGCCCGGGAGAAATTCCGGGAGGGCTGTGTCCGCGCCCACCGGGAACTCGCGCCGTCCCAGGAGTGCCGCTACTACAACCGGCTGCTGGACGTTCCGCTGCGCCGGGGCGGCGCGCTGCTGCCGGACGTCCAGGAGCATCTCGCGGAGTGCCCGTACTGTCGGGCCGCCGCCGAACAACTCGGCCAGGTCGAGGGCGGTCTGGGGGCGTTGCTCGTCGAAGCGGTGCTCGGCTGGGGAGCCCGCCGCTACCTCGACTCCCGTCCGGGACGCAATGGCGGCGGGGGAGAGCCCCGTACCCGTTCCTCCTCCCGGCGCTCCGGAGGCGGCCGCCGCCGCGCGACGGCGCGGAACCGGATCCTGGCCCGCATCACCGTGCCGGTGCGCCGTCCACCGGGGTCCTGGTCGTCGAAGACGCTGCTGACCAGCGTCGGCGTCGCCGGGGCGGGCCTGCTGGCCTCCGTCCTCGCGGTCAGCGCGCTGTCCGGCGGCGGCGACGGCAGCGACGCCGTGGCCTCCGCGGGCCTGGTGCCCGGCGACTCCGACCCCGAGGCGACGCCCACCTCCGGTACGGCCGCCGGGCTGCCCGCCGCCAACCACGAGACCAGACTGCGCAACGTCGCCGCCCAGCTGTGCCTGGACATCAACGGCGCGCCGAAGGCCGGGGCGAGTGTCGTGCTGGCGGTGTGCTCCTCCTCCTCGACCCAGGAGTGGACCTACCAGAACGACGGCGAGCTGCGCAGCGTGGCCGACCGCGGGCTGTGCCTGGACTCGCACGCGGACGGCGGGGTGGTCATCCTCGGCACCTGCGCGGACGCCGGTACCGAACGCGGTGACGACGTCCGCTACGACCTCACCGTCCAGGGCGAGCTGCTGCCCCGCTGGGACCAGACCCTCGCCCTCGCCACGGCCGGCGAGGAAGCGGGCGCCGACATCGTCGTGAAGGTCCGCGACCGCTCCAGCGCCCAGCACTGGCTCACGGACCCGCCGGCCCCGTCCCAGAGCTCCGGCTCCCTCTCCATCGCCGGAGCCGGCGGTCCTTCGGCCCAGCCGGCGCAACTGTCCGGCAACTAGCCGCCTCGCGCCAGGATCCGTGAGAGGAACGCGGCCCCGACCGCCCGGTGGCGCGGTGAGGCGGGCCGGGCCGCGTGTGCTGCGAGGACGAGAGGGCTCCAACGGGGGACGGCGGGGGAGCGCGGGGCGGCCGACGGTTCCGTGGCGCGGGGTGGGCGACGGACCGGACGCCGTCCCCGACGGGTTCCGCCGACGCCGGAGCCCGGGTCGGGCCGACGGCCGGCGGGCTGTTCCTCCGGCTTTCGCGGCCGCGGTGGACGGTTGGGCCATCGCCGGACGGTCTCAGTCCTGATCGGCGTCCGGCCCCTGGGCCCGGACCCGTTCGACGTGCTCCAGGGAGTCGCGGAGCTCGGTCAGCCAGTCGTCGGTGTGCTTCTGGACCAGCCGCACGCACCACGCCAGTGCCTCGCTGCGGCTGCGTGCCACACCCCCGGCGATCAGCGTGTCCAGTACCTGGCGCTCGGGCTGGCGCAGCCGGGTCATCACCGGCGCGGCCACGTGCGTGAACAGCGCCCGCTGCCCGGCGCACTCCACACCCCAGGCCACCTTGCGGCGGAACTGGTGCTCCGCTTCCTGGGCCACCCCGATCCGGGTCTCCCGGGTGCGCTCCCGGAACTCCTGGATCCGGCCCTCCACGGCGGCCTCCCGTTCGGCGTCCGAGACGCCCTCCGCCAGCTTGGGGCCGGGGATGCGCCCGACGACGGTGATCTCCTCGCGGTCCACCGTCACCTCGACCAGTTCCTCGAACAGATCGTCGGGCAGCCGGCCGGCGAACCAGCCGCGCAGCTTCTCTCGTTGCTCTTGGGTAATCATGTAATGACGATTACTCCGTTGCATCGCGAAGGCAAGGGCTTGCGGAGAAGTCCGCCGACAGCGGAAGCGGAATGTTTCAGGACGATTAACGAGGCGCTGAGAACCGGCCATCGGGCCGTTTCGAGCGATCAAGAACCGCTCTGTTGGGCGGTCGACGCGCCTGAACTCCGTGACTTCACGCCACTGATTCAATACGCAAGGTTACTGAAACCTGTGGGTTCGATGTGTGTTTCGCCGACGGACTCGGCAGAGTGGCGCCCGCCGCCCCGGCACCCACCGGGTCGTGGGTGGCACCCGTCGAATCAAGCGGAAGGATGCACACAATGCGAACCACCGCGCGCTGGGCAGCGACCCTCGGCCTCACGGCCGCCGCCGTCTGCGGACCCCTGACGGGGGCCGCCGTCGCCGCCCCGAGCTCGCTCTACGCGCCCTCGGCCCTGGTGCTCACCACCGGCCACGGCACTGACGCGGCCACCGCCACGCCCGAGCGCGCCGTCACCCTGAACTGCGCCCCCGCCGCGTCCGGCACCCACCCGGCGGCCGCCCAGGCCTGCGCCGAACTGAGCGGCGCCGGCGGCGACTTCGACGCCCTGGCGCCCAGGACCGACGTGTGGTGTACCAAGCTCTACGACCCCGTCGTGGTGACGGTCGAGGGCGTCTGGCAGGGCAAGCGCGTCTCCTACGAACGCACCTTCGGCAACCAGTGCATGAGGGACGCCTACGGCGTCAGCGTCTTCTCCTTCTGAGCCCGGGATCGCACGGTCCTCGTGACTGCCGGAACAGGTCCGCAACTGGGGAGTGCGGCCCCTGGAACGGGGAACCTGCGATCTCGCGCCGGGGGTCGGCGGGCAGTGTGGGGCTGCCCGCCGCCCCCCGGCATCACCGCCGCTCCCCGGCGCTCCCGTCCCGGGGAAGCCCGGGGAGCGGCGGGAATCGCCCCAGCAGACCCGCGGCCCTGAGCAGCCGCGGAACGCGGGGCCCTTCGCACACCAGCCGCAGCCGCCCGCCCCGCTCCCTGGCCCGCGCCTCGGCCCGGCACAGCACCCGCAAGCCCGAGCAGTCGAGAAAGTCCAGCCGCCGCAGATCGACGAGGACATCCGGCTCGGCCCCGGCGGTGGCCGCGAGCAGATGCTCGGCGACCAGATCCTCGGTGGCGATGTCCACCTCGCCGAAGACCTCGACGACGAGATACGTCCCGCACCGGCGGCTTCGCGCACAGGAGTTGGCGGCGGGCAGCCCGGGTTCGTCCGCTTCCGGCGTCATCTCTGCTCCCCCTGGCACAGGGCGCGTACGGGACCGGTTGGTACCCGTCGGGGGCGCCTGCCATCCCTGATGCGGGCGGCGCAAGATCAGGTTCACTCGACCCGGTGAATTTCTCTCAAATGACTTGACTGGAAGCACTTCGTGAAAGGCGAAGGGCCGCCGTCTCCCTGCTGACGGCGACCCCTCGGTCTTCGGCGGCTCCGAAGTTCACGTCACATGTGAACGACCGGTGCCGCGTCCGCGTCCTGCTGCGGTACCCCCTTGCGGAACAGCAGGAAGGCGATCACCGCGCCCGCCGCGAACATGCCGGCCGACCACCAGAACGCGGTCGTGTAGCTCTCGATCGTCGCGTGGGCCTGTACCAGCTTGCTCGTCGCGTCCCGCCCGGCCAGGTAGTCCGTCGCCGCGCTCGCCGCGAGCGTGTTGAGCAGCGCCGTACCGATCGAACCGCCCACCTGCTGCATGGCGTTGACCGTCGCGGAGGCGACGCCCGCCTCGTCGGCCGTCACCCCGCCCGTGGCCAGCTGCATGGACGCCGGCATGACCAGGCCGAGGCCGAGGCCGGTCACGATCAGCTGCGGCAGTACCGCGCTGACGTAGCTGGAGCCGACGCCGATCCCGGTCAGCCAGGCCATGCCGAGCGCGGAGACCGCGAAGCCCAGCGGGACGACCGCCTTCGGGCCGATCCGCGGCACCAGCACCTGGGTGCCGACCTGTGCGGTCACCATCAGGGCGCCGATCATCGGCAGGAACGCCAGACCGGTCTTCGTCGGGCTGAAGCCGAGGTTCAGCTGCAGGTAGTAGGTGAGGAAGAGGAACACGCCGAACATGCCGCCCGCGGAGATCAGCACGGCGAGGAACGAGGCGGCCCGGTTGCGCTCCAGCAGGATGCCCAGCGGCAGCAGCGGGTACTTGGCCTTGGTCTGCCACCAGGCGAAGGCCGCCAGGAGTATGACGCCGGCGAGCAGGAAGCCCCAGGTCAGCGGCGAACCCCAGTCATGCGTCTCGGCGTTGGAGAAGCCGTAGACCAGCGAGAACAGACCGGCGGCGACCAGGACCGTGCCCGGCACGTCCAGCTTGGAGTTCCCGGCGTCGCGGTGGTTGTGGAGCAGTGCCATGCCGCCCGCGAAGGCGACGACGGCGATCGCGACGTTCACGTACAGCGTCGAGCGCCAGTCGAACGTGTCGGTCAGGACACCGCCGAGCAGGAGGCCCACCGCGCCGCCGGCGCCGGCGATGGCGCCGTAGACGCTGAACGCCCGGGCCCGCTCACGGGCGTCGGTGAACGTGGTGTTGAGCAGGGAGAGGGCGGTCGGGGCGAGCAGCGCGCCGAAGGCGCCTTGCAGGGCGCGGGCGGTGACCAGCATCCCGAAGCCGTTCGCGGCACCGCCCAGTGCCGACACGGCGGCGAAGCCGACGACTCCCACGAGGAAGGCGGTCTTGCGGCCGAACAGGTCGGCGATGCGTCCGCCGAGCAGCAGCAGGGAGGCGAAGCTGAGGGCGTAGGCGGTGACGATCCACTGCCGGTTGCCGTCGGAGAACCCGAGGTCGGCCTGGGCGGACGGCAGGGCGATGTTCACGATGGTGGCGTCGAGCACCACCATCAGCTGGGCGACGGCGATGACCGCGAGGATCCACCACCGCTTGGAGGAGGCGTCGGCGGGCGGTGCCGCCGGGGCACCGACGCGGGCGTCGTCGGTCAGAGTCTTCTCAGACATGGGGGAACCACTCCAGGGAAGTCGTTCGGGATCTACCGGGAAAGCGCTTAGGCGCGACGACCGTCCCCCGGCCGCGAACGAAACGGTTTCGTACACATCGAGACTAGTCCAGTTCCAGCGAAACGGCAACGTTTCGTTGGGGACGCAAATCGATCATGGGTCGCGGCAGGCCCGCGACGGCCGCCGTGGAGCTGTCCGGCGAGGCAAGGGGGCGTCGGCCCGGCGCTGCTGGTGATCGGCCACGCGCGGGAGCACCGGCCGGGACGGCACCCCTGCGCCACCCGGCTCCGTTCGTCGTCCCCCCGGTCAGTCGGTGCCTGGCTCCTCGGAGGGGATGCGGTTCCGGTGCAGGACCTCGCCGAGGGTGCCTCCTTCGTCGCCGCCGAGTTTGGTGAGCGGACGCAGCAACTCACTGCTGGGGCGGCCGTCGGCGAGGTAGTCCTCGTCCACCGCGGCATGCGGCACCCGGCCGAAGACCAGGGTGCGGTCGCCCATGCGCAGGGTGGTGTGCGAACGGCACTCCAGAGCCACATGGGCCGCTGCCACTCCCGGCGGACGCACTCGGTGGGTCCGGGCGTGGCGCAGCCAGGATGCGCGTGTCGCGGGACAGACGACGGCGACCGCGTCGCGTAGCGCCACAGCGCCGGGACCGGCGGTCACGGCGGGTCCGGGTCGGCGGATCGCGGCGGGCGGGCCCACCCCAGGGACCGTTCCACGGCCCGCAGCCAGTCGGCGTACTCGGCCTCCCGCCGCTCGGGGTCCATGCCGGGCAGCCACTGCGCGGCCCGGTGCCAGTTGTGGCGCAGGACTTCCAGGTCCGGCCAGTAGCCCGCGGCGAGCCCGGCGGCGTAGGCCGCGCCCAGGGAGACCGTCTCGGCGACCATGGGCCTCACCACAGGCACGTCGAGCACGTCCGCCACGAACTGCATGAGCAGGTTGTCCGCGGTCATGCCGCCGTCCACCTTGAGCTGCCGGAGGGGGACCGGGAAGTCGGCGTTCATGGCGTCGACGACCTCACGTGTCTGCCATCCGGTGGCCTCCAGGACCGCGCGCGCCAGGTGTCCCTTGGTGATGTACGAGGTGAGTCCGACGATGACCCCGCGTGCGTCGCTGCGCCAGTGCGGTGCGAACAGACCTGAGAAGGCGGGGACGATGTAGCAGCCGCCGTTGTCCTCGACCGTCCGCGCCAGGGTCTCGATCTCCGGAGCGCTGCTGATCAGACCCAGGCGGTCACGGAACCACTGGACGAGCGCTCCGGTGACCGCGATCGACCCTTCCAGGGCGTAGGCCGGCTGCTGGTCGTCGATCTTGTAGGCGACGGTGGTGAGGAGTCCGTGCCGGGACCGCACGATGTCGCTGCCGGTGTTGAGCAGCAGGAAGCTGCCCGTACCGTACGTGCACTTCGCCTCGCCCGGGGAGAAGCAGGTCTGGCCGAAGAGCGCGGCCTGCTGGTCGCCGAGCGTGGCCGTGATGGCGACACCCGGGAAGAGCGAGCGGGCTTCGCCGTAGGTCTCGGCGGAAGACCTGATCTCAGGCAGCATCGAGCGGGGCACCCCGAAGAAGGCCAGCAACTCGTCGTCCCAGGTGAGCGTGCGGATGTTCATCAGCATCGTGCGGCTGGCATTGGTGACGTCGGTGATGTGCAGGCCGCCGTCGGCCCCTCCGGTGAGGTTCCAGATCAGCCAGCTCTCCATCGTTCCGCACAGCACCTCGCCGTTCGCGGCGCGCTGCTCGAGACCCTTGACATGGTCGAACAGCCAGCGGATGCGCAGCGCGGAGAAGTAGGTCGACGGCGGCAGACCGCACCGCTCCAGGAAGAACTCCTCGCCGGGGCGCTGTCTCAGCTCCTCGACCAGTGACGCCGTGCGGGTGTCCTGCCAGACGATCGCCCGGCCGAGCGGGGCCCCGGTCCGCCGGTCCCAGAGCACGGTCGTCTCCCGCTGGTTGGCCAGGCCGATGGCGGCGATCTGTTCCGTGTCGACACAGGCGCCGCCCAGCGCCTCGGGTCCGATGCGCCGCAGGTTCTGCCAGATCTCGACGGCGTCGTGCTCGACCCAGCCGGGCCTCGGGAAATGCTGCTGATGCTCCTTCTGCGCGACCGAGACCAGTCGGCCGCGGTGGTCGAACAGGATGCATCGGGTCGAGTTGGTGCCCTGATCGATGGACATTACATACCGTTCGGCCATGATCGGGTCTGCCTTCCGACGGGGCGATGGGGCGGCCGGCCAGGCCTACCAGCGGGCGGCTCCCAGATCTTTGGAGATCGCCCGCGCGGCATCACGGGTCAGGGTGATCAGGCTCTGCCGGGGCCGGCCCTGGCTGTCGCAGATCCGTTCGACCGGCCCGGACAGCCCGATGGCGCCGACGACGAGGCCGCCGTGCCCCCGGATCGGCGCGGCGAGCCCGGCCTCGCCCATGGTCATCTCCTGGATCTCGGCGGCCCAACCGAGTTCCCGGGCCTCGGCGAGAGCGCGGGCGAGCTGCTCGCGATCGGCCAGGGTGTGCCGGGTGTAGGTATCCAGGCCCGGATGCCGGTCGGGGTCGATCGTCGCCGTCCCGTAGGCCAGCAGCACCTTGCCGAGCGAGGAGGCGTGCAGGGGCAGCAGCGAGCCCACGTCCAGGGTCTGGAAGGTGTCGTCCGGCCGGAACACGTGGTGAACGACGAGCACGCTGCCTTCCAGGGGCGTCCCCAGGCGAACCGACTCCCCGCTGCGGGCGGCGAGGGCATCCGCCCAGTTCAGGGAGCGGGAGCGCAGCTCGTTGACGTCCAGATAGCTGGTGCCGAGGTGCAGCAGGGCGGCTCCGAGCTGGTATTTCCCGGTCGCCGCGTCCTGCTCGACGAAGTCGACGTGCTGGAGCGTGCGGAGGATGCCGTGGGCTGTGCCCTTGGCCAGCCCGAGCGAGGCCGCCACCTCGCCGAGCCCCAGTCGGCGGGGCCCACCGGCGAGCAGGCGCAGGATCGCCGCCGCCCGTTCGATCGACTGGACTGGGCCGGCCATGAAGCGAGCCTATTACCGTCACGGACGCTTCGCTTCACGTGCGGGAGGCCGCCGCCGAGGCATCGGGAAGATCCGCGTTCGGTAATGGCGACCGCCGTTCATTGACCGCCCTGGTTTGAGTCCTTAGCTTGCAATGAGGCCGGAATGCGTGAATATGACGCCGTACCGGCAGACAGACCACCGGGAGAGACCATGGCGGTACAACTCAAGGCGCCCCATCGGCCGGTATACGAACACGTGTGTCCGGTACCGCCCGTCGCCGGGGCCGTCTCGACCGTGCGCCGACGCGCGGCGGCCGTACTCGCCGACTGGAACGTGTCCGCCGAGATCGTCGAGGACGCGTTGCTGGTGGTGTCCGAACTGGTGACCAACGCGATCATCCACGCGTGCCCCCCGGCCATGCTGCGGCTGTCCCGGGTACCCGGTGACGGTGAGCGCGCCCTGCGTATCGAGGTGTCCGACGCGGGGCCCGCGCTCCCCTCGGGGTGGTGCCCTGCCGGGATCGATCCGGACGAGCACGGCCGGGGCGAGACGATCGTCCACGCCCTGGCGGCCCGTCACGGGATACATGTCCACCCCGGCGGGATCACCCGGTGGGCCGACATCGCCCCCGGGCAGGGCCTCTAGAGCGCGGCCTCCACCGGGGCCGGCACGGATATCTGGCCGTCCGCGGTCTGCTTGCGGAGCAGAAGCAGGGCGGCATCGTCGTGCAGCCGGCCGCCCACGTGGGTCAGCAGCTCGTTGTGGAGCGCGGTGAGCATGTGCGCCGGGTCCTCCGACGCATGGCGCGCCACGCCCTCGGCCAGTGGATAGAACGCGCGAGCGTGATCGCGGGCCTCGGTGACCCCGTCGGTGTAGAGCAGCAGCTGGTCTCCCACCGTGAAGGACAGGTGCTGGAGGCGGGGCGCCTCACCCGAAAGGTCGCGCAGCCCGAGCGGGGGCGCGGGATGAGCGGGTTCCACCGCCGTGACGTCTCCGGCGGCGGATATCAGCAGCGGGGGAGCGTGTCCGCAGTTGACGACCTCCAGATGGCCCGACCGGGGGCATCCGGCGACCACGGCGGTGACGAAGTCGTCCGGGCCGAGATTGCGGGCCAGGCTGCGCTCGATCCTGCCGACGACGGCCAGCAGGTCGGGCTCGTCGTATGCGGCCTCGCGGAACACCCCGAGCACGAGTGCGGCGGTCCCCACCGCGGGCAGCCCCTTGCCGCGCACGTCGCCGACGATCAGCCTGATGCCGTGCGGGGTGGACACCAGGGCGTAGAGGTCCCCGCCGATCCGGGCCTCCGCGGCGGCGGCGCTGTACCGGACGGCCACCCGGAACGGACCGACGGTCTCCGGGACGGGCTGGAGCAGTGCGTGCTGGGCGGCTTCGGCGACCGAGCGTACGGCGGCGAGCACGCGCTCCCGACGGCGACGCAGCCCGCTGGCCAGGGCGCTCGCCGCGGTGACGGCCAGCAGGGCGGACAGTACGGCTGCCGCCTCCCCAGCCGGAACGTCCTGCTCCATGCCCAGCGTCGAGCCCAGTACCACGGCGAGAAATCCGACGCCGAGCACCCCGCTCGGCCCGTTGGTGGCGGCGGCCAGCGCAGGTCCCGCCGCCAGCAGGGGCAGCCAGATCATCCCCGCCCCTCCGGTGTTGTCGACGAGCACGATGACGGCGACGACCAGAACCGGCAGCAGGGACAGTCCCGGGACCGGCTGCCCGGTGGCACATCGGCGCCCCGGTCGCCGGGCACCGGGCACACGGTTCCCGAACAGGCGCCTCGACGTGTGTTCGCCGTCGTGATGGGGGGCCTGGCTCATGTTTCCGTCCGCAGTCCTCGCCTCAGTTACATCCGGAATGTCCGTTTCATCAAGCAAACGGGTTGGGCGTGGCAGCCACAAGGAGCGGAATTTCAGATAGTGAGCGAGAGACTTCTGGTCACACGGCTCGCGATCGGGAGCAGGCGCGCCGGAATCTCCCGCAGCTGGGCCTGGCGCTCCACCGGCAGAGAGACGCCGAGCGAGCCCAGTATGTCCCCGCAGTACACGGGCACGGCGACGCACACCGTACCGAGCGCGTACTCCTCGAGGTCTGTGACGGCCGGCGCCGAGGGGGACGACTCGATCCGGCGGAGCAGCTCCGGAACACTGGTGATCGTGCGCGGTGTCAGATCGGGGAGATGGTGCCGGGCCAGATAGTCCCGGCGGGCATCCGCGCCCAGCTCGCGCAGCACGGACTTGCCCAGCGCGGTGGCATGTCCGGCGTCCTCGAACCCCACCCACAGATCCACCCGCGGAGTACGGGGGCCGTCCACGATCTCGGCGACCCGGATCTCACCGTCCTCGTAGAAGGTGAGATAGGCGGCAGCGGACAGCTCGTCCCGCAGGGCGGCGAGCGCCGGACGGACACGGCTCAGCTGCGTCTGCACGTGGCCCGCCGAATACAGGGACTCCACCTTGTCGCCCAGGATGAAGCCGCCGTCATCGAGTTTCCGCACGTACCCGTCGTGCACCAGCGTGCGCAGCAGGTGGTAGGCGGTGGCCAGGGGCAGCTCCGTCTCGCGTGCCAGCTGTTTCGCCGGCGCGCCGTTCTCGTGCGCACTCACCGCCTCCAGCAGGCGCAGGGCCCGCTGCACGGACGCGATGAGAGTGGGGCCGTCCTGAGCGCCCATGGGACCAGACTGCGCCGGTCACGCGGCACGGGCAAGGCGGGGATCCCCACGAGGCGGCGGCGAGGCCCCGCACGCGGTCCGGACTGGGGCTGTTACCCGCAGGTCAGAGCGGGAATACGGTAGCGAGCGCCCACTCCTCGAAGGACTGATCCCCATGGCCGCCGAACTCACCGGCACCTATGTCACCCTCGACGACGGCCGGCCGGCCGTCCGATTCACCCGTACCTACGACCACCCCGCCGAGCGCGTCTGGTGGTTCGTCACCGACCCGGACGAGTCCGCTCACTGGTTCCCGTCCCGCCTCGACATCGAGCCGCGCGACGGCGGCACCGTCCGGTTCAGCGGCGACCCCCGCCAGGCGAACGCCACGGGCACGGTGCTCGCCGCCGACCAACCGCGGCACCTGTCCTTCACCTGGGGCGGCGACGAGCTGCGCTTCGACCTGGAGGCGCTGGACGAGAAGCGCACCCGCTTCACCCTGACCCAGGTGCTGGCCGAGGAGAACGCGGCCGCCCGCAACGGCGCCGGCTGGGAGGTGTGCCTGCTCGCCCTGGACGCTCTGGCCCGCGGCGAGGGACACGCGGGTCCGCACTCCGAGGACGCCGCCGACTGGCGGGAGTTCTACGACGCGTATCTGGACGCCGGGATCCCCTCCGGCGCCCCCATCCCCGGCCTCGACGCCTGACCCGTCACGCCAGCTGCCGCCGCACCAGCTCGTGCAGCCGCCCGCCGGTGTCGGCGAGCAACTGGGCCGGCGGGCCCTGCTGGGCGACCTTGCCGTCCTCCATCACGACCACCCGGTCGGCGTCCATGACCGTCGACAACCGGTGGGCGATCACGATCCGGGTGGCGTTCAGCTTGCGGGTGCTCTCGATGACCGTGCGCTGGGTGTCGTTGTCCAGGGCGCTGGTGGCCTCGTCGAAGAAGAGGATGCGGGGCCGCCGGATCAGCGCCTGGGCGATCATCAGCCGCTGCCGCTGGCCGCCCGAGATCGCCCCGCTGCCGGCGACGATCGTGTGCAGCCCCATCGGCATCCGCTTGATGTCCTCGGCGAGGCCCGCCATCTCGGCCGCCGCCATCGCCTCCTCGGGCGTGTACGGCTCGGTGCCGCAGATGACGTCCAGGATCGAACCGGTGAACGGCTGGGCGTGCTGGAGCACCACCCCGCACTGCCGGCGCACCGCGGACTGGTCGAGCGCGCCCAGGTCCTGACCGTCGTACAGCACGCTCCCCGAGACCGGCTTGTCGAAGCCGATCAGCAGCCGCAGCAGCGTCGACTTGCCGCAGCCGCTGGGGCCGACGACCGCCACGAACTCGCCCGGCCGCACCTCGAAGGAGACGTCGTCGAGGACGAGCGGACCGTCGTCGGAGTACCGGAAGGAGAGCCGGCGGGCCTCGATGCCGCCGGACAGCGGGCCGGGGCGGGTGCTGGCGGTGCGCACCTCGGGGGCGGCCTCCAGGACCGGCTTGATCTCCTCGAACAGCGGCAGCGCGGCCACCGCCGACACGAAGGAACCGGTCAGCTGGGTGACCGAGGTGAGCAGCATCGTCACCGACGTGTTGAAGGTGAGGAAGGCCGCCGCGTCCATGGCGCCCTTCGCCGGGCCCGCGAGCAGCATGAACATCAGCAGGGTGCAGACCGGGAGGTAGACCGACCCCAGCACGCTGGTGAGGTTCTTGATCCTTCCCACCTTCTGCTGGAGCTCACGACTGCGCGCGAACTCGCCCGCCCAGGCCGCGTACGCGTAGTTCTCGGCCGCTGCCACCCGCAGCTTGGGCAGGCCCCGCAGGGTCTGGAAGGCCTGGTTGTTCAGCTTGTTGCCGAGCACCACGAGCTTGCGCTGCCAGCGCACCTGCCACAGCCCGAGCCCCAGGAACAGCGCGCCGATGACGACGAGCATGCCGAGCGCCGCCAGCGCCATCGGGACGCTGAACCAGAACAGCAGGCCCAGGTTCATCGCACCGACCGTCACCGACTGGGCGACCACCGGGCCGACGCCCGCCAGCAGCCGGCGGATGGCGCTGATGCCCATCGCCGCGCTGGCCAGCTCACCGGTCGAGCGCTGGGTGAAGAACTTCGTGGGCAGCCGCAGCAGCCGGTCCCACACGGCCGGCTGGAGGGTGGCCTCGATCCGGCCCTCCAGACGGAGGATGGTGAGGTTCTCCAGAAGCGTGAACGCGGCCGACACCACCGCGCTGATCATCACCGCCAGACAGACCTGCACGATCAGGTTCGTCTGGGCCTTCGGTACGTACTCGCCCAGCACCTTGCCGGTCGCGATCGGCACCAGTGAGCCGATCGCGACGGTCACCAGCCCGGCCAGGAGCAGACCGCCGAGGTCGCCGCGGGTGCCGCGCAGGCTGAACCGGAGCAGGCCGAGCGGGGTGAGCGCCTTGTCGGGCAGCGGGCGGTAGAACATCACCGCGCGCGGCTCGAACTCCGCCGCGTTCGCCTTCTCGATCGGCGTCTCCCGGCCGGTCGCCGGATGCACGGCGACATAGCCGCCGCGCCGCCACAGCAACGCGACCGGGGCCCCGGACAGGGCACGATGACCGACGAGCGGGCCCACGTTCTCCCGCCACCAGCGGCCGTCCAGGCGTACCGCCCGGATACGCACCCGGGACGCCAGGGCCACCCGTTCGACCGGATCGACACGGTCGCTCTCGGTGCCGCTCTGCGCGGGCTCGGCGAGGGTGATGCCGGCCGCCTGGGCGACGAGCTTGCAGGCCGCGTAGGAAGCGTCGGCATCGGCGGCGGTCGTACGCTTGGCCGCCTTGCCGATGGAGGCCAGCAGCGTCCGGTCGGCCTGGGCGCGGACCGCCTCACCGGCCTTGATACCGGCCGCGGTGCGGGTCTCGTGGGTGCGCTCCAGCTGCTCGATCCATCGGTCCAGCGTGGTGAGCAGCCGGTACTGCTGGTCGACCATGCTCTGCCACAGGGCGGGGTCCATCAGCAGGTCGGCGGCCGCCTCCGCGCCGTACAGCGAGCCGTACTGCGCACTGCCCGGCGGCACCTGCATCCAGAAGACGTCGTCGTCGGTGGGGGCCGCGGCGCGCTCGCCGGCGGCCATCGGGGCCTGGAAGAGGATCGACAGGCCGCGGCCGACGCCCAGTGCCAGTGCGTACTCCAGGGGGCTGGTGGTCGGCGGCACGTACTGGGGGTTGCCGTACTCGTCGTAGGACCAGGTCTGGGTGGCGGCGGGCTGGTACAGCTCGCGCAGGCCGATGCGGTGGACCACGCAGTCCCGCAACGGGCGGGCCACCAGGGTGTGCTGGGGTCCGGCGACCGGACCGAGCAGCAGAGCGCCCGCCTCCAGCCGGCCCAGGTGGTGCCACTGACCCTGCTGTTCGGCGTCCACCGCGAACAGGTCCAGGGCGCCGGACACCACCAGCCACAGCACCTGCGGCCCTTCGAGGTCCAGCCGGTTGAAACCGGTGCAGTCGATCCGGGCGCCCAGTGAGCCGAGCGCGCCGAGAACGAGGTCGCCGTCGTCTGCGGTCGTCATCTCATCGCTCCCTGACCAGCGCGGCGTACGCCCCGCCGTGTGCCACCAACGCGTCGTGCCGCCCGCGCTCCACGATCGTGCCGTGCTGGAGCACGACGATCTCGTCGCTGTCGCGGACCGTGCTCAGCCGGTGCGCGATCACCACACAGGCGCAGCCGCGCCGGCGCAGGTTGTCCATGACGGTCAGCTCGGTCTCCGCGTCCAGCGCGCTGGTCACCTCGTCGAGCACGAGGATGCTGGGCCTGCGCACCAACGCCCGCGCGATCTCCAGGCGTTGGCGCTGGCCGCCGGAGAAGTTACGGCCGTCCTGCTCGACCCTGCTGTGGATGCCGCCGGGCCGGCGCGTCACCACGTCGTACAGCGCCGCGTCCCGCAGCGCCTCCACCACCGCCTCGTCCGGGATCGACGGGTCCCACAGCGCCACGTTGTCGCGTACCGAGCCCTCGAAGAGGAAGACGTCCTGGTCGACGAAGGAGACGGAGGCGGCGAGCGCGCCGCGCGGAATGTCCTCCAGGCGCTGCCCGTCGATGCGGATCACGCCCTCCCAGGGGGCGTACAGGCCCGAGATCAGCCGGGAGACCGTCGACTTGCCGCTGCCCGAGCCGCCCACCAGGGCCACCTGGCGGCCCGGCCCGACGGTCAGGTCGAAGCCGGTGAGCAGCGGCTTGTCGAGCGGGCTGTAGCCGAAGGTGATGTTCTCCAGCTCGACATGGCCTTGCAGCCGACGGGTGGAGTCGCCGGCGCCGGGACGGGCGTAGATCGGGTCGGCCTGGAAGCTCTCCACGTCCTTCAGACGGGCCACGTCCGCCGCGAAGTCCTGGATCCGGCCCGCGACGCCGTTCAGCCGGGTGAGCGGTGCGGTGAAGCGGGTGACCAGGGACTGGAAGGCGACCAGGAGGCCGACCGAGATACCGCCCTCGACCGCGCGCATCCCGCCGATCCACAGGATCAGCGCGCTGTTGAGGGTGGCGAGCGTCGGGGCCACCACCCCGAGCCAGGCGCTGGGCACCCCCAGCCGCTGCTGTTCCTCCAGCGTGCTCGCGTGCTGCCCGGCCCACTTGCGGAAGTAGCCGTCCTCGCCGCCGGTCGCCTTCATCGTCTCGATCAGCTGGAGGCCGGTGTAGGAGGTGTTGGTGAGCCGGGCGGTGTCCGCGCGCAGCTTGGCGGTCCGGGTCGCGCGCAGCCGTACGACGAACCGCATCGCCACGATGTTCAGCAGGGCCACGCCGATGCCGAGGTAGGTGAGCTGGGCGTCGTAGGTGTAGAGGAGCACCGCGTAGAGGATGACGACCACCGCGTCCACGCCGGCCGCCGCGAGGTCACGGGCCAGGGTCTCGGCGACCTGGTCGTTGGACTGCAGGCGCTGGACCAGGTCGGCCGGGCTGCGCTGGGAGAAGAAGGTCACCGGCAGCCGCAGCAGATGGCGCAGGAAGCGGGCGCTGGACAGGGTGGAGGAGACGATCCGGCCGTGCAGCAGGTTCGCCTGTTGCAGCCAGGTCAGGGCCAGGGTGAGCAGGACACAGGTGCCCATCGCGGCGAACAGCACGCCGAGCAGCGAGGTCTGACCGCCGATGAGGAACATGTCGATGTACTGGCGGCTGAGCGCGGGCACCGCCGCGCCCACGACCACCAGCAGCAGGCTGGCCAGCACCGCCGCCGGCATGGTGCCCGCGGTGCCGCGCAGCCGGGCCGGCATCGCGCCGAGGACACCGGGCTTGCGGCCGCCCCGTTCGAAGCCGTCGCCCGGCTCCAGGACCAGTACGACGCCGGTGAAGCTGCCGTCGAACTCCTCCATGGGCACGAACCGGCGGCCCTTGGCGGGGTCGTTGACGAAGACGCCGCGGCGGCCGAAGCGGCGGCCCATGCCGTCGTAGACGACGTAGTGGTTGAACTCCCAGAACAGGATCGCCGGGGCCTGAACGTCGGCGAGGGCGGCCAGGTCCATCTGCATGCCCTTGGCGGTGAGGCCGTAACTGCGCGCCGCTTTCAGCAGGTTGCTGGCGCGCGAGCCGTCGCGGGAGACACCGCAGGCGATCCGCAGCTCCTCCAGCGGGACATGGCGGCCGTAGTGGCCGAGGACCATGGCGAGAGAGGCGGCGCCGCACTCGACGGCCTCCATCTGCAGCACGCTGGGGGTGCGGACCGTGCGGCCGCGGCCCTTGGGCACCGGTCGCTTGGGCGGCGCGGCGCGCCGGCGGCCGCGGGTCTCCTGGGTCTCCTGGGCGGTGGTCACGGGAGCAGCCAATCGACGGGGTGCTGGTCGGCCAGCCGGATCGCACCCGAGGCCAGGGTCATGGAGTCGAGCGTGAACGGCGGTCCGTCCGCCGAGGACCACTTGTAGCCGCTCTTCGTCTTCCTCGACGGGTCCAGCCGGACCAGGACCGCCACCGGGCGGCCCTTCTTGCTGAACTGCTCGCCGAGCTGGCTGTCGCCGAGGAACGCGGAGATCGACTGGGCCGACTGGGCGGCTCGGTCCACCGACTTCACATGGCCGCGCAGCACTCCGTACTCCTGTGTCGACACCGACGACACGGTCAGGTCGACCGGGGCGTTCGCGGGGATGGCGGAGGCGTTCTCGGCGGGGACGTAGACCGTCGCGTAGAGCGGGTCCGAGGCGTGCGCGATCTTCTCCACGGCGGCGACGTTCGCACCGGTCTGGATGATCTGCCCGATGGTGGCGGCGAGTGCGCTGATGCGGCCCGCGGCGACCGTGCGCACCACCGAGTCGCCCTGGCTGGTGTGGACCTTCAGGACGGGGGCGTCGGCCGGCAGCCGTTCGCCCTGCCGTGCGAGGACGGCCGTGACCTGCCCGGCGACCGGGCTCTGCAGGATGTAGCTGCCCTGACCGTGGGTCAGGATGGCCTGCGCGCTCACCGTGGAGGCGACCGAACCGGTCACCGCCCACACCGAGGCGGCCGCCATCACGACGACCGAGACGGACAGCGCGAGCCAGCCCTGCGGACGGGCGAAACGCACCGGAAGATCGAGCTCCTCCGGTGACTGGAGCTTGGCGAGGGCCTGTTGGCGGAACTGCACGGAACTTCCCTCACCTGTGGGAGAGACGCTGGTGAAAGGGGTGTCTCGGAGGGTGCCTCAAAACACCCGAGAGCCCCGGGGCCGGGGTACGGCTCCGGGACTCAGCGGCAACGAGGTGCGGTCAGAGACCGGCGACCAGGTTGGTGACCGGCTGGGTGTTCAGGCCGGTGACACCCTCGACGGTGCCGACAACCGTGTTGACCAGGCCGGAAACCGGGGCAACGCCGTCCACCAGGCCGGTGACGGTGCCGAGGGCGTTCAGGGCCAGACCGCCGGAGACGTTGTCGAGCTCGGCGTCGGAGATCTCGACGGTCTCAACCTGGGGGGTGGAGTTCATGATGGAACTTCCCTTCATATGGATATTCACAAGGGGGAGAGCGGCCCCCCAACGGCCCTATGGGGACAGTACGGATGGCCGCGACCGCAGGCGCCGGGCGCCCGTCTCCGGGAGACCGTGGCGACCCCGCGGTGCGATGGATCAAAGCACGCCCGCGGTCCGCGCATCCAATCAACCATGCGTCTCACCTGGGCACTTGTGTCCCACAGGGGCTTATCCGTGCAGGCGCGGGCACGTCTTGTCGGCGACTCCTTCACACACCGCACGACTTCGCCGCTGCCGCACGGCTTGCCCGGCCGGCGGCGAATCCGACACTCCGCGCCAAAGGCACGGCAGGGGGCGCGGGATTGTGCAGATACGCCGCTCCCCGTGACTTGCTTGGGTATGGGATGTGCAGATTCCCTGAAGCAAGGATTCCGGTACGTGATCGCTACGGAAAGTGAGTGATCGAATGCCGATCGTGTCGTTTCGGGGTGCGGGTGGTCACCCCAGGAGTGCGTAGACCGTGCTCGCCCGGACCGCCGGCGCCCCCGACCGCTCGTCGCTCATCGTGATGTCGGCGAACGCCGTCCGGTGCCCGAGTTCGGCGAGCACCGCTTCGATCAGGACATCCGAACCGGTCACCGCGCGCCGGAACGACGTCGACTGCTGAACCGTCGTCATCGGCACGGAGCCGCACCGGGCCACGGGGGCCGCGATCACCGTCGCCGTGTCGGCCGCCGCCGTCAGCGCCCGCCCCGACAGGCCGCCGCCCTCCCGGGACAACCGGTCCGACCTGGGCAGACGCAGTACTGCCCGGTCCTCGCCCGCCGCCTCGACGAACAGCCCCCGATCGAACACCCAGGGGGCGAAGTCGGCGGAGAGGATCCTGTCGGCTTCGGTGGTGGTCATCGCCATATGAGGGAAAGTTCCCGGGCCCGCGGCAGGCACGCGCTACCGGCCCGGGACCCGCGCGGCGTGGCCGATTCGCCTTCGGTCAAAGGAAGTCAAGAAACGGAATTGAACGCACCACGTGACCCGCCCGTACCTATGGCCATCCAGGCGCCGCTCACGAACGACTGCCCGAACACGGCAGACACTCCGTCCTTGGAGGTCGAGAAGTTTGAGTCACAAGCGAATTCCGAAGCGCAAGGCCGCTATCGCGGTGGGCGGTGTCGCGGCGCTCGGAGCCGCGGCCTTCCTGCTGCCGATGGCCAACGCGTCTCAGGACAACGCCTCCGGCGCCACCGCTCCCAAGACGCTCAAGTCGGCGACCGACGCCTCGGATCTTGCCACGCAGCTCCAGGGCCTGCTCGGCCAGGCCTTCGCCGGTTCCTACTACGACAGTGGCAAGCAGCAGCTCGTCGTCAACGTCATCAACGGCGACGACAACATAGCCGTCCAGGCGGAGAAGGCCGGCGCGGTCGTCCGCCAGGTGCAGAACAGCAACTCCGAGCTGGCGGCGGTCGCCGGCACCCTGAAGTCCAAGGCGACCATCCCGGGCACCGCCTGGGCCGTCGACCCGAAGACCAACAAGGTCGTGGTCACCGCCGACAGCACCGTCACCGGCACCAAGTGGGAAACGCTGGAGTCGACGGTGCAGAGCCTCGGCTCGAACATGGCGACCCTCAAGAAGTCGTCGGGCACCTTCAAGCCCCTCGTCTCCGGCGGCGACGCCATCTTCTCCCAGGTCGCCGACGGCACCGTGCGCTGCTCCCTCGGCTTCAACGTGACTGCCTCGGACGGCAGTCCCGCCTTCCTGACGGCCGGTCACTGCGGCGTCGCGGCCAAGGACTGGTCCGACTCCGAGACCGGCCAGCCGATCGCCACCGTGGACCAGGCGCAGTTCCCCGGCAACGGTGACTTCTCGCTCGTCAAGTACAACGACGCAACCACCCAGGCGCCGAGCGAGGTCAACGTCGGCAACGGCCAGACCGTCGCCATCAACCAGGCCGTCGACGCCACCGTCGGCGAGACCGTGTTCCGGATGGGCTCCACCACCGGTCTGCACGACGGTCAGGTCACCGGCCTCGACGCCACCGTGAACTTCCAGAGCGAGACCGACCCCAACGGCGTCGACACCGTCACCGGTCTCATCCAGACCAACGTCTGCGCCGAGGCCGGCGACAGCGGCGGCTCGCTGTTCACCCAGGACGGCGGCGCGGTCGGCATGACGTCCGGCGGCAGCGGCGACTGCACCTCCGGCGGCGAGACCTTCTTCCAGCCGGTGACCACCGCCCTCCAGGCGACCGGCGCGACCCTCGGCGACGCGGGCGCGGGCGCCGGTGACGCCGGTGCCACGGCCGACCCGTCCGCCACGGCCGGCGACGAGAACGGCGCCGGCGCCGGCGACCAGGCCGGTGGCGACCAGATCGGCGGCACCGCCGACCCGTCCGCGACGGCCGGTGACCAGAGCGGCGTGGGCGACCAGAGCGGCACGGGCGACCAGACGGGCACCGGCGACGAGACCGGCGCCGGTGACCAGTCCGGGACCGGTGCGAACGACGGCTCGTCGGTCAACGACGGTTCGTCGTCCCACTGACCCACCGCCAGTCCCGCAAGCGGTTCCGGCCGGTGGTGGACGGTCCGGCCCTCCGGCGGGAGGGCCGGACCGCATCGCACCCCGCCGCCGTCAGCCGAGGGGACGTGCTCTGAGCAAGAGCACCGCAACGTCGTCGACACGCTCGTGCGCCGCCGCACTGTGCCGCACGAGCGTGTCGGCGAGCTTGTCCAGCGGCTGGTCGCCGTTCTCCGCGAGCAGTTCGCCCAGATCGACCAGCGCGTCCTCGATGTCCACACCGGGCGACTCGACCAGCCCGTCGGTGTAGAGGGCGAGCACCGAGCCCGGCGCCAGCGACACCTCGGTGGTCGGGTACGTCGCCTCCGCGTCGATGCCGAGCAGTGGGCCGCCGGCCAGGTCGAGCACGCGCACCCGCCCGTCCGGGCGTCTCAGCAACGGCGGCGGATGCCCGGCCCGGGCCATCACCGCCCGCCCCCGCTCCGGATCCAGCCGCAGGTACAGACAGCTCGCGAACAGATCCGCCCCGAGGTCGATGAGGAGCCGGTTGGTGCTCCGCATCACCTCCTCCGGCGCCTGTCCGACGGTCGTGAAGGCCCGGACCCCGGTGCGGATCTGGCCCATCAGCCCGGCCGCCGTCACGTTGTGCCCCTGGACGTCCCCGATCACCGCCGCCGCCAGCGGCCGGGTCGGCACCAGGTCGTAGAAGTCGCCGCCGATCTCCATGCCGTGCATGGCCGGCAGATAGCGCGCGGCCGCCTCGATGCCGGCCGGCGGGGTCAGGGAGTGCGGCAGCAGGGCCGCCTGGAGTCCGTGCGCCAGCTGGTTCTTCGCGTCGTAGAGCAGGGCCCGCTCCAGCGCCTGCGCGATCAGCCCGCCGAGACTGGTCAGCACCGCGCGTTCGTCCGCGGGAAAGGCATGCGGCTCGGCGTAGGCGAGGACACAGGTGCCCACCGGCCGGCCGGACGCGATCAGCGGCAGATACGCCCAGGCGGCGAACCCGTCCGGGGCCTCGTTCCGGCCCGGATACAACCGCTCCAGCTGCTGCTTCGACTCGAAGAACGCGGGCACGCCGGTGTTCAGGACATGGGTGCCGGGTGTCCGTTCGGCCAGGGGCAGGCCGTCGAAGCGCTCGACGGTGCGTGGATCGTCGTACCCGCGCTGCCCGAGGACGTGCAGCCGCCCGCCCCGGGACCCGAGGACCACCAGAGCCTGGCTGCCGACGGCCGGGGCCACCTCGTCGGCCACCAGCTGCACCACGTCCTGCACGCCGACGGCCTCCGTGAGCGCCCCGGCCAGGCTCAGCACCTGCGAGATGGTGACCAGCCGGGAACCGGGCGCCGCGTCCGCACGCGGCAGTCCGCCCACCATCTCGGCGACCGCCCGCGCACGGCTGATCCGGGTGGTCAGCCCGGCCCTGCTCGGATACATCCGGAACGACAGCCAGTCGCCCGGCGGCTTCAGCGCCACGAACGACGTCACATGCTGGCTGAACAGCGCCGCCCGGTAGCGGTCCTCGTACATCGGGTCGTTCAGCCAGGGCACCGACACCCACGGCTGGGTGCCGAGGAGATCGCCGACCTGGACGCCGAGCAGCTCGGCCGCCGCCGCGTTGGCGAAGGCGACCCGCCCGTGCAGATCGAGCGAGACCAGCCCGTACGGCAGCCGCGCCACCATCCGCGCCGCCTCCACCGTGCCCAGCGTGCCCGCCACCCCGGAGGCCGGCGCCGCCAGCAGATCCGGCTCGGCCCGCGCCGCACGGTGGTCCCGGGCGGCCCGTGCCAGCCGCTTCGCCAGGCGGTCGGCCGCCGCGGTCAGCTCCGCCCGCTCGCGGTCGGAGAGCACCGTCGGATGCGAACCGGGCCAGGTCACGTACAGCGCTCCGTACACGGTGTCCGCCGTCGCCACGGGCAGCGCGGCGAGCGCGAACGGATAGGGCAGCACCACCGCGATCCGCGGATACCGGCGCGCCATGTCCTCCTCGCCGCCCACCCACACCAAACGCCGCTCGCGTACCGCCTCCGCCACCGGGATCGGTGTGCTCAGCCCGACCCGCTCCCAGGGCGCCACGAAGGCCCGGGGCAGCCCCGCCGTCACCGCCATCTCCAGGACCGGCTCGTCGGCGGCGAGGAGATAGATCGCGCCGGACTGCGCCCTGACCTCCTCCAGCAACGAGGCCAGCGCGAACGACAGCAGCGGCGGCCGGCCGGACCGGGTCGCGTCGGCCGCCGCGCCTTCCAGGCCCGGCGGCACCGGCGCGGGAGGGGCCCCCATCCTGTCGGACACGCCCGACCACCTCCTCGTCCGGCCGCGCGTCACGTCCTCGGGGTCAAGACTCCCTCGTAGTGGCGACCGGTGCACGGCGGGAGCGGTACAGACCCCCGCGCCGGGCCGCCTCCGCGTACCCCGTTCGCCCCGGCACATTCCCCCGCAGCCGAAGCGCGCGGCGGCGTAACTGCGCCGGGCGTGCGCCCCCGCGCACCTTGATGGCCGGAACTTCGTGCCCATGAACGGTCGCGGACGCCAAGAATGGGGCACGCGTTCAACACCATGAACCGAAGAGCCGAAGAAGGGCTGAGGGGGCGGCGGTGATCCGGGTACTTCTGGTGCACGACGCGTGTCTGGTGAGGTCGGTCCTGGCGGAGTGGTTACGCCGGGAACCGGGGCTCCGTGTGGACGACACGCCGTGGCACAGCGCACGGGGGCGGGTCCGGGCGGTCCGGCCGGACGTGTGCGCGGCGGACCTCGACAGCTCCGGCACCCACGGTGTGCCACCGCTGGCCGACCTGCGTCCGGGGGACCCCGGCACCAGCCCGCCGCGGCTGGTCGTGCTTGCCGGTGCGAACAGACCCGGATTGCTGAAACGGGCCGCCGAGGCGGGGGCGCTGGGCTACGTCGACAAGGAAGGCGCGCCGGAACGGCTGGTGCGGGCGATTCGGTGCGCCGCCGAGGGGGAACGTTTCGTCGACGACTCGCTGGGCTTCGGATTCCTCAAGGCCGCCGAGATCCCGCTCACCAGACGGGAGCTGAGCGTGCTGGAGCTGGCGGCCGGCGGGGCGTCCATCGCGGAGATAGCCGGGAGCCTGCACCTGTCCCACGGGACGGTCCGCAACTACATGGCCGCGATCACCCGCAAGACCGGCGCCCGCAACCGCGTCGACGCGATCCGGATCTCCCAGGGCGAGGGGTGGCTGTGAACCCTGTTCAGCGGGGCGCGGGCGGCCGGGCCGGAGCCACCAGGTCCTGGTAGAGGGCGCAGGTGCGCAACAGTTCCTCGTGGGTGCCGTACGCGGTGCGCGGGCCGTCCATCACCAGGATCCGCTCGGCACGGCCGGCGGAGGAGATCCGGTGCGCGACCACCACCAGGCTGCCGCCGGGCCGTCGGGCGAAGGCGCGCTCGGCACGGGCCTCGGCCTCCGGGTCGAGATGGCAGGTGGCCTCGTCGAGCAGGGCGAGCGGCGCGGGGGAGAGGTAGGCGCGGGTGAGGGCGATCAGCTGCCGCTCGCCCGCCGACAGCTCCGCCGGGTGCACCGGGGCGTCCGGGCCGCCGCACCGCTCCAGAAGCGAGGTGAGCCCGACCGCCTCGGCGGCGGCCAGCAGCTCCGGCTCCGGGACGGGGTCCGGCCGCAGCAGCCCGAGGTTCTCGGCGAAGGTGCCCGTGTGGACGTACGCCTCCTGCGGGATCAGCACCCTCAGCGCGGCCGCCCGGGCCCCGGGCACGGGGTGCCCGCACACCCGGATCTCGCCGTGGGCCGGGGTCAGCAGCCCGGCGGCCACCGCGGTGAGCGTCGACTTGCCGATCCCACTCGGCCCCACGACGGCGAGGTGACCACCGTGCGCGACACACAGGTCGAGCCCGTCGAGGACAGGGGTGCTCGCCGGCCCGTAGGCAAAGCTGACCGCGGCGAGGGCGAGCGCGGGGACACCGGCGCCCGGGACGCCGGAGCTCGGGACACCGGCGGCCTTGACGGACGTGTAGGCGTACGGAGCGCCAGAGACTTTGGCGGATGTGCTGGAGTCCGGGGTGCCGGGGGCTTCGGTCGATCTGCCGGAGTCCGAGGTGCCGGGGGTCTTGGCGGGTGGATCGGCATCCGGGGTGCCGACGGCCTTGACGGACCTGCCGGCGTACGGAGCAGCTGGGGCCTCGTCGGACGTGTCGGAGGCCGCGGTGTCGGTGGCGCCGGTGGGGGCGCCGGCGTCCGGGGGTGGGCGGAGTCTGCGCAGCACCACCGTGAGGCGGGCTCCGCTGGTGCCCAGGCCGTGTACGAGGTTCTGCAGGGCGGGCAGCAGGGACTGGGTGACGTAGGCGAGCGCGCCGACCAGGGCACCCGCGGTCACGCCGTGGGCGAGCAGCCAGGGGGCGGTGGCGAGCAGCAGCACCAGGGGCAGCTGGCCGCCGACCGCCAGTGCCGCCACCCGTACGACGCTCCACCGGGCCAGCGCCCTCGCGGCCCGGAACTCGCCGTCGACGCGCTCCCCGACACGCTCGGCCACGTACTCCTCGGCGCCCGCCGCCGTGACGTCCCGCAGCCCCGGGCACACCTCGCCCAGCTCTGCCGCTAGGGCCTCGTCGGCGACCAGGAAGGCCTCCTGCCTGCGGGCCAGCGGGCGCAGGGCCGCCGCGAACAGGCCCAGGCCGGCGAGGAGCGGGGGCACGACGACCAGCAGCAGCGGCGGCGCGAGGGCGCAGAGCCCGGCGAGGGCGCCGGCGACCGTGAACACGAACGAACGGGACACCATCACCAGTCCCGCCTGGGTGTCCCGGGCGATCTCCACCTGCTGGGTCAGCCCCGACAGCGCCCCTCGGTCCCCGTCCCGCACCCCGCGCGCCACCACCCCCGCCACCAGCCGGTCCCGCACCGGCTCCACCAGGTCGGCGACCACCCCGTACACCCGGCGGGTCCCGAACGCCCCGACACCCACGCCGAGCGCGGCCGTCAAGAGCCACCGCAGGCCGGTCCTGGCGTCCCCGGCCAGGAACCCCGCGTCCAGCGCGCGGGCCAGGGCGTATCCGAGCAGGAAGGTCTGCCCGGCCTCCAGCACCGACCAGAACGCGAGCCGCGCCAGCACGGCCGGACGCAGCTGGAGCAGCCGGCCGGTCATGTCGCGGGCTCCTCGCTCACGGGCATCCGAACGCGGCCGTGCGCCCTGAGCGGTCGGCCGGTCGCCGCGCCGGCTGCAGGGGCAGCCGTGCCCCGTACACGGTCGGGCGCCCGGCGCGGTCGGCCGGTCATCGGGTGGGCTGCTCGGGCAGCCGTGCCGCGAACGCGGTCGGGCGCCCGGAGCGGTCGGCCGGTCATCGGGTGGGCTCCTCGGCCGGCCGCGTCCCGAACACCGCCCGGTACTCCGGGTCCTGCCACAGCTCCGCGTGGGTTCCCAGCGCCCGGATCCGCCCCCCGTCCAGCCAGGCCACCGTGTCCGCGCGGGTCGCCGTCGCCGCGCGGTGGGCGACGATCAGGCGGGTCGGTCCGGGGCCCGGGGCCAGCAGGGACTCGGTGATGTGGTGTTCGGTGACCGTGTCCAGGCTGGAGAGGGCGTCGTCGAGGATCAGCAGCCGTCCGGGGTGGGCGAAGGCCCGGGCGAGGCCCAGACGCTGGGCCTCGCCGCCGGAGCGCGGGGAGTCGGTGAGCCGGGTCGCGCAGCCGTCGGGCAGTCGGCGGATGTAGGCGTCGGCCCGGGCCCGGCCGGCGGCGGAGCCGACCTCGGCGGGGGAGGGGGTGGTGAGGCCGAAGGCGATGGTGTCCCCGACGGTCGTACCGAGGAGGGCCGGGCGGGCGAAGGCGTAGGTGACGGCCCGGCGCAGCTCGTCGTGGGGGAGCGCGGGCAGCGGAACGCCGTCGAGGAGGACCTCTCCGGCGTCCGGGTCGGTGAGCCGGCCCGCGAGCCCGGCCAGCAGGGACTTGCCGGTGCCCGAGCGGCCGACGACCGCGAGGACGGTGCCGCCGGGGACGGTCAGATCGACGCCGTCGAGGACGGCGCGGCCGCCCCGGTGGGCCGCGACCCCGCGCAGTTCCAGGCGGCCGGGGCCCGGCGGGAGCGGGCGGGTGCCGTGGGCGGGCGCGGGGTACCCGGTCACCTCGGCCAGGCGCCGCGCCGACGCGCGGGCCCGGGTGAGGGCGGCGAGCCGGCCGACCAGCACGCCGACACCGGTCGCGAGGACCGCGTAGCGGGAGGCGGCGAGGACCTCGCCGACCGAGATCCGGTGCCGGGCGAGCAGGAAGCCCGCCACCGCCACGACGGCGAGCTGGAGCAGCGGGCCCACGGTGACCGCCTGGGCGGCCGCCCGGCCCTGCACCCGCCACATCCGGTGCCCCGCACGGCCGAGTGCGGGCAGCGGTCGAAGGACCCGGGCCGTCTCCCGGTCCTGGAGGCCGGCCGCCGCGATGGTCCGCCTGCCGTCGACCGCCTCCGCCAGCCCGCTCGCGATCCGGCCCTGTTCCCGCTGGTACTCGGCCACGCACGCCGAGGTGTCCCGGGTGAACGCCCTCAGCAGCAGGGCGAGTACGGGTGCCCCGGCCAGGAACACGGCCGCCAGCCACGGGTCGACGACGCCGAGCGCGACCACGCCCCCGACCGGACCGGCGAACGCGGCCAGCAGCGCGGCGAGCGCGGCGGGCCCGGTGCCGGCCTGTGCGGCGTTCCCGACCAGCCGGGCGACCAGGTCCCCGGCGCCGAACCGGGTCAGCGCGCGCGGCCCGAGGGCCAGCACATGCGCGGTCACCCGGCCGCGCAGCCCGGCGGTGGCCCGTGCGTCAACGGTCCCGGCGAGCACGCTCGCGCAGGCGTCCAGCAGGGCGAGCAGCAGCACCAGGGCGGCGGCCCGGCCCACCCAGCCGGCCGCGGGATCGCCCGCCAGCAGCAGGTCCAGGGTCCGGCCCAGCACGGCGGGCAGCAGCAGCCCCGCCGCGGTGGCGGCCGTACTCACCAGGCACAGGACGGCACAGCGCACCCGGGCGTGGCGCATGGCGGTGCGCACAAGGTCTGGGGGAGGAGAAGGGGTTGGTGCCGGTTCCGGTGCAGGTGCAGGTGCAGGTGCTGTCATCGGGCGGGGGCCTCGCCTCGGTCGACGGCTTCGGGCGAAGGCCCCGGACGGGCCCCTCCCGCAGGAGAGGGCCGCCCGGAGCCGGGTTCGCGGTGCTGGTCAGAGACAGAGCAGGACGCTCGCCGCCGACACACACGACAGGAGGCTCACCGTGCTGGCGCCGCCGCCGTCGTGACGCTCTTCGGACTCCAGGGTCTGCAGGTCGAGAAGGGCCATAGCGTGTCCTTTCCGGGGACCGAGCGGTCCCCCCGGTGTTGTTGGGGACGGGGTTGTGTCACGGCTCCGTCAGTGTGCGGAGCCGCGTGCGGGGGCCGCCGGTGGCGGCGGCGGGAGGAACGGCAGGTGGGCGGCGCGGCCGCCGTCGAGGGCGGCGGTCAGCGCCAGCAGGCACCCGGCGGTTCCGGTGCCGAGGTCCATGGAGAGCCGCATCATCTGGTGTCCGGGGAAGGCGAGTTGGCCCTGGTAGGCCATCGCGAACCAGCCGAGCCCGTCGACCTGGGCGGCGAGCCGTACCGGGTCGGCGCCGGTCCGGGCGAGGTGCAGGATCATCCCGGCGCGGCCCTGGAAGAGGCCGGGCTGGGCGTAGAAGCGTGAGGTGGCGGCGGTCAGGACGGCCGCGCGGGCCCGCTCGAAGACCCCGCTCTCGTCGGTGCCGTGGGCGAGCCAGTCGTCGAGGACCAGCCCGATCCCCGCGCTGCCGTCGCCGAGATAGGGGAGCGTGCGCCAGCCCTCGTCGACCTCCAGACCGCCGCCCTTCTGCACCACACAGCGGTCCAGGTCCCGGCGCAGCGCCTCGCCGGCCGCGGCCAACAGGGCCGGCTCGCCGGTCCGTTCGTACCGCCGCAGCAGGAACAGCGCGGGCCCGGTCGCGCCCCGCAGCAGCCCGGCGCGCCGCCCGGGCGTGTCCGGGAGCGGTTCGGCGAGCCGGCGCAGGAGGATCTCGGCGGCCTCCGCGGCCCGCTCGCGCAGCTCCGGCTCCCCGGCCGAGTCGGCGAGGGCGTCGAGGACCAGGCCCAGACCGGCCAGACCGCCATGCAGGTCGGAGGAGAGGTTGCGCCAGTTCTCCCGGAGGATCCCTGCCACGAGGTCCAGGGCGCGCTGCCGGTGGCCGAGTCCGTCCAGGACGTGGGCGACGCCCGCGAGACCGTCGTACAGGCCGAGCGGGGTGCCGGGCGGTGGCGGTGCGGTGTGGTCGAGCAGCCAGCGCTCGCCCTCGTCGTAGCGTTCGGCGCCCGCCCGGTCCAGGGCGTACAGCACGCCGGCCGCGCCGTGCGCGAGGCCGAGTCCGCCGCCGTCGCCGAACTGGGCGATGTCCCCCGGGAAGAGCCGGTCGTCGCGCTCGGGGGTGGCGGAGGCGAGGATCGCCTTGACCATCGAGTCGCGGCTGTGCGGCCAGTCCGCCGGTACGACGGGACGCGCGGCCGGGGCGCCCCGGGTGATCTCCGCGACCGCCTCGTCCAGGAAGGCCCGCGGCACGTCCGGGAACTGCCCGGCGATCACGTCCGCGAGATGGGCCGCCTTGCCCCGGTCGACGACGAACAGGGTGGTGACCGGCAGGAACAGGGCGAGCCGCAGACAGGCCAGCGCGTACCGGTCGACGTCGACGCCCCTGCGGTCCGGCGGGGCGAAGAAGCCGGGGTGGGCGACCACCTGACGGCCGTTCTCCTCCACGGGCGCGGCCGCTTCGAAGTCGATGAGGAACACCGACTCCTCGTCGGGCCCGACCATGATGTTGAAGACATGCAGGTCGTTGAAGACGATCCCGCGCGCGTGCACCGCCTCGACGGCCGCCGTCACCCTCCGGTGGATGCGCAGCGCCCACCGTGTGTAGGCGCGTACGACCGCCGGATCCGGGTCGGGGGTGAGCAGCGGATGCCGTTCGGCGAAGAAGGCGTTGAGCGGACGGCCCTCCAGGAAGTCCATCACCAGGAACCGGTGGTCGCCCAGCGTGAACCAGTCCCGGACCTCGGGCACCACCCCGGTGCCGGCCGCCGCCTCCAGCGCGGTCTTCTCCCGGGCGAGCCGGGCGACGGCGTCGGCGCCGTCGGCCGCGAGCCCCGCGTGCGGCCGCCCCTCCTTGAGCACCACCCGCCGCCCGTCCCGCGTGTCGGTCCCGGCGTACACCCCGCCGCCGTTGGAGAAGTGCAGCGCCTTCTCGATCCGGTACGGCAGCTCGCCGACCGTGGTGGCGTCCCGGGCGGCCAGCTGCGGCCCCAGGAACTCCGGGAGCGTCACCCACGGAGGGACCTGGAAGGAGGGCGCCCGCCGGTCCGGCACCAGCCTGCCCGCGCCGTCCCGCACCGCCGTCACCAGCGAACCGCGCTCGTCGACGACGTACGTGCGCGCGAACGCGCCGTAGCGGACGTACAGCGGCCCCTCGTGCCAGCGCAGATCGGTCAGGATGTACGGACCCTCGAAACCCTCCAGGAGCGCGCCCAGCTCGCGCAGCACCTCCTGCAGCCGGTCCTCGTCGGCCGGGTAGACCGTCACGAACTTGCCGCTGGTGTCGCGGCCCGCGTACTTGGCGTTGCGCAGATGCAGCAGATGCGGTCCCGGAACGAACTTGAACGGGATGCGGCGCGGCACGCAGTAGTCCCACACGATCGCGGCGATCCGTTCCGCGTTCGCCCGGGTCGCCGAGGAGTGGATCTTCCAGCCCTGGGCCGGCGACGGCAGCGGCGCACCGTCCGGACCCACCGGCGTCATGGTCAGCCAGTCTCCGGAGCGCGCCGCGTGCCAGCCCTCCGGCACCGTGCGACGCGCCGTCGCGAACAGCGGCTGCGTCTGCGGCTCGTCGGCTCCGAGCCGGTCGGGCGTCTCGTAGAAATGCCCGTCGGCGAGCGCGTACACCTCGTACCGCCTGTCCATCCGCCTCCTCCTCCGTGGCCCGGCCCCGACACTCGCAGGCGCCGCACGGTCGCGGACAGTCATGTCTGTCACGAGGTCACCGTGCGGAACGCACGGGTCAAGTCATGTTCGGTGCCTTTCGAGCGCAACGGGCCCCCGCCTCCACGGAACGGTCACAGGGGCTGCGCAGACGGCTCATAAGCGCTGTAATGGCGGCGTGGTCAGTGAGGGCGCTGCGGTACGCGGAATCAGAACGGAGCGCGCCGAAATAGCCCTCGAAACGCTCACGGGCGAGCCCGGCGCACCCGACCGGCTCCGGCGTGTCCTCGAACAGGCGCTGGTGTTCGCCTGCGCCGCGTTCGCCGGGGTGTACACACCCGGCGACGACGGAACCGTGCTGCGACTGGCCGAGTCGGCCGGAGTGCCCCGCACCATCTTCGGCCTGCGTGACTCCTACCCGGCCGTGGGGCGGTCCCCGGCCGCCGAGGCCTACGGCACCGGGCGGCCCGTCTGGCTGGCACCCGAGGAACTGGCCGACTGCCCGGAGGCGCGGCGGACCCCGTCCCAGGAGTTCTCGCTGGCGGTCCTGCCGGTGCCCGGCCGTGCCGGACTCCTGGTCGTGGTCAGCGAACGGGACGGCGGGTTCGGCCCCGAGGACCGCGCCTGCCTGGAACTGATCGCCGACGCGATCGCCCTGCCCGCCCCGCTCCCCGCCGTCTCCGACACCGGTGAACTGCCCGCCGACGCGTTCAGCCTCGCCATGGACACCGGCCGGATCGAGGTCGGTGACGCCATCCTCGGCCTCTTCGGCATGGGCCGGGACGAGTTCGACGGCAAGGTCGAGACACTCCTGGGCCGTACCGTGCCCGAGGACGTGCCCGCCCTGATGTCCGTGGTCGAGGCCGACCACATGTCCATCGGCGACCGCGAGCTGGAGTTCCGGATCCTGGAGCCCTCCGGCTCGCCCAAGTGGCTGCGGCTGCGTGGCCGCATGGTGCCGGGCGCCGAGGGGCGCCCCGCCCGGCTGGCCGGCACCGTCGCCGACGCCTCCACGCTCCGCTCCGACGTCACCGACGTGGCCCGGGTGCAGCGGCTCGCGGCCGCGCTGGCCACCGCCGGCACGGTCAAGGACGTCAGCCAGGCCGTCGTCACCGCCCTGCGCGGACCGCTCAAGGCCGACCGCATCGCCTTGGCCGAACTGGAGAACGAGCGCCTGGTCGTCACCGTCCTGGACCCGCCCGACGCCGAGGCCTGGCCCGAGCTGTGGCGCAGCGAATGGCGCACGGAATGGCCGGACGCGCCGGTGCGCGCGATGCCCACCCTGGCCGCCGCCCTGCGCGAGGGCCGCCCCCGGATCTGGCCTGTCACGACCGCCCTGGAACCCGCCCTCGCCGAGGTCGGCCCCGGTGGCCTCGCCATCCTCCCGCTGCCCGCCGGCGGCCGGATGGCCGGGGCCTGTCTGATCGGCTGGGACAGCCCGCACGAGTTCGGCCCCGACGAGCGCGCCCTGCTCACCGCCGCCGCCGGCCTCGCCGGACAGGCCCTGATGCGCGCCCACGCCTTCGACGCCGAGCACGAACTGGTCGGTATGCTCCAGCGCGCCCTGCTGCCCCGCCGGCTGCCCCGGCTGCCCGGGGCGGTCGCCGTCGCCCGCTATCTGCCCCCCACCGAGGGCCTGGAGGTGGGCGGCGACTGGTACGACGTGATCCCGCTGACCGACAACCACGTCGCCCTGGTCATCGGCGACGTCCAGGGCCACAGTGCCGCGGCCGCCACCCTGATGGGCCAGATGCGCACCGCGCTGCGCGCGTACGCGGCCGAGGGGCACACCCCCGACGTGGTCGTCTCACACACCAACCGGCTCCTCATGGACATGGAGAGCGACCTCTTCGCCACCTGCTGCTACGTCGACGTCGACATGGAGGCCGGCACCGCCTGGTGCGTGCGCGCCGGACACCTGGAGCCGGTCCTGCGTCACCCGGACGGCACCACCGAGGTCACCCAGACGGAGGGCGGCCCTCCGCTGGGCGTGGTGGCCCGGGCCGACTTCCCCCTGACCCAGCTCAGCCTGAGCCCGGGCACCCTGCTCGCGCTCACCACCGACGGTCTGGTCGAGTCCCCCCACACCGACATCGACGACGGCATGGCCCGGTTCGCCCGCGACCTCGGCGCCTGCGACCCCAGCCACCTCGGGCTGGTCGCCGACGCCCTGCTCGGCAGCGCCCACCGCACCGACGACGTCGCGCTGCTGCTGATGCGCTACGACGGCATGGCCGTGCGCCCGCTGCGGGAGAGCTGGACGGTGTGGCGGGTCCCGGAGGCGGCCCGGCACGCCCGCCGCTTCAGCCGCCGCACGCTGCGTTCCTGGGGCGTCACCGACGAGGCCATGGACGCGGGCCTGCTGGTGGTCTCCGAACTCGTCACCAACGCCCTGATCCACACCGAGGGCCCGGTCCGGCTGGATCTGACTCTGGTCGACCACCGGCTGCGGATCGCCGTCGCCGACGCCTCGCCGCGCAGCCCGGTCAAACCCGCGAACATCGGCTGGCAGGCCACCGGCGGGCGCGGCATCCTGCTCGTGGAGGCCGTGTCGGCCGCCTGGGGGACCGTGCCGGTCAGCGGCGGCAAACAGGTCTGGGCGGACCTCGTCCTGGAGGACTGACCGCCGGACCGGGGTCACGTGGGTGGGCACCCGGCCGTCTCGGGAGGCGGGGTGCGGCGACCGTCCTTAATGTCCTTGATGTGGCACATACCTTCGACGAACTCGTGGCGAAGCACCGCGCGGCCGACGCGGCCCACGACAAGGTCCTGGAACTGCGGGACGCCTACGGACCACCGGCCCTGCAGCAGCCGGGCGGCGCCCAGTCCGAGACCTACGAGACCGCCCTGCGCGCCTGGCGCGACCTGGCCCGCGACGAACTGACCGCGGTGAGCGAATACGCCCGCGACGAGGGCCGGCCGCGGTCCGAGGTGGAGGCGGAGGTGGAGCGGGCGGCGGGCTGGCCGGAGGACTCCTGAGCCGCTTCAAAACGTGCGCCCAAATTATCGCAAAAAACAGACGAGTGGCCGCTTCGAGGCACCTCGTGGTCACATGACATCCGCGCCAGGGCCATACTGTCGTAACCCATCAGGAAAACAGAAGAACGTCTCAACCGGATGTTCACCTATAAGGTGTAGTGAATGAAGGCTTTGGTGCTCTCCGGCGGTGCCGGCACACGGCTTCGGCCGATCACCCACACATCGGCGAAACAGCTCGTGCCGGTGGCGAACAAACCAGTGCTGTTCTACGGGCTCGAATCCCTTGCCGACGCCGGCGTCACCCAGGTCGGGATGATCGTCGGCGACACCGCCGCCGAGATCGAGGAAGCGGTCGGCGACGGGTCGAAGTTCGGGCTGGACGTCACCTACATCCCCCAGGAGCGCCCGCTGGGTCTGGCCCACGCGGTGCTGATCGCGCGGGACTTCCTCGGCGACGACGACTTCGTCATGTACCTCGGCGACAACTTCATCGTCGGCGGCATCACCGGACTGGTCGACGAGTTCCGCGAGACCCGTCCCGACGCGCAGATCCTGCTCACCCATGTGCCCAACCCGCGGGCCTTCGGTGTCGCCGAACTCGACGCCGACGGCCAGGTGGTCGGCCTGGAGGAGAAGCCGCAGGAGCCCAAGAGCGACCTCGCCCTGGTCGGCGTCTACCTGTTCACGCCGGCCATCCATGACGCCGTGCGTGCCATCAAGCCGTCCTGGCGCGGCGAGCTGGAGATCACGCACGCCATCCAGCACCTCATCGACCAGCGTGCCGACGTGCGCTCCACGGTGATCAAGGGCTACTGGAAGGACACCGGCAACGTCGTCGACATGCTGGAGGTCAACCGGACCGTCCTGGAGGCTCAGGAGCCGCGCATCGACGGCGAGGTCGACGAGGCCAGCCAGATCGTCGGCCGGGTGGTCGTCGAGGCCGGCGCCCGCGTCACCAACTCGCGGATCGTCGGCCCTGCCGTGATCGGCGCCGGGACCGTCGTCGGGGACTCCTACGTGGGTCCCTTCACGTCGATCGCCGAGAACTGCCGGATCACCGAGAGTGAGCTGGAGTTCTCCATAGTGCTGCGGGACTCCTCCATCGACGGGGTGGGCAGGATCGAGTCCTCGCTGATCGGCCGGCATGTCGAGGTGACCCCCGCAGCCGGCACCCCCAGTGCCCACCGCCTCGTCCTCGGAGACCACAGCAAGGTGCAGATCCGTTCATGAACCTCCTCGTCACCGGCGCCGCCGGCTTCATCGGCTCCACGTACGTCCGCGGCCTGCTCGCCGACAGCGCCCCCGACGCGCCGCACATCACCGTGCTGGACAAGCTCACCTACGCGGGCACCCTCACCAACCTGCCCGAGTCGCATCCCCGCCTGACCTTCGTCGAGGGCGACATATGCGACGCCGAGCTGGTCGACAGGCTGATGGCCGAGGCCGACCAGGTGGTGCACTTCGCCGCCGAGTCGCACGTGGACCGTTCCATCGACGGCGCCGGCGCGTTCGTCCGCACCAACGTGGTCGGCACCCAGACCCTCCTCGACGCGGCCCTGCGGCACGGCGTCGGCCCGTTCGTGCACGTCTCCACCGACGAGGTCTACGGCTCCATCGAGACCGGCTCCTGGCCCGAGACCCACCCGCTCCAGCCGAACTCGCCGTACTCCGCGTCCAAGGCCTCCTCGGACCTGCTCGCGCTGGCCTTCCACCGCACCCACGGCCTGGACGTCCGCGTCACCCGCTGCTCCAACAACTACGGGCCGCACCAGTTCCCCGAGAAGGTCATCCCGCTCTTCGTGAGCAACCTCCTCGACGGCAAGAACGTGCCCCTCTACGGCGACGGCAGCAACGTCCGCGACTGGCTGCACGTCGAGGACCACTGCCAGGGCGTCGAGCTGGTCCGCGCCGGCGGCCGGGCCGGCGAGGTCTACAACATCGGCGGCGGCACCGAGCTCAGCAACAAGGAACTCACCGGCCTGCTCCTGGAAGCCTGCGGAGCCGACTGGGACCGCGTCGACCGTGTCGCCGACCGCAAGGGCCACGACCAGCGCTACTCCGTCGACTGGAGCAAGATCCGCGACGAGCTGGGCTACACCCCCAAGCACGACTTCACCTCCGGCCTCGCCGCCACCGTCGCCTGGTACCGCGACAACCGGGGCTGGTGGGAGCCGCTGAAGGAACGCGCCGCTCTCGAATCCCGCAAGGAGCAGGAGAAGCACTGATGAAGTGGCTCGTCGCCGGCGCGGGCGGAATGCTCGGCCACGACATGGTCGAGGAACTCACCCGCCGGGGTGCGCAGGTGGTGGCCCTCGGCCACGCCGACCTCGACGTCACCAGCGCCGACTCGGTGGCGTCCGCACTCGCCGGACACCGGCCCGACCTGGTGGTGAACTGCGCCGCGTACACGGCCGTCGACGACGCCGAGACCGACGAGGAGCGGGCCCTGCTGATCAACGGCGAGGGCCCGCGCCTGCTGGCCCGCGCCGCCGCCCGGCACGGCGCCCGTCTCGTCCATGTCTCCACGGACTACGTCTTCGACGGCGAGGCCCGCGCCACCCCGTACCCGGAGGACCACCCCACCGACCCGCGCACCGCCTACGGCCGCACCAAGCTCGCCGGCGAGCGGGCCGTCCTGGCCGAGCTCCCGGGCGCGAGCGCGGTGGTCCGCACGGCCTGGCTGTACGGCACGCACGGAAAGAACTTCGTGCGCACGATGATCGAGCTGGAGTCCCGCCGGGACACCCTCGACGTCGTCGACGACCAGCGCGGACAGCCCACCTGGAGCGCCGACCTGGCCGCCCGGATCGCCGACCTCGGCCCCCGCCTCGGGCGGGACGACCGCGCGCACGGCGTCTTCCACGGCACCAGCTCCGGCGCGGCCACCTGGTGCGAGCTGGCCCGGGAGGTGTTCCGTCTGCTCGGCGCCGACCCGGAGCGGGTGCGCCCCACCACGAGTGAGGCGTTCGTCCGGCCGGCACCCCGCCCCGCGTACAGCGTGCTCGGCCACGACCGGTGGGCCGAGGTCGGTCTCGAGCCGCCGCGGGACTGGCGTCAGGCCCTGGCGGAGGGGCTGCCGCACATCCGCAAGGAGATGTCCGCATAAGGCACTACGCACCCACCTGCCGCAGGGCGGCCGACGGCTCACCGAGCATGTCGGCCGCCCTGTGGTGTATGGAAATAACGCAGCCGCCGTGCCTTTTTCACGGGCCCTCGTGTTAGCCCCTTGTGGTTGGCCCCGGTTCACTACGATGATGCTTTGAATGTCTTGTGGGTCGGGTAGGGAAAGGATTTACCCCGCGATGTCGATGCGAGCGACCGTGAAGTCCGTACTGGGTGAGAAGAATGTGCGGGTCCTGCGACGACTGAAGCGGCGCCTGTCCGCCCAGCCGGCCAAACCGGCCAAACCGACGGGGCTGGACGCGATCTCCGGCGATCTCAACAAACTCGCCCAGCACTTCAAGACGGACAAGTGGGGAATACACCGCTACACCCAGCACTACCAGCGCCATCTCGGGCACCTGAAGAACGACTCGTTCAACCTGCTGGAAATCGGCATCGGCGGCTACAACAGGCCAGGTCAGGGCGGTGCCTCGCTGCGCATGTGGAAGCAGTTCTTCCCGAAGGCGCGGATTTTCGGAATGGACATCCAGGACAAGTCATTTGTCGACGAGGACCGCATCACCACGTTCATCGGAGACCAGTCCGATCCGTCGTCCCTGAACGCCGTCGCCGACAAGATCGGTGACCTGGACGTCATCATCGACGACGGCAGTCACCGTAGTCCGCATGTCCTCACGACCTTCGCCACGCTCTTCCCCCGGCTCAAGGACGGTGGCATCTACATCGTCGAGGACACCCAGTCGTCGTACTGGCCCGAATGGCAGGGCAGCGAGGATCTCGACGCCGCGCACACCAGTATGGGGATGCTCAAGCGGCTGGTGGACGGGCTGAATTACGAGGAATTCGTCGTCGAGAACTATCAGCCGACGTACACGGACCTCAATGTGGTCGGCGTGCACTTCTACCACAACCTGGTGATCATCGAAAAAGGCAGGAATGCCGAAGGCAGCAACAAGCGCAGCGCGCTGAAGCAGCGTTACGCCAAGTCCTGACACCACTCACCCGAGGGGGGCCGAGCCATGGCTCGGCCCCCCTCGGGGTGTGTTCAGGCCCGCAACTGCTCGTAGTAGGCCAGGCAGTCCGCGTAGGCCGGCAGCAGCCCCGACGCTTCCGCCTCGGCCAGGGTGGGTGCCTCGGCGTCCTTCTCCGACAGCACCGGCTCCAGCCCCTCGGGCCACTCGATGCCCAGCGCGGGGTCGAGCGGGTTGATGCCGTGCTCACGACCCGGGGCGTACCCGGCCGAGCACAGGTACACCACCGTGGCGTCGTCGGTCAGCGCCATGAACGCGTGCCCGAGGCCCTCCGAGAGGAACACGGCGTGCCGGTTCTCCTCGTCCAGCCGCACCGCCTCCCAGCGGCCGAACGTGGGGGAGCCGACCCGGATGTCCACGACGACGTCCAGCACGGCCCCGCGCACGCACTTGACGTACTTGGACTGGCTCGGCGGCACGTCGGCGAAGTGGATGCCGCGCAGCACGCCCCGCCGCGAGACCGAGCAGTTGGCCTGGGCGAGGTCGAGGTCGTAACCGAGGGCCTCACGGAACTCCCCGGCCCTGAACCACTCGTGGAAGCTGCCCCGGTCGTCGGGGAAGACCTTGGGTTCCTGGACCCAGGCGCCTTCGATGTCCAGCGGTCGCACGGTTCTTACTTGCCTTCCTGTCGTGCGGGCTTGCCCTTGCCCAGGGCCCTGACCAGTACGCGGCGCACCGGCAGCGGAAGCTTGCGGGCGAGGCGGCGGGCCGCGCTCGGCCTCGGCTTGGCGGCGGGCTTGGGCGCTGCCGCCGCGGGCTTCTTCGGGGCCGGCTTGACCACCTTCAGGCCCTCGGGGGAGTTGCGTACGGCGAGCGGCAGCGTGAAGAAGCGGGGCTCGGGCGCGTCCGCGACCAGGCACAGCGCGAGCCGCCAGCGGCCCTCCTGGAGCGACCGCACCGGCAGCGGGGCGTCCAGCACCGCTCCGCCGTCCCCGGCCGGGGACAGCGTGGCCGGCACCTCGAGCACCTCCACGGCGGGCTTCGGGCCGGTCAGCCGGACCGAAGCCTTGACGTCACCGGCGACATGGAACGGCAGCACCGCGCGCAGTCGGTCGCCCGCCACGGTGAAGTCCTCGGGCTGGAAGGCGCCGAAGCCCAGCCGCTTGCCGGCCATGTCGACGTCGAGCGCGAAGTTGTCCTTGACCGTCCAGTACGGCAGCACCCGGCGGCCGCCGACCACACCGGGCGACGGCATCGCCGGGAACGGCTCCCTGGACACCGGGAACAGCCGGTACTCCCGGGTCCAGCCGCCGATGGTCAGGCGGACGAACGCGTCCCACAGGCCGGCCGGCAGCGGGGTGCCGCTGGCGGCGGTGGCCGGGTCCACGGTGGCGGTGGCCCTGACCACGAGCCGGACGCGGCCGGGCTCGCCCTCGACGGGCAGCGTCTCGCGGGTGATCTCGACCGGCTGGAAGAACTGCGCGTGGGTCTCGCGCTCCCGCATCATCAGGTCGGCGTTGGCCTTCCCGAAGCGGGCGGCGGTGCCGCGCTCCAGCCAGGCGATGGCGTCGGCGACGGTCTCCGGCGGCCCGTCGAGCGGGACGACGGCGGTGTCGGCCGGGTAGGTCTTGGGCGCGCCGTTCGCGGCGTACTCGGCCGTGAAGTCGATCTTCAGCGCGCCGCCGTCCCAGGTGATGCTCTCCAGGGCCGTCGAGGGGCCGATGGACGCCTCCCACTCGGCGAGCGCGAGCACGTCCTCGTAGCGGCCGGCGCCGGCCAGCTCGGTGACCACCCGGTGGGCCGGCTCCAGCAGGGCGAACACGGAGGGGCCCATGCGCTCGGCGATCACCTTGTGGATCTCGTCGAAGAGCTCCCTGCGGTAGTCGTCCGGCAGCTTGAGGAAGCGGTTGCCGCGCAGCCGCTCGCCCATCTCGCTGCGCAGCCAGCGGCGGAACATCTTGTCCCGCTTGGGGCCGGGCTCGGTGTAGCGCTCGACGACGTCGAGGGCCTCACGGAGGTTGGCGAAGTAGCCGACCGGGTCGAAGCGCTGGAAGCCGGCGTTGGAGGCGTCGTCGCGCTTGAGGTGGTAGTAGCAGACGTAGTCGCCGAGCACGGAGATGTTCGACGCGCGCAGGTATGCCTCGGCCACGAAGACATGGTCCTCGAGGCGCCGGCGGCCCTCGGGGAAGCGCAGCCCGATGCGGTCCAGGAAGGACCGGCGCAGCATCTTGTGCGGGGTGAGGCTGTCCATCAGCGGGGCGTTCTCGACGGTGGCCCGCGGGTGGTTGTGGCGGAACAGCTCCACGGGCACCGGGCGGCCCTTGCCCGCCATCTTGCCGATGATCAGGTCGGCCTCGTTCTCGACGCCGTAGTTGTACATCCGCTCCAGGGCCTCGTCGCCGAGGAAGTCGTCGTTGTCGACGAACATCACGAACTCGCCCTTGGAGGCCTCGATGCCGACGTTGCGCGGCTTGCCGGACCAGCCGGAGGGCTCCTGGTGGATGACGTGGATGTGCGGGTGCTCGGCCGCCAGGGCGTCGAGCCGGGCCGGGGTCCCGTCGCTGGAGCCGTCGTTCACGAAGATCACTTCGTACTCGTCGCGCGGCAGCGACTGCCGCAGCACCGACGCGATGCAGTCCTCGATATAGGGCCCCGGATTGTAGACAGGGACGACAACACTGACCTTGACCGGCATCCGGCTTCCTAGCCCCCTGGATAAGCCGTCCGTTCCTCTGGACGGCACGTACATGTGGCCGAATGCTAACCCGGTCTTGCCCCCAGGTGTTTCTCACCCCTTGGTCAAGACCGGGTCGTGAAGGGTCAGCCGTGCGTCAAAACCCCTGATCAGCCGTGGGTCTTGGCGAGCAGCTCCAGGACCTCGGCCGTGCTGCCGGATTCGCCGAGCCGCGGGAAGACCCGCTCCACGCTGCCGCGGTGCGCCTCGGGGTCGGCGTCGGCCATGGCGTCCGTGGCGAGCGTCACGTGGTAGCCGTGCGCGTAGGCGTCGCGGGCGGTGGACTCCACGCCGATGCTGGTGGCGATGCCGGTCAGGACGATCTGGGTGATGCCCCGGCGGCGCAGCTGGACGTCCAGGCCGGTGCCGTGGAAGGCGCTCCAGTTGTGCTTGGTGATGTGGATGTCGCCGTCGTGGCCGGAGAGCTCGTCGACGACGATGTCCCAGCCCTCCGGGAAGGCGAGACCGCGCGGCTGCCGCTCGGTGCGGCCCGGGACGGCGTCGGCGCCGTCGGCGGCGAAGGACACCCGGACCAGGACCACGGGCAGGTTCTGGGCGCGGAAGGCGTCGGCGAGCTCGACGCTGCGGGCCACGACCTCGGTTCCGGAGTACGGCTGGGTGGGCATGCCCACGATGCCCTGCTGGAGGTCGATGACGACAAGGGCGGTACGCGGGTCGAGGGTGCTCAAGGACATGAGGTGGATCAGGCCTTTCGGGGGGCTTGACGGGGTTAGGGGGTGAGCCGGGCCAGGGAGCGGTCCGGCAGGGTGATCGCCAGCAGCAGTGCGGAGCCGGCGAGCATGAACAGGGCCAGGCCGTGCAGCCCGCCCGTGTCGGCGCGGTGCGGGAAGAACGCCGCGGTGGCGGCGGAGGCACCCAGCGCGCCGAGGTACGTGAAGGTGCGCAGCAGCCCGGCGGCGGAGCCGATCCGTTCCTTGTCGGCCTGCCGGTACAGCGCGTTCTGCGCGGCGAGGCCGAGCAGGCCCTGCGGTACGCCCAGCAGCGCTCCGGTGCCGAGCAGCAACCAGAGCGGGCTGTGGGCGTCGAACACCAGCAGCGCCGCGCAGCCCGCGATCTGCAGCACGGAACCGGCCAGCAGCTTGGTGCGGATCGCCTCGCGGCGGCCGGTGAGCGTGGAGACGACCAGCGCGGCGACCGACAGCGGCAGGAGCACCAGCCCCGCGGTGGAGGCGCTGAGCCCGCGGCCCTGCTCCAGCCACTGCGTGTAGCCGTAAAGGACGGAGTAGGAGGTGACGTTGCCGAGGAACTGCCGTACGTAGGTGGCGATGAGCGGGCCGTTGCCGCCGAGGACGCGCAGGTCGACGAACGGGTCGGGGACGCGCAGTTCCCGGGCCCCGAAGGCGACGGCCGCGAGCAGGGTCAGGGCCGGCAGGTACCAGTGGTCGAGCCGCGGGTCCATCAGGAAGAGCATCAGGGAGACCAGCAGGACCGCGAAGAGGGCCATGCCGGGGAGATCCATGCGCCGGCGTCGTTCGGCGGGTTCGGCCTTCGGCAGCCACAGCAGGCCCAGGACCAGACAGGCCGCCGAGAGCGGCACGTTCACGGTGAACACCAAGTGCCAGCCGCCGGCGCCGATCAGCAGCCCGCCCAGCGTCGGGCCGATCACGGCCACGGTCTGCGCGGACACGGCGAGCGCGGTGAGCACCCCGGCCGGGCTGTCCCGCCCGGTGCGTTCGGCCTCGCTCCGGGTCAGCCGCATCGCCGCCGGGAACGCCGCCGAGGTGCCGAAGCCGAGCAGCACCCGGGAGGCGATCAGCACGCCCAGCGAGGGCGCCAGCGCGCCCATCAGGCCGGCCACCCCCACCAGGGCGGTGGCGACGAGGTAGAGCCGGCGCGGCCCGTACACGTCCACCAGCCGGCCGATCACCGGCTGGCCCACGGCCGTCGCCAGGTAGAGCGCGGAGACCAGCCACACCGTCTCGGCGGGCGGCGCCCCGAAGGCGATGCCGATGGGCACCAGGGCCACGGCGATCATCGAGGAGTTGATCGGGTTCAGTACGGAACCCAGGATCATCGGCGCGATCAGCCGCCGGTCGAAACCTGCGGGGGCCGGGCGGGTGTCCTGGGGGGTGCGTCCGGTGAGCTTCGGTATCACGGCCGGGAGAGCCGTTCCAGCAGTTCGAACGCGGTGAGCAGGGTCTGGCGTTCCTCCTCGGTGTAGCGCTCCTGGAAGGCGCGGGCCAGCCACTCGTCGCGCACCTGCCGGTTGCCCTCGACCCGGGCCTGCCCGGCCTCGGTGAGGGTGACCAGCTGGCGGCGGCCGTCGGTGGGGTCGGGGCTGCGGCGGATCAGCCCCTGCTGGTCGAGAGCGGCCAGCGTGGTCGCCATCGACTGCGGCCGCACCCCCTCGGCGGAGGCCAGCGCACTGGCCGTGGCGGCACCGTGCTTGGAGACCAGGGTGAGCGCCGACTCCTGGGACGGGGTGAGGTCCGCGTCCTGCGCGACCTCCCGGATACGGCGACGCAGCCTGCTGAACGCCACGCGCAGATTGCGCGCCGTGCGGGTCGCGGAGTCCGAGATCTGAACCATGCGGGCCACCCTAGGACCGTCAGGGAAAACTGTCCAGCCGGAACTGTTAAGTTCGGGCTGAAGATTTCGTGCGGTCGTAGGCTGGCCGGGTGCGCCTGCTCCTCACCTCCGACACGCACCTCCCGGTGCGCGCCAAGCGGCTCCCGGACCAACTCCTCGCCGAACTTCCGCTGGCTGACGTCGTCCTCCACGCCGGCGACTGGGTCGACGAGGCCACCCTCGACCTGCTGGAGGGCCGCAGCCGCCGGCTGATCGCGGTCTACGGCAACAACGACGGCCCCGGCCTGCGCGCCCGGCTCCCCGAGGTCGCCTACGCCGACCTGGGCGGCCTGCGCTTCGGGGTGATCCACGAGACCGGCCCGGCCCAGGGCCGCGAGGCCCGCTGCGCCGCCCGCTTCCCGGACCTGGACGTCCTGGTCTTCGGGCACAGCCACATCCCCTGGGACACCACGGCCCCGGCCGGCCTGCGCCTCCTCAACCCCGGCTCGCCCACCGACCGCCGCCGCCAGCCGCACTGCACCTACCTCACCGCGACCGTCGCCGACGGCGCGTTGACGGAGGTGACCCTCCACCGGCTGCCGCCGCGCCGACGGCACCCCGACGGGACGCGCGGATGATCTCCGACTCCGGCACACCCGATGCCCCTCCCGTGGGCTGAGCGGCCGGAACGCCGTGGACCACGCCGGTGCCGGAGAACGACCCGGGACCCGTCAGGGGGCGATCCCCACCCCGTCGATCCCGCTCCACCGCACTCACTCCTCCCGGCGGTCAGTGCACGGCGGCCGTGTGGATGGCCCCGGTGGTCGTCGCCAGGGGCGCTCCGCTGCCGCCCCAGCGCAGGGCGACGATCTCGGCGGCGACGGACACGGCGACCTCCTCGGGGGTACGGGCGCCGAGGTCGAGGCCGAGCGGTGAGCGCAGCCGGGACAGTTCGGCCTCGGTGAGCCCGGCCTCGGACAGGCGGGCGCGCCGCTCCGCGTGGGTCCTGCGGCTGCCCATCGCCCCGATGTAGGCGGCAGGCCGGCGCAGCGCCTCCTCCAGCAGCGGCACGTCGAACTTCGGATCGTGGGTGAGGACACAGATCACCGTGCGGTCGTCGGTCGCAGTGCCGCGCAGATAGCGGTGCGGCCAGTCCACGACCACCTCGACGGCGGCCGGAAAGCGCTTGGGCGTGGCGAAGGCCGGTCGGGCGTCGCAGACGGTGACCCGGTAGCCGAGGAACTCACCGATGCGGGCCACCGCCGCCGCGTAGTCGATCGCCCCGAAGACCAGCAGCCGCGGCGGCGGCGCGAACGACTCCACGAACACCGTCACCGCGTCCTCGCGGCGCTCCCCGTGCGGGCCGTAGTGCCGCAAGGCCGAGGCGCCGAGCGCGAGTTCACCGCGCGCGTCCGCGGTGACGGCGACGTCGAGACCGGTCGCGCCGAGCGTGCCCGCCACCCGGCCGGGCCACACGACGAGCGTGGCACCGCGCGGTGCGGGCCCGTCCACCACCGTGGCCACGGTCACCGGCTCGCCCGCGGCAACCGCCGCGGCCACCGCGCCGAACGCCGGGTCCGACGCGGCGGTCACCGGACGCACCAGCAGGGTGATCTCGCCACCGCAGGTCAGCCCCACCGCGAAGGCGTCCTCGTCGCTGTAGCCGAAGGTCTGCAGGCGCGGCTCGCCACTCGCCACCACCTCCTGCGCCAGTTCGAACACGGCGCCCTCCACACAGCCCCCGGAGACGCTGCCCACCACCTCGTCGCCCGGCCCCACGGCCATGGCCGCGCCGGGCCCGCGCGGCGCGCTGCGGCTGACCGCGACCACCGTGGCCAGCCCGAACGGGATCCCGGCCGCGTGCCAGCCGGCCAGCGTCGGCAGAATCTCACGCACGTTCCGCTCCCTTCCCCGAAGCCGCGTCCGCCGGCGTCCCGCGCACCACGGCCGCCGGCCGCTCCGGCGCCGCCAGGCGGTGACCTGGGACGAAGGCGTCGACGCCGGGCAGCGCCGCCGCCGTCCAGACCGTCGGCGCTGCGTGACCGGGCCGCGCTTCGCGGGGGTCCGCCCACACCACATGGTGGGCCAGGGCGTCCGGCCGGCGCATCCGCTGTCCGAGCGGCTCGGGATCGCCGCGCTCCCAGCCGCCCGGGAGCGGCACGACGATCGCGCCGCACGCCATCCCGCGCCGCCCCACCGGTTCGGGAACCCGGTCGGTGCCGCTGCCGGAGTGGACCAGTGGGGCGGCGTCCGCCGCGCAGGGCCTGTCGTTGAACGTTAATCCATTGCCGTCGGGTCAGGTGCCCTGCTGCACTTCTCCCTGACCTGATGACCCGACGGCCCACCGAGAGGACCACCGATGCGCGCTGCGTGCATGTCCGCCCAGGAAGGAATCCCACCCATGCCGAAGGACATCACGCTCAGTGCATCTGCTCAATCTCGGAATTCTCGCGCATGTCGACGCTGGTAAGACCAGTCTGACCGAACGGCTGCTGCACGCGGCCGGGGTCATCGACGAGGTCGGCAGTGTCGACGCCGGCAGCACCCGGACCGACACCCTCGCCCTGGAGCGGCAGCGCGGTATCACCATCAAGTCCGCGGTCGTGTCGTTCCCCCTCGACGGGGTGACCGTCAACCTCATCGACACCCCGGGTCACCCGGACTTCATCGCCGAGGTGGAACGGGTCCTCGGGGTGCTGGACGGCGCGGTCCTGGTCGTCTCGGCCGTGGAGGGCGTCCAGGCCCAGACCCGCGTGCTGATGCGGACGCTGCGGCGACTGCGCATCCCCACCCTGGTCTTCGTCAACAAGATCGACCGGCGCGGCGCCCGGCACGAGGCCGTGCTGGCCCAGCTCGCCCGCAGGCTCGCCGTACCGCTGGTCCCGATGGGCCGACCGGTCGCGCTCGGCACCCGCGCCGCCCGCTTCGAGCCCGGCCTCGCCCCGGGGGCGGTGGATGTGCTCGCCGACCAGGACGACGCGCTGCTCGCCGCCTACCTGGACGGCGGGGTCCCCGACGGCCGGCTGCGCGCCGCGCTCGCCGAGCAGACCCGGCGGACCCAGGTCCACCCGGTGTACTTCGGCTCCGCCGTCACGGGCGCCGGGGTACCCGACCTGATCGCGGGCGTCGAACGGCTGCTCCCCGCCGCCGATGGCGACCCGGCCGGACCGCTGTCGGCCACGGTCTTCAAGGTCGAACGCGGCCCGGCGGGCGAGAAGATCGCCTACGCGCGCATCTTCACCGGCGTCCTACGGGTCCGCGACCGCATTCCCTTCGGGAGCGGCGGCCGGGGGGCGGCGGAGGACCCGGAATCGCGGGAGGGCCGGTCGGCCGGCGCCCGCGAGGGGAACCGACCGGCCGGCGTCCGCGAGGTGAACGGGTCGGCCGGAAACTGCGAGGGGAACCGGGCTGCCGGTGAGGCGCGGGCCGGTCGGCCGGAGGGCCGGATCACCGCGCTGAGTGTCGCGGAGCGGGGCGCGGAGCTGCGGCAGGACAGTGCCGGTGCCGGGCGGATCGTCAAGCTGTGGGGGCTCGGCGGCATCCGCGTCGGCGATGCGCTCGGCGTGCCCGGACGGGGGTACGAGCACCACTTCGCGCCTCCGACCCTGGAGACCGTCGTCGTCCCCGGACCGGCCGCCGACCGCCGCGCCCTGCACATCGCGCTGACCCAGCTCGCCGAGCAGGACCCGCTGATCGACGTCCGGCACGACGAGGTACGGCAGGAGACCTCCGTCTCCCTCTACGGCGAGGTGCAGAAGGAGGTGGTCCAGGCGACCCTCGCCGACGAGTACGGCCTCGACGTCACCTTCCGGGAGACCACCACCATCTGCGTCGAACGGCTCACGGGCACCGGGGCCGCGGTCGAGTTCAACAAGAAGGACGGCAACCCCTTCCTGGCGACGGTCGGCCTGCGGGTGGAACCGGCCCCGCCCGGCACGGGCATCGGCTTCCGGCTGGAGGTGGAGCTGGGCTCGATGCCGTACGCCTTCTTCAAGGCCGTCGAGGACACCGTGCGCGAGACCCTCGGTCAGGGGCTGCACGGCTGGCGGATCCCCGACTGCACGGTGACCATGACCCACTCCGGCTACTCGCCCCGGCAGAGCCATGCCCACCAGGGTTTCGACAAGAGCATGTCGAGCACGGGCTACGACTTCCGGGGGCTGACCCCGCTCGTGCTGACCGAGGCGCTGCGCCGGGCCGGCACCCGGGTGCACGAGCCGATGCACCGGTTCCGGCTGGAGGCCCCGGCTGACACGCTGGGCGCGCTGCTCCCGGTGCTCACCCGGCTCGGCGCGTCGCCCCAGCAGACCAGGACGCAGGGGCCGCTCTGCCTGCTGGAGGGCGCGGTGCCCGCCGGGCGGGTGCACCGGCTGGAGCAACTGCTGCCGGGGCTGACCCGGGGCGAGGGTGAACTGGAGAGCGCGTTCGACCACTACGCCCCCGTCTCGCACGGAACGGTCCCCGAACGCCCACGGACCGATCACAACCCGCTCAGCCGGAAGGAGTACCTGTTGAACGTGACGGGTCGAGCGGGTGGCTGAGCCCCAAGTGCCAGGCAGGTATTCAACTTACCCATGAGTCAGAAGTATTGACGGTGTCCGGAAATCACCGGACTGTAGTGGACATGACTACTATCCGGGCGCGTTTGATCGTTGTCCTGGTTGTCCTCTGCGGATTCCTCGCGGTGGCGGGCGCTCCGTCCGCCACCGCCGCCACCCCGTCCGACTCCCTCTGGTTCGACGGCACCTCGCTCACCGTGCAGAACGGCCGTTTCGTCGACGGCCAGGGCCGTGAGGTGGTGCTGCGCGGCTACAACGTCTCCGGCGAGACCAAGCTGGAGGAGAACAGCGGCCTGCCGTTCGCCTCCGTCGCCGACGCGAAGAAGTCCGCCACCGCGCTGCGCGCCCTCGGCGGCGGCAACGCCGTGCGCTTCCTGCTCTCCTGGGCGCAGGCAGAACCCGCCAAGGGCCAGGTGGACCCCGCCTACCTGGCCGCCGCCACCACGCAGATGCAGGCGTTCCTGGACGCCGGCATCCGCGTCTTCCCCGACTTCCACCAGGACCTGTACTCCCGCTACCTGTTCAACCCGGGCAGCTGGTACACGGGCGACGGCACCCCCGAATGGGCGGTGGCGCTGGGGAACTACCCGGCCGAGTCCTGCGGAATCTGCCTGTTCTGGGGCCAGAACATCACCCAGAACACGGCCGTCCAGAAGGGCCAGTACGACTTCTGGCACAACAACTACGGCCTTCAGGACGCCTTCCTGGCCACCGCCCAGACCACCATGGCCTACCTGGCCCAGCATCTGACGTCCGACGAGTTCGCGGGCGTCGTCGGCTTCGACCCCTACAACGAGCCGTACGCCGGCTCCTACGACTCCGGCCAGACCTCCCGCACCTGGGAGCAGAACCTGCTGTGGCCCTTCTACCAGAAGTTCCGGGCCCGGATGGACGCGGCCGGCTGGAGTGCCAAGCCCGCCCTGGTCGAGCCGAACCTCTTCTGGAACGCCAACATCAGCACCCAGAAGCAGGAGGGCGGCCTGCTGGACGCGGGCACGCTCGGCTCGCGCTACGTCTTCAACACCCACTTCTACGACCAGAAGGCCATCTCCGGCGTCCTGATGTGGGGCAACGCCTCCGACGGCCAGTACAGCACCGACTTCAGCACCGTCCGCGACCGTGCCTCGGCCGCCGGGACCGCGGCGGTCGTCAGCGAGTTCGGGCATCCGCTCTCCGGGACCACCGCGGGCAAGGCGCCTACCGTCGACAAGGCCATGTACCAGGCCCTCGACTCCCGCTTCCCCGGGTCCACCTGGTGGACCACCCCGGCGTCCTCCGGTCCGGTGCTCTCCGGTACCCAGTGGCAGTGGGACATCTACAACGGCCGCCACCACGAGCTGATGAACGACAACCCCGGCAAGGTCCTCACCTCCGGTGACGCCTGGAACGACGAGGATCTCTCGGCCGTCGCCATGAACGACTCCGGCACGGTGACCCTCCGCCAGGACGCCAGGCTCCTCGACCGGATCTACCCGGGCGCCACCTCCGGCTCCACCCTCGCCTTCACCTACGAGGACCGTTCCCGGGACGGCTCCACGACCCTGACCTGGAACCCGGTACCCAGCTCACTGCCGAACGTGGCCGTGCTGGTGGGCTCCGGCCAGTACGCCGTCCAGGTCTGGCGCTCCGGCAGTGCCACCGCCCCCACCGAACTCCACCTCCCGGCCTCCTTCCCGACCGCGTCCACCACGGTCGTCTCGGACCTGGGAACCGTCTACGCACCCTCGTCGTACACGTCCTCGACCCCGGTCGGTGTGGCGGTCGAACCGGGTGGCACGGGCAGCCGCCGACTGCTGCTCAGCGACTCGGACTCGGGCGTACTGCACTTCGCGCTGGTGACCAACGGGGCGACCTCGCCCGGCTCCACCCTGCTGAACGCGGCCAAGTCCGAGCTGGCCGCCTGGGTGGCGGCGAAGTTCTGACAACGCGCTTCGGCCTCCGGGACGCCGTGCGACCCCGGAGGCCGAAAGTGCCTGACAGCCCGTCAATTCGAGGACGGGCCCGTCCAGCCGGCCTGCACATGGCCGAGCCGGACGCGCTGCGGGTGGTCGCCGACCGCGACCGAGGTCACCTTCTCGCCGCTGGCGAAGTCGATGGCCGTCACCTGGTCCGCGCCGCTCTCGGAGATGACGCAGTCCTTGCCGTCACCGCTCACCGTGGCCCAGTACGGGGTCGACGCGGTCACGAGCGGACCCTCCTGCAGGGTGGCCCGGTCGACGACGGTCGCGTAGTTGTCCATCGTCCCGGCGACGCACAACTTGGTCCCGTCGGGGCTCATCGAGATGCCGTGATGGCGCGAGTCCAGCAGCCAGGTGGTGCGGTCGGTGCTGGTCGCCGGGTTCGCCGGCAGTGTCTTCACCCGGGTGATCTTGTCGGTGGCGACGTCGTACTCCAGGAAGCCGTTGAAGAACGACACCTGGAAGTACAGTTTCGACCAGTCCGGGGTGAACGCGGCGGGCCGCACCGCGTCGGAGAAGTTCGTCAGACCGATCGCGTCCAGCCGCTGGCGCATGTCGATCGTCCGGACCGTCTTGTAGGTGGTGGCGTCGACGACGGTGATGTGCCGGTCGCCCTTCGTCCAGTCCCATATCGGGTCGTCGAGCGAGGTCGTGACCTCGCCGATCGACATGTTCCAGATGTACTTGCCGCCGTTCGTGAAGACGTTCTCGTGCGGCTTGTCACCGGTGTCGAACTCGCCGAGTTCCTTACCGGTGTTGATGTCCAGCACCTGCACCTTGTTCGCCGTGGACGCCGAGACCGCGACCTTGGTGCCGTCGGGGGAGACGGCCATGTGGTCGGCGCGGTAACCTGCCACCGGGAAACGCCAGTTGACCGTGTCGGTGGCCAGGTCGATGGAGACGACGTCGGCGAAGCTCGGACGGGAGACGACCACGGACCTGCCGTCCGGCGTGGAGTACATGTCGTCGGCGTACTGGTCGTGTCCCTGACCGACCTCGTTGCGGATGGACGTGTAGTAGATCCACTTGATCGGGTCGGCGTTGATCTCGGCGATTCGCTGGTCCTTGTCGGGAATGACGTTGATCTGGCCGACCTTGGCGAAGTCTCCGGACGAGTTCAGTACGGTCGCGGTGCCGTCCCAGTTGTTGCCGACGAACAGCACTTCGCGCAGGGAGGCGTCGGCCGCGGCGGTGGCGGCTGTCGCGGGTGCGGCGACGGTCAGGACGAGGGCGGCGGCTACGGAGCAAAGGTGCCTGGGTCTGAAAGCAGGCATGACTGCTCTCTCCTCTGAGGGGGTGTGGGGGCGCGCGCAGGCCAGGGGTCTTGGAATCTGAACACGGCTGCGTTCAAAGTGAACTTACTGAAAAGTAAGGAGGGGGCGCCTTACTCCACAAGAGGCGTACACGACAAAATTGGTCACCGGGCGAATGACGGAGGGGGCAACCGTGGCGGGCAGGCTCAAGGCACCGACGGGACGCTACGGCGGCCGGTCCGCCGAGGAACGCAAGGCCGAACGGCGTCGGCGCTTCCTGGACGCGGCCCTTCAGCTCTTCGGTGACACGCCGGGATTTGGTGCCACGACCGTCGCCGCGCTCAGCCAGGCGGCGGGGCTGTCGACCCGTCAGTTCTACGAGGAGTTCCACACCCTGGAGGACGTGCTCGCCGCGCTGCATCTGGAGGTCAACGCATGGGCCGAGGAGGCGGTGCGGGACGCGTTCGCGGAGGCGCAGCTGCTGCCGCTGGTGGAGCGGGTGACGGTGCTGTTCCGCGCGTATGCCCGTGACGTCACCTCCGATCCACGCCGCATCCGCATCGCCTTCGTCGAGATCATCGGCGTCAGTCCGCGGCTGGAGGAGCAGCGGCTGGCGCGGCGGGCGCGGTGGGTGGAGCTGATATGCGGGGAGGCGAGCGCGGCCGTCGCGCGGGGGGACGCGGCGCCCCGGGGCTATCGGTTGGCGGCGACGGCCTTCATCGGCAGCGTGAACGGGTTGCTGCACGACTGGAGCGCGGGGTGGGTGGACGCCAGTCTGGATGAGGTCGTGGAGGAGCTGGTGCGGTTGCTGGTGGGGATGTTGCGGCCGGAGGGGTGGGTGTCGGGGGGCTCCCGGTAGCTGCTCGTCCGCGGGTGTGGGTGACCGGTCGCGCCCATGCGTGGAGCCGCAAACTGGCACAGCCCCGCACCCTGAAGGGGCGCATGACCGCCCGGTACTCAGCCGGCCGGCTCGTCCATGGCCTCGATGACCGGAGCGACGCCGTCCTCCACTCGGATTCGCTCGCCCGACTCCCGTGCCTGCCCGCTGAATTCGAAATCGCGGGTCGCTTGACGCGGCGCCGGCGCCAGTGCGTCGATGCTGAGCCCCCGCAAGGGCACGGCAGCCGGAGAGCGGGGACGGTGGACGCGAAGACCTGCTCCACCGCCAGGTTCACCCCGTGCCCGACGATCCGGTTCCCGGTGGCGCCCCAGGCGCCGCCGCCGAGGAGCGGTGGCGCGAACTCCCTTGTCGGGGTGAGGGGTTGGAGATGTACACCCATGCTGGGCAGTCGCAGACCCTCGGCGAGAGTGTGCCCGATCGGGGCCAGTGAGCCGGACAGCGGCAGCACATCGCTCGACCGCGCCGCCGCGACCAGGTCGTCCGCCATCCGCCCGACCGGCCGCCGGGCCATCTCCACCATCCTCAGCGGCTTGCCGGGCCCGCTGACGCCGCGACGCGGCCCGCGCCCCCGCGAGGACTCCAGCTCGGTCCGGGGGATCCACCGGGGGGAAAGCCACCCCGGAACCTTCGACGAGCCCCGCGAAGCAGCCGTGGGTGGCCAGGGTGACCTCGTGCCCGGCCCGGCCCGGCTCAGCCCAAGCCCGAGACTGGTGGAGGGGCCCACATCGCCCCGCGAACCCGCGATCGTGATCGTTACCCGCACGACCGGCAGTATGGCGGCGTGCGGGCCGGCATGGGGTGAACGCCCGTAGGGGAGTGGCGACTTCACGCCCGTCACATCCGTTGACTTCACCCTCCGGCGGCTCTACGTTCGGCGCGCAGAACGTTCGGAACCTCGATCTCTGTTCGGGATTACGAACGAATTCGCGTCGCATCCCGTGGAGGAGCCGCATGTACCCCCCGCCCAGACCGCCCGTCAGCGGTCTCGTACGACACCTGTGGGCCCCCGCCGTACGCGCACTCGCCCTGGCCCTGACGGCCGCCGCCGCGCTCCTCTTCGCCGCCCCCGGACCGGCCCAGGCGGCCACGGCCCGGCAGATCTCCGTGCCCACCGCCCCGATGGGCTGGGCCTCATGGAACAGCTTCGCCGCGAAGATCGACTACGACCTCATCAAGCAGCAGGTCGACGCGTTCGTCGCGGCCGGGCTGCCGGCCGCCGGATACAAGTACATCGACATCGACGAGGGCTGGTGGCAGGGCACCCGGGACAGCGCCGGCAACATCACCGTCGACACCGGTGAGTGGCCCGGCGGGATGAGCGCCATCGCCGACTACATCCACAGCAAGGGGCTGAAGGCCGGCATCTACACCGACGCGGGTGCGAACGGCTGCGGCTACTACTACCCGACCGGCCGTCCCGCCGCCGCGAACACCGGCAGCGAGGGCCACTACGACCAGGACATGCTCCAGTTCTCCGAGTGGGGCTTCGACTTCGTGAAGGTCGACTGGTGCGGCGGCGACGCCGAGGGCCTGGACGCGGCCACCGCCTACAAGTCGCTGAGCTCGGCGGTCACCCAGGCCACCGCCGCCACCGGCCGGCCGCTGACCCTGTCCATCTGCGACTGGGGCTACCAGAACCCGTGGAACTGGGCGCCGGGCGTCGGCACCATGTGGCGGCCAGCACCGACATCTACTACTACGGCGGCACGGCGTCGCCGGCGAGCGTGCTGTCCAACTTCGACCAGACCCTGCACCCGGCCGCCCAGCACACCGGCTACTACAACGACCCCGACATGCTGACGGTCGGCATGACCGGCCTCACGGCGGCCCAGAACCGCACCCACATGGCCCTCTGGGCGATCTCCGGCGCCCCGCTGCTGGCCGGCAACGACCTCACCACGATGACCAGTGAGACGGCCGCCATCCTCAAGAACTCCGACGTGATCGCCGTCGACCAGGACCCGCGCGGTCTGCAGGGCGTCAAGGTCGCCGAGGACACCACCGGCCTCCAGGTCTACGGCAGGGTGCTCTCCGGAACCGGCAACCGCGCGGTCGTGCTGCTCAACCGCACCTCCGCCGCCCAGAACATCACCGTACGCTGGTCCGACCTCGGCCTGACCGGCGCCGCGGCGACCGTGCGCGACCTGTGGGCACAGCAGAACCTCGGCTCCTACGCCACGAGTTACACCGCATCCGTCCCGGCGGGCGGTTCGGTGATGCTCAAGGTGAGCGGCGGCACGGAGGCGGCGAGCACCGCCTACAGCGCCACCGCCACCGGCAGGTACACCGGCGTCAGCGCCGCGAGCACCGGCCTGAACGTGGTCGACGTGGCCTACACCAACACGGGCTCCGCCGCCGTCACCGGCACGCTCCAGGTCAACGGCCAGACCTCGACGACGGTCTCCTTCCCGCCGACCGGGTCCGCGCAGGGAACCGTGTCGGTGCAGGTCGACCTCCGCAAGGGGTCCGGCAACTCGATCGCCATCACCGGGAGTTCGCTGCCGACGCTCGGTACCGTCGCGGTGAGTCCGGTGCCGGGCACCAGCGGGACGCTGCTCGTCGGCAAGCAGTCCGGCAGGTGCGCGGACGTCTACGACAACACCATCACCAACGGCACCCAGGCGGAGATCTGGGACTGCGGCGGCGGCCAGAACCAGGCCTGGACGTACACCTCCCGCAAGGAGCTGGTGGTGTACGGCAACAAGTGCCTGGACGCCTACAACCTGGGCACCACCAACGGCACCAAGGTCGTGATCTGGGACTGCAACGGGCAGAACAACCAGAAGTGGAACGTCAACTCGGACGGAACGATCACGAACGTCAACGCCGGGTTGTGCCTGGACGTGTACGGCGCGGCGACCGGTAACGGGGCTTCGCTGGTGCTCTGGGCCTGCAACGGGGGCACCAACCAGCAGTGGAGCCGGAGTTGACGCGGTAGTTGTCCGGGCGCGGGTGGGTTGTGGCTGGTCGCGCACACGCGGCGGCAGCCGCATGTCAGACCCAGCCCGCGCCCCTTTGGGGCGCGTCCACCCTCAGGCCGACAGTGAGATCAGGGTGGCCGCCGCCCACAGGGCGCAGGCGAGCAGGAAGCCGGCCACGAGTCGTTGGCGCAAGTTCCGGTACCTCTGCTCGTACTCACGCCTCAACTCCTCGCCGCGTTCGGCCGTGCGGTGCCACGATGCGCGGCTCAGCGCCAGGTACTCAATCCTGAACTGGCCCTCCACATCCTCCCGTTGGCTGTCCGTCAGCCAGCCCAGACGGTCCGCCGCCCGAGTCGCCGCGGCACGGCACTCCTCGCGTGCCGCCGCCAGCAGCAGATGTCCCTCGATCTGGGCGACCAGCGCCCGTTCCTCCTCCCGCGCCGTCATCGCGCGCTCAACTCCCGTTCCTTCAGCGGCTCTCCGGGATGGTGCAAGTCGAACGCCGGAGACTCGCTCCGTATCTGGGGGAGTGACACGAAGTTGTGGCGCGGCGGCGGGCACGACGTCGCCCACTCCAGGGAACGCCCGTACCCCCATGGGTCGTCCACCTCGACCTTCTCGCCGTACCTCGCGGTCTTCCACACGTTGTAGAAGAACGGGAGCAGTGACGATCCCAGCAGGAAGGAGAAGATCGTCGAGACCGTGTTGAGCGTGGTGAGACCCTCCACCGCCAGGTAGTCGGGGATCCGGCGCTGCATGCCACCCGCGCCCAGCCAGTGCTGGACCAGGAACGTGCCGTGGAAGCCGACGAACAGCGTCCAGAAGGTGATCTTGCCGAGCCGTTCGTCGAGCATCTTGCCGGTGAACTTGGGCCACCAGAAGTGGAAGCCGGCGAACATCGCGAAGACGACCGTACCGAAGACCACGTAGTGGAAGTGGGCCACCACGAAGTACGAGTCGGAGACGCTGAAGTCGATCGGGGGCGACGCGAGCATCACGCCGGTCAGGCCGCCGAAGACGAACGTCACCAGGAAGCCCATGGTCCAGAGCATGGGCGTCTCGAACGACAGCGAGCCCTGCCACATCGTGCCGATCCAGTTGAAGAACTTCACGCCCGTCGGGACCGCGATGAGGAAGGTCATGAAGGAGAAGAAGGGGAGGAGCACACCGCCGGTGACGTACATGTGGTGTGCCCACACGGTCACCGACAGGCCGGCGATCGCGATGGTCGCGGCCACCAGGCCCATGTAGCCGAACATCGGCTTGCGGGCGAAGACGGGAATGACCTCGCTGATGATGCCGAAGAACGGCAGGGCGATGATGTACACCTCCGGATGGCCGAAGAACCAGAAGAGGTGTTGCCAGAGCAGGGCTCCGCCGTTGGCCGCGTCGAAGACGTGGGCGCCGAACTTGCGGTCCGCCTCCAGCGCGAACAGGGCCGCCGCCAGGACCGGGAAGGCGAGCAGGACCAGGACGGCGGTCAGCAGGACGTTCCACACGAAGATCGGCATCCGGAACATGGTCATGCCGGGGGCACGCATGCAGATGATCGTGGTGATGAAGTTGACCGCGCCGAGGATGGTGCCGAAGCCGGAGAAGGCCAGACCCATGATCCACATGTCGGCGCCCACGCCCGGGGTCCGCACCGCGTCCGAGAGCGGGGCGTAGGCGAACCAGCCGAAGTCGGCCGCGCCCTGCGGGGTCAGGAAACCGCCCACCGCGATGGTCGAGCCGAGCAGGTAGAGCCAGTAGGCCAGCATGTTCAGGCGCGGGAAGGCGACATCGGGTGCGCCGATCTGGAGCGGCATGATCCAGTTCGCGAAGCCCGCGAACAACGGGGTCGCGAACATCAGCAGCATGATCGTGCCGTGCATCGTGAACGCCTGGTTGAACTGCTCGTTCGACATGATCTGCAGGCCCGGCCGAGCCAGTTCGGCGCGCATGAACAGGGCCATCACGCCACCGAGGCAGAAGAACGAGAACGCTGTGACCAGGTACAGCGTGCCGATCGTCTTGTGATCCGTGGTCGTGAGCCACTTGAGGTTCCTCATGCCCCGCCTGTGTCCGGGCGAGGTGCGCCGGTCACACTCGAGGGATGCGACGAGCGTCACGGAAAGGGGTGTGACGATCGGGAAGGTGCCGGACAAGAACCGAACATGAGCAACGACGAGATCTTCGCCGCTGCCTATCGCGAGCACTACTGGGCGGTCAGCCGTTATGTCGCGCGGCGACTGGACGGGCGGACCGGCGAGGTGGAGGAAGTGGTGGCAGAGGTGTTCACGGTGGCCTGGCGCCGGCGCGCCGACCTGCCGGCCACCCCGCTGCCCTGGCTGTACGGCGTGGCCCGCAACTGCCTCGCCAACGCGGTACGCGGATACGGGCGCCGGCGCCGGCTGGTGGACCGGCTGGGCAACGACGAGAGTGCCCACGGGCGGCAGACCGTGGCCGGCCCGGACACCGAACGCCCCGGCTCCTGGGTGCACGAGGCGCTGAGCCGGCTCTCCCCGGCCGACCAGGAGGTGCTGCGGCTGACCGCGTGGGAGGAACTCGGTGTCGACGAGGTCGCCGTCTCCCTGGGCTGCGGCAGCCGGGCGGCCGCGATGCGGCTGCACCGCGCCCGCCGCCGGCTCAGAGCCGAGATCGACCGACTGCGACCCCCTGCCGCCGAGGCTCTTTCCGAGGAACACCGCCATGGCTGACGAACTCGACCTGCTGCGCGCCGCCGACCCGGTACCCGCCGACGGCCCCCACTTCGGCGACGGCCCCCTGGACCACACCGCCGAACGGCACCTCGCCCGGTTGCTGCACGACACTCCGACCCCCCGGCGCCGGACCCGGCCGCGACTGGTGTGGTCGCTCGCCGCGACCCTCGTCGCCGTCGCCACCGCGCTGGCCGTGCTGCCGGGCGGTCCCGCCGGCACTCCCGCGGTCGCCGCGCCCCGGCCGCTGGCGGTCCGCGCCCACTCCACGCCCGTGCCGCTCGCCGACGTCGCGAAACTGGCCGCCGTGGCGGCCCAGGACGGGTCCCCGACCCTGCGCCAGGGCACCCACGTGCAGTCCTGGAGCCTCGGCATGAGCGACGGCAAACCGCCGGTCACGCTGCCCGAGGAGCGGGTGGAGCGCTGGGCGGCGGACGGCAGCCACACCGAAGTGGTCGTGGCCACCGACCCGTCCCACCCCGGCCGCCCGGTCCTCACCGACGACGGTGACCGGCCGGGGCTGGTCGAGGACGGCCACGTGCTCAGCCGTCGCACCTTCCCGCCGATGTGGGGCGACGGCCCGCCGCTCGGCACACCCCCGCACGACCCGGCGAAGCTGCGCACCTACCTGACCGAGCTGATCTACAGCCACACCCACACCCTCACCACGTCGGAGCTCCTGGACGCCACCGGCGAGCTGCTCGACAACTGGACGCTCGGCGCGCGGGAGTCGGCCGCCCTGGCCCGCCTCCTCGCCGACGCCAAGGGGCTGCGCCCGGCCGGCCAGGTCACCGACCGGCTCGGCCGCACCGGGCAGGCCTACGTCCACGACGAGGCCTCGGGCGCCCGGCAGATGCTGATCCTGGACCCGGCCACCGGTGCCGTACTCGGCCTGGAGACCACGTTCACCCGCGACGACCCCGAGTACGGCGTGCGGGCCGGTGACGTCATGGAGTACAGCGCCTGGATGCGCTGATCACACCCCGAGCTGCCGGGCGGCCGCGGTGACCGTCTGCTCCAGAAGCACGGCGATGGTCATCGGGCCGACCCCGCCCGGCACCGGCGTGATCAGCGAGGCCCTCTCCACGGCGGTGTCGAAGTCGACGTCACCGACGTTGCCCTCGTTGTAGCCCGCGTCGAGCACGACCGCACCCGGCTTGATGTCCTGGCCCCGGATCAGCCGGGGGCGGCCGACGGCGGCGACCACGATGTCGGCCTCGCGAACGGCCGCCGACAGGTCCCGGGTGCGGGAGTGGCAGTAGGTGACGGTGGCGTCGCGGGCGAGCAGCAGCATGCCGGCCGGCTTGCCCAGGATCGCGCTGCGGCCGACGACCACCGCCCGCTTCCCGGCAGGGTCGACGTCGTAGGCGTCGAGCAGCCGCAGGATGCCGCCGGGCGTGCAGGAGACGAAGCCCGGCAGGCCGAAGCTCATCGTCGCGAACGACGCGAAGGTCACGCCGTCGACGTCCTTCTCCGGCGCGATCGCCTCGAACGCGGCCCGCTCGTCGATGTGTTCGCCGACCGGGTGCTGGAGCAGGATGCCGTGCACCGCCGGGTCGGCCGACAACTCCCGCAGCGTGCCGACGAGTTCCCCGGTGGTCGTGGTGGCGGGCAGCGCCACGTGCCGGGAGGCGATGCCGGCCTTGCGGCTGCGGTTCTGCTTCATCCGGACGTAGGTGACGGAGGCCGGGTCCTCGCCGACCAGCACGGTCGCCAGGCACGGCGTGGTGCCGGTGCGTGCGGTGAACTCGGCGGCCCGCCGCGCGGTCTGCTCGACGATCCGGCGGGCGACGGCGGTTCCGTCCATGAGACGGGCATGGGTCATGTGGCACACTCCTGAGCTGGTCAGACCTTGATCGCCCAGGCGCACGGCATCGACAGTGTGGGCCGCTCCACGGTGGTGCTCCACCTCAGCGCCAGTCACGGCCCGCGCCCAGCGTAACCGAGGTGCTCAGCGTTTCCCACGGCGGTGCGCCGCCCGCAGGGCCGTCCGCAGCAGCACGACCGACGCGCGCCGAGGCGTGCGGTGCCTGTGCCCCAGCCCGGCCCGTGCCGAGAAGGTCCAGGTCAGCCGCGCGCTGACCTGAACCCTCGCGGTCCGGCTACTCGTCCCATGCCTGGATCATGATCTGTTCGGCGATCTTGCCGTCGCGCAGCGTGATCATCGACTCGGCGAGTACCCGGACGCCGTCCGCGTACTCGCAGGACTCGCTGTAGGCGGCCTGGTCGCCCTGCACGATGCACTGGTCCAGCTTGTGCGTCATGTCCCGGCTGTAGACGTCGTCCAGCATCGCGGCTATGTCCCTGCGGCCGTGCAGGACCTTGGGGTGGCTGGGCTGGGTGGTGCGGTCGACGATACGGATCTCCGCGTCGTCCGCGTAGAGCGCCAGCAGGGTGTTCCCCGTGTTCCCCTCTACGGCCCGGCGCAGCGTGGCGATGTCGAACGTGGAGCCTGTCGCGGTGCCCATGATGACCTCCTGCGGGAGCCCGCGACCCGATGCGGAGTGGGCCGCGACAGCCCCACCTTCGAGCCTCCTCCGCCCCGCCGGGCTCGGCAAGCGCAGGCCGGGCGCTCCGCCTGACGGGTGAGGGGGACCGGCTGCCCGTGTCCGGCCCGGCGCCCGGGCCGTTGCTGGAGACATGATCTCAACACGACGTATCGTCGCCGCCGTCGGCCTCGCCGTCGGGGTCACCGGCCTCGCCGTCCCGATGGCGAACGCGGCCGACGCGGACGCGCAGCACCCCGGGAAGCTCAGCCCGCTCAGCGTGCTCGACTCGCTGGCCCGCAGTGACATCCCGGCGGAGTACAAGGACGAGGTCCCCAAGGTCTCGGAGCAACTGCAGGGACTGAACGGACTCCACAAGCTGGGCGAACTGCACCAGCTCACCGACCTGGCCGCGCCGGCCATGGGACTGGTGCCGGGCATCGAGTCCTGACCCACGCCCCACCGCGAGGGCCGTCCCGGACAAGGGGCGGCCCTTCGCCGTACTCGGTGCTCGGCGGCCGACCACCGCGCGCTCGGTGCGCGGCGGCGGGATCCGCGTGCTCAGTGCTCGGCCGCCAGGAACTGGGTCGCCGCCAGCTCCGCGTACAGCGGGTCCGCCGCCACCAGCTCCCGGTGCGTGCCCACCGCGCGGACCCGGCCCATGTCCATCACCACGATCCGGTCGGCCATCGTCACCGTCGACAGGCGGTGCGCGACCACCAGCACCGTGGTCGACCGTGCCACATCGGCGACGGTGTCCCGGAGGGCAGCCTCGTTCACCGCGTCCAGCTGCGAGGTCGCTTCGTCCAGGAGCAGCAGCCGGGGCCGGCGCAGCAACGCCCGTGCGATCGCGACCCGTTGCCGCTCGCCGCCCGACATCCTGGTCCCGCGGTGCCCGACCAGCGTCTCCAGGCCCAGGGGCAGCCGCGCCACCAGACCGTCCAGCCGCGTCGTCTTCAGCACCCGCGTCACCGTGTCCTCGTCCGCCTCCGGATTGCCGAGGAGCAGGTTGTCCCTGAGCGACCCCGACAGCACGGGCGCGTCCTGCTCGACGTATCCGATGGCCGAGCGCAGCAGGGGCAGGTCCCAGTCGGGGAGCGGGCGGCCGTCGAGGGTGATGGTGCCGGACTCCGGGTCGTAGAACCGCTCGATCAGGGAGAAGACGGTGGTCTTGCCCGCGCCGGACGGGCCGACGAACGCCGTCATGCCCCGGGCGGGTATCGCGAAGCTGACCCCGTGGTGGACGTACGGCAGGTCGTGGGCGTAGCGGAACCGTACGTCGGTGAAGGTGACGGCGGCCGGTTCGGCGCCGGCGGACGGCAACTCGGCGGGCTCGGAGGGCGGTTCGGCGGGCAGGGAGAGTGCCTCCTGGATCCGGGCGAGCGCGCCGGCGCCGGTCTGGTACTGCGTGACCGCGCCGACGACCTGCTGGATCGGCGACATCAGGTAGAAGACGTAGAGCAGGAACGCCACCAGCGTGCCGATGCCGATCGCGCCGGTCGCCACCCGCGCCCCACCCACCGCCAGGACCGTGATGAACGCCAGCTGCATCGCGAGCCCCGCCGTGTTGCCCGCCGCGGCGGCCCATTTGGCGGCCCGCACGCTCTGCCGCCAGGACTCCTCGGCGGCCGCGTGCAGCGCACGCTCCTCGCGGTGCTCGGCGCCCGACGCCTTCACGGTGCGCAGCGCGCCCAGCACCCGCTCCAGCGAGGCCCCCATCACCCCGACCGCGTCCTGCGCCCGCCGGCTCGCCCGGTTGATGCGCGGCACGATGGTGCCCAGCACCATGCCCGCCCCGGCGATCACCGCGACCGTGACACCCAGCAGCACGGGGTCGACCACCCCCATCATCACCACGGTGGCGACCAGCGTGAGCCCGCCGGTGCCGAGCGCGACCAGCGAGTCCGTGGTGACCTCGCGCAGCAGGGTGGTGTCCGAGGTGATCCGCGCCATCAGGTCACCGGGTTCGGTGCGGTCCACGGCGGTGATCCGCAGCCGCAGCAGGTACGACGACAGGGTGCGCCGGGCTCCCAGCACCACCGACTCGGCGGTGCGCCGCAGCACGTACGAACCCAGGGCGCCCACCACGGTGTTGGTGACCACCAGACCCGCCATGGCGAGCAACTTCCCGCTGATGGAACGGTCGTGGGAGAGGTCCTCGATCAACCCCCGCGCCACCAGCGGCAGCAGCAGCCCGGTAGCCCCGGTCAGCAGCGAGAGCACCGCACCCGCCAACAGGGCCCAGCGGTGCGGCCGTACGTAGGAGAGGAGCAGCCGGAACGCGGACGGACCGGTGCGGTCTCCCGTCCGTCGCGGCGAAACTGCGTCTGCGGTGGTCACGGTGCTCCTCGTCCGGGCGGTGGGCGGCGCGCACCAAGGCTACGTCGGCCCGTTCCGCCCCGGGGCCCGGTCACCCACGGGCGGAACCGGTCCTCGCCAGGGTCGCGTCCAGGTCGGCCGGCCGGGGTCGGTCGCGCGGGAGCTTCGCCGGCACCGCGGCCATCGCGCTGGTCTCGGCGGACGCCGGGACCACCGAGGCGCCCTTCGCCCCCCTTTCCTCCCTTCCTCGGCCCTTCCTCGGCCCCGACCGGATCACCCCCGTGGGGTACATGGCGTTCCCCCCCGGCCGGTGGGAATGCGGTGACCGGCGGGAAAGATCCGCGATGATCGACGTGCTCCGTGCCGTTACCGAGCGGTCACGCGTAGGGTCGGAAGACAGCACGTCAGCACAGCGACGAAAGGGGCAGGTCCATGGCGCAGGAAGTACGCGGCGTGATCGCACCGGGCAAGGACGAGCCGGTGCGGGTCGAGACGATCGTGGTGCCGGACCCCGGGCCGGGCGAAGCCGTCGTACAGGTACAGGCCTGCGGGGTCTGTCACACCGACCTGCACTACAAACAGGGCGGAATCAACGACGAGTTCCCCTTCCTGCTCGGCCACGAGGCCGCCGGAGTGGTGGAGTCGGTCGGCGCGGGTGTCACGGACGTGGCGCCCGGGGACTTCGTGATCCTCAACTGGCGTGCCGTGTGCGGGAACTGCCGGGCCTGTCTGCGCGGCCGCCCCTGGTACTGCTTCAACACCCACAACGCCGAGCAGAAGATGACCCTCGCCTCGACCGGGCAGCAGCTGTCTCCGGCGCTCGGCATCGGGGCCTTCGCCGAGAAGACGCTGGTCGCGGCCGGACAGTGCACCAAGGTCGACCCCGCCGTCTCCCCGGCGGTCGCCGGACTGCTCGGTTGCGGGGTGATGGCCGGCATCGGCGCCGCGATCAACACGGGCAACGTCGGCCGGGGCGACTCGGTCGCCGTGATCGGCTGCGGCGGGGTCGGTGACGCGGCGATCGCCGGATCCCGGCTGGCGGGCGCCGCGAAGATCATCGCCGTCGACATCGACGACCGCAAACTGGAGACGGCGCGCACCTTGGGCGCCACCCACACGATCAACTCGCGCGAGAGCGACCCCGTCGAGGCGGTGCGCGAGCTGACCGGCGGCTTCGGCGCCGACGTCGTCATCGAGGCGGTCGGCCGCCCGGAGACCTACCGGCAGGCCTTCTACGCCCGCGATCTCGCCGGGACGGTTGTCCTCGTCGGCGTACCGACCCCGGAGATGAAGCTCGAACTGCCGCTCCTGGACGTCTTCGGCCGTGGCGGCGCGCTCAAGTCCAGCTGGTACGGCGACTGCCTGCCCTCCCGGGACTTCCCCATGCTGATCGACCTGCACCTGCAGGGCCGGCTGCCGCTGGACGCCTTCGTCACCGAGACCATCCAGCTCGACGAGGTGGAGAAGGCGTTCGACCGGATGCACCAGGGCGACGTGCTGCGTTCGGTGGTGGTGCTGTGATGACCACGCGCATCGAACGCGTCGTCACCTCCGGGCAGTTCACCCTCGACGGCGGCACCTGGGACGTCGAGAACAATGTCTGGATCATCGGCGACGAACGCGAAGTGATCGTCATCGACGCCGCGCACGACGCCCAGGCCATCGCCGAGGCGGTCGAGGACCGGGTCCTGAAGGCCATCGTCTGCACCCACGCCCACAACGACCACATCGACGCCGCGCCGGCCCTCGCGGACCTGACCGGCGCCAAGATCTGGCTGCACCCCGACGACCTGCCGCTGTGGAAGCTCACCCACCCCGACCGCGACCCCGACAACCACCTGTCCGACGGGCTGGTCATCGAGGCGGCCGGCGCCGACCTGACCGTGCTGCACACGCCCGGTCACGCGCCCGGCGCCGTCTGCCTGTACGAGCCCGGGCTGGCCACCGTCTTCACCGGTGACACCCTCTTCCAGGGCGGCCCCGGCGCGACCGGACGGTCGTACTCCCACTTCCCGACGATCATCGACTCCATCCGGGACAAGCTGCTCACCCTCCCGCCGGAGACGAAGGTCCTGACCGGGCACGGCGAGTCGACCACCATCGGCGCCGAAGCCCCTCACCTGGCGGAGTGGGTCACCCGCGGCCACTGACGCCGGGAAGGGCGACGGAGGATGTCAGGCTTCCGCGCGGCCCTCGACGAAGACCGTGAGGGATCACGCGCCCAGGCCTGACCCGCCGGACCGTCCGCCGGACCGGCCGGTGACTACGCCTCCGCCAGTGGCAGCCGTCCCGGGTGACCGGGCGGCAGCGCCAGGTCCTCGCGGACGGCCGCGTAGAAGTCGTCGCGGCCGTCGCGCTGCCGCTCCAGCAGGATCCGCCACGCCTCGGGATCCCGCCGCCCCTCCCGCAGGAACCGCTCCATCGCCATGACCGCGAGCACCCACTCCTGGCCCTTCGCGACCACCGCCGGGCTGCCCAGCATGATGAGCTTCTCGCCGTACGGATCACGGGCCAACTGGGCTGCGGCCAGCAGGGGTTCGGCCTCCTGCGGGGAGAGCGGGTGGGGATGCGGGTCGTTGCCCAGATGGGCGGCCACCCGGTAGTCGACGGAGACGGTCTTCTTCAGCGCCTGCGCCCACTCCGCGTACACGGTCAGCCGGCGCTCGTCCCAGCGCGCCTCCTGTTCCCGCCGGAACCGCACCCGGTCACCCCGCACCACGGCGAGATAGGAACCGAGCGCGCCGATCACGACGCCGATGAGGGCCGGGAGTTGCTGCAAGAACGCGGACATGCCCGCACGCTATCTGTCCTGTTGATCCTTTGGCCCGTACGGTCGTCGCCATGACCGGACTCAATCGCTTTGCGGGACACGGGGTTCTCGTCACGGGCGCGGCCCGCGGCATCGGCGCGGCCGTCGCCCGGCGGCTGGCCGAGGAGGGCGCACGGGTGCTGGCGACCGACCGGGACCTGCCGGAGGCGGAGCGGACGGCGGCCGCCCTGCGCGAACAGGGGCTGGCGGTCGAGGCGTTCGGCTGCGACGTGGCCGACCGCGACTCCGTGGCGGCGGCCGTCGACCGTGCCGTCGGTGCCTTCGGCCGCCTCGACGTCCTGGTGAACTGTGCCGCGCACTGCACCCCGGACGTCCCGCTCTTCGAGGACCAGCCGGACGACGACTGGGACCTCGACCTCGACATCACCCTCACCGGCGTGCACCGCTGCTGCCGGGCCGCCCTGCCGCACCTGGCCGCCTCCGGGAGGGGCGCCGTCGTCACCATCGGCTCGGTCAACGCCGGGGCCGACTTCGGCAACCACGCCTACAGCGCCGCCAAGGCCGGCCTCGGCGCGCTGACCCGTACCCTCGCCGGGCACGCCGCCGCGCGCGGGGTCCGGGTCAACCTGGTGGAGCCGGGCACGGTCCGCACCTCGGCCTGGGCGGGACGGGAGGACGAACTCGACGCCCTCCGGCCGCTCTACCCGCTCGGCCGGGTCGGCGAGCCGGCCGACGTCGCCGCGGCCGTCGCCTTCCTCGCCTCCCGGGACGCCGCCTGGATCACCGGCACCACGCTCCGCGTCGACGGCGGTCTCACCGCCGTCCACAGCGGCTTCCACGCGGCGCTGCGGCCGCACCGGGAGGCCCGGCATGCCTCACAGGACGGCTGACGCCGCCGTGACCGCGGCCAGCACCCGCCGGGTGTCGTCCTCGGTGGTCCGCCAGTTGCTGAACGCCGCCCGCAGCGCCGGCACCCCGCGGTACACCGTCGGGGTGAGGAACGTCTCCCCGGACGCGGCCAGCGCCCGGGCCAGGGCGTCCACCCGCTCCTGCGTGGGGTTCTCGGCGAGGGTGAAACAGACCACGTTGAGCCGGACCGGCGCCAGCAGGCGCAGGTCCGGGAGGGCGTCGATGCCCGCGCCGAGGCGCCTGGCCTCGGCGACGTTGCGCTCGACGATCTCGCGGTACCCGGCACGGCCGTACGCCGTCAGGGAGAACCAGGCGGGCAGCGCCCGCATCCGGCGCGAGGTCTCCGGGGTGAGGTGCAGGAAGTCCGGGTCGCCGGTGGGCGGGCCCAGATAGGGGGACTCGTTGTGGAAGACGGCCACCTGGAGGTCACGACGCCGGGTGAACTGCACGGCCGCGTCGTAGGGGACGTTGAGCCACTTGTGCAGGTCCACACAGACCGAGTCGGCCGCGTCCAGACCGGCGACCAGCGGGGCGTGGGCGGGGGAGAGAGCGGCGAAGGCGCCGAACGCGGCGTCGACGTGCAGCCAGAAGTCGTGACGCTCCTTCAGCGCGGCGATCGCCCGCAGGTCGTCGAAGTCGACGGTGTTCACCGTGCCGGCGTTGGCGACGACGATCGCCGGCCGCCCCTGGAGCGCGGCCAGCTCCGCGTCGAGCGCGGTCACGTCCACCGCCTCCCGGTTGCCGGGCAGCAGCGGCACCGGCCGCAGCCGGTCCCGCCCGATGCCGAGCACCGACAGCGCCTTGCCGACGCTGGAGTGCGGGCTGCCGGAGAGCACGTCGACCGGGCCCAGCGCGGCGGCGCCCGCCCGGGAGACGTCCACGCCCAGCCGCTCCCCGAGCCACTCCCGGGCGATCGCCAGACCGACCGTGTTGGACATCGTGGCCCCGGTCACGAACGCCCCGCCGTGCGCCTCGCCGAGTCCGAACAGTTCGGCCAGCCAGGCCACCGTCTCGCGTTCCAGGGCGGTACCCCAGGAGCCGACGGCCCCGGCCGCGTTCTGGTCGTACGCCGAGGTCAGCCAGTCGCCGGTGAGGGAGGCGGGCGTCACACCGCCGGTGACGAAACCGAGGTAGCGTGGGCCGGCCGAGGCGGACAGACCCGGCGCCCACCGCTCGGTGAACCGGGCCAGCGCGCCTTCCCCGCCCTCCCCCCGCTCGGGCAGCGCCGCCCGCGCGGGTACGGGACCGAGCGCGGCCACCGGCCGTTCGTCCAGCCCGGCCAGTGCACGGGCGGCCACGTCACGCGCCGACCGCAGGAGTTCGGGCAACCGGGCGAGATCGTCGGCAAGCATGCGGTGCATGGACGGCAGCCTAGGCCGCCCGCGCCCCCGACGCCGAAGTTAACCGTTTCGTCACAGCCCGACCGGTGCTACAACCAATGCCCTCGATCGACCGGTCTAGGACCACGAGATCGCAGGACACAGGAAGGAGACATACTTCACATGGGGGACATACGTAGACGAGGTGTCGTCGTACTCGGCGTCACCGGACTGGTGGCACCGCTCACGCTCGCCCTCACCTCGGCTCCGGCCCAGGCCGCGAGCTGTACCACGCAGGCGGGGCCGTACCAGAAGCAGGTGGAGAAGTTCCTCGGCCGGCCGGTGGACGGCAAGCAGTCCGCCGCCGACTGCAAGGCGATCAAGGCCTTCCAGGACAAGCACGGCATCACGCCCGACATCGGCTACGCCGGCCCCGTCACCTGGGGCGTGATGGACCTGATGAACAAGCAGAAGGCCGTCGGCGACAAGCCGAACAAGGACGGCAAGTGCCCCACCAACAAGGGGCGCATCGCCTGCGTGAACCTCACGCTCCAGCTGAGCTGGGTCCAGGACGGCAACAAGCTGGTCTACGGCCCGGTGCCGGTCCGTACCGGCCGCAACGGGTACGAGACCCGGACCGGTCTGAAGAAGATCTACTGGCGTGACATCGACCACGTCTCGTCCGTGTACAACGTGCCGATGCCCTACAGCCAGTTCTTCGACGGCGGCCAGGCCTTCCACTCGGTGGGTCTCAGCATGTGGAACCCGCCGGGTTCGCACGGCTGCGTCAACATGACCACCAAGGACGCCAAGAAGTACTGGTCCCTGCTGAAGAACGGCGACGACGTCTACGTGTACGGCCGCAAGCCGGGCACCTGACGGCACCCGGCCCCGGCCGGCGCCCCGGCTCAGCTCTCCGGGGCGTCCCCGAAGTCCGGGATCTCCAGCCTGGCCCCGCCCTGCCGCGCGGACTCGTGCGCGATGATGCCCGGCAGGGTGTACCGGGCGGCGACCCACGCGTTGACCGTCGGCAGGGCGCGCGTGTTGACGGCCGTCACGAAGTCGTCGACCAGGAAGTGGTGGCTGCCCTCGTGCCCGTTGTGCAGCGTGTCGAACTCCCGCGGCAGCCGCTCCCGGTCGTGCACCGGCGCCGACCCGGAGGTGAAGGCCGCCCGCAGCTCCGGCGCGATGTGCTGGAGCGAGGGATCGTCGGGCGACATGGTGGGCTTGGGCTCGAGGAGCTCGCTGATGTCCTTCACGCCCTTCTTGTCCTGCCACAGCGCCACCGTCGCCAGCTGCTCCATGCTGGCCTCGGTCCCGAAGAACCGGAAGCGTGATTCGCGGATGTGCGACGGATAGCCCACCCGCCGGAACTCGTTCGTGCGGAACGAACCGCCGCCCGCGACCTCGAACAGCGCGGTGGCGTTGGAGACGTCGTTGCCGAACTGGCTGACGTCCTTGTCGAAGACGCCGTCGCCGCGGTCGTCCACCACCCCGATCGCCGACACGCTCACCGCGTGCGTCTGCCAGGCGCCGAGCACCCCGCCCACCGCGTGCGTCGGATAGAGCAGCGGGGGATAGCTGGCGGTCGCCTTCCAGTTGTCGCCCCCGCTGTAGCGGTACGCGTCGTAGAAGCCGAGGTCCATGTCGTGGACGTAGTCGCCCTCGGCGTAGAACAGCCGCCCGAAGGCGCCCTCGGCGATCTGGTTGCGGGCGTGCACGGTCGCCGGGTTGTACTGGCTGGTCTCGCCCATCATGTACGTCAGGCCGGTCGTCCTGACCGCGTCGATGATCGCCGCGATCTCCTCGGCGGTGATCGCCATGGGAACCGCCGAGTACACGTGCTTGCCGGCGTTCAGGCCCGCCAGGACCAGCGGGCCGTGCGTCCAGCGCTGGGTGAAGATCGCGACCGCGTCGACGTCCGCCGACTCCAGCATCGCCTCGTACGACGGGAAGGTCCCCGCCAGTCGCTGGGCGGCGGCGAGCTGCTCCGCCCGCTCGGGCAGCAGGTCGGTGACGTACACGTCACCGACGCCGGGATGGGCCTGGAACAGCGTGGCGAACTGGCCGGAGAACTGGCCGGCACCGACGATGCCGAGTGAGAAAGTCATGGTGGTTACTTTTGCTTCGGAAGAATCTAGCCGTCAAGGGGCGGACGGAAGTAGGAGCGACGTCAGAAGGGCGCTTCTGCGGCGCACCCGGCGCACGGTAGGGTGACCGAGTTACTTCAGGAACGAAAGGAAATGGATGCCGTGTCCGACTGGCTGCCGCTGAGCCCCGCGGAACGCTCCGTGGCGATCGAGGCGCTCGTGCACGGCCCGTTGTCGCGCACCGAGCTGGCCCGCCGGCTGAACCTCTCCCAGGGCAGCCTCACCCGCCTCACCAAGCCGCTCATCGAGTCCGGGCTGCTCGTCGAGGCCCCCTGGGCGGGCGCCTCCGCCGAGACGCGCCAGGGCCGCCCCTCGCAGCCGCTGGACGTGGTCGCCGAGTCCCGCCTCTTTCTCGGCTTCAAGGTCACCGACGAGACGGTGTACGGCGTCGTCACCACCCTGCGCAGCGACATCGTCGCCCGCCTCGAGTGGCCGCTCACCAGCCACGACCCCGAGGAGGTCGCCGACCTGCTGGCCCGGATGGCCGCGGAGCTGGGCGCCCGGCACCCCGCTGTCGCGGGCATCGGCATCGGCGTCGGCGGGTTCGTGCGCGAGCACGCGGTGGTCGGCGAGTCGCCCTACCTGCGCTGGCGTGACGTCCCGCTGGCGGAGCTGGTGCGGCGGCGCACCGGGCTGCCGGTCGTGGTGGAGAACGACGTGGCCGCCCTGGTCGAGGCCGAGACCTGGTTCGGCGCCGGCCGTGGACTCGACCGTTTCGTCGTCCTGACCATCGGCGCCGGTATCGGCTACGGGCTGGTGCTCGGCGGCCGGCGGGTGCCGTACGCCGAGGAGGACCGGGGCTTCGGCCGGCACTGGATCATCGACCCGCAGGGTCCGCTGACCCCCCAGGGCGAGCGCGGCAGCGCCGTGTCGCTGCTCACCATCCCCAGCATCCGCTACCAGATCGGCGCCGCCACCGGCCACGACGCGTCCTACGAGGAGATCCTCGCGCGCGCCGCGGAGGGCGAGCCGATGTCCGCGCGGGTGATCGGCGAGGCCGGCCGGGCGCTGGGCACCCTGCTCGCGCACATCGCCAACTTCGTCATGCCCCAGAAGATCCTGCTCGCCGGGGAAGGGGTCGGCCTGATGGAGGTGGCCGGGGGCACGGTGCGGGACACCGTCCGCGCCCACCGGCATCCGCTCGCGGCGCCGATCCACCTGGAGACCAAGGTCTCCGACTTCCACGACTGGGCGCGCGGCGCGGCCGTGCTGGCGATCCAGGTACTCGTGCTCGGCGGCGACGGGGCCTGAACTGCCGTTTCCGCCCGGACGCCCGCCGTCGCCCGGTATCTAACTCCCCTTTTTCCCCGACTCATTGACGTGATGATTAACACGGTCCGATATGTCCATATCGGTCGTACTTACTCACGGCGCCTTCACGTCGATCGGCATATGCTTCACACCATGTCCACCACTGTTGAAGCCGTCACCGAGCGATCGGCCGACGAGGTCAACGAGGAGATCCGGGCCCTGTGGCTCCGGTCGGGCGGGACACTGAGCACCGAGCAGCGCGAGGAATACCAGCGGCTCGTCCTCGAATGGGCGGCCGCCTCCCCGCACCAGCCGGACCAGGCGGCCTGACCGCCCGTCCCGGGCACCCGTCGGGACGGGTGCCCTTCTCGTAGCCCCGTGGGTCCTTCCGGAGCCTCCCCGGATCCCCGCCGTCAGCCCCAAGTAGCCGAGTAGTAGCGCTGGTACGCCTTACGGTCCTGCTCCGCCCGGAAGTAGCGGGTCGCGACCAGGGCGACCAGGCTGCCCCCGATCACCAGCAGGCCCGGACCGACATTACGGGTGTCCGTGAGCCGGGCGACCAGGCTGGTGTCGTCCGAGGAGCCGACCGGCGCCGCCGAACCCGGCGAGGCCGCGCTCGGCGCGATCGCACTGTGGGTCGCGGCCGCCGACGGTGCCGGTGAGGCGCCCTGCCCCCCGGCCGCGTTCTGCGCCGACGCGATCAACTGCACGTTCAGAGCCGCCATCGCCCGCGTCACCGGCTGGAAGAACGTCACCCCGCCCGCGGTGCAGTCGCCGCTGCCGCCCGAGGTCACGCCCAGCGCGATGCCCTCGGAGAACAACGGACCGCCGCTGTCGCCCGGTTCGGCGCACACGTTCGTCTGGATGAGCCCGGTGACCGTGCCCTCGGGGTAGTTGACGGTCGCGTTGAGCGCGGTCACCGTACCGTCGTGCAGCCCGCTGGTGGAGCCGCTGCGGAACACCTTCTGCCCGACCGTCGGATCGGCCGCCCCCGTGATCCGCACGCCCTGGCCGTTGCCGATGGCGACCACGTCCGCGTTGTCACCGGCCTTGCCGCCGGCGTACTGGATCAGTGAGAAGTCGCTGCCCGGGAACTGCGTGTTGATCGTGGTGCCCAGCTGCTGGTTGCCCTGGCTGTCGTCGAACCAGATGGTGTTGGCGGGACCGCAGTGACCGGCGGTGAGGATGAAGTCGGTCTGTCCGTTGGTGACGTTGAACCCCGCCGAACAGCGGCCGCCCGTCGACAGGATCGGCTGCGCCCCGTTGAGCCGGGGGGAGAACGTGCCCTGAGAGCGCTGCATCTGCACAAAGCTGCCGATGCCCGCGGCGACCCGGCTCAGGTCCGACCAGTCGGAGGCCGAGACCGTGCTGTCGGCCTCCACCATCACCCGGTTGGTCCGGTAGTCCACCGCCCACGCGGTGCCGGCCACCCGCGGTGCCCCACGGAGCGTGGCGGTGGCCGCCTTCAGCTCGTTCATGCTGTGCGACACCATCTTGGGCTCGGCGCCCGCCCCCTTCACCGTCGCGGCGGCCTCCTCGTCGGTCACCGCCACCACCGGCTTGCCGTCGGCGCCGATCCAACTGCCCGCCGTACGGGCCGTACCGAGCTTGGCCACCAGTGCGGCGCCGGTGTCACCGGCCTGGGTCGCGGAGCTGAACGGGACGGCGGACGTGCCGGGAGTCTCGCTCGCCATGGCCGTGGTGACCATCGCGCCTCCCAGAAGGAGTCCGCCGACCGCCGCCAGCTGTGTCCCCCGCCGGACGACCCGTCGTCGTGCGTGCCTCATCCATGGCTCCCGAAACCCCGAACGCGCGGTGTGGACACCGCGGGGCCCTCCGGTCGTCGAGCGCCCTGCTCTCCATACGGGGCCGGGCGCGGGGGTGTTCACCACGAGGGTGATCTTTGCGATCCCATGGCGGTACGACATGGCCGCCCGCGCGCGTTCCCGGGCACCCGGGGGGCCGCCTATCTTGACCCCATGACCAGCATCCCGCAGGAGAACCCGGACGAACCGAACCCGCTGCGCGCCCTCACCCTCGACCGGCTGCGACGCCGTACCAGCATGAAATGGCGCACCTATCCGCAGGACGTGCTCCCGGTGTGGGTGGCGGAGATGGATGTGCCGCTCGCCGGGCCGGTCGTCCGCGCGGTCACGGACGCGATGGAACTCGGGGACACCGGCTACCCGGCGGGCACCGGCTACGCCGAGGCGCTCGCCGCGTTCGCCGCGAAGCGCTGGGGCTGGCACGGGCTGGACGTGGCCCGCACCGCGATCGTCCCCGACGTGATGCTCGGGGTGGTCGAGATGCTGAGACTGGTCACCGGGCCCGGTGACCCGGTGGTCGTCAACTCGCCGGTGTATCCGCCGTTCTACCAGTTCATCGAGCACATGGACCGGCGGGTGGTGGAGGCCCCGCTGGGCGGCGACGGGCGTATCGACCTCGATGTCCTGGAGGACGCGTTCGGCGGGCTCGGCGGCGGGCGGGCCGCCCATCTGCTGTGCAGCCCGCACAACCCGACCGGCACCGTCCACACCGCCGCGGAACTCACCGCCGTGACGGAACTCGCCGAGCGGTACGGCGTCCGGGTCGTCGCCGACGAGATCCACGCGCCGCTCACCGCCCCCGGCGTCGACTTCGTCCCGTACCTGAGCGTGCCGGGCGCCGAGCGCGGACTGTCCCTGATGTCGGCCTCCAAGGCCTGGAACCTGGCGGGTCTGAAGGCCGCGCTCGCCGTCGCCGGACCCGGGGCCGCCACCGACCTCGCCCGGCTCCCGGAGGAGGTGAGCCACGGCCCCAGTCACATCGGCGTCATCGCGCACACGGCCGCCCTCGCCGACGGCACCGCCTGGCTGGACGCCCTGCTCGTCGGCCTGGACGAGAACCGGCGTCTGCTCGCCGGCCTCCTCGACCGCCACCTGCCCGCGGTCCGGTACCGGCCCGCCGAGGCCACCTACCTCGCCTGGCTCGACTGCCGTGCCCTCGGACTCGGCGACGACCCGGCCGAGGTCTTCCTGGCGCGCGGCCGGGTCGCCGTCAACTCCGGAATCCCCTTCGGCACGGGCGGCGCCGGGCACGTACGGCTCAACCTCGCCACCTCGCCCGAGGTGATCACGGAAGCGGTACGGCGGATGGCCGCGGCCCTGGTCTGAGGCACCGCGCGGCGGGGTGCCCCCTACACTTCCGGCATGGACGACACCACCGGGACCGACCTCGACCGGCTCGGCGCCGGCAAGTACCTGCTCGTCACCAGCTTCCGCAAGGACGGCACCCCCGTGCCCACCCCGGTCTGGGTGGTGCGGGACGGAGACACGCTCGGCGTCTGGACGACCGCCGACTCGTGGAAGGTCAAGCGGATCCGCCGCCGCGCCGATGTCCGGGTCGGCCCCTGCGACCTGCGCGGACGGCCGACCGGCGACCCCGTCCCGGCCACCGCCGAGATCACCGACGGGGCCACCACCGCCCGCTACCGCGACCTCATCGCCCGCAAGTACGGCATCACCGGACGCCTCACCCTGCTCGGCAGCAGGCTGCGGCGCGGCCGCGAGGGCACCGTCGGCATCCGGGTGACCCTCGCGCCCTGAGGAGGCCGTATCTCCCCAGGGCACGAGGAGCGTAAGACGCGTCCGTCGCGCGAGGCCCGGCAGACGCGTCCGGGCGCGGGAGAGGCCCGAGGCACGTTCGGCCGGGTGGGAAGCCCGAGACGCGTCCGGCCGGGTGAGGGGCGCGGACGCGTCCGGGCGTGCGAGGAGCGCTAAGAGGCGTCCAGCACCGTGCCGTTGAGCAGCAGGGCGTCCGGCAGCGGCGTACCGTCGTCGCCGGTCTGCCGGAAACCGACCGACTCGGCCGGCTCACCGACCCGGTCCGCGACGGTGGGCACCGACACGTCGAGGCTGGTCCGGCCGGCCGGGATGTCCAGCCACAGACCGAGGCCGTCCACCTTGGACAGCGGCCGCTCGGGGTCCGGTGCGGCGCCCGAGACGTCGGCCAGCCACTGCGGGTCGACGTCCTTGGTGGACAGTTCAGGAGCGCCACCGCCGGGCGGGACCGGGACGAACAGCGCGTCGATGTCCGTGTCCGCGGCCTCCGACAGCGAGATCCGCCACTTCAGCGCCGAGCCCTCCGTCACCTTGTCCGCGAGCGGGGTCACGGTGACCTCGGGCGCCGGGTCGTCGTCGTGCACGGTCAGCCCGCCCCGGTAGGAGCCGACGACCGCCCCGTGGACGGCCTTGACCAGCACGTCGTACGGGAGGTCCGCGCCGTAGCGGGTGTTGCCCCGCACCTCGACCGGTACGTCGGCGGCGTGGCCGCCGGGCCGTACGGTGACCAGCCGGTCCTTCGCGGTGCCGGTCGCCGGGTCGACGACGTACACCCGGACCTGCCCGCTGCCGTGCCCGGACACCCGCACCGGAACGTGGTACGTGCGTACGCCCGAGTCGCCCTCGTCGACCCTGAGACGGCCGACGTCGACGCGCGGCAGCGTGGCCGCCCGTACCGCCGGAGTGCCCGGCCGCCAGCCCCAGGCGTCCATCAGCCAGGCCCGCCCCGAGGCCGAACGGGAGGTCAGCTCAAGGGACTTGACCGAGCTGAGCTCGACCCCGGCCCGGCGGGCGGCGGTCAGCGGTACCCGCAGTTCACGCGCCCAGTAGGACGCGGTGCGCCCGCTGCCGGGCAGCCCGTCGACCCGGACCCGGCCGAGGGCGGCCCGGTGTCCGTGCGTGTCGGTGACGGCCACGTCGAGCCGGGTGCCCTGGGTGTTCGGGGGCACGAAGACCCGGAGCGCGAGCGCCTCGGCGCCCCGGAGGGAGACCGGCCGCGCCACCGTGACGCGGGTCGTGGCGCCCGCGGACGTCCAGCGCAGTGCGACCGCGTTCCGCCCTGACTCCCGTGGCGTCTCCCACTGGGCGAAGTGCGGCGAGCCGCCCTCGGCGCCCTCGCCCAGGCAGGCCGCCGCCGGGTCCGGATCGGCCGCGGCGCACAGCCGGCCACCGCTCACGGTCACCTTGCCGTCCGGCAGGAACCCGGCGCCACGGTTCGCGCCGACCGCGTGGCTCAGCACGCGCACCGGATCCGCCGAGGGCGCCCGCCGCCCCGAACCGTCCAGCAGCGGACGCACCTTGTCGTCCCCCGCGACGAACAGCCGGGCCGCCGCCGCGATGTACGTCGAGCCCGCCCGGTGCTGCTGGTCGGCGGTCAGCCGGGTCGCGGTCCCCTGGGAGCAGACGGGGTCCCGGTGGTCGGGGTCGTCGTAGAAGTCGTCCTCCGCCGGAGCCTGCGCCTGTCCCGGCGTCCATTCGGTGTTGAAGAAGTTGTGGTCGGCACCGATCACGTAGACCGCGCTGTGCAGGGCCTTGCCGGTGCTGACCGCACGGGTGCCGTCGACGTACATCTCGCCCTGCAGGTCGGAGACGTCGCCGTCGCAGCCCGGCAGGACGGTGAGCGACGGGACGTCCGGGACCGGGTTCTGGCCGAAGACGGTGGGGCCGATCAGCACGGTGCCGCTGATGTGCCAGCGCACCTTCCCGTGGTAGCCGTCCTGGTCGGCCGGCGGGGGATAGAGGCTGTCCAGCGCGGCCCGGTTCACACCTTCGCCGCCGCGCGAGTGCCCGATCAGCAGCACCCGGGACAGGTCGGCGCGCGGTGCCTCGCGGACGATCGGCGGTGCCTGCCGCGGGTTCCGTGCCCAGTCGGCCCAGTGCCCCAGGTGCAGTCGGATCAGCGAGGAACGGGCCTGGGCGCCGCCGTCCTCGGCCTGCCAGTCCTGGCCGTTGATCCCGTTCGCCGAGATCGACACGGTCACATAGCCCTGGGACGCCAGCAGCCGCTGGTCGCGGAGGTAGCCCCGGTGACTCGGTATCGGGAGCGTCCCGGCCGGGCAGGGCCAGGCGCCGGAGGCCTGCCCGTCGTCGCCGTGCGGGGTGTAACAGGTGGCGTGGCGGCCGTGCAGGAACAGCGCGAGCGGGCGCGGGCCGGTGACGCCGGTGGGCGCGACCACCACGGCGCTCATCTCCACCGGGACGGAGAACCCGGGCAGGCGCACCGGCTTGAGCCGGTAGTCGCCGGTGGTCGTGCGGTAGCGGCCGGGCCTGCCCGGGTCCACCGGGCCGGCGGGCAATGGGGCCGGCGGCCGGGCGGCCGGCGCGGGTGCCTCGGTGGCCGCGGACCGGGTGTCCAACCTCCGCCCGCCCGACCAGACCTGAAGGCCCGTCAGCTCACCGGCGCGGGCCGCTTCGAGACCGAGCCGGAAGGTGTGTCCGTCCCGCTCCGGCTTCGGCACCCCCAACAGACGTCCCCCCGCACGGAATTCCACCCGTGCGTCGCCCATCGGCACCTGTCTGCCGGACCGCCACACCAGTTGGGGCGCCGAGCGGCCCCCGTCGATGCGCCAGCCCGGCGGCAGCTTCCCGCCGGACTCGGCGGCCGCCGGGGCCGGCCGGGCGTGCGCGGCGGTGCCGGACACCCCTCCCACGAGCGCGAGCACCGCGGCCGCGGTGACCCATATGCGCCGGGTACGGACCAATGTTCCCTCCTCGGAAGGCGAGTACGGGCGCCCCGGCCGTCCCGAGGAGCCCCTCGCCCCCCGGAGGACGGAGAGCAAAGTCTGTGGGTTGCCTGTGCCGGAAGAGGGATTGGTTACGTACGGGAGGGGCGGCATCCGGCGAAGGTGCCGCCGCGCTACTCGACGCCGGGTGGCACGACCGTGGCGTGGTGGTAGTACATCCGCCAGCCGCTCTCCCCGTCGCGCCTGCGCCACAGGGAGCTGTGCCGGGAGCGGCGGTCGCCAAGGCGGGCCTCGAAGGTCAGCTGCACCAGACCGGGAGCGAGCACCACCCCGGTCATGCCGGAGGGCTCGTAGCGTGGGCCGTCCTTCGAGGCGCCGGCCCGGTCCGCGAGCCCGCCGAGCGCCTGCTCGTACGTGTACCGGCGGCCGGATGCGCCGACCTCGACGAACTTCGGGTCCAGCAGTTCGGCCGCGAGCTCCCGCGAGGCGCGCACCTCCGGGTCCATGAGCCGCAGCTCGCCCGCGATCGCCGCCTCCACCTGGGCCGATTCATCGCTCATGGACGCATGCTCGCCAGGCCGCCGGTTGCCGTGCAAGCGGATTGCGTGCCGTCAGCTCCAGGCCCGGTACGGCTCGTCGAGCAGTTGGAAGACCGGCTCGCCCCGCACCGGGTCCTTGGCCGTGGAGAGCCTGACCCGGTCGCCGCTGTGGATGCCGATCGGCGGCCCCATGACCCGGCCCCGCACGACGAACCCCTCGGCCATCTCGATCAGGGAGACGTTGCGCGCGGCGGGCGTGTTGCGGTGCACCACCGTGGAGTGGCGGACCGTACCGGTGCCCTCGCTGCGCTCCGTACGCAGTTCGCTGCCCTGGCAGACCGGACACAGCAGCCGGTGGTACGTGGCGGTGCCGCACCAGGTGCAGCGCTGGAAGACGATGGCGTCCTTGTGATGGTCCGCGAGGCGCTGGTCCGCGGGCGCGGGGTCGAGAACGCTCGTCGCGAATCCGACCGCCGACTGCGCGGCGCTCGCTGAGTGGTGGTACACGCTGGTCAACTCCCTGCGCTCGCCCGGAAACCCGAATCCGGCGTGCCCGGACCCGGCCGCGCACGCATGTGCCCGGTTCGCCGTGCCACCGTGCACGCCGTCAGCGTATGGCACTCAGTGTCAGCAGTAAAGGCACTGCGTACCCCAAAATTGCGGGGATTCTGCGAGGGTCAGCGGATGCCAGGGCCGTCAGGCACGGCCGAACGCGGTCTCGATCTCCTGCACCACCCGCCACAGCGGGGCGTCCCGCCGGGAGACCAGGACGACCACGTCGTCCGGATGCTCCACCGGCGCGCCGAACAGCGCGGCCGGCTCACCGCCCGCGGCGGGCCCGGCGGCCGCGGTGCCGAACGCGGTCTGCACGTACCCGAGGGCGTGGTCGACCGTCGCCGCCGCGTCGCCCTCGCCGTCCGAACGCAGCCAGGAGCGCAGCGCGTTGTTGTGCGCCGCGACCACGGCCGCCGCGATCACGTCCGCCCGCAGTGTCCCGTCCGGGCGGCCGGCGTACCGGCCCCGCAGATACTCGGCCAGCGCGCGCTCGTAGCGCCACACCACCGACAGCTCGTACGCGCGCAGTCCCGGGACCTTCTTGGTCAGCCGGTAGCGCTGCACCGAGAACGTCGGGTTCTCCGCGTACATCCGCAGCACCAGCCGCGCCGCGTCGCACACCCGCCGCACCGGCTCGCACTCCGGGTCGCTCGCCGCCAGGAAGGCGGTCATGTCGGCCAGGCAGCCCTCGTGGTCGGGGAAGACCACGTCCTCCTTGGAGGGGAAGTACCGGAAGAACGAGCGCCGTCCGACCCCGGCCAGGGCGACGATGTCGTCGACGGTCGTCTGCTCGTAGCCGCGCTCCAGGAAGAGCCGGAACGCCGCCGCGACCAGGGCGTCCCGCATGGGCGGCTTCGCGTGTGGCGCGGTGCTGCTGGAGCTCATGGACGCGAACGTAGCACTCCACCGCACCTCATGGCACTCAGTGCACACCCGGTGGGGAACTGAGTGCACTCCTCCGCCACCGGTCCGGCCCGGGCTGAACCGGTGGACCGGTCCTGCCGTATGTGTTCCCGGGGATCGAGGACACCCGTGCGCACGGGACGTGGAAGGAGAGCAGTGTTGTCGACACCGCCCGACCCTGAGCAACCGCACCGCGGGCCGATCCTGGAACCGGTCCGGGTCCTGCGCCCCCGCCGACTCGACGCTCTCGCGGAGCTGATGCGCGAGATCCGGGAGGAGGCGGAGGCCGACGAGAAGGCGAGAGAGGCCGGGAACCAGACCGGCAAGCAATCCGGGAACCAGACCGGGAAACAGTCCGGAAAGCAGCCCCGGAAACAGGCCGGGAAACAGCCGGGTCCGGCGGGCTTCGAGGCCTTCGACGGGGAACCATGGCCCGACGCCGGCACGGAGGACGAGACCCAGGAGCTGCCGCCGGTCGTCGACGGCCCGCGCACCGGACGGGGCGGCCACGGCGCCCGCTCCTCCCGCGCCTTCGGTTTCGGCCCGGGACTGCGCCGGGCCGCCGCCGTGGTGGCCGTCGGCGCGGCCGCCCTGGTCGGCTTCGGCTGCGCACTCCTGCTGCCCGGCCGTGAGGGCACCGCCGCGGCGGCCCAGCCCTCCCCGTCCACCACCACGTCACCGGCCACCACCCCGCCCGCGTCGGACACCGCCACCGACCCCGACGGCGCCGGCACCCTCCGCGCGGGCGACACCGGCCCCGAGGTCGTCGACCTGGAGCAGCGCCTGCTGCGCATCCCCGACGTCTACCGAGACGGCTCCACCGGCGGAACGTACGACGCCGCCCTCACCGCGGCCGTGGAACGCTTCCAGGTCTGGTACGGCATCAGCGGCGACGAGCGGGGCGTGTACGGCGACGACACCCGCCGTGCCCTGGAGTCGCGCACCAGCCCGACCGACGGCTGACCGGCGCCGAACGGCCGGTGGGCGATCCCGCCGGCCGTTCCGGCCGGTGTCTTCCAACGCCGGGCAACGGATCGGGAAAGCGCCGGGATCGTGCGAGGAGCGGGCGTCACCACGAGCAGCCAATGGTGGCCTCGTGCCGCCGCGCTCCGCCCGTACGAGCCCGACGGCCACGCCGTACGACCCCGAAGGCCACGCCGATGAACGGCTCCCGCATCCCGGGTCTGCTGCTGCCCGCCGTGTTCCTGCCGGCCCTGGCAGTGGGTCTGTTCCGGTACTGGTGGTGGGCCTGTTCCGGCCCTGGCGGCGCCCCGACGACGACCGACGGCCGCGGCCGCTCCGCTACTCCTCGTCCGCCACCGGCACCCGGATGTCCAGCACGCACACGTCGTCCCGCCGTTCGCCCTCCAGCATCGCGGCGAGCAGCGCGTCCAGGGACTCGGGTTCGGAGGTGCGGACGGCCTCGGCCAGGCGGGCCAGGCCCAGGTCGAGGTCCTCGCCTAGCCGCTCCACCAGGCCGTCGGTGTACATCAGCAGCCGGTCCCCGGGCTCCAGCTGGAACTCGGCGGACTCGTAGACCGGGTCCGCCGAGGCCCCGAGCAGTATGCCGTCGGGGCGGTCGAGCCGCCGGACCTCGCCCGCGCGCACCAGCAGTGGCGGCAGATGACCCGCCTGGGCCCAGACGAGCCGGCGCTCGGCGGGCTGGTAATGGGCGAGGACGAGGGTCGCGGTGGACTGGCTGTCGCGCGAGTGCAGGAGGAGGAAGTTCAGCCGGGCGAGCGCACCGGTCAGCGAGGAGCCGGTGGTCACCATGCCCTTGGCGGTGAACCGGAGCTGGGCCATCGTCGCGACGGCGTCGACACCGTGGCCCGCCACGTCGCCGACGACGAACAGCGCTGAGTCGTCGGGGAGTTCGATGGCGCTGAACCAGTCGCCGCCGACGTGCACCCCCGCCTGCGCGGGCAGATAGGCGACCTCGACCCGCAGTCCGCACAGCCGCACCGGCCCGCTGGGCAGCGGGAGCAGCGCGTGCTGGAGCCGGGTGGCCAGCGCGCGCTCTGCCTCCAGGATGCCGCGCTGCATCAGGATCGCCCGCTCGCTGTCCACCAGGGCGAGTTCGGCACTGCGCTGCGCGGTGAGGTCCTGGACGAAGCCGTGCACCTCGACGACCATGCCGTCCGCAGCGGTCACCCCCTCTGCGACGGCGCGCAGATGCCGTACCGTGTTGCCGGTCCTGATGCGGAACGGGACGTCGAACGACCCGCCGTTGCGGGCGAGTTCGGCGACCGCGCGGGCCAGCGCGTGGGCGTCCTCGGGCAGCACCAGGTCCGGCAGCAGGTCGAGCGCGACCGCGCCGCGTCCCGGGTCGCGGCCCAGGATCGTGTACACCTGCGACGACCAGTTGACCTGACGGGTGATCAGGTTCCAGTTCGCCCAGCCGAGGTTGCCCAGCCGCTGCATGTCCGCCAGGCGCTGTTCCTGGCGCCCCTCCATGTCGTGCCGCAGCCAGGTCACCAGCAGCCCGTCGCCGAGCCGCACGGCCCGTACCGAGTAGGCGCCCCGCACGGTCGTGCCCGCGACGGCCTCCTCGTGGACGAAGGGCTCACCCTCGTACGGCTCTCCGTCGAGCGCCTTGAGATACCCCTGCCACAGCGACTCCCCGGCGACGGAGGGATAGCTCTCCAGGATGTGCGCGCCGACCAGCTCGCGGCCGGTGCGGCCCAGGATGTCGACGGCGTTCGGGGTGGCCGCCTCGATGCGGTAGTCCTCGACCTCCCCGATGGCGGTGCGCAGCGGGGTCAGCAGGACCGCCGCGCCGGGCAGCGCGTCCAGCACCGTCTGCACCGTCCGGGAGAAGTCCGAGGCCGGCGGTTCGGCCGGGGCGCCGAGAGAGGTGAGCCGGCCCGCGCACAGCCGGGCGACGGCCCGCAGCAGCTCGCGTTCCGCGGGATCGAAGACCGCTCCGTGCCGGCGCAGCACACCGAGGGTCACACCGGCCGCGTCCCCGGCCGTGACCGGCAGCCAGGCCCGGGACAGCCAGCGACCGGGCGGCTCGTCGATGAGCTGGTAGTCCTGCCGGTCCCGGGTGAAGTGTTCCAGCCACAGGGGCGCACCGGTCTTGAGGCTCTCCAGCGGGGCGAACCCGTTGAGTGGCGGCACCCGGCGCCACCGGGCGGCGAGCGCCGCGTCGACACCGGCGTACCCGATGAGTTCGAGTCCCTGGCCGGGCAGTCGCCGGTACAGCAGTACCGCGTCGGCGCCGGTCCCGGGCGCCAGCTGGTCCAGCAGCGCGCCGGCCAGTTCCTGCGGGGAGCCGACGTGCACCAGGGCCTTGCCGAGGCGGCCGAGCGTCTCGGCGGTGCCGAGCGGGGCGGGCGTCCTGCGGGGTTCCACCGGGGCGGGCAGTTCGGTGACGGGACCGGCGGCCGGGGGCGCGGCGGGCATCAGGGCGCCGAGGGTGAGCCAGCACTCCTCCAGCAGCGTGCGGTTCCCGGCCCGGGCTCGCTGCGCCAGCGCCTCGTGCGCGGCGTCGGGGGAGCAGCCCGTGGTGGCCATCAGGGCGCCCGTGGCCCGCTCCACCACGGCGGAGGCGGCCGCCTGGTCCCGCAGCCGGTCCAGCTCGGCGCGCTGCCGTGACACCACCTTGGCCAGGGCCGCCGGCTCGGCGCCGGACCCGGTGCCGACCGCCGGCGCTTGCTCGCTCGTCACGGATCGAGCATGGCACAGGAAGGGGCATCCGATCACACCCGTGCCCGATCGGTGCAGGAGCTGTGCATCCTCCAAGCGGACTCGGAGCGCAACCGTCAGCGGCCGGTACTGTGCCCGACGAGCGCCTCGGTGACCGCACGGACGCTGCGCGCGATGTGCTGGAGTTGCAGCACCTCCGCCGCGTACAGCTTGATGGTGTGCTCGATGACCGACTCGGGCAGCCCCAGCGGAGGCAGTTCGGCCCGTGCGGTCTGCAGTGCCGTGCGGGCGACCCGGATCTCGTGCTGGACCTGTATCTGCGCGTGCCGGGCGAGTAGCACGGGGTGCCGGATCAGCGCCGGGTAGCTGGCGTAGCGGGCCGGCACCAGCTCTCGCAGCCACTTGGTGGCGGAGCGCTCCCAGTCGTAACTGCCCGGCGTCTTGACCTGGCATGGCCAGTCGGGACTGATGCGGGTGGTCGTCGTCAGGGTCATGATCATCGCTTCCGGGGTGCGGCGTCGGGAAGGGTGGTCGACGGATGTCTGGGCGGCTCCGGCCTAGGGGATGGCCGGAGCCGCCGCGGGCGAATCGCGCAGGCGATGCCCGTTCGAACACCCCGGGCGCCGACGCGGGTAGGAGACGGCGGCTGGGGGCGTCCGTGCAGGGACCCCGGGCGTCGGCCGCCGGCACTGCGGGTGGTGCTGCGTGCGCATGGGCGGTCCGTCGGCTTTCTCGGGGCGGGTGCGAGCGGTGCGTCCTCGGTGCGGAACGTGCCCGGAGGGTGCCGGGTTGGTCCGTGAGCAGTATTTATATATGCCGACCGGTTTGCAAGACGTATGAAAACATTCATGCGTGAAATGCGGTGAATGGTCCCGCTACGGGCTCCTGCGGCGGCAAGGGGGAGGGGCGGCCGGTGCGCCGGACCCCGGGGGTCAGTCCTTGAGGAAGAACTGGTGCTGCTCGGCGACGTGCTCGTACTCCTCCAGGCGTGCCTGGGTGCGCTCGGGGTCGGCGTCCGTCATGGCCTGGAGCAGGGCGGCGGCCATCAGGCCGGGCGCCGCATAGGTGTCGAAGACCAGGCGGGACCCGATCCCGGTGCTGAAGGTGACGTCGGCCTCGTCGGCCAGGGCGCCGAGCGCCTGGTCGGTCACGAGCGCGACCCGCAGACCCGCGGTCCGCGCCACCTGGATCGCGGTGAGCGTCTCCTGCGCGTGCCGCGGCATCCCGAACGCCAGCACCCAGGTGCCGCCCGCCTCCCGCGACTGCAGCAGCGCGTCGTAGGCCACGCTCCCGCCACGGGTCACCAGCCGTACGTCGGGATGGATACGGCGGGCGGCGTAGGCGAAGTACTCCGCCAGCGAGACGGAGATGCGCAGCCCGAGCACGGTCAGCGGGGAAGACTGGGACAGCTCGCGGCCGATCCAGATCACCCGGTCCGGGTCGGCGAAGTCCCGGCGCAGGTTCTCCAGGTTCTCGATCTCGGCGTCCACGGCCGCCTGGAGTTCGTTGCTGCGGTGCTCGGTGGCGGCTCCGGTGCCGCCCGCCAGGGTGCGCAGCGCGATCGACTGGAGCCGCTCGCGCAGCGCCGGGTACCCGCTGAAGCCGACCGCGCCCGCGAACCGGGTCACCGACGGCTGGCTGACCCCCACCCGCTCGGCGAGGTCGGTGATCGACAGAAAGGCCGCCTCGGTGATGTGGTCGATCAGGTACTGGGCGATGCGCCGCTGGCCGGGGGAGAGCCGGGGACCGTCGAAGAGTTCGCGGAGCTGGGAGGTGGGCGCGGCCTCCGCCTCCGGCACCGTCTTGCCCGAGGTGATCGCGGATGCCTGGGCGCGAGCCTGCTGCGGCGATGGCACCGAAGCGCCTCCTTTGTCTCCCACGAGGACTCAACATAGCTCACGGACCGTGGTGACCAGGGGTTGTGCCGACCGTCCGACCGCTCCGGCGGCCGAACGCACAACGTGCGAGGCAGGCACCGGGGTTCCGGCGGTCACCGCCGGTAGACGGTGATGGAATGCCCGACGTCGTCGACGGCACGGCTGCTGTCGATCAGCGCGGCCAGCCGGCCCCGTGCCTTGGCGACCGACGAGTCCGAGACCACCAGCAGCCCGTGCACCTCGCGGGACGGCACCGTGCGGGGATCGGTGGCGTGGATGCCGTAGTAGGAGGGGATGCCACTGCCCTTGTAGACCAGCCAGATCCGCTCGCCCGGGTAGCGCTCCCGCAGCCGGTCGGCGAGCCGGCCCAGGTCCTGGCCCCAGTCCACGTTGGAGTCGTGCAGCCGCAGATGCGTCTTCGCCGGACCGCCGAACGCTTCGTTGGAGTACGGCAGATAGAACGGGAACGTCCGCAGCGAACTCACCGCCACGAACAGCAGCAGCGCCCCGCCCACCGGCCGCGACCACCGCCACCGCACCGCCGGCACCGCAGCGCCGCCCACCGCCAGGAACATCGGCATGAACAGCGCGTACCGCGTCCCGAAGTCCCGCGACCCGGTCATCGCCGAGACCAGCAGCACGGCCGGCGGCAGCAGCACGTACGGCGCGGCCGGCCGCAGCCGCCGTACCGCCACCACCGCGACCGCGCCGGCCGCCCACAGCGCCAGCATGCCCAGCGGGGTCTTCACCAGGAGGGCGGCCGGCAGGTAGTACCAGCGGGAGCCGGTGTAGAGGTGCCCGAACAGATAGCCCTGCCAGGGATAGTCCTCCAGGCCGAACTGCAGGCGCATGCCGTCCCGGTAGGCGTGCGGAAAGGGCATCAGGTCGATCAGCAGGCCCCGCGGACCGTGGATCGCCGGGACCGGCACCGCGGACACGGACCGCAGCCGGGGATCGACGGCCAGATAGGACAGCCACACGACGGCGACCGCGGTCACCGTCACCACCGCCGCCGCCGTGACCGCGCGCCGCACCCGGCCGGGGCGCCACACCGACAGCACCGCCAGCGCGGGCAGCAGCGGCAGCGCGGGCAGCGCGCTCATCTTCGTCGCCACCGCCGCGCCCAACGCCGCCCCGGCGAGGGGCAGATACAGCCCAGGGCGGCGCCGCGCCCGCCACAGCAGCCAGACGGACGTCAGCACGAACCCCGCCGACGGCACGTCCAGGGTGGCCAGCGAGCCGTGCGCGATCAGGTCGGGGGAGAAGCAGTACAGGGTGAGCGCGAGGAGCCCGGCGGCGGTGCCGAGGACCTCGCGGGCGAAGGCGAAGACCACCACGGCGAACAGCAGCGTCAGCGCGATCACCGGCAGCCGGGCCCACAGCATCAGCCGCCAGGGGTCGTTGCCCGAGGCGTACAGCAGATGCCGGCCCACCTGCCCCTGGTCGCCCTGGTACGACGGGTCGTAGTGCGGGTCGGCGACCGCGATCCCGGCCATGACGACGAGCTTGCCGAGCGGCGGGTGCTCGGGGTTGTAGCGCAGCCGGTGCTCGTGGAGGTAGTCGGTGGCCGCGGCCACGTAGACCGGCTCGTCGATGGTGGGCGTCTGCTGGACGGCGCTGGTCACCATCGCGACCGCCATCTGGGCGAGCAGCAGCCCCACGAGGACCGGCACCAGCCACCGGCGTCGGGCGCGCAGGGCGGCGGTCAGCCGGGCCGCGGGGGCCGGCCGGGGAGCGGGTGCGGGGTCACCGAGGGCGCCGGGATCGAGGACCGACTGCTGTTCGCTTGCCATCATCCGCCCCGCGGGGACGCCGGGCCCGCGGTGACGGGAGCGACCAGGAGCGGGATCATGGGTCCCACTCTCGCATCGCTCCCGTCACCGGGCGCGTCACCGCTTCACGAGTCGTACCGACAGACCGTCTGCCGTGTACACGGGTACGGCCCGCAGCTTGTCGGAGTTCAGCTCGATGTGGTCGAACTGTCCGCGCAGCCGCGGAGCGTCGAGCACCGGGAGGGTGCGGCCCGCGGCCGGCGGGTGCTCGGTGTCGAGCTCCAGGGACAGCTTGCTGCCCTTGCCGAGCACGGCCAGGTGCTTGACCTGGAGCGGCGCCTTACGGCCCGTGCCGAGCGTCACCTCCAGGGTGCCCGCGCCCTGCGTGTACGTCCCCCGCAGGAACAGTTCCGCGGCCACCCGCAGGGTGCCGGCCTCGATCCGGACGTCGCCGCGGCCCAGCGCCTCGTCCGAGGCGGCCACCAGGGTGCCCCCGGCCACCACGGTGCCGCCGCGGTAGCCGTTGCCGCCGGTCAGCGTCAGCGTGCCGGTGCCCTGCTTGGTCAGACCGCCGTGGCCGTCGATGTCGTGGCGCCAGCTGTCGGCCGCCGAGAAGCCGCCGGCCGCCGCGTCCAGGGTGACCGTGACGTCCGTGTCGAAGGCGCCGTAGCCGTCCGCCGCGGCGAACAGGTCGAGGCGGCCCCACTGCTCGACGCCGTCCAGCAGCGCGTAGCCGGCGGGCAGGGCGGTGGTGCGCAGCACCTCCCGGCGCTGGTCGGCGGTGAGGTAGGGCTGGCGGGTCTCCAGGAGCACCTCGGCGCCCTTGGGCACGGTGAGCGGCTCGCCGCCCTGCCGCCGCAGGATGTACGTCAGCCGGGGGGTGGCCGCGCGCTCGTTGGCCGCCCGGTCGGCGTACGGGTCGGCGGCGGGGCCGGCCGAGTGGGCGTAGGCGTACAGGGTGTCGGCGGTGGCGCCGGTCCGCGCCTCGAAGTAGGCGAGGGCCTGGGCGCGGGCGGCCGCCTTGAGGGCGGCGTTGGCCGGGTCGGCGAGGGTCGCGGCGGCCAGGGCGGTGGCCATGATGCGGCCGCCGATCACGTCGACCGTGTTGTGCATGCCGGCGATGATGCGGGTGTCGCTGAGCTCCAGGGCGCGGGTGACCAGCTCCTGGAAGCGCTCCGGCACCGCGTAGGCGTAGGCGAGACCCGCCAGATGGAATGCGTTGGTGTGGCCGGAGGGGAAGCCGCCGTCGTCGACCGGGGAGGTGCTGCGCTGGCGCAGCAGCTGCGGGGCGACGGCCACCTCGGAGTCGTAGACCGGGAAGCCGTAGGCGTCGGTCCTGCCGGTGTCGACGACCTCGCTGTCCTCGTTCATGCGCCAGGGGCGCGGGTACTGGTAGGCGTACTTGGAGGGGTTGCCGGAGGCGTAGTTCCCGCGCACGGTGTCGACCAGTTCGGCGACCTTGCCGAGCGCCGAGTCGTGCGAGCCGGCGCCGAGCGCGGAGCCCGCCGGGGCGTCGGCCGGGACGGCGTCGTTGATCGTGGTCGCGGGCGTCCCGTCGGGGGCGCTGGTGATCGAGGTGACCGCGAGCGAACCGGCCTTGTACAGGTCCGCCAGCGGGCCGAGGCCAGCGATCATCGCGTAGCTCTGGTGCTGGCGGTCGTAGACGAACGCCTTCTTCGCCTCGGCGACGGAGCGCCTGCGCGTGATCTTGGCGCAGTACCGCATGTTGTCGCGCAGGATGTCCGCGCGCAGCACGCTACCGGTGTTCCAGGCGGAACCGGTCTTCCATATCCGCGCGAAGCCGCCGAGGATGCGCACCACCGCGTTGGTGTCGGCGGTCAGGTTGGTGCTGATGTTCGTCTTGTAGTCGTCGACGAACGCGAGAGCGGTCGCGGCCTTGGCGTCCGCGGCGGCGAGCCAGCCGGCGAACGTCGGGGCAGCCAGCACACCCGCCGAGGCGCCGAGCGAGGTCTTCAGGAATCCCCGTCGGCCGACGGCGAGTCCACGGGCCGGTGAGGAGGTGTGGTGCCCGGCAGGTGACGGCATGGGTGTCCCTCTCTTGAGTTCTGGGGGAGTTCACGCGGACGGCTGATGCTCCAGATACGCGTGAGCGTGTGGGTTCGCGTGGGAAAAGGGTTGAACGAGCGCAGTTCTAGGGCGAGTTCGTGTCCCGGCGGTCATGGTCGGACGACCGTCACATGACCCGGAGTTGAACGGCAGCCCGGTGGTCCACCGGAGGAACGGGCCTGGACCTGCGCGTTCGCAGCGTCGAACAGCCCGTGGTCCAGGCGTGCGGGACCGGACGGGCTGCGGACGGGTTTCTCACAGGATCGAACGTGCCAGCGCCACCGCGCCCTCGACCGGCGGGAGTCGCAACGGCTGTGGCCGCGCCCCGGGCACGGCCTCGGCGAGCGCGGCCGCGAAGGCGTCGTACAGGCGTGGCTGGGAGAGGATCGTGCCGCCCGCGACCACCACGTCGTCCACGGCGAGACCGCGTGCGGCGAGCCGGACCACGAGGCCGGCGAGGGCGCGGCCGCCGTCGGCTATCACGTCGGCGGCGAGCCGGGAGCCCGCGTCGGCCGCGGTGAAAAGCACCGGGGCGTGCCGGCCCCACTCGGCGGAGACGTCGTCGGCGCCCTCCAGCGCGGCGCCGAGTGCGGGTACTTCGGCCACCCCGAAGGCGGCGACGAGTCCGGTCGCGAGGGCGTCGGGTGCCTCGCCGCGGTCGTGTGCGGCCCAGACGGCGCGGGCGGCGTCCCGGACCAGTCCGGCGGCGCCGCCCTCGTCGCCGAGGACCGCGCCCCAGCCGCCGACCTGCACGGGGCTGCCGTCGGCGTGCCGTCCGACGGCCACCGAACCGGTGCCGGCGACCAGGCCGACGCCCTTGTCCAGGCCCGTGGCGGGGACGAGGAGTTCCGCGTCGCCCACGACGAGGACGGGTATCTCGTGGAAGTCGCGCAGCGCGGCGGTGATCCGGGCGCACTGGCGGGGTGTCTCACAGGCGTGCCCGCCGACGGCCAGGGCGGCGGGGCGGGTGCCGGCCGGCAGGGCCTCGTGGACCAGCGCGGTCAGCCAGCGGGCGGCGGCGGCCGGGTCGTGCGGCCGCCAGCCGCTGCTCAAACGGACGTGATCGGCGACCAGGTCCGCGCCGGTGAGTGCGCGGAGATGGGTCTTGGTGCCCCCCACGTCGATGCCGATCACGAGTGGGGAAGAGGGAGTGGTGTCCTGCACGGATCCTCTTTCGTCGTCTGGGCGAACAGCGCCGAAGAGCCTGGCACTGTGCTGCGACGGTGAGCGAACCGTGCCTGGCCGAACAGGAGTTGAGTAAGTCGGGAAGCCCCGGGACGGGCTTCTTGCGGAGCACGGCAGGCGAGTACCGTGTACTTCGTTAGGAAGTTAACTAACGAAGTACAGTGCGTCAAGAGTTGCCGCGGACTCGATCAACGGGACGCTGTCGAGGCCAGAACCGCGCGGCACAAGGGCACCGCATCGCCGCATCCCGCGACACCCGGGGGAGCGCGGCCCCTGACCCATGGGGGAACTGTGGAACACGTCGTGACTGAGGCCCCCCGGCTCACCGAGAGCGCCGGTGCGGTCTTCGCCGTGCTGGCCCAGGCCGGCAGCGCCACCCGGCCGCAGCTCGCGAGCCTCGCCGGCCTGTCCAAGCCGACGGTCTCCGCCGCCGTCGCGGAGCTGGAGGGGGCCCGGCTGGCCACCCACTCCGGCACCGCGTCCGGCGGCACCGGCCGCTCCGCCGCCGTCTACGGCCTCGGGCCCGCCTCCGGCTCGGTCCTCGCCGTCGACCTGGGGCCGGCCCGCACGCGGGTGCGCGGCTGTGCCCTGGACGGCACCCTGCTCGCCGAGGCGGACACGCCCCGCCACCGCGCCGCCGACGCCGTCCGCGAGGCCCTGGCCGCGCTGCCGGCGGGCGCCCCGCTGCGGGCCATCGTCGTCGCCATCGGTGACGTCACCGCCCCCGACCTGGCGGGCACCGGGATGCGCCCCGCGACCGCCAAGGCCGGCCCCGTCTTCGACGCGGTCTCGGTCGCCCTGCCGCCGGGAGTGCCGGTCCACCTGGAGAACAACGTGAACTGTGCCGCCCTCGCCGAACTCCACGAGGGCGCCGCCCGGGGCCACCGCACCTTCGGCTACCTGCGGATCGGCGTCGGTATCGGTCTGGGCATCGTCATCGGCGGCCAGGTGCTGCGCGGCGCCAACGGCGCGGCCGGTGAGCTGGCCCGGCTGCCCTACCCCTGGGACGACGACCGAGAGCCCCGTCAGGAGGCCCTGGAGGCGTACGTCGGCTCGCAGGCCCTGCTGCGCCGGGCCGCCGCGGCCTGGCGGCCCGGTGACGGCCCGCGCCCCCGGACCGCCGAGGGGCTCTTCGCGCTGGCCGCCGAGGGCCGGGAGCCCGCCCGCGGACTGGTCGCCCGGCACGCCGCCGACGTGGGCCGGCTGGCCGCCGCGGTGGCGGCCGTGCTGGATCCGGGGCTGATCGTGCTCGGCGGCAGTACCGGCGCGTATCCCCAGCTCCTGCCCGGGGTGCGGGCCGAGCTGGGGCGGCTGAGCTGGCCCACCGAGGTGGTCAGCAGCCAGATCGGCGATCTCGGTACGGTAGTGGGTGCCGCCCGGCTCGCCGTGGCCAAGGGAGTCCAAAACGTGACCGAAGGCGTGCAGGTGAAGGATTGACGGCTTCCTGATCGGTCTGCCAATGTCCGGACAAGCGCTTTCTAAGTCGGCCGGGACGCCGACTCCGGGTGAGCCTTCAGCCCGTACGCGAAGTACGGCAGCCGCACGAGGGCGTGCTTGTGCGACGCCGGCCGTCATGGCCGGGGACCCCACCCGTCAAGGCGACACGGCCGGGCGAGGCCGTGCCCCCGGAAAGCGAAATCTCCCGCAAAATGCACCCGTGCCGCCTCGGCTGGCGCCGTGCTTCTTCCGCTACGACGAAAAGGGATTGAAGATGACCAGTGTGGGTGTGCGGCGCTCTCGCCGACTCGGCCGCGGCGGCATACGCCGTCTGGCTCCTCTCGCTGCCGTGGCCACGGCAGGAGCCCTGCTGCTCTCCGCCTGCGGGTCGGGATCCGGCTCGGGCGGGACCTCCAAGTCGCTGACGTTCTGGATCTCCACGGTTCCGGGCCAGGACGCGGGCTGGAAGAAGCTGGTGGCGCAGTACAAGAAGGAAGCCGGCGTCGACGTCAAGCTCGTCAACATCCCCTACGACGGCTACCCGACGAAGCTGCACAACGCCGCGCAGGCGAACTCGCTGCCCGACGTGGCGGACGTGCCGGCGCTTGACCCGATCTGGTCGAACAAGCTGATCGACCTCAGCTCCATCGCCGGCGACAAGACCAACAAGATCAACGCCAACTTCCTCGCCAAGGACTCGTCCGGGAAGGTGCTGTCCATCCCCTCGGACGTCACCGCGTCCGGCCTGTTCATCAACGAGACGCTGTTCAAGAAGGCCGGCGTCGCCGTCCCGACGTCGCCCCAGAAGACCTGGACCTGGACCGAGTTCATCGCGGCGGCGAACAAGGTCCGGGAGAAGACCGGCGCCAAGTACTCCCTCACGTTCGACCAGTCGCCGTCCCGGCTCCGCGCGATGGTGTACGAGATGGGCGGCCAGTACGTCCACGCGGACTCCTCCGGCAAGTTCTCGGTGGACGCCGCGACCAAGACGGCCGTCAAGTACTTCGTCGGACTGAACGACGACAAGACCATGCCCAAGTCGGTGTGGACCAGTGGCGCCGACCCGTCGGCCATGTTCCAGAGCGGTGACGTGGTCGCCTACTGGTCCGGCGTGTGGCAGGTCGCCTCCTTCGCCGACAGCATCAAGAAGTTCGACTGGGCGAGCGTCCCGACCCCCGCCCAGCCGGTGCAGGCCAGTGACGTCAACAGCGGCGGCATGATGGTGGGCTTCAACAACAACGGCGCCGCGGCCACCGCCGCGCAGAAGTTCCTGTCCTGGGTGTACGAGCCGAAGCAGTACACCGAGCTGGTCGAGACCTCCGGGTTCCTCCCGGTCGAGAGCGGTCTGAGCCCGAAGTACCCCTTCACCTCCGAGGCGGCGCAGTCGGCGTTCAAGCTGTACAACGAGGAGATCCCGCTCTACGCCCCGATCTCGGGTTACTTCAACGGCGCGCAGACGAACTGGGTGCTGAAGGGCAAGAGCCTCGCCACCGACCCGACCAAGACGGAGCTGGGCAAGGCGATCAACGGCCAGCAGTCGGTCGACAAGGCCCTGGACAACATCGTGGACGGCTACAACCAGCAGGTCGGCGGCGGGTCGTAGGCCAGGCGGCCCGGGCGGCGCGCTCGAGACGCCGCCGCCCGGACCCTGGGTGCCCACGTGAGGCCGGGCTCACGGCGTGAGCCCGCAGCAATCCATCCACCAGCACGGAAGTCAGGAAGATGACAAAAAGCGCCGCGGACATGTCCGTGAGGCCGCCCAGGAGACGCAGCACCTACATTCTCGCGCCGCTCGTCCTCATCGCGGCCAATGTCGTGCTCTTCGCGCTGTTCTTCGTGTGGCCGGCGGTGATCGGGCTCGTCTATTCCTTCACGAACTACACGGGCGTGGGTGCGTTCCAGTTCGTCGGACTGGACAACTACCACAACTTGTTCGGTGACTCCGCCTTCTACGACGCGCTGACCCGCACGCTGCTGTACGCCGTCCTCTTCGTTCCCCTGAACTTCGCGCTCTCACTGCTCGCCGCCAACCTGCTGGTGAGCAAGCACGCCAAGGGGGCGTCCGTCGCCCGTGTCATCTTCTTCATCCCGTGGCTGCTGTCGCCCATCGTCGTGGGTGTCCTGTGGCGGTGGCTGTTCGGCGAGAACTTCGGTCTGGTCAACTACGTCATCGAGAAGTTCGGCGGGTCCGCCGTTCCGTGGCAGTCGAACGCGGACCTGTCGCTGCTGGTGGTGGTGTTCGCGGCATCCTGGGCCTGGACGGGCTTCTCGATGCTGCTGTTCATCGCGGCGATCAAGAACGTGCCGGTGTCCTACTACGAGGCGGCCTCGCTCGACGGCGCCGGCCCCTGGCGCCAGTTCGTCAGCATCACGCTGCCGAGCATCGCGCCCACCTCGTTCATCGTGATCCTGCTCAACACGATCAACGCGATGAAGGAATACCCGGTGTTCGTCTCCCTCAACAACGGCGGACCCGGAACGTCGAACAACCTGCTTGTCCAGTACATCTATCAGACCGGCTTCCAACGGGGCCAGATCGGCTACGCGAGCGCCGCGTCGTTCGTGCTCATGCTCATCCTGATGGCCGTCGCGATCATCCAGCTGATTGTCAACCGGCGGGTGGAGAACCGATGACAACCACAGACACGACACGCCCGGTCGACGCCGGCCCCGGACGGGCCGTTTCCAAAAAGCGGCCCCGCGGTGCGAGCACGGGTGGGCTCCGGCGGGCGGTACCCGCGACGACCCTGCTGTGGATCCTGGCGTGCCTCTACGGGCTGCCGGTGCTGTGGTTCATCCTCAGCTCCCTCAAACCGGCCGGGGATCTGTTCTCCTATCCGCTGACGCTGGTTCCGCACCACCCCACCCTGTCGGGGTACTTCGAGGCGTGGCGCAGTGCCAACTTCTCCCAGTACTTCGTCAACACGACCATCGTGTGCGTCATCACGACGATCCTGACGGTGGGCGTCAGCTGCTGCACCGGGTACGCGCTGGCCAAGTACGACAACAGATGGCTCAAGGCGTTCTTCATCTGCATCCTGGCCACCACGATGCTGCCGGGCGAGGTCATGCTCGCCCCCGAGTTCCTGGTGGTGCGCAACCTCGGCCTCTACAACTCGTTCGCCGGCATCATCCTCCCGGCCGTGCTCACCGCGACCGGATGCTTCATGTTCCGCCAGTTCTTCCTGACGGTCCCCGACGAACTCGTGGAAGCCGCCCGCATCGACGGCGCCCGCGAACTGTCGATCTTCCTGCGGATCATGGTGCCGCTCTCCCGGCCCATCATGCTGACCCTCGCCATCCTGTCCTTCCAGTGGCGGTGGAACGACTACATCTGGCCGCTGCTGATGCTGAACGACCCCAACAAGTTCACCGTGCAGATCGGCATCCAGAGCATCGTCGGCGCGCAGAACATCAACTGGTCGGTCCTGCTCGGCGCCTCGGTCATCTCCATGATCCCGCTGATCGTCATCTTCCTGGTCTTCCAGCGCTACGTCATGGGCGCCGACATCAACGCCGGACTGAAGGACTGACCGTGCCCACCCCGCTCGACCACGAGTTCGTCCGCGCGGCGGCCGGCGCGGCCGACCGGCTGGCCGTCCCGCTGGCGGCCGGTCCCGACGAGGAACCCGCCGGTGTGACCCACCGCGCCCTGGCACGCCGGGTGAGGACTCTGGTCGCGGCGTACCGTTCCACGGACTCGGCACTGCACGGCAGCGGGCAGGCCGTCGCCGCCGCGACGACCCACCTCCGTGCCCTGCGGGCCGCGCAGACCAGCACCGGCCTCTTCGCCGGCGGCGACAACGTGCAGTCACCGCCGGACTCCGCGTTCACCGTCAACGACGTGTGCGACGCGCACATCCTCGCCGCGGGCGCGGGGCCGGAACTCCGCGACGTCACCGGCGCGCTCGCCGAGATCGCCGGCGCCGCCTCCGGCGCCCTCCTGACCGGTGGGGTGCACACCCCGAACCACCGCTGGGAGCTGTGCGCGGCGCTGGCCCGGCTGCACCGGTCGTTCCCGGACAGCCGGCTGCCCGACCGCATCGACGGGTGGCTCGCGGAGGGCGTCGACATCGACGCGGAGGGCCTGTACTCGGAGCGCAGCGCCAACTACGCGGCTCACGTGTCCAACCCGTCGCTGCTGCTCCTCGCCGACGTCCTCGGCCGTACCGACCTGTGGGACGCCGTCGAACGCAACCTCACCGCGACCCTGGACCTCATCAGACCGGACGGCACGGTGGAGACCGTCCACTCGCGACGGCAGGACCAGAACCACCCGTTCCCGCTGGCGCCCTACCTGGCGCACTACCGGCTGCTCGCGATCCGCTCCGGCCGACGCGACTTCAGCCGCGCGGCGCGGCTGGCGGCCGCCGACGGCATCGACGACCCCGGCCTGCTCGCCGAGACCATCCTCACCCCCGACCTGTGCCGCGTGCTGCCGGCACCGGCACCGGAACCCCTTCCCCGCGCCCGCTACCTCACCACGGCGCGCCTCGCCGCACGCGCCTCCGCCACCGCGCACAGCGTCCTGTACGGCGGCTCGGACGTGCCGGAACACCGGCGCATCCGCTCGGGCCTCGCCTGCAATCCCACCTTCCTGCGTCTGTTCGCCGGTGACGCCGTCCTCGACGCGGTCCGCCTCTCACGGGGATTCTTCGACCTGGGCCCGTTCCGCGCCGCCGGCATGGAACAGCTCGCAGGCAGCCGGTACCGGCTCACCGAAACCCTCACGGCCGCCTACTACCAGCCGCTCCCGCCCGACCGGCGACGGGACGACGGCGCCTACCGTGTCGCGGACGAGGGACGCTTCTCGGCCGCGATGGCCTTCCAGGACCGGCCCCGGGACGAGGTCTCCCACGCGACCCGCGTCGAAGCCGAGCTGCGGGAGGACGGTGCCGACCTACGGATCGACATCGGCGGACCACGGGTGCCCTGGGCCCTCGAACTGACCTTCCGGCCCGGCGGCGTGCCGGAGGGCGCCGAACCGATCGGCGACGGACGCTGGTGCCTGACGACCGGGCCGATGACCTACCGGGTCGGTGACGACGAGATCCGGGTCGAGGCCGACGTCGAGGCAGGCGAACCGCTCGCCGGGCCGGACCGGAGCGACGTACTACGGTACGACCCGGGTCAGGACCACACCGTGCTGGGCGGCACCGACGCGACCACCGGGAACCGCGTCTACATCGGTGGACACGGCCCGCAGACACTGACCGTCGCACTGCGCGCCCGCCGTCCCTCGCCTGCCGTCCGACCCCGACGCACCACGCCATGGCCTCCTCCGGCATGAAGGGCTGATCCACCCATGCACCTGCCGCGCCAGCTCGGCCCGCTGCACGACCTGCCGTCCACCCCCGAGGCGTACGACGCGGTCCTCGCCGACGTCGTGGAGCAGGCCCTGGCCCGCCTCACGCCCGAGGGCAACCTCGAACACCCCGACGCCGACGACGACATCGGCGACACCTCCCTCGGCGTCACCTCACTGCTGGCCCTCGCCTGGCAGCGCGCCAAGGACCCGCGGCTGCCCGAGGCCGTGCGCCGCAGCCTCGCCTTCCACCTGCGCGAGCGGGTCTACACCGAGGACAACCCCGGATACCCCAACCTGACGGCCCGCGACTCCGGCCTCCCGTACGCCCGTTACGTCCTGGCGCCGGGCGCGCACCCGATCGGGGACTGGCCCAGCACGGTGTGGGCGCTGCTGCAGGCCGTCAACGTCCTCGACCTCGCGGACGGCCTGGTCGACGACGCACAGCGCACCGCGCTGACCGAGGTGGGCCGCGGCTACTGGCGCTGGCTCACCGAGGCCACCTTCTTCAACCCGCAGGAGGCCGGCAACCAGGCGATCGGGTGCGTGGTCGGCGGGCTGATGCTGGCCCGCCACCTTCCCGCCGGAGAAGGCGAGCAGGTCCGCGAGCGGGCGCTGGCCCTGTACACCGACAGGATCCGCGCCCACCGCGTCCTGGACCGGGGCGCCCTGCTGCCCCCCGAGCACGGCGGCGCCTACGACAACAACTACGGCCCGATCTCCCTGTCCTTCCTCGCCCAGGCCCACCGGATCAGCGGCGAGGCGATGTTCGCGGAGGACGGCGACGCGCTCGCCCGCTACCTCGACGCCCGCCTGCCGGGTGGCGGCTTCGACAACGGCGGCCCCCGCTACAGCGAACAGCACTCCGGCTTCGAGTCCGTCCTGGGGCTGCGCTACTTCAGCGCCCGGATCGGCTCCGACCTGGGCCGCTACCGGGGCGACACCAACTGGGGCCGGCACGCGGTCAAGGCGGACGGCGGTGTCGACGGGCACTTCGCGTGGATGCTGGTCTGGCAGATCCAGGACACCACGCCCTGGCACCGCACCCCCTCGACCCTCCCGGCCCGCCACCAACTCCGCGCGGGCACCGTCTCGGTGGCCTTCGACCAGCGGATGACCCCGGCACTGATCGAGGCGGCCGGCACCTACCACCTCCCGGCGGCGGTGAACCGGCAGCACGGCTTCGGCCCGGTCCTGGACGGCTTCCTGTACTGCCGGCCGATGGGCGAGGTCCGGGTCCGGGACCTGCGCGCCGACGGCCTGGCCGCCAAGCTGGTCAGCAAGCCGGTCGTGGGCCGCGACCACGTACTGCGCCACGTGCGCTCCCTGTACGTCACGGACGGCGCCCGGCTGTGGGTGACGGTGGCCGTCGAGCGCCTGGCCGGGACGCCGTACCTGCTGGCCGGGCTGCCGTACGCGGCGGACGACGGCGACCGGGTGCGTCGCGTCGCCGAGGGCGAGATCGCCGCCGCGGGCGCGCTGCGCCTCACCCATCCCGCACAGCAGGGCGCCGACCACTTCGACGCGCGTGCCGAACTCACCCAGGAGCAGGCCGCGTTCGCACTCGCCGCCGACCCGCGCGGCTACGGCAACCCGGACGAGGGCTGGCGCCACCTGGTCGCCTCCACGGCGTACGAGGCCGAACCGGCGCCGGGCGCACCGCCGCACCTGCACGTGTTCGCCGTACGGTACGGGCCCGGCGGAGACTTCACGCCGTCGTTCGAGGGCGACCTGACCGTGCGCACCGAGGCGTTCACGGCCGTCATCGAGACCGAGGACGCCCACGGTGATCCCGGGCTCGCCCTCACCGGCTGCTGAGCGCTCCGCGGCAAGTGCCGTGCCGTCGTTCGGCTGCCGCGCCGTGGTGGCTGGTCGCGCAGTTCCTCCCCCACCCTTCGGTGGGGGGACCCCCAGCGCCCCTTACGGGGCGCTGCCGAACCGCGCTCGAAGCAGCGCCGTGTCCGGGACCACCAGGTCCGCCCGGTCCCGGGTCGCCGCGACCAGGTCGGCGTTGCGCTGGTCGGTGCCCGCCACCCAGGCCACCGCCTGCGCGTGCCCCTTGCCGAACTCCTCGTGCCGGGCGACCAGCCGCCGTATCCGCTCGGCCTCGTCGATCTCGCAGAACCACACCTCGTCCAGGGCGGCCCGCACCCGCCCCCACGGACCCTCCGCCAGCAGCAGGTAGTTGCCCTCCGTCACCACCAGCCGGGCCGTCGGCGGTACCGGGATCGCGCCCGCCAGCGGCTGCTCGAGGACCCGCTCGAAGCCCGGCGCGTACACCACCTCGCCGGTGTCCTCGCGCAGCCGCCGCAGCAGCGCCGCGTACCCGGCCGCGTCGAAGGTCGCGGGCGCGCCCTTGCGGTCCCGCAGCCCCAGCCGGTCCAGTTCGACGTCGGCCAGATGGAAGCCGTCCATGGGCACCTGCGCCACCCACGGCTCGCCGGAGCCGTTCAGCTCGCGCACCAGATGCTCGGCGAGCGTGGTCTTGCCGGCGCCGGGGCTGCCCGCGATGCCGAGGATCGCGCGCGGACCGCGTCCGGTGAGTGAACGGGCCCGGTCGAGGAGGTCGTCGAAAGTCAGCGGCACGCAAAAAGTGTGACACCGGGCCCGGGATGTGGTGTGTACCACCCCCTGGAAGCCGCCTGGTGGGGAAGATGCCGGACATGACAGCACTCGGTCTGCCCGACACCATCCAGGCCTGTCTCTTCGATCTCGACGGCGTCGTCACCAAGACGGCCGTCGTGCACGCGGCGGCCTGGAAGGAGACCTTCGACTCCTTCCTGCGCGGCCACGACGGCCAGCGGCCCTTCGACGCGGTCGCCGACTACGACGAGTACGTCGACGGACGTCCGCGCGCCGACGGGGTCCGCGCCTTCCTGGACTCCCGCGGCATCCACCTGCCCGAGGGCACCCCGGACGACCCGCCGGACGCCGACACCGTGCACGGCCTCGGCAACCGCAAGAACGAACTGCTCCTGGAGAAGATCCGCACCGACGGCGTCGAGGCCTACGACGGCACCCTGCGCTACCTGGAGGCGGTCCGCGCGCGGGGACTGCGCACGGCGATCGTCTCCTCCAGCGCCAACTGCCGTGACGTGCTGCGCTCGATCGGCGCCGAGCACTTCTTCGACGTCCGCATCGACGGGGTGGTGGCCGCCGAGCGCCATCTGCCCGGCAAGCCGCACCCGGACACCTTCCTGGCCGCCGCCCACGAGCTCGGCGTCGAGGCCGCCCACGCCGCCGTCTTCGAGGACGCCCTCGCCGGCATGGACGCGGGTCGCGCCGGCCGATTCGGGTACGTCGTCGGCGTGGACCGCGTCGGCCAGACGGACGCCCTGTACGCACACGGCGCGGACACCGTCGTGAAGGACCTCGCCGAGCTGGGAGGCAAGGAGTGATCACCCACCGGTCGTACGCCGTGGAGCCCTGGACGGTCCGCGAGACCGCCCTCAACCTCGACGTGCTCGCGCAGAGCGAGTCGGTGTTCGCGCTGTCCAACGGGCATGTCGGCTGGCGCGGCAACCTCGACGAGGGCGAACCGCACGGCCTGCCCGGCAGCTACCTCAACGGCGTGCACGAGGTACACCCGCTGCCGTACGCCGAGGCCGGCTACGGCTACCCCGAGTCCGGGCAGACCGTCATCAACGTCACCAACGGCAAGATCCTGCGGCTGCTCGTTGACGACGAGCCCTTCGACCTGCGTTACGGCCGGCTGGTCGCCCATGAGCGGGTCCTCGACCTGCGCCGGGGCGTGCTGGAGCGGACCTGCGAGTGGACCTCGCCCGCCGGTTCCACCGTGCGGGTGCGCTCGACCCGGCTGGTGTCTTTGACCCAGCGCGCGGTGGCCGCCGTCGCCTACGAGGTCGAGGCCGTCGACCGGCGCTGCCGGATCGTGATCCAGTCCGAGCTGGTCGCCAACGAGCAGCTGCCCGGCGCGAACGGCGACCCGCGCGCCGCGGTGGCCCTGGAGTCACCGCTGGAGCAGGAGGACGACTTCGCCTCCGGGCGCCGGCTGCGCCTGGTGCACCGCACCCGGCGCAGCGGCCTGCGGGTCGCGGTCGCCGCCGACCACACGGTCGCCGGTCCCGGGCGGACCACCACCGACGCCGAGAGCGACACCGACGTGGCCCGGCTGACCGTCACCTCCGTGCTGGAGCCGGGGGAGCGGCTGCGGGTGGAGAAGTTCGTCGCCCACGGCTGGTCCGGGGTGCGCTCGCTGCCCGCCATGGCCGACCAGGTGGACGCGGCCCTGGCGGCCGCCGCGCACGAGGGCTGGCAGGGGCTCGCCGACGACCAGCGCGACTACCTGGACGACTACTGGTCCCGCGCCGACGTGGAGGTGGACGGCGACGAGGAGGTCCAGCAGGCCGTCCGCTTCGCCCTCTTCCATGTGCTGCAGGCGGGGGCCCGCGCCGAACAGCGCGCGATACCCGCCAAGGGCCTGACCGGGTCCGGATACGACGGGCACGCCTTCTGGGACACCGAGATGTTCGTGCTGCCCGTCCTCACCCACACCGCCCCCGACGCCGTCGCCGAGGCGCTGCGCTGGCGCTACAACACCCTGCCCGCCGCCCGTGAACGCGCCACCCAACTAGGCCTGGACGGCGCCGCGTTCCCCTGGCGGACCATCGCCGGCTCGGAGGGTTCGGCGTACTGGCCGGCCGGCACCGCGGCCTTCCACGTCAACGCCGACGTGGCCGACGCGGTGGTCCGCTATGTCGCGTCCACCGGCGACACCGACTTCGAACGGGACACCGGCGTCGAGCTGCTGGTGGAGACCGCCCGGCTGTGGCGCTCGCTCGGCCACCACGACAGCCGCGGCGCCTTCCACATCGACGGCGTCACCGGCCCCGACGAGTACAGCGCGGTCGCCGACGACAACACCTACACCAACCTGATGGCCCGGGCGAACCTGCTGGCCGCCGCCGACGCGGTCGAACGCCACCCCCGGCAGGCGGCGCGGCTCGGTGTCGACGCGGAGGAGAGCGCCGCCTGGCGCGACGCCGCCGACTCCGTGCACGTCCCCTACAACCACGAACTGGGCGTCCACGAACAGCACGCCGGGTTCACCCGCTACCAGCGGTGGGACTTCGCCAACACCAGCCCCGAGCAGTACCCGCTGCTGCTGAACTTCCCCTACTTCGACCTCTACCGCAAACAGGTCGTCAAACAGGCCGACCTGGTCCTGGCGATGTACACCTGCGGGGCCTATTTCGACGAGGAGCACATCGCCCGCAACTTCGCCTACTACGAGCCGCTGACCGTGCGCGACTCCTCCCTGTCCGCCTGCTGCCAGGCCGTCGTCGCCGCCCAGGCCGGACATCTGACGCTGGCCCACGCCTACACGGCCGAGGCCGCGCTGATGGACCTCGACGACCTGGAGCACAACACGCGCGACGGACTGCACATCGCCTCCCTGGCCGGCACCTGGATGGCGCTGGTGGCCGGCTTCGGCGGGATGCGCCACTACGACGACGGCGCCCGGTTCGCGCCCCGGCTGCCGGAGCGGCTGCGCCGTCTCGCCTTCAATCTGCAACTGCGGGGCAGCAGGCTGCGCGTGGAGATCGGCGCCGACAAGGCGACCTACACCCTCCTCGACGGCCCGCCGCTCACCGTCCACCACCACGGGGAGCCGGTCACGGTCAGCACAGACAGCCCGGCGGTGCGGGCGGTGCCACCGGCCAGGCCGGGACCGACACCTGGCCAGCCCCCGCACCGGGCGCCGACTCGGCCTGCCTGAGCGGCAGCGCCCCGTCTCGGGGGCGCGGGGAAGTGTGCGACCGGCCACCACGCACCGGCACTCTGCGACGCGTCCGCACTCAATGGCGCTGTCCGAGAAGATGCGCGATCGGTCGTCCGCGCCGCCGTCGTGGCTGGTCGCGCAGTTCCTCCCCCGGCCTTCGGCCGGGGGTACGCCCAGCGCCCCCGAAGGGGCGCTTCACGTGAGCGCGTTGAAAAGCAGCCCCACCAGATCGCCCGTCGCGTCGGCCGCGAACAGTGCCGCCAGTGCACCCAGCACGAGCACGCCCGCCGCGGCCGGCCACAGGGAGGGCGGCGGGCTGGTCTGGAGCGCCGCGACCCGGCGGGTGACCGCGCGGTCCGTGAAGTTGAGGGCGCAGGACTGGCGGGCTCGGCCCGCGCTGAGGGCGGCGCGGGCCAGCGCCCGGGCGGTGGTCCCGCGGTCCCCGACCTCGGTCGCCGCCTGCTCGTCCGCCCACCGCTCCACCAGGAAGGTCACGGCCGCTCGGACCGGGCCGAGCAGCGGGTTGGCGGCCGCGGCCAGGGTCGCGGCCGTCACCATGAGGCCGTGCCGGTGGGTCAGATGGGCCCGTTCATGAGCCAGCAGCACCCGCCGCTCGGCCGGGGCCAGCGCGCTGAGCATCGCCGAGGTGACCAGGATCCGGCCCGGCCGGCCCGGGATCGCGAACGCCTGGGGCACCTCGCAGGCGGCCACGACCAGTTCGGTGTCCCCGGGATGCCCCGCGCACAGCCGTCGCAGCGCCCGCCGGGTCCGGCGCTCGGCGCGCACCGCCCGCTGTACCCGCCACACCACCACGGCCAGCGCGAGACAGGCGGCGAGGCCGATCACCTCGGGTACCGGGTCGGTCAGCGGGCGGCCGTCCTCGCGGGCCTCCCGGATCACCGGCGGGGCGTCGCCCAGCAGGGCGGTGGTCAGCAGCACCAGGGACCAGGTGGTCGCGGCGGCGGTCAGTGCGGCGGCGGCGGTGAGCACGCGCGCGGCCAGGGCCGGGGCCACCCGGCGGCCGATCAGCGGACTGACCGACGGCAGCAGCAGGGACACCAGCAGCGGGGTGTAGACGTCGAACCTCATGCGCCGCCCCCGGCGAACAGGTTGCGCAGCGCCCGCTCCTCCTCCGCGCTCAGCCCGGACACGAACTGCTGGAGGGCGGCGATCGGGTCGGGCCCCCGGTCCAGGGCCTCGTGCATGGCCTCGGCGGTCAGCTCGGCCGCGTTCTTCGCCGGCCGGTAGGCACCGCGCCGCCCGTCGGCGTCCCGCAGCACCAGCCCTTTGTCGTACAGCCGCTTGAGGATGGTGTGGACCGTGTTGTAGGCGAGTCCGCCGCCGATCTCGGACTGGATCTCGGCCGGGGTCAAGGGGTGTTCGGTCGCCCACAGGGCTGCCAGCACTTCGCTTTCCAGCTCTCCTGCGCTGCGCCGCTCCGCTCTGCCGCGGGACCCTGTGCCAGCCATGGCACAACCTTACAGCGCGTAGTGCCGACGTTCGTATGGACGTACCTGCGCTGCCTCCACCAGTAATTCTCATTAGTTTGTCAGTGTTTGTCCCTGAAGCCCAAAACGGTCCTGCGAGCTGTAGGGGAACAGGGGTGGGTGCCTCGATGGTCCCGAACGTGAACGCCACGCCCGTCACGGGCCGCCGAGGTGTCTACTGGCAGACCGGCCTCTGCCTCGCCCTGCTGGCAGGTGCGGGCTGGCTGCTCCGCCGGCACTGGCCGACCGTGGAGCACGGGGCGCTCCGGCTCGCCGTCGCCGACCAGGGCTGGATGCTCGTGGCGGCCCTGGCGGCGGTCGGGACCTGGGCGTCCTCGGCCCTCGCCCAGCAGGGCGCGGTCGTCCGCCGGCTGCCCGGCGGGCGCCTGGTCGCCGCGCAGTTCGCCGCCTCGGCCGCCAACCATCTGCTGCCCGCAGGACTCGGCGCGGGCGCGGTGAACCTGCGCTTCCTGATGCGCTGCGGCCTCCCGGCCGGCCGCGGCGCGTCGGCCCTGGCGGTCAAGGCCGCCGCCGGTGCCGTGGTCCGGCTGGTTCTGATCGCCGTCCTCGCCCCCGCCTGCCCGGGACTGCTGCGGATCCCGCACGTGTCCGTGGCCGCGATCCTCGCCGTGACCGCCGCGGCCGTCCTGCTCGCCGTCCTGGTCCGGGCCCGGGTGTGGGCCCGCTGCCGGGGTGCGGTGACCACCGTGGCCGCCGACCTCCGGGCCCTGCACACCCGCCCCGCCCGCGCCGCCGCGCTGTGGGGCGGCTCCCTGGCCTTCGCAGGGCTGCACGCCCTGGTCCTGATCGCCGTGACCCGGGCGGTCGAACTCTCGCTGTCCCCGGCCCGGGTGGCGCTGCTGTACCTCGCCGCAAGCGGCGCCGCCGCGCTCCTGCCCACGCCCGGCGGGCTCGGCTCGCTCGACGCGGCCCTCGCCCTCGCCCTGACGGCCTCCGGGACCCCGGCCGCCGCGGCCGCCTCCGCCGTGCTCGGCTACCGGCTGCTGACCATGTGGCTGCCGCTGCTGCCGGGCCTGCTGGTCCTCGGGCTGCTGGTCCGGCGCCGGGCACTGTGACCGGGAGGCCGGCACCAGGAGGGAGTCCGGCGGCGCGGACTCCGACGTCAACCGCCGCGCTTCCCGCCGGTCTCCGTCACCGGACTCTCCGGTACGTCGTCCGGGGCCGCCGGATCCGGCACCCAACGGACGGCCACGCACCAGCAGACCCCGAGCCAGCCGACCGCGAAGAGCCAGCCGCCGATCACGTCCGTGCACCAGTGCACGGCGAGGAACATCCGGGTGGTCCCGACGGCGAGTCCCCAGCAGGCGACGGCCACGCACCACGGTGTCCGGCCGCGTGGGGCCCGGATCCCCAGGGCCAGCACGACCAGACCGGCGGCCAGCGCGGACGTCGTGCTGTGGCCGGACGGGAACGACCAGCCGTAGGCGTGGGTGCGCCAGTACGCCTGCGGCGGCCGGGCCCGGGCGATCAGCTCCAGCACGCCGTACCGGGCCGCCTGGCCCAGGGCGAGGCAGGTCACGCAGAAAAGCACGGCGGCGATCCGCTGCCGCGGGGTGCGGCCCACGAGCAGCCCGGCCACCACGGCCAGGGCGTACGGCACGACCCCGGTGCCGGTCGCGGTGAGCCCCCGGGCCACGGCCACCGCCACCTCCGGGCGATGAGCGAGGGACCAGGCCAGCAGGGTGCGGTCCACCGCGAGCGGGGCGCCGTGGCGACCGGTCACGACCAGAGCCAGTACGGCGAACCCCGCCCAGGCGCCGAGCCCGATACTTCCCGCGAACTCCGCGGTCTTCTTGCGGTTCATGACCCCGGTGGCGGCCCTCTCCTGCGCGATGACTGTCTACTGGAATGTAGACGATTGGCGCTCTGCCGGCGTTCCCCATGGTGCGAGTCAGTGCCCCGTCGCGACCTTTGCCGCACCATTGCCGGTTCATGACTGATTGACTACACGGTTGTAGTCATCATGGTCGGCGGAAGTAAGGCATGCCTTCACTAAGTTCGAGCCGCATGGCGGGGACGGGCCTGCCGGGGAGGGCTGCGGCGGATGTGGGACGACGCGTTTCCGAGTTTCCTGATCGGGCTGAGGGAGGGCCTCGAGGCCGGCCTGATCGTCTCGATCCTCGTGGCCACGCTGGTGCGGGCCGGTGCCAAAAACCGGCTGCCTCAGGTCTGGACGGGTGTCCTGGCCGCGATCGCGCTGGCGCTGAGCTTCGGCGCGGTCCTCACCTTCACCGCCGCCTCGCTCTCCGCGACCGCGCAGGAGGCCTTCGGCGGGAGCCTCAGCGTGATCGCGGTCGCCTTCGTCACCGCGATGGTCTTCTGGATGCGCCGCTCGGCCCGCAGCCTCTCCGGCGAGATCAAGGAGAAGGTGACGGGCGCCCTGGCCATGGGCTCGGGAGTGCTGGTCGTCACCTCGTTCCTCGCCGTCGGCCGGGAGGGTCTGGAGACCGCGCTGTTCCTGTGGACCACCGCGCAGGCGGCCGGCGAGTCCGCGGGGCCGCTGACCGGCGCCGGGGTCGGCCTGGTGCTGGCGGCGGCCCTGTGCTGGGGGCTGTACCGCCGGGTCCTGAAGATCAACCTGACGAGGTTCTTCACCTACACCGGGGCCGTGCTGATCGTGATCGCGGCCGGCGTCCTCGGCTACGGGCTGCGGGACCTCCAGGAGGGCGGGGTCTTTCCGGGCCGGACGGCGTACGTCTTCGACCTGAGCGGCACCGTCGACGCCGGCTCCTGGTACAGCACGCTCCTCCAGGGCGTCCTCAACATCACCCCGGCCATGACCTGGCTCCAGGTGCTCGGGTACGCCGGCTACCTCGCCGTCGTCATGACGCTGTTCGTGCGCGGAGTGCGGGCCACGGCGCCGCGCCAGACCACCACCGAGCCCGGGGCACGGCCCGCCGCGGACAAGCGGGAGCCGGAACCGCAGTCGACGCCCGCCGCGGACAAGTCGCAACCGCCGTCGGCGCCTGCCGCGGACGAGCAGGAGCCGGAACCGCCGTCGGCGCCCGCCGCCGACAGCCCCGGACCGCGGTCGGCGCCCACGGCCGACGGCTCCCGCCCGCGCCCGGTCAGGAGGCCGCGTCGCCGGCCGGGCTGGGTGGTCCCCGTCGCCGTGGTCGCCGTCCCGGCCGTCGTCGCCGGACTCGTCGTCGCCTTCGCCCGGCCCAAATCCACGGGCGGTGAGACCGTTGCCGTCTCCGAGACCGGGTGCGGCAGGGGCTTCACAGTGCCCGAGCCCGGCCGACAGACCTTCCAGATGCGGAACACCGGCAGCAGGACCGCCGAGGTGTACCTGATCGATCCGAGCAGCAACGCCGTCTACGGCGAGGTCGAGGGCCTCGCCCCCGGCACCACCCGCGCCCTGGTCGCCACCGTCGCCGGCGGTACCTACGCCTGGCGCTGCGTCCCCTCCGGCGGCAGGGCCGTCACCTCCGCGTCGGTCACGGTCTCCGGCGGCGGCAGCGGCGCCCAGGCCGTCGTACCGGTCTCCGAACAGGACCTCGCGACACCCCTGAAGGCCTACAAGGCGTACGTCGGGCAGGGCCTTGCCACCCTCGTCGCCCAGACCCGCACGCTCGACGCCGACATCGCGGGCAACCACCTCGACAGGGCCCGGACCGACTGGCTGTCCGCCCATCTCACCTACGCCTCGCTCGGTGCCGCCTACGGGACCTTCGAGGACTACGACCAGAAGATCAACGGCCGCGCCGACGGGCTCGCCGGCGGGGTGGCCGACAAGGACTTCGCCGGGTTCCACCGGGTCGAGTACGGGCTCTGGCACGGGCAGTCGGCTGATCAGCTGAAGGCCCCCGCCCAGGCGCTCGCCGACGCGGCGGCCGGGCTGCAGAAGGCGTTCCCCGCCCAGGACTTCCATCCGGGCGACCTGCCGCTGCGCGCCCACGAGATCCTGGAGAACACCCTCCAGTTCGAGCTGACCGCGGACACCGACGAGGGCAGCGGCACCAACCTCGCCACCGCCGACGCCAACCTGGCCGGCACCCGCGAGCTGCTCACGGTGCTCAGGCCGCTGCTGACCACCCGCGCGCCCAGGCTGCTGCCGACCGTCGACGCCGGCATCGCCCGCCTGCAGATGCTCCTGGACGCCGAGCACCAGGGTCCGAGCTGGACCCCGGTCGAGCAGCTCGACACCGTCACCCGGCAGCGGATCAGCGGAGCCACCGGCCAGCTCCTCGAGGACCTCTCCCCGGTGCCGGACCTCCTGGAGATCAGGAAGTCCGCCTGATGAACCCCGCACCGCACCAGCACCCACACGACGAAGGGAACCCTCCGATGTCCGCTGCCGAGACCCCGTCCTGCCCGATGGGCGCGGGCCGCCGTTCCTTCGTGCGGACGGCACTGGGCGCCGGCGCCGCGGGCGCGGTCCTGGCCGGCGGCGGCTTCGCGCTCGGCCAGGCCGGCGGTACCGCGGAGGCCGCGACCGGCCCCGCCAGGGTCCCCTTCCACGGCACCCACCAGGCCGGCATCCTCACCCCCGCCCCGGCCGCCGCCACCTTCGTCTCCCTCGACGTCATCGCCGACACCCGGCAGGACCTCGCCGACCTGCTGAAAATGATCACCGAGCGGGCCCGCTTCCTCACCTCCGGCGGCACCCCGGCCGACCTCGGCGTGGGCGCGCCGCCGGCCGACAACGGCATCCTCGGCCCCGAGGTCCCCTCCGACGCGCTGACCGTCACCGTCGGCGTCGGCGCCTCCCTCTTCGACGACCGCTACGGCCTGGCGAAGGCCAGGCCGGCCCGGCTGACCCCGATGCGGACCTTCCCGAACGACAACCTCAAGCCCGCCGAGTGCCACGGCGATCTCTCACTGCAGATCTGCGCCGACAGCCAGGACACGGTGCTGCACGCGCTCCGCGACATCGCCAAGCACACCCGCGGTGCCATGCAGATCAAGTGGCGCGTGGACGGCTTCCAGAACGCCCCGCGCCCCACCGGCGCCCAGCGCAACCTGCTCGGCTTCAAGGACGGCATCGCCAACCCGGACGTGAACTCGGCCCGGGAGACCAGCCGGCTGATCTGGGTCGGCGGCGGCCAGGGCGAGCCCGCCTGGACGGCGGGCGGCAGTTACCAGGTGATCCGGATCATCCGGATGCTGGTCGAGTTCTGGGACCGGGTCTCGCTCAGCGAGCAGGAGCTGATGTTCGGCCGCCGCAAGGACACCGGCGCCCCGCTGGACGGCGCCAAGGAGACCGACGTCCCGCACTACGCCAAGGACCCGCAGGGCAACGCGATCCCGCTGGACGCCCATATCCGGCTCGCCAACCCGCGCACCGCCGGCACCGACAGCTCCCGGATCCTGCGCCGCGGGTACAACTACGACCGGGGTGTCGACGGCGTCGGCAACCTCGACATGGGCCTGGTCTTCTGCTGCTACCAGCAGGACGTCCGGCGCCAGTTCGAGGCCACCCAGACCCGGCTGATCGACGAGCCCCTCGTCGACTACATCTCCCCGACCGGCGGCGGCTACTTCTTCGCCCTGCCCGGCGTGCGGAACGGCAAGGACTGGCTGGGCAGCGGGCTGCTGGCCGCATGAGCGCCTTACCCTTCCTTTACCTTCTCATGGGAAAGGCCTGTCACCGGCTTTAGTGCGAGCGATTTGCAAGTACGGGAGGATGACATCTGGCTGCAGATCGCAGCTGCTCAACATGCTCGACCGAAGGATGCACCTCTCGATGACGGCCGCCCCTGGTTCCGCTCCGTCCCTCCCCGCCCAGGCCGAGACCAAGCGCTCGGCCTGGCACCGTCTCCGGGGCTCCATGACACGGCAGGAGTGGATCAGGGTCGGCGGAATGGCCGCCTTCGTGCTCGCCCTGCACGTCATCGGCTGGGGCACCCTGGTCGGGATCATCGCCCCGCAGCACTTCAGCGTCGGCACCGAATCGTTCGGCATAGGCATCGGCGTCACCGCCTACACCCTGGGCATGCGGCACGCCTTCGACGCCGACCACATCGCCGCGATCGACAACACCACCCGCAAGCTGATGGGCGAAGGCCGGCGCCCGCTGTCCGTCGGCTTCTGGTTCTCGCTCGGCCACTCCAGCATCGTCTTCGGCCTCGCCCTGCTGCTCTCGCTCGGCATGAAGACCCTGGCCGGTCCGGTCCAGGACGACAACTCGCACCTCCACGAGGTCACCGGCCTCATCGGTACGACGGTCTCCGGGACCTTCCTCTACCTCATCGCCGGCATCAACCTCGTCATCCTGGCCGGCATCTGGAAGGTCTTCCGGCAGATGCGCTCCGGCGCCTACGACGAGGCCGCCCTGGAGACGCAGCTCAACAACCGCGGCTTCATGAACCGCTTCCTCGGCCGGGTCACCGGCTCCATCCGCAAGCCCTGGCAGATGTACCCGCTGGGCCTGCTGTTCGGTCTCGGCTTCGACACCGCCACGGAGATCGCCCTGCTGGTGGTGGCCGGCTCCGGCGCCGCCTCCGGTCTGCCCTGGTACGCCATCCTGACCCTGCCGGTGCTCTTCGCGGCCGGGATGTCGCTGCTCGACACCATCGACGGCTCGTTCATGAACTTCGCCTACGAGTGGGCGTTCTCCAAGCCCGTCCGGAAGGTCTACTACAACCTCACCATCACCGGCCTGTCCGTCGCCGTCGCCCTCATCATCGGCACGGTGGAACTCCTCGGCCTCCTGGCCGACAAGCTGGACCTGCACGGCGCCTTCTGGGACTGGGTCTCCGGCCTCGACCTCAACACCGTGGGCTTCGTCATCGTCGGCCTGTTCTTCGCCACCTGGGCGATCGCCCTGCTGATCTGGAAGGCGGGCCGCATCGAGGAGAAGTGGACGACGGGCCTCGCCCGGCCCGCCGAGCAGACCGAGGCGTAGCCCGCCGCCGTCAGCCGCGGATCTTCAGGTCCGCCCGCCACTTGGCGATCTGCTTCTCCGCGTCACCGGTGTACGACCACGGGGTGCGGGTCACCCGCCGCCCCTGGATCCGCAGCAGGGCCGAGGCGATGTCCATGACCCCCGCCTGGCAGGCAGCGTGCGTGAGGTAGTTGAGGTCACGCAGTTCGCCGGGGGCGACGGGCTCCTCACCGCGCTGGGCGATCCAGCGCTCCCAGGTGCGCCGTACGTCGCTGACCGCGCCGTCGTGCTTCCAGTGCTGGCCGTGCCCCACCGAGGTCTGCTGGCCCCTCGCCTCGTCCAGGGCATAGCGGAACTCCTCGACGCGGGCGTACTGCACGAGGACCGGCAGTGCGCAGCCGGGCGGGGCGACCCCGGCGGCGTCCCGGGCGAAGTCGTACATCAGGCCGTGTGTGCCGTGCCAGCGCGCGGAGTAGTAGTGGAGCACCTGGAGATGGCCCTCCACGTTGTACGGGTCGCGCCGGTGCAACTCGTCCCACCAGCGCGCGAGTTCCTGCCGGCGCACGCCGGTCGGATACAGCCGTGCCACCGAGATCAGGGAGACCCAGGGGGTGGGGTCCTGCGGGTACGCCTCCGCGGCCGCCAGGCAGGCCAGTACGGCGGCGTCGATCCTGGACCGGTCGATCGGCGCGCCCCGGCCCGCCGAGATGGCCAGGGTGAAGGCCCGGGCCGTCTCGGTCGCCGCCCGCAGCGCCAGCGCGTCGGCGCCGTGCGGTTCCGCGGCCAGCCAGGACTCCGCCGTCGAACTGCCCGCGCAGGCCTGCGCGAGGAGACGCACCCGGTGCCCGCGGACCAGCCAGTCCGGGCCGGTGGCCCGCAGCAGGTCTCGCAGGCCCTGCCAGCGGCCGATGACGATGTCCTGACGGGCCGAGGTGAGGGCGGTGTCCCCGCAATCCGGGTCGAAGTCGGGGACGAAGCGGTCTCTCGCCATCGGGTACTACCTCAGAAATCCGTGGGGAGGCCTTCGTAAGCCTGGGCCTGTGCGGTGGCGTGGTCGTCGGGCACGTAGTCGGTCTCGACGGTGTGGGTGGCGTCCAGCTTGGCAGGCCGGTAGTAGTCGCTGCCCTGTTTCCAGTACCAGAGCATCGGGATCAGGCCGACGGCCAGACCGCCGACGCCCATGGCGATCGCCGCGCCGCTCAGCTCGCTCAGCGACTCGACGAAGATCCAGAACATGAACACCGCGCCGAGCAGCGGCCACAGCCCGCCGAGCAGGAAGTTGCCCGTGGACTTGAAGAGCATCTTGCGGTAGGCGACGACCACCGCGAGGCCCGCGAGACCGTAGTAGACGGCGATCTGGAGGCCGATCGCCGAGATGGCGTCGGAGAGGATCTCGCCCACCGAGTGCAGCGCGTTGGAGGCGATGAACATCATGAGCGCCACCGCGCCGACCACGGCGATCGCCACGTGGGGGGTGTTCCAGGTGCGGTGTACCTTGCCCAGCGCGGCCGGCATCGTGCGGTCGCGGCCCATCGCGAACAGCGAGCGGGTGACCTGGATGAGGGTCGTCTCCAGGGTGGCGATGGTGGACAGCATCACGGCGACGATCAGCAGCTTGCCGCCCCACCCCGGCGCGATCTCGTCGCCCAGCACGGCCAGCACGTTGGCGTCGTTGGCCGCGATCTGGTCGGAGGAGAGGATGACGTTCACGGCGATGGTGAACACCTCGAAAAGGGCGAAGACGATGCCCACCCCGATGAGGCCCGCGAGTCCGGTCGTACGGCGGGAGTTGCGGGTCTCCTCGCTGAGGTTGCTGGTGACGTCCCAGCCCCAGTAGTAGAAGGCGGCGATCAGTGCGCCGGAGGCGAAGCCGGAGACGCTGTCGAAGTGGCTGAAGCCGAGCCACGACCAGTGGAAGGCGCGGGCGTTGCCGGTGTGGAAGAGGGCGAGCACCGCGAACAGCAGCAGGATCGCCAGCTCGATGCCGGACATCAGCAGCTGGGCGCGGACCGTGAGCCGGGCGCCGCCGAGCACCACCGCCAGCATGACCAGGAACCAGGCGGCCCCGACCACCGTCGACAGCGCCACGTTGTCGGCGAGGCCCGAGTCGAACAGGGAGAGTGTCATCGAGCCGGCGGGCAGTGAGCCGGCCACCATGAAGATGGTGGCCGACACCACCAGCGCCCAGCCGCTGACGAAGCCGAGGAAGGGGTGCAGGGTGCGGCCCACCCAGGAGTAGCTGGCACCCGCGTTGACATCGATCCGGCCCAGGTAGCTGAAGGCCAGCGCGATGCCCAGCATGGGTATCGCGCACCACAGCAGCGCGGCCGGACTGGCCATCCCCACCGCACCCACCAGGACCGCGGTGGTCGCGGCCAGCGAGTACGCCGGTGCGCTGCCCGCTACGGCCATCACCACCGTGTCGAACGTGCCGAGGGCGTTGGCCTGCAGCCCTCTGCCCCTGTTGTTGCTCATGGTTGTGCCGCTTTCCGGTCGTGCAGGGCCCACGGGAGTGCAGGCCCGCGGTGGTACGGGGGGTGCACGACCCGCCTCGCAGCCGGTGAGGGTTGGCCTCGGGCAGGGGGCCGGTCGGAAGAGACAAAGGGGTGGTGAAGGCCGCATGCCGAGAGTCGGCGAACGGTCACACCGCGTGGGTGGGTGTGACTATAGCGGCACCCTTTGGCGTTTCAAGCTGACCGACCGGTAATCACATATGCCACTCGGGGTGGCCAACCCCCACACCGGAAGCAGTGGTTCCGTGAGCCCCTCAGTCCTCCAGCCGGTCGAGCTGTCGCAGCTTGTTGGTGGCGTCCAGGGCCGCGACCTTGTACGACTCCGCGAGCGTCGGGTAGTTGAAGACGGCGTCCACCAGGTAGTCGACCGTGCCGCCGCAGCCCATCACCGCCTGACCGATATGGATCAGTTCTGTCGCTCCGGTGCCGAAGCAGTGCACACCGAGCAGCCGCCGGTCGTCGGGGGAGACCAGGAGCTTGAGCATCCCGTGTGAGTCCCCGATGATCTGCCCCCGGGCCAGCTCCCGGTAGCGGGCCACGCCGACCTCGAACGGCACGCAGTCCTCGGTGAGTTGGTCCTCGGTCCGGCCGACGAAGCTGATCTCCGGGATGGTGTAGATCCCGATCGGCTGCAGGTTGTCCATCTGTCCGACCGGTTCCCCGAAGGCGTGGTAGGCGGCGACCCGGCCCTGTTCCATCGAGGTCGCGGCGAGCGCCGGGAAGCCGATGACGTCGCCGACGGCGTAGATGTGCGGCACCTCGGTGCGGAAGTGCTCGTCCACCTTGATCCGGCCCCGCCGGTCCGCGGACAGACCCGCCTTGTCCAGGTCGAGTCCGTCGGTCAGGCCCTGCCGGCCCGCCGAGTACATCACCGTGTCCGCCGGTATCTTCTTCCCGCTCTCCAGCACGGTCAGGGTGCCCCGGGCGTGCCGCTCGACGGCGGCGACCGTCTCGCCGAACCGGAAGGTGACGGCCAGGTCCCTGAGGTGGTACTTGAGCGACTCGACGACCTCGACGTCGCACATGTCGAGCATGGCCGCGCGCTTCTCGACCACCGTGACCTTGCTGCCGAGCGCGGCGAACATCGAGGCGTACTCCATGCCGATCACGCCGGCACCCACGATGACCATGGAGCGCGGCACCCGCTCCAGCGACAGCACGTTGTCCGAGTCCATGATGGTGCGGCCGTCGAACTCGACGCTGTCCGGGCGGGCCGGCCGGGTGCCGGTGGCGATGACGATGTGCTCCGCCGTCAGCAGCCTCTCGTCGCCGTTCGGTTCGCGCAGGGCGACGGTGTGCGGGTCGACGAACCGGCCGGTGCCGGAGCAGAGGGTGACGTGGTTGCGGGAGAGCTGGTTGCGGATGACGTCCACCTCGCGGCTGACCACGTGCTGGGTGCGCGCGGTCAGGTCGGCGACGGTGATGTCCTCCTTCAGCCGGTAGCTCTGGCCGTAGAGATCGCGCTGGGTGAGGCCGGTCAGGTAGAGGACCGCCTCGCGCAGGGTCTTGGAGGGGATGGTGCCGGTGTGGATGGAAACACCGCCGACCATCTCGGGGCTGTCGACCACGGCGACCCGGCGGCCCAGCTTGGCCGCGGCGATGGCGGCCTTCTGGCCGCCGGGTCCGGATCCGATGACGAGCATGTCGAAGTCTGGCACCTTGCGGAGTCTGTCAGCAGGCGCCCCCGCTTCGAAAGAGAGAACGGCCAACCTTCGCGTGAAATCCGGTACGGACCTGGGCCGTTGCGCATCCCGCGCCGCCCGGGCGGCTCACCGCGCCCCGCCCGCCCGGCCGCCGCGCAGGAGCTGGGCCCGTCGGAACAGCGCGTCCGTCGTCCCGGAGAGGACGCCTCCCAGCAGCCGGGGGGTGTAGAAGGACCTGGCCGCGTCGGCCACCGCCCGCGCCGGGAGGGCGATCTGGTCCAGCCCGGTCCGGCCGAGCCCGTCGATCGAGGTGCCCCAGACGACCTGCCCCACACCCGCCCAGGCGCAGGCGCTCATGCACATGGCACACGGTTCCCCGGTCGAGTACAGGGTGGTCGCGGCCCATCCGCGGTTGCCGACCCGGCGTACGTAGTCGGCCATGGCGAGCATCTCCCCGTGGTACGTCGGGTTCTCGGCCGAGGTGTTCACCCCGCGTCCAAGGACCCGGCCCGAGCCCACGAGTACCGCGCCGAAGGGGTAGCGCGGATTCCGGCGCGCTTCTTCGACCGCGGCCCTCATGAACCGCGCGTGGTCCTCGCTCCTGAACGGCGCGTGGTCCGCGCCGTCGCCGCCCGTGGACGTGGCGACGGCGGCGGGGACGGCCCGCGGTGGGAGTACGGCGGGCCCGGACGACACCACGCCCGCCGATCCGAGGAGGCCGAGAAGGCGGCGCCTGTCCAACGTCAGGGCAGGAGCCTCTCGACGCAGTTCGGCCCCTCACGCTCCATCTTCTTCCTGGCCCATTCCAGCGTGGCCGGGGTGACGTCCCGGCCCGAGGCCATCACCAGGTCTTCGGGCGCCACCCCGGTGCCGGGGGCGCTGTGCAGCAGGGAGTCCGGGGTGGCGCGGTCGTCGGACGACCGGGACGCTTCGGGTTCTGAGGTCGACATGGTCTCTCCTTCGCGGAGCGGGGTGCACACTCTCACGATTGCCCGGCCGGCCGCACCCCGCATCCGGAGCGGCCCGGGGCCCTTCCGGCACCGGGTACCCGATGCCGGAAGGAAATTATCCCCTTTTGGATGTAATGTGCCCATACATCCGTTCCGGGGAGGCCGCCGCGATGATCGAACAGCGGTTCTTTCAGAATGCGCCCGGTAGCCCCCGCTACCTGACGATCGCCGAGCACGGGCTGATCGGCGATCTGCGCACCGTGGCCCTGGTCGGCAGCGACGGCACCATCGACTGGTACTGCTGCCCGTCCTTCGACGCCCCGAGCGTCTTCGCGGCCGTGCTGGACGCCGAGCGCGGCGGCCACTTCGCGCTGGCCCCGGCCGTACCGGCCCGCACCAAGCAGTTCTACTTCCCCGACACCAACGTGCTGATCACCCGGTTCTTCACCGACGACGGCGTCGGCGAGGTCCAGGACTTCATGCCCGTCACCGGCGAGTCCGGGGACAGCGAGCGGCACCGGCTCATCCGCCGGGTGATCTGCGTGCGCGGCACCGTGCCCTTCCGGGTCCGGGTCGCCCCCCGCTTCAACTACGGCGCCGACGCGCACACCCTGCGTCTGGTCGACGGCACCGCCCTGTTCGAGTCCGAGACGTTGTCCCTGGCGCTCACCGCCACGGTGGTCATGGAGAGCGACGGAGCGGACGCCCACGCCGACTTCAAACTCGGCGAGGGCGAGTCCGCGGTCTTCGCCCTCGACCAGGCCGGCGAGCACATCGCGCCGCGCGGCTGCGCGCATATGGAGGCCGAACGGCAGTTCGAGGCCACCGTCCGCTACTGGCGGCGCTGGCTGTCCCGGTCCCGCTACCGGGGCCGCTGGCGCGAGATGGTGCACCGCTCCGCACTCACCCTGAAGCTGCTCACCTACGCGCCCACCGGCGCCATCGTGGCCGCGCCCACCACCAGCCTCCCCGAGCAGTTCGGCGGCGAGCGCAACTGGGACTACCGCTACGTCTGGGTCCGGGACGCCGCCTTCGCCGTCTACGCCCTGCTGCGGCTCGGCTTCACCGGCGAGGCCGAGGCCTTCATGAAGTTCCTCACCACCTGCATCACCCCCGGCGACGGCGCCGCCTCGGGGCCGCTGCAGATCATGTACGGCATCGACGGCCGCACCGACCTGCCCGAGCGTGAGCTCACGCATCTGGAGGGCCACTGCGGATCCGCCCCGGTGCGCGTCGGCAACGCCGCGGCCGACCAGCTCCAGCTGGACATCTACGGCGCCCTCATCGACTCGATCTACCTCTACGACAAGTGGGCCCAGCCCATCTCCAGCGGCCAGTGGGACGACGTCACCCGGCTCGTCGCCTGGGTCTGCGACCACTGGGACCAGCCCGACGAGGGCGTCTGGGAGACCCGGGGCGGCCGCAAGAACTTCCTCTACTCGCGCCTGATGTGCTGGGTCGCCATCGAGCGGGCGATCCGGCTGGCCCGCCGGCGCGGCCTGCCCGCCGACCTGGCCCACTGGCTGAGCGCCAGGGACGCCATCTACCGGCGGATCATGGAGCGCGGCTGGTCCGAGCGGCGCCACGCCTTCGTCCAGTACGAGGGCGGGGACGTCCTGGACGCCTCACTCCTCATGATGCCGCTGGCCAAGTTCATCGCGCCGACCGACCCCAAGTGGCTCTCCACCCTGGACGCCCTCGGCGAGGACCTGGTCTCCGACTCCCTCGTCTACCGCTACGACCCGCAGGCCAGCCCCGACGGCCTGCGCGGCGACGAGGGCACGTTCTCCATCTGCTCCTTCTGGTACGTGGAGGCCCTGGTGCGCGCCGGACGCGTGGACGAGGCCCGGCTCGCCTTCGAGAAGATGCTCACCTACGCCAATCATCTCGGGCTGTACGCCGAGGAGATCGGCCGCACCGGAGAGCAACAGGGCAACTTCCCGCAGGCGTTCACCCATCTCTCGCTGATCAGCGCGGCCTTCAACCTGGACCGGGCGCTCGGCTGACGGTCACGCGAAGCGTGAACTGCGCACCGGTCCCGAAGAGTTGACGCGGGCCCGGTCGCCGGTGAGCCAGCTGTCCCGGACGGACTCCGCGAACGCGGCGAACGCCTCGTCCGGGTCGGCGGGCCCCTCGCCGTCGCCCTCGTCAGGAGTCGCGTCGGCCCGGGTGATCTCGGCGGCCAGCTCCTCCTCGGGCCGCTCGTCGGCCGCCTCCCGCTCCGCCTCGCCGTTCTCGCCGACCCGCAGCCGCTCGCCCCACGGGGCCACCACCGACTGGTGCAGCAGACCGATGCTGTCGGCGGTGACGGCCGGGGTGTCGGTCCAGCAGCTCGCGTGCTCGTGCAGCACCTGGCCCGGCGCGCGCCCGAAGAGGGAGCCGATGATCTCCGGGCCCGACGGGTGCCCGGCCAGCTCGTCGAGGTCGTACGCCACGACGACGGTGTCCTGGCGGTCCGGCTCGAACGGCACGGCCGGCAGGTCCAGCACCTCGGCGGCGGCCAGCCCCAGGATCCGCGAGCCGCGGTCGGGCAGCAGGGACACCGAACGCGGGCTCGTCCGCGTCGTGGACAGCAGGAGCGCCAGCCGCCGCAGGGCGCGCAGGCACATCTCCGGGCTGTCCTGGAGCCAGGCGTACCGGCCCGCCATGCCCGCGGCGAAGCCGAACGGGGAGAGCGTGCCCAGCACCTGGCCGCCGATCACGTACTGCCAGTCACGCAGCCCCGACGGCTCGCCGAGGGCGGCGGCCCGCTCCAGCATCCGGGTCTGGCGCTCCCGGGTGGGCAGCCACTGGGCGTCCTCCGGCTCGGGCAGCAGCGCGTGCTGACGGCGGGCCATCTCGAGGTCGCCCGCCATGAGCGCGTTGTACACCAGCAGATACCGGTCCGGCCAGTCGGCGAAGTCGCCCTCGTGCCGGGCCAGTTCGGTCATCGCCTCCTGGTGGCGCTCCTCCCGCTCGTACGCCGACACCAGCTCCCGCAGGACCATCAGCGAACCCGGGTTGTGGCTCAGCACCGTGCGCAGCGGCGGGATCGCCAGGAAGGACAGGCCACGTTCGACACACGCGTACCCGAAGTCGAAGAGGTTCTTGGCATGATCGGGCCGGGCGGCGAGCGCGGCGGCGGCCTGTCCGAGGTCGTCGAAGCCCGCCGCCTCGGCGGCCCGCTCGACCACGAGGGCCACCTCGACGACCGGGGCGTCCTCCCCGGCGGCCCGCAACTGGCGTACCGCTCCGGGCAGATCCCCGGAGTCCAGGCACTCCCAGGCCTTGACGAGTTCGGCGGACTTGGGGCGACGGCTGCGGCGCGAGAACATACCGGGGATCATCACCCGAGGGGTGACGTGTCCTCAACACAATTGTGCGAGGCACCCCCTCGGGGCCTCAGGGCAGCGGCTGTTCCGCCCAGATGACCTTGCCGGCGGGGGTGTACCGGGTGCCCCAGCGCTCGGCCATCTGCGCGACCAGGAACAGCCCCCGGCCGCCCTCGTCGGTGCTCGCCGCGTACCGCAGGTGCGGCGAGGTGGTGCTGGCGTCGGAGACCTCGCAGATCAGCGTCCGGTCGCAGAGCAGCCGAACCCCGATGGGCGGGCGGCCGTGGCGGATGGCGTTGGTGACCAGTTCGCTGAGGATCAGTTCGGTGGTGAACGACAGCTCGTCCAGGTCCCAGTCCGCGAGCTGACGGGTGACCTTGGCCCGCACCTCGGAGACGGCCGCCGGGTCGGCCGGCACCTGCCACTCGGCGACCTGGTCCGCGCCGAGGGCCCGGGTGCGGGCCACGATCAGCGCCACGTCGTCGCTGGGGCGGGCCGGCAACCGCTCCAGGACCGCCGCACAGGTCTCCTCGGGGGTGCCGCCGGCCGCCGACTCCAGGGCACCCGCGAGCAGTTCGAGACCCTCGTCGATGTCCCGCTGCCGGTCCTCGACCAGCCCGTCGGTGTACAGGACCAGGCTGCTGCCCTCGGGCAGCTCGAGGTCCGCCGTCTCGAAGGGCAGTCCGCCCACCCCCAGCGGCGGGCCGGCCGGCACGTCCGGGAACCGCACACTGCCGTCGGGCCCGAGCAGCGCCGGCGGCGGGTGACCGGCCCGGGCCACCGTGCAGCGCCGGGAGACCGGGTCGTAGATCGCGTAGAGGCAGGTGGCCCCCGTGACCGGGGCCGTGTTGTCCGCGGGGGTCTCGTCCTGGTCGATGCGGCTCACCAACTCGTCCAGCAGGCTCAGCAGCTCGTCGGGGGTCAGATCCAGTGCCGCGAAGTTGTGCACGGCCGTGCGCAGCCGCCCCATGGTCGCCGCCGCGTGCAGCCCGTGCCCCACGACGTCCCCGACCACCAGCGCCACCCGGGCCCCGGACAGTGGCAGGACGTCGAACCAGTCGCCGCCCACGCCCGCCTGCGCCGGCAGATAGCGGTAGGCGATGTCCAGGGCGCTCTGCTCGGGCAGCCTGCGCGGCAGCAGACTGCGCTGGAGGGCCACCGCCATGCTGTGCTCGCGCGTGTAGCGGCGGGCGTTGTCGATGGAGACGGCGGCCCGGGCCACCAGCTCCTCCGCGAGGGCCAGCTCCTCCGTGTCGAACGGTGCGAGCTTCTCCGAACGGCAGAAGTTGGCCACCCCCAGCACCAGGTTCCCGGCCCGCAGCGGCACCGTGATCAGCGAGTGGATGCCGAAGTCCAGGATCCGGCCGGTGAGCTCCACGTCCTGGGCCCGCCAGCCGGGCGCGTCGCGCAGCCGCGGCTCGACGACGGAGTCGCCGGTCTCCAGACAGCGGGCCTGCGGCGAGGACGGCACGAACCGGATCCGCTCGCCGACCCGGTAGAGCGGGACGTCCTTCTGGAGGCCGGTGAACGCCACCCGGCGCAGCGCGTCCCCGGGCTTGGGCTCCTCGCCCTTGAGGACCGCGTCGTACAGGTCGATGGCGGCGTAGTCCGCGAACCGGGGCACGGCCAGCTCCGCCAGTTCCTCGGCCGTCCGGGTGACGTCCAGGCTGGTGCCGATGCCCACCCCGGCGTCGTACAGCATGTTCAGGCGCTCGCGGGCCACCTCGGCACGCCCGGACAGGGCGCGCAGCTCGGTGGAGTCGCGCAGGGTGATGACACTGCCGGGCGGGCCGCCGCGCACCTCGATGGGGCGCTGGTTGACGGCCAGCAGCCGGTCCTTGACCAGGTGCACCTCGTCGGTGGCCATCCGTCCCGAGGCGATCAGCTCCGCGGTGTCGCTGTCCAGACCGAGGTCCCGCACCTTGCGGCGCTCGGCGTCCGGGGGCAGGTCCAGCAGGCGCTGTGCCTCGTCGTTGGCGAGCATCAGCCGGCCGTCGCCGCCGACGATCAGCACCCCCTCCCGCACGGAGTGCAGCACCGCGTCGTGGTGCTCGTACATGCGGGTCATCTCGTGCGGGCCGAGGCCGTGCGTCTGACGCCTCAGACGTCGGCTGACCAGTGCCGTGCCCGCCGTCGCCAGGGCCAGCGCGGCGGCGGCCGAGGCCAGCAGCAGCGGCAGTTGCTGGTCGGCGGCGCCGCCCACGTGCGCGGTGGTGATGCCGGCCGACACCAGCCCCACCACCTTGCCGTCGGCGTCCCTGACCGGGACCACGGCCTGCACCAGCTCCCCGATGGTGCCGTGGACCTCCTCGGTGACGGTCTGGCCAGCCAGCGCGGGCCCGATGTTCCCGACGAACTTCTTCCCGATGCGGTCCGGTTTCGGGTGTGTGTAGCGGATCCCCTCGGTGTTCATGACGACGATGAAGTCCACGCCGGTCGCCTTGCGGGCCGCCTCGGCCTTCGGCTGGAGCACGGAGGTCGGATCCGGCAGCCGCAGCGCGGCGGCGGTGCCGGGCGCGTTGGCGAAGGACTGGGCGACGGCCACGGACCGGTTGCGGGCCTCCATACTGCTGTCGTGCCGCACCTGGAGGACCTGTTCCACCACCGCCATCACGACCAGCAGCAGCACGATCACCACCTGCAGCATGAACACCTGTCCGGCCACGCTGCGACCGTTGCGCGCCGACCACCACCGCCCGGAACGCATATGCCCCGGCCGGGTCGCCGTCCGCTCCCGCTCCGCGAGCGGCGCGTGCGCAGCCTCGGAAGGAGGCGGCCGGGTCTCGGACCGGCCGGACAGACGGACCATGAGCCCATGTCTACACTGCCCGGCCCGGCGAGGCGAGAGGGTCTCCGGAGGCAAGCGGCCCGAGGTCCCGTCGTGCCGGGTCATAGGCGGTCTCCGGACGCCCGGCGGCGGGTGGCGAGGAGCAGCGCCACGTCGTCGGGCCGGTCGGTGGCGTGCCGGGCCGTGGCGGTGAGCCGGTCGGCCACCCCGGCCAGCGAACGGCCGCCGCGCCGGCCCGGTGCCGCCCCGGCCTTCGCCAGGGCCAGCCGCAGCGCCGTGATGCCGTCGTCGATGTCCTCGCCCGGCCGCTCCACCAGCCCGTCCGTGTACAGGGCGAGGATCGCGTCCGGCTCCAGCTCCAGCTCGGTCACCGGGTAGCGGGCCCGCGGGTCCACGCCGAGCACCACTCCGCCGGCGATCTCCAGGACGCTGGTGCGGCCGTCCGGGGCGCGCAGCAGGGGCTGCGGATGACCCGCCCGGGCGACCCGGGCCCGTCCGGTGGCGGGGTCCAGGCGCACATAGCAGCAGCTGGCGAACTGGCCCGGGTCGAGGTCGATGAGCAGATGGTTGGTGCCGCTCAGCACCTCGTCGGGCGGCCGGTCGCCGAGCGCGAACGCCCGTACCGCGCTGCGCAGCTGGCCCATGGTGGCCGCCGCCTGCACCCCGTGTCCCTGGACGTCCCCGATGACCAGGGCCAGTCCGTCGCCGGCCTCGACCACGTCGTACCAGTCCCCGCCCACGTCCATGCCCTGGGTGCCCGGCAGATACCGGCCCGCGGTCTCCACCCCCGGGTGGGCCGACAGCCGGCGGGGCAGCAGCGCCTGCTGGAGTCCGCGGGCGAGGGCGGCCTCGCTGTCGTAGCGCTGGGCCTTCTCCAGCGCGTGCGCGATCAGGCCCGCGAGCGCCGTGAGGACGGTGCGCTCCTCGGTCGTGAAGCCGCGCTCGACGTCGAAGCCGAGGATGCAGGAGCCGACCGGGCGACCGGAGGCGATCAGCGGCAGGAAGGCGCGGGCGCCGACGTCGGCGTCCAGGGCGAGGCCCGGGTAGGTGTCCCCCAGCTGCCGCATCGACTCGAAGAACAGCGGTCTGCCGGTGGTGAGGGTCTCGACGCCGGGGATGCGGGCGTCGAGACCGACCCCGTCGAACGGGTCGAGGAAGCCAGGCGGGAAGCCGTACTCCCAGGCCAGGTAGAGATGCCGGCCCTGGAGGAGGTAGATGGCCAGCCGGCGGCCGCCGAAGGCCGGGAGCAGCTCCTGCATCACCACCGCCGACACCTGGCGTGCGGTCACCGCGTCGGTCAGCGCGATGGCCAGGGCGATCGGCCGGTACACCGGGGCCGTCGGACCGCCCGCCGCACCCGGCTGCGGCGGGTTCGGCAGGTGTACGGCCGGGTCGATCCGGTTGGTGGGGACGACCGTGCCGGTGACGACGTCGGGGCCGGGGTGCAGGGACAGGGCGAGCCAGTCGCCCTCGCCGGTGTCCCCGTGGCGGACCTGGAAGTGCACCGGGTCGCGGGCGAGCAGCGCACCGCGCCAGTGGTCGTCGTACGGCGCTCCGCCCAGCCACGGCATGGCCTCCCACACGGGCCGGCCGAGCAGCTCGGCGGCCGGCCGGCCGGTCAGGCGGGCGGCTGCCGGGTTGACGTAGCGCAGCAGCCCCGCGCGGTCCAGGCAGAACACCCCCTGGGGGAGCAGATCGGCCACCCCGTCGGCGAACCCGGTCGGGCCCGGGTCGACGACGACCCCGGAGACCAGGGTCGGGTCCGGGGCGCCGGGCGGCGGCCACAGTCCCAGCAGGCGCGGGGCGCCGTCCGCGGCCCGCACCCGCAGCGGGCACTCCGGCGGGCGGCCGGCCGCGGTCTCGCGCAGCGCGGTCAGCACCCGGTGGGCTTCGGTGGGCGTCACGGCCGCCGCCAGCTCGGCGCCGGTGGTGGGGAAGTCCTTCGGCGCCACGCCGAGCAGGGCGTGCAGCCGGTCGTCCGCGCACACCTCGGAGGTGGCCGGGTCCCAGGTGAAACGCCCGGCGCGGGCCGTCCCCGGACGCGTCGCGGGCGGCCGTACGCACACCGGCTCGCCCTCCCAGGCGACCGCCGCGTCGCCCTCCTCGGCCACCAGCGCGCGCAGCCCGGCGCCGAGGTCCTCGGCCAGCCGGCCCAGGTGGTCCAGGCCGGGCAGCTCGTCCTCGGCGTCCGGGACCGCCGGACGCAGCACGGTGAGCACTCCGAAGGACGGCACCGCCCCGGGCACGGGCGCGTACACCGATCCGAACTGGAACGGCAGCCCGGCCGCGAACTGGGGGTAGCGGCGCACCATCTCGGCGGCGTTGGGCAGCACCACCCGCACCCCCAGCCGGTAGGCGTCCGCGACCGGGAACGGCCGGTCCACGTGCAGCCGCCACCAGGGCCGGAACAGCGAGCCGGGCAGCCCCACCAGGGTCGCGAGCCGCAGCAGCCCGGGGGCGCCGGCGCGCAGGTACACCCCGGCGACGTGGCCGCCGACCGCGTCCAGGGCGCCGGTCGAGGCGTCGACCAGCAGTGCGGTCAGCCGTTCACGCGCCCGGCCCAGGTGCTCGCCGCTCCCAGTCATCCGGTCCTACCTCGTCCGTGCACCACTGGGTGGGGGACACAGCAAGAATGCGCCTCGACGCCCACGGAACGCACCCGGGCGGCACCGACCGGTTGCTCCACGCCGGCGCCGGCTCAGCCGTCGGCAACCGGGCGCAGCACCAGGTGACCGTCCTCCCGGGCGGCGGCCATGGCGAACGGCAAGGTGTCCGTCTCCAGGCACAGCGGCACGTCCTCGGGGTGGATGCCGTCCCAGCCGAGCCGCGCCCCCTCGGCGAGCCGCGCGGCGGCGTCGGAGTTCCGGGCCCGGTCCACGAACGGACCCGGATCGAGGCCGTCGTCGGTCACGCGCCCGGCGATGTACTGGGCGCAGGCCAGGTCCTCCTCGGCCCGACCGCCGTCCCCGGTCACGACGAAGGTGACCGCCTCGGGCCGCTCCCGCCGCAGGACGGCGGCGGTGGCCCCGGCGACCACGAAACTCGCGCACAGCAGCAGCCGGGCCCCGGCGACGGCCAGCGCCCCGGCCGTTGCGGCGGTGGTCCGCTGGACGACGGTGCGGCCCGCGACGTCCAGCGAGCGCAGCCGGGCCGGTGAGTTGGCCAGGTCGAAGCCCGGCACCACCGGACCGTCCTGGAAGGCCAGCCAGCCCGGGTGGCGGGCCTTCAACTCCAGTGCCTCGTCGAGGGTTCCGGCGAAGACGATCCGCTCCGCGCCATGCCGGAAAGCCCCGGCCGCCACGGTGAACGCCCGCATCACGTCGACGACCACGGCGACATCGGGCGGCGAGGAGAGCCCGGAGACACCGGTGAACGTGGTTCGCATCCGCCCATCATGCCCTGGGCGGCTCAGAGTTCGGGCTCCTCCGTCGGCAGCACCCGGGCCGCGCGCATCGAGCGCAGGGCCAGCAGGAGGACGCCGATGTCGTCCAGGTAGATCGGGTCGGGCAGGAGGTCGGTCGGGAGCACCAGGTACAGGACGGCGCCCCAGAACACCCAGCGCGGTCCGGTGGGCAGCCCGGCCCGGCGCAGGGTGCGCCGGGTGCGGACCAGTCGTACGAGCACGGTGACCGCCCCGGCGAGCAGGGCCGCCGCGACGATCGCGCAGATCACGAGCACGGTCGTGGTGGTGTCCATGGCTGTCCTGTCGTCCTGCCCCGGTCCGGCCCGGGGCTTCTCACCGGTCCGTCTTCCCGGTTTCGTCCTCGGGCATCGCCGTCGGCCCGGCATTCTCCTTCGGCGGCCGCAGGCCCTTGAAGACCCGGGTCAACTGCTGGAAAGGGGAGCCGGGTTGGGAGGCCGGTACGGCGGGGGTGGGAGTGTCGCGGAGGGCGGCGAGCGCCTCGTCGGCCCGCTCGGCGGCCTCCCGGTACAGGTCGCGGGACCTGGTCATGGCCTCCAGGGCCTCGGCGTACTGCGCGACCCGCTCGCGTTCGCGGGCGAGCTCCTCCTCCAGCGTCATCAGGGTCCAGTTGTCGCGCAGATCGGCCAGCGCCTCCTCGGCGCCCTGCGGCGCGGGCTTGGGCAGCGCCGCGAACCGGCGCAGCACGGCAATCAGTTCGGTGGACTCCGAACCGTCCAGGAAGACGCTGCGCACCGCGTACTCCCGCGCGTCGTAGCCGGCCGGTGCCGGGTCCGGGGGCAGCAGGACGGCACCGCCGCGCGGCACCTCGACGCCGAGGTCGCGCACCGCCCAGTTCACGGCACGGAACTGCTGGGGCGTGGCCCGGTGCTCCACGACACGGTGGGCGAGGCCGGGCGGCAGCTGTCGGACCAGCGGCTGCCGGCCGAGCGCGTCGGGCGTCATCGCCTCGTGCACCACGAGGTTGACGCACCAGGCGTCCTTCGCGGCCTCGCGCAGCACCCGCCTCATGTCCTTGTCGTCGGCGGGCAGCGGGTTGACCGTGCGCAGCCGCAGGCCCGCGACGGCCGGGTGGTAGTCCCAGGCGGCCTCGCCGCCGTCCCCGGCCTCGTCGCCGTCGGGCCAGAACACCGTCGCCGGCGAGGGCCAGGCCTCGTCCCAGGGCCGCTCGGCCTCGGCGACCAGCTGCCACTCCCGTCCGGCCGCCTGTGCTACGAGGGTCAACCGGGCGCGCACCGTCACCGTGCCGTCGTCGACGCGCCAGCGCGCCTCGAAGACCCGCGGGCCGGCTTCCCCGGGCACGGCGGCTTCGGCGGCCACGGCGGCCACGGCTGGTTCGGCGAAGTCGTCGAGGGCGCCGGTCTCCCTGCGGCGGCGCAGGATCCGGCGGATCACCTCCTCGGAGTCCGGGCCCGTGTGGCGGCCGCGGGCGGTCCAGACGGTCGGCGGAAGGACGGCACGGTCGGTGGCGGAGTTCGACATGGGCCAATCTGCTGATGGGAGCGGGGTGTGCGATCCAGTATCACCGCTCGGGAGCGTGTTCCACAGGGCGGGGGCCGCCCGCGCACGGGGAATGCGCCCCGCACCCGGGGTGTGCACCGTGTGCGTCGTGCGACGGCGGTTCACCCGTGTCCCCGACCAGGCGCATTCCGGACAATGGTGCGGCGAACGGGGTCTGCTCGTCCATCCGCATAGGGGCGGGCCCCGTTCGCCCGGCCGACGGCGAACACGTGAGGGGCCGACGGCGATCCGTCGGCCCCCCTTCGAGCCCTTCGTCGAGCCCTCCGAGGCGAGCCCTTCGAGTGGTTCAGCGTCGTGTCACGCGCCGCTCTCCCGGAGCATGTCCTCGCGCTCGACGAGCTTCACGCGCTCGCGGCCCTGCGGCTCGCCCAGCGCCCGCTCGGCGGCGTCCAGCCGGTACCAGCCCTCCCAGGTGGTGAAGCGGACGTTCCGCTCGGCGAGGAAGGCGTCGACGGCCTCCGGCGCGGGCGACGCGGGAGTGTGCAGCCGGTCGTTCGCGTAGTCGTCCAGCAGGTTGGAGACCGTCTCGTTGGCGTCGCCCTTGGTGTGGCCGATCAGACCGACCGGACCGCGGCGGATCCAGCCGGTGACGTACGTCGACCGGAGGTGGTTGCCGCTCTCCTCGACGACCCGGCCGCCCTCGTCCGGGACGGTGCCCGAGTCGATGTCCCAGGGCAGCTTGGGCAGCTTGTCGGAGAGGTAGCCGACCGCGCGGTAGACCGCGCCGAGCTCCCAGTCCTTGAACTCGCCGGTGCCCTTGACGTTGCCGGTGCCGTCCAGGGCGGTGCGCTCCGTGCGCAGGCCGGTGACCTTGCCGTCCTCGCCGAGGATCTCGGTCGGCGACTCGAAGAAGTGCAGGAAGAGCTTGTGCGGACGGTCGCCGACATCGCGGATCGCCCAGTTCTCCAGGGTCTTGGCGACCATGTCGGCCTGCTTGTTGCCGCGCCGGGTGTCGATCGAGCCCTCGTCGTAGTCGATGTCCTCGGGGTCCACGATGACCTCGATGTTGGGGGAGTGGTCCAGCTCCCGCAGCTCCATCGGGGAGAACTTCGCCTGCGCCGGCCCACGGCGGCCGAAGACGTGCACCTCGAGGGCCTTGTTGGCCTTCAGGCCGTCGTGGACGTTCGGCGGGATCTCGGTCGGCAGCAGCTCGTCGGCGGTCTTGGCGAGGATGCGGGCCACGTCCAGGGCCACGTTGCCGACACCGAGGACGCCGACCTTCTCGGCCTGCAGCGGCCAGGTGCGCGGCACGTCCGGGTGGCCGTCGTACCAGGAGACGAAGTCGGCGGCGCCGTAGGAGCCGTCCAGGTCGATTCCGGGTATGCGCAGCTCGCGGTCGGCCGTCGCGCCGGTCGAGAAGATCACCGCGTCGTAGAAGGTGCGCAGGTCGTCGAGGCTGATGTCGGTCGGGTAGTCCACGTTGCCGAAGAGCCTGATCTGCGGCTTGTCGAGCACCTGGTGCAGGGCCGTGATGATGCCCTTGATGCGCGGGTGGTCGGGGGCGACGCCGTAACGGATCAGGCCGAACGGGGCGGGCATCCGCTCGAAGAGGTCGATGGACACGCCGGGCTCGGCGGCCACCTCGGACTTGAGCAGGGCGTCGGCGGCGTAGATCCCGGCGGGGCCGGCTCCGACGATGGCTACCCGCAGGGGGCGCGGCATGATCAGGTTCCCTTCGAGTGAGGACAATCGATCTCGAACGGGAAGCCTAAGCTAAGGCAGTCCTAAGTTGGTACGCGGGTCCGGTCTATGACCTCATAAGACGACCTTATGACCTCTGTCGGGTCCCGCTTATGGCAAGGAGACGGTACAGCTCCCCTCCCGGTCCTTGGCGGCCGCCCCGGGCATGCACCAACCTGTCCTCTGCGGCGCACCGAGGCGCGGTGGCCGGAGGGCGAGGGGTGAGAGCGTGGACGCACGCGGGGAGACGACCGTCGCGGTCACCGGCGGCAGCGGATTCGTCGGCAGCCATCTGGTGCGCGGGCTGCTGCGGCGGGGCTACCGGGTGCACGCGACCGTCCGCAGCGCCTCCGACGCGGCCAAGGTCCGGCCCCTGTGGGAGTTCCAGGAGGCCTTCCCCGGCCGGCTCACCCTGTTCGAGGCGGACCTGCTCAAGGACGGCTCCTTCGACGAGGCGTTCCGCGGCTGTGCGACCGTCTTCCACGTGGCGTCGCCGTTCCTCATGCCGGAACGGATCAGGGACGGCCGACGGGACGTGGTGGACCCGGCGTTGCTCGGCACCCGCAACGTGCTGGCGAGCGTGGGCCGCGCCCCGGACGTGGCGACCCTGGTCTTCACCTCCACCGTCGGCGCGATCTTCGGCGACTACTCCGACGTCCGCGAGATGGCCGGCGAGATCCTGACGGAGAAGTACTTCAACAACACCAGCACGGTGGCCGGCAACCCCTACCACTACGCCAAGACGGTCGCCGAGCGCGCAGCCTGGGACGCCGAGGCCGCCCAGGACCGCTGGCGCATGGTCTCCGTCAACCCCGGCCTGATACTGGGTCCCTCGCTCACGCCCGCCTCCGAGTCCGGCAGCCTGTTCCTGCTGGACGAGCTGTTCAAGGGCTACTTCTGCTACGGCGCCCCGGACTTCAGCTTCACCACCGCGGACGTCCGCGACGTGGCCGACGCGCACATCGCGGCGGCGGAGAACCCGGCGGCGGCCGGCCGTTACATCGTGGCCAACGAGACGATGACGTCCTTCCACGAGATGTCCCGGATCATCCGCACCCGCCGTCCGTGGGATCCGCGTCTGCCGCGCACCGCGCTCCCGCACTGGCCGGTACGGATCCTCGGCCCCTCCTTCGGCCTCACCCAGGACTACATACGCAACCACCTCGGCATCCGCTTCCGCGTCGACAACAGCCGGGGCGTCCGGGAACTGGGCCTCACCTACCGGCCCGTCGAGGAGACCCTCCTGGACCACCACGAGAGCTGGCGCACGCGGCGGCGGAGGGTCTGACCCCGACGGACCCGACGGCGGGGGTTCAGGCCGGGCGGACCACCCGGTGGATCGCCGACTCCCCGGCGGTGTAGATCGACTCCTCGCGGATGGCCGCCCCCGGGCTCGGCGCGTGGATCATCATGCCGTTGCCCGCGTAGACCCCGACGTGACTGTCGTTGTCGAAGAAGAAGACCAGGTCACCGGGCTCGATGGTGGCCAGCGTCAGCGGGGTGCCGGCGAAGGCCTGGTCCGGCGCGCTGCGCGGCAGCGACACTCCGGCGGCCCGCCAGGCGGCCTGGGTGAGGCTGGAGCAGTCGTACGACTCCGGCCCGGTCGCGCCCCACACGCAGGGCCGCCCGATCTGTGCCCGGGCGAACGCCAGCGCCTTCATGGCCTTGCCGGGCTCGGTCGCGGCACCGGGCACGAGGAAGGAGCCGGTGTCGGTGACGGCCGCGGCGGGGTAGGCGGCAGGGGGCGCGCTCGGGACGGGGGTGGTGGGGAGCGGGGCGGTGACCACGGGGGGTGCGGTCGGGACGGGGGCGGTGACCACCGGGGGCGCCGTCGGGACGGGCGCGGTGGGGAGCGGGGCCGGGGCCGCCGGGGCGGCGGTGGCCATCGCCATGGGAGGCGCGGTCATCGCGGCGGGGGAGGCCATCATCGCCCACGGCGGGTCCGTCACCGCCGTCGGTATCACCGCCGTGGGCATCGGCCCGTCGAGCGCGGTCGTGGCCGGTGCGGTGGCGTAGGCGGCGGCCGTGGGCTGCATACCGGCGGCGTAGCCGCCCATGCCGGCGGCGGGCGCCGCGGGGAAGGCGCCGGCGCCGTAGTCGGCCGACGGCATGGCGACCGACGGCATGGCGGCGGTCTGCACGGCGTACGCGGCGGTGGGGTAGGCGGGCTCCGCGGCGGCCGGGGGCGCGCCGAGGTAGGCGGCGGCCGCGTCCGGCGTCATGCCCGGGAAGGAACCGGTGGCCGTCGTGTCCGGGACCGGCGCGGCCGGCATGGCGGGAGCGGCGCTGATGAAGGCGCCCGCGTCCGCGGGGACGGCGGTGGGGAAGGCGCCCATGTTCGGGAACGCGCCCATGTTCGTCGGGGCGGCGGTGGGGAAGGCCCCCGTGTTCGCGGGAGCGGCGGTCGGGAACGCGCCCGTGTCCGTGGGGGTCGCGGTCGGGAACGCGCCCGTATCGGCCGGCATCGGGAACGCGCTCGTGTCGGCCGGCATCGGGAACGTGCCCGTGGCGCCCGGCGTCATGACCCGGAAGGAACCGGTGTCGCCCGGGCCCGCGGCGGGCATCGCACCCGCGTCCATGGGCGGCACGGCCGGGTAGCCGCCCGTGGCGCCCGGAGTCATGACGCGGAAGCCGCCCGTGTCCGCCGGGGACATGGGCTGGGCGGCGCCCGGGGTCATGACCCGGAAGGAGCCGGTGTCCGTCGCCGGCACCACCGGGATGGCACCCGTCTCCGTCACGGTCACCGCCGGGAGGGCACCGGTACCGGTCAGGGCGTCGGTCGGGAAGGAGCCGGTGTCGCCGTACTGGCCGGGCATACCGGCGGGGGCCGGCCACTGCTGGGCCGGGACCTGGGCCTCGGGCGTGGGCCAAGGGGTCTGGGCGGTCGGGGCCGCCTGCGGAGCCGGGGCGGGCGCGGCCGGTTCGAGCGCCGCGATCGCACGCTGCCCGGTGCGCTGCGACAGCACCTCGCGCGCCTTGGCGATCTTCAGCTGGCTCTTGGTCTTGGACGCGCCCGGTGTGGCCCGCTGCGGCGCGGCGGCGGGCAGCGCCTTGGCCGCGCTCGACGGTCCCGGGGGCAGCGCCGCCGGGGACCCGGCCGTCAGTTCCAGCTTGGGGAGCTCCGTCAGTTCGCGGACGACCTCGATGTCGCTGGTCGCGGACGGCCCCGCGGTCAGCTCCGGCCGGGACGGGCCGGAGCCCTCCAACTGGCCGAGCAGGTCGGCTGCCATCGCGCTGACGGGCCGTCGCGGGCCGGGGCGGGCGGGCTGCCGGTCGGCGGGCAGCGCCGCGGGGACACTCGGCCCCAGCCGCGAGCGTGCGCTGTCGAACCACTCCTTGGCGATGTTGTCCAGGCCCGGGTCGTCGCGCCGGGGCCGCTTGAACAGCGGGACACCGCGAGACCGCGAGCCCCCGTTCATCGCACGTGTGGCGTTGTAGTTCCCGGTGGCGTTCTCGGCCTGGTCGTAGAGGCTGTCGATCCGCTGTCGAACCTCGTCACGGCTCTCGGGCGCCATGGGGGTCGTGCTCCTTCCGTGCTCCGCCTACCGAGTTAGCTGTCGGGTTCGGGCGGGTCGATCCGGAAGGCATGCCCTACGGCTCCTGCCCCTAAGGGCAGTTGGCCGATTCACCCCAGTGGTTCGGATGGGTCCCCGGCTCCGGATCGCCCCGTTGGGCACCGGATTCGGCGGAGGCCGCGCGGCCCGACGGGATTCGCCGGGGGGAGCCGAGCGGCTTGCCCGTCAACTTAGCCAACTTGTGTCACTCGTGTGAAGGTTGAAGTGCCTAATGTCCGATACGTAATTGTGATGTTCGTCGTAGCGTTCGAGAACCGGCCGTCGCGGGACGGCATTTCGCCCACGTGGCGAGCGCCGACGTGCGCCCGTCGGAGCGGTGCCGGCGGCGGCTTGAGCGACCGCTTCCTGTGAGGTCACCGTGAATTCGTGGGGCCGTTGAACACGGTGGCGCCGCCCCGCGTATAGGGCGGGGGAATTCCATGCCCGGCCGACCACGACATGCAGGGGAACGACCTTGAGACCCAACAGGCGCAGACGCCCGACCGGCGCACAACGCGCGACCTTCGCAGCGGTCGCCCTGATGCTCGGCGGCGGAACACTGGTCGCGGTGAACGTCTACGCCTCGGCCACCGAATCGGACCAGTCCGGGCAGGCCGCCACCGCTCAGGTGCTGTCCGCGCCCACCGTCTACTGCCCCGACGTCGGCAGCCGGCTGACGGACGTGCCCGACGCGGCCCGGGAAGACGTCGACGGTGAACTCGCGCAGCTGGACCAGCAGATCGCGGCCGCCTACCAGCAGCTCAAGGAGTCGGCCGCGGCGATCCAGCAGAACCCCGGCCTCGCCGACCAGACGATCCTGGATCCGCTGAAGGAGAAGCGGTCCGAGTCCCTGCAGCGCATCGCCGACGCCATCGACCGCGAGGGCGACCGTCCGCAGGGCCTCGACGACCTCGCCGCCTGCACCCTGCGCTCCTCGGACCAGGGCGGCGGGCAGTCGGCGTCGCCGCAGGACGGTGCCACACCGAGCCAGAGCGCCAGTGCCAGTGCCGGCGCCGGCATCGGCGGTCAGGGCGGCAACGGCCCCGTCGCCGCCGACTACGCCGACATCACCACCGTCCAGCCCAATGTCACGACCCCGGCCGAGCAGCCCGGTGGCTCCACCGGCACCTTCGCGTCCAGTTGCGGCGTCAACGCGAACGGCCTGTTCAACTCGGACAACGTGATCGTGGCGCCCGGCGTCTCCAACGGCGCCCACCACTTCCACGACTACATCGGCAACCAGTCCAACAACGCCTTCGCCAGCGACGACGACCTCGCGAACGCCGACACGAGTTGTGCGGACCAGGGCGACAAGTCCACGTACTACTGGCCCGTGTTGCGGCTGCAGAACGGCAAGCAGGAGCGGGACGCCGACAAGCCGGGCGGCGGCACCGAGGGCAACGCCGGGCAGATCGTGACGGCAAAGGAGGTCACGCTCACCTTCGAGGGCAACCCGACCTCCAAGGTCACCGAGATGCCCCGGCTGCTGCGCATCATCACCGGTGACGCCAAGGCCTTCGTCAACGGCCCGGCCAACGCCAACGCCTCCTGGAGCTGCACGGGTTTCGAGGACCGGCAGCTCAAGGACAAGTACCCGCTCTGCCCCTCGGGCAGTGACGTCGTGCGCACGTTCAGGTTCCAGAGCTGCTGGGACGGCCGGAACATCGACAGCGCCAACCACCGCACCCATGTGGCGTTCGCCGCGGCCGACGGCAGCTGCCCGGCCGGGTTCCAGGCCATTCCGCAGCTGGTGCAGCGCATCGTCTACGACGTCGACGCACCGAGCCTCCAGGACGGCGGCCGTACGGTCCCGCTGTTCGCGGTGGACTCGTTCCCCGAGCAGCTGCACAAGCCGGTGACCGACCACGGTGACTTCATCAACGTCTTCGACGAGAGCCTGATGCGGAAGATGGTCGGCTGCATCAACTCCGGCCGCACCTGCGGGGCCGGGGCCGACGAGCAGCCGCCGTCGCAGAGCGCCGAACCCGACCCGTCGGAGTCGGCGAGCCCGGAGAACCCGCCGTCCGAGTCGGCGAGCCCGGTCACCGAGCCGAGCGACACGGCGACCCCGGCCGACCCGCCGGCCGAGACCGAGAGCGCCCAGCCCTCCGAGCCCGCGGCGGAGCCGTCCGCCACGAAGTCCGCCGCCGGCGGCACCGGTCTGCCGCAGGTCTACACGAGCGCTTCGCCCAAGAAGTCGTCGGGCGCGGGGGGCGGTGTCATCAGCCGGCCGACCGAGCGTCCCGCGACCCAGGCCCCGGCCGGCACGGCGACCACGGCCGGCGCCGCTCCGGCGGGCCAGGGCGCGCCGTCCACCGCACCCCAGACCGAGCCGCAGGCCGTCCAGGGTGATCTCGCCGAGACCGGCGCCCACCTGTGGCCGGCCCTCTTCGGCGGAGTGCTGCTGGCCGCCGGGTTCGTGCTGCTGTGGCGCACCCGGTGGAGGTCGTCCTGACCCGTCCGACCCGACTTTGCCCGGCCTCGGCCTGACGGAGTCGACGCGGCTCCGCCTGACCCCCGTACCCGGGGTCAGGCGGGGCATCGGCGGGACGGCACCGGCGAGCCCGGTCCGGCTGGCGACCGGCGTCAGCGACGACCTCGTCCCGCACGCCCAGGCCCGGCGGCTCGCCGTCGACTGGTGCGACGAAGGCGCGGACGTCACCTATGTGCCGGTCGTGCTGCCGGTCGTGGGCCGCGCCCTGCTGAACCACTTCGGCCCCCTGCTGACCGACCAGGGCGACGCCGTCGCCTGGCTCACGGCCCGGCTGTCCGGCCTGCCGGCCGTCTCCAACTGCTGGACCATGCCCGCACGGCCCTGACCGGCGGCCCGCCGGTTGCCGTCGGCGGGCCGCGCACGGCAGGGTGCCGGTGTGCCCACCTTGCTGATCGTCCATCACACCCCCTCGCCGCACTGCCAGGCCATGTTCGAGGCCGTGCTCGCCGGGGCGACGACCCCGGAGATCGAGGGGGTGCGGGTCGCGCGGCGGGCGGCCCTGTCCGCCACGGCCTCCGACGTGCTGGCAGCCGACGGCTACCTCCTCGGCACCCCGGCCAACCTCGGTTATGTCTCCGGCGCCCTCAAACACTTCTTCGACCAGATCTACTACCCGTGCCTGGACGAGACACAGGGCCGTCCCTTCGGCGCCTATGTGCACGGCGGCAACGACGTCACCGGCGCCCTGCGCGCCCTCGACTCCATCACCACCGGCCTCGGCTGGCGCCGGGCGGCCCAGCCGGTCACGGTGACCGGCGAGCCGGGCAAGGCCGACCTCGAGGCGTGCTGGGAACTCGGCGCGACCGTCGCCGCCGGCCTCGCCGACGACGCCTGACGGACTCCGCGCGGCGGCCACCGTCACCCGCACGGACGAAGGTGCGCGCACCGGGCCCAGGGCACACGATGGGACCAGGCCATGTCGTCGATCCGAGGGAGCGCCGGATGGCAGCGCACCGGCATGCCTCCGGGCCGCCCACGGAGGAGCCGCCCACGGAGGAACTGCTGCGGGAGTGCGCCCGTGACGTCGTGGACGTCGCCGAGGGCATCCGCGAGGTGTGCGCACGGACCAGCTCCGTCCTGTTCGCCCCGGCGCTGACGGGTTCCGCGCGCCGCCGCCCCCGCACCGGCTACGCCGCCCGCTGGGCACTGCTGCGGGCGCTCACCAACAGGAACGGGCTCGGCGGCGCCGCGATCGTGGCACCGGACGGCGTGGGCCGTCTCCTCGGCGCGGCGGGGGAGGCGCTCGGCCGGGAGTCCCTGGCCGCGCTGGTGGCGGTCACCTCGCTGCGGCTCAGGATCGCCGCCGTCCTGCTCGACCACCCCGAGTTCCGGCGCGACCCGGGCATGCGCCGGCTGACGGCCGCGGTCACCGCCGACCGGGACTTCGAGGCCGTCCGCGCGCTGCGGGCCCTCTTCAAGGACCAGGATGCCCGGCACGCGCTGTCCGCACTGGCCCCGATCCTGGCCGAACTCCTCGCCATCCGCGGCCTGTTGGGCGAGGACCCGGTCAACGACGAGACCGCCTGGGCGCTCGCCGCCGGCCGTGAGCTGACCGCCGACCCGGCGCGCGGCATCAGCGCCGCCCACCCCTCGTCCCCGGACCGGGGTGAGGGCGCCGTCCAGGCCGTCGAACCGTCCGCCCGGGAGGCCCGGGGCCTCGCCGGCGAGGGCTCCCTGCTCGCCTTCCTGCGCAACCTGGACGTCCTCGACGCCGAAGGCCGCGTCCTGGTCCAGGAGGTACGCGGCCCCGACGGCGTGCTCCGGTACGTCGTCCAGGCCCCCGGCACGACCCCCGGCCGCCCCCGCGACGACCCCCCGCAGGACTTCGCCGACGCCTGGCGCAACCTGTTCATGACCGACTCGCCCTACACCCGCTCGATCCTGCTTGCGATCCGGGACCACGGCGTCCCGCGCGGTGCCGACCTCGCCCTCGTCGGACACGGTGAGGGCGCGATCGCCCTGCTGAACCTCGCCCAGGACGAGGAGTTCTGCCGCGCCTACCGGGTCACCCACGTGGTCGCCGTCGGTGCGCCGACGGACCACCGGGAGCCCGCCGACCCGCGCACCTGGGTCGCCGGCATCACCAACCGGCACGACATCGTCCCGGCGTTGGACGGCCGCGGCAGGGGCGCCGCGTCCGGCCCGCGCCCCAACCGGTACCGGGCCGACTACTCCGGCCCCGACCACGAGTTCCCGCGCTGCCACCTGCTCCGCGTCTACATCGACCACCTGGAGACGGTGATCCCGCAGGTCACCCAGGACGTCGACGAGGCCCTCACCCCCTACCGGGGCCCCGTGGAACGCACCCGTGTCTACCGGCTCAGGGACCGCTCCCAGCCTCCCCAGGGCTACCCCCTGCTGACCGTCCCCACCACCAGCGTCCCCACCTCGGCGGGCCCGGTCGAGGTGCCGGTCCGCTACTACGACTCCTCCGCCGCCCACCTCTGCTACCCGGTCGACGCGGACGTCGCCCGCAGCCTGCTGCCGGACGTCACCTGGATGGTCCCCACCCGCTTCGGCCGCCGCGCCCTGGCCGTGCTCTCCCTGTACGAGCACCGCTGCACCACCATCGGCCCCTACACCGAACTGGGCCTGTCCGTCCTGGTCGACGACCTGTGGCGGCCGCACGCGTACGACCTCGCCAGGGACCTGCTGCGCCGCGTCGACCTGCGCCGCACCGGACGGTACGTCGTCGCGCTCGCCGTCGGCACCCGGGAAGCGCGGGCGGTGGCCGAGGAGCTCTGGGCCCAGCCGGCCGTGCACGGATCCGCCGAGGTCTCCCTGCAAGGACGTGAACTCCGGGTCGAGGCACCGGAGCTGGGCCTGGACGTCGAGGGCAGCCCGGGCCCCGGTGTGCGCTGTCCGGAGGCGGACTGGGTGCTCTACGGCCGCCGCGGCGACAGCACCGTACGCACCCTGGTCCGCGCCGACGGACGACCGCGCGTCCACACCCGGCCCCGGATACGGCTGCGGCTCGACGGCGGGCACGGGCCGCTGGCCCGCCACCTCCAGATCCTCGAACTCGACACCGTCCGGCCCGGGTTCGTCCTGACCAGCCCACGGTTCATCGCCCACAGAAGCGCCGGCGCGCCGCTGCCGCGCTGAGCCCGAGAACAGGTGCGCCACCATGGTGACCGAACCCCGCCCCGCCACCGCCGCCCCCGAACTCCTCGCCTACGTCGACGACCTGAGAGTCGACGCGGAACGGATGGACGGCTACGCGCAACGGCTGCGCGGTGCCGCCGTCACCCTGGCCGGCTGTGCCGAGGCGCCGGAGTGGAGCGGGGCCGCCCTGGAGCGGCAGGCGACGGCCTGCGCGGCCGCGGCGGCCCAACTGCGCTCCGCGGCGACGGCGTTGCTGTCCCATGCGACGAACTGACCGGCGCCCGGCCGGCCGCCGGGCGTACCGCGGTGCGCCCGTCAGCCGGCCCCTTCACCCGATCATGCGACGCGACCCCGACGGCCGCGTCCCGTGCCGGGCGCCCGCCATGGACACACGACGGCCCAGGCCTCCCAGGAGGCCCGGGCCGCGGGGCGGGTCAGCCCGCCGGAGTGGTGTGGGGTTGTTCGGGGCCGGGCTTGGGACGGGTGCGGGTCCAGGACGGGTCGGCGGCGAGGTCGGGCGTGGGGGGATGGTTCATGAGACGACGTGCTTCCTGAGATGTGGGGGAGAAAGCTGGGGAGGTCAGTCCGGTGCCGTCGACAGCTCGGCCCAGACGACGCGTGCGGAGGATCCCTCCGGCGCGACCGTGACGCCCCAGTCGAGGCTGAGCGCGTCGACCAGGAACAGTCCGCGCCCGTTCTGCTCGTCGGGTCTGGCCTGCCGGGGCGCCGGGAGCGTGAAGCTCCCGCTCTGGTCCTCGACCTCGATACGGATCCGGTCGGGGACGGCGTGCACCCGGCAGATGATCCGCCGGCCGGCCGAGTGGACGATCGAGTTGGTGACCAGTTCGGAGGTCACCAGGACCGCGTTGTCGCAGGCCTCCTCGCACACGCCCCACGAGGCCAGCAGCTCGCCCACGCTGCGGCGGGCGTTGCCCACCGCCCGGGGTGTCGGCGCCAGGTCGAACGCAAGGCTGTGCGGGACGGGCCGGTCCCCGGAGGCGAACCGGTCGAGGCCTTGCGGCCCAGGGAGTCGACCGAGGCGTTCGCCTCCGGGTGGTCGGGGGATGCCCGCCGCGTCCGACGGGCGGTGCGGGCCCTCGGCGCCGGCCGCGAGCGCCGGTCGGGGCAGGCCGGGTATCCGGTCATCGGGCAGTCGGTCGAGCGGCTGGGGGAGAGAGGGCGGGGCCATCGCCGTGCGCCTTTCGTCCGGCTTCGCAGCGTGGGGGGCTGAGCGGTCGCATCCGCCCCTGCCGCACGGGGGCAGACGACGACCCGTGCCAGGGCGACACCGGATCGCAGCTCAGTCTCCCCCAACTGGACTGCTTCGCCTGCTCCTTGGTCAGCGGGAGCAGTAGGTCCACTCTGGCACCTGCCAACATCGCCTCGCAACCAGCAAGTTGAAAATTGCAAGAAGTGAAGTGCATGCTGCTCCCGACAGGAAGTGATCGAATGAGTCCGCGAGCCGATCACGAACGCGTGAGACGGTGACCCTGAGACCTGTGCGAGGGGGTAGGGCGTGACCTCGGAGACCGACTGGGGCGGTGCCCCTTCCGTCCTGCGCATGATCCTCGGCCGGCAACTGGAGGAGATGCGGACCCGGGCGGGCCTGTCCTACGAGCAGGCCGGCACGGCGATCGGCGTCAGCCACTCCACCATCCGCCGGATGGAGGCCGCCAAGGTGGCCCGGCTCCGGCTGGCCGACGCCGAGAAGCTGCTGCAGATCTACGGAGTGACGGACCGCCAGGAGGTCGACACCTTCCTGCAGTCGGTGCGCGAGGCCAACAAGCGCGGCTGGTGGCACACCTACCGTGATGTGATGCCGGACTGGTTCGCCGCGTATCTGAGTCTGGAACAGGCCGCGTTGCAGATCCGCGCCTACGAGAACGAGTTCGTGCACGGCCTGTTGCAGACCCGGGAGTACGCCGCCGCTCTGCTCGGCGCCGGCAACCCGCACGCGCCGACCGAGGCCACCCAGCGCCGGGTGGCGCTGCGCATGCGCCGTCAGGAACTGCTCACCCGCGAGGCGCCGCCCAGGCTGTGGGTCGTGATGGACGAGACGGTGCTGCGCTGGCCGGTCGGCGGTGCCGGGGTCATGCGCGCCCAGATCGACCATCTCATCGAGATCAACCGGCTGCCCAACGTCACTCTGCAGATCATGCCGTTCGCCAACGGCCCGCACCCGGCGATGCGCGCCGGTGCGTACCACCTCTTCCGGTTCCGGGCCCCCGAACTGCCCGACATCGTCTATCTCAACGGCCTGGTGGGCGCCGTCTACCTGGACAAGAGCGAGGATGTCGTGGTCTACCGCGAGGCCCTGGACCGGTTGGGCGCCCAGGCGGCGCCCGCCAGGAAGACCGAGGTCATCCTCGGTGCGATTCGCGAGGAGCTCTGACGTGCACCACTCCGTACACAATGGCATTCCGTCCCGGCAACTCGGCGCGCGCGGCTGGTCCAAGCCGTGGAGCGACGACGCCGGCGGCGCCTGCGTGGAAGTGAAGAAGCTCGCCGACGGGCGGGTAGCGGTACGCCAGTCGACCGACCCGGACGGACCGGCGCTGGTCTTCACGCCCCGCGAGATGACCAGTTTCCTGTCCGGTGTGAAGGCGGGTGACGCCGACTTCCTCATGTGAGCCGTGTGGCCGGAACTTCCTTGCTATAGCTGATCGTTCACTCAACCCCCCACATCTGACGCGACCACCCCCCCCGCACCCCCCTCACTTCACCCGAATGGGAGACACGGCGTTGCCCGACAACGGATGGCCGGCCGACCGCATCGACACCGAGAACGCGCACTCAGCCCGGATCTACGACTACATCCTGGGCGGCAAGGACTACTACCCCGCCGACCAGGAGGCGGGCGACGCCATGTCCCGGGAGTGGCCCGCGCTCCCGGTCCACATGCGCGCCAACCGCGACTGGATGAACCGTGCCGTGCGCTGGCTCGCCGAGGAGGCGGGGATGCGGCAGTTCCTGGACGTGGGCACCGGCATACCCACCTCCCCGAACCTCCACGAGATCGCCCAGGCGGTCTCCCCCGACTCCCGGGTCGTCTACGTGGACAACGACCCGATCGTCCTCACCCTGTCCCAGGGCCTGCTCTCCAGCGCGCCCGAGGGCAGGACGGCGTACATCGAGGCCGACTTCCGCGACCCGGCGGCCATCCTGGACGCCCCCGAACTGCGCGAGACCCTCGACCTCGACGAGCCGGTGGCGCTCACGGTGATCGCCATCGTGCACTTCATGCTCGACGCGGACGACGCGGTCGGTGTCGTACGACGGCTGCTGGAACCGCTGCCCTCCGGCAGCTATCTGGCGATGTCCATCGGCACCGCCGAGTTCGCGCCCGAGGAGGTGGGCCGGGTCGCCCGGGAGTACGCGGCCCGCAACATGCCGATGCGGCTGCGCACCATCGACGAGGCCCACAAGTTCTTCGAGGGCCTGGAGCTGGTCGAGCCGGGCATCGTCCAGGTGCACAAGTGGCTCCCGGACGGCCACGGCGAGGAAGGCATCCGCGACGAGGACATCGCGATGTACGGAGCGGTCGCCCGCAAGCCGTGACGCAAGAACTCCGTGCCGGGGCCCGGCTCACCTTCCCGGCCCCGGCACGGTCGTCTCACGGGTACCGTGAGCTCATGACCAGCACGCGCGTCACCCGGCGGGTACAGGCGCCCCCGGCTGCCGTCTACCGGGCGCTGCTCGACCCGGAGGCGGTCGCCGCCTGGCGGACGCCGGACGGCATGACCGCCCGGGTGCACGCCTTCGACGCCCGGGAGGGCGGCGAGTTCCGGGTGTCCCTCGACTACGACGACCCCGGGCGCGCCGGGAAGTCCGGCGGGCACACCGACACCTACCGGGGGCACTTCGCCCGGCTGGTCCCGGACCGCCTCGTCGTCGAGGTCATCGACTTCGAGACCGCCGACGACGCCGTGCGCGGCACCATGACGATGACGACGGCCCTCACCGCGGCCGGCGGCGGCACGGACGTCGAGGTGCTGCACGAGGGCGTCCCCGAAGGCGTCCGCCCCGAGGACAACGAACTGGGCACCCGGATGGCCCTCGACAACCTGGCCCGGCTCGTCGAGGGCCGCGGATGAATCAGGCGTTCGGGTCGAAGGCGATCCCGGACGGCATCGAGTAGGACAGGTTGGACTCGAAGGAGCCGTCCTTGATCTTGATGGTGGCGTCACCGAAGTCGGCGTTCATCAGCTTGTCGCGGTAGCCCGCCGGGTAGCCGTTCCAGCCCACCAGGCGCGGGTAGAACCAGCCGCCGGTCACGTTCTCCGGCGGGTCGTCGTTGGAGTTGGCGAAGCGGAAGTCGTGGGTGGACAGGCCGTCCTTGTGATACACGATCTTCGGGTGGGTGCCGTCGAACCGGATCGCCGAGGCGGCCGCCACCTGGTAGCTGCTGTGCTGCGACACCGAGACGTACTGCACCTGGTTGTTCTGGATCCACACGATGACGTGTTCCCAGTCGTGCCGGTGCCCGATGGCCAACGGCCCGTACGTCGCCTGGTCCTTCTCGAAGTAGCTGGCGTACATCACCGCGCACCAGCCGTTGTTGCACTTCTCGCGCGAGTAGGTGTTGGCGTTGGCCAGCTGCGCGTAGTCGTGGCAGTGGCCGTTGACGTCACCGCCCAGCCCCAGACCGGGGTTGATGGTGCCGTCCGCGCCGATCGCGGCGGTGGTGTAGCAGCCGTCGCCGTCGTAGTCGTAGGCCGGGGAGAAGGTCTGTTCCAGCCCGTCGGCGTTCTGCGGCAGCAGGGTCAGGACGTCGGCGTGCGCGGTGGCGGGCACGGCGATGACCAGCGCGAGGGCTCCGAGGGCGGCGGCCAGGGCCTTGCGCAGTGGCCGTCTGCGGGTGGGGGACTGCAGGTCGGGCATGTCGACTCCCTGTCTCTGAAAGGCGAAGCGGAGTCTGACAGTCAGCCAATGGTCGAGACCACCCTTACGACTTAACTTTGACCCAAAGACAATTGAACGGCTCGGTCAACTCCGTTGCTGTCAGACCCTGTTGACCTGCTGTGAGTAGCCCGGTTGCGCTTGCCGCGGCGCTCGGCCCGACGCCAGGCTTCTCGTCGGCTCGCCCCCCACGACCCGAAAGGGAGCCCGGTGAACGACAGAGACATGCCTCCGGCCGCGCTGAACCGGCGCGGCTTTCTCGGCGCCGCGGCCGCGGCCGGGCTGCTCGGCACGGTGCCCACGCCGGCCGAAGCGGCCCGGAGCGCGGCCGACGCCGACCCGGTCACCACCGAGTCCGGCCGGGCCACCGGAGTCCGGGGCGGCCTGCGGGGCGTCACCGTCTACAAGGGCCTGCCGTACGCCGCCTCCACCGCCGGCGCCAACCGCTGGCGCCCGCCGCAGCCTGCCCCCTCCTGGTACGGCGTGCGCACCGCCGACAGCTGGGGCCCGGCCTGCCCGCAGCCCGTCACGGGCATCCCGGCAGGCCAGGTGCCCGAACTCGGCGAGGACTGCCTCAACCTCAACATCTGGACGGCGGCGACCGGTTCGGGTAGCAGCCGCCCCGTCCTCGTCTGGCTCTACGGCGGCGAGCAGGCCCTGTGGTCAGGGCAGGAGATCTACGACGGTTCCCTGCTCGCGTCCAAAGGCGTGGTCGTCGTGACCCCCGACTACCGCGTCGGCCCGCTCGGCGGTCTCGCCCACCCCGAACTGACCGCCGAGTCCACGTACGGCGGCTCGGGCAACTGGGGGATCCTGGACGTCGTCGCCGCCCTGGAGTGGGTCCAGCGGAACATCGCCGCGTTCGGCGGCGATCCGGACCGGGTGACCCTGGCCGGCTGGGCGCAGGGCGCGTCCGTCGTCAACACCCTGCTCGCGTCCCGGCGCGCCAGGGGCCTCTACCACCGTGCCCTGCTCTCCTCCGGCGTCCGGTACACGAAGGACCCGGCGATCGCCCGGGAGACCGGCCGCTACCGGACCCTCGCCGACGCCGAGGCCAACGGCACCGAATTCGCCGCCCGGCTGGGCGCCGACAGCCTCGCCGCACTGCGCGCGCTGGGCGCCGACGACATCGTCGCCGGGGCCCTGGCCGACTCCTCCGCCGACTTCGGCCAAGTGCTCGACGGACACGTCCTGCCGGACACCTACACGGCTGTGCTGGCGGCCCGCGCCGAGACCGACGTGCCCGTCCTCACCGGTGTCTGCAAGGACGCGAACGGCGCCTCGCCCGGCCTGAGGACGACGCTCGACGCGTTCCAGGACCACGCCCGGTCCGAGTTCGGTCCGCTGGGGCTGGCCGACACCTTCCTGGAGCTGTACCCGGCGGACAGCGACACGACGGCGGCCCAGCAGTACGACGCCTACGCCCGTGACAAGGAACGCGTCTCCGCCTTCCTGTGGGCGAACCAGTTCAAGGACACCGCCGGCAACACCGGCCCCGTCCACACCTACTTCTGGACCCGGGTCCCGCCCGGCCACGACGCCACCAACCCGGCCATCGGCACCGACGTGACCGGCGCCTTCCAGGGCTCCGACGTCTACTACCTGCTCGGCTACCTCTACAGCACCGACCGCCCCTGGACCTCCCAGGACTACGACATCGCCGACACCACCGCCTCCTGCGTCGCCCGGTTCGCCGCCACCGGCGACCCGAACGGCGGCTCCCTGACCGACTGGCCGGCCCTCGCCACCGACACCCCGCGGACGATGGAACTCGGCGCGGACTTCGGCACGGTCGCGGTGGCGGACAGCGACGCGAAGCTCACCTTCCTGAAGACGTATCTGGAGTCACAGACCAAGGAGTTCTGAGGCGCGCTACGCCCGGTTGGCCCCGTGGCCGAGGACACCGTGGTGCTGACGGCGGTGCACGGTCGGGGTGCGGTGCAGGGCGATCAGGGCCGCGTCGTCGCCGAGGTGGCCGCCGGCATGGGTCAGCAGATCGCGCCGCACGTGGTGGATCAGCGCCTCGGGAGAGTCGTCGGTCCACTGCGCCACCCGCTCCGCGAGCGGGTAGAAGCGGCCCTGCGCGTCCCGTGCCTCGACGACACCGTCGGTGTAGAGCAGCAGGGTGTCGCCCGGCTCGAAGGAGAACACGTCCAGGGTGTGTTCGGTGCCGCCCGCGCCGGGCACACCCAGCGGCGGCGACGGATGCAGGCTCGGGACGGTCACCGCGTGCCCCGGGCTCAGCAGCAGGGGCGGCGGATGGCCGCAGCTGGTCATCCTGGTGACCGGGTCCTCGTCGGGGATCTCGACCAGCAGCGCGGTGGCGAACCGCTCGGCCGCCTCCTCCCGGGGCTCCAGGTCCACCGCGTAGCGCTGCACGCTCTGCTCCAGGGCGGCCGCCAGGTCCGGCAGGGTGACGTGCCGGTGGGCGGACTCCCGGAAGGCGCCCAGCAGCAGCGCCGCCTCCCCGATCGCGGACAGTCCCTTGCCCCGGACGTCGCCGATCAGGACCCTGACCTCGCCGTCGCGGCGGGTGGCCGCGTACAGGTCACCGCCGATCTGCGCCTCGTCCTCGGCGGCCAGGTACAGCGAGGCGATCCGCAGCGGGCCGATGTGCTCGGGCAGCGGCCACATCAGCACGTGCTGCGCGGCCTCGGCGACCGTGCGCACCTGGGCCAGCTGGGCGCGGCGCCGCTCGCGGACCCCGCTGTAGACCACCACGATCACCGAGAGCAGCGTCAGGGTGACGATCTGCACGATGTGGTTCGCGGTGGTCAGCCCGCCGTGGAACACGGCGATCACCACCTGGGCGGCCACCGCGACTGCCCCGACCAGCGCGGTAGCCCGGGGGCCGGCGAACGAGGGGGTGAGCGCGGGAGCGATGACCAGGGCGGGGCCCAGATGGACGTCCTCCGGCGCCCGCAGGTCCGCCACCGCGATCACCACGATGAGTGCGATCGGGAGCAGCAGCAGCGCGTGGGACGACTGCCACGAGCGCCGCAGGCCCGCCGTACAGCTCCGCAGGTTCACCATGCCACCAGCGTGCGCCACCCCCCATCGAGCGGCCACCGAGAGCGGAAATCTAGAGGTTCACGCTGTTCATCCCGGCCTCGTCGTAGCGCTCACCCGCGGCCTTGGGCACCTCGGCGTCGATGCGGGCCAGGTCCTCCTTGGTCAGTTCGACGTCGACGGCGCCGGCGTTCTGCTCCAGGTAGGTACGGCGCTTGGTGCCCGGGATCGGGACGATGTCCTCGCCCTGGGCCAGCACCCAGGCGAGGGCCAGCTGGGCCGGGGTCACGCCCTTCTCGGCGGCGATCTCCTTCACCTTGTCGGCGAGCCGCAGGTTCGCCTCCAGGTTGTCGCCGGTGAAGCGGGGGCCGGTGCGGCGCCAGTCGTTCGCGTCGAGGTCGTCGGGGGAGGAGAACCGGCCGGCCAGGAAGCCACGGCCCAGCGGCGAGTAGGGGACGAACCCGATGCCCAGCTCCCGGCAGGTCGGGATCACCTCGTCCTCCGGGTCGCGCGTCCACAGCGAGTACTCGGTCTGCACCGCGGCGATCGGGTGCACCGCGTGGGCCCGCCGGATCGTCTCCGCGCTCGCCTCGCTCAGTCCGATGTGCCGCACCTTGCCCTCGGCGACCAGCTCGGCCATGGCGCCGACGGTCTCCTCGATCGGCACGTTCGGGTCGACGCGGTGCTGGTAGTAGAGGTCGATGTAGTCGGTGCCGAGACGCTGGAGCGAGCCGTGCACCGAGCTGCGCACGTGCTCGGCCGAGCCGTCCTGCGGGCCGATGCTGCTCATGTCGCCGGGGACGGCGTGGTCCATCCGGTAGTTGAACTTCGTGGCGATCACGTACTCGTCCCGGTGCCCCCGGACCGCCTCGCCGACCAGGGTCTCGTTGGTGAGCGGCCCGTAGAGCTGCGCGGTGTCGAGGAAGGTGATCCCGAGTTCCAGCGCACGGTGGATGGTCTGTGCGCCCTCGTCCTGGTCGGCGGTGCCGTAGAAGGCGGACATTCCCATGCAGCCGAGGCCGATGCTGCTCACCTGAAGGTCTCGCAGACTGCGCTGTCGCATGTTCACTCCCAGCCTTTCGTTTCCTGCTCGGTTCGGGCTCCGCTTCCGGAGGGCCCGCGGGCCCCGTTCCATTCAGCTGCGGAATCCGCGCGTCGGCATCCCGGCGCCCGGGGCCTGGTCCGGTGGAGCGCTTCGGACGCTACGGCTTCGAGCGCACTCGATGTCAAACGGCCGCCCCGGGCCCGCGTTGCCGGTCCGTACCCCGGCCCGGTACACGTGGACCCGATACGCGTGGACCCGGTGCGGCCAGACCTGGTGCACGGGGACCCGGTGCACGCGGTTCCGGTGCGGCCAGACCCGATACCCGTGGACCCCATACCCGTGGACCCGATACCCGTGGACCCCATACCCGTGGACCCGATACCCGTGGACCCCATACCCGTGGACCCGGTACACGTGGACCCGGACACGGCGACCGCCGTCGATCCGCCGCCGAGCCCTTCGGGGAGGCCGCATGCTGCTGCGCCGGCTCGAATACCTGGTCGCTCTCGCCCGGGAACGGCACTTCGCCCGCGCGGCCGCCGCCTGCCATGTCTCCCAGCCCTCCCTGTCCGCCGCGATACGCAGGCTGGAGCACGAGCTCGGTGTGCCGATCGTGCGCCGGGGCCGCCGCTACGAGGGACTGACCCCCGAGGGCGAGGTGGTGCTGGCGTGGGCGCACCGTATCCTCGCCGAGCGGGACGCGCTGCGCCAGGAGCTGTCGGCTCTGCGGGACGGCCTGACGGGCACCCTGCGCCTCGGGATCGTCCCCACCGCGGTCCCCGTGGCCGCGCTGCTCACCGGCCCGTTCTGCGACCGGCATCCACACGCCCGGGTGGCCATGGAGTCCCTGTCGTCCGTCGATATCCGGCGCGGTCTGGCGGAGTTCGAGCTGGACGCGGCCATGACGTACCTGGACGACGACGAACTGCGGCATGTCCGCCGCTTCCCGCTCTACGAGGAGCGCTACGTCCTGCTCACCCCGGTCGGCGGCCCCCTCGGCGACACGGCCACCGCCACCTGGTCCCAGGCCGCCGCCCTCCCGCTGTGCCTGCTCGGACCGCGGATGCGCAACCGGCGGATCATCGACGAGTGCTTCGCCGCCGACGGTGCCGCGCCGGTCCCGGCGGTCGAGTCCGACAGCGTGGCCGGCCTCTACGCCCACCTCCCCGGCGGGCGCTGGTCCAGCGTGATCTCGCACGCCTGGCTGCACATGTTCGGCGTGCCGGTGGGCATGCGCGTGGTCCCCCTGGAGGGCCCGGCCCACGGCCCCCGGGTGGGCCTCGTGATCGCCCGCAGCGAACCCCAGTCCGTGCTCGCCGAGGCCCTGGTGAAGGTCGCCCGTCAGGCGCGGCTGCGGGACGCGCTCGACAGCCTGCTCACCGCCCACCTGGACGGCCCCGACTGATAGCCGCGGGCTATGAGCACATAACAAAGTTCGCTTTGACCTGCGCAGTTGAACCCGAGGATCGTGAAGGGCAGTCATCCGCAACGCAGTTGAGGAGCCGCCACCATGGCCAAGGTGCTCTGCGTCCTGTACGACGACCCGACCGACGGATACCCGAAGAGCTACGCCCGCGACGACGTCCCCGTCATCGACCACTACCCGGGCGGTCAGACCACCCCCACCCCCGAGGCGATTGACTTCACCCCCGGCCATCTCCTCGGCAGCGTCTCCGGCGAACTCGGCCTGCGCTCCTTCCTGGAGAAGGCCGGCCACACCCTCGTCGTCACCTCCGACAAGGACGGGGCGGGCTCCGTCTTCGACCGTGAGCTGGTCGACGCGGACGTGGTGATCTCGCAGCCGTTCTGGCCGGCCTACCTCACCCCGGAGCGGATCGCCGCCGCCCGGAACCTCAAGCTGGCGATCACCGCCGGCATCGGCTCCGACCACGTCGACCTCGACGCCGCGATCGCCCACGGAGTGACGGTCACCGAGGTGACGTACTCCAACAGCATCAGCGTCGCCGAGCACGTGGTGATGATGATCCTCGGGCTCGTCCGCAACTACCTGCCCGCGCACCAGGTGGTGCTCGACGGCGGCTGGAACATCGCCGACTGCGTGAGCCGTTCGTACGACCTGGAGGGCATGCACGTCGGGACCGTCGCCGCCGGCCGGATCGGTCTCGCGGTGCTGCGCCGCCTGGCGCCCTTCGACGTGAAGCTGCACTACACCGACCGCGCGCGGCTGCCCGAGTCCGTCGAGCGCGAGCTCAACCTCACCTTCCACGAGAGCGCCGCCGCCATGGCCCCGCACTGCGACGTCGTCACCATCAACGCGCCCCTGCACCCGGAGACCGAGGGCCTGTTCGGCGACGAGCTGCTGGACACGATGAAGCGCGGCGCGTATCTCATCAACACCGCGCGGGCCAAGATCGCCGACCGGGACGCCGTCGACCGGGCGCTGCGCAGCGGGCAGCTGGCCGGTTACGCGGGCGACGTCTGGTTCCCGCAGCCCGCGCCCGCCGACCACCCGTGGCGCACCATGCCGCACCACGGGATGACCCCGCACATCTCCGGATCCAGCCTCTCCGCCCAGGCCCGCTACGCGGCCGGCACCCGGGAGATCCTGGAGTCCTGGCTGGCCGGCCGGCCGATCCGCGACGAGTACCTGATCGTCGACGGCGGTGGGCTGGCCGGCACGGGAGCCAAGTCGTACTCCGTCAACACCCGTTAGGGGTTCAGCCGGACAGGCAGCTCGAAGAGGTCGTTCTGGGTGACCACCGGCTTGTTGCGCAGCTCGGACGCCGGGACCGCGAGGTCCAGGCCGGGGAAGCGGTCGTACAGGGCGGGCAGCGCGACGCCCGCCTCCAGCCGGGACAGCGCCGCGCCGGGGCAGACGTGCGGGCCGTGGCCGAAGGAGATGTGCCGGTTCTTCGACTCCCGGGTGACGTCGAACTCCCCGGCACTCGGGCCGTGCGCGTCCTCGTCACGGCCTATCGCGGCGTACGACACGATCAGCGCGTCGCCCGCCGGCAGCACCTTGTCGCCGACCGGCACGTCCTCGGTGGCGAAGCGGATCAGCACGTGCGAGGTCGGGGTGGACCAGCGCAGGGTCTCCTCGACCACCGCCGACCAGTCCACCTCGCCGGAGAGCACCCGGGCCCGCTGGTCGGCGTGGGTGGAGAGGTTGACCACGGCGTTGACGATCAGGGAGATCGTCGTCTCGTGGCCGGCCGCCACCATCAGCTGGAGGGTGGAGACGATCTCCTCGTCCGTGAGGTGGTCGCCGTCCTCGGAGGCCAGGATCAGCGCGCTGGTCAGATCGTCGCCGGGCTCGGCCCGCTTGGCGGCGACCGTCGCCGCCATGATCCCGGCCAGCTCGGTGAGGGTGGCGATGACCTCCGCGGGCGGGGTCTGGGTCGAGAAGAACTTCTCGAACAGCACCTTCAGACGGGGCAGTTCGGCCTCGTCGATGCCCATCAGGTCGGCGACCACGAACATGGGCAGCGGATAGGCGAAGGCCGCCTTGAGGTCCAGGGTCTCCTGGTCCGCCGGGAGAGCGTCCAGCAGGTCCTGGGTGAGCTTCTCGATCCGCCCCCGCATCTGCTCCACCCGGCGCGGGGTGAGCGCCTGCGCGACCAGCGCGCGCATCCGACGGTGGTCCGCGCCGTCCACGGTGAGCATGGAGCGGCCGGGGTTGGCGAGGCCGATCAGCGGCCAGTCCTGCGGTATCTCCCCGCGCTGCCAGGCCCCCCACACGTTGATGTCCTTGACCAGACGCGGGTCGGTGAGGAGCGCCTTGGCCTCGGCGTGACGGGTGACCGCCCACACGGGCACCCCGCCGGGCAGCTCCACGGCGGCGAGCGGACCGGCGGCACGCAGCCGCGCGCTCTCGCCGTCCAGGTCGGTGACGAAGGGGTCGAGGGCGATCCGGGTTTGTTCGGTACCGGTCGTCATCGTGACGTGCCTCCCAGGGCAGGGTCGGAGTACTGCGTCAATCGGTGCTGCGCCTGACCGTCGGTGTCGGACTACAGGGCGGGTACGGGCGTGAACCGGACGGGAAGCTCGGTCAGCCCCCGCAGCCAGGGCGAGGGCCGGCGGGCGAGGGAGTCGGCGGGCACCGCCAGGTCGATGTCCGGCAGCCGGTCGAGGACGACCTCGATACCGGTCCTGGCGATCACCTCGGCGACCTCCTGCGCCGGGAACGGGCAGCGGTGCTCGCCGTGCCCGAAGGAGAAGTGCGCGCTGTTGCCGCCGGTCAGCGCGGAGGCGTCGGTGCGCACCTGCGGATCGGAGTTGGCGCCCTGCAGGCCGAGGATCAGCAGGTCACCGGCGCGGATCCGGCGGCCGCCCAGCTGGGTGTCACGGGAGGCCCAGCGGCCCGCGATGTTCTGGCTGGGAGTGTCCTCCCACAGCACCTCGTTCATCGCCTCGGCGACACTGTTGCGGCCGCCGAACAGCGAGGCCGCGAACCGGTCGTCGGTGAGCATCAGGCGCAGCGAGTTGCCGATCCAGTCGGCGGTCGGCTGGTGCCCGGCCGCCATCATCACCATCAGGTCCTGGGAGATCTCCTCGTCGGTGAACCCGCTCTTGTCCTGGAGCATCCGCGACACCACGTCGTCGGCCGGGTCCGCCTTCCGGTCGGCCAGCAACTGCGCCATGGACGTGGCCAGATGCGTCTGCCCGGCGATCGCCCGCTCGCGCCCGTCGATCATGTCGTTGAGCGCGGTGACCAGGCCGGGGCCCTCCTCGTCGGAGAAGCCGTACAGCCGCGCCAGCACCCGTACCGGCAGCAGCATCGCGTACTGGCCGACCAGGTCCGCCTCGCCGCTGGTGCACAGCCCGTCGATCAGCTCGTCCGCGAACCGCTCGGCGTGGCCCCGCAGTTCGAAGGGGTCGACGGCCTCCAGCGCGTCGCTGATCATCCCGGCGCGCTCGCGGTGCCGCTCGCCGACCGTGTACAGGATCGACGGCTGCTTACGGCCGATCATCGGCAGCAGCGGCCAGTCGTCGGGGATCACGTCCCACTGGTTCCACAGGTCGGAGTCCCGGCTGAACAGCACCGGGTCTCCGGTCACCTGGTGCAGCTCGCGGTAGCCGACGACCAGCCAGGCGGGCACGTCCCCGTCGAGCACGACGGGGGTGACGGCGCCGTGGTCGCGCCGCATCTCGCGGTACAGACGCGCCGGTTCGGTCTGGAACCGGGGGCCGCCGAGCGGCACGGCTTCGGGTGTCACACGAACTCCTGTCGGGGCAGGTCCGCCGGTGCCGAGGGGCCGGCGTACCGGTTCTTGACGTGCTGGACCAGCTGGATGAGCACCTGTTTGCCGGACTGCCGGGAGCGGGCGTCACAGGTGACCAGCGGGATGTGCGGGTCCAGGTCGAGCGCGTGCCGGACGTCCTCGGGCGCGTGCACGGGGCCGCCGAAGTCGTTGCAGGCCACGATGAACGGGGTGCCGTGCTTCTCCAGCCGGTCGATGGCGTACCAGGAGTCGTCGATCCGCCGGGTGTCGACGAGCACCACCGCGCCGAGGGTGCCGGAGAACAGCCGGTCCCACAGGAACCAGAACCGCTCCTGGCCCGGCGCCCCGAACAGGTACAGCACGTTGCGCGCGTCCAGCGTGATCCGGCCGAAGTCGAAGGCGACGGTGGTGGCGGACTTGCCGCGCACCTCGCGGATGTCGTCGACCTCCTCGCCGGCCTGGGTCATCGTCTCCTCGGTGTTGAGGGGACGTATCTCGCTGACGGAACGGACCAGGGTGGTCTTGCCGACGCCGAAGCCGCCCACGACCACGATCTTGAAACCGTGGTCGGCGGAGGCACCCAACGGGGTGCGCGCGTCAGAGGTTGCGGAGTCCAACGAGCACCTGCTCCAGGATGTCGGGGTCGGTGATGGCCGGCCGGTACGGATGGCGGGCGCTGACCCGGCCGGCCGCCTGCAGGTCGCACAGCAGGACCTTGGTGATGCTCACCGGCAGCTTCAGCTCCGCGGCGATCTCCACCACCGAGGTCGGGAACTCCGCCAGCCGCAGGATCGCCGCGTGTTCCGACTGCATGCCCGGGGTCGGCTCCGACTCGGCGACGACCAGCGTGACCAGGTCGAAGGGACTGTCCGGACCGGTGCTGCTGCGGCCGCCGGTGATGGTGTACAGGCGGTCGGGTGCGTCGTCCCTGCCGGGCCGGCTCATGACGTACGGGGCTGCGCGGTCAGGTGTTCGCCGAGCTGCTCGACCAGTTCGCTCATGTTGTGCCCGACCAGCCCGGGATCCGCGTCCTCGCTGGTCACCACGGCCAGATGGGCGCCGTCGCCGGCCTCCACGATGAACAGCACGCCCCCGTAGAACTCGGTCATCGCCGACCGCACGCCGCCGCTGCCGTCGCCGAACTCGACGGACGCCCCGTGCGACAGCGACTGGATGCCGGCGGCGATCGCCGCGAGCTGGTCGGCCTGGTCGACGGAGAGCTCCGGGGTACGGCAGAGCTTCAGCCCGTCGCGGGAGAGCACCAGGGCGTGCCGCGCGCCGGGGGTGCGCTCCAGGAGGCCCTCGATGAGCCAGGTGAGCTTGTCGTCGGCGGTGGTCCTGCCGGTCATGAAGTGGTGTCGCCTTCCGGGTGCGCGTGCGGGTGGGACGTGGGCTCGGGGCCGGACTCCGGGTGGGACGCGGGGACCGGGTCGTGCGCCGGGGTAGGGGTGTACGGGGCCGTGGCGGTGTCGGCCGCGCCCTGGGCCTGGGCCGAGCCGGGCGCGCCGGGGGCGTCGGCGTGATCCGATGCGCCCGGTGCCTCGGCGGGGTCGGCCGCGGCCGGGCGGACGGCCTGCCGGAAACTGTTGAAGCGGGCGGCGCGGACCCGGGCGTCCTCGACGGCGGCCACCGGGCGCGGCTCGGTCGGCTGGGGCGCCGACCGGCGCTCGGCCTCGGCGAGGGTCCGGCCGCGGCGCCGCCTGGGCAGCCCGGTGGGGCCTTCCTCGTCCTCGTCGGGCTCCGCGGACTCGTGCACGGGTACCGGGTCCGGCGGGGCCGGTACCGGTTCGGCCGCCTCCGGCTGCCTGGGCAGCGCGGGTTCGTCGGCGACCGGGCGGGTCAGCAGGTCCTGCGGGATCAGCATCAGCACCCCGGTGCCGCCGCGCGCCGACGGCCGGAACGACACCTTCAGACCGTGCTTGCCGGCCAGCCTGCCGACCACCGCGAGCCCGAGCCGGGTACCGGTGAGACCGCCCAGTTCGGTGGTGTCACCGGCGACCGCCCGCTCGGCGCGGCGCAGCTGCACATCGCCCATCACCAGCCCGCTGTCCTCCACGGACACGATGACCCCGGCCGGCACCTCCTCCACATAGACGTGGACCTCGGCCGTCGGGGGCGAGAAGTTGGCAGCGTTGTCGAGGAGTTCGGCGAGCGCGTGCATGACGCCCTCGGCCGCGTGCCCGGTGACGGCCGTCTCGCTCACCGAGTGCACCCGCACCCGGCGGTAGCCGCTGATGCGTCCCAGCGCGCCGCGCAGGATGGACTCCATGCTGATCGGACGCGCCCAGCGGCGGCCGGAGCGCGCCCCGGTCAGGACGGCGATGGAGTCGGCGATCCGGCCCGCCTGGGCGGTGCGGTGGTCGAGGTGCAGCAGGTCGGCGAGCACCTCCTCGTCGGTGTGCCGCTCCTCCATGGCCCGCAGGTCGGCGAGGGTGGCGGTGGCCAGGGCCTGCATCCGGCCGGCCGCGTTGCCGGCCGCGGCGATCGCCGCGGCCCGCTCCCGGGAGGCCTGCTCCAGGTCGGCGGCGAGCCGGCCGTTCTCCTGCCGGTACCAGTCCAGCTCCTGGCTGCTGCTTTCGTGGATCCGCACCCGCTCCTGCTCGAAGGAGTCCGCGAACTCGCTCCGCTGCCGGGCCAGTTCGTCGATGAGCCGCTGCTGCTCCTGGCGCGCCTCCTCGGTCGTGCGGGCCTGTTGCTGGAGCAGCCGGCCGATGTCCTGGCTCACCGTCTCCAGCCGGCGCCGGGCGCGCCGGGCGGCCCGCGCCGCGTGGGCGGCCCAGGTCACCGCCGCGCACAGCACCAGCGCGGCCGCGCCGGCCCCCAGGGCGAGGGGGGTGCGGACCGAAGGCGGCGCGGCGGTCACCGCGGCGACGACGACGAGGGCCGACACCACCGCGGTCGGCGCGAGGGTGAGAACGAGCGTGCGGAGGGCAGGTCGATCGCCGGTATGCGTGGGCGCGGTCATCGGTCCGGTCTGGTCCTCGGAGCGGGTAGGGAAGTGTTTCCGGTGAAGGAGATGTGACGCTCGGTGCTGAACTGGCCGTCACTATACGAGAGTTCGTGATCGAAACAGAACAGTTCCGGTCCCCTTGGCGGAAACCGCTGTCCGTGACGCCGACTTGCCGTGTCCCGACTGTGAACGATGCTATGAATCGCCTCGCGTGAGCACGTCGGCCACCACGGCGGCCGCCTCCTTCACCAGTGCCGAGTCGGCCTGGGCGGCGGGGTCGGTGTGGGTGGACAGGACGGCGACGACGACCGGGGCACGGCCCGGGCGCCAGGCGATCGCGACGTCGTTTGCGGTGCCGTAGGAGCCCGTTCCGGTTTTGTCACCGACTCTCCAGTCCGCGGGCAGCCCCGCGCGGATCCGCTCCCCGCCGGTGGTGTTGGCGAGCAGCCAACCGGTGAGCCGCCGCCGGTCCGCACCGTCCAGGGCGTTGCCGACGGCCAGCCGTGCGTAGCTGGTGCCGATGGCCCGGGGAGTGGTGGTGTCGGTGACCCGGCCGGGCTCCGCCGAGTTCAGCTCCGGCTCCCACCGGTCGAGCCGGGTCACCCGGTCCCCGATCGAACGGCACAGCCGCGTCACCGCCACCGGGCCGCCCAGTTGCTCCAGCAAAAGGTTGGCCGCGGTGTTGTCGCTGTACGAGATGGCCGCCGCGCACAGCTGCGCGAGCGTCATTCCGGCGGCGAGATTCTCCGGCCTCCCCGTGATGGGCGCCCCGCCCGACTTCTCGACATCGCTCCGGTCGTAGTGGACGACCTCGCCGAGCACCTCCTCGTCCAGATCCCGCAGCACCGCGGAGACCGCGAGCGTCTTGAACGTCGAACACATCGGGAAGAGTTCACCGCAACGGTGCCTGACCCGGGCCCCCGAGCCGGTGTCCCAGGCGAACACCCCCAGCCGGGCCCCGTGCGCGCGCTCCAGCGCCCGGAATCTGGCCGTGGCGTCCGGGGCGGTGCGGGCGGGCAGTGCGGTTCCCAGGGCCGCGGTCAGCACGACACGGCGCGACGGCTGCTGCATTACCACTCCTTTGCCGAGGTTTCGATGACGGGGACGTGATCACGTCCCCGGAGGTTCCGTCGTGGACGGGTGACAAACCCGACGCCGATATCCGGCCGGTAGTAGCTCCCGCATCGTCGCAAATGATCCAAACGTCTCTACGACGCGTGGAACGGCCGGAGAGCGGAGAGGCTCTTCAGGGGCGCAGGGCCGACGGCCGGGGGCCGGTGTCGAGGGGACGATGCCTTTCATGACGGGGTACGGAAGCTGGGGGACGGCGGCCGCGCGTGCGGTCCGGTTCGCAGGGCGGACCCTGCACGACGAATGGCGCTCCATCGTCGTGGAGCCGGTACGGCAGCTCGTACGGCGCGGTCTCCGCGGGATCGTGCTGGCGTTCGTGGCCGCGTTCGGCGTCATCTTCTTCCACGGCATCGCCCAGCACCCCTTCGGCAGGAGGCTGGTGTGGCACCTCGGCGGTGTCACCGCCGACCTACCCCTGTGGCTGTCCCTGCTGCGCACCCCGGTCTCGCTCTACGTCCCCGCGCTCGACCTCCCGGTCTGGGCCGGCATCACCCAGCTCTTCCTCGCCTTCGCCCTCGCCGAACTCGTCCTCGGCCGCGCCCGGACCCTCGCCGTCGCCTACCTCACCACCCTGGCCGGCACCATGACCGCCCGGGTGATGGTCGCGCTGGGACCCGGCTGGTGGGGCTTCGGCCTGCCCCCGGAGGCCGGCCGGATCCTCGACACGGGGCCGTCCGCCGCCGTGGTGGGCCTGTTCACCTATCTGGCCGTGGTCCGCCGGGCGCCCGTCGTCTTCGCGCTGACCGGCGGTTCGATGGTGTGGGAGTCCGTCGCCGTACCGAACCTCGCCGGCCGCGAGCACCTGATCGCGGTGACCACGGCGATCGCCCTCGCCCTGCTGCGCGGCCGCAGGCTGCCGATGTCCGCCCGGCTCGGCGAACGCCCCGCCGAACACGTCCGCACCCCGCCGACCCCGCCCCGGTCCGACCCGCCCGTACCCCGGCCCGACCCACCGCAGTGCCCCGTGCCCTCGCTCCGGATCCCCTGAGACTCCCCAACCCTGTCGTGTTCCCCGAAACCCCATAAGTCACGCGGCCGACCCGCCGAACTGCTCAGCGACGTCAATGTGATGGTTTTCGCACTTCAGCCGGTCCGGGCAACCCCTAATGTTGCGCGGGCTACGGCAGGGCGCGGCTGACACCATGGTGTTCGTCGCCGGCAGGCTGAAGGGATCCAGGGATGTTCCGCAAGGTGCTGGTCGCCAACCGTGGAGAGATCGCCATCCGCGCTTTCCGCGCGGCCTATGAACTGGGCGCGCGCACGGTCGCCGTGTTCCCCCACGAGGACCGCAACTCGCTGCACAGGCTGAAGGCCGACGAGGCCTACGAGATCGGGGAACCAGGACATCCGGTACGGGCCTACCTCTCCGTCGAGGAGATCGTGGCCGCCGCCCGGCGGGCCGGGGCCGACGCCGTCTATCCGGGTTACGGCTTCCTCTCCGAGAATCCGGAACTCGCCCGCGCCTGTGAGGAGGCGGGCATCACGTTCGTCGGGCCGAGCGCCCAGACGCTGGAGCTGACCGGCAACAAGGCCCGCGCGGTCGCCGCCGCCCGCGCCGCCGGGGTACCGGTGCTCGGTTCCTCGCAGCCCTCCAACGACATCGACGAACTGGTCCGCGCCGCCGACGAGATCGGCTTCCCGGTGTTCGTGAAGGCCGTCGCCGGCGGCGGCGGCCGCGGCATGCGCCGGGTCGAGGACCCGGCCGCGCTGCGTGAGTCCATCGAACAGGCCTCCCGGGAGGCGGCCTCCGCGTTCGGCGACCCGACCGTCTTCCTGGAGAAGGCGGTCGTCGACCCGCGCCACATCGAGGTGCAGATCCTCGCCGACGGCGAGGGCAACGTCATTCACCTCTTCGAGCGGGACTGCTCGCTGCAGCGCCGCCACCAGAAGGTCATCGAGCTGGCCCCCGCGCCCAACCTCGATCCCGAACTGCGCGACCGCATCTGCGCGGACGCGGTGCGCTTCGCCCGCGAGATCGGCTACCGCAACGCCGGCACCGTCGAGTTCCTCCTCGACCCGCACGGCAACCACGTCTTCATCGAGATGAACCCCCGTATCCAGGTCGAGCACACGGTCACCGAGGAGGTCACCGACGTCGACCTGGTCCAGGCCCAGATGCGCATCGCCTCCGGCGAGACCCTGGCCGACCTCGGGCTGTCGCAGGAGACGGTGAAGCTGCACGGCGCGGCCCTCCAGTGCCGTATCACCACCGAGGACCCCGCCAACGGCTTCCGCCCCGACACCGGCCGGATCAGCGCCTACCGCTCCCCGGGCGGCTCCGGTATCCGCCTCGACGGCGGTACCACCCACGCCGGTACGGAGATCAGCGCCCACTTCGACTCGATGCTGGTGAAACTCACCTGCCGGGGCCGGGACTTCAAGGCCGCCATCGGCCGCGCCCGGCGTGCCGTCGCCGAGTTCCGCATCCGCGGTGTGGCCACCAACATCCCCTTCCTCCAGGCCGTCCTGGACGACCCGGACTTCCAGGCCGGGCGGATCACCACCTCGTTCATCGAGCAGCGCCCGCACCTGCTCACCGCCCGCTCCTCCGCCGACCGCGGCACCAAGCTGCTCACCTATCTGGCCGACGTCACCGTCAACAAGCCGCACGGCGAGCGCCCCCACCTGATCGAGTCGACCACCAAGCTGCCCCCGCTGCCGGCCGGAGAGCCGCCCGCGGGCTCGCGGCAGCGCCTGGTCGAGCTCGGCCCGGAGGGCTTCGCCCGCCGGCTGCGCGAGTCGCCGACCATCGGCATCACCGACACCACCTTCCGCGACGCCCACCAGTCCCTGCTCGCCACCCGCGTGCGCACCAGGGACCTGCTCGCCGTCGCCCCGGTCGTCGCCCGCACCCTGCCCGAACTGCTCTCCCTGGAGTGCTGGGGCGGCGCCACCTACGACGTCGCGCTCCGCTTCCTCGCCGAGGACCCCTGGGAGCGGCTGGCCGCCCTGCGCGAGGCCGTGCCCAACATCTGCCTCCAGATGCTGCTGCGCGGCCGCAACACCGTCGGCTACACGCCGTACCCGACCGAGGTGACCGACGCCTTCGTCCACGAGGCCGCCGCCACCGGCATCGACATCTTCCGCATCTTCGACGCCCTCAACGACGTCGGCCAGATGCGCCCCGCCATCGAGGCGGTACGGGAGACCGGCACCGCGGTCGCCGAGGTCGCCCTCTGCTACACCGCCGATCTCTCCAACCCGGACGAGCGGCTCTACACCCTCGACTACTACCTGCGGCTCGCCGAGCAGATCGTCGAGGCCGGCGCGCACATCATCGCCGTCAAGGACATGGCGGGCCTGCTGCGCGCCCCCGCCGCCGCGAAGCTGGTCTCGGCGCTGCGCCAGGAGTTCGACCTCCCCGTCCACCTGCACACCCACGACACGGCGGGCGGCCAGCTGGCCACCTACCTGGCCGCGATCCAGGCGGGCGCGGACGCGGTGGACGGCGCGGTGGCCTCCATGGCAGGTACGACCTCGCAGCCCTCGCTGTCGGCGATCGTCGCCGCGACCGACTACTCGGAGCGTCCCACGGGGCTCGACCTGCGGGCGATCGAGGACCTGGAGCCGTACTGGGAGAGCGTCCGCAAGGTCTACGCCCCCTTCGAGGCGGGCCTCGCCTCCCCGACCGGCCGCGTCTACCACCACGAGATCCCCGGTGGCCAGCTCTCCAACCTGCGCACCCAGGCCGTCGCCCTCGGCCTCGGCGACCGCTTCGAGGACATCGAGGCGATGTACGAGGCCGCCGACCGGATCCTCGGCCGGCTGGTGAAGGTCACCCCGTCCTCGAAGGTGGTCGGCGACCTGGCCCTGCACCTGGTCGGCGCGGGGGTGCAGCCGGAGGACTTCGAGGCGACCCCCGAGAAGTTCGACATCCCCGACTCGGTCATCGGATTCCTGCGCGGCGAGCTGGGCACTCCGCCCGGCGGCTGGCCCGAGCCGTTCCGCACCAAGGCGCTCCAGGGCCGCGGCGCCGCCAAGCCGGCACCGGAGCTGGGCACCGAGGACCGTGAGGGCCTCGCCAAGGACCCCCGCACGACCCTGAACCGGCTGCTGTTCCCGGCCCCGACCCGGGAGTTCGAGACGCACCGCCAGACCTACGGCGACACCAGCGTCCTCGACAGCAAGGACTTCTTCTACGGCCTGCGCCCGGGCAAGGAGTACGCGGTCGACCTGGAGCCCGGCGTCCGGCTGCTCATCGAGCTCCAGGCGATCGGCGAGGCCGACGAGCGCGGTCTGCGCACGGTGATGTCCAGCCTCAACGGCCAGCTGCGGCCCATCCAGATCCGCGACCGGGCGGCTGCCTCGGACATCCCGGCCACCGAGAAGGCCGACCGCGCCAACCCCGGCCATGTCGCCGCCCCCTTCGCCGGAGTCGTCACCCTCGCCGTCGAGGAGGGCGCGGAGGTCGAGGCGGGCGCCACGGTGGCCACCATCGAGGCCATGAAGATGGAGGCCACCATCACCGCCTCGAAGGCCGGCCGGATCTCCCGGCTCGCCATCAACCGCATCCAGCAGGTCGAGGGCGGCGACCTGCTGGTCGAGATCGCCTGAGTCCGCCGGCACCAGGGCGAGGGGAGGGCCGGCCGGTGCCGGGCCTCCCCTCCTCGGTCATGAGCGGGCGAAGTGGGCGCGCAGCCGCGCCTTCAGAAGGTTCGGGTCCCGCTGGGTGGAGTAGGCACCGCCCGCCACGAACAGATCGCGGCCGTTCACGGCCAGCGAGGTCGGGTTGGACAGGCCCTCCTGCACGGTGAGGACGGTGCTGCGGGTGCCGTCCGGGCGGACCATGACGACCTCGTTGGACGTGTTCAGCGCGGCGAGCACGACGTCCGAGTGACCGGGGAAGACGAAGTCGTCGACGCCGGTGAGGCCGGTCGCCCGGGTCTGGGTCGCCCCGGCCGAACCGTCGGCGCCGACCGGGATGCGCAGCAGCGTCCCGCGGTCACTGTTGGTCACCCAGACCGCGTCCTGGTGCACCTTGATCCCGTTCGCGCCGAAGCCGCTGGCCGGCGCGGGGAGCCCGCGGAGTTCGGCGCCCTTGGCCCAGGCCGTCGGCGTGCCCCCGGCCTGCGGGATGCGCCACACCGTGCCCAGCGCCGAGTCGGCGGCGTAGAGCACCCCGTGCCGCTCGTCGAGGGCCAGGCCGTTGGGCACGCTGTCCGACGGCAGCTGGGCGATCCGCTCGGGTGTGCCGCCGCCCGCCGGGACGCGCCAGACGCCGGTCCGGTCGGTGCCGGTGGCGTAGTTGACGTAGAGCGTCCCGTCGTGGGCGCGGGCCAGGCCGAGGGTGACGGCGCCGCCCATCAGGGAGGTGCGGGGGTGGTCCTCGGCGGGCAGGGTGGCCAGTACCCGGACCCTGCGTTCCCGGGTGACCTTGGCGACCTGCCGGGCGAACGCGAAGGTCACGTCGACCGAGCCGCCCCGCTCGGTGACGACGTTCTCGGGCGTCTGCCCGGCGGCCAGGTCGAAGTGCGCGATGACGTGCGGACTGGAGAGGACCGGCTCGTCGCTCGCGGCGGGAGCCGCCGCGAGCAGGCCGATCGCGATCGCGGCCGGGGCGACGGCGGCCGGGCGGAGAAATCGGGGCATGTGACCTCTTTCGACGGGAGCGCGAAGCTCCGGCGTACCGGTCACACCAACATGACGGCCCGCCGGTCCCGGCCCGGGGCAGCCCCGGCCGGGACGTCGCCCGCCCGGCGCACGGCGTGGCCCCGCTTGCCGTGCAGCCGGGTGACGGTCCCGCTCAGTTCCACAGCGGGTAGTTCATGACCTGTGTGTATCCCTCCGGCTTGGCGCCGGCGTAGTTCAGGCTCATCCGCGTGAACTGCTGCACGTTCGGATGCTTCGTCCAGGCCGTCGGCCGGTCGAGCCGTACCGTCACCGCGTACTTGTGGAAGTGGCCGGCCGCGCAGTACGGCTTGCAGTCGTTCACCGCGTTCACGCCGTTGCCGACCGCCGTGTTGTCGTTCCACTGGGTCCAACGCATGCCGGTCAGCAGGCTGTTGCCGTCGCCGCAGGCCAGCAGGAAGTCGGTCGGCCGGAACCGCTGGTGCCAGAGGCAGTCGACGAGCACCGGGTGCTGGACCGCCTGCGACGCGGCCGGTGTCGGCGGAGTCGCGGAAGCCGTCGTCATGCCCGCCGTGAGCAGCAGGGCCGCCCCGAGTCCGATCGCCGTTCCCACCACTGGTCTGCGCATGGTCGCTCCCACCAGTTCCGCCGTATTTCCTTCCCTTCGACGCTACGACCGTCCCGCCGGATGTACCACTTGCGCCGGGTTCGCGAGGCCGTTGTCGTCGTAGTCGGCGGTTGAGCGGGAGAAGACCTGGGTGAGCAGGCCGAGCACCAGGAACAGCCAGACGAGGACCTTCGCGGTGGTGTCCAGGAGCAGCGGCCGGGTCGCGGAGCGGGCCTCCCGCGCCTTGGCGGCCGGCTGGTCGCCGAACAGACCCTTGGGATAGACGGGCGTCAGCATGCCGGCGTAGGCGCCGAACCGCATCCGGTAGCGGGCGACCGCCGCCGTCGCCCCGAAGACCGGCCCGGGCAGCCGTCCCAGCACGATCCCCGTGATCCAGAAGATCCAGCCGATCGCGAACCAGCCCGCCGCCGCGAAGTTGGCGACGATCCCCGCCGGGATCATCAGGATCAGCCGGAACAGCACCGCGAGCCGGTTCAGGGTGGTGGGCCGCAGCTCGATCTGCACCGGGTACTCCGGCGCGGTCAGGGCGAACGGCGGATAGCGGTCCACCAGGAGCATGGAGCTGGCCGCCACCCGGGTCTCGTACGCCAGGTACCTGCCCAGGAAGCCGGCGATCCCGTCGGGCAGCCGGCCCAGGACGAGCGCCGCGAACCAGCCGGCCACCGTCACGAAGAACGCGGCGATGCCCAGCAGGCAGACGACGACGAACTGCGGGATCAGCAGCAGCCAGCGCAGCAGTACCGTCCAGCGGCGCTGCGGCCCGGGTGCCGGGATGTCCAGCGCGGGCCGCCACTCGGCGTCGTCGGCAGGGACGGGAGGACGTGGTCCCCAGCTCTGCGTCACGAGTCCTCCCGTCGTCCGGCCCGCGGCGCGGACGGCATGTCCATCGTGCGGCGGAGTCACCGCCTCCGCCAGAGGGGTGCGGTCGAACTCAGCCGTGATTGACGGTCAGGCCGTAGAACGCGACCCGGGCGCCGTTGGTCGTGCTGTCGGAGGACGACTGGTTGTACGAGCCCGCCTTGAAGTACTGCTTGTACGGGTTGAAGGAGGACGGGATGGCGTAGTGGGTCGTGGTGCCGTTGACGGTCAGGTCGATGGTGTTCCCGCCGGAGACGGCGATGGTGTAGGTCCAGGTCTTGCCGATCGACACGTGGCCCACGTTGTGCGTGGTCTGGCCGCCGGATGGGGAGTTCTCGGTGCCGAGGACGATGTCGCCGTTGGAGTGGTAGTACAGCTCCAGCAGGGGCTTGGTGGAGGAGCCGCCGGTGCCGAGGTGGATCTGGCCCACGCACACGTTCTTGGTCACCGAGACCACCCGCAGCGTCGCGCTCATCCTGTGGCTGCCGCTCAGCGACCAGTTGGCCGCGCTGCCGTCGCGGTTCATCTCGCGCAGCTCGGAGCGGGCGTAGTTGGAGTTCGGCGTGGTGACGCCCTTCTCGGGCGCCCAGAAGGTCATCGCGCCGTCGCGGGTGTCGGTGTAGAAGTACGCGTCCTGGTAGCCGTTGGCACCCTGCAGCCGGGACGAGGGGATGGTGGTCGGCGAGCCGGGGGAGCCGACCGGCTCCTGGAGCTGCCATATGGACAGGTCGAAGTTGCCGCCGGGCGCCTTGCTCGGGTCCGCGGCGCCCGCGCTGCCGCCGGTGAGCAGGACGAGGGCGAGGGTGAGGCCCGCGGCGGCCGGAGCCGCGAGCAGCCGGGAACGGTTCATGGGGGGGGTCCTTTCGGAGGAGGGTGCGTCCGGAACTCAGCAGGGTGTTCATGTGCGTGAACTCCGGACGCATCCATAACCGTCGATGACCCGTGAAGCTAAAGGTCCGAACCAATCCCGTCAAGAGGTTCAGCAGGCGCCCTCGTCCTGCCAGGGGCCCCACTCCGAGGCGCTGGGCACCTCGTTCTGGGTCCACCACTTGGCCTTCCAGTTGTGGCTGTTGTACGAGACCTCGTTGCCGGCCGTGTACACCGCCGTCGAACTCCACGCGGTCTTGCAGGAGGTGGACGGCGGGGTCGGGGTCGGGGTCGGGGTCGGGGTCGGCGTGGGGGTGGGCGTGCCGGTCGGCGGGGTGACCCCGGCGAACCTCACCGAGTACTTGGCGAAGTCCCAGTCGCTCTGTGCCACGCTGGAGCAGGTCCCGGACGTGGTGCCGTTGTTGTCGGCCGGAGTGCACTGCCGGTCGCGGTTCAGGGACCAGAACGTGAAGCGGTCCATGTTGTGGCTCGTGGCGTAGTCGAGCACCGTCTGGAAGTCGGCCTGGGTGAAGTACTCGCCGCTGTCGCTGCGGCCGTTCATCCCGGAGAAGCCCTCGTGGGCGTAGGCGGTCGCCTGGTCCCAGCCGAAGGTGGACTGCAGGATGGCGTTGAAGTTGGTGAGCGCGCTGGTCTGCGCCGCCGCCCCGCCGAAGCCGCCGTCGAACGGCATGATGGAGAAGTTGTTCGGCGTGAACCCCTGGGACTTCGCCTCCAGCAGCATCTGCTTGCCGAACCAGCCGGTCCCGTCCGCCGTGCCGGCGGTGGTGACCGAGACGTACAGGCCCGGGTTGTTCTGCTGGAGGATCTTCGCGGCGCCGATCTCGTTCTTGATCGCCGCGGTGTTCTCGTACTCCGGCTCCTCCAGGTCGAAGTCGATCGCGTGCAGTCCGTACTTGGTGATGACCTGCTGGTAGGCCGCCGCGGTGGAGGCGGCGTCCGCGCAGGTCTGGCCCAGCTTGGTGCCGCCGTAGCCGCCGATCGAGACGGAGACGTCGCCGCCCTTGGCGCGGATGGTGCTGATGACCGACTGGACGGCGGTGTCCGAGGAGACCGCCGCCGTACCGCCCCAGGTGGGGGAGCAGCCGCCGCCGTTGGGGGCCAGGACGAATGCCAGCTGGAAGGCCTTGAGGCCGGTGGCGTCCATGATGGTGGCCGCGTTCGGCGGGTTGTTGTCCAGTGGCATCAGGTAGGGGGCGGCCGCGTACCACCGGTTGCTCAGCGCGGTGGTCGCACCCGAGGCGTTGCTCGCGACGAGCGCGGTCGTGCCGGCGGCGGCGAGGGTGACGGCGGCCGCCGCGCCCAGACATGCGCGAAGGGGTCTCACTGGTGCCTCCAGGGGGCGGGGGAGGTGAGGGTGTGCCCCAGCTTCCGGAGGTGTCGCGAGCACGTCAATAGATTGGACTGGACCAAAGCGCACTTTGGACTAGACCATACGAGTTCTTTACCTGGCGTGCCGGGACAGCGTGGGCCGCCCGAACCGCACCTTCACGCCCGGCGACCAGAGCACGCTGACCGGCGGCCCGGCAGGTGCGGGCAGGCCCGCCGCTGCTACCAACTCGTCGTCCAGATCGAGGAGTTCGGCACGGTGCAGCGGCCAGGGCGGGTGCTCGGCCGGCTGGTGCATGGTGCGCCCGTGCCAGGTGGCGTGCAGCCCCCAGCGCGCGGTCAGGAAGTGCTCGAGCGGCGACGGCTCGGCGATCGGCGGCCCGATCCGTACGACCGCCCGGCTACCGGTGGCCGGGCGGCCCCGTCGCCGGCAGGTGTAGGTGATCGTCTCGCCCTCGCGGCGCAGCCGCATCGAGGACCAGAGGTACGGCAGCCGGAATCCGAGTCGGCCCCCCAGTGCGGGGAGCAGCCGGGCCGCGTCCAGGGACCGGAACACCACCCCGCGCCGGCCCTTCTCGTCCACCGAGTACAGCCGTACGTTCGTCTCGCAGAAGGTCCCCAGATACGGCAGCCCGGGTCCCGGGCCCAGGCCGACGCCCCGCATCAGGAAGGGGACCAGGCCGACGTAGCTGACCCCGTCCAGCGTGTCCGGCCGGGTGCCGGCGGGCAGCAGCCCGGCCACCCGCTCCGGCGCCACCGGCCAGTGCAGAAAGGTGAGTTCGTGCCAGCCCTGCACCTGGGTCGGCCGCCGCACGGGCCGTGGGGTGGCGGGGGTGATCGGCTCGGGTTCCATAGACAGGGTCTTAGCACACCAGTGCGAGGTGGCGGTGAGAAGGGTGGCGGACCTGATGCCGCGGCTGCCGTGCGTGATCAGGACTTTCACGCCTCTCACCCCGCCCACCTGGGTAAACTGTGGACGACACAGAGGCCTTGAGGACGAGGAGCCGGGATGCCGTCGCACAGCTCTTCCGCGGCCGGGGCCCCGGCCGAGGGCGAGGAGCACGACGGGCCGCCTCCCGTCCGGCAGGCGCTGTCGGACAGTGTGTACGAGAGCATCAAGGCGATGGTCATGGACCACGAGATCGCCCCCGGCGCCCGCGTCGGCATCGACGCGCTCGCCCGCACCCTCAAGGTCTCGCCCACCCCGGTCCGCGAGGCCCTGGCCCGGCTGGAGTCCGACGGACTGGTGGTCAAGCGCGCGCTGTCCGGATACCGGGCCACGGAGCTGCTGACCCGTCAGGGCCTCGCCGAACTCTTCGAGATGCGGTTGCTGTTGGAGCCCCGGGCCGCCGCCCTGGCCGCCACCAACGCCACCGAGGACCAGCTCGACCAGCTCGAACGGATCGTCGAGGAGATGCAGGCCCAGCCCAGCCCGAACGGGCGGTACGCGTCCTACCGCGACTTCGCCGCGCTCGACCAGCGCTTCCACGAGGCGATCGGACAGGCCGCGCACCGCCCGCTCCTCGAGGACGCGGTGGAACGCCTCCACGCCCACCTGCACATCTTCCGGCTCAGCAAGGTGGTCGGCGCCGGCGGCCCGACCGTCGCCGAGCACGAGCGGATCGTCCGGGCCGTACTGCGCCGCAGCCCCGCGCGGGCGGCCGAGGCGATGACCGACCACCTCACCCGCAGCATGGAACGACAGGTCGCCGAGGGCGACGGCGAGGGCGGCCGCGCGGGCGAGGACGCCCCCGAGCCGCCGGCTACTCCCTGACCCCGGGCGCCCCGCACTTCACGAGCGCACCGGGTCCTGGGCGTGGATCAGGCGGATGATCCGGCCGCTCATCCGCTCGTAGTCACGGTCGTTGTCGAGCTCGCCGCGGACGCGGTGGTCCGTCATGACCACGATCCGGTCGGCGAGGGTGACCATCTCCGCGAGGTCGCTGCTGATCAGCAGGATGGGCAGGCCGGCGCCGGCCAGCTCCCAGATCAGCTCGTGGAAGGCACGCTTGGTACGGACGTCCACGCCCACCGTCGGCTCGTCCACGATCAGCAGCCGGGTGTCGGCGGCCAGCCACTTGGCGAGGCTGACCTTCTGCTGGTTGCCGCCGGAGAGTTCACCGGCGTTCTGCGAGAGGCCGGTGATCCGGATGCCGAGCCGGCCGACGAGGTCCTGGGCGACCGCGCGCTCCTCGGCCGCCGGGACGAACCCGAACGCCCTGGCCAGCCTCCGCCACACCGTCACCGTGATGTTGCGGACGATCGGCTGCTCCAGGAAGACGCCTTCCTCCTTGCGGTTCTCGGTCACGTACCCGATGCCGAACTCGTGCAGCGCCTGACGCGGCGAGGCGATCCGGGCCGGCCTGCCGTGCACCCGCACCTCCCCGCCGGTGACCCGGCCCAGGCCTAGCACCGCCTTGACCAGCTCGCTCCGCCCGGCGCCGACCAGCCCGTACAGACCGACGATCTCCCCGGGCCGTACCGCCAGGCTGATGTCCCGGTGCCCGCCGGCGGTGGCGACCGCGTCCAGCTCCAGGACCGGCGCGGCTGACCGGTCGACCGTGCGCGGGCGCATCTCCGCCGCCGCGTGGGCGCGGCCCACCATGAGGCTCACGATGTCGTCGTGGGTGTGCTCGGCCAGCGGCGCGGACTCCAGCACCGACCTCCCGTCCCGCAGCACGGTGACGGTGTCGCAGACGGCGAACACCTCCTCCAGCTTGTGGCTGACGAACACCACACAGGCGCCGCGTTCGGCCAGCCGCCGGACCACCTCGAACAGGCGCTCCGTCTCCTCGGGGGACAGCGAGGCGGTGGGCTCATCCAGGAGCAGCACCCGGCTCTCGGTGTACAGGGCTTTGGCGATCTCCACCAACTGCTGCTGGGCGACGGACAGTTCACGAACCGGCCGGTCCGGGTCGAGGTCGACGCCCAACTCGGTCAGGCAGCTGAGGGCCGGTTCGGTCATGGCCGCGTGGTCCACCAGCCCGCGGCGCGCGGGCGGCTTCTGCAGGGTGATGTTCTCGGCCACCGAGAAGCCCGGGATCAGGTTGCGTTCCTGGTGGACGACGCCGATGCCGGTGCGGGTCGCCTCCAACGGCGAGCGGAGCTGCACCTGTTCGCCGCACCAGGCGAGGGTGCCGCCGTCGGGGGCGTGCACCCCGGTCAGGACCTTGATGAGGGTGGACTTGCCGGCGCCGTTCTCCCCGAGGAGCGCGTGCACACTGCCGGCGGTGAGCCGCAGCCCCACGCCGTCCAGCGCGCGGACCCCGGGGAAGACCTTGACCAGGTCGCGGCATTCGAGAAGGACCGGATTCACCGCGCACCTCCCGGCCGCGGAGACGGCGTGGTCTTCGCCAGCCGGGTCTGGTGCAGGTGCCCGCCGGCGACCGTGCCGAGCACGACCAGCCCGATCAGGAGGTTCACCCAGCTCGGGTCCAGCGAGAACTGGGCGCGTGCCGCGTCGATGAGCCGGGTCACGAAGGCCGCCAGCACCGTCCCGAACACGGCGATGGAGCCGCCGGTCAGCGCGACACCGCCGATGATCGGCGCCGCGAAGCTCGGTAGCAGCCAGTCACCGCCGACGCTGCGGTTGACGCCGGGCAGCGAGGCGGTCGCCGTCACGGCGGCCACCCCGACCAGCAGTCCGGACAGCGTGTGCGCGACCACGATCTGCCGGTCGGTGGAGATCCCGGACAGCCGGGCGGCCAGTGGATTGCCACCGGCGGCCAGCAGCCGCCGTCCCGCGACCGTCCGGTACACGAACCCGCCCAGCAGGATCGCCGCGACGATCGCCGTGACGAAGACGAGCGGGACGTTCAGCGGCGCCGCCGTGCCGAGGTCGCGCAGGGCCGGTGAGTAGGCGTCGACGGTACGGGTGCCGGTGAGCCGGTACTGGGCGCCGAGGAGGATCGTCATGGTGGCGAGCGTGACGATGAATCCGTTGATCTGCGTGGCCACGATGACGATGCCGGTCACCAGGCCGACGGCGGTCGCCGTCAGCAGGCCCACCGGCACGGCGACCACGGCCGGCACCCCGTGATCGGCCATGAGCACCCCCGTCAGACAGGCGGTGAAGCCGCCCAGGGCGCCGACGGCGAGATTGAGCTGGCCCACGCACAGCGCCACCATCTGCGCCAGACCGATCAGGATGGGCGTGGCCAGGTACTGCAGGAAGACCCGTACCGAGGGGCCCTCGAAGAAGGAGCCCGACGACGCCACCTCCAGCGCCACCGAGCCGGCCACGACGACCAGCAGCAGCATGGCCGTCGTCGTGCGGGAGAACCGGTGCAGCACCGCGGCCGCACGGCTCTGCTGATCGCGGATCGTGCTCATGTGGAGCGCACCACCTTGCGATAGGACACCACGGTGCGGATACGGTCGGCCGACAGGGCAAGGAGGAGGATGCAGCCAAGATAGATGTTGAGGCTTTCCAGGCCGACGCCGAGCAGGTCGAGCCCCTTGCGGATCACACCGACCAGCGCGGTGCCGAGCAGCGTGCCCAGGACGGAGACCACCCCGCCGGTGAGCAGGGTGCCGCCGAGCACCGCGCCCAGGAAGGACGGCAGCATGAAGTCGTCGCCGATGGAGGCGCGGAACGTGCCCGTCCCGGCGGCGGCCATGAAACCGGCGAGCGCCGCGAGCAGCCCGGAGAGGGTGTGGGCCAGCAGGACCCGGCGTCCGGTGGGGATCCCGGACAGCTCCGCGGCGGCCGGGTTCGCCCCGGTGAGCAGCAGTTCCCTGCCGATGCGCGTACAGCCGTACAGGAAACCGAGACCGAGCATGGCGTACACGGTGAACTGGGCCAGCTGCGGGACGGCCGGCGAGCCGCAGACCGGTCCGACGCAGATGTCGGCGAGGGAGTAGGACCGCAGCGCGTCGATGCCGGCCGGGCGGGTGGTGAAGGCGGCGTCCTCGGTGAGGGCCGAGTACAGCAGGGAGACCAGGCCCAGCAGGGCGAAGTCCATCGCCAGCGTGACGACGAAGGAGCTCACCCCGGTGCGGGCGATCAGCCAGCCGGTGACCGCGCCGATCGCCGCACCGGCGGCCAGGCACAGCAACAGCCCGGCCTGCATGGGGAGATGGAGCCGGTCGTAGCCGAGGCCCGCGAACATGGCCCCGAACGCCGCCATCCGCCCCACCGCGAGATTCATGTGTCCCACGGACAGGGCGACCATCTGGGCGAGCGCCACCACGGTCAGCGTGGCGACGTCCCGCAGCAGCGGGAAGAGCACCAGGCGCTGGTCGAGGAAGGCCGGCCGTAGCACGCCGAACAGGACGCCGAGCGCGATGACCAGGACGAGCAGGCCGAGCCGCTGGTTGACCCAGAACGGCATGCGGTGACCGGCTGTCCTCTCCTCCGGGACGGTGTCCGGTGGGCTGACGGACGTCGTCATGCCACCCTCCGGTCGTCGAGGGCGTCCCGGTCCCAGTCGATGCCGATGCCCGGCACGTCCGGCGCCACCGCCATGCCGTCGCGGATGGTGAGCTCGGTCCGGGTCACGGCCCGCAGTTGCGGGATGTACTCCACGTACCGGCCGTTGGGCACCGCGGCGGCCAGGCTGACGTGCAGCTCCATCAGGAAGTGCGGGCAGACCATCACGTTGTGGCTCTCCGCCAGGTGCGCGACCTTCAGCCACGGGGTGATGCCGCCGATCCGGGCGGCGTCCACCTGGACGACGGAGGCGGCACCGGCCTCCAGGTAACTCCGGAACTGTGCCGGCGAGTACATGGACTCGCCGACGGCCACGGGTATCCCGGTGGCCCGGGCGAGCCGGGCGTGCCCGCTGATGTCGTCCGCCGGGAGCGGCTCCTCCAGCCAGTAGGGCGCGTACGGCTCCAGCGCGGCCGCCAGGCGGAGTACCGAGGACGCGGTCTGGGACTGGTTGGCGTCGGTCATGATGTGCAGCGCGGGGCCCACGGCCTCGCGCACGGCGCCCAGTCGCTCCGCGTCCTCGGCGGGGTGCGGCCGGCCCACCTTGATCTTGACGCCCGCCCAGCCCGCCTCCTGGGCCCGCAGGGCGCTCTTCACCAGTTCCTCGGTGCTCAGATGGAGCCAGCCGCCCTCGGTGTCGTAGACCGGGACCTCCTGGCGGTGTCCGCCGGCCAGCCGCCACAGCGGCTCGCCCGCCCGCTTGCAGCGCACGTCCCACAGGGCGGTGTCCACGGCGGCGAGCGCGAGGGAGGTGATGGCTCCGGTGGTGGTCGCCCGGGTCAGCGCGAACAGCCGCTGCCACAGGGCCTCGACGTTGCGGGCGTCCTGCCCGACCAGGGCGTGCAGCAGATGGTCGCGCAGCAGGGCCAGTACGGAGCTGCCGCCGGTGCCGATCGTGTAGGCGTAGCCGGTGCCCGTGAGGCCGTCCGCCGTCTCCAGGTCGACCAGGACGGTCTCCTGCTTGACGAAGGACTGCACCGCGTCGGTACGGTCCGTCTCGACGGCGATGTCGGCCAGCCTGGCGGTCGCGGTCGTGATGAGGGTCATCGATGTCCGTTCTGTGTCGGGGCGGTCAGCCGCACGCGAGGATCTTGTCGGCGAACTCCTGCTTGAGCTGCGCGGTCTTCGTCTGCCGGGCCTTGTCGTAGTCGGCCACGTTGGCCTTGTCGACGACGAACGAGCCGGAGTCCACCTCCACCCCGGGGGCGCGTACGGTGCACTGCTTCGTCTGGAGCAGCGCGAGCGCCCAGACGCCGATCTCGGCCTGGCCCACCGGGTTCTGCACGACGGTGGCCGTGACCGTGCCCTGCCTGATGCCGCTGAGGATCTTGGCGTCGTCGTCGATGGCGATGACCTTCGCCTTCGACCCGGACGACCGGACGGCGTCGGCGGCGGCGACGGCCGGGTTGTAGGCGGTGGCGACGATGCCCGTGATCCGGTCGCCCTTCGCCGCCATCAGGTCGGACACCGCCTTCTGCGCGGTCTGAAGGTCGGTGTCGATGTCGGTGACGGTCTGCAGGAGCCGCACCCTGCCGCCGGACTCCTTGACGGCCCGGGCGACACCCTTGATCCGCAACTGGGTGTTGGCGTCCACGTTGTTGCCGGTCAGATGGACCAGGGTGCCCTTGCCGCCCATGGCCTCGATGGCCGCCTTGGCCGCCTTGTAGGCGGCGAGTTCGACGTTCGTGGAGAGACAGAAGTCGGCCTCGTCGGTGCCGCCCGCCGGACACGAGCCGAGGGAGGCCACCGGGAAGCCCTGCGACTTCAGGTCCCCGAAGGTCGTGTTGATGTCGGTGGGGGAGACCCCGAACACCCCGAAGGCGTTGTAGCCGCGCGCCGCGAGCGTGGACAGCAGGTTGTTCTGCTTCTGCTGGTCCCACTCGGCCGTCTCGTCGAACGTCACGGACCCGAGGCCGTACGTCTTCTTCGCGGCGGCGCCCGCGGTCTTCCAGGGCTGGAAGTAGGGATGCGCGCCGCCGGGCACCAGGGCCACCTCGGTCCCGGAGCCGTCCGCCAACTCGGCACCGCCGCCGGTCCGTTGGGCAGCGGTGGCCCCACCGGCCGCGGGGCCGGGGGCGTTGCGGTAGGTGCAGGCCGCTGCCCCCGCGGCGAGCAGGGCCGCCGTGAGAAGCCCGGGCAGGACGGATCTGGTCGGGAAGTGCATCGCCCACCCCTGCAGAATCAGATAGGAAATTGATGCGGAGATCGTGGGTCAGGGAGATGCGTGCGTCAAGACTTGCGGCAGGAGTTGATTTGATCAGCGGTGATACGGGCGGTGCTCGCCCCGGAATCACCCTCCGCGCCGCCTGAGTGCGTGCCCACCGCGCATCCGCGCCCGAAATCCTATAGGAAATCGCTTGCCCGCGTGATGCCTCTGGCCGTCTTGGAATAGCTGACGTCCAGATCCAGGGCATCCGCAACGCCCGGAGCTGGATCGGCGACTCCCTCAGCCGTACGGCGCCGATCCACCGGATCCTGGACTCCGGCGCCGGCCCGCTGATCGCCGTCCGGCTCGACATCCTCACCCGCAAGACCCTGGGCGGTCTGCAGACCGATCTCTCCGGACGCGTGCTGAACAGCGACGGCTCGCCGGTGCCCGGCCTGTACGCCGCCGGTGAGGTCGCCGGCTTCGGTGGCGGCGGGGTGCCGCTCGCTGGAGGGCTCCTTCCTCGGCGGCTGCCTCTTCTCGGGCCGCCGGGCGGGCCGGGCGGCGGCCGCGGCGACGGCGACCTGACGGAAAGCACCGGGAAAGTCCGAGTCACCCCACCCCCATCCCGCCGCGACAGTGGCACTCTTGACAGCGTGCGTACTGTTTCGCGACGTTTGAGCGACACCTCCGGACCGGCGACCGCGTCGCCGGTCGCGGACCGAAGGTGTACGGCGGGGAACAGGAGCTGTTCGTAGCAACGGCGGAACGCGGAATCCGCGTTATGGGGGGGAGTGGTCGCCCATGCGATCCAGAGGCCAGTGCAGAGGCCCGTCCGGGAGTCGGTCCCGGAGTCATGCGCCACGCACCTCGTCAACCGAAGGGCGGTTGATCTGAGGTGGACATCACGATCCACAGACCCGGCGAGCTGACCCAGTCGCTCTGCCGGGCCTGGCACCATGCGATGGACGAGTCACCGGAGTACGCCAATCCCTTTCTGGCCCCGGAGTTCACGATCGGGGTAGGCAGACACCGCGGGGGCGTCCGGGTCGCGGTCCTGCGCGACGCCGGCGAACCCGTCGGCTTCTTCCCCTTCGAACGCAACGCCCTCGGGGTGGGCCGGGCCATCGGCCTCGGCCTCTCCGACTGCCAGGCGCTGGTGCACCGGCCCGGAGTCACCTGGGACGCCCAGGAACTGCTGAGCGCGTGCGGGATGTCCATCTTCGAGTTCGACCATCTGGTCGCCGAGCAGAGACCGTTCGCCGGCCATGTCACCGGCACCTTCGCCTCGCCGGTGATCGACGTCAAACCCGGCGACGGCGGCTACCCCGAGTGGCTGCGCGCCACCTACCCCGGTCTGGCGAAGACCACGCTGAAGAAGGAACGGCGCCTCGGGCGCGACATCGGCGACCTGCGCTTCGAGTTCGACGAGCGCGACCCGGCGGCCCTGCGCACCCTGATGCGCTGGAAGTCCGCCCAGTACCGGCGGACCGGGCGCATGGACCGCTTCGCCCGCCCCTGGATCGTCGACCTAGTGGACCACCTCTTCCATGTCCGCGCGGAGCACTTCACCGGTGTGCTCTCCGTGCTCTACGCGGGCGACCGCCCGGTGGCCGCGCACTTCGGGCCGCGCTCGGGCACCGTACTGGCCGCCTGGTTCACCGCCTACGACCCCGAACTGCACTACTACTCACCCGGGTTGATGATGCATCTGCGCACCGCCGAGGGCGCGGCGCGCGGCGGTGTGACCCTCGTCGACCTCGGGCGCGGGGACAAGGAGTACAAGGACTGGCTCAAGACCCGCGAACTGCGGGTGGGTGAGGGGTTCGTCACCCGCATCCATCCGGTGGCCGCCGCGCACCGGATGTGGCGCCGCCCGGTCCGCGGGCTGCGCAACACCGTCCTCGCCCATCCCCGGCTGCGTGAGCCGGCGGACCGGCTGCTCAAGACGGTCGGCACGCTGCGCGCCTCGCGCCGCCCGGACGGGATCCACCAGGGGTGAACCCCCCGTCCGGACCGCGAGCCCGCCCCGCCCGCCGGGCCGTCCCGTGGTCAGGACGGCGACGGCCGGCCGTGCCCGGCCGTCGCCGGTGCGGCCGACCCGCCGCCCGCCATTCGCACTATGATCCTGTAAAGGTGAAATCCAAGGGTTTGCCCTGGAAAGGCTGCCGCCCCGGCCGGAGTGATCCATGCCCCGCAAGCGCTCCATGGACGACGACGAGCTGCTGGTCAGACTCAGGTCGCTCACCGCCCAGGCGCGCGAGCGGGCCGAGTACCAGCGTTCCCAGGTCGAGCTGGCCGTCGCCCTGCAGCGCGGCATGCTGCCCCGGGACCTGCCCGACACCCCCCGCTTCCACCTGGCCGTCCGGTACGCGCCCGCCACCTACGGGCTCAACGTGGGCGGCGACTGGTACGACGCCTTCACCCTTCCCGACGGCCGTATCGGCCTGTCCATCGGCGACGTCCAGGGCCACAACATCGAGGCGGCCGCCTTCATGGGCCAGGTCAGGGCGGGGTTGCGGGCGCTCGCCTCGGTTACCAGCGAGCCGGGCGAACTGCTGGCCCGCACCAACGACCTGCTGGTCTCCCTGGGCAACGACCTCTTCGCCACCTGCACGTTCATGCGGCTCGACCCGGAGACCGGGGTGCTGGAGAGTGCCCGGGCCGGTCACATCCCCTTCGTCTGGGCGACCGCGGACGGAAAGTCCGGGGTCGGGGAGGACGAGGGCGGCCCGCCGCTGGGCATCGAACCCGGCTTCGAGTACCCGGTGTCCCGGTTCCGCCTCACCACCGGGGGCATGTTCGTGCTGCTCACGGACGGGGTGGTGGAAGGGCCGTCGATGAGCGTCGAGGAGGGCCTCGACCAGGTGGTGCGGCTCGCCGGCATCGCCGCCGTCGCCGGCCTGGAAGCACACTCCCTGGCCGCCGCCGTGATCAAGGGCGCGGAACAGGTGGGCCACGAGGACGACGCCGCGGTCCTGGTCGTGGGCCACGACAGCCTCGACCGCACGGCGTGATGAGCTTTCGGTCGGGGGCCGCGGCGGTCACGAGCGCCCGCCGTGAAGACAGACCCTCGTCCTCGCCCTCCGGCGGAACGGCCGTGGGCCGGGCGCCCCGGCTGCAAGGGGCGTGGGTGAGCGGTGTCGGCCCGGCGTTTCAGCCGTAGGCGGCCCCCGCCTCGCCGACCCGGCCGCCTCGGTGTCTGATGGCTGCTGTGGTGGGTATCCAGGATCCGCGCCGACCGGCCGTCTACGCCCTCCGGACGCTGGCCGTCGCCGCCTGCTACTACGCGTCCGGGCAGCTCGGCCTGATGCGCCGGCTCTCCGTCGAGGGCGCGGTCGTCACCCCCGTCTACCCGCCGACCGGTGTGGCGCTGGCCTGTCTGCTGGTCTTCGGCCTGGGCTGCTGGCCAGCCATCACGCTCGGGTGCTTCTTCCTCGTCCTGTCACTCACCGTGCCCGGCCCCGAGGTGGTGGTCCTCCTCGTCGCCAACACGGCCGCACCCGTGTGGGCGTACCTCATGCTGCGCCGGGTCGGCTTCCGGACCGAGCTGAGCCGGCTGCGGGACGGCCTCGCCCTGGTGTTCCTCGGGGCGCTCACCGCCATGCTGCTCAGCGCCACCGTCGACGCGGCTCTGCTGGTCGTCGCCGGCAAGCTCGCCGCGGACGATTTCTGGCCGGTCTGGCTGGCGTGGTGGGTCGGCGACGCGATGGGCGTCCTGCTCGTCACCCCGGTCCTGCTGGTGCTGCTCGGCGCCCGCCGGCCTCTGCCGCTCGGCCGCTGGAAGGAGGCACTGGCCCTCACGGTCGTCACCGCCGTCGTGGTACCGGCGGCCACGCACAGCACCCTGAGCGCGCTCTTCCTCGTCTACCCCGTGCTGATCTGGGCCGCCCTGCGGTTCCGGCTGGCGGGGAGCATGCTGTGCGCCCTGTTCACGTCGGTCGTGGCCACCGTCGCCGCGACGGACCACGTCGGCGCGTTCGCCGGCCTGTCGCGTGTCGAGGTGATGCTGAAACTGCAGTCCTTCAACGGCTCCATGGCCCTGACCGCGCTGCTGCTGTCGGCGGTGATCACCGAGCAGCGCAATACGCGGCTCTCCGTCGAGGAGGCCTGCCAGGAACTGGCCGAGGCCCTGGAACACCTCACCGCGCACGATCACCCGGCCGGCCGTGCCCCGCCGGAGGCCGAGAAACCCCGGCGCGCGCGGGACAAACGGTGACCGGGCGGTCGCCCGGTCACCGTTCGGCTGTGGGGGCCTTTGTCAGACGGTGCCGCTGGCCGTGATCTCGATCTTGGCCTTCGGCGTACCGCTGGAGGTGCCGTAGCCCTCGATCTTGTCGACGATGTCCGAACCCTCGACGACCTCGCCGAAGACCACGTGCTTGCCGTCCAGCCACGGGGTGAGGACGGTGGTGACGAAGAACTGCGAGCCGTTGGTGTGCGGGCCCGCGTTGGCCATGCTCAGCAGGTACTTGCGGTCGTGCTTGAGCTGGAAGTTCTCGTCCTGGAACTTCTCGCCGTAGATGCTCTTGCCGCCGGTGCCGTCACCGCGGGTGAAGTCACCGCCCTGGAGCATGAACTGGGGGATGACCCGGTGGAACCCCGAACCGGCGTAGCCGAAGCCGTTCTGCCCGGTGGCGAGCTCACGGAAGTTGCGGGCCGTCTTCGGGACCACGTCGTCGAACAGGTTGAACACGATCCGGCCGGCCGGCTCGTTGTTGATCGAGATGTCGAAATAAACGTTGTCGCTCATGAAGGCCAACCTATCGCGAACCGTCCCCCGGTCCCTTCCACGGGGGCGGACAGGCCGTGGTGTCGGACCGTCCGAGCCGCCCGGGCGCCGGCACCCCCGTGGAACGCGGCACCCGAGCCGCTGCCGACCAGCTGCTAGTACCGCCTGCCCAGCCGCTCCAGCACCGCCCCGGCCATGGCCGCCTCGCCCTTGGCGTTGGGGTGTGCGGGAGCTGCCGGCGAGGTCGGCTGGAGGGGCTCGATCCAGCGGTCGGCGGGGGCCTTGCACATGTCGTGGCCGACGGTCGGGCCGTAGGTGTCCACGTACCGGGCGCCGTTCCACGCGGCGACCAGGCGCAGCATGAGGTTCAGCCGCTTGCCGACGTCCCGGAGGTAGGGGAAGTCCTTGGCGGCGAAGGGCACCGTCGGATAGCAGCCGCTGCCGTCGTCGGGCAGCAGGTCGGGGTAGCCGACGACCAGGATCCGGGCGTGCGGGGCCCGGGCGCGGACGGCCCGCAGCACCTTGTCGACCTTGGGTGCGGTCTGCGCGATCCTGACCGTCAGCTGGTCGGTGCCGGAGGCGTTGTAGTACCGCTGGCAGGGGTTGCCCGTCAGGTCCGTGGCACTGAGCGTCGCGCAGGTGCCGATGATGGAGCTGAACCCGATGTCGTTGCCGCCTATCTGGACCGTCACCAGGTCGGTGTCCCGCTGGACGGCGTCGAGCTGAGGGCCGTTGGTGCCCTGCGCCTTCCACATCTCCGCGGTCGTGGCACCGCCGCAGCTCACGTCCTTGAAGGCGCTGACGTGCCGCGCCGCCGCCACCAGCGAGGGGTAGTTGTGGTCGGAGCGGGCGCAGTTGGCGTCGACCTGCGTCGGGATGACGGGGCCCGAGGTGTAGGAGTCGCCGAGCGCCGCATAGCTGGTGCCGCGGTCGTGGCCACCGTGGTGGCCGCCGTCGTGTGCCGCGGCCGGTGTCGTGGACGCGGCCACCAGGGCGCAGCCGCCCAGCGCCGCGGCCACGGTGGCCTTCCGCCGGTGCCGTCTCGCCGAACCGTCGGACGAGATGCCGTACGCCATGAAGATCCCCCCTGGAACCGGGACGCGCGCGGAACCGGTCCCGACGGGTGGTCCGCACGCGTGTGTCGGGGGTCTGTATACCGCCCGGTAGGAGCCCGGAGCCAGAGGTGGGACGCAACGAACTGGATCGAGTAACCAGCCCTGCCCGTAAGGGAGTCCGATGCGGCCGGGGGCCGGACGTCACCCCCGGCGATTGAAGTGGGAAACCGATCGGTTTACGATGGCCGCAGTCGTCGGAAACCGATCGGTTTCCGACTGTGACCCCAGTCTGGAGTGTGAGTGTCATGACCGCGATCAAGGACTCCGTCGTCCTCGTCACCGGCGGCAGCCGGGGCGTCGGAAAGGCGCTGGTGGAGGAGTTGTACGCGCGCGGCGCCGGCAAGGTCTACGCCACCGCCCGCGACCCGCGCTCCGTCACCCACCCCGACGCGGTGGCGCTGGCGCTGGAGGTCACCGACCCCGCCTCCGTGGCCGCGGTCGCCGAGCAGGCCCAGGACGTCACCGTCCTGGTCAACAACGCGGGGGTCGCCACCGGCACCCGCTTCCTGACCTCCTCGCTCGACGACATCCGCCACGAGTTCGAGATCAACTTCTTCGGGCCGCTGCTGCTCACCCGCGCCTTCGTCCCGCTGATCGAGCGCAACGGCGGCGGTCACGTCCTGAACGTCCACTCGGTGCTGTCCTGGTTCGCCGAGGGCGGCGCCTACAGCGCCTCCAAGGCGGCGTTCTGGTCGCAGACCAACAGCCTGCGCCTGGCGCTCCAGCCGCGGGGCATCGGCGTCACCGGCCTGCACATGGGGTACGTCGACACCGACATGGCGGCTCACGTCGACGCGCCCAAGACGAGCCCGCAGGACATCGCGGCGGCGGCCCTCGACGGTGTCGAGTCGGACGCCTTCGAGGTGCTCGCCGACGACCTCACCCGCTGGGTCAAGGGCGCCCTGTCCGGCGACCCCGCCGCCATGTACGAGCGACTCGCCGCCCGGTGACCTGATCCCCCCGACCGCCCGTCGGCCTCCCTCCGCCCGGTCGCGGAGGGGCGGTCGTCGAAAATATTCCGGTGCCGAAGGGTTGTCGCCCGGTTGCCTCATCACTTAAATCAAATCCTGAACTAAGCACGGAGGCGTGCCCGTCGGGCACGTCCGTGCCCATCTCAGGGAGCCGCTGATGAGACTGAGATCCCTGGGCGTAGCGCTCGCCGCCATGGCGGCGCTGCTCGCCCTGCCCACCGTGCACGCCCCGGCGGCCCAAGCCGTCGACACCCCCCTGTCCCAGGGGAAGACGGCCACGGCCTCCTCCGAGGAGAACGCCGGGACCGCTGCGGCGAACGCGGTCGACGGCAACACCGGCACCCGCTGGTCGTCCGCCTTCACCGACGACCAGTGGCTCCAGGTCGACCTCGGCGCCACCGCCACGGTCACCCAGGTGGTCCTCAACTGGGAGACCGCCTACGGCAAGGACTACAAGGTCCAGATCTCCGCGAACGGCAGCAGCTGGACCGACCTCACGTCGGTCACCGGCGGGGACGGCGGCACCGACACCCTCGCCGTCTCCGGCCAGGGCCGTTACGTCCGGATGCAGGGCGTGCACCGGGCCACCCAGTACGGCTACTCGCTCTGGGAGTTCCAGGTCTTCGGCACCACCACCGGCACGCCCCCGGTCCAGGGCGGCGGCGACCTCGGCCCCAACGTGATCGTCGTCGACCCGTCCACGCCGAACCTCCAGCAGAAGTTCGACTCCGTCTTCGCCCAGCAGGAGTCGGCCCAGTTCGGCAGCGGCCGCTACCAGTTCCTGCTCAAGCCGGGCACCTACAACGGCATCAACGCCCAGATCGGCTTCTACACCTCGATCTCCGGCCTCGGTCTCAACCCCGACGACACCCAGATCAACGGTGATGTCACGGTCGACGCCGGCTGGTTCAACGGCAACGCCACCCAGAACTTCTGGCGTTCGGCGGAGAACCTCGCCATCACGCCGTCGAACGGGACGGACCGCTGGGCCGTGGCTCAGGCGGCCCCCTTCCGTCGCATCCACGTCAAGGGCGGCCTCAACCTGGCGCCGAACGGCTACGGCTGGGCCTCGGGCGGCTACATCGCCGACTCGAAGATCGACGGCACGGTCGGCCCGTACTCCCAGCAGCAGTGGTACACCCGCGACAGTTCGGTCGGCGGCTGGACCAACGGCGTCTGGAACATGACCTTCTCCGGAGTCCAGGGCGCACCCGCGACCAACTTCGACTCCGGTCCGTACACCACGCTGGACACCACCCCGGTCTCGCGCGAGAAGCCGTTCCTGTACCTGGACGGCAGCACCTACAAGGTCTTCGTCCCGGCGAAGCGCACCAACGCCCGGGGCGTCTCCTGGCCGGCGAACGCGGGCACCTCGCTGCCGCTGGACCAGTTCTACGTCGTCAAGGCCGGCGCCACCGCCGCCACCATCAACCAGGCCCTCGCCCAGGGTCTCAACCTGCTCTTCACCCCGGGCGTCTACCACCTCAACCAGACCATCAACGTCACCCGCGCCAACACCGTCGTCCTCGGCCTGGGCCTGGCCACCCTGGTTCCTGACAACGGCATCGACGCCATGCACGTGGCCGACGTCGACGGCGTGAAGCTCGCCGGGTTCCTCATCGACGCGGGCTCGGTCAACTCCGACACGCTGCTGCGGATCGGCGACCCCGGTTCCACCGCCGACCACTCCGCCAACCCGACCAGCATGCAGGACGTGTTCGTCCGCGTCGGCGGTGCCGGACCCGGCCTCGCGACCAACTCCGTGGTCGTCAACAGCAACAACGTCATCATCGACCACACCTGGCTCTGGCGCGCCGACCACGGCAGCGGGGTCGGCTGGGACACCAACCGCGCCGACTACGGCCTCCGGGTCAACGGCAACGACGTCCTCGCCACCGGCCTGTTCGTCGAGCACTTCAACAAGTACGACGTCTACTGGAACGGCCAGCGGGGCCGCACGATCTTCTTCCAGAACGAGAAGGCCTACGACGCCCCGAACGCCGCCGCCATCACCCACGACGGCGTCGTCGGTTACGCGGCCTACAAGGTCGCCGACACCGTGACCAGCCACGAGGCATGGGGTCTCGGCAGCTACTGCAACTACACGTCCGACCCGTCGATCGTGCAGTCCAACGGTTTCCAGGTGCCGACCGGCTCGGGCATCAAGATGCACGACCTGCTGGTGATCTCCCTGGGTGGCATGGGCCAGTACGCCCACGTCGTCAACACCACGGGAGCGCCGACCTCGGGGACCAGCACGGTGCCCTCGAAGGTGACGCAGTTCCCGTAGCCGGCTAGGCCGCCGTCCGCCGGGCCGGGCGCCGCAGCAGCAGCCGTCGCGCGGGCCGCTCCACTCCTTCGCAGAGGAGCCAGGACAGGCCCAGCGACACGGCGAACGCGACGGTGGCGGCGGCCGCCCCGGTGAGCAGGCCGAAGCGTGGGCGGGTGCCGAGCAGGTGGGTGCCCGTCCGCAGCACCAGCAGATGGACCATGTAGAACGCGAACGACAGCTCGCCGAGGCGCACCAGCCACCGGCGCCGCCACAGCGAGGGGAGCCCGCGCAGGTCCGCGAGGGCGGCCGCCGGGATGAGCAGTGCGAAACCCGTGATGGTGCACGCGGTGGCCGCGTACTCGTCGGTGAACTGCGGGACCAGGAAGTAGCCGATGATCGCCAGCGCGAGCGAGGCCTCCAGACCGGGGCCGCGCCAGCGGCCGAGCAGCACCAGCCGCGCGGCGGTCGCGCCGAGCACGAACTCGGGCAGCCGGGCCGCCGGGAAGGAGCTGATCGGCTGGTCCCACCAGTGGTGGGCGTCCGTCCAGGCCAGCACCAGCACCGCGAGGACGGACAGCGCGGCCAGCAGCCTGGCGCCCCGCACGTCCAGCCGGCGCAGCACCAGGGCCAGCAGCGGGAAGGCGGCGTAGAAGAAGGCCTCGCAGGCCAGCGACCAGCTGACCGGGTCCAGTGTCTGCCACCAGGGCCGCCACCAGGAGTGCACCAGGAAGACGTCGGCCACGCCCTGCGGCAGGGTCGGCCTCGGCTGGCGGGGCAGCGTGAGGGCCATCACCAGGGCGACGGCGGCGGTCACCAGGTGCACCGGATAGACCCGGGCGACACGCCGCCACCAGAAACGCCCCGCCCGGTCACCCGGCCGCGCGGACCACATCAGCACGAACCCCGACAGCACGAAGAAGAACGACACCCCTGACGCGCCGGCCTCGAATCCCCAGGACATGAAGCGGGCGCCGGTTCCGCCGAAGTAACGGAAGTTGTGCACGTGCAGTCCGAAGACCAGCAGCGCGGCCATCCATCTCAGGCCGGTGAGAGACGGCAGCGAGGGGGCGGGGGCGGACGGCTGGGGACGGGAGGGTGGCGCGGCGGCCGGACTGGTCAGAGGGGCCTTGGTCGCCGTCGTCATCAGGTCACCTGCCGGAGGGTTCGCGCGTGGAGCATGGAACGGAGCGTTGCCCGTTCCACACCTTTCATTCCGGCCTCGTACGAAACATCACACCAACGCCGAGCAGCGGCCTCGGCCAAACGGGCCGTAGCGGCCGGATGGGCGGTGCGACCCTACCCGGACGGCCGACACGGACCACGGCCCTCGCGGGGCGTCGTACCCCCCGCCCCGACGCCCTGGCCCGCGCGTTCGCAGGACAGGCGGCGCGCCGAAACACGGGGGCACGAACGGGTGATGTGGCCCTTCGTCATGTTGACGCCGCTAGGACGGGGAGGGTGTGGCGTCGGCGCTCCGCCGGCCCTCGGTGGGCGTGACCCGCACCGCCGACGGAGCCGTCGACGGCCCACGGGTGGGCACCTGTGTGGTGCGGCTCTGTCCGGGCGCGGTGCTGGGGCTCGGTGGTCCGGGCGTGGTGCTGGGGCTCGGTGACGGGCTGCGGGGCGCCGGAGACGCCGGGACGCGGTGCGGGGCCGTGGGGCTGACGGCCGGCGGTGCGAGGGGGACCCGCGGGGACACCGGCGCCGAGGGCGCCGTCAGACGCATCGGCAGGGCCACCAGGAGGGCGACGGCACAGGTCACCCCCGCCCCGGCCGCAGCACGCACCAGCCGGCGGCGGCCCGCGGCGCGCCGGATCTCCTCGTACCGGCCCGGCGGCGGGCCCAGATAGGCGGCCGGCGGCCGCAGCACGACGGTGAGGGGGTCGTCGGGGCCGTCGAACTCCGGCTCCTCGTCAAAGCGTGTGGTCAAGGCTTCTCCTCAGATGGCCGCGGAGCAGTTCACGGGCCGCGTGCAGATCGGCCTTGACGGTTCCCTCCTTGCGCCCGGTCAGCTCGGACACCTCCCGGATCGGCATGTCAGCGTAGTAGTGCAGCAGGATCGGAACGCGCAGTCGCTCGGGCAGCGACTGCACCAGCAGCCGTACCGAGGGGTCCGCCTGCTCGGCGTGCGGGCGGGTCGCGGCCTCCGAGCCGACGCGGCGTACGGTCCGGCGCTCGCGTTCCAGCTTGCGCCAGTGGTCCCGGACGAGATTGGCCGCGGTGACGTAGAGGAACCCGCGGGGCTCCTCCACCGACGTCCACCGGGCCCACAGCCGGGTGAACGCCTCCGAGGCGATCTCGTGCGCCGTCTCGTCGTCGTCGACCAGACGGCGGCACCAGCCGGCCAGGCGCGGGTACAGGGCGGCGAAGAGCTCGGACGCCGCCTTGTCACGGGACCGTTTCAACGTTCTCCAGGTTCGAAGGGCTCGTCGGGGACGATGAGGAGGATGCGGAACCGGTTCGCCACGTTCCACCGGTCCCGCATCCGTGTCCGCCGGGTCAGGCTGTCGTGCCGGTCAGCGTGGCGAAGACGATCACGTTGTCGAGGTAGCCGTCGCCGCCCCGCGGGCCGCCGCAGGTGATCAGCCGCAGCTCCGGGCGGTCCACGTCCCCGTACACGTCCTTGGTCGGGAACTCGGCCTTGGCGACCGTACGCACCTCGTCGACGGTGAACACCGCCGACCGGCCGTTCTCCAGACGCGCCACGGCCTGCTCGCCCCGGTGCAGCTCCGCGAGCCGGCGGAAGACGCCGTCACCGTAGGAGCCGACCGTGACATGGCCGAGGATCACCGACGGGCCGACCTGCCCCGGGGTGGGGGAGTGGCGGTACCAGCCGGCCTGGTCGTGCGCGGTGATCGGCGGCACCTGCACCGTGCCGTCGGACGCCAGCCCCAGCCGCAGCAGCGGGGTGTCGACGGCGATCGCCGGGATGCGCAGCCGGACCGGCACGGAACGCCCGAGCGCGGTCGGCGTGGCGGACGGCGAGGGCGCCGGCGGCTCCTCACGGTGGACGGTGGTGGCCGTCGAGTGGGCCGCCTGCCCCGCACAGCCCGCCAGCAGCGAGGCCGTCGCGACGGTGACGAAGGCGCGCCTGGAGAGCGAGGTCATGCCCCGGTCGCCCGGCGGCGACGCACGGCGAAGACCACGGCGCCCGCGGCGAGCGCCGCCGCCGCGCCGCCGCCGATCAGCGCGCTCTCGGTCCCGGAGTCCGACGACGGCTCCGCCACGCCGGTGTCGGGCGCGCCCTGGGGCACGGCCGCGACCTGGCCCCGGTCCCGGGCGGGCGCGGGCGTGGCGGCCCGGGTGGGCTCGGCGGACGGGGCCTGGGACGGGACGGCGGAGGGTTCCGCGGAGGCGGCGGCGGACGGGGCCACGGTGGGGACCGGGCTCGGGCTGGTGCCGTCGGCGAACGCGGGCACGGTGCCGGCCAGGACGGCGGTGCAGGCGAGTGCCGTGGCGGTCAGGACGGTTCGGCGCATGGAGACGCTCTCTTTCGTCGGCCCGCGGTGGTCAGGGCGGGCTGAGTAACAGGTCGAGCGGAGAGACGACCCGGCACCGGCGCGGGTTGTAAAGAGATGGCAAAGCCCGCGGACGGGTGGTGGCCGAGGCGCGGGGTTGTTCGCTTCGCCACCAAACTTGAACGGTTTGTTTTCTTGAATCACTCGTGTTTATGAGGATAGGTTGGCGTCATGACCGCATCCCAGCCTCCGACCACCGCCGACGAGCTGCGTGGTGCCGGCCTGCGGGTGACGGCCGCCCGCGTCGCGCTGCTGGAGACCGTCCGCGCCGGCGACCACCTCGACGTCGAAAGGGTCGCCTCGGGCGTCCGCGAGCGTGTAGGCCACATATCGCTTCAAGCCGTGTACGACGCGCTGCACGCGCTCACCACGGCAGGACTCATACGTCGTATCGAACCGGCCGGCAGCCCGGCCCGGTTCGAGGGGCGCGTCGGCGACAACCACCACCACGTTCTGTGCAGGTCGTGCGGTGCCGTCGCCGATGTCGACTGCGCGGTCGGCGAAGCCCCGTGCCTGACCGCCTCGGACGATCACGGCTTCGCCATCGACGAGGCCGAGGTCATCTACTGGGGCCTGTGCCCCGCCTGCTCCACCGTCAGTAATTCCTGAGTACGTCGATCCGCCCCTTCCGGAAGGATTTCCCCCATGTCCGAGACCCAGGAGAACGCCGCGGGCAAGTGCCCGGTCGCGCACGACCGTGCCCCGCACCCCACCCAGGGCGGCGGCAATCGCCAGTGGTGGCCCGAGGGACTCAACCTGAAGATCCTTGCCAAGAACCCCGCCGTCGCGAACCCGCTCGACGAGGGTTTCGACTATGCCGAGGCGTTCCAGGGCCTTGATCTCGCGGCGGTGAAACGGGACATCGCGGAGGTGCTGACCACCTCGCAGGACTGGTGGCCGGCCGACTTCGGCAACTACGGCCCGCTGATGATCCGGATGGCCTGGCACAGCGCGGGCACCTACCGCATCTCCGACGGCCGCGGCGGCGCCGGCGCCGGCCAGCAGCGCTTCGCCCCGCTCAACAGCTGGCCGGACAACGGCAACCTCGACAAGGCCCGCCGGCTGCTGTGGCCGGTCAAGAAGAAGTACGGCCAGGCCATCTCCTGGGCCGACCTGATGATCCTCACCGGCAACGTGGCCCTGGAGTCGATGGGCTTCGAGACCTTCGGCTTCGCCGGCGGCCGCGAGGACGTCTGGGAGCCGGAGGACGACGTCTACTGGGGTCCCGAGAAGGTCTGGCTGGACGACCAGCGCTACACCGGTGACCGTGACCTGGAGAGCCCGCTGGGCGCCGTCCAGATGGGCCTCATCTACGTCAACCCGGAGGGCCCCAACGGCAACCCGGACCCGATCGCCGCGGCCCGCGACATCCGTGAGACCTTCCGCCGCATGGCGATGAACGACGAGGAGACCGTCGCCCTCATCGCCGGTGGCCACACCTTCGGCAAGACGCACGGTGCCGGCCCCGCGGAGAACGTGGGTGCCGAGCCCGAGGGCGCGCCGATCGAGCAGCAGGGTCTCGGCTGGAAGAGCACCTACGGCACCGGCAAGGGCGGCGACGCGATCACCAGCGGTCTGGAGGTCACCTGGACCACCAAGCCCACCCGGTGGAGCAACGACTTCTTCGACATCCTCTTCGGCTACGAGTGGGAGCTCAGCGAGTCCCCGGCCGGCGCGAAGCAGTGGGTCGCCAAGGACGCCGAGGCGATCATCCCCGACGCGCACGACCCGTCGAAGAAGCGTCTGCCCACGATGCTCACCACCGACCTGTCGCTGCGTTTCGACCCGATCTACGAGTCCATCTCCCGCCGGTTCCACGAGAACCCGCAGGAGTTCGCGGACGCCTTCGCCCGCGCCTGGTACAAGCTGACCCACCGTGACATGGGCCCGAAGTCCCTGTACCTCGGCCCGGAGGTCCCGGCGGAGACCCTGCTGTGGCAGGACCCGCTGCCGGCGGCCGAGGGCGAGGTCATCGACGCCGCCGACGTCGCGGCCCTCAAGGCCAAGCTCCTCGACTCGGGCCTGACGGTCTCGCAGCTGGTCTCCACCGCCTGGGCGTCGGCGTCGACGTTCCGCGGCAGCGACAAGCGCGGCGGCGCCAACGGCGCCCGCATCCGCCTGGAGCCGCAGCGCGGCTGGGAGGTCAACGACCCCGACGAGCTGGCCCAGGTGCTGCGCGTCCTGGAGGGCGTCCAGCAGGAGTTCAACTCCGGTGCCAGGAAGGTCTCCCTGGCCGACCTGATCGTCCTCGGCGGCGCCGCCGCAGTGGAGAAGGCCGCCAAGGACGGCGGCGTCGACATCGAGGTGCCCTTCACCGCGGGCCGGGTCGACGCGACCGACGAGCACACGGACGCCGAGTCCTTCGCGGCCCTGGAGCCGACGGCCGACGGCTTCCGGAACTACCTCGGCAAGGGCAACCGCCTGCCGGCCGAGTACCTGCTCCTGGACCGCGCCAACCTGCTCGGCCTGAGCGCCCCCGAACTGACCGTCCTGGTCGGCGGTCTGCGGGTGCTGGGTGCCAACCAGGGTGGATCGAAGCACGGTGTCCTCACCGCGACCCCGGGTGTGCTGACCAACGACTTCTTCGCCAACCTGCTCGACTACGGCACGGAGTGGAAGTCGACCTCCGAGGACCAGACCACGTTCGAGGGCCGCGACCTGGCCACCGGCGAGGTCAAGTGGACCGGCACCCGTGCCGACCTGGTCTTCGGCTCCAACTCCGAGCTGCGCGCGGTCGCCGAGGTCTACGCCAGCGACGACGCCAAGGAGAAGTTCGTGAAGGACTTCGTCGCCGCCTGGACGAAGGTCGCCAACGCGGACCGGTTCGACCTGGTCTGATATCGGCGGGTCTGATCCCGGCGAAGCCCGGCGTCTGACGCCCGGGCCGGCCTCACCGGCCGGCCCGGGCGGCTTTGTGCGTGCAGTTCCGCGGCCGGTTTTGCGTCCACGGCGGTGCTTTTACGCCCGCGTGCAGTGGTCTACGTCCGCGTGCACCTTTTTGCGTGCCAACTCCCCGTAGTTTGCTGCACATCAGCGGTTCTTTACCTCACCATGACCTCGACTCCCGTTGTTCACGCGACCTTCGCAGACTCTGCACGTCCTGGAGTCACCCCCCAGCCCGACGGCCCGCGGGAGTTCGCGCATGAGCCACGGTCACAGTCACGACCACGGTCATCATCACCACCATCACCACCACACGGACGGCGACGCCTCCTCGCTGCCGCCCGCCCTCGATCTGTCGGTCCCCGACGAGGAGCTGACGCCCGGTCAGCTCTCCCGCCGCTCGATGCTGCGCCGCACCGGTCTGCTCGGCGCGGGCCTCGCGGCCGGCAGTGTCCTCGCCGGCGCGGGTCAGGCCGCCGCCTCGGTCTCCTCCTCCCACTCCCGGAGCGGGCGCTCCGGCGACTTCCTGTGGCTGGCAGGCGACCACCACATCCACACCCAGTACAGCTCGGACGCCAAGTACCGGGTCGTCGACCACGTCCGCCAGGCCAACGCGCACGGCCTGGACTGGATGGTCATCACCGACCACGGCAGCGAGCAGCACGCCAAGATCGGTGTGGAGAAGGTCAACCCGGACATCGTCGCGGCCCGTGACGAGATCGACGACACGCTGGTCTTCCAGGGCCTGGAGTGGAACATCCCGGCCGCCGAGCACGGCACCGTCTTCGTCCACCCCGGCAAGAACGAGGTCGCCGTCCTCAAGGAGTTCGAGAACTCCTTCGACGGTTCGGTCAAGGGCGCCTCCGCCAACACCCCGGCCAACGAGGCGCTGGCCATCTCCGGCCTCAACTTCCTCGCCGAGCAGGTGCAGCGCCGCAAGGTCAGGGACGCCCTGTTCCTCGCCAACCACCCGGCGCGCAAGGGCATCGACTCCCCGCACGAGATCCGTGGCTGGCGCGACGCCCAGCCGTCGATCGCCGTCGGCATGGAGGGCGCCCCCGGCCACCAGGCGGGCGGCCTGCCCAAGCCGAACGGCCCCGGCTCCGCGCGCGGCATCTACGACAACAGCCCGAGCGCGGACTCCTTCGGCGGCTACCCGCTGGAGAGCTACCGCACCTGGGGCGGCTTCGACTGGATGACCGCCACCGTCGGCGGCCTCTGGGACAGCCTGCTCGCCGAGGGCAAGCCCTGGTGGATCACCGCCAACTCCGACTCCCACAACGTGTACGCCGACACCGCGGTGCGCGGCCCCAACAGCGACTTCAACGCCAACGGCCGCTACAACGACCCGGTCTACGGTGGCAGTGTCAGCCTCACCGACACCGACTTCTGGCCCGGCCAGTACTCCCGTACCCACGTCGGTGCCGCTTCCTTCTCCTACAAGTCGGTCATGGACGGCATCCGGGCCGGCCGGGTCTGGGTCGACCACGGCGGCCTGATCAGCGGCCTGAACGCCCAGCTGCGCTCCGGCTCCCGCGCGGTCACCCTCGGCGGCGTGCTCCAGGTCCGCAGGGGCAGCCAGGTCGACCTGGTCATCGAGATCAGCCTCGCCAACGGCCCCAACTGGGCGCAGTTCGTGCCGGCCCTGGCCCGCGTCGACGTCATCCAGGGCGATGTCACCGGCAAGGTGAGCGACAAGGACACCTTCGCCACCCCCGCCACCAAGGTCGTGAAGTCCTTCGAGGTCAACAAGGCCACCGGGGCCGTCCGGCTGACGTACTCCCTCGGCCGCCTCGACAAGCCGGTGTACGTGCGGCTGCGCGGCACCGACGGAAACCGCTCGGCGGTCGGCATCCACGGTGCCGCGGTGGACCCGGCGGGGCCGGCCATCGACGTCCTCGGCGACGCCGACCCGTGGAAGGACCTGTGGTTCTACTCCAACCCGATGTGGGTCCTGCCCGCATGACCTCCCGGCACCACGCCGCCGGCGTCCACCCCGTCATCGGGGTGGACGCCGGCACGGCGACCCTGCGCGAGGCGGACCATCTGATCCACAAGCTGCTGGGCCGACTGGCGCTCCCGGACGGCGTGTTCGCCTGCACCCACCTGCACCGCACCGACGAGCGCCGGGGTACGGCGGTGTCGCTGGCGGTCCCGGACCCGGAGGCGGTGTGGCAGGAACTGCTGACGGCGCTCCCCGAGGGCACCGGCCTGGCCCTGGCGGACCGCATCCACGGCCCGGGCGACGCGGCGGACAGCGCCCGCCGGGCGGCCGCCGCACCCCGCACCTCCGGCAGGGCGGTCGTCTACCCGGGCGTGCGGCACCTCACCGGCACGGTCACCGCGGGCGCGATCCTCGACCGCACCGCCGTCGAACGCCTGGTGGTGCTCGGTGCACCGGCCGCCGAACTCCCGCCCACCGCACGGATCCTGACGCAGGACCACGTACGCCCGGAGTGGCGCGACGGCGTCCTCACCCTGGCCCTGGTCCCGGCGGCGGGCGGCCTGCTGGCCCCGTTCGAGGTCCCCAACCCCACCCCGTGCTGCGCGGACCATATCTGACGCGCGGGTTATCCCTTAGTGACATGGCCTGGTCAATTCTGTCAGGCTTCGGACTCGCACCACTCGTAACGCGTGACCTGTGACCGCTCCCCGGCGCACCCCAGCCGGACCGGCGGTCACCGAGCAGACCGGGATCCCGGTCGCCGCAAAGGAGTTTCGTGTGAGATCGACCCCCCACAAGGCCTTCGTCACCAGTGCGTTGGCCGTCGCGGCGCTGGCCGCGGCCCTGCTCCCCGGCAGCACGGCGTCGGCCGCCGAGGAGGCGGCCTGCACTCCGACCCAAGTGGTCGCCAACGGCGGCCTGGAAAGCGGCACTTCGTCCTGGACCCAGTCCTCGACCAGTGTGATCACCAGCCGCACCGGGCAGAGCGCCCACGGCGGCACGAGCTTCGCCTGGCTCGACGGCGTCGGCAGCACGCACACCGACACGCTCTCCCAGAGCGTCACGATCCCGTCCGGGTGCAGCAGCGCCACCCTCACCTTCTGGCTGCACATCGACACCGCCGAGACGACCTCGTCCACCGCGTACGACAAGCTCACGGCGAAGATCGGCAGCACGACCCTGGCGACGTACTCGAACCTGAACAGGGCCACCGGCTACGTCCAGAAGTCGTTCGACGTGTCGGCGTTCGCGGGCCAGACCGTGAGCCTCGCCTTCACCGGCACCGAGGACTCCAGCCTCCAGACGAGCTTCGTCCTGGACGACATCGCCCTCAACACCTCCGGCGACACCACCCCGCCGGCCGACTCGACGCGCACGCCGGCCGCCCCGTCGTACACCGTGAGTCTCAGCAGCAACACCGCCGGCACCGTCTGGACCGGACACGAGAGCACGACCTTCACCAACGCCTCGGCCACCCCGCTCACCGAGGTGTACCTGCGGCTGTGGGACAACTACCACGGCACCTGCTCCGCGCCGCCGATCACGGTCACCAATGTCACCGGCGGTACCGCGGGCGCCCTCTCGGTGGCCTGCACGGCCCTCCAGATCGCGCTGCCGACCCCGCTGGCGCAGGGCCAGTCGACCACGATCGGCTTCGACCTGGGGATCACCGTCCCGAGCGGCGCCGACCGGTTCGGCCACGACGGCGCCTTCAGCATGATCGGCAACGCGCTGCCGGTCCTCGCGGTCAAGGACGGCTCGGGCTGGCACCTGGACCCGTACACGAACAACGGCGAGTCCTTCTACTCCCTGGCCGCCGACTTCAAGGTGACCCTCGACCACCCGACCACCCTGCTGGTCCCGGCCACCGGCACCTCGGTCGACACCCCCGGCACCAGCGGACGCACGGTCACCACGGCCACCGCGTCCAAGGTCCGCGACTTCGCGTGGGCGGCGGGCCCGTTCACCAAGATCTCGGGCACCTCGACGGCGGGCACCCCGATCAACATCTACTCGGTCTCGGGCATCAGTTCGTCCAGCGCGCAGTCGATGCTCACCACCGCGAAGACCGCGGTCGACGCCCACGCGGGCCGCTTCGGCGCCTACCCGTACGGCGAGCTGGACGCCGTCATCGACAACAACTTCTGGTTCGGCGGCATGGAGTACCCCGGCTTCGTCCTCGACCTGGTCAGCACCACGGCGCTCACCCATGAGATCGGCCACCAGTGGTTCTACGGCATCGTCGGCGACGACGAGTACAACAGCCCCTGGCTGGACGAGGCGTTCACCGACTACGCCACCGACCTGGCCCTGGGCAGCACCGGCACGAACTGCTGGAACAGCGTCTCCTGGGCCTCGTCCGCGGAGAACATCACCAACTCGATGGCCTACTGGGACGCCCACTCGTCCCGCTACTCCACCGTCGTCTACGGCTACGGCAAGTGCGCCCTGCACGATCTGCGCCGCACCCTGGGTGACACCGTGATGGCCAAACTCCTGAGGGACTACGCCACTTCGCACTGGTACGGCGTCTCGACCACGGCCGAGTTCAAGGCCGCCGCGCAGGCCGCCACGACCACGGACCTGACGTCGTTCTGGGCCACCCACCGCATCATCGGCTGATCGCACACCTTCCCGTAAGCCCGGGCGTGGGACGGCCGTCGGTCAAGGCCGTGCCACACCCCGGTTGTTCCCGGTCCCTGCGAGCCACGACGGCCGCGGACGGAGGGCCGCAACAAACCCCTCGTCTTTCTTTTTTTTTTTCCCGCGAGCCCTAT
>NZ_JBVHQG010000014.1:0-290422 GCF_055567535.1 Streptomyces sp. NPDC026538
CGATCCGGTGAGCGGCGCACCGCTGGTGGTGCTGGTCGGCCCGATGGGCGTGGGCAAGTCCACGGTCGGGGAACTGCTCGCCGGGCGGCTCGGCGGGTTGACCGGTGAGAGGGCCGGCGGGTCGCGGTGATCCACCCCGAGGCGCTCGCCGAGAACGGTGACGTGCTCCGCGCCGACCTGGCCGGGCAGGGCTACGAGCCGTCGCCTGATGCCGGAACGCGCTCGGCCGGGCCCGGGGCGCGGGGGCTTTCGCGATGCGGCGGCGTTCCTGGTTCAGGAGAGCGGGACGCGGGTGAAGCGGGAGGCGATGCGCAGGTCGGTCTGGATGTGGTCCGCCGTGGTGCGCAGGTGCGGCAGGACGTCCGTCACGCACTCCTCCAGGGAGCGGCGGGCCGCGTGCGTGGCCACGTTCAGGGCGGCGACCGGGCGGCCGGTCCGGTCCCGTACCGGCACCGCGATCGAGCGCAGGCCCGACTCCAGTTCCTCGTCGGCGAGGGCGTATCCCGGTGGCCCGTCGGGGTCGAGGAGGGCCCGGCCGAGGGAGGTGCGGGCCGCCGGGAGGCGAGTGCCGACCGTGATGTCCACGGTCAGGACGCGGCTCGCGGTCGCCACCGCGATGTACTGGATCTCCGCCGGGTCCGCCCCCGGGACCGGTACGGCCAGGGCCGTCGGCTCCTGCAGCCGGTCCGTGAGGGTGCGGAGGTGGGGAGCCGCCAGGCGGGCGAGGGTGGTGCGGGACAGCGGCGGGTAGCCGAGCGACAGCACCCGGGGGGTGAGGGTGAAAATGCGGTCCCGCGCGGTCACCAGGCCCAGGTACTCGTAGGTGAGCAGGGCCCGGCGGGCCGTGGCCCGGGCCAGCCCCGTCGCCTTCGCCACATCCGTCAGGGTCAGGGCCGAGCGGCCCTCGCCGAACGCCGTGAGGATCGTCAGGCCGCGGGCCAGGGACTCCACGAAGTCGCGGCCCAGCTCGTGCTTGGACGCCGTGGTCCAGCCGGCCAGGCCGGAGGGCGGCGGGCCCGGCCGAGGCGGCGCGGCCTCGCGCAGTTCCCGCTCCATCGCGGTCACCGCCGTACGCAGGCGGGGCAGGAGCGCGGTGCGCAGCTCCGCCGCCGTGTGGCGGCTGGTGTGGCTGACGACGCTCGCCACGCAGGCCACCCCGCCGGTGGCCGGGTGGCGCACCGGGACGGACACCGCGACCAGTCCCGGTTCGATCAGCTGGTCGTCCAGGGCCCAGCCGTCCCGACGGGCCCGGTCCGCCCGCGCCGCGAAGTCGTCGGCGGTGGTGCCGCGGGGCGGTACGGCCGGGAAACCCGCGTCGGCCGGGTCCGCCGCGCGCCGGGCCCGCCAGGCCGTCCACTCCGGCTCCGTCCACTGCGCCGCGAACAGCGGGCCGGGGGCGGTGCGTTCGGCCGGCAGCAGGTCGCCGATGCGGAAGCTGACGGACATCGCGCGGCGGCGGGTCGCCTGGTGGATGAAGCGGATGCCGTCCCCGTCGGCGACCGCGAGCGAGACGGACTCGTCCAGCTCGTCGGCGAGGGCGTCGGCGTGCCCGTCGAGGAGGGCGGGCAGGCGGAGGGCGGCCAGGTAGGCGTTGCCGAGTTCCATCACGCGCGGGGTGAGTACCGCGTCCCGGCCGTACTGACGGACGTATCCGGTGCGGGCGAGGGTCGAGGTGATCCGGTCGACGGTGGAACGGGCGAGGCCCGTACGCCGTTCCAGCGCGCTCGCGCTCAGCGTCCCGCCCGCCTCGGTCAGTGCCGCCAGCACGGCCACCCCCCGGACGAGCGGGGCGACCGCCTCGGCCGGCGGATCGTGCGGTGGCACGGCGGGGGACAGGGGGGTGGTCATCGACTCTCCGGTACGGCGGCTTCCGCGATCTCCGGCACGGTGATCAGGGCACACCCACGATCTCCGGCACGGCGATCAGGACACGCCGGTGACCTCCGGCACGGTGATCAGGGCACGCCCACCGTAAACCCCGGCCGGGCCGGCTAGCGCCGCGTCACTTGTACGCGGTAGTTCCCTTCCGCGTCCACGTCCGCCACCCGCACCTCGATCCCGTGCTTCGGGTCCTTGAAGGTCTCGCCCGGGCCGAACGGGGCGTCGGAGAGTTCCGCCTGGACGTTGGGGCTGCGGGTGCAGCCGCCGGTGTCGCCGTGGGCGTCGTACACCTTGATCGGTCCGCGGCCGGTGTCGATGTTCGCGTCGACCTTGTAGATGAGGACGCCGGGACGGCAGACCTCCTCGTCGTTGCCGCCCTTGGTGCGGACCTCCAGGGCGTAACCGGTGCGGGCGTCGACGGGGACGAAGACCAGTTTGTGGCCACCGGCCCGGGAGAGCGGGGTCAGCGTGTAGTCGGTGCTGCCACCGGCGGCCGCGCAGCTGACCTGGTCGGCGTCGAGCCAGCCGAGCTTCCACTTGTGCCAGGCGAGGAGGTCGTTGTCGGCGCCCCAGTCCTCGCTCATGATGTCCCAGTGCCCGACCGCGCCCCCGCCCTCCTGGGTGTAGAGGTCGGGCAGGCCGAAGACGTGGCCGTTCTCGTGGGGGAGGACCCGGTAGCCGGTCTGCGTGTAGGAGCCGGAGCCGTCGTCCTGGCGGGAGTAGACGAAGGAGGCGTTGGCGACCGGGACGCCGTCGGCGACCGGGGCGTCGGAGTTGCCGGCGAAGGTCACCGACAGCACGGTGTCCAGGGCGGAGGGGCCGGCGTTCGGGGTGACCAGCACGTTCAGGAGGTCGTACGACCGGAAGTCCACCTCCGGGTCGGCGGCGGCCACGATGTCCTGGACCAGCTGCCGGTAGCCGGGGTCGAAGGGGGCACCGCGCTCTATGCCGTACGCGGCGAACGGCTTGGGCATCCGCAGCCAGTGGTCGACGGGGGCCGCCGGCTGGTAGTCGAGCTTGCCGTAGGAGGCGGTGCGGAACCAGTCCTGGGTCTGCGGGAAGAACTCGCGGTAGCGGTCGAGCGCGTTGCCCTGGCCGGGCGCGTCGGAGAAGTCGACCATCAGGGTCAGGGCGTGCACGGTGCCGGTGGAGCGGGAGTAGCCGCCCGGGGTGGGGACGCCCTCGGTCATCTGGACCTCGTGGGCCCCGCTGATCAGGCAGGGGCCGTAGACCGAGGAGCGGGCCAGCGCGATCGGGCCGGCGCCGGCCGGCGTGGGCGCCGCCGTGAGGTGTCCGGTGCCCGCCGAGGTGCTGACCGCGAGTATCAGCACGGTCACGGCGGCGAGGGAGACCGCACGGCGGTGGCGTATCGCGCGGCTCGGGGGCGTGCGCGGGGAGCGTGACGTGCGCGGGGAGCGCGGGGTGTGTGCGCTATGCGCGGTGTGCGTGGTGTGCGCGCTATGCGCGGTGTGTGGCGTGTGCGTGGTGTGTGGCGTGCGCGGGGCGCGTGGGGTGTCACGGTGCGCGGGTATCGGGCGGCTGGGCTGCGGCTGCATGCATGGACCTTTCGCGCCACGGCAGCCGCCGGTTTCCGGCTGCACCCTCTCGATCACCCTGTGTCGGCGGGGCGGCGGGCGCGCGCTGGAGAGGCCGATCGTGCGATTCCCCGGCCCAGAAGATGTGACTCAGGTCACATGAAATGAGGAGAGGGTGTGGAAATAACCGGGGACCCTCTCCCCGTTTAGACCTGTGTCCGAGCGAAACGGGGAACGGATCCCCGGATCGTGGAAGCCCAGAGCATCACCCAGACCACCAGACAAGGAGTGCGCCGTGCAGACCGCGACCGCCACCCCCACCGTGCGCAAGGCGCCCCGGCCCCGCGCCGACGCCCTGCGCAACCGGGAGCGGATCGTCATCGCCGCCCGCGAGATGTTCACCGAGTACGGCCCAGATGTGCCGCTCGACGAGATCGCCCGCCGGGCCGGCGTCGGCAACGCCACGGTGTACCGCAACTTCCCCGACCGCGACGCACTCGTCCGTGAGGTCGTCTGCTCCGTGATGGACCGGACGTCGGAAGCGGCCGAGCTCGCGCTCGCGGAGACCGGGGACGCCTTCGGGGCGCTGGAGAGGTTCGTGCACGCCTCCGCCGACGAGCGGGTCAGCGCGCTGTGCCCGATGGTCTCCAGCACCTTCGACAAGAACCATCCCGACCTGGAAGCGGCGCGCGAGCGCTGTGAGCGGCTCATCGAGCAGCTCATGGACCGCGCCAAGGCGGCCGGGCAGCTCCGCCCGGACGTGGGTGTCGGCGACGTGATGATCGCCGTGGCTCAGCTCAGCCGGCCCCCGTTCGGCACCGACTGCCTGGTCGGCGACCGCTTCGTCCACCGTCATCTGCAGCTGTTCCTGGACGGACTGCGGGCCCCGGCCCGTTCCGCCCTGCCGGGTACGGCCGTGACCATGGAGGACCTCCGCCAGGCCTGAACGACCGAGAGCGACCGCACCGTCCCACGGGGGGCCGATCAGTTTCGGACCGAGCGCCGGTCCTTCATGGCGCGCACCCCTTGTTCCGCACCGACCACCGTCTGCGCTCCACCGATCCCTTTTTCCGTCACGAACGCCGGCCCTCGGGCCTGTGTCGTCGACCGTCCGTAACGAAGCACCGACTTTCCGTCACGCATTCACGAAGTCAAGAAGTGGGTACCCCCATGTCCGAAACAGCCGCCAAGGCTCCCGGCGCACCGGCGCAGTCCGGTGACGCCAACCGCTGGAAAGCGCTGGTCTTCATCGCGCTCGCCCAGCTGATGGTCGTCCTCGACGCCACCATCGTGAACATCGCGCTGCCCTCCGCCCAGACCGACCTGGGCATCTCCGACGGCAACCGGCAGTGGGTCGTCACGGCCTACGCCCTCGCCTTCGGCGGTCTGCTCCTCTTCGGCGGCCGGATCGCCGACCTGTGGGGCCGTAAGCGGGCCTTCGTCATAGGCCTGACCGGCTTCGCCGCCGCCTCCGCGCTCGGCGGCGCGGCGACCAGCGGCGCGATGATGTTCGGCGCCCGCGCCCTCCAGGGTGCCTTCGGCGCCATGCTCGCGCCGGCCGCGCTCTCCCTGCTCGCCGTGATGTTCACGGACGCCAAGGAGCGTGCCAAGGCGTTCGGTATCTACGGCGCGATCGCCGGTGGCGGCGGCGCCGTCGGCTTCATCCTCGGCGGTGTGCTCACCGAGTACCTGGACTGGCGCTGGACGTTCTTCGTCAACATCCCGTTCGCCATCGTCGCGGCGCTCGGCGCGTACTTCGTCATCCGCGAGCCGGAGGGCGGCCGCAACCGCAACCCGCTCGACATCCCCGGCGTGCTCCTGTCCACCCTCGGCCTGGTCTCCCTGGTCTACGGCTTCACCCGCGCCGAGTCCGACGGCTGGGGCGACGCCACCACCATCGGCCTGTTCGTCGCCTCCGTGGTGCTGCTGGTCGCGTTCGTCGTCACCGAGACCCGGGTCAAGGCCCCGTTGCTGCCGCTGCGCGTGGTCCTCGACCGCAACCGCGGCGGTATCTACCTCTCCCTCGGTATCGCGATCATCGCGATGTTCGGCACGTTCCTCTTCCTGACCTACTACCTCCAGGTCATCAAGGGCTTCTCGCCGATCAAGACCGGCTTCGCGTTCCTGCCGATGATCGCGGGCATGATGGTCGGCTCCACCCAGATCGGCACCCGTCTGATGACCCGGGTCCCGGCCCGGGCGCTGATGGGCCCCGGCTTCCTGGTCGCCGCGGCCGGCATGCTGGTGATGACCCAGATGGAGATCGGCTCGTCGTACGCCTCGACGATCCTGCCGGCGATGCTGCTGCTCGGTCTCGGCATGGGTACGGCGTTCATGCCGGCCATGTCCCTGGCCACGCTCGGCGTCGAACCCCGTGACGCCGGTGTCGCCTCCGCGATGGTCAACACCTCGCAGCAGGTGGGCGGCGCGATCGGCACCGCCCTGCTGAACACGATCGCCGCGTCCGCGACGACGTCGTACATCAAGGACCACATCGCCACCGCGACCTCCAAGTCGCAGCAGCAGCTGGTCCAGATGGAGGGCGCCGTGCACGGCTACGCCAACGCGATCTGGGTCGCCGTCGGCATGCTGGTGCTGGCCGCGGTGGTCGTGGTGACCTTCGTCAACGCCGGCAAGCCGGACACCACGACGGTGGCCTCGGGCGAGGGCGCGGAGGACGAGGTGGCGATCCCGGTGGTCGCCCACTGAGCCTCTGAGCCACCACCGGCCGACCGGGTACCCGCACGCGGGCCTGTCCTGAGCTCCTCAGCGGAGCCAGGGCAGGTCCGCGCCCGCTTCGTTGGGCTGCAGGCCCTCGGCGACGATCTGCATGATCTCGCCGAGGGTCTGCTGCTGTTCGGGGGTCAGCCGCTCGAACAGCGCCTGCCGTACGGCGGCCACATGGCCCGGCGCGGTACGGCGCAGCACCTCGGAGCCCTCGTCGGTCAGGACGGCGAACTGGCCCCGCTTGTCGGAGGGGCAGTCCTCCCGGCGCACCCAGCCGTTCTTCTCCAGGCGCGCGACGGCGTGCGAGAGCCGGGACCGGGTGATCTTCGCCCCCATGGCCAGCTCGGTCATCCGCAGCCGCCGCCCGGGCGCCTCGGCGAGCCCGACCAGCAGGCCGTAGTAGATGTGCGGCATCCCCGCGTCCCGCTGGAGCTGACGGTCCAGATGGTCCTCCAGCAGGGTCGTGGCGTGCAGATACGAGCGCCAGACGCGCTGTTCTTCGTCGCTGAGCCAGCGGCCGGCGGCGGTCGCGGAGGTGGGTGCCGTATTCATGGATCCCACTGTACGAGGCCTCTCCTTGAAGGTTAAACAAGTGGGGCGTATGGTGTTTCACGGAAAGCTTGAGAGTTAAAACATGGGGCCCTGGGGGTTCCCGTCCGTGGAGGGAGCCGCCGTCATGACCGCCGCCGCACAGGAGCGACCCGCCGCTTCCGAGGGGCGCATGCCCGCCCTCTACCTGAGCCACGGCGCGCCGCCGCTCGCCGACGACCCGGTCTGGCCCGGCGAACTGGCCGCCTGGAGCGCCGGTCTGCCCCGCCCCAAGGCGATCCTGATGGTCTCCGCTCACTGGGAGGAGGCACCCCTCGCCCTCGGTGCCGTCCAGACCGTCCCCCTCGTCTACGACTTCTGGGGCTTCCCCGAGCACTACTACCAGGTGCGGTACGCGGCCCCCGGCGCACCCGCGCTCGCCGAGTCCGTACGCAAGCTGCTGCGCGCCCCCGGCACCCCCGTGCAGGACATCCCGGACCGCGGGCTCGACCACGGCGCCTACGTGCCCCTGGTGGAGATGTTCCCGGCCGCGGACATCCCTGTCCTGCAGATTTCCATGCCCACCCTCGACCCGGTCCGGCTGATGGAGATCGGCCGGCGGCTCGCCCCGCTGCGCGACGAGGGCGTGCTGATCGTCGGCTCCGGCTTCTTCACCCACAACCTGGCCGCCCTGCGCCACACCGGCGCCGGGGTGCCGTCCTGGTCCTCGGAGTTCGACGAGTGGGGACACCGGGCCCTGGAGCACCGTGACTGGGACGCCCTGCTGGACTTCCTCGACAAGGCACCGGCCGGCCGTTACGCCCACCCGCGCACCGAGCACTTCGCCCCGCTCTTCGTCACCATGGGTGCGGCGGAGGCCGGCGGCGAGCTGGACGCGCAGAAGTCGGTGATCGACGGGTTCTGGATGGGGATGGCCAAGCGGTCGGTGCAGTTCGGCTGAGCGGCGGCGGGGGAGGTCGGCTGAAACTGGCCCTTGGTTGGAGCGGGCGCTCGGCGGGAGCGGGCATCGATTGGAGCGGGCCCCCGATCGGGGCGGGCGCTCGGCGGGAGCGGGCCCTGGCCGGAGCAGGCCCTCGGCTAGAGCGGGCGTTCGTACCAGGCCACGTCCCAGTAGCGATCGAACTTGCGGCCCACCTCGCGGTACGTGCCGACGTACCGGAAGCCGAAGCGCTCGTGCAGCCGGGTGGACGCCTCGTTCGGCTGCGCGATGCCCGCGTATGCGCGGTGCAGGTCCTCGCCGGCGAGTGCCTCGAAGAGGGTCTTGTAGAGGAGCGTGCCGATGCCGCGTCCGCCGGCGTCCGGGGCGACGTAGACCGTGGTCTCCACCGAGGTCCCGTAGGCGGGTTTCGCACGGTAAGGGCTGGATGTGGCGTACCCGAGAATCTCCTGTGAGTCCGCCGACGTGGCAACCATCAGGCGGTACGGGCCGTCTTCCGGGTGGGAGAGCAGCCATGCACGACGCTCTTCCGGCGTGAAGGCCACCGTGTCGAATGTGATGGACGTCTCACGTACGTAGTGGTTGTAGAGGTTCGTGAGAGCTTCGAGGTCTCCCTCGACTCCCGGCCTGACCTGCACCTCTGTACGTCCTGGCGACATCACGCCCCCTCGGTCGGTCCGACAGGGTACTGCATGATCAGAAAAATCGGGGGGCGGCATGGGAATTCTGTCCGGATTCCAGTCGTTGTTTCCTTCGGATGCCGGGCACAAGACCAGAACGCCGGGAGTTCCAGAAGCGGACTCCGCAGCGCCGCCGGCCGAGCGCCGAGCATCGGAAGACCGAGAAGAACCGGATAGGACCACCCCGCCCGCCCACCATCGCAAGGGAGCACCGCATGGCAACCCGTGCCGTCGCCCGTCGTCAGTCCGCCACCGGCGAGACGGCCGACTCGGCAAGCAGTGTTCGCCGCGTCCATGGCGGCGAGATCGCCGACCGCGATCTGGTCGGCATGTATCTCGACGAGATCGCGCGCACACCGCTCCTCGACGCCGCCAAGGAAGTCGAGCTGTCCCAGACCATTGAGGCGGGTGTGTTCGCGCGGCAGGTCCTCGACGGCGAGGAGGAGTCCGGGTCGGACGCCACCCGCGAAGAGCTGGAGGCGCTCGTCGCCGCCGGCGAGCGGGCGAAGGACGTCTTCATCCGCTCCAACCTCCGCCTGGTCGTGGCCGTCGCCCGACGCTACCCGCGCAGTGGCCTGCCCCTGCTGGACCTGGTCCAGGAGGGCAACGCCGGCCTGGTGCGTGCCGTGGAGAAGTTCGACTACCGCAAGGGCTTCAAGTTCTCCACGTACGCCACCTGGTGGATCCGCCAGGCGATCACCCGTTCCATCGCCGACCAGTCCCGGACCATCCGGCTCCCCGTCCACCTGGTGGAGGAGCTGGGCCGGATCCGCCGCGTCCAGCGCGAGTTCAACCGGGAGCACGGCCGCGACCCGGAGCCCGCCGAGATCGCCGCCGAGCTCGGCTCCAACGCCGAGCGCGTCATCGACGTCCTCGACTGGGCCCGTGACCCGGTGTCCCTGAACATGTCGGTGGACGACGAGGGTGAGACGCAGTTCGGCGACCTCCTTGAGGACACGTCGGCGGTGAGCCCCGAGCAGTCGGTCCTGACCCTGCTGCGCAGCGAGGAACTGGACGACCTGATCGGCCGCCTGGACCAGCGCACGGCCTCCATCATCAAGATGCGGTACGGCATCGATGACGGCCGCGAGCGCACGCTGACCGAGGTCGGCAAGGAGCACGGACTGACCCGTGAGCGCATCCGCCAGATCGAGAAGCACGCACTGCTGGAGCTGAAGAAGCTCGCCCGCAGCACGGGGTTCGAGCCGGCGGCGTAAGGGAGTTGTGTCCGCGGGCGCATGGGGCTCCCGCGTCTGCGGGAGCCCCCGCGGTTCGCGGGACCGCGGGGGCTCCCGAGTGTGTGCGGGCTCGCGGGCCTGGGGGCGCGCGTGGAGCCGTTCACGCCGAGCGCGTGCGCCGGGTGGCGAAAGACGGCGCAAACATGGCGCGGTACCGCCGCTTCAAGGCTCCGCGTGTAGGGAACAACCAATCCGGGCCGGGGAGTTGAGGGCCCCGGCCGGGCGGCCGGCTCAGAAGGGCGGTCGGCTCATGGGAACAACGGGCTTTTCGCGGGGCAGCCCGCGACGATCCCTGACCACGGCCTGTGACGACGGCTTCCGACGACGACGTATGACGATCCCTCAGTGAGCCACGTCCCGACGCACCGATCCCCCCGGCGCCGGGACTTCCGCAGAGCCGGGCTCCGGCGCCCCACCCCCCGGGCGCCGGAGCCCGGCTCCATTGTTCGGCGAGCACCCGGCGAGCACTTGTCGGCTGTTCCGCGGCCGCCCGGCTCCGCGCCCCGCCACGGCGCCGCGCGTGTGCCGGGTTCTGTCTCTTCCCGGCATCCTGGAACGGTGGCTCACCCCGTACCTGAACCACGGGGTGAACCACCGGATGGCAGATTCTGCCACAGCGGCATAGCCTGCCGAGGTGAGCACCCCCAGCACCACCGGCAACACCTCCCGCCAGGATCCTCCCGGTGTCTCCCTGACGGAGCGGCGCAAGGCGGAGACCCGGATGGAGATCGCCCGGGCGGCCGCGGGCCTCTTCGTACGGCAGGGCCTGCGAGCCACCCGCGCCGAGGACATCGCACACGCCGCCGGCATCGCGCCCCGCACGTTCTACCGCTACTTCGCCACGAAGGAGGAGGCGGTCGCCCCGCTCTACGCGGCGGGCGCCCAGCGCTGGGCGGAGGCCGTACGGTCGGCCCCCGCGGCCCTCTCGGTCCCCGAGGCACTCGAACACGCCGTCCACCACACCCTGACCCCCGGCGCCGGTGTCTCCGCGGCGTCCTGGGAATGGGTGCGCACCCTGATCCACCTCGCCGACACCAGTCCGGCCCTGCGCAAGGTGTGGGCGGAGGTGTGCCAGTCCTCGGAAGACCTCCTGGCGACGATCCTGGCGGAGCGCACCGCACCTGACACCGCATCCGACAACGTTGCCCCCACGCCGCACCTCCGTTTCGCCTCGGCGGTGGCCGGTGCGGCGGTCCGAGTGGCGGTCGAGTCCTGGGCGGCGGGCACGGCGTCCCCGTCGGACGCGGAGGGACCGGCGGCGCTCGCGCTGCGGAACCTGGCGGATCTGCGCGGGTTCGCCTGGGGAGAGCAGACGTAGCGGATACGGCTTCTCGAGCCGGCCGTGCGGCTGCTCAAGCCGGCCACAGGCAAACGCGCCGACCCAGTGCCTGAAGGGTCACCTACGTCTGAAGGGCCGTCGGCCTGTAGGTGCTGCGGTGCCTGTTGGTGCTCCGGCGCCTGTAGGGCTTCGGGTGCCCAAAGGGCCTGGGTGGCGCGTGGCCGCGCGCTCACGCGCCCCCACCGGCCCGCGCCAACCGACCTCCCAGCTCCCTCGCACACTCCACGAGTTCCCTTGGCTCCCGCACCACGAACTCGTACCCCGCCATCACCAGCCGCACCGCCAGCCACTCCTGCGGATCCCCGGTGGTCCCTCGCACCACGCACCATCCGCCCCCTTCGTCCACCGGCGTCCCCAGCCATCCCGGCACCCGGGCCCCCACCTCCGCCGCCGCCCCGGCGAACGCGACCACGAACTCGTACGTCTCCTGCTGCCGTTGGATCGACCGGCGCAGATACTCCGCCGCACTCCCCGTCGGCAACTCCCGCGGAGCGAACCGCGCCCCGGTCGCGAACGGCTCGCTCACCCGGTCGACCCGGAACGTCCGCCAGTCGTCACGATCGACGTCGTACGCCACGAGGTACCAACGCCGCCCGGTCGACACCAGCCGGTACGGCTCGGCCTGCCGCCGCGTCTCGCTTCCGTCCGCCGCCCGGTAGGCGAACCGCAACCGCTCCCGCCCCGCGACCGCCGACGCCATCACGGTCAGCGTCTCCGGCGCGATACTCGCCCCGTCCCCACTGGTCAGCGGCGTGGTCGCGGCCTGAAGCGTGGCCACCCGGTGCCGCAGCCGGGCCGGCAGCACCTGCTCCAGCTTCGCCAGCGCCCGTACGGACGCCTCGTCCACCCCCTCCAGGGCATGCCCCGCTCCGGCGCGCAGCCCGACCGCGATGGCCACCGCCTCCTCGTCGTCGAGGAGCAACGGCGGCATCGCCTTCCCGGCGACCAGCCGGTACCCGCCGTCGGCCCCCTTGCTGGCCTCCACCGGATACCCCAGCTCCCGCAGCCGGTCGATGTCCCGCCGCACGGTGCGCCGGGACACCCGGAGCCGGTCGGCGAGTTCACCGCCGGGCCACTCACGGGGCGTCTGGAGCAGAGACAGCAGCTGGAGCAGTCGAGCCGGAGTGTCTGTCGTCATGCACCAGAGGATGCCTTACAACTAGGACAGGATCTGACCTACTCGCGACCTACGTTGTCGACATGACTTCCGTTGACGACAACGCCGCAAAGGGGCGCGGGGAACTGCGCACTCAACCACGACGAACCCGCAGGCAACCCGCCACAGCGACCCCGACGGCACTCGAAACGTCGGCCACCCCCGGCGCACCGCACCGCTGGCTGGCCCTGGCCATCGTCATGACCGCCGCCTTCATGGACCTGGTCGACGTCACGATCGTCAACATCGCCATCCCCTCCATCCAGCGGACCGCCCACGCCTCCTTCAGTCAGATCCAGTGGATAACCGCCGGCTACGCCCTCGCCTTCGCGGCCGGCCTGATCACCGGAGGCCGCCTCGGTGACATTCACGGCCGCAAACGGATCTTCCTCCTCGGGGTCGGCGGCTTCACCCTCGCCTCGGCCCTGTGCGGCTTCGCCGCCAACCCGGAGATGCTGGTCGCCGCCCGCATCCTGCAGGGCGGCATGGCCGCGATGATGGTCCCGCAGGTCCTCTCCATCGTGCACGCCACCTTCCCGGCGCATGAGCGCGGCAAGGTGTTCGGCCTGTTCGGCGCGATCGTCGGGCTGGGCGCGGTCTCCGGCCCGCTGCTCGGCGCCCTTCTGACGGAGTGGAACGTCCTCGGCCTCGAATGGCGCCCGATCTTCCTCATCAACCTCCCGGTCGGCATCGCGGCCCTGCTCCTCGGTCGCCGTTACATCAGCGAATCCAGGGCACCGCACGCCCTGAAGCTCGACCTCGTCGGCGTCGCCCTGGTCACCCTCGGCCTGCTGATGCTGCTCTACCCGCTGACCCGCGGCCGCGAGCTGGGCTGGCCGCTGTGGGGGTACGCGTCGATGGCGGGGGCGCTCGTCGTCTTCGGCGCGCTGGTGGGGTACGAACGCCGCAAGGCGGCCCGGGACGGTTCCCCGCTCATCGAACCGTCCCTGTTCAAGGTGAAGAGCTTCGCCGCCGGCATCGCCGTGCAGACCGTCTTCGGTGTCGCGCTCGGCATCTTCTTCCTGGTCTGGACGCTGTACATGCAGGACGGCCTCGGCTGGAGCCCGTTGCGCGCGGGTCTGACCGGGGTGCCGTTCTCGATCGCCGTCTCCGTGGCGGCCGGCCTGTCCGTGCAGAAACTGGTCCCGCGCTTCGGTCGCAAGGTGCTGCAGGCGGGCGCTCTGGTCATGGGCCTGGGCGTCCTGCTCTACATCTGGGAGTCCGATCGCTACGGCCTCGCCATCGCCTCCTGGCAGATGGCCCTGCCGCTGGTCGTGATGGGTGCGGGCATGGGTCTGATCGTCGCCCCGCTGACCGACGCGGTGCTGTCGGAGGTGCCGCGCGAGCACGCCGGTTCCGCCTCCGGTCTGATCAACACCGTCCAGCAGATGGGCAACGCGCTCGGCCTCGGGCTGGTCTCGGTCGTCTTCTTCGGCGTCATCGACGACCGCCTGACCCCGGACCAGGTCGGCCCGGCCTTCGTGAACGCCTTCCAGCACGCGCTGCTCTGGGTGGCCGCCGTCATGGCCGTGATGTTCCTGCTGATGTCCGCCCTGCCGAAGCGCCCGGCGCAGCACGTGGAGGGCGGCGGCACGGAGGAGGCCCTCCCGGCGCAACCGGAGGACGAGCCCGCGCTCGTCCCCTGAACACGCCTCCCGAGCGCGCCCTGAGCGCGCCCCCGAGGAAGGGCCCGGCACCTCTTGGTGCCGGGCCCTTCCGCATACGCCAAGAAGTCTTCCGCGCTCCTCTCCCGCCTCTCCGGACGGCACGGAAGTCCGAACATGCCCGGTTGAAGCCCGAACCTGTTTACTTTCCGGAAATCCGGGCGTAGCCTCCAGCGAAACCACAAGTTCGGGCACGAGTCAGACGCAGTCGGACACGAGCCGGACCAGTCCGACGTATCTTGGAGCGGAGGCGCAGGGCATGTACGCACCGGAGCGGCAGCAGGAGATCCTCCGGCTCGCCCGTGACGGCGGCCGGGTGGACGTCGTGTCGCTCGCCGAGGAGTTCCAGGTCACCGCGGAAACGATCCGACGCGACCTGAAGGCCCTCGACCGCGCCGGCCTGGTCCGCCGGGTGCACGGCGGTGCCATCCCGGCCGGCCGCCTCGACTTCGAGCCGGACCTCGCCGAACGCGAGTCCACCTCGGCCGACGAGAAGGACCGCATCGCCAAGGCCGCCGTCTCGGAACTGCCGACCGAGGGCACCCTGATCCTCGACGCCGGCACGACGGTCGCCCGCCTCGCCGGGGCCATCCCGCTGGAGGCGTCCCTCACCGTCGTCACGCACAGCCTGCCGATCGCGGCCCGCCTCGCCGACCACCCGGGCATCCAGCTCCACCTGGTCGGGGGGCGCGTACGGCACCGCACGCGCGCCGCCGTGGACGCCTGGGCGCTCCGCGCGTACAGCGAGATCCGGGCGGACGTCCTCTTCGTCGCGGCCAACGGCTTCTCCGCCGACCAGGGCCTGACCACCCCCGACCTCGCCGAGGCCGCGGTCAAGCGGGCGGCCGTCGCCGCGGCCCGCCGGGTGGTCCTGCTCGCCGACTCCGCCAAGCACGGCCAGGAGCACTTCGCCCGCTTCGGCGACCTGAGCGACGTGGACCTGCTGATCACCGACAGCGGGCTGAGCCCCGAGGACGCCGCCGCCATCGAGCGCGGCGGCACGGAAGTAGTACGAGCATGAGCACCACGGACAGCGTGAACGCGACGAACGGCACGACCGGTACGGCCATGATCCTCACCGTCACCCCCAACCCCTCCCTCGACCGCACCTACGAGGTGCCCTCCCTGGAGCGGGGCGAGGTCATCCGCGCCACCGGCGAACGCATGGACCCCGGCGGCAAGGGCGTGAACGTCTCCCGCGCCGTCGCGGCCGCCGGCCGGCGCACGGTCGCCGTGCTGCCCCTCGGTGGTGCGCCCGGCGCGCTCGTCGCCGACCTGCTCGACGCGCAGGGCATCGAGGTCGCGCCGGTCCCGGTCGCCGGCGCCACCCGCTCGAACATCGCTCTCGCGGAGTCCGACGGGGTGCTCACCAAGATCAACGCGCCGGGTCCGGAACTCTCGCGGGCCGAGCAGGAGCTGCTCCTGGAGACGGTGCGCGAGCAATCCCGTGACGCGGACTGGATCGCGTGCTGCGGGAGCCTGCCGCGGGGGCTCGCGCCGTCCTGGTACGCCGATGTGGTCGCCCGGGCGCATGCCGGGGGCGCACGCATCGCGCTGGACACTTCGGGGCGTGCGCTGCTGGAAGCGCTGCGCGAGTGCCCGGACGTGGTGAAGCCGAACGCCGAGGAGCTCGCGGAGGTCGTCGGGCGCCCCCTGGCGACGGTGGGCGACGCACTGAAGGCGGCCGAGGAGTTGCGCGGCATGGGCGCACGCGCCGTGCTCGCGAGCCTGGGCGCCGACGGCCAGCTCCTCGTGGAGGACGCCGGCGCCTGGTTCGCGAGCGCCCGCGTGGACACCGTCCGCAGCAACGTCGGCGCCGGCGACTCCTCCCTCGCCGGATTCCTCATCGCCGGCGGCAGCGGCCCCAAGGCCCTCGCCTCCGCCGTCGCCCACGGCGCCGCCGCCGTCCAGCTGCCCGGCAGCGTGATGCCCACCCCCGCCGACCTGCACCCCACGGCGGTGACCGTCACCGACCGCGTCCCCGTCGACCGCGAACTTACGGAGCCGGTGTCATGAACGCTCGTACGACCCTGCACGCGGCCGCGCTCCTCCCCGGCGCCGCCCGCCGACAACCGGCCCACGAGCGGCGAGGTTCCTCCTCTTTACTCGCCGCGCCGACGGGCCGACGGGGCACCCTGAGCCGCCCCGGCGTCCCCGGGAGGCGGGGCTTCCCCGGCCCCTCCTCCCACCCCGCCCCCCACGGCACCCCCGTCCCCGAAACCGCCCACCCCACACCCCGGGCGATACGCGTGCATAGGAGCCCGCGATGAGCGACATGATCACCGCGGACCTGGTCGATCTCGACCTGTCCGCCGACACCAAAGAAGCGGCGGCGCGCGCCCTCGCCGAGCGCATGGTGGCCCTGGGCCGGGTGACCGACCTGGAGGGCTTCCTCGCCGACGTGGCCGCCCGCGAGGCCCAGATGCCGACCGGCCTCGACGGCGGCATCGGCATCCCGCACTGCCGCAGCGCCCACGTCACCGAGCCGACGCTCGCCTTCGGGCGCAGCGCCGCCGGCATCGACTTCGGCGCGGCGGACGGCCCCGCCGACCTCGTCTTCCTGATCGCGGCCCCCGCCGGCGCCGACGACGCCCACCTCACGATCCTCTCCTCACTGGCCCGCCAGCTGATGAACAGCGAGTTCACCGACGCGCTGCGGTCGGCGGCCGACGCGGAGACGGCTGCGGCGCTGATCCGGGGGGACAAGGCACCCACGAAGGGCGCGGAGGCCGCGGGCGCTGGTGACACGGGCGCCGGCGCGGGCACGAAGGGCACCGCGAGCGCCGCTGAGGGCGCCGTGAGCGCCTCCCAGAGCACCGCTGCGACGCCGGCGGCGGCCTCCGCCGGCGCCGCAGCGGCAAACACGGCGCAGGCGCCCACCCCGGGCTCCGGCGCGGATACGACTGCCGGGCGCCCCTTCCGTATCGTCGCCGTCACCTCCTGCCCCACGGGTATCGCCCACACCTACATGGCGGCCGAGTCCCTGGAGAACGCTGGCCGCGAGGCGGGCGTCGAACTCGTCGTCGAGACCCAGGGCTCGGCCGGCTTCACCCGGCTCGCCCCCGAGGTCATCGCGAAGGCCGACGGCGTGATCTTCGCGCACGACGTGCCGGTGCGTGACAAGGACCGCTTCGCCGGCAAGCCGACCGTCGACGTCGGCGTGAAGGCGGGCATCAACCGCCCCGCCGAGCTGATCGGCGAGGTGCGCGCCAGGGCCGAACGCGGAGAGGTCACCTCCGGATCGGCGCCCACCCCGGTCGAGCGGGCCGGAGACGAGTCCGAGGGCTACGGCACCAAGCTGCGCAAGTGGCTGATGTCCGGCGTGAGTTACATGGTTCCGTTCGTCGCGGCCGGCGGTCTCCTGATCGCCCTCGGCTTCGCGATAGGCGGCTACGAGATCAAGTCCGCGCCCTCGGTCATGACCCACTTCGTGTGGACCCAGAGCGACAGCTGGGCCGCCCTGCTCTTCCAGATCGGCGCGGTGGCCTTCGGCTTCCTGGTCCCGGTACTGGCCGGCTACATCGCCTACGGCATGGCGGACCGGCCGGGTCTGGTGCCCGGCTTCGTCGGCGGCATGATCGCGTCCACCATCAACGCGGGCTTCCTCGGCGGCCTCGTCGCCGGTCTGCTCGCCGGCGGTGTGGTGCTGGCGATCCAGAAGGTGAAGATCCCGGCGGCGGTCCGCGGGATCATGCCGGTGGTGGTGATCCCGCTGATCTCCTCCGCGATCGTCGGGTTCCTGATGTTCGTCGTCATCGGCAAGCCCATCGCCTCCGCCCAGAAGGGCATGACCGACTGGCTGAACGGCCTCAGCGGCTCCAACGCCGTCCTGCTGGGCGCCCTGCTCGGCCTGATGATGTGCTTCGACCTCGGCGGCCCGGTCAACAAGGTCGCGTACACCTTCGCCACGGCGGGTATCGCGGTCTCCAACCCCAGCGACTCCGCGATGAAGATCATGGCGGCGGTCATGGCGGCCGGCATGGTCCCGCCGCTGGCGATGGCCCTGGCCACCACCGTGCGCGGCAAGCTCTTCACCGAGACCGAACGCGAGAACGGCAAGGCCGCCTGGGTCCTGGGCGCGTCCTTCATCTCCGAGGGCGCGATCCCCTTCGCGGCCGCCGACCCGCTGCGCGTCATCCCCTCCTCGATGGTCGGCGGAGCGATCACCGGCGCCCTGTCGATGGCCTTCGGCGCCACCCTGCGCGCCCCGCACGGCGGCATCTTCGTGGTCCCGCTGATCGGCAACCCGTTCCTGTACCTGATCGCCATCGCCGCCGGTGTCTGTGTCACCACGGCCCTGGTCGTCGTTCTCAAGGGCCTGCGCAAGCCGGCCCCGCAGACCCCGGCGGGCGGCTCCGCGGCCGGCCCGGCCGCCACCACGAAGGAGACCAAGCAGCCCGTCGCGGCCTGATCACCCGCACCCTCTTGTCCCTTTGATTCGCTGTGAGTTGTTCACGGCACCTGCGAGATACGTCACGGTCCGGGGCCAAAGTCCCGGACCGTGGTGTGTACTGGGGCGCATGTCTGAGCACGTCGCGCCCCTCCAGCTGATCGGAGTGACCGCCCTCGCTCTGGCGACCGTCGCCTGGGTGGTCGTCCTGATGCGCGTGCTGCGTCACACCCGCCGCGAGGCCACCGCCTGGCACCCGGGCCGCTTCCTCCCCGGCCACCCGCACCAGCTCCAGGCCGGCCCGCCACGCGAGTCCGTCGAACTCACCCCGGCCGAACAGGACGCCTTCGCCGGCCTGGTACGCCGACTCGGCGGCCGCTGAGGAACGCTTGGTGGGTGCGCCGGGCTCAGGGCCGCCGCGCCGCCCGTCGCTCCATGGCCTCCCGGGCCGCGTCCTCCGACGGGTACACCTCGCACATGTGCCGGCCGTCCGGCGTCGCGGTGTGCTCGACCTCCCACAGGGACAGCTCCCGGCCGTCGCTCAGCAGGAACGCGTGCTCGTAGAGCGAGAAGCTCAGTCCGGTCCGGCCCGCCCGCCCCGGTCGTCCGAACGCCTGGGTGATCTGGTGCGCGAACGCCGTCGCCAGCATCTCGGCCGTCTCCGTATCCGGCCGGTCGGGGTTCTCCGCACGGCGCAGAAGCCGGCGCGCGTGGTCCGCGGAGTCGTCCGGTACGTACACGTGCCGGGGTCCGGGGACCGCCGCCAGCGTCATCAGCACCGGCAGTTCGAAGTCCGGCGCGTCCGGCGGCAACGGCAGCCGCGCCGTCGCGGCCCGCAGCTCCTCCTCGTCGACGTACACCTCGGCCTGCGGGGCGCTGCCCGGCGCGGTGTTGTGCACGAGCTCCCACAGAGTGACCGCCGAGCCGTCGGCGAGCAGCCAGGTGTGCCGGTAGGTCTCCCGGTGCAGGCCCGCGCTGTGGTGTGCGGAGTGCAGCGAACTGTCGTGCGCCAGCGCGCAGTCCAGCTGCCTTACCGCCTCGTCGGGCAGTTCGAAGGAGTTCAGGGCACGGCCGAGGAGCCGCGCGAGATGCTCCTCCGGAGACTCGGGCGACTCGGCTGGTTCGTACGCTGCCGTCTCGTACGGAACGCTCAAGGTTTCTCCCGGCGTTGCTGCATGTCACCTTGTGGGTGCATACCGTAGCCCCTCGATCGGACATCATGTCCGGGAACCGAGAAAACGTACGCCGGGAAAACACGCGGGCCGCGCGAAAAGTTCCCGCGCGGCCCGGTGATCTGTCAAAACCAGCCGGTCAGACGGCGCTTCCGGCAGTCCACTCGTTCCACGACAGGTTCCACCCGTTGAGCCCGTTGTCCGGCTGCACGGTCTTGTCGGGGGAGTTCTTCACGATCACGACGTCCCCGATGAGGGAGTTGTCGTAGAACCACTTGGCCGTCGTGTCACCCTGCGCGCCCTGCACGTCCGCGAGCCCCACACAGCCGTGGCTGGTGCCCTCGCGCCCGAACGGCGGGTTGCCCTTGTTGTACCAGTAGTTGCCGTGGATGAACGTCCCCGACTGCGTCAGCCGCATCGCGTGCGGCACGTCCGGGATGTCGTACTCCCCGCCCAGGCCGACCGTCTGGCTGTTCATCCGGGTCTGGGTGAACTTCTCGGAGATCACCATCTGACCGTTGTACGTCGTGTGCTCCGGGCTGCCCGTCGACACCGGCACCGACTTGAGCGTCTTGCCGTCCCGGACCACCGTCATGGTCTGCGTGTTCGCGTCGACCGTGGAGACCTGCGAACGCCCGACGGTGAAGGTCACCGTCTTCTTCTGCACCCCGTAGACGCCGTTCGCACCCTCGACCCCGTCCAGGTCGATCTTCATCGTGACCTTGGAGCCGGCCTTCCAGTAGTCCTGCGGCCGGAAGTCCAGCCGCTGCGAGCCGAACCAGTGCCCCACCACCTGCTGGCCGCTGCTGGACGTGACCGTGATGTGCGACTGCACGGCCTTCTTGTCGCTGATGACCTTGTCGAAGTTGAACGAGACCGGCATCCCCACGCCGACCGTCGTCCCGTTGTCCGGCGTGTACGTCCCGATGTAGCTGTTCGTCGAATTGACGGTGGTGAAGATGGAGTTGGCCGCCGCCGTGAGCCCCTTGGGGTCCTTCGCGGTCGCCGATATCTCGTACTTCGTGCCGCGCTCCAGCTGCTCCTTCGGCTTCCAGGTGCTGCCGTCCGCCGAGAGGGTGCCGTCCACGGACTGCCCCGACCCTGCCACGGTCATCTTCACGACGGTCAGCTTGCCGTCGCTGACCTGCACGCCGGTCGTGTTGATGGACGCGCCGGTCGAACCGTCCTTCGCCGAGATGACGATCTTCGCGGTCGACGTCTTGGCGGCGCTGTCCTGCCCGCCCCCGCTGTCGTCGCTCTTGGCGCTGGCGTTGCCGCCGCAGGCGGTCAGGGTGAGGGCGCCGACCATCAGGGCGGCACAGGCCCCCAGTGCGCGCCGCGCTGCAATGTCCGGCGTTGTCACGGGCTGCTCCAAGTTCTTGTGATGTGCGTGATCCGCTCCAGTGCGTGGAGAGAGAGGGCACCGACGCGGGTTCGGGTTCCCCCGGGCGGCCGCGAACGCCATCACGTGACAGAACCGGGACAATCGGTGAGGGCGCGCGACAATGGGGGCGCGCCCCCGCCGCCGTCATCGCACCCCGTACAACTCCCCGTACGACGGCCACACTCCGCCCGGCCCGGCCACGGACTCGGCGGCGCGCACGGCGCGCACGACGGCGCGCGTCACCAGATCCGCGCCGGCCGCGAGGATCTCGTTGAGCGCGAGCGGGCTCGCGTCGAGCGGACGCGCACCCGTCGCCAGCGCGAACACCGTGTCCCCGTCGTGCAGCAGATGCACCGGCCGCACCGCGCGCGCGATCCCGTCGTGCGCCGTGCCGGCCAGCTTCTGTGCCTGCGCCTTGGAGAGGTCGGCGTCGGTCGCCACCACCGCCAACGTGGTGTTGAGCGGCGGGAGCCCGTTGCCGGCTGCGGCCTCGGCGAGCCGCCGGCGCGCGGCCTCGTGCACCCGCTCCTCTGGGTACTCCACGCGCCCCTGGAGCAACTCCCCGTACAACACGCCCGTTTCGGGATCCATCACCGCGCCGGCGGCATTGGCCACCACCAGCGCGGCCACCGTGATCCCCGACTCCAGCACCGCGCTCGCGCTGCCCACCCCGCCCTTCAGCGCCCCGGCCACGGCGCCCGTGCCGGCGCCCACGCACCCCTCCGGCACCGGCGCCCCGGGCGCGCTCGCCGCGGCCTCCTCGACCGCCGCGCGCCCCATGGCCGCGTCCGGCCGGGCCCGGAAGTCCCCGCCCCGCCCCAGGTCGAAGACGCAGGCGGCGGGCACGACCGGCACCACGTGCGCCGGATCCGCCCCCACCCGCACCCCACGCCCGCGCTCCTCAAGCCAGGCCATCACCCCGGACGCCGCGTCGAGCCCGTAGGCGCTGCCGCCCGTGAGCACGATCGCCTCCACTCGCTGCACCAGGTTGCGCGGGTCGAGCGCGTCCGTCTCCTTGGTGCCCGGACCGCCGCCGCGCACGTCCACCGCGGCGACCGCGCCGCCCTCGGGAGCGAGGACCACCGTGGTGCCGGTGAGCCAGCCGTCGCCGCTGCGCGACGCGTGTCCCACCCGCAGCCCGGCCACGTCCGTCAATGCGTCAACTGTCATGACGGCCAGTCTGGCCCAGACCGCCCTGGACCCGGAGCGTCAGGAGGCGCCCGCGGTGGCGTCCGCCGGGCGCTCACGACTGGCCGCGCGCGCCGTCAGGGCCGTCCCGGTCGCCACCGCCAGCGCGGACACCAGGCCCGCCGCCGGCACCGCCCGGTCGCCCAGGAAGGTGCAGCAGATCACCAGCAGCGCCGTCACCGGCAGCACCAGCTGCTGGGCGATGCCGACCTTGAAGTACCGCGAGTGCAGCGCCCACACGGTCAGCAGGTACAGCGCCGTCGGCAGGGTCACGGCCGCGGAGGCGGCCGGCGTCGAGATGTGCGCAGTGCCGACCGCCTGCTCCACGGCCACCTCCAGGCCCGCGCCGATCGAGGCCGCCGACGCGAAGATCAGGTAGTGGCCGTAACCCCAAAGGAACGACTGCCTGTTGGAGCGCAGATGGCCGTGAATCGGCACCACGAAGTAGATCCACCACGCGGAGAAGACGATCAGCAGACCGCCCGCGGCGATCGGCAGCAGCTCGCCCAGCGCGTCATGCTCGGCCACGGCCGACTTCACGGCGACGGTCGCCGCCGCGATCGTCTCCCCGAGCACGATGATCGTGAACAGCCCGTACCGCTCGGCGATGTGGTGCGGATGCCACGAGGTCGCATGGGCCTTCTCCGCGTACAGCGGCACACACATCTCGACGACCGCCATCACCAGGAACACCCAGGCGCGCGCCTGCTCCGGCAGCAGCACCAGGCCCGTCCAGCCGACCTGGCACAGCAGCACGCCGCCCGCGTACCGGAGGGCCATTGCTCTCTCCGCCCCCTCGGCCGATCGTGCGGCTCTCAGCCACTGCGCGGCCATCGCCAGCCGCATGATCACGTAGCCCAGCCAGACCGCCATGTACTCGTGGTCCGCGAAGCCCCGCGAGATGCCGGCCGCCAGCACCAGCACGCCGGCGATCTGGATCAGGGTGACGACCCGGTAGAGCGCGTCGTCGTTGTCGTACGCCGAGGAGAACCAGGTGAAGTTCATCCAGGCCCACCAGATGGCGAAGAACAGCATCGCGTAGTTCAGGATGCCCAGGCCGGGACGGCCCTCCGCGACGGCGTGCACCAGCTCCCCACCCGCCCCTGCGATGGCCACCACGAAACACAGGTCGAAGAAGAGCTCGAGCGGGGAGGCGACGCGGTGGGCTTCGTCGCGCCCGCGCGCGGTGAGCCGGCGCAGCGGCCGGAGGTGCTGGGGCGCGCCCTGGGAAGCGGGCGCCGGAGCGGAACTCGACGTCATGCGTCCAGCACAGCAGAAAAGGACACCGAAAGCTTGTGAGCGTGTTCACGAGCGGAGAGGGGGGAGGGCGATGGGCAGGGCGAGAAGGGCGCAGGTGCAGTCCCGGCCGGACCGCCGGACGAACGGTGTGGACGGTGTGGACGCGGTCATGGGTGACGCTGACGCCCGGGCGCGCGACGCGGGCTAGCGCCGGGACGGTCTCCGCGGTGGTGTCGCGGTACGGCTCGTGGACCGTCGTTGTGCCAGCGTCCGGGGCCTGCTCGTCGCGATCGAACGGCCGGCTGAACTGCTCGTCCAGGAACGCACGGAATCCGGTGAGCAGATCCGGGCCCGCGAAGAACTCGGAGTCAGCGGGCTCGACCGCGGCCACGGAATCCGCGGTGGCCACGGCATCCGTGGCCTCGTGCGCGGCCGCGTACCGGTCGGGCCGGGTGGCAGGTCCCGGGCCGCCGGACACCTCGGCCGGGCCGGGACCGTACGGACCGTACTCTTGAGGCATGAGCACCGCCGCCCCCGAGCCCGAGCCGCGCGACCCGAAGGCCGCGCTGATCTTCGACGATCCGCTGGACCGGCAGTCCTCGGACGACACGGACGGCGGCTGGGGCGAGCGGCCGGACCGGGACTCCGCGGCCGACCTCAAGCGCTTCCTCGACGAGAAGCCGCCCCACCACCTCTGAACCGTCCGCGCCGTCGCCCGGCCCCACCACCGCCGGGCGGCCCGCGCGGTCGCCAGGGCCGCCCGAGGCAGTGTCGCTAGCGCTCGTTGAGCCCGGACCCGCGCTGCGCGACCAGGGCGTCGCGGATCTGCTGCAGCACCTCCAGCTCGGTCACCTCGACGACCTCGCGCGTGCCCCCCCTCGCCCTCCTGCGGGCCTCTATTCGGGCCAGGTACTTCGCCATCGGCAGGACCATCAGGAAGTACACGACCGCCGCGGTGATCACGAAGCTCAGCGTGGCTCCCAGGACGGAGCCCCACATGATCCGGATGCCGCTCTTCACCGAGCCGTCCGGGTTCAACGCGCACGGGTCCTTCAGGCACGAGCTGTAGCTGTCGAGGTTCTTCGTGCCGATCGACCCGACCAGCGGGTTGATGATCCCCTTCACCACCGAGTTGACGATGTTCGTGAAGGCGGCGCCGATGACCACCGCTACTGCCAGATCGACGACGTTTCCACGCATCAGGAAGGCCTTGAAGCCCTGCCATATGCCCGGATCCTGCTTCTCGCTCACCTCGGGGACTCTCCTCGCATGCACAGGGTGTGGAACAAAACGCTCCGCAACCTACGCCACCATGCGGCCATCTGGCCCAATCCGGCCGCTCGAACGAGCGACTTGACAGGATTCGGCCAAGAAACTTCCCCAGGCTGTTCAGCACAACGTCACCGCCAGCCGTGCCGTGGCGCTCGCGCCGACCAGCCGTGCCGCGGCGGTGCGCGGAACCGAGAGCACCACCAGCGCCCCGCTTTCCGAGGCCCCCTCGACCGGCTCCGGCAGCTCCTTCACACGCACCCCACGCGCGATCACCCGGGCCTCCCCGCCCGTCGCGGGATCCCCGGCGGCGATGACGTCCACCCGGTCGCCGGAGCGCAGCAGGCGGACCGTGGCGGCGTCGGCGATCCGCACCGGCGCCGTCACCATGTCCACGGGCGGGGCGTGCCGCCGTACCGGCTGGGTGACCGGATGCTTCCGGGTCCGCTCGGCGTGCAGGGGATCCGTGGCGGCGCGGGGCCCGGCCGCGACGAGCGCCGCCGCCGTGACCGCGAGGCCGGCCGCGAGGGCCCGCCTGCGGTGCCGCAGCAGCCGCCCCAGCAGGTGGCTCCCGCCGCGTACCCGCACCGGGTCGAATTGCGGGACCTCGCAGGTGGCGGGGGCGTCCGTGCCCAGCGGGCGCGGGACGCGCAGGGGAGGGGGGAAGACGGGGGAGGAGGGTGGGGGAACGGACATGTGGATCACCACCTGCGACGAGGAATCGGCTTGCGAGGCCACGATGAGGCCTCGCGCCGAAACGCGTCGGAGCCCGTGGGCTACCCACGGGTTGTGGACAACTCCGCCACCCGAACGAGGAGTTCCGCCCGTTTTCCACAGCGGCGCGGCCGCACGATGACCGCTCCGGCGCCCGTGCTACGGCAGCGGGAATCCCGGGTCCATCCCGCCGAGCGCGTTCGTGCACAGGCAGTCCCGTGCCGTGTTCTCCGGCAGGGCCGCCACCGCGTCGAACAGTACGCCCCGCAGCCGGTCCACGTTCGCCGCGAACACCCGCAGTACCTCGTCGTGCGAGACGCCCTCACCGGTCTCGGCGCCCGCGTCCAGGTCGGTGACCAGCGTCAACGACGTGTAGCAGAGCTCCAGTTCGCGGGCGAGCGCCGCCTCCGGATGACCGGTCATGCCCACCACGGACCAGCCCTGCGCCTGGTGCCACAGCGACTCGGCGCGGGTCGAGAAGCGCGGCCCCTCGATCACGACCAGCGTGCCCCGGTCCACCGGCTCCCAGTTCCGGCCGCGAGCCGCCTTGAGCGCCGCGGCCCGCCCGGTGGGGCAGTAGGGGTCGGCCAGGGACACGTGCACCACGTTCGGCACGGTGCCGTCGGGCAGCGGCAGCCCGTCGAAGTACGACTGCGCCCGGGACTTCGTACGGTCCACCATCTGGTCCGGCACGAGGAGCGTGCCCGGCCCGTACTCGGGGCGCAGACCGCCCACCGCGCACGGGCCCAGTACCTGGCGCACGCCGACGGAGCGCAGCGCCCAGAGGTTGGCCCGGTAGTTGATGCGGTGCGGCGGCAGATGGTGGCCGCGTCCGTGACGGGGCAGGAAGGCGACCCGGCGGCCGGCGATCTCGCCGAGGAAAAGGGAGTCGCTGGGAGGCCCGTAGGGCGTGTCGACCTGGACCTCGGTCACGTCCTCGAGGAAGGAGTAGAAGCCGGAGCCGCCGATTACGCCGATCTCTGCGTTCACCATGCCCAGCACACTAGCTGGCCGTCGCGGCACGCCGGACCCGGTGCCCGGGAACACCTCGGACCCCGCCGTCACACGAGATGGCGGGGTCCGGGAGAAGGAGCCTCAGGCGGCGGAGCTGCTGGCGGAGCCCGAGGAGGACGTCGAGCCCGAGGATGACGTCGAGGACGACGACTTCGAGTCGGACGACGTGCTCGACGAGCCGGAACTCGACGGCTTCGACGCGGGGCTGCTGCTCGACGAGGAGCCGCGGCTGTCGTTGCGGTAGAAACCCGAGCCCTTGAAGACAATGCCGACGGCGGAGAACACCTTCTTCAGGCGGCCACCGCAGTTGGGGCACTCGGTCAGGGCGTCGTCGGTGAACTTCTGCACCGCCTCGAGGCCCTCGCCGCACTCGGTGCACTGGTACTGGTAGGTCGGCACTGTCTTCCTCCTGGCACTCTCACTCATTGAGTGCTAACGACGGTCCATAGTGACGTATTCCCGAGGATCAGTCCACCGTCACCGGCACGCGGTGACCGACGCCACGTGCGACCGTACGGTTCCGGGGCCGGGTGACGAGCCGCGAGCGCAGCGCCAGAAGGGTCACCAGGGCGAGCACCGTGCCCGCCATCGGCACCAGGAATCCGGCGCCGCCCCACAGGCGGTCCTCCAGTTGTCCGGCGACCGTGACCGCGGCCGCCTGGCCGAGCGCCACCGCGCCGGTCAGCCAGGTGAACGCCTCTGTGCGGGCGCCGGCGGGGACCAGGCCCTCGACCAACGTGTAGCCGGTGATCAGCGCGGGCGCGATGCACATGCCGACCAGCAGACCGAGGCCCGCCAGGACGAGCGCGGAATGGGAGGTCCACAGCGCCGACGCGGTCAGCGCCAGCGCCGCGTAACCGACGACCAGGCGCCGGTGCGGGGCGGCCTTCCAGACGATCGCGCCGCAGACGATGCCCGAGAGCATGTTGCCCGCGGCGAACGTGCCGTACAGGACGCCGTTCAGGCCGGGCTCACCGATCGACTCGGTGAACGCGGCGAGCGAGACCTGCATGCCGCCGAAGACCGATCCGATGCCGAGGAAGGCGACGACCAGCACCCGCACGCCGGGGACGCGGAGCGCGGAGACATGCTGCACGCGCGCGTGGCCGGTGGCGGCCACCCGCGGCTGGGTGCTGTTCTGCGCGGCGAAGAGGAGACCGCCGACCAAGGTCAGCGCGGCCTCCGTGACCAGGCCGGTGGCCGGGGCCACGGCGGTGCACAGGGCGGTCGCGAGCAGCGGGCCGAAGACGAAGGTGAGCTCGTCCGTGACGGACTCGAAGGCGGCCGCGGTGGACATGAGGGGTGAGTCCTGGAGCTTCACGCCCCAGCGGGCGCGCACCATGGGGCCGACCTGCGGCACCGAGGCCCCGGTCGGCACGGCCGCCACGAACAGCGCCCACAAGGGCGCGTGCGCCAGCGCGAGCGCCGTGAAGGCGAGCCCCGACAGCGTGTGGACCAGCACTCCGGGGATCAGCACCGCGCGCTGCCCGTAGCGGTCGGCGAGGCGCCCGCTGTAGGGCGCGAACAGCGCCATGGAGACACCGGTGACCGCGGCGGCGGCGCCCGCGGCGCCGTACGAGCCGGTGGTGTGCTGCACGAGCAGCACGATCGAGATGGTGAGCATCGCGAACGGCTGGCGCGCCGCGAAACCGGGGAGCAGGAACGTCCAGGCGCCGCGGGTGCGCAGCAGCTGTCCGTATCCCGGGCGGGGCGGCGTCGCCGAGTTCTCCGACGGCTCGGTGGTGACCGTGGATTCCACGGCCCGTGCCTTTCTGCCGCCTGGTAGCGCGCCCGTGCGGGGGCGCCGAGAGCTGTCCTCTTGCGCGGAACTGCGGTAGATACCGGTGTCCACTGCGAAGAGCGATCCGGCCGCCATACGGTCGCGCCAGCTCTGCGTCAGGCAGAGTTGGTTCGATCAGGGTGCTTTCATCGTACAGGGCTCCACACGCCGCACACCTGTGAAAACGGGCACCATAGGGGGCGTTCACCTGGGATTGGGCGGGGTGTGAACCGCCCGAAACGCACCCTTAACACGCGCCTCGCGCGCCCGCGGCCGCGGCCGTCCCGCGCCCCCGGCGGCCCAGACCGCCCAGTGGGCCCGCGCTCACCGCCCGGAGGGCGACCCCGGCCCCGCCCCCGCGCTCGCCGTTCCGTTCGTGCCCAGCCAGCTCGCCAGCTTGCCTCCGTGCCCGACCGCGCGCAGCCGGCGCTCCGCGGCGTCGCGTACCGGGTCGGTGGCGACCACGAGGAGTTCGTCCCCGCGCCGCAGCACCGTCGTGGGCAGCGGAACAAACGATTTTCCTTCGCGGACGACCAGGGTGACGGCGGCCCCGGCGGGCAGCCGCAGCTCGTTGACCTCTACGCCGTGCATCCGCGAGCCCTCCGGGATCGAGACGGACAGCAGGTGCCCGCGCAGCCGCTCCAGGGGCGCGGACTCGATGCCGAGGTCGGCCGCCTCCGGGTAGTCGCCGAGCCGCAGCTTGCGGGCCAGCCAGGGCAGCGTCGGCCCCTGGACGAGGGTGTAGACGACGACCAGGACGAAGACGATGTTGAAGATCCGGTGGCTGGTGTCGACGCCGTTCACCATGGGGATCGTCGCCAGGATGATGGGGACGGCGCCGCGCAGGCCGGCCCAGGACATCAGGGTCTGCTCCCGCCACGGCACACGGAACGGCGCGAGGCTGACGATCACGCTCAGGGGCCGGGCCACCATGGTGAGCGCGAGCCCGATGATCAGGGCCGGCCAGATGTCGTCGCCGAGTTCGTGCGGGGTGACCAGCAGGCCGAGCAGGACGAACATGCCGATCTGGGCGATCCAGCCGAGTCCCTCGGCGAAGCCGCGCGTGGCGGGCCAGTGCGGCAGCCTGGCGTTGCCGAGCACCATGGAGGCGAGGTACACGGCGAGGAAGCCGCTGCCGTGCGCCAGTGCGCCGGCGGCGTACGCCGTGACCGCGATGGCCATCACGGCGATCGGGTAGAGGCCGGAGGCGGGCAGTGCCACATGCTTGAGGCCCCAGGAGCCGAGCCAGCCGACCGCGAGGCCCATGGCCGCACCGATGGCCAGCTCCAGGGCTATCTCGCCCAGCAGGACGTACCAGTGCTCGACCGGGCCCGCGGTGGAGAAGGCGACGACCAGGATGACCACCGGGGCGTCGTTGAAGCCGGACTCGGCCTCCAGCGTGCCCGTCACGCGCGCGGGGAGGGGAATGCGCCGGAGCACGGAGAACACCGCCGCCGCGTCCGTCGAGGAGACCACCGCTCCGATGATGAGCGCCTGCCGCCACTCCAGCCCGACCAGATAGTGCGCGCCCGCCGCGGTGACCCCGACACTCACCCCGACCCCGACCAGGGCCAGCACGGACGCGGACGCCAGGACCGGTTCGACCGCCTTCCACTTCGTGCCGAGACCGCCCTCGGCCAGGATCACGACCAGGGCCGCGTATCCGATGACCTGGGTCAGTTCGGCGTTGTCGAAGTGGATGTCGCCGATGCCGTCCTGGCCCATGAGGACGCCGATCCCCAGGTACACGAGCAGGCTGGGGAGCCCGCTGCGCGAGGAGATCCGGACCGCCGCGACGGCGACGAGCAGGACCAGGGAGCAGACGAGCAGGAGCTGGTTGAGGTGCTGGACAGTCAGTGGCGATTCCCTTCGTCGGCTCGCGCGCGGGCGACGCGAAAGCTCACGTACACAGGACCCGAGGCTGCGGCGCTCCGCACCCAAGTACTTCGTTACCTTACCTAACTCTTGACGCTTTCTTGACGTTGCGCGAGGCAAGATCGACCGGCCGTGCCCGCCGGTTCCCGACTCCGCGTCAAGGCGCGTGAGGCCCTGCGCCTATGGTTGCTCCAGCACTCCAGGACCGCCTGCCGCTCGCGTTAGGACAGCAAGGACAGCGATGCCCCCCAACACCACCGCCACATCGGGTGACAAGCCTGGCAAGTCCGGCAGGAAGAAGGGGCGCAAAGCCCGCCTGATCGTTCTGGTGCTCGTCCTCGCCATCGTCGGGGGCATCGCCTACGGGGCGTACTGGTCGATCAGCACGGTCCGCGCGTCCTTCCCGCAGACCAAGGGTTCGCTCACGCTCAAGGGCCTCTCCGGACCCGTGACCGTGAAGCGGGACGGCTACGGAATCCCGCAGATCTACGCCTCGTCCGACGCGGACCTGTTCATGGCGCAGGGCTACGTCCAGGCGCAGGACCGGTTCTACGAGATGGACGTGCGCCGCCACATGACCTCCGGGCGCCTGTCCGAGATGTTCGGCAAGGGCCAGGTGAAGGACGACGAGTTCCTGCGCACCCTGGGCTGGGACCGGGTCGCGAAGGAGGAGTACGACACCAAGCTGTCGGACTCGACGAAGAAGTACCTCCAGGCCTACTCCAAGGGAGTCAACGCCTACCTCGCCGGCAAGGACGGCAAGGACATCTCCCTGGAGTACGCGGCTCTCGGCTTCATCAACGACTACAAGCCCGAGCAGTGGACGCCCGTCGACTCGGTCTCCTGGCTGAAGGCGATGGCCTGGGACCTGCGCGGCAACATGAAGGACGAGATCGACCGGGCCCTGATGGCCAGCCGCCTCGGCCCGCAGCAGATCAAGGACCTCTACCCGGAGTACCCGTACAGCCGCAACAAGCCGATCGTCCAGGAGGGCCAGTACGAAGGGCTCACCGAGACGTTCGAGCAGAGCGGCTCCGCAAGCGGCTCCGGAACCTCGACGGACACGAGTGGCTCCTCCACCTCGTCGGCCACCGGTTCGGCGCTCACAAGCCAGCTGGCGGGCCTCTACAACGTCCTGGGCGACGTCCCCACGGCCGTCGGTGTGAACGGCCAGGGCATCGGCTCCAACTCCTGGGTCGTCGCGGGCAAGTACACCATCACCGGCAAGCCACTGCTCGCCAACGACCCGCACCTGTCGGCCTCGCTGCCGTCCGTCTGGTACCAGATGGGCCTGCACTGCACGACGGTCTCCAGCAAGTGCCAGTACGACGTCACCGGCTACACCTTCGCCGGCATGCCCGGTGTGATCATCGGCCACAACGCCGACATCGCCTGGGGCATGACCAACTCCGGTGTCGACGTCACCGACCTCTACCTGGAGAAGCTCTCCGGCGACGGTTACCTGTACGACAGGAAGACCAAGCCCTTCACCACCCGCGAGGAGACCATCAAGGTCGCCGGCGGCACGTCGAAGAAGATCGTCGTCCGCCAGACCGCCGACGGGATGCCCCTGCTGTCCGACCGCGACGACGAACTCGTCCAGGTCGGCAAGAAGGCCTCCGTCGACACCGCCGCACCCGACCGAGGCGACGGCTACGGCGTCGCGCTGAAGTGGACCGCCCTCCAACCGGGCACCACCATGGACGCCGTCTTCGCCCTCGACAAGGCGTCCGACTGGAGCAGCTTCCGTGCCGCGGCCGCCCAGTTCGACGTGCCCTCGCAGAACCTGATCTACGCCGACACCAAGAACCACATCGGCTACACGCTGCCCGGCAAGATCCCCACGCGTTCGTCGGCCGACGACGGCTCCATCCCGGCTCCCGGCTGGGACTCCAAGTACGCGTGGACCGGGTACATCAAGCAGGACGAACTGCCCTACGAGTACGACCCGGAGCGCGGCTACATCGTCACCGCCAACCAGGCCGTGGTCGACAAGGACAAGTACCCCTACACGCTCACCACGGACTGGGGCTACGGCACCCGCAGCCAGCGCATCACCGACCTGATCGAGTCGAAGATCAAGGACGGTGGCAAGATCTCCACCGACGACATGCGCCAGATGCAGCTGGACAACAGCAGTGAGATCGCCAAGCTGCTGGTGCCCAAGCTGCTGAAGATCAACCTCGACGACAAGGACGTCCGCGAGGCGCAGAAGCTCCTCGAAGGCTGGGACTACACCCAGGACGCCGACTCCGCGGCCGCCGCCTACTTCAACTCGGTCTGGCGCAACATCCTCAAGCTCGCCTTCGGCAACAAACTGCCCAAGGAACTGCGGGTCAAGGGCCAGTGCCTGTGGGTCGAGAAGGCCGACAGCACCGGTCCGGTCGACGAGGACTCCAAGGTCCGCGAGTGCGGCGAGCGCGACGCCGACCAGGCCCAGCCGGACGGTGGCGACCGCTGGTTCGAGGTGGTCCGCACCCTCATGGACAAGCCGAACAGCGACTGGTGGAAGACGCCCGCGTCCGGTACCCGCCCCAAGGCCGACAACATGAACGAGCTGTTCGCCCGCGCCATGATCGACGCCCGCTGGGAGCTCACCGCCAAGCTCGGCAAGGACATCGACACCTGGAGCTGGGGCCGGCTGCACCGTCTGTTCCTGAAGAACCAGACCCTGGGCACCGAGGGCCCGGCCATCGTCCAGTACGTCCTCAACCGCGGCCCCTGGAAGCTCAGCGGCGGCGAGGCCACGGTCAACGCGACCGGCTGGAACGCCGCAGGTGGCTACGGCGTCGTCTGGGTCCCCTCCATGCGGATGGTCGTCAACCTCGACGATCTCGACAAATCCAAGTGGATCAACCTCACCGGAGCCTCCGGCCACGCCTTCAGCGCCCATTACACCGACCAGACCGGCAAGTGGGCCGACGGCGAACTGCTCCCGTGGTCGTTCTCGGACAAGGCGGTCGACAAGAGCACCGGCGACACGCTCGTCCTGAAGCCCTGAGCTGCCTGACCGCACGCCGCCGGAAACGGCCCTCCACGCACGCGTGGAGGGCCGTCTCACGCACCGGCGCCTGCCGTCGTCCCGCGCGCCGGCTACCTCAGGAGCCCGCGAACCGGCGTGCGCCCGACGGCGTCACCACCGCTTGCACCGGCCGGTCGTGCGCCTCCGTGGGCACGCGCTCGACGACCTCCGTGTCGTACAGAAGCACCACGAGCGCCGGGCGCGCGCCCGCGTGCTCCAGACGCGCCAGCACGCGGTCGTACGACCCTCCACCGCGCCCCATCCGCATCCCGCGTGCGTCGACCGCGAGCCCCGGCAGCAGTACGACGTCGGCGGCGAGCACGGCGTCCGGGCCGAGGAGTTCACCGGCGGGTTCGAAGAGCGCCATCTTCCCGCCGTGTTGGACGCGCGTGAGGGAGCCCTCCCCGGCGTACGCGCCCCAGTCCAGGTCGTTGTCCGGCAGGAGCGCGGGGAGCAGGACGCGCACGCCCCGCGCGAGCAGCGCGTCGAGCAGCGCGAGGGTGCCGGGCTCGCTCCCGACGGAGACGTACGCCGCCACCGTGCGCGCACGCGCCAGCTCGGGCAGTTCCAGAGCGTGCTCGGCCAGCGCGTCGGCCGACTCCCTGACGACGTCTGTCGTCAACCTGTTCCTCACCCCCAGGAATTCTCGCCGCAACTTTCGCTTGTCAGTCTCGCCCCCGGGTTCACCGTGCTGCACAGGTCGTCCCCGCATCCCTTCTAATCTGCTCATATGAGTGCCAATTAACCGGAGCCTCAGATTCTTCGCAAAGGCACCGGATAAGGTTGCGGACATGACTCAGTCGCACCCCAGGATCAGCAAGGCTGTCATCCCCGCTGCGGGCCTCGGCACCCGGTTCCTGCCGGCCACCAAGGCCACTCCCAAGGAGATGCTGCCGGTCGTCGACAAGCCGGCGATCCAGTACGTGGTCGAGGAGGCCGTGTCGGCGGGGCTCGACGACGTCCTCATGATCACCGGACGCAACAAGCGTCCCCTGGAAGACCACTTCGACCGCAACTACGAGCTGGAATCGGCGCTTCAGAAGAAGGGCGACGCCAGCCGGCTCGCCAAGGTCCAGGAGTCCAGCGACCTGGCCACGATGCACTACGTGCGCCAGGGCGACCCCAAGGGCCTCGGCCACGCCGTGCTCTGCGCGGCCCCGCACGTGGGCCACGAGCCCTTCGCCGTCCTGCTCGGCGACGACCTGATCGACCCGCGCGACCCGCTGCTCCAGCGCATGATCGAGGTACAGGAGCAGCATGGCGGCAGCGTGATCGCGCTCATGGAGGTGGACCCGGAGCAGATCCATCTCTACGGCTGCGCCGAAGTGGAGACCACGGTCGACGGCGACGTGGTCAGGGTGACCGGCCTGGTGGAGAAGCCGGACCCGGCGGACGCCCCGTCGAACTACGCCATCATCGGCCGCTACGTCCTCGACCCGCACGTCTTCGACATACTGCGGCGCACCGAGCCCGGCCGCGGCGGCGAGATCCAACTCACCGACGCCCTGCAGCAGCTCGCCCAGACGTATTCGTCAGCGGCTACCGCCGCGGGCAAGGTCGGCGGCCCCGTGCACGGCGTCGTCTTCAAGGGCCGCCGCTATGACACCGGCGACCGCGGCGACTATCTGCGTGCCATTGTCAGGCTCGCGTGCGAACGTGAAGACCTGGGCCCGGACTTCCGGACCTGGCTTCGCAGTTACGTAGCCGAGGAGATGCAGCAGAGTTGAGCAGCGCCGCGACCCGCCCCGCCGGCCAGAACCACCTGTGGTCGGTGGACGAGCACCTGGAGGACATCCTCACCACCGTCCGCCCCCTGGAAGTCATCGAGCTGCAACTCCTCGACGCCCAGGGCTGCGTCCTGGTCGACGACGTCATGGTGCCGGTGTCACTGCCGCCGTTCGACAACAGCTCCATGGACGGGTACGCGGTACGGGTCGCGGATGTGGCGGGCGCGAGCGAGGAGTTCCCGGCCGTCCTGGAGGTCGTCGGGGACGTGGCGGCGGGCGCCGCGGAGCTCACCCCGGTCGGCCCCGGTCAGGCCGCCCGGATCATGACCGGTGCCCCGCTGCCGCCCGGCGCCGAGGCTGTCGTCCCCGTGGAGTGGACCGACGGCGGACTCGGCGAGGGGCCGGTCGAGGGCATGGTGGCGCGCCGCCTCGCGCCCGAGGGCGCCGAGGGGCACGTGCGCGTGCACCGGCCGGCCGAGGCACGCGCGCACGTGCGCGCCAAGGGAAGCGACGTGCGGGCCGGCGACCGCGCCCTGGAGGCGGGCACCGTGCTGGGCCCGCCGCAGATCGCGCTGCTCGCCGCGATCGGCCGCGGCTCGGTACGCGTACGCCCGCGCCCCCGTGTGGTGGTCCTGTCCACCGGCAGCGAGCTCGTCCAGCCCGACGAGGAACTCGGCAGCGGCCAGATCTACGACTCCAACAGCTTCGCCCTCACCGCCGCGGCCCGGGACGCGGGTGCCATCGCCTACCGGGTGGGCGCGGTCGTCGACGACGCCGACACCCTGCGTGCCACCATCGAGGACCAGCTCGTCAGAGCCGACCTGATGGTCACCACCGGCGGCGTGAGCGTGGGGGCGTACGACGTCGTCAAGGAGGCGCTGGCGCACGTCGGTGACGCGGACGAGGCGGGCGGCGGCATCGACTTCCGCAAGCTCGCCATGCAGCCCGGCAAGCCCCAGGGCTTCGGCTCCATCGGCCCCGACCACACGCCCCTGCTGGCCCTGCCCGGCAACCCCGTGTCGTCGTACGTCTCCTTCGAGCTGTTCGTCCGACCGGCCATCCGCACCCTGATGGGCCTCCCGGACGTGCACCGGCCCCGTACCAAGGCCATCCTCAGGGCGGACCGGGCGCTCGGCTCGCCCAAGGGGCGCAGGCAGTTCCTGCGCGGGGCGTACGCCGACGGCGAGGTGACCGTCGTGGGCGGCGCCGGTTCGCATCTGGTCGCCGCCCTGGCGCACGCCGACGCGCTGATCGTCGTACCCGAGGACGTGGAGTCCGTCGAGCCCGGCAGCGAGGTCGAGGTCGTCCTGCTCGGATGATGCGCGCGCGTACCCGTCCGCCGGGCGGTCCTGCCCGGTCCTCCGCGCCGGCTTGGCGGTACCGTGTCGCGCACAGCAGGCCCGAGCGCCGCACCGCGACGGGCCCGGACCGGGAGCGCCACACAGCATGACTGAGCCTTCCCGGGGGGAGACCCCCGGACGCCCTGCGCCAGACCGCCTGACGCACATCGACGACGCGGGCGCCGCCCGCATGGTCGACGTGTCCGGCAAGGACGTGACCGCGCGTACCGCCCGCGCCAGCGGACGCGTCCTCGTCTCGCCCCGCGTGATCGAGTTGCTGCGCGGAGAGGGCGTCCCCAAGGGCGACGCCCTCGCCACCGCGCGCATCGCGGGCATCATGGGCGCCAAACGCACCCCGGACCTGATCCCGCTGTGCCACCCCTTGTCGGTCTCCGGTGTGAAACTGGATCTGTCGGTCGCGGAGGACGCCGTGGAGATCCGGGCCACCGTGAAGACGACGGACCGCACGGGCGTCGAGATGGAGGCCCTCACCGCGGTATCCGTCGCCGCACTCACCGTGATCGACATGGTCAAGGCGGTCGACAAGGGAGCTGTCATCACGGACGTACGCGTGGAGGAGAAGACGGGCGGCAAGTCGGGCGACTGGAGCCGGGCGTGAGCGCCGGGCCGTCCGCCGGTGGTGCGCCGCGCGCGCCGTACCGTGCGCTGGTGGTGACCGCCTCCAACCGCGCCGCCGCCGGTGTCTACGAGGACAAGGGCGGACCGCTGGTCGCGGCGGGCCTGGAGGGCTTCGGATTCGCCGTGGACGGCCCGCGGGTCGTGCCCGACGGGGATCCCGTGACGGCCGCCCTGCGCGCGGCCGTCGAAGCCGGGTACGACGTCGTCGTCACCACCGGAGGCACCGGCATCTCGCCCACCGACCGGACCCCCGAGGCGACCCGCGCGGTGATCGACCACGAGGTACCGGGCATCGCGGAGGCCGTCCGCGCGTTCGGATGGGAGAAGGTGCCCACCGCCGCGCTCTCCCGTGGTCTGGCCGGGGTGGCGGGCCGGACACTGATCGTCAACCTTCCGGGGTCCACCGGCGGGGTACGGGACGGCCTGGCCGTCCTGGAACCGCTGCTGGCGCACGCCGTCGACCAGATCCGAGGCGGCGACCACCCCAGACCCAGCACCGGGGGTGCGAGCTGAACAGCCCATCCTGGCCCGTCGTGCTGGTGGACGGCGATGTCGTCCTCCGGCCCATAAGGGTGCGCGACCAGCGGGCCTGGCGCGAGGTCAACCGGCGCAACCGCGACTGGCTGCGCCCCTGGGAGGCGACCATCCCGCCGCCCACGCCCAGCGGTCCGATCGCGCACCGGCCGACCTACCGGCAGATGGTCCGGCATCTGCGCTCGGAGGCGAACGCGGGCCGCATGCTGCCCTTCGTCATCGAGTACCAGGGTCGCCTGGTCGGGCAGTTGACGGTCGCCGGGATCACCTGGGGGTCGATGTGCTCGGGACACGTCGGCTACTGGGTGGACCGGTCGGTGGCCGGCCGCGGGGTGATGCCGACGGCCGTCGCGCTCGTGGTGGACCACTGTTTCCGCACGGTCGGTCTGCACCGCATCGAGGTCTGCATTCGCCCCGAGAACCGGCCCAGCCGCCGGGTCGTGGAGAAACTCGGATTCCGCGAGGAGGGCCTGCGGCCGCGTTATCTCCACATCGACGGAGCCTGGCGCGACCACCTCGTCTTCGCCCTCACCGCGGAAGAGGTGCCCGAAGGGTTGCTCGGCCGCTGGCGGAGGGAACGCTCCCAGAGCGGGTCGCCGAAGGCACCGGGCACGACGGGCACTCCGAACGTGCCCTGGAATCCGCAGAACACTCCAGGGAATCCCAGCTAGCCTGAAAATGGAATACGTGTTCGAAATTGATCGACTGATGACCGTCTCAGGGCATTGAATTCGCGGCTCCGGTGGCCGTCTGATCGCATCGGTCACAAAAAAAGTTCGAAATATCAGCCAGATCGTGCGACACACCGACGCAATTGGCAGATGGCCCCACGCAAACCCCTCTACCGTGTGAGGCGTGAGCAGCAGCGGCCTCATCTACGCAGTCATTGTCGGGGCCTGGGCCGCCTACTTGGTGCCGATGTGGCTCCGTAGGCAGGACGAGCTGAACGAGGCCCGTCCGACGGAACGCTTCAGCACCGCCATCCGGCTGCTGTCCGGACGGGCGGGGATGGAGCGCCGATACGCCAAGGACCTGCGGGCGCGCTCCGCCCCTGAGGGGGAGCAGGACGCCGGTGATCCGGACGCCGTCACCGACTCGGTGGACGTCCGGGCCTTCGCCATGCCTCCGACCCGTCGTCAGGTCCGGGCCGAGGCGGAGCCGGAGGCACCCGGGCGCCAGGAACCGGCGCGCGACCAGGCGGTCGCGCAGGCGGCCAAGTCCCCGTCCGCAGCGGCCCGTCAGGCAGGCGCCACGCCCGCCCCGGCATCAGCCTCCGAGCGCAAGCGAGTTCCGGCTGCGCGGCGCGCGTCCTCGGCGCAGACGGCCGCGGCGCGCGCCCGGCGTACGAAGGCGCTCGCGCGCCGCCGACGCACCACCGTGTTGCTCTTCGTCGCGTTCACGCTGGGCGCGATCGTCGCAGCCGTCGGGGGGTTGGCGTTCCTGTGGGCCCCGGGCGTACCCGCCGTCATGCTCAGCGCCTACATCGCCTATCTGCGCGCGCAGGAGCGCCGGCGCTTCGCCTACCACATGGACCGGCGTCAGGCCGAGGTCGCCGCACAGCGGTTGCGGGAGCGCCAGCCGCGGCGGCGTGCGCCCCTCGACCATGGCGCGGTCACGGACGAACCGGACGAGGGACCAGGGGCCGAGACCGACCCCGGCCTGTCCGCGCTCGCCGCTGACCGGCGCGCTCTCGTCGAACAGACCGATCACGCCGAGTGGGTCGACCAGCAGCGTGAGCGGCAGCGGCGGCCCGGGCACGGAGACAGCTGGGACCCGGTGCCGGTGCCACTGCCGACGTACGTGACCGCGCCGGTCGCGCCCCGCGCCACGTCCGATGTGGATCTGGGGGCGCCCGACGCCTGGAGTTCGGCGCGGTCCAGCTCCGTCGCGCCGGAGCAGGAGACCAAGCCGGTCGCGCCGGAGAGCGAGGCGGAGGCGGCGGAGTCCGCCGCCGACGACAAGCCGGCGGACGGCCGGACCGACGCGCGCCGCGCGGCCTCCGCGCGCCGGGCACGCGAGCGCGTCCGCACGCCGCTGTTCGACCAGTACGAGGACGGCGAGCGCCCGCGCGCGGCCAACGAGTGACCCGGGGAAGGCGCGAGGCGCCTCCCGGGACTCCGTCCCTGACCAGTCAGGGAACGGATTTCCAAGCACCCCGACGGGGATGCTAGAGTTTCACTCGTTGCAAGGGCCTGTGGCGCAGTCTGGTAGCGCACCTCGTTCGCATCGAGGGGGTCTGGGGTTCAAATCCCCACAGGTCCACTGCACGATGAGATCCCGGCGATCATTCCGATCGCCGGGATTTCTGTCGTTTCCGGGGTGCCCCGACCCGCGACCCAGTGGGTACCGGAAGGCGAGTTGGGGCGGTCGGATGTGACGCGTATTACAAGTCCGCCCGCAGGGGCTTCGCGTAGCAGCGGCTCGACTCGTAGTGGCGGTAGTAGCCGAACTTCACACACGGCTCGTAACCGCTGGAGGTGTACAGGGCAATGGCCTCCGGCTGCTTGGTGCCGGTCTCCAGGACCATGCGGAGGCGGCCGGCCGCGCGGGCGTCGTCCTCCAGGGCCGCGAGCATGCGGCGGGCCAGGCCCCGGCCGCGCATCTCCTCGACGACGAACATGCGCTTGAGTTCGGCGTCGCCGTCCTCGTTGCCCTCGCCGTTCTCGTCCTGGCTGCGCCAGCCACCGGTGGCCACGGGGCGGTCGGACTCGTCGTACGCGATCAGGTAGACGCCGTTCGGCGGCGCGAAGTCGGCCGTGTCGAGGGCCGTGGCGTCGCCCCCGTCGCCGTACCGCACGTGGTACTCGGCCTGGACCTCGTCGTTGAGCTTGACGGCGTCGGGGTGATCGAAGGCAACGGAACGTATATTCATGTGAGGCATCGTATATTCGTGCAGGCGAAAGCGCGGTGGACATCGGGACTCCGTCCAGTGTGCCGGTATCGTGCCCTGGTGCTGACTGTGACCTCGGTGAATGTGAACGGGCTGCGGGCCGCCGCGAAGAAGGGCTTCGTGGAGTGGCTCGCGGAGACCTCCGCGGACGTGCTCTGCCTGCAGGAGGTGCGCGCGGAGCCGCAGCAGCTCCCGGAGGGGGTGCGCGCGCCCGGCGGATGGCACGTCGTGCACGCCCCCGCGTCCGCCAAGGGGCGCGCGGGAGTCTCTCTCTACACCCGGCGCGAGCCGGACAGTGTGCGCGTTGGCTTCGGCTCGGACGAGTTCGACGCGAGCGGGCGGTATGTCGAGGCCGACCTGCCCGGCGTCACCGTCGCCTCCCTCTATCTCCCCTCCGGGGAGGTCGGCACCGAGCGGCAGGACGAGAAGTACCGGTTCATGGCCGCGTTCCTCGCCCACCTGAAGGAACTGCGCGAGCGGGCCGCCGCCGACGGGCGCGAGGTCGTCGTATGCGGCGACTGGAACATCGCCCACCAGCAGGCCGACCTGAAGAACTGGCGCGGCAACACCAAGAACTCCGGATTCCTGCCGGAGGAACGGGAGTGGCTGACCCGCGTCCTGGACCCGGCCGACGGCGGCTACGTCGACGTCGTACGCGCACTGCATCCGGAGGCCGAGGGGCCGTACACCTGGTGGTCTTACCGGGGGCGGGCCTTCGACAACGATTCGGGCTGGCGCATCGACCTCGCCGTCGCGACCCCCGGGCTGGCCGCCCGTGCCGTCAAGGCGGTCGTGGAGCGGGCGGCCAGCCATGAGGAGCGATGGTCGGATCACGCTCCGGTGACGGTGGTCTTCGAGATGTGACGTGGACCGGTGTTCTCGCCGAGCGCGAAGGTCAAGCGCGATGATGTCCGCTCCGAGGCACCGGGCGGGACTGCCACCGCTGCGGCCCTTGGCGACAGTGACGTGCACGACGCTTCCAAGTAGAAGCTCGCGAGGGACTGGCCCCTCCGTCGACGTGGCCTCCTGGAAGCGGTCGACTGTGTACGCCTCGAGCCAGTCGGAGCGCATTGCGGCCGGGGCGGGACAGACTTCGTGCCACGTGCACGTCGCGCCCGACCTCAAGGGCGCTCGACGGGCGGGCGTCGGCACGGACGGGACTTCGACCGATTCCGGTGGACGCCCGTGACGCAACGCTGTGGCCGTCCACCTTACGAGAAGGGCTGGTCCCGCTTGCTCATCCGGCGGTCCAGGGCCAGCGAAACCTCCGCCTCCACCACGCTCCGGGCCAGGGGGCGCAGGCGCTCCATGTCCTCCCGGGGGCCGTGCCGCAGGACGAGTTCGGCGAAGAGTTCGGCGAGGGCGTCGGCGTGTTCGCGGACGCTCCGGCCGGCGGCCAGGACCTCCGCGAGCGGGAAACCCTCGCGGACCAGGGCCTCCGAGGCGTCCAGCAGGCGGCGGCTGATGTGGACGATGTCGTCGCCGTCGGTGCCGAGGTAGCCGAGGTCCAGCGCCGTGGCGAGGTTCTCCGTGGTGACCTGGCCCTCGAAGCGGGCGGCGAGTTCCTCGGGGGTGAGACGGACCGGCTCCTCCTCCGTCGGCTCGATGCCCAGAAGGTCGGCGACATCGCGGCCCTGGTCGAGGGCTTCGGCGAGCTCCGCGATGCCGTTCAGGGTGTGGCCGCGCTCCAGGAGCGCCGAGATCGTGCGCAGCCGGGCCAGGTGATGGTCGTCGTACCAGGCGATACGGCCCTCGCGGCGAGGCGGCGGGATCAGCTTGCGCTCGCGGTAGAAGCGCAGCGTGCGCACGGTGATGCCGGCCAGGCCCGCCAGTTCCTCCATGCGGTACTCGCGCGCCTCGCCGCCCTGTCCGCCGTCGTCTGCCACATGCGAAGCCTATGTTGTACCGCCGGTAACTTTCGTCCGTCCGGGCTCTACCCATCAGTACGGAGCTGCTCTACAGTCCAATCGTGCCAGCGTTCACTGGCGTAATCATGGTCGATGTGTGGAGGCTCCGGATGGCCCAGCACGAGCAGGTACGGGTGGCGGTGATCGGGTCCGGGTTCGGCGGACTGGGCGCGGCCGTGCGGTTGCGCCGGGAGGGGATCACCGACTTCGTCGTCCTGGAACGGGCCGGCAGCGTCGGCGGCACCTGGCGGGACAACAGTTACCCCGGGTGCGCCTGCGACGTGCCGTCCCACCTGTACTCTTTCTCCTTCGCACCCAACCCCGACTGGCCGCGCACCTTCTCCGGCCAGGAACACATCCGCGCCTATCTGGAGCACGTCGCCGATGTGTTCGGGCTGCGGCCCCACCTCCGTTTCGACGCCGAGGTCAAGCGGATGGCCTGGGACCCGGAGAAGCTGCGCTGGGACATCGAGACGGCCTCCGGTTCGCTCTCAGCCGACGTCGTCGTCTCCGCCACCGGGCCGCTGTCCGACCCGAAGATCCCCGAGATCCCGGGGCTGGACTCCTTCCCCGGCAAGGTCTTCCACTCGGCCCGCTGGGACCACGACTACGACCTGCGCGGCAAGCGGGTCGTCATGGTCGGCACCGGCGCCTCCGCGATCCAGATCGTGCCCGCCATCCAGCCCGAGGTCGCGAAACTCACCCTCTTCCAGCGCACGCCCCCGTGGGTGATGCCCCGCGTGGACCGCGCCATCAGCGCCGCCGAACGCCGGGTGCACCGCACGCTGCCCTTCACCACCCAGGCCCGGCGCGGGTTCCTGTGGGGCATCCGGGAACTCCAGGTCCAGGCGTTCACCAAGCGCCCCGACGAACTCGGCCTGATCGAGAGCCTCGCCAAGCGCAACATGGCCCGCGCCATCAAGGACCCCGCGCTGCGCGCCAGGCTCACCCCGGACTACCGCATCGGCTGCAAGCGGATCCTGCTGTCCAGCACCTACTATCCGGCGCTGGCGCAGCCCAACGTGGACGTGGTGGCGAGCGGGCTCGGCGAGATCCGCGGATCGACGGTGGTGGCCGCCGACGGCAGCAGTGCCGAGGTCGACGCGATCATCTTCGGCACCGGTTTCCACGTCACCGACATGCCCATCGCCGAGCGCGTCGTCGGCGCCGACGGGCGCACCCTCGCGGAGGCCTGGAAGGGCGGCATGGAGGCGCTGCGCGGTGCCGCCGCGGCCGGGTTCCCCAACTGGATGACGATCATCGGGCCCAACACCGGCCTCGGGAACTCCTCCATGATCCTCATGATCGAGTCCCAGCTGAACTACATGGCCGACTACCTGCGCCAGCTCCGTGTCCTCGGGGGGCGTGCGGCCCTCGACGCGCGCCCCGCCGCCGTGGCCGCCTGGAACCACAAGGTCCAGGAACGCATGAAGCGCACCGTGTGGAACACCGGCGGCTGCACCAGCTGGTACCTGGACGCGAGCGGCCGCAACACCACCATCTGGCCCGGCACGACGACGGAGTTCCGGCGCGCGACCCAGCGGGTGGATCTCGCGGAGTACGAGGTGGTCCGCGCGCCCCTGGCCGGCGACGAGGACGGCGCGCACGGCGCCAAGTCCGGTGTGGAGGTGGGCGCGTGAGCCGGCTCACCCATGTGACCACCGGGCCGTACGCCCCGCCCGCGCCCGCGCGTGAACTCACCGTCGTCTCCGCCGACGGCGCGCGCCTGCACGTCGAGGTGCACGGCCCCGAGGACGCGCCCCCCGTCGTCCTCGCCCACGGCTGGACCTGCTCGACCGCCTTCTGGGCGGCGCAGACACGGGAACTGGCCATCGACCACCGGGTCATCGCATACGACCAGAGAGGGCACGGGCGCAGTCCCGCGAGCCCCGCGTGCACCACCCAGGCGCTGGCGGACGACCTCGAAGCGGTGCTCGCGCACACGCTCGCGCGCGGGGAGCGGGCCGTGATCGTCGGGCATTCCATGGGCGGCATGAGCGTCATGGCGGCCTCCGCGCGCCCGCGCTTCCGTGAACACGCCGGCGCGGTCCTGCTGTGCAGCACGGGCAGTTCACGACTGGTGGCGGAGGCGCGCGTCATACCGTTGCGCGCCGGGGCTGTACGCACCTGGCTCACGGCGCACGTCCTGGCATCGCGCGCCCCGCTCGGACCGGTCACGCCCGCCGCCCGGAGCATCCTCAAGTACGCCACCATGGGCGCCGGTTCCGACCCGCACATGGTGGAGGCGTGCGCGCGGATCGTTCACGCCTGCCCGCGCGCTGTGCGCCACGCCTGGGCGCTCGTCCTCGCGCACCTCGACCTCGAGGACGGCGTACGGGAGTTGCGCGCGCCCACGGCGGTCATCAGCGGCGCGTCCGACCGGCTCACGCCCCCTGTGCACGCCCGCGCGCTGGCCGCGGCGCTGCCGCACTCCCTCGGTCTCACCGAGCTGCCCGGCATGGGGCACATGACTCCGGTCGAGGCGCCGGAACTGGTCAACGGAAAGATCCGGGAACTGGTCACCGCGTATGTGACAGCCACCCCCGGCCGAGTCGGCGCCGAGGCGCCCGAGCGGATCAAGGAGGGCTCATGAGCAGGGTCGGTCTCGAAGGACAGGTCGCCGTCGTCACCGGAGCGGCGCGCGGGGTCGGCGAGTTGCTCGCCCGCAAGCTCTCCGCGCGCGGGGCGAAGGTCGCGCTGGTCGGGCTGGAGGAGGAGGCGCTCAAGGAGGTCTCCGGGCGGCTGCACACCGACAGCGCGTACTGGTACGCCGACGTCACCGACCATGAGGCGATGAGCCGGGTGGCGCGGGAGGTCAAGGAGCGGTTCGGGAAGGCCGACATCGTGGTGGCCAACGCCGGGGTGGCGAACGGCGGTCCGTTCGCCGAGTCGGATCCCGAGGCCTGGCGGCGGGTGATCGAGGTCAACCTGATCGGCTCGGCGGTGACGGCACGCGCGTTCCTGCCGGTGCTCACGGAGAGCCGGGGCTATCTGCTGCAGATAGCGTCGCTGGCCGCGATCACGCCGGCGCCGATGATGACGGCGTACTGCGCGTCCAAGGCGGGCGTGGAGGCGTACGCGCACAGTCTGCGCGCCGAGGTCGGCCACCAGGGGGTGCGCGTCGGGGTCGGGTACCTGTCCTGGACGGACACCGACATGGTGCGGGGCGCCGACCAGGACGAGGTGATGCGGGAGTTGCGGCAGCGGCTGCCGTGGCCGGCGAACAAGACGTATCCGCTGGGCCCGGCGGTGGACCGGATCGTGGCCGGGATCGAGCGGCGCTCGGCGCACGTGTACGGGCAGCGGTGGCTGCGTGGGATGCAGGGCGTGCGCGGGTACCTGCCGGCGCTGATCGGGACGGTCGGACAGCGCGAGATGAAGCGGTTCGCGCCCCGCTTGCAGGGCATGCGCACCGGGCTCGTCGGCGCAGGTGGGGCGGCTGACGAGGAGGCGCGCACTACGCACCGTCACTGATCGAAATGCGTGCGTTGTCCGCCCGTGTGAATCTGGTCGAGGCCCCACCGAGGGCCGATCCCCTCACCCTCCACGGGAGTGAACCCACATGGGTATGAAGGACAAGGCCGGCAAGACGCAGGGTCAGGCCAAGCAGAAGATGCACGAGGGCCAGCAGGCCCACCAGGGTGGCCAGCAGGCCCCGCAGCGTGGCCAGCAGGCCCACCAGGGTGGCCAGGCCCCGCAGCGTGGCCAGCAGGCGACGCAGGAGCGTGGCCGCCAGGCGACGCAGGAGCGTGGCCGGCAGATGCCTGAGCGCGGTCGTCAGAACATCGACGACACCGAGCAGGAGATGCAGGACCGGTTCGACCAGGACTACGACGCCTAGTCGTTGCACCGGCTCGGCCGAATGACGTGGGGCGCCCTCCGATCCGGAGGGCGCCCTGCGTTTTCGGGCGCCCGGGGGGTCGGGGGCGTGTGCGGGTCCGTAGAGGTGCTCACGCAGTTCCCCGCGCCCCCTGGGCTGGGACGGTTCCCGGCGTCTCAAGGGGCCGTCGGCCTCGGGGGCAGTTTCGGGCGGGATCTGTCCGGTACGTCGCTGTGGTCCGGGGGGATCGCCGCCGGGTGGTCGGTCAGGAGGTCCAGGGCCAGTTGGATCGCGTAGTCCATCTCCACGTGGCGGCCCTCCGCCCAGTCCATCGGGGTGCGCAGGACCTCCACGTCGGGGGCGACGCCGTGGTTCTCGACGGACCAGCCGTACTCCTCGAACCAGGCCGCGTTCATCGGCACCGTGATCACCGTGCCGTCGCCCAGGCGATGCCGCCCGGTCATGCCGACGACCCCGCCCCAGGTGCGCTGGCCGACGACCGGGCCGAGCCGCAGCAGTTTGATCGCGGCCGTGATCATGTCGCCGTCGGAGGAGGTGGCCTCGTCGGTGAGGGCGACGATCGGGCCGCGCGGGGCGTTGGAGGCGTACGACACCGGCTGCGCGTCCCTGGTCAGGTCCCAGCCGAGGATGGTCCGGGTGAGTTTCTCGACGACGAGTTCGCTGATGTGGCCGCCCGCGTTGCCGCGCACGTCGACGATGAGCGCGGGGCGTGAGACCTCCAGGCGCAGATCGCGGTTGAACTGGGCCCAGCCCGAGCCGCCCATGTCCGGGATGTGCAGGTAGCCGCATCGGCCGCCGCTCGACTCCCGAACGACGGCTCGGCGTTTGGCCACCCAGTCCTGGTAACGCAGCGGCCGCTCGTTGATCAGCGGGAGGACGGCGACCCGGCGCGCCGGCCCCGGCTCGCCCTCGCCCGGCACGAACGTCAGCTCCACCGTCGTACCGCCCGCTCCCGCGAGCAGCGGGTACGGGCCGGTCACCGGATCCACCGGCCTGCCGTCGACATGGGTGAGCACCGCGCCCTCCCGGATCCCCGTGCCCGCGAGCGGGGAGCGCGCCTTGGAGTCGGAGGAGTCGCCGGGCAGGATCCGCTTGACCGTCCAGCGGCCGTCCCGGCGAACGAAGTCGGTGCCGAGCAGGCCCTGGAAACGCTGGTAGTGCGGCGGGCCCTCGTTGCGGCGGGCGGGGGTGACATAGGCGTGCGAGGTGCCCAGTTCGCCGAGGACCTCGCGCAGGAGGTCGGCGAACTCGTCGGGGGAGGCGACCCGTTCGACCAGCGGGCGGTACTGGTCGAGCACCCCGTCCCAGTCGATGCCGCACATCCCTGGGTCCCAGAAGTAGTCGCGGATGAGGCGGCCGGCCTCGGAGTACGCCTGCCGCCACTCGGCGGGCGGGTCGACCTGGTGCAGGATGCGGCGCAGGTCGATCCAGACGGTCGAGTCGGCGTCGCCGGACTCGGTCGACGGCACGGCCCGCAGCTCGCCCTCGTCGACCACGACCAGGCGGCTGCCGTCCCCGCTGACCGTGAACCAGTCCAGGTGGTCGACGAGTTCGGACTTCTTCGCCTTGGTGATGTTGAAGTACTCCAGGGTCGGCCGGCCGCTGGTGTCGGCGGGATTGACGAAGGTCTCGCCCAAAGCGCCCGAGATCGGCCAGCGCAGCCAGACCAGACCGCCGCCCGCGACCGGATACAGCGCCGAGTACTTGGAGGCGGCGACCGGGAACGGGGTCACCCGGTTCTCCAGTCCCTCCACCTCGACCGTGACCGTGCCGCCCTCGCCGGGCTCCTCGTCCTCGACGGGGTCCAGACCGCCCGCCGCCGGGCGGCCGTCGGGGCTGAGGGCGAAGGGCGAGGGGGTCGCCGAGGAGAGCGGGACCAGGTAGGGGCGGCAGCCGAGCGGGAAGGACAGGTCGCCGGTGTGCACGTCGTACACCGGGTCGAAGCCGCGCCAGGACAGGAACGCGAGATAGCGGCCGTCGCGGGTGAAGACCGGGTTCTCGTCCTCGAAGCGGCCGTTGGTGACGTCGATGATGAGCCGGTCGCTGATCCGGGCCATCTTGATCTGCCGCAGCGAACGGCCGACGCCTGGATGCGACCAGGTCAACCATGACCCGTCCGGTGAGAAGGCCAGATCACGGACCGGACCATTGATCGACTGGATCAACTCGGTGACCATGCCGTCGGAGCCCGCGCCGTCAACAGGATCACTACCGGCGGGGGCAGCGTCGTCAACGTGGTCAATACCGTCAATGGAATCAACAGGCGCCCCGTCGCCCTCAACATCCTCGGACACGTCGATCAACAGCAGCCGCCCGTCGTGCGCCGCGACCGCAAGCCGTTCGCCCAGCGGGTCGGAGACCAGTTCCAGGACCCGGCCCAGCTTCCCGGAGGCCAGCCGGCGAGGTGGGCGGTCGCCGCTCGCCCGGGGCAGGTGGGCGATCTCGACCGCGTCCTCGCCGCCGGCGTCCGTGACGTACGCGATCTGCCCGGTCGAGCCGAGCATCTCCGGGAGCCGCACCCGTACTCCCGGAGTGTCGGCGATGGTGCGGGCCGGGCCGTCGCGGTGGGTGAGCCAGTACAGGCTGCCGCGTACGACGACGGCGCTGGCCCGGCCCGTCTCGTCCACGGAGACGCCGTCGACGTGCTGGGCGGCCGGAACCTGGTAGGGGCGGCGCCCGGCGCGCGGCCCGGACAGCCGCACGTCCAGCCTGCGCGGCGCCGAGTCCGGGGCGAGGTCGTCGACGAGCCACAGGTCGCCGGCGCACTGGTACACCACCCGGGTGCCGTCGCTGGCGGCGTTCCGGGCGTAGAAGGCGTCGTGGTCGGTGTGCCGGCGCAGGTCGGAGCCGTCGTAGGCGCAGGAGTAGAGGTTGCCGACGCCCTCGTGGTCGGAGAGGAAGGCGATCCGGCCGGCGACGAACATCGGGGAGTCCAGATGGCCGCCGATCCCGGCGAGCAGCCGCTGCCCGTGCAGCCAGAGCCGGCCCATGGCGCCGCCGCGGTAGCGCTTCCAGCCGGCCGGTTCGTGCGGCGGGGTGCCGGTGAGCAGCAGGGCCCTGCGCTCGCCCCCCACGTCGGCGACCTGGATGTCGGAGACCGGCCCCCAGGGCAGCTTGCGGCCCGGGTCGCCGTCGGGGGACACCTTGTAGGCCCATGTGAAATAGGAGAACGGCTGCCCCTGCGAGGCCACCGCGAGGATGTCGCCCTCCGGCGTCCAGCCGCACACCTGGGTGTCGGCGCTGCCCCAGTACGTCAGCTGCCGTCCCGGGCCGCCGTCCACGTCGGCCAGGTGGATCTCGGGCACCAGACTGCGCCAGCTCGTGTAGGCGACCCGGCGGCCGTCCGGCGAGAAGCGCGGATGGCCGATCTTGGTGCGGTCGACGGTGAGCCGCCAGGCGCGGCCCGGGGCGTTCAGCGAGGTCAGCCAGAGGTCGTCCTCGGCCACGAAGCACAACAGGTCACCGTGGAGATGCGGCAGGCGCAGATAGCTCACCTCCCCATGCTTTTCCGGGTACAGGGGGCCAGCAACTCGTGGGCACGCGCGCGTGGCGGATGCACGTGAGAGAGCACACGTACGAAACGGTTTCGTTTCTCTAGATCCCGGGGTATCTTCAATATGTACGCAGCGAGGTGCAGGATGTACGCACCCAGGTGCCGAGGGAACAGGGAAGGGTGAGTGGCATGGCTGAGGTCGCAACGGCGCGTCGCAGTCGGATCACGCCCGAGCGTGAGACCGAGCTGTACGAGGCCGTGCTCGACCTGCTCCGTGAGGTCGGCTACGACGCCCTCACCATGGACGCCGTCGCCGCCCGTACCAAGTCCAGCAAGGCCACCCTCTACCGCCAGTGGGGCGGCAAGGCCGAACTGGTGGCCAAGGCGGTACGGCACAACAAGCCCGGGGGCGCGGGCCTCGGCAAGATCGACACCGGCTCGCTCCGGGGTGATCTGCACGCCCTCACCCTGCGCTCGGACGACTGCGAGATGGAGCAGAACTCCGCGCTGATGCGAGGTCTCGCCATGGCGGTCCACGGCAACCCGGACCTCCTGGAAGCGTTCAAGGAGCATCTGATCGGGCCCGAGATGGCCGACTTCAACCAGGTGCTGCGGCGTGCCATCGACCGGGGTGAGGTCCGTGCGGACAACCCGGCGATCGACTTCCTGATGCACATGATGATCGGCGGGTTCGCCGCCCGTTCCCTGATCGACGAGCAGCCGCCCGACCAGGCCTTCATCCTGTCGTACATCGACGCCGTGGTGCTCCCCGCACTCGGCGCGCCCACCACCGGCTGACCCCTCCCCACAGCCGGCCCACCTGACGCCTTCGCTCACGTCGTCGGGCCGATCAACCCTGCCACCCACCGGGTTGATCACCCCTGCCCTGAATACCCCACGACCTGACCGGGAGTACGCCCTCGTGGCCACGTTCCTCTACAAACTGGGCCGGCTCGCCTTCAGGCGACGGCACTTCGTCGCCCTCATATGGGTGGCGCTGCTGACCCTCGCCGGAGTCGGCGCGGCCAGTGCCCCCGCCGCCGGCAACACATCCTTCTCCATCCCCGGAACCGAGGCTCAGAAGGCCTTCGACCTGCTGGACCAGCGCTTCCCGGGCACCAGCTCCGACGGCGCCACCGCGCGCGTGGTCTTCAAGGCGCCCGCCGGCGAGAAGATGACGGACAAGCTCAACAAGGCGACCGTCAAGAAGACCGTCAAGGAACTGTCCGGCGGCTCCGAGGTCGACTCGGTCACCGACCCCTACCAGGGCAAGGCCGTCAGCAAGGACGGCAGGATCGCGTACGCCTCGGTCAGGTACAAGGTCTCCGGCATGGAGCTGGAGGACTCCTCACGGGACGCCCTGAAGGCGGCCGCGCAGGACGCGCGGGATGCCGGGCTGACCGTGGAGATCGGCGGCGACGCGCTGAGCGCCACGCCCGAGACCGGCTCCAGCGAGGTCATCGGCATCGCGATCGCCGCGGTCGTCCTGGTCATCACCTTCGGCTCGCTGCTCGCGGCCGGCTTCCCGCTGCTCACCGCGATCATCGGCGTCGGCATCGGCGTCTCCACGATCACAGCCCTGGCCAGCGCCCTCGACCTGGGCTCCACCACCTCCACACTGGCCACGATGATCGGCCTCGCGGTCGGCATCGACTACGCCCTGTTCATCGTCTCCCGCTACCGCGCGGAACTCGCCGAGGGCCGCGAACGCGAGGAAGCCGCCGGCCGCGCGGTCGGCACGGCGGGATCGGCGGTCGTCTTCGCCGGTCTGACGGTCGTGATCGCCCTGGTCGGACTGTCCGTCGTCAACATCCCGATGCTCACCAAGATGGGCGTGGCCGCCGCGGGCACGGTCGCCATCGCCGTCCTGATCGCCCTCACCCTCATCCCGGCGCTGCTCGGCTTCGCGGGCCGCAAGATCAAGCCCGCCGGTGAGAAGAGCAAGCTGCTCGGCGGCGGCCGTGCGAAGAAGAAGCACGCCGACAAGCCCAACATGGGCACCCGCTGGGCGAGCTTCGTCGTACGGCGGCCGGTCGCCGTCCTGCTGCTCGGTGTCGTCGGCCTCGGCGCGGCGGCGGTCCCCGCGACCTCCCTGCAGCTCGGCCTCGGCGACGACGGCTCCCAGCCCACCTCGACCACCCAGCGCCGCGCCTACGACCTGCTCTCCGACGGCTTCGGCCCCGGCTTCAACGGCCCGCTCATGGTCGTCGTCGACGCCAAGGACAGCGCCCACCCGAAGGCCGCGTTCAACAAGGTCGACAGTGAGATCAAGGGCCTCAAGGACGTCGTCACGGTGACCCCGGCCGCCCCCAACAAGACCGGCGACACCGCGACCATCACCGTCATCCCGAACTCCAAGCCGTCCTCGACCACCACCGAGGACCTGGTCCACGCGATCCGCGACCAGGGCACCGAGATCACCACCGACACGGACGCCAAGGTCCTGGTCACCGGCTCGACGGCGATGAACATCGACGTCTCGCAGAAGCTCAACGACGCCCTGATCCCCTACCTGGTCCTGGTCGTCGGCCTCGCCTTCCTCCTGCTGATCGTGGTCTTCCGCTCGATCCTCGTCCCGCTGAAGGCCGCCCTCGGCTTCCTGCTCAGCGTGATGGCGGCCCTGGGTGCGGTGGTCGCGGTCTTCCAGTGGGGTTGGCTGTCCGGCCTGCTCGGCGTCGAGGAGACCGGCCCGGTCATGTCGATGATGCCGATCTTCATGGTGGGCGTCGTCTTCGGCCTCGCCATGGACTACGAGGTGTTCCTCGTGACCCGGATGCGGGAGGCGTACGTCCACGGCGAGAAGCCGAGCCAGGCCGTCGTCACCGGCTTCAAGCACGGCGCACGGGTCGTCACGGCCGCCGCCGTCATCATGATGGCCGTCTTCTCCGGCTTCATCGGCTCCAGCGAGTCCATGATCAAGATGATCGGCTTCGGCCTCGCGATCGCCGTCTTCTTCGACGCGTTCATCGTCCGCATGGCCATCGTCCCGGCCGTGCTCGCCCTGCTCGGCAAGCGCGCCTGGTGGCTGCCGAAGTGGCTGGACCGCGTGCTGCCCAACGTCGACGTCGAGGGCGAGGGCCTGCGCGCCCTGTCGGACAGGAACGCCGGCGACGACTCCGGCAAGGACGACGAGGACCGCGAGCTGGTACGCGCCTGACACACGGCTCGTGAAAGACCGCCGGTGAGGGTCCGTGGGGACGGGGCGCCCTCACCGGCCTTCCCGTACTCGGTGAACTGGTCGGAGAGGGCGAGCGCCCGCTGGGGCAGCGTCCGGCCGTAAATGGAGCCCGACGCGACGCTGCCGATCGGCACGGCGCCCATCGCCCGGCGGAAGGGCCCGGTGGTGGGGTCCGCGTCGACGGTGAGGCGGGTGAACCCGGTTCGACCGCGGCGCCGGCTCGGTCAGTGCTTCCGCCTCGTCCGCGCGGGTGGGTCTGACCGTGATCTCCATGAGGTTCCCTCCCCGCGTGGTCGTACCCCGTGACCGGCACGGATCATGCGTTAACCATTCGCCGTCACTTCGTCCGCCTGGTTAGCGTGCACTCCATGACGACGACAGCCGACGCCGACGCCGCGGGCTTCGGAGCCCATCCTCGTTTCGCCGCCGCCCTGGACGAACTGGGGCTGGGGGAACTTACCTCCCGGATCCGGCGGTTCCCGGACGCGACCCGTACCGCCGCCGAGGCCGCCGCGGCGATCGGGTGCGAGCTGAGCGAGATCTGCAAGTCGCTGATCTTCGCCGCCGACGGGGTGCCGGTGCTGGTGCTGATGGACGGCGCCTCCCGCGTCGACGTGGAGCTGGTGCGCAAGGAACTCGGCGCCCAGAAAGTCACCCGGGCCAAGGCCGACGTCGTACGGGAGACGACCGGGTACGCCATCGGCGGTGTGCCGCCGTTCGGGCACCGTACGCGCACGCGCGTGCTCGCCGACCGGGCGCTGCTGCGGCATGACGTGGTGTGGGCCGCCGCCGGCAACCCCCATGCCGTCTTCCCGATCGCGCCCGCCGCCCTGGTCGGGCACGCCGGCGCCGCCGTCGTGGACGTGCGCGAGCCCTCCGTGTGAGCCCGCTGGTCACCACGGCCGTCCTGTGCGCTGCGGTCACGCACGCCACTTGGAACGCCATCGCCCACCGGATCACCGACAAACTCGTCGGCTCCTCGCTGATCGCCGCCGGAGGCGTGCTGATCGGGTTGCTGCTGATGCCGTTCGCGGCGGTCCCGGCGGCCGGCGCACGGCCGTATCTGATCGCCTCCGCGGTCGTTCATGTCGCCTACTTCGCGCTGCTGATGCTCTCCTTCCGACTCGGCGACTTCGGACAGGCCTATCCGCTCGCGCGCGGCACCGCACCGCTGATGGTCACGCTGTTCGCCGCCGTGTTCGTGCACGAGGTCCCCAACGCCCTGGCGACCGCGGGGATCGCCGTGTCCTGCGCCGGGCTCTTTGGGATCGCGCTGTGGGGGCTGCGCGGCCGCAGGCCCGACTGGGCGGCGATCGGGGCCGCCCTCGCCACCGGCCTGTCGATCGCCGCGTACACCGTCCTCGACGGCCTGGGAGTGCGCGCCTCGGGTTCCCCGGTCGGCTACATCGCCTGGCTGATGGCCCTCCAGGGCCTGGCCATCCCGGCGTACGCCCTCGTTCGCAGACGCGGCGAACTGCTCACCGCGGCACGCCCGTTCGCAGCGCTGGGACTGCTGGGCGCTCTGCTGTCCGTCGTCGCCTACGGACTGGTCCTGTGGGCGCAGACGCGCGCCGAACTCGCGCCGGTCGCCGCGCTGCGCGAGTCATCAGTCAACTCTCGCTGAGGCGGTAATAACTTCGCTGGTCAGAGGCCTGGATGAGGTCATCCCGCATGTCCTGTGGCATGCGCCCCGAGCGATGGCGCCTCAACCGCTGGAGTCAATGCCTTGCTGGAAGTACCACAAGCCACAACGGAAGCGCGACCGCATGACCTGGCTCAGGCCGTCATTCCTCTCCCGAGCGGCAGGCAACCGCAGGAAGGACGACTTGAGCCAGGTCAAGCCGTGTTCACAACCCTTTCCCTCCGGCGAAGTGTTCAGGGCTGGTCGTGGCCCGGCGTGCTGTGCGGCGTCAGCTGCGTCGCCGCCACCAGCGCTGCTTCCGCCCGGCTGCCCGAGGACCGGTTCCGGCAGCATCAGGGGCTGACGTGCTGCCCGGCGGGAAGGCCCTCAAGGCGGCGCGGATGCGGTCGAAGGGGGCAATGGTGTGATGGTCGTCGGCGGGGAGTGCCACTCCGACGCAGACCAGCTTGAAACTGTCCTCGCCGAGGGGTGCGCCAATGAATACCGGTGCGCCCACGCACCCTTGTGGCAGGTCTCCGATCCACCGGATACCGCCGTCGCCTGAGCGTGTGATCCGGCCGACCACGACAGCCTGCTCCCGGGAACCGTCCCCGTCGTTGACGTGTCCCAGCAGATAGGCCGGGATCGGCGACGCACCGAGGCCGGCGATGTCCTGTTCCGTGGCCGCGATGCCGTCGGTGATCTCGTCGGTCGTCCAGTGCCAGCCCTTGCGGGCGCCGTGCGCGTGCAGCCCGGTGGAGGGCATGACCGCCACCCCCAGGTCGCCGAGATGAGTCCACCCCTCCGCGAAGTCGAGCATCATCAGCTTCTCGGCGCTCATCATGGGTGCGCACAGTGCAGGGCGCAGGGTGAACTCGGCCAACTCGACTCGTGCCGGTTCACTCGCGGTCACGAGGTACTGCCGGATGACCTCGCCTTCGGAGGTCGTCTCCACGAGGTCGTTGAACCAGAAGGCCGTCGCGTGTTGTTCCTCCCGGTGAGCTCGCTGGAAGGGAAGCGTCGAGCGGCCGACGTGATCGACTATCGCGTCGATGGTCGCACTGGAGTGATCCGGCAGGTCAGACATGGATCGAGAGGCTAACGCACGGTCCGAGGCAGCTACCGGGCAGCATGGCAAGGCCCGTCCGCACGCCTCCGGCCCTCGGTGACGGCGACGAGCAAGGGTCTGTCAACGCGGTTGATGACTCATGTCAAGCCGCGTTCACAGCCCCTGCAGCGCACTTGATGTTCCAGGTCGGATGGCCTCGCGTCGCTAGGCACTGGATCCGTGAGCCAAGCCGAGACGGTACTGCATCCGGACTGCAACCAGCCAGGACCAGCCACCACTTGTGGATCGGCGGGTGCTGCGGGCTGCGGCTGATGATGCTGCGCCCCATCTGACTACCGGACCTCCGTGGAGATCGGGTCGAGGAGGAAGATGCACTGTTCCGCGTTGAACTCGCCCACTTTGGCGACGAAACGGAACTTGTCGCCCGCGCCGACGGTGTCGGGGATCTTCTTGCCGGTCAGTTTCAGGTCAAAGATGTTGACGTCTTCGTACTTGAAGGCGGGGCCGACCGTCGTGTTCGGTCCCTTGTCGCCTGGGCCCAGGAGGAAGTCGTAGCGGGTACCGTAGTCACCGTGGTGCGCCATGTTCACGATTGAACCGTTGAACGCAACCGTCTCGCCTCTGTGTCTGGTCGCGAAGTCCCGGTTGGCGCCGTCGCATGAGTCCGCCTTCAGCAGTGCCGCGAATTTCGGGTTGTTCTGAGGCGTGATCACCTCAGCTGCAGCCGATTCGGCCGCAGCAGGACTCGGGGTAACGGAAGGCTTCTCGCTCGCAACGGCTGTCGACTTGTCTGACTCATCCTTCTTCTCGCCTCCGCCGCTGAGTGCAGAGGCAACGCCGATGACGATGGCCAGGATCACGAGGACGGCGGCCGCAGTGCCGATCAGGAGCCACGGCAGCGGCTTTTTCGGACGACGGAAGTTGAGGGTGGAGCGAAGCGGGCCCTGGGTCTCTTCCACGAGCTCCCAGCCGTCCTTCTGCATCTTAGAGATCACCAAGCCGCCGGTTCCGCGAACTGTCCGCACGGTCTTGTACTCGTACCTGATCTCGTCGGTCATACGGCTCCACGCCCCCAGAATGAGCTATTCATACCAACTGCTTCGCGAGCATAAGGGACTCAGCGCGGAACTCGGCCTTGCCGAGGTCGCCCTCGGCCCACTGCTCGATCCGGACCACGGAGCGCTCGGACAGAGGCCAGCCGGCTCGCCGGGTCGAACGCTACTGTGTGATGGTCGTGGCGCCGGGCACCGTCGATCCCGCACTTGCCACCCCACCGGGTGCGACCCGTGCCTCGCCCTGATGGGCTATCACCGGCATCCGCGAGACCGCTCAGGCGATCTTCCTAGGTGACCTCGCCGAGCTTGCCTCGAGCTTCGGCGTCCCGCCGGTTCGATCACGGTCGGTCAGCTCTTCAAGTACCGCGGATCTTTCATGCGGCTACCGCGCACCGTTTAACCAGGATGCCGTTCTCGAAGCGTGTGCCCGCACAGACCAGGGGCACCAGGTTGGCGCCGGCGGTCGCGCGCCATCGTACTGACCGGAGACTGGTGCTGGTTGGCACTGCTTCGGCCTCGGCCCGGGAGCACGGTGCCGTGAGGACTCGTCACGGACGGTCAGAGTTTCTGGCCGTTGGTACTCCGCCCTCGACGGCTGATCTGTAGATGGCCCGGACGGGATCGATCTTCACCAGCACGCCCTTCGAGGCAAGTCGGCGAAGAACCCGCCGCGCTTCCTTTTCCGCGGCCCGCAGGTCGGCCGGCTCATGCCCTGAGTCACGCAGTGTGGTTACGGCTCGCTGTGTGTCCCAGGTACCGCCCAGTGCCTCGACCGCCTTAGCAACGACGTCTTCGTGTGTCTGTGGTACATCGGTCATCGGTACCCCTCCCATGGAGCCGTCAGCCAAGCATGCTTGGAGCGTCTCGGTCACCGGTAAGCGTCTGTGAACACGGCTGGATGGTCCATGTCAAGCCACGTTCATAGACCTCTCAGGCCTGGTAGCGATCAGGGTCCGACAGCAGAACGTCCTTGTGCTGCAATGCCAGTTGGAGCAGACCGGCAGCAGGAGACGACATACGACTCGAAGGAAGATCACCGACGCTGGTGGCGTCGAGCGGCAGACCTGTGATGGTGCCGTTGGAACGTGGCCCGCTGACCACTATGCCTTCTTCGTTGCGCTCGACCGCCTCAGCGAAGATCGTGTCGAATGCGTCCGCTTCGAATACCGCCACGGTCAGAAGGCATACGGCAAGATTCAAAGGCTCCAACGCCATGCCCAGGCACCACACACGCAACGAGCCGTCTGCCAGGGCAGCGTTGAGCAAGCTGTACGGAGGCTGGTCGTAGTCCACTTCTGCGCCTGAGTCTCCTCTTGCCTCCGGTGCCCCGAGCAACTCCTCGTTGTATTCGCGCATGATGGTTCGCCAGAGATCCAGGTCCTGACGGTGTGCCAGGGGCGAGAAGGACGCTGGCTGAACCATACCGGCGGGTAGGGGCCCGTAGGTTCCTTCTCCTGTGGCCACTTGCCCGGCCCCTCGGTAGAGAAGGAAGAATGTGCCCTGGCCATCGGGTGTACGACGTAGAGTCAGCGTGCCGACGGCGGGGAGTACGACTCGTTCAGCGAGCGAAAGCGGATCGTCGGCCAGGAGCCTGCGCATGGGAACCGCTCGCCAGGGCGGCCTCTCTTCGGGGGCATGTCTCGTGGCCACGGCAAGTTCGTGAGCCACAGCCTCGTTCTGATCGATGAGATCGAAGTACTGACCGCTGCCAAAGACCAAACGAGGCCTTCCCGGCTGAGACCAGTCGGTCTGCACAAGACGAAAAGACGGGCGATCTTCGAAGAGGGCGGGACGTGCCAGAACTCCCATGGCCGAGGAGTAGCGCTCGTAACGGTTCGCTTTGGACTCCTTCGGCAGGCAGCGCCGTGCCGCCCGGAGTAATGGCAGGTTGACGGGTGGCGGTGTGTCCTGCCATTCCAACGTTACCGCTGCCAGTGGAACAGGGGCCGGAGGACGCATGCTCTCCTCCCACAGCAAGGAAGTACCGCCAATCCGCTCCAGTGAAGGGCGGGCGAGGACATGCATGTCGGCGGCCACCTCACACAGCTGGCCGAACCGTTGTCGGAGGTCTGTTCGGTCCCTGACGAAGGATGCTCGAGACTCTCCGACGACGGCCTGGTCGAGTGCACGCCACGCGTAATACAACCCGCCGAGGGCTATCAGCGCGCCGAACAAGCCCAGCCACCATTGCGCGTCCACATACACCCCCGGCTGACAGCACTTCCGGATGGAGCTCTACCCTCCTGGCCGGCCCGACACGCCGGGCGCCGCGTGGCTCAGACAGTCCTACGAGGCACCAGGTGACTGGCGGCCGACGACGGTAGAGGGTTGTGAGCACGGCTTGATGACCCACGTCAAGCCTTGTCCACAGACCTTTACCACGTGGCCGCCCGACATTTTGATGACCGTCGCCTGCTTGTCGGTCTTTGACTGCGCCATCTGCCCGCAGATGAATACTTGGCCACAAGTAAGTAACAGCGGCAAGAAGTTGCTGCCGCTGACGGTCAAGAACGCTGGTCAGGCGCCGTCTTCGAGCGGTCACACGCACTGAGGTGGGCGAGGCACTCGAACGGGTGGTTGAGGCGCTGGCAGAGGTGAGTGAGGAGGAGGTGGCTGCGCTGATGGTCACGGCGGGTGCTCGGCGTCCGCGTCCGCACGCGCCGTTGGCCCCCTCCCGTACGCCTTGCCCGCGCCGGGGAGTAGTGCAGCCATTCAGTCCGAGGTGGAGTGGGTTTAGCGACCTCTCCGTGAGAGCCTTGGCGGCATGGGGGATACGTCGGCTGGACACGACGTCCGGCGGTTTCTGACGGCGATCCGTGTCGGTGACGTCTGCCGTGGGACGGTCGCAGCGGTCGCTCGGTCCGAGATGTCGGTGCTCCTGGACGGCTCCACCGACCGGCCGCTCGGGACGGTGGGGCCGTTGGACGGTTCGTGGCGTCGGCGCTTCTCCGACGTTGCTGTGGTCGGGCAGAGGGTCGCCGGCGAGGTGATCGCGGTGGATCTCGACGCGGGCCGGGTACGGCTGTCGATGGCGGCCACGGAGAACCCGGAGCTCTGGGCGTTCCTCAAGCGGCTTCGTCGTGGTGAGCTCCTGTCCGGCACGGTGGCGGCGATCGAGCGGTTCGGCGTCTTCGTGGCACTGGATGATGGTCCCGAGCATCCGGTGTATCCCGGCGTCGGCTTCATCACTTATCCCGAGCTGTCCTGGCGTCGTTTCGAGGCGGCGTCCGATGTCGTTGAGGTCGGGCAGCGGGTGTCGTGTGAGTTCTTGCAGTTCGACACATGGAACGGGGAGGCTCGGCTGTCCCTGCGGGCGATGCAGCGGGACCCCTTCCTCGTGTTCGTCGACGGCATCGTGGTGGGACAAAGGCTGAGCGGCCGGGTGACGAAACTGGTCCCGTTCGGCGTCTTCGTACAGGTCGCCGAAGGCATCGAGGGCCTGGTGCATCTGTCCGAGCTGAACTCGGCGCCTGTGGCGGCGCCGGAGGATGTCGTACAGGTCGGCGATCAGTTGACGGTTGTCGTCACGGACCTTGACCGCGAGCGACGCCGGCTGTCGCTCTCTCGGCGACAAGCTTGAGCGGTTTCGGCTCGGACCGTGCCTCCAGATGGATATCTGGGTACAAGTAGGCTCGACCGGTGAGAAGTTGCTGCCGCTGACGGTGAAAAATGCCGGTCAGGCGCCCGCTTCCGATGGTCACGAGCACTGATGTGAGTGAGTCCCTGCATCGGGTGAAAGAGGCGCCGGTGGGCGCCAGTGAGGACGAGGTGGCGGCTGCCCTTCCAACGGTCGGCGCTTCGAAAGCATGCCCCGCTGAGCCGTCAATGTCTCGCCGAACGCCGTTGCCGGGCCATGGAGGTCCGTCGCAGATCGACTCTGAGGTTGGAGTGGGTCTGAAGGGCCTTCCGGGCCTCTGAGGCCGCTTGGTTGGCAGCTCGCTTCCGGTGGAGGCCCGAGAACGCGCTGAGGCGTACTTGGGCCTCCAAGGTCCGAGAACGGGCCCCACACCTGTCCCTTTGGCCCCCCAATAACGGGCCGGGAACCGCGCGAGTCCTGCGTGCGACTGACCATCGGCAGAACTGCTTGAGGCAACTCCCCCAGTGCCCGGACGGGTTCAGCGGAGGAACCTCGGGGCTACCTCTCCAAAAGCTCATGTAGGAGGGTGACGACCGCAACGGCCACGCCGAGAGCCGCTCCCAAAGCCACGTGGTTCAAGACCAAGTAGACCGTGAAGCCTCCGGCAAGCATGAGCAGAAGAGTGCGCGTGCTGATCAGATTCATTTACCTCTCCAAGTAGGCGACTTGGAGTCAGCGTCAGCTGCGGTCTGTCTCGGTTGACGATTTCTGACAGCCCACCGTGATCTTTTACAGCTGCTGACACAACATGACGCTAGGTGACATCATGGACAGGTCACATAGGTGGAGACGACGGGGGAAAATGCGTGGCGCAGTGGCTACGGCCGAAGCTTCCTGAGGGGCCGCTCCGCACCTTCAACCATGAGCTCCACACGCTGCATGGCAAGGCGGGGTACCCCTCAGCCCGCAAGCTCTACTTGGCCGTGGGTAAGGTCGTGAGTCACACGAACATCCATCACGCCTTCATCAAGCCCAACCTGCCGACGTGGGGCGTGGTCGAGTTGGTTGTCGAACAACTAGCTCAGCTGGCTCGACCACGCCTCGCGGCTGAGTCGGAGGTCAACCGCTTCAAGGCCCTCTGGGACGCAGCACATGCTGCAACTGCGATCTTGACACCCCTAGATCCAGAACGACCGCCCACGCGCGAACGCGAGTCCGGATCCGACGGTGTTGCGTCCACGTTCCTTCCCGGTGCGTTCATCAACCGAAACCGGCTCATCTATGAGGTGATCGTCGATCTCCACAAGGCGGGAAGACCCGTGGGTGTACCTCAAGTAGCTGCGGAGCTTGAGAGTCGGGGAAAGCTTGAATTCTGCGGTGGCGAGGAATATTTGTTCGATTGCGTGAAGGTTGCCATCAAGGGCGCCTATGAGGCTGGGATGAGTCTCCCGGAGTTCGGCGTCCTGAACGCGCGCAAGGTCCAGACCGACGCCAAGGCTCGGGAAGAGCTGCTCACCGCGGTGTTCGAACGCCCCTCAGACCCCGAGAGAGCGCGGAGAGCGTACGACCGAGTCACAGAACTACATCCGGGCTGGATGCGTCGGCAGGGCGAAAAGGATGCATCGACCTGACTCCTGCGGCATGGGAGCGCGGCAGGCATCGTCGTCCCCCGGGAGTCGCCGCGGTCCTTGGCTGCGTACGCCGCCGTGCGTGCTTGTGGGGGTGCCTCGGAGCTCTGGTGGCCGTGGTCGCCATCGTCGTGATCGTGGTGGCGGTCGCGGTCGGGACGAGCAAGAGCCCCAGCCATTCGCCGTCGGTCGACGCGAAGATCACGTCATGCACTGTCGACCCGACTGCCTTCGGCTGGAGTGTAGATTCGCAACCACACTTCGAAAGCACCGACGTATGGCGTCACGGTCGAGTTCGACACCCCGAATGGGACGCGAGTTTCGGAGGGCGCGGCTCTGTCCCTGACCGTTGCAGCCGGCCAGACGGTGAAGAATTTGGCCGGTGGTTCGGACCAGGTCACGCAGAAGGTGACGTGCAAAGTGACTAAGGTAAACCGGATCGCGGGCTGAGAATGAGTTTGCTCGGGGCGCCCTTCCGTGTAGCGGGCCGTTGTTTCGCGGCCCATGGGAGTTTATGGGGCGTTCTTCAGGACTCATCATCGTAGCCGTAGAGCATGTTTTCGAAATCGATAACACTCGGCTCGGAATCCAGCTCTTCTCGGGATGTATCAACCATTGCATATTTACTTGCCTTCTCAAAGGCAATTTTGAGGTTGACTAGGCCGAACGCGTATTCGTGGTAGCCCGGAGTGAAGCCAAGGAAGAGTGCGCTGCCGGGAAGCTTATCGATGCTGGGATTCTTCCGCTTGGCATTCGTGGGATCCCGACGTGCTGTTGCCCCAGTCAGACGTGCATCGCTAAGGTGCTCAATTGTATTGCGCAGCACACGTATCACTTGATCATTCTCGTTATGCGCGTCATCGCTTTCACTGGGTGCCTGGGTGAGCTTCCGGTAGGCGCTTAGACGCCATTTCAGTTGGCGTGATCTTGCGGCAGTCTGGGGTGATGACTGCTGCGCTTGTCGAGCGGATGGCGCCGGAAGAGCTGTGGACGTTGTTTCAGCGGGTGGTGCCGCCGGCGCCGGTCCGACCGCAAGGCGGAGGACATCGTCGGCGCGGGGACCGCGAGGTGCTGGCGGCGATCATCTTCGTGGCCACCTCGGGCTGCACCTGGAATCAACTCCCGCCAGGCTTCGGCCTGTCCGGGGTCACCGCCTTTCGGCGGTTCACCGAGTGGACCGAGGCCAGGGTGTGGGCCAAACTCCACCGCCTGGTCCTGGACGAACTCGGCGCCCGGGGCGAGCTGGACTGGTCGCGGTGCGCGATCGACTCCGTCAGCGTCCGGGCCCTCAAAGGGGGCAGCTGACGGGACCGAATCCGACCGACCGCGGCAAGAAGGGATCGAAAATCCACCTCATCGTCGACCGCCAGGGACTGCCCCTGTCGATCGGCATCTCCGCCGCCAACCTCCACGACAGCCAGGCCCTCATCCCCCTGGTCCGTGGCATCCCGCCCATTCGCTCCCGTCGTGGCCCACGGCGCAGGCGCCCCGGGAAGCTGCACGGTGACAAGGGCTATGACTACCGCCACCTGCGCCGATGGCTCGCTTCCCGTGGCATTCGGCATCGCCTGGCCCGCAAAGGCATCGAGTCATCTCGGCACCTGGGCCGACACCGCTGGGTCGTGGAGCGGACCGTGTCCTGGCTGTCCGGCTGCCGACGCCTGCACCGCCGCTACGAACGCAAGCCGGAACACTTCCTCGCCTTCACCGCCATCGCCGCAACCCTCATATGTCACCGCAGACTGACCAAATGAAATGGCGTCTTAGCCATTGTTCCATCTGATACAGGCCCATGATCAAGTAGTAGCCACGGACCCAGACGTCTTCGAGAGCAAGCGACAGGTCGTGTTGATCTGGCGACCAGTCCTCCATGTACTCGATCGCGCGGTCAGTCCATGCCGCCTTCATGGCTGCCTGGTAATAGCTGTGAGCGGCGCGTTGCACGTCTCTGGCCCACATGCCCAGCATCCTGGTCACCCGGCGGAGATGGACGGCCTCGTCTTCGTCTGGCGTTGGCTCCAGGGACTTACGTCGCGAGTCCTCCGGGAGGGGTGCTGCGAGGTAATAGCCGTCACCGTCGGGGGAGATGTGGAGCCCTCGAAACCTCGGCTCCCATCCATCGGGTGGCGTCCAATCGTCTACAGGTGGCGGCCAATCGTTTGCTGGAGGCCAGCTGGGCGGCGGGAAGTAGCGCATGAGCCCTCCGATCGGGTGGTCTGAAGCAGTTGCGACGTACGCTGATTCTCCCTCGTGCGCTCAAGGTGGTCCCGGGATTCTCCTCGCGCAGTAAGGATTCTGGGAGACGAGCGAGCGCCAAGGGCCTGGCCAGCCACACGGACAAGAGGAAGGCCCTGTCCCTCGACTACAAGGCGGCTCGCTCCGCTCACCGCGCATGCCCGGCCCCGCGGGGCTGCGTTCCTAATGGCGAGGTAAGACGCTGGGCGGTGTCTCATGGCCGAGTGTCTTGTCGATGGCGGCCACGGAGAACCTGGAGCTGCACGTTGACCGAGAGCGACGCCGGCTGTCACTTTCTCGGCGACAAGCTTGAGCTGTTGCCGTTCTGACCGTGCCCGCAGATGGATACTTGGCCACAAGTAAGCAACAGCGGCAAGAAGTTGCGGCCGCTGACGGTCAAGAACGCAGGTCAGGCGCCATCTTCGAGCGGTCATACGCACTGACGTGAGCGAGGCACTCGATCGGGTGATTGAGGCCCTCGTGGGGGCGAGTAAGGACGAAGTGGCTGCTGCGCTTACGGCTGTCGGCGTTTTGAGTTCTGGGCAGCCACCCCCGCACTCTGCGCCCAACACGCCCCTGCCGAGATATGGAGGCTCGCCGCACATCCACTCAGAGGTGGAGTGGGTCCGAGCTCGCCATTAGGATCTACGCGATCGTGCGACCTGCACTTCGTGAGCCCTTTCATCGGTCGCGACGGCGGTCCGGCTTCTTGACTTCGTCTTGCCCCAGCAGGCGGTCAAGCACAGCCAGAGCAGCCCGCCTCCGGCTCGCGTCACGGCTCCACACAGCGGGGCAGATCACACAGATGAAGACGCACGCCGGCAGCACGGCGCACATGAGAGCCGGGAGGAAGCTGCCGCTCCACACGGCGTTCGGGACGCCCAGGATCGCGGCGGCCGGCCTCCTGGTCGTCGGCATCGGGCTGATGCTGCACGCCGGTTGACGGGCGGCGATATTGTCGTTGCCTTGACGAACCGTTCTTCGAACGTTCAGCTGAGCGCCTGTATCCGGGCTGTGTGGTCTCCGTAAGGTCCCTGCGGATTGCGAATGAAGGGACGCACGGGACTCATGGACACACTCCACGCAGTCCGGGCCCGCGGGATCAGCAAGTGCTTCGGCGATGTCGTCGCACTCGATGGCGTGGACCTGGATGTGACGCAAGGTCAGATCCACGGTCTGGTCGGACCGAACGGCGCCGGCAAGACGACACTGCTCGGCCTGCTGCTGGGGCTGGCCGTCGCCGACGGCGGCCGGCTGGAGATCCTGGGGACGCCGGTCGAGCGGGCGCTCGCCGCTCCCGACGGTGTCGCCGGCTTCGTGGACGCGCCCGGTCTCTACCCCTCGCTGACCGCCCGGCAGAACCTCGCCGCGCTGGCCGCGCTCCGCGGCCTGGACGCGGGGACGGCGGGCATCGACGGCGTGCTCGGCGAGGTCGGGCTCACCGATGTCGCCGACGACAGGACCCGCGGCTTTTCCCTCGGCATGCGCCAGCGGCTCGGGCTCGCTGCCGCCCTGCTCACCCGGCCCCGGCTGCTCGTGCTCGACGAACCGTCCAACGGCCTCGACCCGGCCGGCAAGAGACATGTGCACCGGGTCCTCACCCGGCTCGCCGCCGCCGGAACGGGCGTGGTGCTCTCCAGCCACCGGATGGACGACCTGGAGGCACTGTGCTCCGAGGTCACCATCCTCGCCACCGGACGCGTGGTCTTCTCCGGCCCGCTGAACAAGCTGGCCGCCGAGAACCGCGAACTCGACTACCGGCTGCGCACCTCCGACCCCGAGACCGCGCGCAGGCTCGCCGCCGACACGGCCGGCATCCGGGTCGTCGACGACAGCGGCATACGGCAGGACGCCGACGTGCTCGTCGTACGCGCACTGGTGCCCGCCCTCGACGAACTCGTCGCGAAGGTCGTGCGGTCGGACGTCGCGGTGCGCGAACTCGCTCCCGTCGTATCGCCCCTCGAAGCCGCGTTCCTCGCCCTCACCGAGCAGCAGGAGGCCGGTCGATGACCGCGGCCACAGTCGAAAGCAGCGTTGCTTCCGCCCGCCGTGTCCCGGTGTCGCGCGGCTACCGCTTCGAACTCGTCAAGCTCGTCTCGCAGTGGCGGATCCGGCTGCTGATGCTCGCCTGCTGGATCGCGCCGGCGCTCTTCGTCGCCGGGGTGAGCGGGCAGAGCACGCTCCCCTCCGACACGCTCTTCGGCCGCTGGATGCACGCCACGGGCTGGGCCGGACCGCTGGTGATGCTCGGTTTCGCGGGCACCTGGGCGCTGCCGCTGCTGACCTCGGTGGTCGCCGGTGACGTGTTCGCCTCCGAGGACCGGCTCGGTACGTGGCGTCACCTGCTGGTGGCGGTCCGCTCGCCCGCGCGGATCTTCGTGGCGAAGTCACTGGCCAGCCTCACCGTCATCCTGCTGCTGGTGGCCGGGCTGACCGTCTCCAGCGCGGTCGGCGGACTGGCGGCGGTCGGCAACCAGCCCCTGGTGGGACTGGACGGGCATCTGCTGACGCCCGGGGACGCGGCCGGCCGGGTCCTGCTCTCCTGGGTCGCGGCTCTCGCCCCGACCCTTGCGCTCGCCGCGATCGGGCTCCTCGGTTCGGTCGCCCTCGGGCGCTCTCCGATGGGGCTGCTGCTGCCCCCGATCGTCGCGCTCGCGATGTCGGTCGCCCAGATGCTGCCGCTGCCCGTCGCCGTGCGCCTCGCCCTGCCCACCTACGCCTTCATCTCCTGGAACGGCCTGTTCACCAGCCCGGCCCAGCTCGCCCCGCTCCTGACCGCCGTCGCGGTCAGCCTGGTGTGGGCGGTGCTCGCGACCGCCTTGGCCTACGTGCTGTTCATACGACGGGACTTCACCAACCCCGCCTACGACGGCTCCGGGCGCCGCGCGTTCGCCCTCGGCGTGCTGCCGCTGGCCGCGTTGACCGCCGTCACCGTCGGGGCGGTCGCCGTGGCCACCCCCTCGACGGGCTCCGGCATCGCACAGGACAAGGTGCAGAAGTCCCTCGCCACGGTCTTCGCGCACCTCTACCGCCTGCAGACGCAGGAACTCCATCGACCCGCCGTCACCGAAAAACAGTTGGGGGCCACGGCGGCGTGTACCAAGAGTGACGGCCAGGCCGCCCAGGAGGGCGCGGGGAACGACTGGCGTTGCGTGGTGAGCTGGCACCTCCCCGGCGTCTCGGTGACGGGGACGGCGGTCTACCAGCTCGACATCACCTCGGACGGGCGGTTCGTGGCGGACGGCGACGGTCCCAAGGAAGTCAACGGCTACTTCCTGGTGCGGACCGCGACCGGCGACGCCCCGAATCCGCTCTGGCAGTTCGACGGCAACGTCGAACTGCTCGACACCCACTGAAGGGAACAGTTCCGTGCAGGTAACCCGCCAGCGTCGGATCAACGAGAACAAACAGTTCAACATCTTCGGCAGACACTTCGGCCGCCGGACCCTGCTGGTGACGACGGGCATCGCCGTCGCCCTCGGTGTCACGGGCACCGCGGTCGCCTCGACGTACCAGTTCGGCACCCAGCAGGTCGGCCAGACCACGGCCAACGGCCAGGTGGTCTCCGCCGACCAGTACATCAACCCCTACGGCAGCCGTACCGTCATCAACGACGGCAAGATCATGTCGTCGGCGGTCAGCCCGGACGGCACCCACCTCGCGGCCTCGGTAGCCGACGGTGACGCGTCCCTGGTGATCATGGACCTGGCCACCGGGCAGGTGAAGCAGAAGATCGGCACCAACGCGGCGGACGACCTGCGCATCAGCAGCGGCGCGGTCGGCCAGGAGGGCCCGACCTACTCGCCCGACGGCACGCAGCTGTGGCTGGGCCAGGCGAACGGCTACACCAGGTTCACCGTCAACGCCGACGGCACCCTCGCGGCCCCGACGGCCGTCCCGATAGCGGCCGACGGCTCCAAGCAGGCGCTGGTGGGCGCGGCGGTGTTCTCGGCGGACGGCTCCACCGTGTACTCCGCGGTCAACGGCCAGAACAAGGTGGTCGCGATCGACGCGGCGACCGGCACGATCAAGCAGACATGGGCCGTCGGCAACGCCCCGCGCGGTCTCGCCCTGGTCGGCGGCAAGCTCTACGTCAGCAACGAGGGCGGGCGCCCGGCCAAGGCCGGCGACACCACCATCAACTCCTACGGCACCGACGTGGTCGCCAATCCGAAGACCGGCGCATCCACCACCGGCACCGTCAGCGTCATCGACACCGCGGACCCGTCCGCCGCCGTCGGCACCATCGACGTCGGACTGCACCCCACCGCCGTGTACGCGAGCAAGGGCACGGTGTTCGTCACCAACACCGCCGACAACAACGTGTCGGTCATCGACACCCGCAAGGACAAGGTCGTCCAGACCATCGCCACCCAGCCGTGGCCCGAGGCGTCGGTCGGCTACGAGCCCAACGCGGTGACGCTCACCGACGACGGTCGGCTGCTGGTGACGCTCGGCCGCGCCAACGCGGTCGCCGTCTACCGCTACACCTCCCCGCAGATGCCGGCCCGCTACGTCGGCCTGCTCCCGACGGACTACTTCCCGTCGGGGATCACCGCCCTCGGCAATAAGGTCGTCGTCGCCAACACCCGTGGTGTCGACGCCCTGCGCCCCGACGCGGCCGGCCACAACACGCACGACACCACGTCGAGCCTCACCCAGTTCACGCTGCCGAGCGACCAGGTCGTCAGGTCCGAGACGGCGAAGGTGTTCAAGCAGAACGGCTGGACGTCCAACTCGGTCAAGACCACCAAGGGCAACGGCAACAAGAAGGCCGTCCCGGTCCCCAAGCGCATCGGCGACCCCTCGACGATCAAGCACGTCTTCCTGCTCGTCAAGGAGAACCGTACCTACGACCAGGTCTTCGGCGACCTCCCGCAGGGCAACGGCAACTCCTCGCTCACGCAGTTCGGCGAGAACGTGACGCCGAACCAGCACGCGCTGGCCCAGCAGTTCGGGCTGTACGACAACTTCTACGACATCGGCACCAACTCCGCCGAGGGCCACAACTGGCTGATGCAGTCCGACAACCCGGAGTACACCGAGTCGTCGGCCGGCGAGTACACGCGCAGCTACGACACCGAGAACGACGTCCTCGGCCACCAGAAGACCGGGTTCATCTGGACCGGCGCGCAGGCGGCCGGGAAGTCCGTCAAGGACTTCGGCGAGTTCCAGTCGCTGGAGACCAAGCCGTCCGGCGCGAACTGGCAGAACCTGTACTGCGACAGCAAGAACATGGCCGCGACCGGAGCGCAGACCGCCTACCCCATCAAGACGGGCTCGGCGATCCCCTCCCTCAACGACGTGTCCGTGCAGGGCTTCCCGCTGTTCGACCTCAACGTCCCTGACATCTACAAAGAGCAGATCTGGAAGCAGGACTTCGAGAAGAACGGCCCCGCGAACCTGAACATGTTCTGGTTCTCCAACGACCACACCGGCGGCCCGGCCAACGCGGCCGCCGAGGTCGCCGACAACGACCTCGCGGTCGGCAGGATGGTCGACCAGATCACCCACAGCAAGTACTGGAAGGACTCGGCGATCTTCGTCGTCGAGGACGACTCCCAGGCCGGCCTCGACCACGTCGACGGCCACCGCGCCCCGGTCCAGGTCATCAGCCCGTACGCCCAGCACGGCACGGTCGACGACCACTACTACTCGCAGATCACCATGGTCCGCACGATCGAGCAGATCCTCGGGATCCACCCGATGAACCAGCTCGACAGCGCGGCCACCCCCATGTACGGGGCGTTCACCCGGAAGGCGGACGACACGCCGTTCACGGCGGTCCCCAACCGGACCTCCCTGACTCTCGGCGTGAAACCCCAGCCGTCCTGCGGCCCGGACACCCCGGCAGCCCAGGACCCCGACGCGGCCGCCGCGCCCACGACCGTCTCCGTACCGGCCGCCGAGAAGACGGTCGCGGCACAGTGGCGGAGCTGGGCCTCGCACCAGCGGCTGACCGGCCCGAACGCCGTGCCGGACTACGCCAACCCCACCCAGATGAACCGTTACACCTGGTACCAGACCCACAACTGGACCAAGCCGTACCCGGGTGACAAGAAGATCTACACGCCGAACGACGTTCCGGGCGCCTACCTGCCGTCGTCGGAGAACGACGGCTGACCCGGCCCGCTCACGTCAAGGGACCCCGGCCGGCGCCGGGGTCCCTTGTGTCTTCTGTCCCGGAACGGGTAGACGTCGCGCGCGAAGCGCGCCGGCGTGCGCCAGGCTGGCCTGCGGAACGTACGAAGACAGGGAGATGTCATGACCGACAAGCCGACCGTGGCCGCGCTGGGCACCGGCATCATGGGCGCCGCGATGGCCCGCAACCTCCTGAAGGCCGGGTTCACCGTACGCGCCTGGAACCGCACCCGCGCCAAGGCCGAACCCCTCGCCGCCGACGGAGCCCAGGTCACCGACACCCCGGCCGAGGCCGTCGAGGGCGCCGACGTCGTCCTGACCATGCTCTACGACGGCGCCACCGCACTGGAGACCATGCGGGAGGCCGCCGACGCGCTGCGCCCCGGTGTCGTCTGGGCTCAGTCCACCACCGCCGGACTCGACCAGATCCCCGAACTGGCCGCCTTCGCCCGCGAGCACGGCCTGGTCTTCTACGACGCCCCGGTCCTCGGCACCCGCCAGCCCGCCGAGGCAGGACAGCTCACCGTCCTGGCCGCAGGGCCCGAACAGGGCCGGGAGACGGTCACGCCGGTCTTCGACGCCGTCGGCGCCCGCACGCTGTGGACCGGCGACGACGGGTCCTCGGCCGCCGCGACCCGGCTCAAGCTCGTCGCCAACAGCTGGGTCCTCGCGGTGACGGCGGCGACCGGCGAGGTGGTGGCCCTCGCCCAGAGCCTCGACGTCGACCCGCACAGCTTCTTCGACCTGATCGCGGGCGGCCCGCTCGACATGGGCTATCTGCGGGCCAAGGCCGGGCTGATCATCGACGGCGGACTGACCCCGCCGTCCTTCGCGGTGGACACGGCAGGGAAGGACGCCCGGCTGATCGTCGCCGCCGGCGCGAGCCACGGCGTGCGCCTCGATGTCGCCGAGGCGGCCGCCGAACGCTTCGCTCGCGCCGCCGCCCAGGGGCACGCCGACGAGGACATGGCCGCCGCGTACTTCGCGAGCTTCGACGGCAAGTGACCGGCGCGCCGGGGGTGCCGTCCGGTGCCGACGTGACGCGCGGGGCCCCGAGGGAGCACCCTGGAAGCAGCGATTGCGGAGGTGATCCCCATGATGCAAACCGCTGTGGGATGGCACGTAGAGCTGGAGTTCCTGGAGGACGACACGCACACGCGCGCGGTCGCCATGGTGCGTCTGCCCGACGGCACCGAGGTACGCGCGCACGGCCACGCCAGCCGTCATGAGTCCGACAGCAACCAGCCCAGAGTCGGGGAGGAGATCGCGGGAGCCCGCGCCATGAACGAACTGGCCATGCAGTTGCTGAGCAAGGCGCACGGCGAGATCGACGCGGACTCCGGGCGGCACTCGCATCCGATCAACGTGTGAGGAAGCGCGGGCGCGCGGGGTGCGGGCGTGCTTGCGCGGGGCGTGTGAGGCCGTGCCCGCGCGGGGGCGCGTGGGGTTCGCGTGCCCGGGGCGTGTGGTGTTCGCGCGCGCCGGGCGTGCAGAGCGTGCACGCCCGGCGCGCATAGCGCTGAAGCGCGGGCGTGTGTGTTGTGGCGCGTACGCGGGCGCCGGGGTGTGTGTGCGGCGCCGGTTACGCCAGCGCCGTGCGCACCGCCCGCACCAGCGCCTGCGCCCGCGGGTCCGCCGTCACGCTCTTGCGGAAGCCGTTGGTGACATAGCCGAAGGCGATGCCCGACTCGGGGTCCGCGAAGCCTAGTGCGCCGCCCCGGCCCGGGTGGCCGAAGGACGTGGGGGAGAGCAGCGGGGACGCGCTGCCGTGCAGCATGTAGCCGAGCCCGAAGCGGGTGGAGACGACCAGCACCCGGTCCGGCCCCGCCGACTGCTCGGCGCGGGCCAGCTCCACGGTCTCCGGCGCGAACAGCCGCTTGCCGCCGTCGACCTCGCCGACGAGGGAGGCGTAGAAGCGGGCCAGGCCGTCGGCGGTGGCGATGCCGTTGGAAGCGGGCAGGGCGGCCGCGCGGTAGCCGGGGTCGTTCTCGTCCGGGAGCGGGCTGATCGCGCCGAACGCCCGGCGGGTCAGCGACCCGGGGTCGGCGTACGCCTCGGAGACGGCCCGCTTGGGCCGGGTCCGCAGCGCGCCGGCGGTCTCCGGTGCCTCGACGGGCCCGACACGCCCCACGCGCGCGTGCTCCGCCTCCGGCAACCCGAGCCACAGCTCGGCACCGACCGGTCCGGCGATCTCGTCCGCGATCCACTCGCCGACGCCCCGCCCGGTCACCCGCCGCACCAGCTCACCGGTGAGCCAGCTGTACGTCTGCGCGTGATAGCCGTGATCGGTGCCCGGCTCCCACACCGGCGCCTGCGCCGCGACCGCGGCCGCGCCCAGATCGGGGTCGGCGGCCTCCTCCGGAGTGAGCGGCCGGTCCAGCGCCGGTACGCCCGCGCGGTGCGCGAGCAGGTGCCGCACCAGCGTCCGCTCCTTGCCGGCCGCCTTGAACTCCGGCCAGAGGTCACCCACCGGGGCGTCCAGGTCCAGCTCCCCGCGCTGCCGCAGAAGCAGCAGTACGGCGGCGGCGACGCCCTTGGTCGCCGAGCGCACGATCTGGGCGGTGCCGTGCTCCCAGGGCGCCTCGCCGGCGTCCCCGTCGAAGTCCCGGGCGCCGCCCCACAGGTCGACGACCCGGTGCCCGTCCCGGTACACGGCGACCGCCGCGCCCCGGTCCCCGAGCAGTTCGAAGTTCTTCGCGAACGCGTCCCTGACCGGCTCGAAGCCCTCGGCCACAGTGCCGTTCACGTCCACGCCCGCCACATCCTTCCTGATCGCCTGCACCCTTGGAGGCAACGCACCCGCGGGGCCCGCGATTCCTCGGTACCGGGGCGGCACGGGCGTGAGCTGTGCCTCAGTGAGGTGTGCCTCAGGGGTGTGCCTGAGCGGGAGGGGCGTGCGGTCAGCCGAGCACGATCGTCACGTCGATGTTGTCGCGGGTCGCGTTGGAGTACGGACACACCTCGTGGGCGGCGTCCACCAGCTTCGCCGCGATGTCCGCGTCCAGGACCGGGAGCGAGACGCTGAGCGCGACGGCGAGACCGTAGCCGCGCCGCTTGTTGGGGCCGATGCCGACCTTCGCGGCGACCGTGGAGCCGGTCAGGTCGTAGCCCGAGCGGTTGCCGACCAGGATCAGCGCGTTGTGGAAGCAGGAGCTGTAGCCCGCCGCGAACAACTGCTCCGGGTTGGTGCCGTTGCCGTCGCCGCCCAGCTCCGGAGGCATCGCGACCTTGAGGTCGATCTGGCCGTCCTGGCTGGTCACATACCCGTCCCGGCCACCGTGTGCGGTCGCCTCGGCGACATACATGATCTTCGTCGGACGGGTGTCGACGGTGGCGCCTTCGGTCACGGCGGGACCTCCCCCAGGGTGGAAACGATGATGGGCAACACGATGGTGTGCAAGTACATCGTGCACAAGGTACCGACCGGTAGGAAGCCTCTGGATCGCCAGGGGGTGGAAACCGTGGGTAACAGCGGGGCGGGGTGATGAGGGTGGGGGCGGGGCGCGCGATGTTGGGGTGCGCGCCGGGCGCGGGCAGCGCTACCTTGGGCGTGCGGCCGCGCCGTTCGCGCGATCCGCGAGCGCCCGCAACTCCTCGCGCAACCGCACGACGTCCGCGCCGTCGAGTCCCGTCGTCGTGAGCAGGACGCCGGGTACGCGCGCCGCGCGCTCCCGCAGTTCCTCCGCACGCTCGGTGCACGCGACGAGCACCGAGCGCTCGTCCCGCTCCGCGCGCTCCCTGCGCACCAGACCCGCCGCCTCCAGCCGCTTCAGCAGCGGCGACACCGTGCCGTAGTCGAGGCGGAGCGCGCCGGCCAGTTCCTTCACCGTGGTCTCGCCCCGCTCCCACAGGACGAGCAGCACGAGGTACTGCGGGTAGGTGAGCCCGAGGTCGTCGAGGAGCGGGCGGTAGGCGGCGGTCACGGCACGCTGCGCGGCGTACAGCGCGAAGCACAGCTGGTCGTCCAGCCGTGGCGGCCCCGTGTCCTCTTGATGCGTCACCCGCCCATTGTCACGGACGCGAGGACGCGCGGGACGGTCGTCAGGGAATCGCGTCAGGCGCCGCCGCGTCCCGCCGTCGCCGCGCGCGGGTCGAAGCCGAACGGCAGTTCCAGCCGGTGGGCGCGCATCAGGGCGTCGTCGGAGAGGAGTTCACCGGTGGGGCCGTCGGCGGCGATCGTGCCGTCGCTGAGGATCAGGGAGCGCGGGCACAGCTCCAGGGCGTAGGGCAGGTCGTGGGTGACCATGAGGACCGTGACGTCCAGGGAGCGCAGGATGTCGGCGAGTTCGCGGCGGGAGGCCGGGTCGAGGTTGGAGGAGGGCTCGTCGAGGACGAGGATCTCCGGTTCCATGGCGAGGACGGTGGCGACGGCGACCCGGCGGCGCTGGCCGAAGGAGAGGTGGTGCGGCGGGCGTTCGGCGAAGCCGGCCATGCCGACCCGTTCCAGGGCGGTCCGCACGCGTGCGTCGAGTTCGGCGCCCTTCAGGCCGGCCGCCGCCGGTCCGAACGCCACGTCCTCCCGGACCGTCGGCATGAACAGCTGGTCGTCGGGGTCCTGGAACACGATGCCGACCCGGCGCCGGATCTCCGCCATGTGCCGCTTGCCGACCGGCAGTCCGGCCACCGTGACCGTGCCGGTGCCGCCGCTCAGGATGCCGTTGAGGTGCAGGACGAGGGTGGTCTTGCCGGCGCCGTTCGGCCCGAGCAGCGCGACCCGCTCGCCGCGCGCGACGGTGAAGTCGACGCCGAACAGGGCCTGGTGCCCGTCGGGGTAGGCGAAGGCGAGGCCGGAGACCTCCAGGGAAGCAGTCACAGGGCCCATCCCAACACGCAGACGACAAGAGCGGACAAGGGCAGTGCGAGGGCGTGGGACCACTGCGCCCGGGACGCGGTCACCTCGTCGATGACCGGCATCGAGCCGGCGTAACCGCGGCTCACCATGGCCAGGTGGACGCGCTCCCCGCGCTCGTAGGAGCGGATGAACAGCGCGCCGGCGGACTTCGCGAGCACGCCCCAGTGGCGCACGCCCCGCGCCTCGAAGCCGCGCGACTCCCGCGCGATCCGCATCCGGCGCATCTCGTCGGTGATGACATCGCCGTAGCGGATCATGAAGGAGGCGATCTGGACGAGCAGCGGCGGGAGTCTCAGCCTCTGGAGCCCGAGGAGCAGTTCGCGAAGTTCCGTGGTGGCCGCCAGGAGCACCGAGGCGGCGACGCCGAGGGTGCCCTTGGCGAGTACGTTCCAGGCGCCCCACAGGCCGTTCACGCTGAGCGAGAGGCCGAGCACGTCGACCCGTTCGCCCTCCGCCACGAACGGCATCAGCACCGCGAAGGCGACGAACGGCACCTCGATCAGCAGTCGGCGCAGGACGAAGGAAGCGGGCACGCGCGCGTGTTGCGCGACGCCCGCGAGGAGCACGGCGTACAGGGCGAACGCCCACATGGCCGTGCGCGGTGTGGAGACCACGACGACCACGAAGGCGAAGGCGGCGGCCAGCTTGGTGTGCGGGGGGAGCGCGTGCACGGGGGAGTGCGCGTGCCGATAGAGCCTGTGAGCGTGTCCGGCGCCCATGTCAGAGTGCCTCGGACGGCGCTTCCGCGCCCCGGCGCCTGCGTACCGCCCAGAACACCGTGCTGCCTGCGACGACGGTCACGCCGACGCCGATGACGCCCGCGAGACCGCCGGAGAGACGGGCGTCGGAGACGTCCTTGACGCCGTAGTCGGCGAGCGGGGAGTCGGCGGCCGCGTGCTTCTGCGCTTTCCCGTCGATGCCCTTGTCGTGGGCGACCTTCTCCAGACCGTCCGGGTCGGCGGAGGCGTAGAAGCTGACGACGCCGGCGAGGACCAGGGAGGTGGCGAGCCCGGTGATCCACAGCGCGCGCCGCGAGGTGCGCGCCGTCACGGGCGCCGTGGGCGCCGGGCGCGACGGGGACGCGTCCACCAGCACGCCGTTCACGCGCAACTTCAGCCCCTGCCGCAGCTCGCGCGCCCCGTACACCAGGTCCGGGCGCACCGCGATGACGGCGCCGACCGTGAGCGCGGTGATCGCGGCCTCGCCGATGCCGATGAGGACGTGCACACCGATCATGGCCGTGGCCACCTTGCCGATGGAGACATCGGTGGTGCCGCCGATCGCGTACAGCAACGTGAAGGCGACGGAGGCGGCCGGGACGGAGAGCAGGGCGGCGACGAAGGAGGCGGCGGTCACCGAACGCCGGCTGCGCGGCAGGACCGTCAGCAGCCCCCGGAAGACGGCGTACGCGACGACGGTCGTCACGATCGCCATGTCGGTGATGTTGACGCCGAGCGCGGTCAGGCCGCCGTCCGCGAACAGGATGCCCTGCATCAGCAGCACCACGGAGACGCACAGGACGCCCGTATAAGGGCCGACGAGTATCGCGGCCAGCGCTCCGCCCAGGAGATGCCCGCTTGTTCCGGCCGCGACGGGGAAGTTGAGCATCTGTACGGCGAAGATGAACGCCGCCACCAGGCCGGCGAGTGGTGCCGTGCGCTCGTCCAGTTCACGGCGGGCGCCGCGCAGGCTCACGGCGAGGGCACCGGCCGCGACCACCGCGGTGACCGCAGAAGTGGGGGCGTCGATGAATCCGTCAGGTACATGCACCGTTCGATTTTAAGGTGTTGTTGCGAAGCTTTTGCAAGAGCGAGAGAGTCGTGTATCGCACACCGAGGTCGGCCGAAGCATGTCGAGGTGCACCGAAGAACCGCATGAGATGTCACGGCCTCCGCAAGCACAATCCGGAAAATGTGCGACATTTAGAGAAGAAGCGGATGCACAGCTTTCGCAAAGGTAACGGAGCGTAAAGGGCAGTCCGATGTCTGTAGTCGAGCAGTATGCGCGAGCCCACATCGTCACGGACGAGGACGCGCGGGAGGACCCGGGTGCGGTGCCCGTCGTCCTGCGCTACGACCCCGATGCCGATCCGCGATCGGTGCGCGTCGGCCTGCCCGGGACGGACGAGTGGACGTTCTCACGCGCGCTGCTTGAACAGGGGCTCAGGTCACCGGCGGAGAGCGGTGACGTACGGGTGTGGCCGCTGGGGCGGGTGCAGGCCGTGGTGGAGTTCCACTCCGACCACGGCACGGCGGTGGTGCAGTTCGAGTCCAAGGCGCTGCTGCGCTTCCTCAGGCGCACCTACATGAGCACCCCTGTGGCCGGCTAGCGCCGCCTACAGCGACGACCCCAGCTTCAGCAGCGCCGCCACGATCGGCCCGGCCGTGTCGCCGCCGTGGCCGCCGGCCTGGACCACGCCCGCGCCCACCAGATCGCCCTTGTACGCCGTGAACCAGCCGTTCGGCTTCTTCTGCCCGTCGACCTCCGCCGAACCCGTCTTGGCGCCGTAGTCCGGGCCGAGACCGGCCATCGCCTTGGCGGCCGTGCCGTACGCCGCCGTGTACTGCATGACCTCCTTCAGCTCGGACTGCGTCTTCGCGGACATCGTGCGCGAGGCCTTGGCGACGGTCCGGGTGTCGACCGAGGGGGAGACCAGGTAGGGCTGGTGGAAGACGCCCGATTCGACCGTGGACGCCACCGACGCCATGTTCAGCGGGTTCATCCGCACCCCGCCCTGCCCGATCAGCGAGGCGCCCATCTGCGCGCCGCTCTGCACCGGCACCGAGCCGTCGAAGGTCGGGACGCCGATGGCCCAGTTGTTCATGCCGAGGCCGTAGACCTGCTGTGCCTCGGTCGTCAGGTCGCTGTTGGACAGCTTGGGCGCGAAGTTGATGAAGGCGTTGTTGCAGGATGCCCCGAAGGCCAGCTTGAACGTGCCCTTCTTGATCTCGGAGTCGTCGTCGTTGTGGAACGTCCAACCGGCCAGCTTGTACGTCTTGGGGCAGGGGTGGGAGGCGTCCGGGGTGATGAGGCCCTTCTCGAACAGCATCGTCGAGGTGACGATCTTCATCGTGGAGCCGGGGGCCAGCGAGCCCTGGAAGGCCACGTTGAAGCCGTGGCTGGAGTTGGCCACGGCGTAGATCTCGCCGGTCGACGGACGCATGACGACGACCGAGGCGTTCTTCTGCGTGGTGACCTGCTTCTCGGCGGCCGCCTGGAGGGTCGGGCTGAGCGTCGTCTTCACCGTGCCCGGCGTGCCCTTGCTGAGCTCCAGGAGGGTCTTGTCGGACAGCTTCGCCTTCTGGGACGCCTTGCCGCGCACCACGCGCAGTTCGACGCCCGCCTTGCCGCCGGCCTTCTTGCCGAACTTCTCGCGCAGCCCGTCCAGGACCGTGCCCAGCGACGGGTACTTGGCGGTGGTGATCTCCCCGCCGTCGCGGTCCAGCGCCTTGATGGGCGGCGTGCCGGACTCGCCGGTGGCCAGGGTGTCGCCGTCCGCGAGGTCCGGGTGGACGACCGCGGCGTGCCAGTCGACCACCGGCTTGCCGTCGCTGGTGCGCCGCACCACGCTGAACGAGGAGTCGTACGACAGGGGCTTGCTGACGCCCTTGTACGACACCGTCGCCTTCACCGAGAACGGGACCTTGGCGCCGGTGCGCGCACCCTCGGTGAGCGTGACGTCCTTGACGTGGGCGTCCTTGGCGTAGCCGGTGAGCAGCCTGACGCAGGCCTGGGCGTCGTCCGTGACGGCGGCGGCCCGCGTGACCTTGCCCTGCTGCCAGGACGCCAGGAAGGTCCGCGCCGTCGTCTGCACCTCGGTCGCCGACAACGGCCCGGTCTTGACGGGCTTGGCGGCCGCCTTCGACGCCGCGTCGGCCGCTCCGCCGCCGTACAGCGCGTAGAGGCCGAAGCCGGCGCCGCCGACCACGACGGCGATCATCCCGCCGATGACGGCGGGTCTCTTCTTCCGTCGTTCGACGACGCGCCTTCTCTTGCCCACAGTCCAGTTCCTCCGCGCACTTCCCCAGGGCCCCCGCCGCCCCGTAGCCCTCACGCTCCCCAACGACTGCAACAGCCTAGAGTCCCGCCCTGTGGGAGTGACTTCAGCCACCGATCCGTAGCACACTCGCGACAATCGGACCGGCCGCGTCGATGCCGTGGCCGCCGTCCTGGGTCATGGCCGCGGCCGCGACGTCGTCGCGGTAGCCGGCGAACCAGCTGTTCGACTTGGACTGTCCGTCGACCTCCGCCGAACCCGTCTTGGCGCCGATGCTGCCGTGCAGCCCGCTCATCACCCCGGCCGCGGTGCCGCTGGTCGCGGTGCGGTTCATCATGGAGCGCAACTGGCCGACCGTGTTCGCCGACAGGCCCTTCGCGGTGGCCACTTCACGGCCGTCCAGCTTCTGGGAAACGAGCACCGGCTGCCGGAAGGCTCCCGTCATCGCGGTCGCCGTCACCGACGCCATGTTCAGCGGGCTCATCTGCACCTGGCCCTGGCCGATGAGGTTGGCCGCGGTGTCCGGGCCGCCGGAGGCGGGGACACGGCCGTCGAAGCTCGGGATGCCGACCTTCCAGTCGTTGCGCCCGAGCCCGAAGCGGTCCTCGGCCTCCTTGGTGAGCGAGTCGACCTGGACGGAGTCCGCGTACTTCACGAACGCCGTGTTGCAGGATCGCGCGAAGCTGTCCGAGAGGGTGGCCTTCAGGTCCGGCTGCAGTCCCTTGAGGTTGCTGAAGGTCTGGCTCTGCCAGGTCGCGGTCGACGGGCAGGGCGCCGGGCCGTTCATCGTGGTGATCCCGGTGTCGATGAGGGTGGCCGCGCTGATGATCTTCATGGTGGAGCCGGGTGCCAGTTCGCCGAGGAAGGCCGCGTTGAAGCCGTCCTCACGGTGGTTGGCGACCGCGAGCACCTCGCCGGTGCTGGGCTTGACGGCCACCACCGACGACTCGGCGTACTTCGTCACCGCGGTCTCGGCGGCGGCCTGCACGCGCGCGTCGAGCGTCGTGCGCAGCCTGCCCGCCCTGCCCGCCGCGAGGGTCAGCAGCGTGGTGTCGGCGGACTCCTGGGACGCGTGCTGGATCACCAGTTCCACGCCCGGTGTGCCGCCCGCCTTGTCGCCGTAGCGGCTGCGCAGCTCGTCCAGGATCGGGCCCAGGGACGGGTACTTGTCCTTGCTGAGGACCGTGCCGTTGCGGTCGACGGCCTCGATCGGCGGGCTCGCCGCCTCGCCGGTGGCCAGTGTGTCGCCGCGTCTGAGCTGCGGATGGACCACGGACGGCTGCCAGTCGACGAGCGCGCGGTGCGTGGTCTCGCCGCGCACGACCCGCAGCGTGCTCCGGTAGGTGAGCGTCTTCGACTTCCCGTCGTAGGACACCGTCCCCTTCACGTTGAACGGCACGGTGGCTCCGGTCGCCTTGCCGGGCGTGATGTGCACGTCCTTGATGTGCGCGGTGGCGCTGAAGGAGGTGAGCACCGGTTCGGCGTCGGCGGAGTCGTTCGTGTACGACGCCGCGGTCACCGACTGGCCCTTCTCCCAGGCCGCGAAGAACTTGCCCGTGGTGTCCCTGATCTCGTCCGCGGTGGGCGGTCCGGTCCGTACGGCCGGCGTGCCGCCGCCGTCGCCGCGCACCGCCGACAGCACGTTGTAGGCGCCGTATCCGGCTCCGCCCACCATCACGGTGCAGACGCCGCCGATTATGGCCGCCTTGACCCCCTTGCGCATGGTGCGAATCCCCTCCCCGTGAGCTTTTGCCGCATTTTGTGAACGCGTTCAAAAGCTGGCTCTGGTGCGCACTCTAGGCGGATGTGAGGGCCCTGTGTCAGATGTTGACTAATTGTTGTCTGAACAGAAATCAGGGATGTGGCTCATACCCAGGTATCCAGCCACATACGTGAACGCCAGGAATCGATGGGAATCGCCGTGCCCGTGTACAGCGGCCAGAAATAGATGAAGTTCCAGGCGATCAGCAGGACGAGTACGCCGGCTCCGGACGCACCGACCAGGCGGCGGGTGTCGCTGGAGCCCGGCGGGCCGATGATCGCGCCGATCATCATCGCCACCGCCAGACACAGGAACGGCACGAAGACGACGGCGTAGAAGAGGAAGATCGTGCGCTCCTGGTACATGAACCAGGGCAGGTAACCGGCCGCGATGCCGCAGGCGATGGCGCCGGCCCGCCAGTCACGACGGAACGCCCACCGCCACAGGATGTACAGGATCGCGAAGCAGGCCGCCCACCACAGCAGCGGCGTGCCGATCGCCAGCACCTCGCGCGCGCACTTCTGTCCGGCGTTTGACGGGCAGCCGTCCGCGCCGGGGGAGGGCGACTCGTAGAAGTACGAAACCGGGCGGCCCAGCACCAGCCAGGACCACGGGTTGGACATGTAGGTGTGCGGCGACGACAGGCCGACGTGGAAGAGGTACACCTCGTGCTCGTAGTGCCACAGGCTGCGCAGCCAGTCCGGCAGGAACGTCCAGTCGCCGCCCTTGCCGTCGGTGGCCGCCCAGTTGCGGAAGTAGCCGCCGCTGCCGTCGGTCGGGGACAGGATCCAGCCGATCCAGGACGTCAGGTAGACGGCGGTCGCCACCGGGACCGTCGCCAGGAACGTGATCCCCGTGTCGTACTTCAGGACCGCCTTGTACGGATGCCGGGCGCCGGCCACCTTGCGGGCGCCGACGTCCCACAACACCGCCATCAGGCCGAACGCGACCATGATGTAGAGGCCGTTCCACTTGGTGCCGATCGCGAGGCCCAGCAGCACACCCGCCGCCCAGCGCCAGGGACGCCAGCCGAAGCGGAAAGCGTCGGCCACGCGCGCGTCGGGGCGGATCCGGCCGTCCGCGTCGGGCGGCAGCGCGGCCGCGAGTCTCTCCCGTGACCTGTCCCGGTCGATGACCAGGCAGCCGAAGGCCGCCAGCACGAAGAACATCAGCACGCCGTCGAGCAGCGAGGTGCGGCTCATCACGAAGTGCAGCCCGTCCACCGCCATCAGGCCGCCCGCCAGGCAGCCCAGGAAGGTGGAACGGAACATCCGGCGCCCGATCCGGCACAACAGCAGCACGCTCAGCGTGCCCAGCAGCGCCGTCATGAAGCGCCAGCCGAACGGGTCGAAGCCGAAGATCAGCTCCCCGAGCCCGATGACGTACTTGCCGACCGGCGGGTGCACCACGTACGCAGCGTCCGCCGGGACCGTGACATGGCCGTTCGCATGCAGGATCAGATCGTTGGCGTTCTTGTCCCAGTTGACCTCGAAACCGCGGTGGACGAGCGCCCACGCGTCCTTCGCGTAGTACGTCTCGTCGAATATCACCGCCTTCGGGCTTCCCAGGTTCCAGAACCGCAGCAGGCCCGCCACCAGCGTCACCAGGAGCGGGCCGCCCCAGGCCGACCACCGCGTGATCCGCTCGGCGAGCACCGGGGGCACGCCCAGGCCGAGCCACAGCCGGGAGCTGGGCTCGGTGTACGGCGGGACCAGGCGGTCGACGACATCGGCGCCCGCGCCGGCGCCCGCGGCGCTTCCGCCGCCGGTGGTGTGCGCCGTGTGCGCCGGGCTCGCCGTGTAGCCGAATCGGCGCAGCCGCTGCTGCCACGTCGACCGCTCGTCGAGCGCTGCCTGGCCCTGCCGGGTGTCCGTGGAGGACGCGGTACTGGTCACCGCGCCATCGTAGGGAACCGTTCTGTGTGAGTCCCGTGCAATGGGGCTTAGAGGTGGGTTCCTTTGCGATCGGCGGCCGCGGTTGCCGGGGACGGCGCTGTCGGTGGCGGCTGCGAGGATGGGGGCGTGACTGGAACCCTTGTCCTCGCAGGCACCCCCATCGGCGACGTCGCGGACGCGCCGCCCCGGCTCGCGGCCGAGCTGACCGGCGCCGATGTGATCGCGGCCGAGGACACCCGGCGGCTGCGGTGGCTCACGCAGGCGCTGGGTGTGACACCCAAGGGGCGCGTGGTGTCGTACTTCGAGGGCAACGAGGCCGCCCGCACGCCCGAGCTGGTCGAGGAACTCGTCGGCGGCGCGCGCGTGCTGCTCGTCACCGACGCCGGGATGCCCTCCGTCTCCGACCCGGGCTACCGGCTGGTCGCGGCCGCCGTGGAGAAGGAGATCCGCGTCACCGCCGTCCCGGGGCCGTCCGCCGTGCTCACCGCGCTCGCGCTGTCCGGGCTGCCCGTCGACCGGTTCTGCTTCGAGGGGTTCCTGCCGCGCAAGGCCGGCGAACGCCGCTCCCGGCTCCAGGAGGTCGCCGAGGAGCGTCGCACCCTCGTCTACTTCGAGGCACCGCACCGCCTCGACGACACCCTCGCCGCCATGGCCGAGGTCTTCGGTGCCGAGCGGCGGGCCGCCGTCTGCCGTGAGCTGACCAAGACGTACGAGGAGGTACGGCGCGGTCCGCTGGCCGAACTCGCGGTGTGGGCCGCCGACGGGGTGCGCGGCGAGATCACCGTCGTCGTCGAGGGCGCCCCCGAGCGCGGGCCCGAGGAACTCGACGCGGCGGAACTCGTCCGGCGGGTGCGGGTCCGCGAGGAGGCCGGCGAGCGCCGCAAGGAGGCGATCGCCGCGGTGGCGGTCGAGGCGGGGATTCCCAAGCGGGTCGTGTTCGACGCGGTGGTGGCGGCGAAGCGCGCCGACGGGTGAGGCCGGTTTCGGCAGCGCCGTCGTGGTTGCTCCTGTGCAGTGGAGTGCGGGTCGCCGGGGGCCGGCCGGGCAGTTCCGCGCGCCCCTGACGGGGCGCCCCGGGACCCGGAGCCGGCGAGGGGGCACCCCTTGATCCTTGAGCGCGTCGCTCTTCCTCTGAGTATGCGCCTCTGACCTGCGGTGATGTGTCCTCTGAGCGGGGCGCGCCTCCTCTGAGCGCGCGCCCCACGGGACGGTAAAGCAAGGGCGGGAAACGCAAAGCCCAGCCCTACCCGACAAGGCCGATTTGGCAAGCAGACTCCAAATCGCATCCAACACTCGACAGGCCCGTCGCATTCGCGCCGGTGAAGGCGTCCACTGGTCAGCAGGGACGTACCCGTCCCTCACCTCCATGGGATTCCGGGGGGAATCCCAGCGGTCGGAGGTGCTTGTCCAGCGGACAAGAGGAGCTGGCATGAGTGAGATCGCAGGGCAGACCGGCCTCCGTGGTGCGGCCACAGCCGTCGTTCGCGAGTCGTATTCCTTCGCCTGCATGCGATGCGGGCACGGCTGGGAGCAGTCGTACGAGATAGAGCACCACACGGACGCGGAGAACCACGAGTTCGTCATGTATGTGGCGAACGGCCAGGTCGTCCCGTCCCCGCTGAGCCGGCCCTCGTGTCAGAACTGCGACGGCCATGTCCTGCGGATCATGCGCGCGGGGCAGGTCTCGTCGGTGCACAGCGCGGCCCAGCAGTCGTCCCGGCGACCGGTGCAGAGCGGCGGGGCCGAGGTGGCCGAGGACACCGGGACCGGACCCGCGGCGGCGACGGAGGCCTCCGCGCAGGCCAAGGCGTCCCACCACTGGCACCTGTCCGATCTCCTGCATCCGTTCCAGCGCAAGGCGAGCTGAGCCGGGCGCGGGTCCGGCGGGGCGTGCCCCTTTCGTAGGATCGGGGCATGCCTTCGAACGCCTCCGCGAACGCCTCGGCCGCGGCCGACAAGAACGCGGCACCGCCGCTCCCGGAACCCCTCCGGGTACCGGTCGCCGACTCCCACACCCACCTCGACATGCAGTCCGGCACGGTCGAGGGGGGTCTCGCGAAGGCCGCCTCGGTGGGCGTGACCACGGTCGTCCAGGTCGGCTGCGACCTCAAGGGCTCCCGGTGGGCGGCCGAGACGGCGGCCGCGCACGCGAACGTCCACGCGACGGTCGCCCTGCACCCGAACGAGGCCCCGCGCATCGTCCACGGCGACCCCGACGGCTGGTCCCGGCAGGGCACCCGCACGGCCGGCGGGGACGCGGCCCTGGACGAGGCGCTCGCCGAGATCGACCGGCTGGCCGGGCTGCCACAGGTGAAGGGGGTCGGCGAGACCGGCCTCGACTACTTCCGCACCGGGCCCGACGGCAAGGCGGCCCAGGAGCGCTCGTTCCGCGCCCACATCGAGATCGCCAAGAGGCACGGCAAGGCCCTCGTCATCCACGACCGGGACGCCCACGCGGACGTACTGCGCGTCCTCAAGGAGGAGGGCGCCCCCGAGCGGACGGTGTTCCACTGCTACTCCGGGGATGCCGAGATGGCGGAGGTGTGCGCCCGCGAGGGCTACTTCATGTCCTTCGCCGGCAACGTCACCTTCAAGAACGCCCAGAACCTCCGGGACGCGCTCGCCGTGGCTCCGCTGGAGCTGGTCCTCGTGGAGACCGACGCGCCCTTCCTGACCCCGGCGCCGTACCGCGGACGGCCCAACGCCCCGTATCTCATTCCGGTCACGGTGCGCGCGATGGCCGCCGTACGGGGCATCGACGAGGACGCGCTGGCGACGGCCCTGGGCGCGAACACGGCCCGCGCCTTCGGCTACTGAGGGTGTACCGATCATAACTGACGTATAACGCTCGCGCGGGCACAGCTTGGGCCCGGTCGCGACCGTGCGTAGTCGTGCCGCTTTGGAGAGTGACCAACGCTCCGCTAGGTTCTGGGGGCCCGATCCGGACCCCTCTGGCTCTCTGGAGCGTGTCGGCGTGAGCACATCGCAGTACGAGACGTTTGAGGCGTACGACCCCTACGGTGCGCCGGGGGCGCACGGCGGGGGCGGCGCGTACGGGGAGCAAGGTGCGTACGACGCGCCCGCGGTGCCCGGCGTGCACGACGCCGTGACGCAGGGATACGGCGTGGCCGCGTACGGGGGTGACACGTACCGGCCGGCGTACGAGATTTTGGCCGAGGCAGGAGGCCGGGCCGTTCCGGCAGGGCAGGCGCAGGCGTATGTGAGCGAGCCGGGTGAGCCCGGGGAGCCGGTGCGTCCGCGTCAGGGCGGGCGCGTGCCGGAGAGCGGGGCTCCCGCGCCGGTAGTGCGCGCCGGGGCGGGTCGACGTGCCGCGCGCCGGCGTAAGGCGCGGTACATCCAGCGCTCGGATTCCGCCGTGCGCCGCCTGCTGCCGCAGGCGCTGGTCGTCGCCTTCCTCGCCGGCGGCACCACCGCGTTCCTCGCCAAGGACAAGGCGATCGAGCTGACCGTCGACGGCCGGCCGCGCGTCCTGCACACGTTCGCGGACGACGTGACCGAACTGCTCGCCGACGAAGGCGTACGGGTGGGGACGCACGACGTGGTGGCGCCCGCCCCCGGTGCGGAGCTGGCCAGCGGGGACGAGGTCGCGGTGCGCTACGGCCGCCCCGTGCGGCTCACGCTGGACGGCCAGCAGCGCGAGGTGTGGACGACGGCGCGCACCGTCGACGGGGCGCTCAACCAGATGGGGGTGCGGGCCGAGGGCGCGTACCTGTCGGCCTCGCGCTCCCAGAGCATCGGTCGCGCCGGGCTCGCGCTCGACGTACGCACGGAGCGCACGGTCACGATCCTGGCGGACGGCCGGACCCGCACCATCCGCACCAACGCCGCGACCGTCCGCGAGGCCGTCGAGGAGGCCGGGGTCACCCTGCACGGCCAGGACACCACCTCCGTGCCGCAGGCCGGATTCCCGCGTGACGGGCAGACGGTGACCGTGCTGCGAGTCACGGACGGCAAGGAGGTGCGAGAGGAGACCATCCCCTTCGAGGTGCGGCGCAGGTCGGACCCGACGGTGTTCAAGGGCACCGAGGTGGTCGAGCGGGCCGGGCGGCCCGGGCTGCGCCGGATCACCTACTACCTGCGGACCGTCAACGGGGTCCGGCAGAAGCCGCGTCGCGAGCGGTCCGAGGTGGTCCGCGAGCCGCGCCCGCAGCTCGTGAAGGTCGGCACCAAGCCGCACCCGGACTCCGTGAAGGGCGCCGACGGCCTGAACTGGCACGGTCTCGCCGCCTGCGAGTCCGGCGGCCGCCCGGGCGCGGTGGACCCCTCCGGGACGTACGGCGGGCTGTACCAGTTCGACACCCACACCTGGCACAGCCTCGGCGGCAGCGGGCGCCCGCAGGACGCGTCGGCCGAGGAGCAGACGTTCCGTGCGAAGAAGCTCTACACGAAACGCGGCTCCACGCCCTGGCCGCACTGCGGGGCACGGCTGCACGGGTGACCGGCGGGCGGGATCCCGGCGGCCCGTACCCTTGTCCCGTGAGCAGCCCCCTCCCCGACGCCCTCCTCGGCCCGGCCGACATCCGTGAACTCGCGGCCGCGCTCGGTGTACGCCCCACCAAGCAGCGCGGCCAGAACTTCGTGATCGACGCCAACACGGTCCGCCGTATCGTCCGCACCGCCGAGGTCCGCCCGGACGACGTCGTCGTCGAGGTCGGCCCGGGACTCGGGTCCCTCACCCTCGCGCTCCTGGAGGCCGCCGACCGAGTGACCGCCGTGGAGATCGACGACGTCCTGGCGGGCGCCCTCCCCGCGACGATCACAGCGCGCATGCCGGCGCGCGCGGACCGGTTCGCGCTGGTCCACTCCGACGCGATGCACGTCACCGAACTGCCCGGGCCCCCGCCCACCGCGCTCGTCGCGAACCTCCCCTACAACGTCGCCGTCCCCGTCCTCCTCCACATGCTCGACACCTTCCCGAGCATCGAGCGGACGCTGGTGATGGTGCAGGCCGAGGTCGCCGACCGGCTCGCCGCAGCACCCGGCTCGAAGGTCTACGGCGTGCCGTCCGTCAAGGCCAACTGGTACGCCGAGGTGAAGCGCGCCGGATCCATCGGTCGCAACGTCTTCTGGCCCGCCCCGAACGTGGACAGCGGGCTCGTCTCCCTGGTCCGGCGCGCGGAGCCGCTGAAGACGACGGCGTCCAAGCGCGAGGTCTTCGCGGTCGTCGACGCGGCGTTCGCACAGCGGCGCAAGACCCTGCGGGCTGCGCTCGCCGGCTGGGCCGGGTCCGCGGCGGCCGCCGAGGCGGCGCTCGTGGCCGCCGGGGTCTCGCCGCAGGCGCGCGGGGAGTCGCTGACGGTGGAGGAGTTCGCGCGGATCGCCGAGGCCGCGTCCCCGCAGGGGGCACAGCATCAGACGGCCGACGCGGCGCGGTCCGCGTCCCCGACAGAGGAGTCCGGCAAGTGAGCGTCACGGTACGCGTTCCCGCCAAGGTCAACGTCCAGCTCGCGGTGGGTGCCGCCCGCCCCGACGGCTTCCACGACCTGGCCAACGTCTTCCTCGCCGTCGGCCTGTACGACGAGGTCACGGTCACGCCGGCCGACGAACTGCGCGTCACCTGCGAGGGCACGGACGCCGACCAGGTGCCGCTGGACCGCACCAACCTCGCCGCGCGCGCCGCGCTCGCGCTCGCCGAGCGCCGGGGCATCGACCCGGCCGTGCACATCCACATCGCCAAGGACATCCCGGTCGCCGGCGGCATGGCCGGGGGGAGCGCGGACGGGGCGGGGGCGCTGCTCGCCTGCAACGAGCTCTGGCGCGCGGGCGCCTCGCGCGCCGAACTCCTCGCCATCTGCGCCGATCTGGGCAGCGACGTGCCCTTCAGCCTGGTCGGCGGCGCCGCCCTCGGCACCGGGCGCGGCGAACGGCTCACCGCCCTGGAGGTCGGCGGCACCTTCCACTGGGTGTTCGCGATGGCCGATCGCGGGCTGTCCACGCCGGCCGTCTTCCGCGAGTTCGACCGGCTCGCCGAGGGCCTCGACATCCCCGAGCCCGTCGCCTCCCACGAGCTCCTGGACGCGCTCGCCAAGGGCGACCCGGACGCGCTCGCCGCCGCCGTCTCCAACGACCTCCAGCCCGCCGCGCTCTCCCTCTTCCCGGAGCTCGCGCAGACGCTCGACACGGGGCGCACGGCCGGTGCCCTCGCGGCGCTGGTCTCCGGCTCCGGACCCACCACGGCGTTCCTGGTCCGCGACACCGCGTCGGCGCAGAAGGTGTCCGAGGCGCTCCTCGCCTCCGGCACCTGCCGCACGGTGCGCACGGCGACAGCGCCCGCGCCGGGCGCGCGGGTGATCACCACGGCGCACGACATCAGCGCGCACACCGGGGTGTGACGCCGGAGCACGAGCGGGGCGCATGCCCCCTTGTAAGCGCCCCGAGCCCGCCGCCGGGCGCCGACGGCAACGGGGCGAAACGGCGGCCGCCCGAGGCCTCCCCGAACCGGCTGATCAAGGTGATCGGCCGCTCCAAGGGCCGGGACCCGCGGGCGAAGGTCACCTTCGTCAGCCCGGTCACGGCGTCACCAAGGTCGTCACGGCTGGCTCCGGCCACCGCGACCGGCTGCGGACCGGCTGCCCGGGCCGGAGGGTATGCCCTCCTCGACGAGGTACGCGCTCAGGCGGGCGGAAAACAGCTCGCGGCGGGACGGCCTCCCGGCGCGCATTACGCTGGGAGGCTGACCGTCCCCCTGCGCAGGAGTGAAATGGCCGTCAACCTGGTCAATGTCGAGAACGTCAGCAAGGTCTACGGCACCCGTGCCCTGCTGGACGGCGTCTCGCTCGGCGTGTCGGAGGGCGACCGCATCGGCGTGGTGGGCCGCAACGGCGACGGCAAGACCACCCTCATCCGGATGCTCGCCAAGCTGGAGGATGCCGACACCGGGCGCGTCACGCACTCCGGCGGACTGCGCCTCGGCGTCCTCACCCAGCACGACTCCCTCGACCCGGCGGCCACCGTCCGGCACGAGGTCATCGGCGACATGGCCGACCACGAGTGGGCGGGCAACGCCAAGGTCCGGGACGTCCTCACCGGCCTCTTCGGCGGCCTGGACCTGCCTGGGTTCCCCAAGGGCCTGGACACCGTCATCGGGCCGCTGTCCGGCGGTGAACGGCGCCGGATCGCGCTCGCCAAGCTGCTCATCGAGGAGCAGGACCTGCTCGTCCTCGACGAGCCCACCAACCACCTCGACGTCGAGGGCATCGCCTGGCTGGCCAAGCACCTGCGGGAGCGCCGCTCGGCGCTGGTCTGCGTCACCCACGACCGCTGGTTCCTCGACCAGGTCTGCACCCGCATGTGGGACGTGCAGCGCGGCGACGTCTACGAGTACGAGGGCGGCTACTCCGACTACGTCTTCGCCCGCGCGGAACGCGAGCGGATCGCGGCCACCGAGGAGACCAAGCGGCAGAACCTCGTCCGCAAGGAGCTGGCCTGGCTGCGCCGGGGCGCCCCCGCCCGTACCTCCAAGCCCCGCTTCCGGGTCGAGGCCGCCAACGAGCTGATCGCCGACGTGCCGCCGCCGCGCGACACCTCCGAGCTGATGAAGTTCGCCTCCTCCCGGCTCGGCAAGACCGTGTTCGACCTGGAGGACGTGACCGTCCAGGCCGGGCCCAAGGTGCTGCTCAAGCACGTCACCTGGCAGCTCGGGCCCGGCGACCGCATCGGCCTGGTCGGCGTCAACGGCGCCGGCAAGACCTCGCTGCTGCGCGCCATGGCCGAGGCCGCGCGTACCGAGGGCGAGGACCAGCCGGCGGCCGGCCGGATCGCCGTCGGCCGGACCGTCAAGCTCGCCTACCTCTCCCAGGAGGTCGCCGAACTCGACCCGAGCACCCGGGTGCTGGAAGCCGTACAGCAGGTGCGCGAGCGCGTCGATCTCGGCAAGGGGCGCGAGATGACCGCCGGGCAGCTGTGCGAGACGTTCGGCTTCAACAAGGAGAAGCAGTGGACGCCGGTCGGCGACCTCTCCGGCGGTGAGCGCCGCCGCCTCCAGCTGCTGCGCCTGCTCATGGACGAGCCGAACGTCCTCTTCCTCGACGAACCGACCAACGACCTCGACATCGAGACCCTCACCCAGCTGGAGGACGTCCTCGACGGCTGGCCCGGCTCGATGATCGTCATCTCCCACGACCGGTTCTTCGTCGAGCGGACCACCGACCGTGTCTTCGCCCTCCTCGGCGACGCCACCCTGCGGATGCTGCCGCGCGGCATCGACGAGTACCTGGAACGACGGCAGCGCATGGAGGAGGCGGCCGCCGCCACGGTCGTGGCGCCCAAGGCCCCCACGGCCGAGCGGAGCGCCGCCGACCAGCGCGCCGCCAAGAAGGAGCTCCAGAAGATCGAACGTCAGCTGGACCGCGTCTCCGAGAAGGAGACCAAGCTGCACGACCAGATCGCCGCGAACGCCACGGACTTCGCCAAGGTCGCCGAACTCGACGCCCAGCTGCGCGACTTGGCCGGGGAGCGCGAGGAACTGGAAATGCGCTGGCTGGAGCTGGCGGAGGACGCGTAGCACGGCGTGCGCGCGGCAGCGGGCGGCGCGTAACTCGGCCGCGCGCGGTGCCGGGCGGCGCGTAGTTCGGCGTGTGCGCGGCGCGTGACTCGGCGTGCGCTCGGTGCCGGTGGGCGTGCAACTCGGCGTGCGCGCCGTTCCGGTGGGCGTGCAACTCGGCGTGCGCGCCGTTCCGGTGGGCGTGCGACCCGTGGTGGCGCGCCCACCCCCACCCACCGGCGTGAACCGGCCGCGCACGCGCGCCACCCCACGGCGCGCACCACCCACCCCCGCGCCACCCCCGCCCGTCGCACCCCCGCGCGCAACCCCCTTGCGTGCGCCCGGTGAAGGGAGCGTGAAGGCGCGTAACGGCCGCATCACGGGGCGGTTCTTCCTTGGGCACAGGGGCTGACGAGGGCCCGTGGCCTGTCGGTCCCGGGTGATAGAAAGGTCCGTCTGAGAGCAGTCTGAGAACGGCCTGAGGCCCGTCGGGAGCCTCGGGGCGTGGCTAAAAATCAGTAACGGGGGAAGATCGCTGATGACTCAGCCACCCAATCAGCCGCCGCAGCAGGGCGGATTCGGCGCACCGCAGGACCAGCCGGCAGCGGGTGGTGGCTTCGGCGCCCCGCAACAGCTGCCCGCTCAGGGCGGCTTCGGGGCACCCCAGGGCACGCCCCCGCCTCCTGCCCAGCCGCCCCAGCCGGGATACGGCTATCCACAGCAGCCGGGACCGTATGCGCAGCCCGGTCCCTACGGCCAGCCGCAGCAGCCCGGCCCTTACGGCCCGCCGCAGCAGGCGGGGCCGTACGGGCAGCCACCCCAGCCCGGTTACGGCTACCCGCCGCAGTACCCGGGCGCACCCGGCGTCACTCCGCCGCCCGGGGGCGGGGGCGGCGGACCGTTCAAGGGGAAGCCCGGGCTGGTCGTCGCGGCGGCCGTGGCCGGGCTGCTGGTCGTCGGCGGCACCGTGTACGCGGTGACCAGCGGCGGAAACGACGGCAAGAAGCCGGTCGCCCAGCAGTCCGACGACCCCAAGGCCTCGGGCACCGACACCCCGGTCGACCCGGGTGACGGCAGTGGCGACGGCGGTGCGGACCCGGAGAACCTCAACGAGGGCCGCAAGTCCGGCGAGGCCAAGGTGCTCTGGTACAAGTCGGCACCCGACGCCCCCGCGTCCGGTGCCGACGCACCCGGCATGTGGATCACCGGCAGGACCGCGGTGAAGGCGGCGTACAAGCAGGTCTTCGCCTACAAGGTGGGCAACGGCGATCCGGCCTGGGCCCCGATCACGTTCCCGCAGAAGATCTGCGCGGTCACCCCGGACCGGTCGGCCGACGACAAGGTCGTCGTGGCGTACATGAACGGCACCAGCGACCGGGCCAAGTGCAACCAGCTGCAGGAGATCGATCTCGACACGGGCCGCAAGGGCTGGACCGCGACCGTCGCCGACGGCGGCCTGTTCGACTCCGCGCTCAGCATCGAGCTGACGATCAGCGGAAAGACGCTGATGGTGGGCCGCTCCCAGTCGGGCACGGCGTACGACCTCGGCAGCGGCGACAAGCTGTACGACAAGAAGAAGTACGGCGCGTCCTGCTTCCCGACGGCGTTCGCGGGCGGCACGAACCGGCTGGTCGAGGTGGCCTCCTGCGGGGTCGGCGGCGGCAACGAGCATGACGAGATCTCGGAACTGGAGCCGGCCACCGGCAGGGTCAGGTGGACCCAGCCCGTCAAGAAGGGCTGGTCGGTCCAGCGGACGTACTCCGTCGACCCGCTCGTGGTCTACATGACCAACGAGCAGAAGAAGGCCTGGAACATCTCGACCCTGGACGCCAAGGGCACGTTCCGGTCCGAGGTGAAGGTCGACGAGAAGTTCGCCCCCGAGTGCGGCTGGGCGCTCCTCTCCCGTGACCTCCAGGGCTGCCAGGGCGTCGCCGTCGACGCGAACACCCTCTACCTGCCGACGGACACGAACGGCGGCGCCAACGAGATCGTCGCGATCAGCCTCGCCGACGGCAAGGCGAAGTGGCGCACGAAGTCCCCGGCGGACGAGTCGATGTACCCGGTCAAGGTCGAGGGCGGCAAACTCGTCGCCTACGTGAGGCCGTCGTACGACTCGGGCGGCCAGGTCGTGTCGATCCCCACCGCCGGCTCCGCCCACACCACCACCAGGCTGCTGCAGAACCCGCAGCACACCGCCGGCATCGAGGACGGCTTCTACGACGGCGCGGTCGACTGGGTCGACGGGCGCTTCTATCTCTCCTCCACGCGGCTGACCGGCAGCGACGACGCGAAGGAGAAGCTGATGATGGCCTTCGGTAACTGAGCGGGCCCGTTGCGTCCCGCCCCGCCCCGCACCGCTCCAGCCGTCTTCCGCGCCGTCCCCAGAGGTACACCGTCATGACCCAGCCGCCTCCGCCACCGCCCAACCAGCCCCCGCAGCAGCCCGGTTACGGCGCCCCCGCCGGGCCGCCGCAGCCGCCCGTACCCCCGGCCCCCCAGCCGGGCTACGGCTACCCGCAGCAGCCCCCGGCCCCGCAGCCCGGCTACGGCTACCCGCACCAGCCACCGCAGCCCGGCTACGGCTACCCCGCCCAGCCCCCGAACCCGTACACCCAGCAGCCTCCCACCCCCGCCAACCCCTACGCCCAGCAGCCCGGTTACGGCTATCCGGGCGGCCAGCCGGGCCAGCCGGGCGGCCTCACCCCTGCCCCCGCCTCCGGCAGGAACAACGCCACGCTGTTCATCATCGTCGCCGCGGTCGTCGTGATCGCGCTGATCGTCGGCGGTGGCATCTGGTATTCCAAGTCCTCGGGGGCCGACGGCAAGAAGGACGACACCACCGGCTCCACCAACGGCGGCACCGGCGGCGGCAAGGGCGGAGGCGGCGGCAGCGAGAAGGTGCCCGCGAACCCGGCCTCCAGGGTCCTCTTCCAGGTCCCGCTGCCCACGGCGAACGACACCACGGTCACCGCCGGTTCCTGGCTGACCGACAAGGTGTACGCGAAGACCGGCGTCGCCCGGATCGTCGGCTACGACCCCGACTCGGGCGCCGAGTTGTGGACGGTCCCGCTGCCCGGCCCGGTCTGCTACGCCACCGGGCACGTCGGTGCGGACGGCAGGACGGCCGTCGTCTTCCAGCCGAAGATGCCGCCCAAGGGCTCCACGGCGGGCTGCACCCAGGTCGCCGCGATCGACCTCGACGCCGGCAAGAAGCTGTGGACGAAGACGATCAAGTCCGGTGACGTGCCGGTCAACTTCAACAACGTGACCGTCGCCGGGCAGACGGTCGCGGTCGGCGGCACCAGCGGCGGCGCCGCCTTCGACCTCGCTTCCGGCAGGGTCCGCTGGCAGCCGAAGCCCACCGACACCTGCTACGACGCGGGCTACGGCGGCGGCGCCAAACTGGTCGCGGTCCGCAGGTGCGGCAGCGGCGACACCGCGCAGCTGCACATCCAGACCATCGACCCGGTCTCCGGCAAGGTGATCTCCGAGTACGAGATGACCTCGGGCATCCCCTACGCGAGCATCGTGTCGACCGACCCGCTGGTGGTGGCCGCCGACGTCAACGACAGCGCGGGCGACGGCAGTGGCTTCTCGGACGTCTTCTCCGTCGACAACGCGACCGGGCGGCTGCGCACCCGTATCTCCACGCCGGGCAGTTCCTACGCGGCCCGCTGCGACGGCATCTACCAGGTGGAGAAGTGCCAGGGAGTGGTGGTCGGCAACGACCGGCTGTACCTGGCGACCGAGGAGCACGACGGCAGCGGGGAGCTCGCGAAGACCAACGAGATCGTCGCCTTCGACCTGGCGACCGGCAAGCAGACCGGCCAGCGAGCCGACGCCGGCGACAACTACACGATCACACCGCTGCGCATGGACGGTCCGAACGTGATCGCGTACAAGAGTCCGCCGTACGACAAGGGCGGTCAGGTGGTCAGTATCGACGGCGGTTCGTTCAAGGAGACAAAGCTGCTGGAGAACCCGGCGACCGCGGCGGACAGGGCCGTGGAGACCGCGATGTCCCCGGCGTACGCGGAGGTCCTCTACTCCCAGGGGCACCTGTACCTGTCCGCGGTGTACGCCCACGCCGCCGGTTCGTCGGTGTCGGGCAAGGAGTACCTGGTCACCGCGTTCGGTACGAGCGGCTGACGGCTCGTCAAGCGCGGACGCCCGTATCACCCGGCCCGCGATTCCGGTCCCGTCCCTGCTCAGGGGCGGGACCGGGCGCGTACCGCACCACACCCGCTCTTCACCCGCGAATACGAGAGAAGCCAGAGATTCCTCCGATCCGGGGCACTTCTCATCAGTAGGGGCAGCGCAACGTCGAACAAGCGTGTAGCTTCCGGGGGCATGAAGGACGAGGTGCCGGGGGGCCCTCTGTCCACGCGGACCAGTGGGCATCCATAGTGGGGCATCCATTGGGGGGACTGGGGGGTTGCTCTATGGGAGTGCGGCTCATGGTGGTCGACGACCACCGGCTGCTCGCCGAGGCGCTGGCCTCGGCGCTGAAACTGCGCGGTCACCGGGTGCTCGCGGCGGCGGCACCGGCGGCGGGCGCGGCGGAGCTGGTGATCACACGCGCGCCCGAGGTGTGCCTGCTGGGTACGGCGACACCGGCCGAGCCGGGGATCTTCGACCCGGTGGTGAAGATCAAGCGGGAGCGGCCGCAGGTCGCGGTGCTCGTCCTCGGCCCGGTGCCGTCGCCGCGGGGCATCGCGGCGGCCTTCGCCGCGGGTGCCTCCGGATACGTACGGCACGACGAGCGGATAGAGGGCGTCGAGCGGGCGATCATGAAGGCGCGGGCCGGTGAGGCTGCCGTGGCGCCCGCGCTGCTCCAGGGCGCGTTCGGGGAACTGCTCAACCCCGCCGCCCAGCCCGACGACGAGGGCCAGCGCCTGCTCCAGATGCTCACCCCGAGGGAGGTCGAGGTCCTGGTCCGGGTGGCCGACGGCGAGGACACCCGCCTGATCGCCGCGGGCATGGGCATCGCCCCGAGCACGGCCCGCACTCACGTCCAGCGGGTGCTGATGAAGCTGGGGGTGGGGTCGAGGCTCGAGGCGGCGGCCCTGGCGGCCCGGACGGGCCTGCTGGACAGGGCCGGCCCACTGAAGAATTCCACCGGGCCGGACATGACGGGGCCGGACATGTAGCCGACAGCTGCACCCGCCTGCCCAGGGGCGCGGGGACCTGCGCTACCAGCCCCCACGCCCCGCTACCAGCCCGCACGCCCCGCGTGACCGGTCCGCACGCCCCGCGTGACCGGTCCGCACGCCCCGCGCGACCAACCCCGCACGCCCGCGGGGACCTGCGCGACCAGCCCCCGCGCCCCGCGGCCGAAGCACAACCCTGCCTACTCCTCGGCCTCCTCCACGGGCGGCACCGGAGGCGGAGTGGGCCGAACCCACAACCACACCAGGAAGAACACCCCCAGCAACAACATTCCGATCCCGGTCCACAGGTTGATGTTGATCCCCTGTGCCTTGTCGATCTCGGCCTGCGAGTCCGTGATCCCGGTGATCGTGACGATGATCCCGTACAGCACGAACAGTCCGCCGATGATCCGCCGCAGGTCGAAGATGCGCGCGGCGGTCGTGGACCTGCTCTCCAGCTCGGAGACTTCCCGGTGGACGTCCTGCTCGGAGTAGTGGAATCCGGAGTGCCCGGAGTCGTCGGTCATGGTCTCTCCATTCTCCCGGGGCCGGGCTCAGAACGAGAACGGGACGTAGCAGAGGGCGGCGAGGACCACCGCGCCCCAGCCCAGCAGCGCCGGCCGCCGGTACCAGGCCTCGTCGCCGGGCGCGGGCGCCTCGGTCATGCCGGGGGAGCGCGTGCCGTAGACCAGGCCCGCGAGCTCCGCCTCCGGCTTGGGCGCGGTGAACAGGGACACGATCACCATCACCACCGCGCCGGCGACGAAGCCGGCGATCGCGGAGACGAAGTTGGCGCCCTGGTCCGTGGGGATGCTGATGATGTCCTTCTTGTAGAGGACGAAGTAGTTGACCATCGCGGTCACCGTCCCCGCGAGCAGTCCCCAGAAGCCGGATTTCGCCGAGGCGCGCTTCCAGAACATGCCGACGATGAAGACGACGAACATCGGCACGTTGAAGAAGGAGAACAGCGTCTGCAGGTAGCTCATGATGTTCGAGAACGACGACGCCAGGAACGCCGTCCCGACGGACGCGGCCACGCCGATCGCGGTGATGAGGCGTCCGAAGCGCACGTAGTACGCGTCCTCGCGGCCCCTGACCACGTACTTCGCCCAGATGTCCGTCGTGAACACGGTGTTGAAGGACGACACGTTGGCGGCCATGCCGGCCATGAAGGCCGCGAGCAGGCCGGTGACCGCGATGCCGAGGACGCCGTTGGGCAGCAGCTGGGACATCAGGTAGGGGATCGCGTCGTTGTACTGGAGGCCGGAGCCGGACGTGCCGATGTTCGGCACCAGCGCGGCGGCGACCAGGCCGGGGATCATCACCAGGAAGACGATGAAGATCTTCGGGTACGCGGCGATCAGCGGGGTGCGCTGGGCGGCGGAGAGGTTCTTCGCCGACAGGGCGCGCTGGACCTCGGCGAAGTTGGTCGTCCAGTAGCCGAAGGAGAGGACGAAGCCGAGGCCGAGGACGATGGTCAGCCAGTTCGCGCCGAGCGGGTTGACGCTGCCGATGCCGGTGCCGCCCCAGGCGGTGGTGAAGTTGTGGCCGTGGGTGGCGTCGAGCTTGCCGACCAGGCCGTCCCAGCCGCCGACCTTCTTCAGGCCGAGCACGGACAGCGGGATGAGGGCGGCCAGGATCACGAAGAACTGGAGCACCTCGTTGTAGATGGCCGAGGAGAGGCCGCCGAGGGTGATGTACGCCAGTACGAACGCGCCGGCCACCACGATCGCCACCCACTGCGGCCAGCCCAGCAGCGCCTGCACGACGATCGCGAGGGCGTACAGGTTGACGCCCGCGATGAGGATGGCGGCGAAGGCGAACAGGATCGAACTCAGCAGGTGTGCGGCTCTGTCGAAGCGCAGCAGCAGCATCTCGGGGACCGAGCGGACCTTGCTGCCGTAGTAGAAGGGCATCATCACCAGGCCGAGGAAGACCATGGCCGGAATGGCGCCGATCCAGTACCAGTGCACGGTGTACGCGCCGTACTGCGCGCTGTTGGCGGCCATGCCGAGGATCTCGGTGGCGGCCAGGTTCGCCGAGATGAAGGCGAGCCCGGTGATCCACGCGGGCAGTGAGCGCCCGGAGAGGAAGAAGTCGAGGCTCGTCTTCACCGAGCGGCGGGCCGCGAAGCCGATGCCCAGGACCACCACGAAGTAGATGGCGAGGATCGCGTAGTCGAGGCCGTTGGTGGGGAGCCGTAGCTCCGCCGCCAGGGATGTCGCGAGGTATGTGGGGGATGCAGGGGCATTGGTGGGGTTTTGCACCCAGTAATTCAACACTTTTGTTGTCTCACCTTGATTGATTGCGATGTTGACTCACCTGGTGAGTTGTGTTTTGGTGTGTTCGGTTCTGTTTGATGGTTGGCTGACTCGAACAACGCTCGATTTTCGGGAGTCCGCAGTGAAGAAGACCTCGACCCGGCTGGCCGACGGTCGCGAGCTCATCTACTACGACCTGCGGGACGACACCGTGCGGGACGCGGTGGACCGCCGGCCGCTGGAGCGGACGCACACCACCTCCGAGATCCGCCGTGACCCGCTGCTCGGCGACCAGGTCGCCATCGCCTCGCACCGGCAGGGCCGCACCTACCACCCGCCGGCCGACCAGTGCCCGCTCTGCCCGACCGAGGGCGACCGGCTGAGCGAGATCCCGGACTCCTCGTACGACGTGGTGGTCTTCGAGAACCGTTTCCCCTCGCTGGCCGGCGACTCCGGGCGCTGTGAGGTGGTCTGCTTCACCTCGGACCACGACGCGTCCTTCGCGAGCCTCACCGAGGAGCAGGCCCGCCTGGTCCTGGACGCGTGGACCGACCGGACCTCGGAACTGTCGCATCTCCCCTCCGTCCAGCAGGTGTTCTGCTTCGAGAACCGCGGCGAGGAGATCGGCGTGACGCTCGGTCACCCGCACGGCCAGATCTACGCCTACCCCTTCACCACCCCCCGCACCGCGCTGATGCTGCGTTCACTCGCGACCCACAAGGAGGCGGCCGGCGGGGAGAACCTCTTCGACGCCGTCCTGGCGCGTGAACTCGCCGACGAACGCGTCGTCCTTGAGGGTGAACACTGGGCCGCCTTCGTGCCGTACGCGGCACACTGGCCCTACGAGGTCCACCTGTACCCGAAGCGCCGTGTCCCCGACCTGCTCGGTCTCGACGAGGCGGCACGCTCAGAGTTCCCCCAGGTTTATCTGGAACTCTTGAGGCGCTTCGACCGTATCTTCGGTGAGGGTGAACCTCCCACGCCCTACATCGCCGCCTGGCACCAGGCGCCGTTCGGGACGCTGGAGGAGTTCGAGGGGGTCACGCGCGACGACTTCGCGCTGCACCTGGAGCTTTTCACCATCCGCCGAACGTCCGGCAAGCTGAAGTTTCTCGCGGGTTCCGAATCCGGCATGAACGTGTTCATCAACGACGTGCCGCCGGAGCGCGCGGCCGAGCGACTGCGAGAGGTAGCGAGTTGATGAAGTACCTGGTGACGGGCGGGGCGGGTTACGTCGGCAGCGTGGTTGCCCAGCACCTGCTGGAGGCGGGCCACGAGGTCACCGTCCTCGACAACCTCTCCACGGGCTTCCGGGAGGGCGTCCCGGCGGGCGCGGCCTTCGTCGAGGGCGACATCCGCGACGCCGCCAAGTGGCTCGACTCCTCCTATGACGCGGTGCTGCACTTCGCCGCGTTCTCCCAGGTCGGCGAGTCGGTCGTGAAGCCCGAGAAGTACTGGGAGAACAACGTCGGCGGCACCATGGCGCTGCTCGGCGCGATGCGCGAGGCCGGCGTCCGCAAGCTCGTCTTCTCCTCCACGGCGGCCACCTACGGCGAGCCGGAGCAGGTCCCGATCGTCGAGACCGCCCCGACGAAGCCGACCAACCCGTACGGCGCGACCAAGCTCGCCGTCGACCACATGATCACCGGCGAGGCCGCCGCGCACGGCCTGGGCGCGGTCTCCCTGCGCTACTTCAACGTGGCCGGCGCCTACGGCGCGCAGGGCGAGCGCCACGACCCCGAGTCGCACCTGATCCCGCTGGTCCTCCAGGTCGCCCAGGGCAGGCGGGAGGCCGTCTCGGTCTTCGGCGACGACTACCCGACGCCCGACGGCACCTGCGTCCGCGACTACATCCACGTCGCCGACCTGGCCGACGCCCACCTGCTGGCCCTGACGGCCGCCCGGCCCGGCGAGCACCTGATCTGCAACCTCGGCAACGGCGAGGGCTTCTCGGTACGCGAGGTCATCGAGACCGTCCGCCAGGTCACCGGCCATCCGATCCCCGAGGTCGTGGCCCCGCGCCGGGGCGGCGACCCGGCCGTCCTGGTCGCCTCCGCGGCCACCGCCCGCGAGAAGCTGGGCTGGAACCCGACCCGCGCGGACCTCGCGGGAATCGTCGCGGACGCCTGGGAGTTCGCACAGCACGTCTCGAGGGAGCAGTAGTGGGGGCACAGCAGGTCCGGGACGGTTTCACGGAGCTCTACGGAACCGCGCCCGAAGGGGTCTGGTCGGCACCGGGCCGGGTCAACCTGATCGGTGAGCACACCGACTACAACGACGGCTTCGTGATGCCGTTCGCGCTGCCGCACGTGACGACGGCCGCGGTCTCCCGCCGCACCGACGGCGTGCTGCGCCTGCACTCCGCCGACATCGAGGGCGGAGTCGTCGAACTCTCCCTGGACGCCCTGGAACCAGGCACCGACCACGAGTGGACGGCGTACCCGGCGGGCGTGGTCTGGGCGCTGCGCGAGGCCGGCCACCCGGTCACCGGCGCCGACGTCCACCTGGCCTCCACGGTCCCGACCGGCGCCGGCCTGTCCTCCTCCGCGGCCCTGGAGGTGGTGATCGCCCTCGCCCTCAACGACCTGCACGGCCTGGGCCTGGCCCGCTGGCAGCTGGCCCGCCTGTGCCAGCGCGCGGAGAACGTCTACGTCGGGGCGCCGACCGGCATCATGGACCAGACGGCGTCCGCCTGCTGCGAGCACGGCCACGCCCTGTTCCTGGACACCAGGGACCTCGCACAGAAGCAGATCCCCTTCGACCTCGCGGCCGAGGGCATGCGCCTGCTGGTGGTCGACACGCAGGTCAAGCACGCGCACAGCGGCGGCGAGTACGGCAAGCGCCGGGCCGGCTGCGAGAAGGGCGCGGCCCTGCTGGGCGTGGACGCGCTGCGGGACATCGCCTACGACGACCTCGAGGCGGCGCTCGACCGGCTGGGCGATGAGGAGGAGGTACGGCGCCTGGTCCGGCACGTCGTCACCGAGGACCACCGGGTGGAACGCGTCGTCGCCCTGCTGGAGGCCGGCGACACCCGCGCCATCGGCCCGGTTCTCACCGAGGGCCACGCCTCGCTGCGCGACGACTTCCGGATCTCCTGCCCGGAGCTGGACCTGGTCGTGGACACCGCCCTCGCCACCGGCGCCCTGGGCGCCCGGATGACCGGCGGCGGTTTCGGCGGCTCGGCGATCGTCCTCGCGGAGGCGTCCGACGTCGACACGATCACCAAGGCGGTCGAAGAGGCGTTCGCGGCGGCCGGTTTCAAGGCGCCCCGTACGTTCGAGGCGGTGCCGTCGGCGGGCGCCCGCCGGGAGAGCTGAGGCTCAGCCCAGCCGCTTGGTCAGGGTGTACTCCGTGATCCCCGGCGGATAGTCGGGGACCACGCACACCACGACGTAACCCTGCTTCCGGTAGAAGTCCGGCGCCTGGAAGTCCCAGGTCTCCAGGCGCGCGGCGGTGCAGGCGCGGTCCTGCCCGGCGATGCGCTCCGCCTCGGCGAGCAGCCGGGCGCCCAGACCCGCGCCGCGACGGCCCGCGTCCACCCACAGATAGGTGACGTGCAGCCAGGTCGCCCAGGTGTGCCCCACCAGACCGCCCGCCAGTCCGCCCGATTCTTCGTCCATCGCCCAGACGTGCAGCGGCACTTGGCGTTCGCCGGGGGTGCCGCGCAGGGCCGCGAGGACCGGGGAGGCCGCGGTGTTGGTGTCCAGCAGCCGGGTGCGGAGCAGTTCCCGCCGTTCTTTGTCGACTTCCGCCTCAATACGAAACATGCGGCACACCATAAACGCGTCGGTCGGGCAGTTCTGCAAATTGCCTTCCGCTCCCGCCCCCCTTCCGTACCCTGAGGAGCAGCACCGGTGGGGGCCGGTGCTGATCAGGGGGCGAGACAAGTCGGGTACGACACCCGCGGTGGGGGTAGCAGTTCAGGCACGGCGGCGGCCGTGCGGTTCGGTCCTCCCGCGGGTGTCGTGTCCGTGTGACCCGTCGTTCTGAGCATCTTGGGGTATCCCCTGCTCGTGAAGAGCTTGGGAAGGGGGTTTCATGGTTCGTATCCGAGTTCTGGTCGTCGACGACCACCGTATCTTCGCCGAGTCGCTCGCCGCGGCACTGGCCGCCGAGCCCGACGTCGACGTGTCCGCGGCCGGCAGCGGTCCGGCGGCGCTGCGCTGCCTGGAGCGCGCGGTCGCCGAGGGCCGCCGCTACGACGTGCTGCTCGTCGACGCCGATCTGGGCGGCCAACTGCCCGGCGGCCGCCCGGCGGTACCGGTCCAGGAGGGCAACGAGGAGGGCCTGGTCGACGGGATATCGCTGGTCACCGGGGTCCGCTCGGCCCACCCCGCCGTCCGTGTCGTCGTACTCGCCGAGAAGGACGACCCGCGGCGCGCGGCCCTGGCCCTGCAGGCCGGCGCCTGTGGCTGGGTCGCCAAGGACTGCTCGCTGTCCCGGCTGCTGAACGTCATCCGGGGAGTGCTGCGCGACGAGACCCATCTGCCGCCCGCCCTGCTGACCGGGGTCCTGCGGGAGCTGACGGCCGCGCGCAAGCACCGCACCGAGAGCGAGCGGCTCGTGGAGTCCCTCACGCCGAGAGAGCGGGAAGTGCTCCGGTGCATGGTGGCGGGCCTGGGGCGCAAGGCGGTCGCCGAGCGCCTGTTCCTGTCCCCGCACACCGTCCGCACCCACATGCAGAACGTGCTCGGCAAGCTGGGCGTCCACTCCACCCTGGCCGCCGTCGCCCTCGCCCGCCGCGCCGGGGTCGGTCCGGCCGACCTAGCCGGGGATGTTGTCGAACGGGGCGGTCAACTGGCGTAGCAGGCCGGCCAGTTCGGTGCGCTGAGTGCGGGAGAGTTCGGCGAGGATCGCCCGTTCCTGGTCGAGGAGTCCGGCCAGGGCCTGGTCCGCGCGGTCCTGGCCCTCCTCGGTCAGCCGCACCAGCACGCCCCGCCGGTCGCTCGGGTCCGGCAACCGCTCCACCAGGCCCTTCTTGGCCAGCCGGTCGATCCGGTTGGTCATCGTCCCCGAGGTGACCAGGGTCTGGGTCAGCAGCTGCCCGGGGGAGAGCTGGTACGGCGTCCCCGCACGCCTCAGCGCGGTCAGCACGTCGAACTCCCAGGGTTCCAGGCTGTGCTCCGCGAAGGCCAGCCGACGTGCCCGGTCCAGGTGCCGGGCCAGTCGGCTCACCCGGCTGAGCACCTCAAGCGGTTCCACGTCGAGGTCCGGGCGCTCCCGGCGCCACGCAGCCACCAGCCGATCGACCTCGTCCTCCATGGCGATCAGTGTAGTGGTTCTGTCGACATGAAGTCTCTTGATGTCGAGCTTCTTGACATCAAGATATCAGGGCGGGGAAGGTGGGAGCCATGACGACTTCCGCCTGGGACCCCGCCCAGTACCTCCGGCACGCCGGCCACCGCGCCCGCCCCTTCACCGACCTCCTCGCCCGGATCCCCGCGCTCCCCGGCGAACCCCCGGCCGTCGCCGACCTCGGCTGCGGCCCCGGCAACATGACCGCCCTGCTCGCCGAACGCTGGCCCACCGCCCGCATCACCGGCTACGACAACTCGCCCGAGATGCTCGACAAGGCACTCGTGGAGTACGAGGGCCGCACGGCCGGCGGCGGCCGCCTGGACTTCTCCCACGCCGACGTCCGCACCTGGGCGCCCGAGCGGCCGTACGACCTGATCGTCAGCAACGCCACGTTCCAGTGGGTCCCCGGGCACGCCGAACGGTTCGCCGAGTGGATCGTCGGCCTCGCCCCCGGCGGCACCTTCGCCTTCCAGGTCCCCGGCAACTTCACCGCCCCCAGCCACCGGCTGATGCGCACCCTCGCCGAGTCCCCCCGCTGGCGGGGCCGCCTCGCCGAGGCCCTCCGCCACGACGACGCCGTCCTCACCCCCGAGGCCTACCTGGAGCGGCTGACCGGGCTCGGCTGCGCCGCCGACGTCTGGGAGACGACGTACATCCACCTGCTCACCGGCGAGGACCCGGTCCTCGACTGGGTGAAGGGCACCGGACTGCGCCCGGTCCTCACCGCCCTCGCCGACGATCCCGGGGCCCGTGACGCCTTCCTCGCCGAGTACCGGACCGCACTGCGCGAGGCCTACCCGGCCGGCCCGCACGGCACCCCGTTCCCGTTCCGGCGGATCTTCGCCGTCGCCCACAAGGAGGGGAACTGATGCTCGCCGCCCTCGACCACGTCCAGCTCGCCGCCCCGCCCGGCTCCGAGGACCGGCTGCGGACGTTCTACGTGGACACCCTCGGCATGACCGAGGTCCCCAAACCGCCGGTGCTCGCGGCGCGCGGCGGCTGCTGGTTCCGGGCCGGCGAGATCCACCTGCACGTGGGGATCGAGCAGGCCTTCCGGCCGGCCCGGCAGGCCCACCCCGGCCTGCGGGTGACGGGCATCGACGCATACGCGGCCCGGCTCACCGCCCACGGCACACCCGTCGCCTGGGACGGGAACCTCCCCGGCCACCGCCGGTTCTTCTGTGAGGACCCCGTCGGCAACCGCCTGGAGTTCCTGGAACCGGTCCGCTGAGCCGCCGTCCGCCCCGGCACGGTCGCCCGGCGGGCGACGACGGCCGGCCGGCGGGCGGTCTCACGCCTTGCGGTGCCCTATCAGCCGCGGCTTCGGCTCCAGCCCGTCCAGGCCGTGCCAGGCCAGGTTGACCAGGTGGGCGGCGACCTCCGCCTTCTTCGGGCGGCGCACGTCCAGCCACCACTGACCGGTCAGCGCCACCATGCCCACCAGCGCCTGCGCGTACAGCGGCGCCAGCTTGGGGTCGAAGCCGCGCGACTTGAACTCGCGCCCCAGGATGTCCTCCACCTGGGTGGCGATGTCCGAGATGAGGGACGCGAAGGAACCCGTGGACTGCGGGATGGGCGAGTCCCGCACCAGGATCCGGAACCCGTCCGTGTACTCCTCGATGTAGTCGAGCAGGGCGAACGCGGCCTGCTCGCACAGCTCACGCGGATGGCCGGCGGTGAGGGAGCCGGTCACCATGTCCAGCAACCGGCGCATCTCCCGGTCGACCACCACCGCGTACAGGCCCTCCTTGCCGCCGAAGTGCTCGTACACCACCGGCTTGGAGACCCCGGCCTTCGCCGCGATCTCCTCCACCGAGGTGCCCTCGAAACCCTTCGCGGCGAAGAGGGTGCGACCGATCTCCAACAGCTGCTGGCGGCGCTCCGCACCGGTCATCCGGGTGCGACGTGCCCGCCGCGGCTTTTCGGGACTGGGAGTGCTGGAGTCGGTCGCCACGGCATCAATCATGCCGCCTCGACGCTCTTCGCCCCTCGCCGGGAGCCGCCTTCCCCGCTGTTACGGCGCGAATCGATACGTGAGCGTGACGGCCACCGCACGTCGTACGCCCAGCCCAGCTGCTCGCACCAGCGGATGATCCGCGCCGACGAGTCCAGCTGCCCGCGCTCCACCCCGTGCCGGGCCGAGGTCGGGTCGGCGTGGTGCAGGTTGTGCCAGGACTCGCCACAGGACAGGACCGCCAGCCACCACACGTTGCCCGAACGGTCCCGCGACTTGAACGGCCGCTTTCCCACGGCGTGGCAGATCGAGTTGATCGACCAGGTCACATGGTGCAGCAGCGCCACCCGGACGAGTGAACCCCAGAAGAACGCGGTGAACGCGCCCCACCAGGACATGGTCACCAGACCGCCGATCAGCGGCGGCAGCCCCACCGAGAGCGCCGTCCAGAGGATGAACTGGCGGGAGACCGCCCTGATCGCCGGATCCTTGATCAGGTCCGGTGCGTACTTCTCCTGCGGGGTCTGCTCCTCGTCGAACAGCCAGCCGATGTGCGCCCACCACAGGCCCTTCATCAGCGCCGGCATGGTCTCGCCGAACCGCCACGGCGAGTGCGGGTCGCCCTCCGCGTCGGAGAACTTGTGGTGCTTGCGGTGGTCGGCCACCCAGCGCACCAGAGGCCCCTCCACCGCCATCGAACCCGCGATCGCCAGCGCGATCCTGAGCGGCCGCTTCGCCTTGAAGGAGCCATGGGTGAAGTAACGGTGGAAACCGATCGTCACGCCATGGCAGCCCAGATAGTAGAAGAACACCATCAGGCCCAGATCGAGCCAGCTCACGCCCCAGCCCCATGCCAGCGGCACCGCCGCCAGCAGCGCGAGGAACGGCACGACGATGAACAGCAGCAGGGCGATCTGCTCGATCGACCCCTTCTTCTCGCCGCCCAGCGTGGCGGACGTAGCCGAAGCGTCGGCCGGCTTGTGGGCGTCGTCGATCACATCGGAACTAGACGAGGTCATGCGCGTCCCCTGGGGGGTCGAGGGTTGAGACAGGTGCCGATCCGCGGCGACGGGACGGGACGATAAGGGTTCTTCCCTACGGTTCCGTAACCTACGGCGACGTAAGTATGGCAGCGAGGCGTCTCACGGCAAGAGCCCCATAGCCTGCGCGTCCTCATGGACACCTATCCTTGGAGTCGGTCGGACAGCGCGGTCCGCTCTGTTTCCTTCCCGGATGTCCGGCCCGTATGCGGACAGGCCCCGCCTGCCGCCCGGTCGACGGACGGGTCCCCTCCAGACGAGCTTCAACACTGCAAGGAGCCGCACCTGTGAGCAGTGCCGACGACCAGACCACCACGACCAGCAGTGAGCTGCGCGCCGACATCCGCCGGCTGGGTGACCTTCTCGGCGAGACCCTCGTCCGGCAGGAGGGCCCCGAGCTGCTGGACCTCGTCGAGAAGGTCCGCCGTCTCACCCGCGAGGACGGCGAGGCCGCCGCCGAACTGCTGCGCGGCATCGAACTGGAGACCGCCGCCAAGCTGGTCCGTGCCTTCTCCACCTACTTCCACCTGGCCAACGTCACCGAGCAGGTGCACCGCGGCCGCGAACTGCGCACCCGCCGCGCCGCCGAGGGCGGCCTGCTCGCCCGCACCGCCGACCGGCTCAAGGACGCCGACGCCGACCACCTGCGTCAGACCGTCCAGAACCTCAACGTCCGCCCGGTTTTCACGGCCCACCCCACCGAGGCCGCGCGCCGCTCGGTCCTGAACAAGCTCCGGCGTATCGCGGCGCTCCTGGACACTCCGGTCATCGAGTCGGACCGCCGCCGTACCGACATCCGCCTCGCCGAGAACATCGACCTGGTCTGGCAGACCGACGAACTGCGCGTCGTACGCCCCGAGCCGGCCGACGAGGCCCGCAACGCCATCTACTACCTGGACGAACTGCACGCCGACGCGGTGGGCGACGTCCTGGAGGACCTGACCGCGGAGCTGGAGCGGGTCGGCGTCAAGCTCCCCGACGACACCCGCCCGCTCACCTTCGGCACCTGGATCGGTGGCGACCGCGACGGCAACCCCAACGTCACCCCGCAGGTGACCTGGGACGTCCTCATCCTCCAGCACGAGCACGGCATCAACGACGCCCTGGAGATGATCGACGAACTCCGCGGCTTCCTCTCCAACTCCATCCGCTACACGGGCGCGACGGAGGAACTGCTGGAGTCGCTCCGCGCCGACCTGGAGCTGCTGCCCGAGATCAGCCCCCGCTACAAGCGCCTCAACGCCGAGGAGCCCTACCGGCTCAAGGCCACCTGCATCCGGCAGAAGCTGGTCAACACCAAGCAGCGCCTCGCCACCGACACCCCGCACCAGCCCGGCCGTGACTACCTCGGCACCGCCGAACTCCTCGGCGACCTGCGGCTCGTCCAGGCCTCCCTGCGCGAACACCGCGGCGGTCTGTTCGCCGACGGCCGCCTCGCCCGTACGATCCGCACCCTGGCCGCGTTCGGCCTCCAGCTCGCCACCATGGACGTCCGCGAACACGCCGACGCCCACCACCACGCCCTCGGCCAGCTCTTCGACCGGCTCGGCGAGGAGTCCTGGCGCTACGCCGACATGCCCCGCGAGTACCGCGCCAAGCTCCTCGCCAAGGAGCTCCGCTCGCGCCGGCCGCTCGCGCCCACCCCGGCGCCGGTGGACGCGGCCGGCGAGAAGACCCTCGGGGTCTTCCAGACCGTGAAGAAGGCCCTGGAGGTCTTCGGACCCGAGGTCGTCGAGTCGTACATCATCTCCATGTGCCAGGGCGCCGACGACGTCTTCGCCGCCGCCGTCCTGGCCCGTGAGGCCGGGCTGATGGACCTGCACGCAGGCTGGGCCAAGGTCGGCATCGTCCCCCTCCTGGAGACCACCGACGAGCTCAAGGCCGCCGACACCATCCTGGAGGACATGCTCTCCGACCCCTCCTACCGGCGCCTGGTCGCGCTGCGCGGAGACGTTCAGGAGGTCATGCTCGGCTACTCCGACTCCTCCAAGTTCGGCGGCATCACCACCAGCCAGTGGGAGATCCACCGCGCCCAGCGCCGGCTGCGCGACGTCGCCCACCGCTACGGCGTACGCCTGCGGCTCTTCCACGGCCGGGGCGGCACCGTCGGCCGCGGCGGCGGCCCCTCCCACGACGCGATCCTCGCCCAGCCCTGGGGCACCCTGGAGGGCGAGATCAAGGTCACCGAGCAGGGCGAGGTCATCTCCGACAAGTACCTGATCCCCTCCCTGGCCCGGGAGAACCTGGAGCTGACGGTCGCGGCGACCCTGCAGGCCTCCGCGCTGCACACCGCCCCCCGCCAGTCCGGGGAGGCCCTGGCCCGCTGGGACGCCGCCATGGACGTGGTCTCCGACGCGGCCCACGGCGCCTACCGGCGTCTGGTCGAGGACCCCGACCTGCCCGCGTACTTCTTCGCCGCCACCCCCGTCGACCAGCTCGCCGACCTGCACCTGGGCTCCCGCCCCTCCCGGCGCCCGGACTCCGGCGCCGGCCTGGACGGTCTGCGGGCCATCCCCTGGGTGTTCGGCTGGACCCAGTCCCGGCAGATCGTCCCCGGCTGGTTCGGCGTCGGCTCCGGGCTGAAGGCGCTGCGCGAGGCGGGCCTGGACACCGTCCTCGCCGAGATGCACGAACAGTGGCACTTCTTCCGCAACTTCGTCTCCAACGTCGAGATGACCCTGGCCAAGACCGACCTGCGGATCGCCCAGCACTACGTCGACACCCTCGTCCCCGACGAGCTGAAGCACGTCTTCGACACCATCCGGGCCGAGCACGAGCTGACCGTCGCCGAGGTCCTCAAGATCACCGGCGAGAGCGAACTGCTGGACGCCACCCCGGTGCTCAAGCAGACCTTCGGCATCCGTGACGCCTACCTGGACCCGATCTCCTACCTCCAGGTCACGCTCCTCAAGCGCCAGCGCGACGCGGCCGCCGCGGGCGCCGAACCCGACCCGCTGCTCGCCCGCGCCCTGCTCCTCACCGTCAACGGCGTGGCGGCCGGCCTGCGCAACACGGGCTGACCTGCACCACCGCACACGGCTGTGCCCCCGGGGTCGTACACCCGGGGGCACAGCCGTGTGTGCTCAGGCCGTGTGTGCTCGAGCCGTGTGTGCTCGAGCCGTATGTGCCTGCAGACGTATGTGCCTGCCCGTGCTTGCAGCTCTACAGGCTCACTGCAAGGCGAAGAAAGCCGCCGTCAGCAGCGCGATCCCGAAACCGCCCAGTCCCCATGCCATCCGGGTCAGCCGCAGCCCTCCGGCCACCACCACCGACGCCAGCAGCAGCGCGCCGCCGAGCGGTACCCAGGCGAGCAGGACCCCGGCGGGGCCGGACCGGACCACGTCGTCGGTACCGGGCTTCACGATCACGTCGTAGGTCTGCCCCTTGCGCACCGCCACCGACTTGTCGATGACCACCCGGGAGCGCGCGGAGGCGCCGGACGAGACCGGGGTGAACGGGCCCGTGCAGGTGTCCGCACCGCACGTGGTCACCTCGATCGTGCCCCGCTCCTTGCCCTTCGTCAGCATCACGTGCTGCGCCGTACCCCAGGAGCCCCACACACCGCCGACCAGGATCAGCACGGCGACCGCGCCCATCGACACGACCCGGCCGAACCGCAGCGCGGCGACCGGGGGCGTACGGGAGGAGGTGACCGAGGCAGCAGGCATGGCCGGGATCATTGGCCATGTCCCTACGGCCGGTCAACTGCGGTGGGGGACAAGTCAGGAGTTGTACGAGCTTTGCGCCCGCTCCAGTCCCTCGGTGACCAGCGCCTCCACGGCGTCGGCCGCCCGGTCCACGCAGTAGTCCAGTTCCTTGCGCTCGGCCGAGGAGAAGTCCTTCAGCACGAAGTCCGCGACCTGCATACGGCCCGGCGGGCGCCCGATCCCGAACCGCACCCGGTGGTAGTCGGCACCCATCGCCTTCGTCATCGACTTCAGCCCGTTGTGGCCGTTGTCGCCGCCGCCGAGCTTGATCCGCAGGACGCCGTAGTCGATGTCCAGTTCGTCGTGGACCGCGACGATGTTCGCCACCGGCACCTTGTAGAAGTCACGCAGCGCGTTGACCGGGCCGCCGGAAAGGTTCATGTACGACATCGGCTTGGCCAGGATCACCCGCCGGCTCGCCGGACCCGGCGCCCCGAGCCGCCCCTCCACGACCTGCGCCTGCGCCTTGCCGGCCCGCTTGAACTTCCCCCCGATCCGCCCGGCGAGCAGGTCCGCGACCATGAAACCGACGTTGTGCCGGTTCATCGCGTACTCCGGTCCGGGGTTGCCGAGGCCGACGATCAGCCAGGGGGCGTTGGCGGCTGCGGGGGTGGTCACGTCCATGTCTCCTTGATACGCGCCAGCCGCCGCTCCCGGGAGGGAGCAGCGGCTGACGAACGATGAAACGAAGGTGAGGATCAGGCCTCGGCGACTTCCTCGCCCGACTCGCCCTCTTCGCCCTCGGCGGCTTCCTCGGCCTGCGCGGCCAGGACCTGAAGGACGACCGCGTCGTCCTCGACGGCCAGGGTCACGCCGGACGGCAGGGTGATGTCCTTGGCGAGGATGGAGGCGCCGGCCTCCAGGCCCTCGACGGAGACGGAGACGGACTCGGGGATGTGGGTGGCCTCGGCCTCGACCGGCAGCGCGTTCAGCACGTGCTCCAGCAGGTTGCCGCCCGGGGCCAGCTCGCCCTCGGTGTGCACCGGGATGTCGACGTTGACCTTCTCGCCGCGCTTGACCAGCAGCAGGTCGACGTGCTCCAGGAAGCCCTTGATCGGGTCGCGCACCACGGACTTCGGGATCGCCAGCTCGTTGGACTTGCCGTCGATGTCCAGGGAGATCAGGACGTTCGGGGTACGCAGCGCGAGCAGCAGCTCGTGGCCCGGGAGGGTCAGGTGGATCGGGTCCGAACCGTGGCCGTACAGGACACCGGGGACCTTGCTGTCGCGGCGGATACGGCGGGCGGCGCCCTTGCCGAACTCGGTGCGCGACTCGGCGGCGATCTTCACCTCGGACATGGTGATCACTCCTCGTAGAGATTAGGAACGGACGTGGTCACCCGGCCACGAACGGCCTGCTACGAAGAGCGCGTCGATAACGGAGCGCCGACACCTGTACGAAAACAGGTACGGCCTCCCTCGCCGAGCAACTGGGGCAGTCTACTCGGAGTGGAGGCCGTACCCAAAAGGATCTTCACCGGCAGCCGGCGCGGCCGGTGCAGAAACCTCACTGCACGGTCGTTACGAAGCGCCGCTCACTGCTCGTCGAAGAGGCTCGTCACCGAACCGTCCTCGAACACCTCGCGCACCGCGCTCGCGATCGTCGGCGCGATCGACAGCACCGTGATCTTGTCCAGGTCCCGGCTCAGCTCGCCCGGCGTCGGCAGCGTGTTCGTCAGCACGAACTCGCTCACCCGCGAGTTCTTCAGCCGGTCCGCCGCCGGACCCGACAGCACACCGTGCGTCGCCGTCACGATCACGTCCTCGGCACCGTGCGCGAACAACGCGTCCGCCGCGGCACAGATCGTGCCACCCGTGTCGATCATGTCGTCGACCAGGACACAGACCCGGCCCTTGACCTCACCCACGACCTCGTGGACGGTCACCTGGTTCGCCACGTCCTTGTCACGGCGCTTGTGCACGATGGCCAGCGGCGCACCGAGCCGGTCGCACCAGCGGTCCGCGACCCGGACCCGGCCGGCGTCCGGGGACACGATCGTCAGCTTGCCCTTGTCCACCTTCGCGCCCACGTAGTCCGCCAGCAGCGGAAGCGCGAACAGATGGTCCACCGGCCCGTCGAAGAACCCCTGGATCTGGTCCGTGTGCAGGTCCACGGTCAGGATCCGGTCCGCACCCGCCGTCTTCATCAGATCGGCGATCAGCCGCGCCGAGATCGGTTCACGGCCCCGGTGCTTCTTGTCCTGCCGGGCGTAACCGTAGAACGGCACGATCACCGTGATGGAACGAGCCGACGCGCGCTTCAGCGCGTCGATCATGATCAGCTGCTCCATGATCCACTGGTTGATCGGAGCCGTGTGGCTCTGGATCACGAAGCAGTCGGCACCGCGCGCCGACTCCTGGTAGCGGACGTAGATCTCGCCGTTCGCGAAGTCGAAGGCCTTCGTCGGGACAACCCCGACACCCAGCTGGTGGGCGACCTCCTCGGCAAGCTCGGGGTGGGCGCGGCCGGAGAAGAACATCATCTTCTTCTCGCCGGTCGTCTTGAACCCGGTCACAGCACTGTCTCCTCAGAGGTGTCTCAGCCGTACAGCCTGCTGGCTGCCAGCGACCCCTCGGCTGGGCGCGAGAGGCCGAATCAGCTGGTTAGGTGCGGGTGTGCACTTATCACGGTACGACGTCTTCGGCGCACCTGTTTCCGGTCAGTCCTCGTTCGTGCCCTGCCGGGAGGCCGCCTCGGCGGCCTTCGCCGCCGCACTTCCCGGACGCTTCCGGGCCACCCAACCCTCGATATTCCGCTGCTGGCCACGGGCCACGGCCAGCGAACCGGGCGGTACGTCCTTCGTGATCACGGACCCGGCAGCGGTGTACGCACCGTCCCCGACCGTGACAGGCGCCACAAACATGTTGTCCGAACCCGTCTTGCAGTGCGACCCGACGGTGGTGTGGTGCTTGCTCTCGCCGTCGTAGTTCACGAACACGCTCGCCGCACCGATGTTCGAGTACTCGCCGATCGACGCGTCGCCGACATAGGAGAGATGCGGAATCTTCGTCCCCTCCCCGATCGAGGCGTTCTTGGTCTCCACATAGGTGCCGATCTTGCCCTTGGCCCCCAGCCGCGTCCCCGCCCGCAGATAGGCATACGGTCCCACGGACGCGTTCGCACCGACATGGGCGGAATCGGCCACCGTGTTGTCGACCCGCGCCCCCGCGCCGACCCGGGTGTCCTTCAGCCGGCTGTTCGGCCCGACCTCGGCACCCTCACCGACGTGCGTGGACCCCTGCAGCTGCGTCCCCGGGTGGACGACGGCATCCTGCTCGAAGGTGACCGTCACGTCGACCCACGTGGTCGCCGGGTCCACGACGGTCACGCCGGCCAGCATCGCCCGCTCCAGCAGCCGGTCGTTGAGGATCCGGCGGGCCTCCGCCAGCTGCACCCGGTTGTTGATCCCGGCGATCTCGCGGTGGTCGGCGGCCACCGAGGCCCCGACCCGGTGCCCGGCCTCGCGCAGGATCCCCAGCACGTCCGTCAGGTACTCCTCGCCCTGGCTGTTGTCCGTGCGCACCTTGCCCAGCGCGTCCGCGAGCAGCTGCCCGTCGAACGCGAACACACCCGAGTTGATCTCCCGGATCGCCCGCTGCGCGTCGGAGGCGTCCTTGTGCTCGACGATGGCCGTCACCGCGCCGGACGCGCCGTCACGCACGATCCGGCCGTAACCGGTCGCGTCCGGGACCTCGGCCGTCAGCACGGTCACGGCGTTGCCGTCGCCGTGGTGCGTCTCGGTGAGCCGGGCGAGGGTCGCACCGGTGAGCAGCGGGGTGTCCCCGCAGACGACCACGACGGTCCCCTGGACCGCGCCGCCCAGCTCCTCCAGTGCCATCCGTACCGCGTGCCCGGTGCCGTTCTGCTGTTCCTGCACGGCCGTACGGGCGGCGGGGTCGACCGCACCGAGATGCGCGCCGACCTGCTCACGCGCGTGCCCGACGACGACGACGAGGTTCTCGGGCTTCAACTCGCGGGAGGCGGCGAGCACATGGCCCACCAGGGAACGGCCACAGATCTCGTGCAGGACCTTGGGTGTGGCCGACTTCATACGGGTGCCCTCACCCGCTGCGAGAACGACGACGGCTGCCGGGCGAATGGCGCTCACGGAGTTGCCCTTCGGCTTTTGGATGGTGGGGGTGACATCCGCAGGATACCGGGGCGTTTCATGGGGGACATGAGAGTGGGCCCTGACGGGGCTGTCGACGGTCAGGGCCCGGATGAGTGTGGCTCCCCCGCCAGGACTCGAACCCGGACAGATGGCACCAAAAGCCACAGTGCTGCCAATTACACCACGGGGGAATATGTCAACCAAACCGGACATTTAGTCAGGCGGTTGAACGGCGCCTCCTACTATGCCGTACCAGGCGCCTTCCACGCGACGATACAAGTCCGCGCTCTTGAGCGCGTAGACGGTCAGGCAACCTCGATACGCCTCCGAGGTGTTCTCGCGCGCCGAGGACTCCTCGGGCGTGCGTTCGCGCTCCGGCCTCGGCAGGTCCCGTACCCACGACGAGATCGAACTCTTCGAGCACCCCGGCTCCACCTGGATCCGGTCGTACGTCCAGCCCTGGAGCCGTAGCTCTCGCGCCCTGCCCCGCAGGTCGTCCTTGGCGTTCGGGCGCTTCGTCCGTTCCGGGGGCGGCTCGCCCTCCAGGAGGCGGTTGAGGATGTCGTTGTTGTCGACGTGCAGCCGGTCGCGGATCTGGCGCCGCCTTAGTCCGGACCGCCGCAGCGCCACCGCCTGCTTCCGGAGCCCCTCGAAGTCCCGGTACTTGCTGTCTGAATGTGCCATGGGCATACCGTCCGGGCGGAATGGTCGATTCCGAGGCTGAACGGTCATGGTTCAGCAGTTCGAGGGATACAGGCGGGTTTCGGTGTTGTTCGGTTACGGAGGGTGGTGTAGGCCAGTAGACGAAACTCACCGGAAAAGCCCACCCCCGCGCCCGTAGGCTGGACGCATGACCACGACGGGGGCAGACCGCACGACGGCCTTGGCAGGGCCGTGGTGGTGGTCGCGGTGGCGTAGTGCGGTGCTGGACGGCGGTCTGGCGCTGGTGTCGGCGCTGGAGTGCGGCGCCGAGGGGATTCCCTTCGCCCGGGACGCGGGTGTTCCGGCGTCGGCCGGGATCGTGTTCGGTCTGCTGGCCGGTTCGGTGCTGCTGCTGCGCAGGAAATGGCCGATCGCCGTCGTGCTCGTGTCGATCGCGATCACGCCGGCCCAGATGGGCTTCCTGATGGGCATCGTCGGCCTCTACACCCTCGCCGCGGCGGAGGTGCCGCGACGGATCATCGTGGCACTGTCCGGAATGACGTTCCTGGGCACCCTGATCGTGACGTTCGTGCGGGTCCGGCAGAGCATGGCGCGCGGGGATCTGACGATGGGGGACTGGTTCGTCCCCTTCGCGTCGCTGGCGACCTCGCTGGGACTGACCGCGCCCCCGGTGCTGCTGGGCCTGTACGTGGGTGCGCGGCGGCGGCTGATGGAGAGCCTGCGGGAGCGCGCGGACAGCCTGGAGCGGGAGCTTCAGCTGCTCGCGGAGCGCGCGGAGGAGCGTGCGGAGTGGGCGAGGGGCGAGGAACGGACCCGGATCGCGCGGGAGATGCATGACGTCGTCGCGCATCGGGTGAGCCTGATGGTGGTGCACGCGGCGGCCTTGCAGGCGGTGGCGCGGAAGGACCCGGAGAAGGCGGTGAAGAACGCGGCGCTGGTCGGCGACATGGGGCGCCAGGCGTTGACGGAGCTGCGGGAGATGCTCGGGGTGCTGCGCTCCGGGGACGGCGACCGGCGTCGTACGGCGTCGGCGTCCGCGTCGTTGCCGTTGGCCGCGGTGGGGGTGGCCGCCGCGGTGGCGGCCTCGCGGGTGGCCGAGGAGGAGGGGCCGTACCTGTCGGAGCTGGAGGAACTGATCGGGCAGTCGGCGGCGGCCGGGATGGTGGTCGATCTGTCGGTGGAGGGGGACGTGCGGTCGTATGCGGTCGCGGTCGAGCAGACGGCGTACCGAGTGGTGCAGGAGGCGTTGACGAACGTCCACAAGCACGCGGCGGGCGCCAAGACCCATGTGCGGCTGGCGCATCGGGTGGCGGAGATCGCGATGCAGGTGGAGAACGAGCCGCCGCCGGAGCCGGCGTCGGCGGCGTCGGCGCGCCTGCCGTCGGGCGGGAACGGTCTGGTGGGGATGCGCGAGCGCGTGCTGGGGCTGGGCGGGGTGTTCGTGTCGGGGCCGACGGACGCGGGAGGTTTTCGGGTGTCGGCGGTGATTCCGGCGGCGTGAGCGGGTGTGGTGGGTGGGGGCCGTGGACGGGCGTTGCGGGTGGGTGTCGTGGGTGGTGAGTGGTTGCGGTGGGTGGTGCGCGCGTGGGTGAGTGAGTGGTTTCGGTGGTGCGTGCGTGCGTAGGTGAGTGAGTGGTTTCGGGGCGTGGGCGCCGGTCAGGTGTGGGTGGTGAGGCGTTGGGGTTCGACGCCTGCGATGAGGGCGGTGAGGCCGTGGTCGATGTCGGGGCCTACGTACCAGTCGCCGGTGTGGTCGAGGGTGTAGACGCGGCCCTCGGTGTCGATGGCGAGCAGGGAGCGGGTCTCGGTCTCCTCGCCCAGGGGGCAGACCTCGGTGTCGAGGGCGCGGCCGAGGTCGCCGAGGGTGCGGGCGAGGTGGAGGCCGTGCAGGGGGTCGAGGTGGAGGGTGGCGGGGGCGATCTGGCGGCCGGGCCCGGTGGGGTTGATGTGCAGGCCGCCGAATTCGGCCCAGGCCTCCACGGCGGCGGGGAAGACGGCGTGCCGGTGTCCGGCGGGTGAGGTGTGCTCGCGGAGGGCGTCGGCCCAGACCTCGGCCTGTTTTATGTCCCAGCGTCCGGGTTGCCAGCCGGCGGCGCGCAGAGCCGCGTCGACGGGCACCGAGAAGCGCGTGGTGGAGGTGCGGTCGGGGTGCATCTGCCCTTCGTTCGTTTGGTGCGGGTGCGGGTGCGGGTGCGGGTGCGGGTGCGGGTGCGGGTGCGGGTGCTACGGGTGGCGTGTGGTGTTTGGTGCGGGGTGTTGGGTGCTGTGCGGGTGGGGGGTGCGTCAGTCGTCGGTGGCGGTGGGGTCGACGATGCGGACGCCGAAGTGGGCGCTGAGTGCGGCGCAGGCCCGGCAGGGGGCGGCGAAGCTGCCGTGCAGGGGGTCGCCGTCCTCGCGTATGCGGCGGGCGGTGAGCTTGGCCTGCTTGAGGGCTTTGCGGGCCTCACCGTTGGTCATGGGTTTGCGGACCGCGCGTTTGCTGCGGGCGCTGTCGGCGGAGGCGATGTGCCGTGAGATGAGGATGGCCTCGGCGCAGCGCCCGGTGGAACGGTCGCGTTGTCCGCTGGGCAGGGTGTCGAGGAACTCCTGGACCAGCGGGTGCAGCGGAGGCGGCTGGTCGCCGCGGGCCGCGGTGCCGGTGAGGGTGGCGCCGCGGACGGAGAGGGCGGCCGCGACGGTGGGCAGGATGCCGTCGCGGCGGTGCCGGAGGGTGGGCGCGGGAGGTATTTCGGTGCTGCTCCAGCCGACGCGGGGGTCGCCGGTGGTGGCGCCGTGACCGGCGCCGGGCATCGCGGTGTGCGGTCCCGTCTGTGTGACGTTCATGATCGTCTTCCCCTCCCGGGCATCCCCCCGAAAGTCACAGACTGCCAAATCCCGTGGCGGGTGCGGTAGCTGGGGCGCTGCGACACGCCCGGGTTTGGGCAGGCTGTCACGGCGGGGTGACGGCTGGTCACGGAAGCGGAGGCCCGGTGACCGGGGTTCGCGTACCGCATAGGCTGTCGGCACCGCGATGGGCGCGGTCGACGCGTCTGGGACGTGGGAGAGACAGCCGGATACGGGCCGGGGTGCGCCTTTGGGGTGTGGTTTCGGTTCGTACAGAGTGCCGCAGGGGGCAACCGTCATGACGACAGGTCGGCTCGGGATGGGGGCACCGCCCAGCCGCCAGGCCGGGGGACAAGCCGTGCCGCCGAACTCGGCCTACGCCGGGCAGGTCGTGCATTTCCCGGATCCGGTCCGGGCGGCACGTCACCCGAGAGGGGTACGTGTCGACGAGCATGGCTACCCCGATTTCTCGCCGTACGCGCGCGCGGCGGCGGAGATCGCGGACCCGCCGGAGGGTTTCGGCGTCGACGAGTTGCGGCTGACGGACTACGTGTCGGCGAACGCGGTGCTGTCCGCCGCGGGTCATGAACTGTGGGACACGGTGCCGGCGGTGGCGACGCCGCACGGCTGGACGTGGCATCACGTGGCCGGGTCGCGGCGGCTGGAGCTGGTCCCGGTCGAGGTGAAGGCGTTGCTGCGGCACCACGGCGGGGTGGCGACGGCCCGGGTGGACCAGGGCAAGCGGGGCACGCGGCCGTTGCAGGAGACCCGCCCGGCCCATGTCGGGCTGCCCAAGTCGGGCGTGGCGGTGTCGGAGTCGCAGGTGCAGGGCGTCGAGGAGGACCTGGGCTACCGGTTGCCCGGTGCGTACCGCTCCTTTCTGAAGGCGGCGGGCGGATGCGCTCCGGTGGGCACGGCGCTGGACGCCGAACTCGGTCTGCTGCTGGACCAGCCGTTCTTCACGGTCCGCGACGAGGCGGCGGTCAACGACCTCGTGTACGTCAACAAGTGCCTGCGCGACCATCTGACCAAGGACTACCTGGGTGTGTGTTTCGTGCAGGGCGGTCTGCTGGCGGTGAAGGTGAAGGGCGACCGGCTCGGTTCGGTGTGGTTCTGCGCGTACGACGACGTGCGCGACGTGGATCCGTCGTGGCCGCCGGCCGAGCGGGTGGAACGGCTGCTGCTGCCCTGCGGTGAGGACTTCGACGTGTTCCTGTCCCGGCTGGCGGGTTCCCCGCCGGAGCTGGAGACGGTGGCGAACCTGATGGTGGACGGCGGTTTCGCCCGTGCCGTCTCTGTTGGCTCGGGGGAGTGAGTTTCGGCATGGTGACGTTCGCGCAGGCGCAGGAGCGCGCGGAGGAGTGGATCAACGGCGACGTGCCGGCGTACCAGCACCGTGAGGTTCGGGTACGGGAGTTCGGCCTCGGGTTCGTGGTGTGGGGCGAGGACCGTGCCGAGGGCCCGCGTTCGGATGCGGGTGGGCAGCGGCTGGTCATCGCCCGCGACACCGGCGACGCGACGCTGTGGCCGGCGCTGCCGGTGGGCGAGGTGATCCGCCGGTACGAGGAGGAGTACGGCCGTGAGGCGGAGGTCGCCGACGCGGTACCGGCGCCTGCGGCGCGGGTCGACCTGAACCAGACCTCGTTCCTGTTGAGCCCCCCGGAGTGGCTCCAGGAAGCGGCGGACAAGCTGGGGATCCCGGATCGGCGAGCGGGAGGTGACGGGCCGTCGGCCGAGGGTGCGGCCGAGGGTGCGGCCGGGGGGTCCGGTGCGGGCCCGGGGGCGGGCTCTGGTGTGGGGTCCGGGGCGGGTTCCGGCATGGGGCCCGGTGTGGGTTCCGGTGGGCTTGCGGAGACGCAGGCGGGAGTGCCGGCGGGTGCCGGTGGTGGGGCTTCTTGGCCGGCGGCCGGGGGCGGCGCGGGCGCGGGCGCCGGGGCGGTTGTGGGGGCGCAGGGTGCACCCGGTGCGCCGGGCGTGCCCAACGTGCCTGCCGGCGCTACTCCTTGGGCGGGCACCGACACGAACGCCGATGCCGGTGAGGACCGTTCTGTTCCGCTGCCCGCGACGGTGTTCGCGCCGCCGCTGAGCGGCTCCGACAACGGTGCGCTGGGAGACGCCGAGACGGCGCTGATGTCGGGGGGCAGCCAGCTGCCGCGCACGGCGGTGTCTCCGGCGCTCGACGATGCGAGCGCGCCGGGAGCGCAGGGCGCGCAGGGTGTGCACGGCGGGCAGGGTGGTGTGTCGGGGGCGCGTGGAGCTGCTGGTGCGCCGGGGGTACCGGGTGCACCCGGGGCGCACGGTGTGGCCGCCGCGCCCGGGGCGCCGCAGGGCAGCACGCCTCCGCCGCCTCCGCCGGGCGCCCCGACGTACGGCTATCCGCAGGGGCCCGCCGCGGCTTCGGGCGCGCCCGCGCCGGGCGTGCCGGTCAATCCGCAGGCGCCCCCGGCTCCGCCCGCGCCCTCTTACGGCTATCCGCAGAGCCCCGCCGCCCCGGGTTACGGCTACCCGCAGGGGCCGGACGGTGCTCCGGGCGCGCCGCAGCCTCCGGCGGGTCCAGCCGCTCCGAGCCGTCCGCTGGCGCCGAACGCCAGTGACATAGCGGATGCCGCGACGAGCCGGGCCGCACCTCCTCCGCGCAAGGCGCGCGGCGCGGCCGGTGCGCCGCCTCCGCCGCCGGGCGCCCCTGGAACGCCGGGCGCGCGCCCCGGGGGCGCGCCTCAGCCGCCCGCGCCGGGTGCGCCGGGTGCGTCGGCGGGCGGGTATGTGCCGACGCAGATGGTGTCGGCGCTGGGTCCCGAGGGGCCTGGAGGTCCGGCTCAGGCGCCGGGCGCGCAGACTCCGCCGGGCGCCCCCAACCCGCCCGGTACGCCGGGCACTCCGGGTGGCACGCCCCCCGGGGACGTCCATCGTTCGGCCACGATGCTGGCCGACCCGAACGCGAGGGGCGGGGGCGCGCCTCAGGCCCCTGGCGCCCCGGGCATCCCGAACCCGCCCGGCGCTCCTGGAGTCCCGGGCGCCCCGGGTGTACCCCACGCGCCCGGCGCACAGCCGCCGCCGTACGCCCCGGGTGCACCTTTCGCGCCGGGCGCACCGCAAGCCTCGGGCGCCCCTGGCGCACCGCAGCCCCCTGGCGCCCCAGGCATGCCTCCCGCGCGGGGTGCGCAGGCCTCTGCCGGTGGTGCGCAGGGGGCGGTTCACCACGCGGAGACCGTGCTGGCCGGGCCCCCCGTGGGCGCCCCTGGCGCACCGCCGCCCCCGCCCGCCCCCGGCGTACCCGCGGCACCGGGCGCCCCCGGTATGCCCCCGGGTGCCCCGCAGATGCCGCCGCCGATGCCGGCCGGCGCGATGCCGCCGCCCGGCCAGGCCGTGCCGGGGCAGCAGCCGCCGGCGTACGGCTACCCGCAGCAGGGCCAGCCGACCGTGGGCCCCGGCTACCAGGCGGTGCTGCGCTACCGCGCGCAGGACGGTTCGGAGCAGCAGCTGATCCGGCGTTCGGCGCCGGGGACGCCGCACCCGGAGTGGCAGATCTACCACGAGCTGCGGGCGATGAACGTGCCGCCGGACCAGGTGCTGGAGCTGCACACGGAGTTGGAGCCGTGCGAGCTGCCCGGTGCCTACTGCGCGCGGATGATCCGGGAGCAGTGGCCGCAGGCGCGGCTCGCGAGCATCGCGCCGTACGGGACGGATCACGCGAGCCGGCAGCAGGGAATGCGGGAGTTGCTGGCGCACCAGGGCGAGCTGCACCAGGTGGCGGCGGGTCCCGCGCGGCCCGCGCCGGTGCGGGCGCCGTTGCCGCCGGTGCAGGCGGCGCCGCCTATCCCGCCGGAGGCGATCGCGCAGGAGCTGGGGGCGGCGTTCGGGCCGGGCGTGTTCCGGTTCGAGCAGGCGGCGGTGTCGCGGCAGGGGGTGCCGCCGATCGTGGCGCACACGCTGGTCGCGGCCGGACTTCCGCTGGACATGGGGCCGTTCTTCTGGGCGCAGGCCCAGCCGGGCCGTCCGGTGCCGACGCTGGCCGAGCTGGCGCAGGAGCGCGGGGTGCAGCCGGCGCCGGACGCGGGGTCGTACCTCGTGATGGGTACCGACTTCGGCAAGGCGATCTGTGTGCAGTACGGCACCGCGAACATCGTGGCCGTGCCGGTGGAGGCAGGGCCGGGCGGGGCGTCGGTGGCGCCGCAGTTCGTCAACACCGGGCTGCCGGAGTTCGCGCGGTGTCTGGCGCTGCTGGGCCGGATGTGGCGGCTCCGGTTCGGCCTGAACCAGGAGCAGGCGGGCCGCTGGACCGTCGACTTCCAGGCCCAGCTGGCCTCCCTGGACCCGGCGGCGCTCGGTTCGCCGGAGAGCTGGTGGTCGGTGCTGCTGGAGCAGATGTGGGACGGCTTGTTGTAGGGCGGCGGTAGGCACAGCCGGTGGGGGCCGGTCCGGTCGAGTGAACCGGACCGGCCCCCACGTATGCGCGCACGTCTCTGCCCGGGATCGGGTCGGGGCGGTGGTGCCGAGCCGGTACCGCGGGGCGCGCGGCTGAGGGCTCACGCCTCCTGGTGCTCTCGCGGGCCTGGATGCGATGCGCGGCGCTCCGGCCGTGACATGTCTGCGGAGTGTCGCGTTATGAACACTTACGCCCTATCCATCAAGATGTGCGCGAAATCATCATTTCGTGCGGGTCCGGCGGAGAGGGGTTCCAAGGTGAGCAACGCATCGATGCCGCCGTACGACTTCGTGACCGTCCGCGGGCGTGGTTACCGCCCCGAACAGGTCGACACGTTCCTGGCGGCACTCTCGCAGGACCGGGACGCGGCGTGGGAGCGTGCCGCGCGGCTCACCGTGCTCGCCAAGGACATGGAGGCGGAGTCCGCGCGGGTGCGTGCCGTCGTCGAGCAGCTCCCGCCCCAGACCTACGAGTCGCTGGGAGACCGCGCGCAGCGTATTTTCCGGCTCGTGGTGGACGAGGCGTCGGCGCTGCGCGGCAACGCCCGGCGCGCTCTGATCGACGGGGTCGTGCAGGCGGAGGAGTGCGCCGAGAACGAGCGCTGTGCGGCGCGGGAAGAGGCGGACGCGCTCCGCGCGGACGCCGAGGAACGCGCTCGCCAACTCCTTCTCGCCGCGCGCGCCGAGGCCGACGAGATCCGTATCGGCGCCCGGCTGGAGGTGAAGGAGGCGCGCGGCGAGGCCGTCGCGGCGTTGCGCGAGGTACGGCAGCGCACCACCGGGATGCTCGCCGAGCAGGCCAAGGAGCACGCCGAGCGCTGGATCGAGGCGGAGGACGAGGAGGCCGCGCGGGCCGCCGAGGCCGATGTGCAGATGGCCGACCGCATCGCCCGAGCCGAGGCCGCCCTGTCCGAGGCGAAGCGTGCCCTCGGCGAGGCGGAGGAGTGGCAGCACCGTTCCCAGGAGGCGGCCCGGGTGCGTGCCGAGGAGATCCTCGCGGAGGCGCGAGTCCGGGAGGAGCGCATCGCGCGGGAGACCGAGCGGGTGCTGCGTGAGCACGGGGAGATCTGGGACGACGTGCAGGCGCACATGGATCACATGCGTGACAGCCTCATGACCCTGACGGGGCGCGCGACGGCCGAATAGCGCCCTGCTCCCCGCTCGCGTGCCCCCAGCTCACCACCTCCGCTCCGTTCAAGCCCCCCGGCGCCCGGCGCCCGCGAGGATCCAGCCCTCCACCGCCTCGTACTGCCTGCGCTGTTCCGCCGCCCCGCGCCGGCCGGAGACGACCGTCCCCAGCCATCCCAGGAGGAAGCCGGCCGGGATGGAGACGATGCCGGTGGTGGTGAAGGGGAACCAGTTGAAGTCGGCGTGCGGGAAGGCGGCGCCCGGCGAGCCGGAGACCAGGTTCGTGCCCGGCATCAAAAGGAGCACGGTGAGGGTGCCGCCGAGGAGGGTGCACATCAGGCCGGTGCGGGTGTAGCGGCGCCAGAAGAGGCCGTAGACCAGGGCGGGGGCGAGGGCGGAGGCGCCCAGGCAGAAGGAGAGGGTGGCCAGGGGCTGCAGGCTGTGGTGCTGGACCAGGGTCGCCAGCAGGATCGTGGGGACCCCTATGGCGAGCGCGCAGACGCGGGCGAGTTTCATCTCGCGCCGGGCCGGTGTCTCCTGGGCGCGGGTCGCGAGGACGTCGTGGGCGAGGGAGTTGGCGCAGGCGAGGATCATGCCGGCGACGGAGGCGAGCAGGGTGAGGAAGATCGCCGTGGTGACGGTGGTGAAGAGCAGGGTGCCGGCCGTCGACACGTCGGTTCCGAACGCCGCGCGCGAGCCCAGCAGGTAGGCGGTGTTGCCCTGCGGGTCGGCGGCGGTGATGGCGGTACGGCCGACCAGGGCGGTGGCGCCGAAGCCGACGATGCTGATGATCAGGACGAACAGGGCGACGCTCGACACGGCCCAGGACATGGAGCGGCGGACCTGGCGGGCGCCGGCGGCGGTATACATGCGCATGGTGATGTGCGGCAGGCAGGCGCCGCCGAGGACGATGGTCAGTTCTGAACTGATCATGTCCAGGCGAGGGTTGGGGCCTGCGGCGAACTGCAGGCCGGAGTGCAGGTAGGCGGTGCCGGCGCCGCTGCCCCGTGCCGCCGCGGCGAGCAGGGCGCCGGGGTCCCAGTCGAAGCGGTGCAGGATCAGCAGGGCGACCACGGTGCCGGAACCGAGCAGCATCACGATCTTCAGGATCTGGATGAGGGCGGTGCCCTTCATGCCGCCGATGGCCGCGTAGCTGATCATCAGCGCGCCGAGGCCGATGACGCAGCAGGTCTGCACGGACTCGTCGGAGAAGCCGAGGAGGAACGCCATCAGTTGGCCGGCGCCGGCGAGTTGGACCAGCATCAGCGGCAGCAGGGCGGCGATGGTCACCGCGCAGGCCGTGATCCGTACGCTCCGGCCGGGCATCCGGCGGGCCAGCGCGTCGCCCATGGTGAACCTCCCCGCGTTGCGCAGTGGTTCGGCCAGCAGGAACATCAGCAGCATCAGCGACAGCGCGGTGCTGAGGGCGAGGACGACACCGTCGTAGCCGCACAGGGCGATCACGCCGCCGGTGCCGAGGACGGTGGCCGCGGAGATGTAGTCGCCGGCGATGGCGAGGCCGTTGCGCAACGGGGAGAGGGAGCCGTAGCCGGTGTAGAACGCGTCGAGGTCGTCGCGGTCCGGGCCGGTCAGCACGCACAGCAGGAGGGTGAGGGTGGCGACGGCGGTGAAGGCGACCAGGGACATGGACTGCGCGGAGTCGCTGAAGCCGGTCACCGTACGGCTCCTCGCCTGGCGTCCAGTTCGGCCGTTCTGCGGATGCGATCCGCGAGCGGGTCGACGTGGCGGCGCGCGGTGTGCTCGTACAGGGCGATCGCCAGCCAGGTGACGGGCAGTTGGAGAAGGGCGAGGAGCAGGCCGGCGGGTACGCCGTCGGCGACCGTGCTCGTCATCATGCGCGGGGCGAACGCGGACAGCATCAGGAACAGGGTGAAGTAGCCGAGTGCGGTGAGGGTCGCGGTGCGCCGCTGGAGGCGGTAGGCGCCGCGCAGCACCCGCAGGTCGCTGTGGTGGCCGACCGGCTCCCGGTGCGGCAGATGACGGGGTGCCGGCGGCTCCGGCGGCAGCGGCTGCCAGGGGTAGGTGAGGTACGACGGATCGCGCGGGGAAGGGTCCTGGGACATCCCGGTGCTCCTTGCGTGGCTCGGGTCCGTGGCGGCGGACCGCAGGGAGAGGGGGGGAGCGGGGTCACGCACCCTACTCGCAAGTAGCCGGGGCTCGCGGTGTTTTTCGCCAACTGGGCGACCGGTATGCGCTTACTGGCCGAGAGGGTGCCTGACCTTGGGTGTTACCCGCGTTAACCGAGGGGCGGGAGCCGTTCTCGGGGAGCGTGTTGACGCAGGGTCAGGTGTCAGTCCGTGAGGACCGGGAAGCGTCGCGGTGCCACGAACAGCAGGACGAGGAACGCCACTGCGGCCGCGCACGCCGCCCCGAGGTACACCGCGTGGACCGCGTTCGCGATCGCGTGGCGGGTGGACTCGGGGGCGGTGCCGTCGTCCAGCGCGCGCGTGACGGAGTCGAGGTCGCCGGCGCCGCCCAGGTGGGCCGCGAGCACGCCGTTGGCGATCGCGCCGAACACCGAGGCGCCGATCGTCTGTCCGGTCTGCCGGCAGAAGAGCACCGACGCGGTCGTCGTGCCCCGCTCCTCCCAGCCCACCGTCGACTGCACGCCGACGATCAGCGGGAGCTGGAACAGGCCGAGCGCGCCGCCCAGTACGAGCATGAGCAGGGTCGGCTGCCAGGCGGCGCCGGGGTAGGGCAGGAAGGGGAAGGCGAACAGGATCAGCGCGGCCGCGCCGATGCCGAGCAGCGCGGTGTCGCGGAAGCCGATGCGCCGGTACACGTGCTGGCTGAACGCCGCCGAGATCGGCCAGCTCAGCGTCCACACCGACAGCACGAATCCGGCGGCCACCGGCGTGAGGCCGAGGACCGACTGCGCATAGGTGGGCAGGAACACCGTCGGCGCGACCATCAGCAGTCCCAGCGCGCCGAGCGCGAGGTTGACGGCCGCGATCGTACGGCGGCGCCACACCCAGCCCGGGATGATCGGTTCCGCGGCCCGGCGCTCGATCCACATCACGAGCCCCACGAGCGCGAGCCCGGTGGTGAACAGCGCGCACGACGGCGCGGACCACCATGCCCACGCCACCCCGCCCTGCACGAGCGCCGTCAGCAGCACGCCCCCGCACGCGAAGACCGCCAGCGCGCCCGCCCAGTCCACCCGCGGGGGCGTGCGCGGCGCGCGCTCCGGCTCGTGCAGATGACGCACTATCAGCCAGAGTGCCGCCGCGCCGATCGGCAGGTTGACGAGGAAGATCCACCGCCAGTCCGCGTACGTGGCCAGCACCCCACCGAGCCCCGGCCCGGCGACCGCGGAGACCGCCCACACCGTGGACAGCTTGGACTGGATCTTGGGACGTTCCTTGAGCGGGTACAGGTCGGCCGCCAGGGTCTGCACGGTGCCCTGCAGTGCGCCCCCGCCGAGGCCCTGCACGATCCGGAACGCGATCAGCGCGGCCATGTTCCATGCGGCCGCGCACAGCAGCGACCCCAGCAGGAACACCACGGCCCCCGCGACCAGCACCGGCTTGCGGCCGAAGGTGTCGGAGAGCTTGCCGTACACCGGCAGCGTCACGGTCACGGCCAGCAGATAGCCGGAGAACAGCCAGGAGAAGACGGAGAACCCGCCGAGGTCGCCGACGATCTGCGGTACGGCGGTGGAGACGACGGTGGAGTCGAGCGCCGCCAGCGCCATCGCGAGCATCAGGGCGGCCACCACGGCCCCCCGCCGGCCCGTCCCGGCATCGCGCCCGGCCGCGCGTATCGCGGGTCTCGTGTTCTCCACGCCGGATCTCCTCCCCATGCGTTCCCCTTGCATCTATGTCGCGTGCGACAGCTTCCCATCCGCCCCGACCTGGCGGGAGTGCGCATCCACTTGACCCTCACGCGAGGAGAGGGAGGAGGCTGAGCGCGCCGGGGGGTGGAGCCGGACCCGGAGAAGGACTCCACCCGGCGGTGGACTTCCCCTAGGGGGTTCTCCGTACCAAGGCTCGGGGAGGGTTCGTACCGCCGGAGGAGGAGACGGCACCACTGTCGTCCTTAACCTGGCTTTACGTCGCCGGGGGGCGGTTGACCGAACCGGCGGGGGTGGGGTTTTCCCCCGGGAAAGACGGGGCTTCGCACCAGCGCGGAGCAACCCCGCGCACCGCGAGACTCATCGGCGTACCAAACGCTTCGCAGCAGGACGCGGCACAGAGCCGTCCGTTCGCTGACCGACTTAGGAGACATACCGTGACATCGGCTGTGACCATTCCCAGGCACGGGGGTACTGGAGGGCGTACGGCCGTTGCCGCGCGGGCGCGGCAGGTCGTCAAGGCGTACGGGTCCGGAGAGACCCGGGTCGTCGCTCTCGACCACGTCGACGTGGACATCTCGCGGGGGCAGTTCACCGCGATCATGGGCCCCTCGGGGTCCGGCAAGTCCACCCTGATGCACTGCCTCGCCGGACTCGACACCGTGACGAGCGGTCAGATCTACCTGGACGAGACCGAGATCACCGGGCTGAAGGACAAAAAGCTCACGAAGCTGCGCCGGGACCGCATCGGGTTCATCTTCCAGGCGTTCAACCTGCTGCCGACGCTGAACGCGCTGGAGAACATCACGCTCCCCATGGACATCGCCGGGCGCAAGCCCGACAGGGAGTGGCTGGGGCGCGTGGTCGACACCGTGGGGCTCGCGGACCGGCTCAAGCACCGTCCCACGCAGCTCTCGGGTGGTCAGCAGCAGCGCGTGGCCGTGGCGCGCGCCCTCGCCGCGCGCCCCGAGATCATCTTCGGTGACGAGCCGACCGGAAACCTCGACTCCCGCGCGGGCGCGGAGGTCCTCGGCTTCCTGCGCAGTTCCGTCGACGACCTGGGGCAGACGATCGTGATGGTCACGCACGACCCGGTGGCCGCCTCCTATGCGGACCGTGTGCTCTACCTCGCCGACGGCCGGATCGTGGACGAGATGTTCAAGCCGACCGCGGACACCGTCCTGGACCGCATGAAGGACTTCGACGCGCGGGGGCGTACGTCATGACCGTCATGAAGACCTCGATGCGCAACTTCTTCGCGCACAAGGGACGCATGGCCCTGTCGGCCGTCGCCGTGCTGCTGTCGGTGGCGTTCGTGTGCGGCACGCTCGTGTTCACCGACACGATGAACACGACGTTCGACAAGCTGTTCGCGGCGACCTCGTCCGATGTGACGGTCAGCGCCAAGGGCGCCTCCGACACCGGCGAGACGACCTCGGACAACGGCAAGCCGCCGGTCATGCCGGCCTCGGTGGTCCGCAAGGTGCGTGCGGCGGACGGCGTCAAGGCGGCCGAGGGGACGGTCTTCTCGACGTCCGTGACCGTCGTCGACGCCAAGAAGGACAGCCTGTCGCCGTCCAGCGGGGCACCGACCATCGTCGGCAGCTGGAACTCCAACGACGCCCGCACCATGAAGATCACCTCCGGTGCGGCGCCGGAGAACTCCGGCCAGATCATGGTGGACGCCGACACCGCCGACAAGCACCACCTCGGACTCGGCGACGAGATCGGCGTGATCAGCGCGGTCGGCACACACATCGCGAAGATCTCCGGCATCGCCGACTTCACCGTCACCAACCCCGGTGCCGCGATCTTCTACATGGACACGAAGACCGCGCAGCGCACGCTCGTCGGGCAGAGCGGCGTCTTCACGAACGTCAACGTGACGGCCGCCTCCGGTGTCACCGACGCGCAGCTGAAGAAGAACGTGACCGGCGAACTCGGCGCCGGCTACCAGGTGCAGACCGCCAAGGAGACCGCCGACGCGAACCAGAAGGACGTCGAGGGCTTCATGAACGTCATGAGGTACGCGATGCTCGGCTTCGCCGGGATCGCCTTCCTGGTCGGCATCTTCCTGATCATCAACACCTTCTCGATGCTGGTCGCCCAGCGCACCCGCGAGATCGGCCTGATGCGGGCCATCGGCTCCAGCCGCGGGCAGGTCAACCGGTCCGTGCTCGTCGAGGCGCTCCTGCTCGGCGTGGTCGGCTCGGTCCTCGGGGTCGGCGCGGGCGTCGGCATCGCGGTCGGGCTGATGAAGCTCATGGGCTCGATAGGCATGCACCTGTCGACCAGCGATCTGACGGTGGCCTGGACGACCCCGGTGCTCGGCCTGGTCCTCGGTGTCGTCGTCACCGTCCTCGCCGCCTACCTGCCCGCGCGGCGGGCCGGCAAGGTCTCCCCGATGGCCGCGCTGCGCGACGCGGGAGCCCCCGCCGACGCCAGGGCAGGCGTCGTACGCGCCCTGCTGGGCCTCCTGCTGACCGCCGGCGGCGGCTTCGGCCTCTACCTGGCCGCGGAAGCCGACAAGGCGTCGCAGGGCGCCGCCTGGCTGGGCATCGGCATCGTGCTCTCGCTGGTCGGGTTCGTCGTCATCGGCCCGCTGCTCGCCGGCGCCGTCGTACGGGTCCTGGGCGCCGTCCTGTTGCGGATGTTCGGCCCCGTGGGGCGCATGGCCGAACGCAACGCGCTGCGCAACCCGCGCCGTACCGGTGCGACGGGCGCCGCCCTGATGATCGGGCTCGCGCTGGTCGCCTGCCTCTCGGTGGTCGGCTCCTCCATGGTGGCCTCCGCCAGCGACCAGCTCGACAAGACCGTCGGCACGGACTTCATCATCCAGTCCGACAGCGGTCAGCGGATCACCCCGCAGGCCGTCAAGGCGGTGAAGGACACGCCGGGGCTCGCGCGGGTCACCGAGTACCGGGTCACCTCGGCCGACTACACCACCCCCGACGGCAAGACGCTCAAGGACACCGACATCACGGCCGCCGACCCGACGTACGCGACCGACCTGCGGACCAAGACCGTCGCCGGTGACCTCAAGGACGCCTACCTTCCCGACTCGATGTCCGTGCACGAGAAGTTCGCCAAGGCACACGACATCCACCTCGGCTCGAAGATCACCGTCCGGTTCAAGGAGGGGCGTACGGCCCACCTGACCGTCCGCGCGATCACCAGCAGTGACGTCGTCATCGACGCGGGCGCCAAGTACACGTCCATCGCCACGCTCGCCAAGTACGTGCCGGCCGACCGGATGCCGCTCGACCAGTTGGTCTTCGCCACCGCCAAGGACGGCCGGCAGGACAGCGCGTACAAGTCGCTCAAGAGCGCGCTGCACGACTACCCGCAGTACACCGTGCGCGACCAGACCGACTACAAGCAGGCGCTGAAGGACCAGATCGGCCAGCTGCTGAACCTGATCTACGGGCTTCTCGCACTCGCGATCATCGTCGCGGTCCTCGGTGTCGTGAACACCCTGGCACTGTCGGTGGTCGAGCGGACCAGGGAGATCGGCCTGATGCGGGCGATCGGTCTGTCGCGGCGGCAGCTGCGCCGGATGATCCGCATGGAGTCCGTGGTCATCGCCCTCTTCGGTGCCCTGCTGGGCCTGGGGCTGGGCATGGGCTGGGGCGCGACCGCCCAGAAGCTGCTCGCCCTGCAGGGCCTGAAGGTCCTGGAGATCCCCTGGCCGACGATCACCGGGGTCTTCATCGGCTCGGCCTTCGTGGGCCTGTTCGCCGCGCTGATCCCGGCCTTCCGGGCGGGCCGCATGAACGTCCTGAAGGCGATCGCGACGGACTGACGGGAGCGACAGAACCGACGGGACCGACGGCAGCGACAGAACCGACGGGACCGACGGGAGCGACAGAACCCGTAGGACCGACTGAGAGACCACCGCATACGGGGGTTGCGGGGGAAGGCCCGGCGCCGGAGAGTTCCCAGGACTCTCCGGCGCCGGGCGCTCGTGTCCCGTGCGAGACCCCTGGGCGCGCGGAACGCCGTACAGGTCGTCCACAGGCGGTTGTCCACAGCCCCGGCGCACGCCCACGCGGCGACGTACGCTGGAGACCCCCCGGTCGCAGCCCGCGCCGGGCACTTCGCGTTGCCCACCCCCGGACGAAAGCCGCCTGAATGAGCCTGCACGGTCTGCTCGACGCCGTCGTCAAGGACGCCGCACTCGCGGAAGCGATCAAGGCGGCCGCGGACGGCAACCGCATGCACGTCGACCTGGTCGGCCCCCCTGCGGCCCGCCCCCTCGCGATCGCCGCCCTGGCCCGTGAGGCCGGCCGGCCCGTGCTCGCGGTCACCGCCACCGGCCGCGAGGCCGAGGACCTGGCCGCCGCCCTGCGCACCCTGCTGCCGTCCGAGGGCGTCGTGGAGTACCCCTCCTGGGAGACGCTCCCGCACGAGCGGCTGAGCCCCCGCAGCGACACCGTCGGCCGCCGCCTGGCCGTGCTGCGCCGCCTCGCCCACCCGAGACCCGACGACCCCGAGACCGGCCCGGTCTCCGTCGTCGTCTCGCCCGTACGGTCCGTGCTCCAGCCGCAGGTCAAGGGCCTCGGTGACCTGGAGCCGGTGGCACTGCGCAGCGGGCAGAGCGCCGATCTGAACGACGTCGTGGAAGCCCTCGCTGCCGCCGCCTACGCGCGCGTGGAGCTCGTCGAGAAACGCGGCGAGTTCGCCGTGCGCGGCGGCATCCTGGACGTGTTCCCGCCCACCGAGGAACACCCCCTGCGCGTCGAGTTCTGGGGCGACGACGTCGAGGAGATCCGCTACTTCAAGGTCGCCGACCAGCGCTCCCTGGAGGTCGCCGAGCACGGACTGTGGGCGCCGCCCTGCCGCGAGCTGCTGCTGACCGACGACGTCCGCGCCCGCGCGCGTGCCCTCGCCGAACAGCACCCGGAGCTGGGCGAACTGCTGAACAAGATCGCCGAGGGGATCGCGGTCGAGGGCATGGAGTCCCTCGCCCCCGTCCTGGTCGACGACATGGAGCTGCTGCTCGACGTGCTGCCCAAGGGCGCGATGGCCGTCGTGTGCGATCCGGAGCGGGTCCGCACGCGTGCCGCCGACCTGGTGGCCACGAGCCAGGAGTTCCTGCAGGCCTCCTGGGCGGCCACCGCGGGCGGCGGCGAGGCGCCCATCGACGTCGGCGCGGCCTCCCTGTGGTCGATCGCGGACGTCCGCGACCGGGCGCGCGAGCGGGACATGATGTGGTGGTCGGTGTCGCCGTTCGCCGCCGACGAAGAGCTGTCCGCCGACACCCTCAAGCTCGGCATGCACGCCACGGAGACCTACCGCGGCGACACCGCCAAGGCCCTCGCCGACACCAAGGGCTGGCTCGCCGACGGCTGGCGCACGGTGTACGTGACCGAGGGCCACGGCCCCGCCTCCCGCACCGTCGAGGTGCTCGGCGGCGAGGGCATCGCGGCCCGCCTCGACGTCGACCTGGGCGAGCTGAGCCCCTCGGTCGTGCATGTGTCCTGCGGCTCGATCGACTACGGCTTCGTCGACCCGGCGCTCAGACTCGCCGTCCTCACCGAGACCGACCTGTCCGGCCAGAAGGCGGCCGGCAAGGACGGCGCCCGGATGCCGGCCCGGCGCCGCAAGACGATCGACCCGCTCACCCTGGAGGCGGGCGACTACATCGTCCACGAGCAGCACGGCGTCGGCCGCTACATCGAGATGGTGCAGCGCACCGTCCAGGGCGCCACCCGTGAGTACCTGGTCGTCGAGTACGCGCCCGCCAAGCGCGGCCAGCCCGGCGACCGGCTGTACATCCCCACCGACCAGCTGGAGCAGATCACCAAGTACGTCGGCGGCGAGTCGCCCACCCTGCACCGCCTGGGCGGCGCGGACTGGACGAAGACCAAGGCACGCGCCAAGAAGGCCGTCAAGGAGATCGCCGCCGACCTGATCAAGCTCTACAGCGCGCGCATGGCAGCCCCCGGCCATTCCTTCGCCGGCGACTCGCCCTGGCAGCGCGAGCTGGAGGACGCCTTCCCGTACGCGGAGACCCCCGACCAGCTCACCACCATCGCCGAGGTCAAGGAGGACATGGAGAAGTCGGTCCCCATGGACCGCCTGATCTGCGGCGACGTCGGCTACGGCAAGACCGAGATCGCGGTCCGGGCCGCCTTCAAGGCCGTCCAGGACGGCAAGCAGGTCGCCGTCCTCGTCCCCACCACCCTGCTGGTGCAGCAGCACTTCGGCACGTTCTCCGAGCGGTACTCGCAGTTCCCGGTGAGCGTGAAGGCGCTCTCCCGCTTCCAGACCGACACCGAGGCGAAGACGACTCTGGAGGGGCTCAGGGAGGGCGCGGTCGACGTTGTCATCGGCACCCACCGGCTGTTCTCCTCGGAGACCAAGTTCAAGGACCTCGGTCTGGTCATCGTCGACGAGGAGCAGCGCTTCGGCGTCGAGCACAAGGAGCAGCTGAAGAAGCTGCGCGCCAACGTGGACGTGCTGACCATGTCCGCGACCCCGATCCCGCGCACCCTGGAGATGGCGGTCACCGGCATCCGCGAGATGTCCACGATCACCACCCCGCCGGAGGAACGGCACCCGGTGCTCACCTTCGTCGGCCCCTACGAGGAGAAGCAGATCGGCGCCGCCATCCGCCGCGAACTGCTGCGCGAGGGCCAGGTCTTCTACATCCACAACCGGGTCGAGTCCATCGACCGCGCGGCCTCCCGCCTCCGCGAGATCGTCCCCGAGGCGCGGATCGCCACCGCCCACGGCCAGATGTCGGAATCGGCCCTCGAACAGGTCGTCGTCGACTTCTGGGAGAAGAAGTTCGACGTCCTCGTCTCCACGACGATCGTCGAGTCCGGCATCGACATCTCCAACGCCAACACCCTGATCGTTGAACGCGGCGACACCTTCGGCCTCTCCCAGCTGCACCAGCTGCGCGGCCGGGTCGGCCGAGGGCGTGAGCGCGGATACGCGTACTTCCTGTACCCGCCGGAGAAGCCGCTCACCGAGACCGCGCACGAACGGCTCGCCACCATCGCCCAGCACACCGAGATGGGCGCCGGCATGTACGTGGCGATGAAGGACCTCGAGATCCGCGGCGCCGGCAACCTGCTCGGCGGCGAGCAGTCCGGCCACATCGCGGGCGTCGGCTTCGACCTGTACGTCCGCATGGTCGGCGAGGCCGTCGCCGACTACCGGCGACAGCTGGAGACCGGGGAGATCGAGGAGGAGCCGCCGCTGGAGGTCAAGATCGAGCTGCCCGTCGACGCGCACGTCCCGCACGACTACGCGCCCGGCGAGCGGCTGCGCCTCCAGGCCTACCGGTCCATCGCCTCCGCCAACTCCGAGGAGGACATCAGGGCGGTCCGTGAGGAACTCACCGACCGCTACGGCAAGTTGCCCGAACCGGTGGAGAACCTGCTCCTGGTCGCCGGGCTGCGGATGCTCGCCCGCGCGTGCGGAGTCGGTGAGATCGTCCTCCAGGGCACCAACATCCGCTTCGCTCCGGTCGAGTTGCGCGAGTCGCAGGAGCTGCGGCTCAAGCGTCTGTACCCGGGGACCGTCATCAAGCCGGCCGTCCGCCAGGTGCTGGTGCCCCGCCCGAAGACCGCGAAGGTGGGCGGAAAGCCGCTCGTCGGACGGGAGTTGCTGGGCTGGGTCGGTGAGTTCCTGGCGTCGGTGCTGGGGTCGTAGGGCGGCCGGGGTCGGGGTCGGGGGACCGTCGGTCCGGGGGGCGCAGGACCGTCGGTCCGGGGGTGCGGACGGCCGAGTCCCGGCTTTTGCCGGTTCCTCGACACCGCCCGCGCCCACTCCCCGTCGTTGACGCACCGGCGCCTGCCAGGCGCCCCGTGCCTTCCTTGACAACCCCTGCACACCGGACCTCGTCGACGACGCGACCGTCACGGCGACCTTCGGCCCGCCGATCCCGCGCTCGGCCCCGGCGGTTTGGCGCGCCGCGAACCGGCAAGGCGTGCGTTACGGCGTGCGACCGTGGCGTGGTGTGAGCGGGCGCGAAGGCGTACCGCCCGGGCTTCTCCCGGTGCGTCAAAGAGGTTCCGATAAGGGGGAGTTGTTCGCTATTCACCCTTTTAGGCGCCATTCGACGTGAACCGTGCGGCGGCTACCGTGAGCCAGGAGAGATCCGCCCGCGTGGAGGCGGAAAGAGGGATGGAAGAGGGGGGCGCACGTGACGCGTCTGAGGGGCGGGGCGGTCATCGCTGTCGTCATGATCTTCGCCGTGGCCGGCTGCAAGGACCTGCAGGACAAGGGGAGCCCGGGAGCCCAGGGCGCGGGCGGCGGGGGAGCGGCGCTGACCGCCGCCGACGCGCTGACCGTCAAGGGCCGGGCGCCGAAGACCGGTTACACCCGGGAGAAGTTCGGCTCCGCCTGGGCGGACACCGACTCCAACTCCTGTGACACCAGGGACGACATACTCAAGCGGGACCTCAAGGAGGTGAAGTTCACCGACGGCGACTGCAAGGTCTCCTCCGGCGTGCTGGACCCGGACCCCTACTCCGGCAAGGACGTCACCTACAAGCGCGGCCGCAGTCTGGTCGACATCGACCACCTCGTCGCCCTCTCGGACGCCTGGCAGACGGGCGCCAAGTACTGGGACGCCAGCAAGCGCATAGCTTTGGCCAACGACCCGCTCAACCTGCTGGCCGTCGACGCGAGCGCCAACCGCGGCAAGGGCGACGGCGACACGGCCACCTGGCTGCCGCCCGAGAAGGCCTACCGCTGCACCTATGTCGCAGCTCAGGTGGCCGTGAAGAAGAAGTACGGGCTGTGGGCCACCGCCGCGGAGAAGGCCGCGATGAAGAAGGTCCTCGCCACCTGCCCCGGCCAGAAGCTTCCCGCGGGCGGCAACCCGACCAAGGCCCCGTCCCGGTTCAAGGCCCGCTGACGCGACGGCCCGCACAACGGGTCCCGACGACGGAAACCTTTCGGCGCCGCGGTCGGCTTCGAGGCGTCCGGCGCGCGCCCCGGTTCGCTGTGAACCAGGGTGCGCGCGGACGCGCCGTGCACGCCGGACCAACCGTGTGCACGCCCCCACCGCACTGACATCGCACACCCCTTGGCGCGCTCCCTCGGCGCGCGTCCGCCCCTCGGGCGCACGCCCCGCTCCCGCGTGCGCCACCCGTCCGCGCGCCCCCCTTCAGCGGTCCGCGCCGGGGTGTGGGTGGTCGCGTCCCGGCGATCGCCACACAACGGTTCGATACAACCCGGACCGCACGTCGGTGTCGGGCCATATGCTCGATCCGACCAACGCACGACCGGTGCGGTCCGTCAGCGGACGCACCGGGCGGGCACGTACGCCCTTTTCAGGCAATACAGGAGCGATCATGCAAGGCCAGGGCCATGCGCAGCCGGTGCAGCGGCCGCCGCACGACGCGGTACTGGTCCTGTTGCGCGTGGTGTTCGTGGCGATGGGGGTGTTCAGCGTCGGCTTCCTGGCCTGGGCGATGATGCTGCGGCTGGCCGTGGTGACCCGTAGATCGGCGGACTACGGCCTGCTGGTGGCGGTCGCCGCGGCCGACATCCTCAGCATCGTGCTGCTGGCCACCGAACCCGGCGACGACGTGCACACGGTCGGCGGCTACCTGGGGATCACGCTGCTGTTCGGCACGCTCCTGGCCACGGTCGTCTACTACCTGGCCGCCGACGTACGCCACTTCCAGCGGCAGCGCGAGGCGTACGCGGCGCAGACCACGGCGCATACGTACGGCTACCCGCCCCCCGCGTCCCCGTACACCACGACGACGACGCCCCTGGGCGCGCAGCCCCCGCACACCCCGCCCCCGCACACCCCGCCCCCGCACACCGTGCCCCCGGTCGCCGGGCCGCCGCTGTCCCAGCCCCCGATACCCGCGCCGCCCCAGCGTCCGGCGCCCGTGCGGATCGAGCAGGTGCGTGCCGAGCTCGACGAGCTCAGCGACTATCTGCGCAAGCACGACGGCCGCGACGAGGGCGGAAGGTGACCGTGGCGACAGGGAGAGTCGTCGCCGACCGCTACCAGCTGTCCACGCTCATCGGGCAGGGCGGCATGGGCCAGGTCTGGACGGCGTACGACCAGCGGCTCGACCGGCGGGTGGGAGTGAAGCTGCTGCGCCCCGACAAGGTGGCGGGCGCGGACGCCGACGAACTGCGCCGCCGGTTCCTGCGGGAGTGCCGGGTGACCGCGCAGGTCGACCACCCCGGCCTGGTCACCGTGCACGACGCGGGCACCGAGGGCGAGGAACTGTTCCTCGTCATGCAGTACGTGGACGGCACCGACCTCGCCGGCCACCTCGCGGAGCACGATCCGTACCCCTGGCCGTGGGCGGTCGCGGTGGCCGCGCAACTATGCGCCGTGCTGAGCGCCGTGCACGCCGTGCCGATCGTCCACCGCGACCTCAAGCCGCGCAACCTGATGGTCAAGCAGGACGGCACCATCACCGTCCTGGACCTCGGTATCGCCTCCGTGATGGAAACCGACAGCACCCGCCTCACCCACACCGGCACCCCCATCGGCTCGCCCGCCTACATGGCGCCCGAGCAGGCGATGGGCGGCGCCGTCGGCCCGTACACGGACCTGTACGCGCTCGGGGTGCTGCTGCACGAACTGCTCAGCGGTGAGGTGCCGTTCGCCGGCTCCACCTCGCTCGGCGTGCTGCACCGCCATCTGTACGAGCAGCCGGTGCCGGTACGCCGGCTCCGCCCCGAGGTGCCCGAGCCGCTGGAGGCGCTGGTGCTGCGGCTGCTCGCCAAGGACCCGCAGCACCGGCCCGCCTCGGCGCAGGAGGTGTACGAGAACCTCGTCCCGCTCCTGCCCGCGCGCGGCATGCACACCGGGGCGCCCCTGGACCCCACCCGCCCCTTCCTGCGCCCGCACGCCCCCTGGCCGGACCGCGCGCGGTTGCCCGCGCCCCAGCCCGCCGCCCCGGTGGCCGCCGTGCCCGGAAGACCCGATGTCGTCACCGCCGTCGACGAGGTCAAGCGGCTGCTCGGGGAGGGGCGCATCACCCAGGCCGTCGACATCCTGGGTGCGATCCTGCCGGTCGCCGCCGACCAGCACGGTGAGCGCTCCACGGTCGTCCGCACGCTGCGCAAGCAGTACGCGGCCACCCTGATGGACGACGGCCAGTACCGGCGCGCACTGCCCGAACTGCGCCGGCTCGCCGACGAACGCGCCGCCGAGGCCGGCCAGGCCGACCCGCAGTCCTTGCGTTTCCGCTACGAGACCGCCCAGTGCCTGGAACAGCTCGGCGAACCGGCCGCGGCGCTCGCCGAGTACCGCGCGCTGCTGCCGTACTACGAGAACCAGTACGTGGCCGGTGATCCGCAGCTCGCGCACGACGTGCGCCGCCGGATCGGGCACCTGCTGCTGGCGCTCGGCGACCGCCCGGCAGGCCAGGACACGCTCACCCGGCTGCTGTTCGACGTGGAACGGCTGCACGGGCCCGGTCATCCGATGGCGGGAGAGGTCCGGCGGACGCTGCAGTGGCTGGGGCAGGTGCGCGGCTAGTTCCCGCGCGGTTCATACTGCACCTACTTCTCGTACGGCTTTTCGCACAGCACAGATACAGACAACAGGGGTGGGGTTCCGGCATGTCCAGCCATCGGCAGTCGAAGAAGCGCAGATACATCACCTGGGGCGTCGCGGGCACCGCGGTCGTCGCCGGCGCCGGGATCGCCGCGCAGACCTCCATGGCGGCCACCACCTGGCCCGCCCAGAAGACGTACACCGGCCGCGCCTTCGACACCTGCACCGCGCCCTCGCTGGCCGCGATGAAGGCCTGGCACGGCGGCCTCTACGGCGCCGCCGCCGTCTACGTCGGCGGCAAGAACCGCGGCTGCGCCCAGCCCAACCTCACCGCCTCCTGGGTCAAGTCCGTCTCCGCGGTGGGCTGGAAGCTCATCCCGCTCTACGTCGGCGCCCAGCCGTCCTGCCAGAGCGGCTCCAACCCGGAGAAGATGACCACCGCCAACGCCGCCTCCCTCGGCACCAGCGACGCCACCGACGCGGTCGCCAAGGCCGCCGCCCTCGGTATGAAGGCGGGCAGCCCGATCTACCTCGACATGGAGGCGTACGACACGACGAACACGGCGTGCAACAACGCCGTGCTCACCTATGTGCGCGCCTTCGACAAGCAGCTGCACGCGAAGACCTACCGCGCGGGCTTCTACGGCTTCACCAGCTCCAGCGCCAAGGCGATCGCGAACGCCAAGGACAAGACGGACCTGCCGGGCAACCTCTGGTACGCGCTGTGGGACAAGAACAACACCACCACGGCGGACTGGCCGTTCGGCGCGACCCAGTTCACCGCGCACAGCCGGGCGCACCAGTACATGGTGAACAGCAAGGAGACGCGGGGCGGTTACACGATCACCGTGGACCGTGACGCCTGGGACGCCCCGGTGGCGATCACGGGCTGAGCGGAGGCTGGGCGCGGGCTGGGCTGAGCCCGGAGCAAGGGCGGGCCGAGGACCGGACCGCCCGGCGAATCCCGCGAACCGACCCGCAAACCCTTGCGGAGGGTGGCGCGGCGGTGCCGGATGCGCGTGTGAATCGTTGGTCGAATGGGTTGGCCAGAGCTTGCCCACTGCCTACCATCGATCACCGCAAGACTTTGTGCACCGTCGCACAATCTCCTCGGGAGGCATCCTTGCACCGCCGCCGTCGCACCGCGCTCGTCCTGTCCGCCGCGATCGCCACCGCGGCCCCCTTCCTCACCGCCTGCGGAAGCGACGCGCACCCGGGCGCGGCGGCCGTCGTCGGCGGCCAGCGCATTTCCGTCGCCCAGCTGGAGACCCGGGTGAACGAGGTGCGCCAGGCGCAGCGGGCCGCGGTGCCTGACCAGCAGCAGTACCAGCAGGTTCTCGCCGCCACCAGCAGCCTCACCCGGGACACGCTGCACAACATGGTCCTCGACCAGGTACTGCACCGGGCCGCCCAGGACGCGGGCATCGGCGTCAGCCGCAAGGAGATCCAGCAGATGCGCACCGGCCTCGAACAGCAGGCCGGCGGCTCCAAGGCGCTCCAGAACGCCTGGCTCCAGAAGTACGGCATCGCCCCCAAGCGCCTGGACGACAACCTCCGCCTCCAGCTGGAGGCACAGAAACTCGCCCAGCTCCTCGGCACCGACACCACCCAGCCCGCCTTCTGGAAGGCCCTGTCCAAGGCGTCCCAGGAGCTCCACGTCGACCTCAACCCGCGCTACGGCGCCTGGGACGTCCAGAAGAGCAGCCGGGTGGACGCCAAGACGCCGTGGGTACGTGAGGTCACGTCATCGGGGACACCCGTGACGGCGTAGGGCAGGCCGGAAGGGCGGGCCGGCGGAGGAGACCGGCGGGTGGAAGCACGCGGGTCGGGGGCCGGCGGGTGGAGGCAGGCGGGTGTGAGGTCAGCGGTCGTACGATCACTTGATCATCCCCGTCCTGTGGACAACGCCCGAGGCCGGCGGCGCGGGTGCGTTACGTTCGGATCGTGAACACCACCAGCTCGGAAGCTCCCGTTCCCACCGTCCCCGACCCCGGCCGGGTCGTCCTGCTCACCACCAGCCACCGGGTCGCCCCCGGCCTGCTGTCCTGGCCCGCCTGGCAGGCGCTGCGCTCGGCGGACCGTGTGCTGTGCGCGGACGGCGCGCACCCGCAGCTGCCCTATCTGCGGGAGGCCGGGACGACCGTGGACGAGGCCGCCCCCACCGCCCAGGAGCTGGTCGACGCCTGCGCCGGCGGTCGGACGGTGGTGGTCGTGGCGACGGGCGAGGGCGAGCCGGCCCTCACCGACGGCCTGGCTCGCCTGGCCGGCTCCGGCCGCGTGTCGATGCCCCAGCTGGAGCTGCTCCCCGCCTCCTACGACCTGCCCGGCGCCCGCCTCCTCGACCTCGTCCAGGTCATGGATCGCATCCGCGTGGAGTGCCCCTGGTCGTCGCAGAAGACCCATGAGGGACTGGCGAAGTACGCCATCGAGGAGGCGTACGAACTCGTCGAGGCGATCGAGGCCGGCGACCGCGACGAACTGCGCGAGGAACTGGGCGACGTGCTCCTCCAGGTCGTCTTCCACGCGCGCATCGCCGAGGAGGACCCGGACGCCCCCTTCTCGGTCGACGACGTGGCCGGGGGCATCGTCGCGAAACTCATCCACCGCCACCCGCACGTCTTCGGCGACGAGACCGCCTCGACACCGGAGGAGGTCAAGGAGCACTGGCTGCGCACGAAGGCGATCGAGAAGCGGCGCGAGTCGGTGACGGACGGGATACCCCTCGCCCAGCCCGGTCTCGCGCTGGCGTCGAAGCTCGCTTCCCGGGTGCGGTCGGCGGGGCTGGAGGTGCCGCTGCCGCAGGCGCAGGGCATCGGGTACGAGCTGCTCGCACTCGCGGCCCGGGCCGAGGCGGAGGGAACCGACCCGGAGTCGGCCCTACGGGCGGCGGCCCGGGCGTACCGGGACGCGGTACGGGTTGCGGAAGGGGTGGACGCGTAGGGACTGCCCTGGGGATCAGCCACGGGTACCGTTGCAGGTACGGGTGGGGCTTCGATGCGTGGGGGCGTCCGTGGAGCAGGAGTTGGACTGGCTGGTGGCGGCTCCCCTGCGATTGCCCCAGGAGAAGCGGAAGATCCACTTTCGCGGATATGGGGAGTGGGCACGCGTCGCCGTCAAGATCGACAATGGCGGGCTCGAGGGCCCTCCGGCGCCGGATACCGTCTAGAGGTGACCGACCAGCCCGCCCCCGACGGCACCACAGACCCCGACGGCACCACAGTCCCCGACGGCACCACCGCTCCTGAGGGCACCACCGCTCCCGACGCCACCACCGCTCCTGAGGGCACCACCGCTCCTCACGGGACCGGCGCTCCTGACGGCACTGGCGGCGCCGACGGCACCGCCACCCCGGACGGCACCACCGTCCCCGAACTCTTCAGCTGGGAGTTCGCCGCCGATCCGTACCCCGCCTACGCCTGGCTCCGGGAGCATGCGCCCGTGCACCCGACCCGGCTCCCCAGCGGGGTCGAGGCATGGTTGGTCACCCGGTACGCCGACGCCAGGCAGGCCCTCGCCGACCCCCGGCTGTCCAAGAATCCGGCGCACCACGACGAGCCCGCGCACGCCAAGGGGAAGACCGGGATCCCCGGTGAGCGCAAGGCCGAGCTGATGACGCACCTGCTGAACATCGACCCGCCGGACCACACCCGGCTGCGCCGGCTGGTCAGCAAGGCGTTCACGCCGCGCCGGGTGGCGGAGTTCGCGCCCCGCGTGCAGGAGCTGACCGACCGGCTCATCGACGGGTTCGCGGACCGGGGCGAGGCCGACCTCATCCATGAGTTCGCCTTCCCGCTGCCCATCTACGCCATCTGCGACCTGCTGGGCGTCCCGCGAGAGGACCAGGACGACTTCCGGGACTGGGCCGGCATGATGATCCGACACGGCGGTGGGCCGCGGGGCGGGGTCGCTCGGTCCGTGAAGAAGATGCGCGGATATCTGGCCGAACTGATCCACCGGAAGCGGGAGGCGCTGTCCGCCGAGCCGGCCCCCGGCGAGGACCTCATCTCCGGGCTCATCCGCGCCTCCGACCACGGCGAGCACCTCACCGAGAACGAGGCCGCCGCCATGGCCTTCATCCTGCTGTTCGCCGGCTTCGAGACGACGGTCAACCTCATCGGGAACGGCACGTACGCACTGCTCACCCACCCGGAACAACGCCGCCGCCTGCAGGACTCCCTGGCCGCCGGCGAGCGCGGACTGCTGGAGACCGGGGTGGAGGAACTCCTGCGCTACGACGGGCCGGTGGAGCTCGCCACCTGGCGGTTCGCCACCGAGCCGCTCGGCATCGGCGGGCAGCGCATCGCGGCCGGAGACCCGGTCCTCGTCGTACTCGCCGCCGCGGACCGGGACCCGGAGCGGTTCGCCGAGCCGGACACGCTCGACCTGGCACGGCGGGACAACCAGCACCTCGGGTACGGCCACGGCATCCACTACTGCCTGGGCGCTCCGCTCGCCCGCCTGGAAGGGCAGAGCGCGCTCGCGACCCTGCTCACCCGCCTCCCGGACCTGCGACTCGCGGCGCCGGAGAGTGAGTTGCGCTGGCGCGGCGGCCTCATCATGCGCGGACTGCGCACGCTCCCCGTGAAGTTCACCCCCGACGGTCGATGAGCCCCCGCAGGCGTCCACCTGGCCCCCCGGCGGACGCCCTGCCAAGCCCCCGCAGGCGTCCACCTGGCCCCCGCCAGCGCGCTGCCAAGCCCCCCCACAGGCAGGCGCCCACCCGGCCCCTGCCGCCGGCGCCCCGCCAAGCCCCCGCCGGTCCTCCATCAGGCCCGACCGGCGCCCCACCAGGCCCCGACCATCCCCCACTGGCGGCCCACACCAACCCACCCGCCAACCCACCCGCCAACCCACCCACCACCCCACCCGCCACCCCCCACTTGGCCCTCCACCAGGCCCTCCACCCGTAAAGATGACCAGCGTTCAACTCTGTGATCTTCACGTGATCTACGCGGCATTAACTTGTGACAAGTGATCGTCTGCCTATACGTTCACCCATCAAGTGCGGCGCCCCGGCGGGACCCGCCGCGCCGGTCACCGCTGTCGCTCGAAAGGTTTCCGCATGCTCTCCGGGAACGGTCGTCACCGTCGCCCCCGTCAGGCTCCGGCTCTCCTCGTCGCGGCCGGCGTGACCGGCTCGGCCATCGCCATCCCGCTCCTGGGTGCGGCGAGCGCCAACGCGGCCGACGGCAACACCTGGGACAGGGTGGCCGAGTGCGAGAGCGGCGGCTCCTGGAGCATGGACGCCGGCACCGGCTACTACGGCGGCCTGCAGATGTCCCAGGACGACTGGGACGAGTACGGCGGCCAGGAGTACGCCGCCACGCCGGACCAGGCGAGCCGTTCGCAGCAGATCTCCGTCGCCGAGAAGATCCTCGCCGACCAGGGCACCAAGCCCTGGCGGACCTGCGCCCTGATCGCCGGGCTCTCCTCGGACGACGCCTCGGTGAACGTCGACACCGGCCTCGGTGGATCGGACGACTCGTCCGGCTCCTCCGACTCGTCCTCCGGGCTGTCGGATTCATCCTCTTCATCTGGTTCTTCGGATTCCTCCGGTTCATCGAATTCCGGCTCGTCCGACTCCTCGTCGGATGCCTCGGGCGCCACGGACTCCGGCTCCGTCACCCCGTCCCCGAGTGCGAGTGACGACTCCGGCAAGGGCACCCCTGCCGACTCCACGAAGGCGGACAAGTCGGGATCCAAGGGGTCCAGTGCCTCGAAGGCGGGCGAGAATCCCGTCGTGCCCGAAGCCGATGACTCGGACAATTCGTGGCAGACGGGCAGTTCCTGGGATCTGGTCGACACGGGGGCCGTCAGCAGCGGCGGCAAGCATCGCGGCGGCTCGGCGGACGAAAGCGTGACAAGCGGTCAGAGTGTGACTTCTTCCGGCCGTCACGCCTCCCGGGACGCCGGCACCTACACCGTCCGGGACGGCGACACCCTCGCCTCCATCGCCGACTCCCTTGACCTCGACGGCGGATGGCATGCGCTCTATGTCGCGAACAAGGCGGACATCGGTGCCGACCCGAACGACATCGCCCCCGGTCAGACCCTGAAACTCAGCAGCGAAACGGACTAAAAGTAGCGGGAGTTGGACCTTCCGGCCGCCCTACTTCGAAGTTAAATGTCCGGTTTGGTGAAAGTGTGGGATGAGTCTCAGAAGCCCTGATCATCTTTGAAATTCACCTGATCGTCTGTTTACGGTCAAGGCCGCTCGTCACCACGAGCCCCGGCCGTCGCAACGCCGAGTCCTGCCAGCGGCTGCCCGGGAACAGTCGTCGCGTCAAGCGCCGTAGGCAGGAGCGGGGGACCCAAGGTAAGTGCCGGGACCGGTAGTTGAGACTGCCGTGTCCGGCTCGGGGTGAAGCCGCGCACCGTGAGGTGCGCGGCCGGGCAACTCAACCGGCCCGAACCCGACAGCTCACCTCGCAGGCGTCGGTGAGGGGATCCTTCATGCTGTTTTCCGGCAAGGGCAAGCACCGTCGTCCGTCCAGGGCCACCCGTGCCGCCGCGCTCGCCGGCGTCACCGGTGTCGCCATCGCCGCTCCGCTGATGGCCTCCGGCACCGCCTCCGCCGCCACCGCCTCCGAGTGGGACACCGTCGCCCAGTGCGAGTCCGGCGGCAACTGGGCCATCAACACCGGCAACGGCTACTACGGCGGTCTGCAGTTCTCCGCCTCCACCTGGGCCGCGTACGGCGGCACGCAGTACGCCGCGCAGGCCAACCAGGCCACCAAGGCGCAGCAGATCGAGATCGCCGAGAAGGTCCTCGCCGCGCAGGGCAAGGGCGCCTGGCCGGTCTGCGGCACGGGCCTGTCCGGCGCCGCCTACTCCGGCGGCAGCACCAGCTCCTCCTCGTCGTCCTCTTCCTCCTCCAACTCGGCGAACAGCGGCACGAGCAGCCGTACGACCGACACCCAGGCCGCCTCCCGCTCCGCCGAGCGTCCGGCCGCCAAGAAGACCGTCACCACCCCGACCGGCAAGAAGGTCAAGAAGGGCGACGGCGAGTACAAGGTCGTCAAGGGCGACACGCTCAGCTCCATCGCCGAGAAGCACAAGGTCAAGGGCGGCTGGCAGGCGCTGTTCAAGCTGAACAAGGACATCGTCGACGACGCCGACTTCATCTACCCGGGCCAGCAGCTGCACCTGAAGTAAGGCGCCCGAAGTAATACGAGGGCGCCAGCTGAATCACAGCGCCCGCACAGCCGTGGTCCCCATAGTGGAGACCGCGTGAGGGTCACCCCCGTCCCCCACGAGCCCCCGTTCCGGTGCGTTCTCCCCCGTACGCACCGGGGCGGGGTTTCTCTTTGCCGTCCCGCGCGAGCTCGGCGCCGTCCGCGCCGTCCCTCGCGAGCTCCGCGCCGTCCGCGCCGTCCTCGCGCGGTCCTCGCGCGCTCCTCGCCGTCCCTCGCGAGCCCCCGCGCGGTCCTCGCCGTCCACGTGGCGCGGTCCTCGCCGTCCGCGCGCCGTCCTCCCGCGGTCTTCCTCTTGACCCGCTCTTCTTCCGTTCTTCATCGGACCCCCCTTTGTTCCGCACATGAACAATGAGTACCGTCTGTGTGTCCACGGGCCGGTCGGTCGGCCGATTGTCGGGCCCGGGGCGGTTAGGCTCTAGTCGCAAGGCTGAGCAAGGGCCGACAAGGCCCGCGTGCGCCCGCACAACCAGCGTCACATCCCAAGAAGGAGATGCTCGTGCCGTCCATCGACGTCGTCGTAGCCCGGGAAATCCTGGACTCCCGAGGCAACCCCACGGTCGAGGTCGAGGTCGGCCTCGACGACGGCAGCACGGGTCGTGCCGCCGTCCCGTCCGGCGCCTCCACCGGCGCCTTCGAGGCCATCGAGCTCCGTGACGGCGACCCCAACCGCTACCTCGGCAAGGGTGTCGAGAAGGCCGTCCTCGCCGTGATCGAGCAGATCGGCCCGGAGCTGGTCGGCTACGACGCCACCGAGCAGCGCCTGATCGACCAGGCGATGTTCGACCTGGACGCCACCGACAACAAGGGCTCGCTCGGCGCCAACGCCATCCTCGGCGTCTCCCTCGCCGTCGCCCACGCCGCCTCCGAGGCCAGCGACCTGCCGCTGTTCCGCTACCTGGGCGGCCCCAACGCGCACCTGCTGCCGGTGCCGATGATGAACATCCTCAACGGCGGCTCGCACGCGGACTCCAACGTGGACATCCAGGAGTTCATGATCGCCCCGATCGGCGCGGAGTCCTTCTCCGAGGCGCTGCGCTGGGGTGCCGAGGTCTACCACACCCTGAAGAAGGTCCTGAAGAGCAAGGGCCTGTCCACCGGCCTCGGCGACGAGGGCGGCTTCGCCCCGAACCTGGAGTCCAACCGCGCCGCGCTCGACCTCATCCTCGAGGCCGTCAAGCAGGCCGGCTACGTCCCGGGCGAGCAGATCGCGCTCGCGCTCGACGTTGCCGCGTCCGAGTTCTACAAGGACGGCAAGTACGAGTTCGAGGGCAAGTCCCGCTCGGCCGCCGAGATGACCGAGTACTACGAGGAGCTCGTCGCCTCCTACCCGCTGGTCTCCATCGAGGACCCGCTGTTCGAGGACGACTGGGCCGGCTGGAAGGTCCTCACCGACAAGCTCGGTGACAAGGTCCAGATCGTCGGCGACGACCTCTTCGTCACCAACCCGGAGCGCCTGGCCCGCGGCATCGAGGACGGCGCCGCCAACGCCCTGCTCGTCAAGGTGAACCAGATCGGCTCGCTCACCGAGACCCTGGACGCCGTCGAGCTGGCCCAGCGCAACGGCTTCAAGTGCATGATGTCCCACCGCTCCGGTGAGACCGAGGACGTCACCATCGCCGACCTCGCCGTCGCCACCAACTGCGGCCAGATCAAGACCGGCGCCCCGGCCCGCTCCGAGCGCGTCGCCAAGTACAACCAGCTGCTGCGCATCGAGGAGATCCTCGACGACGCCGCGGTGTACGCCGGCCGCAGCGCGTTCCCGCGCTTCAAGGGCTGACCCGTCAGGGGTCGCTGACCCGTCACGGGTCGCTGACCCGTTAAGGGTCAAGGCTGCGCCAGTCGTACGTACGTCCCCGTACCGGTCCCGTACCGTGTGCGGGGACGTACGCGCGTGTGAACGGGAGGCGGGGACATGGCCGTGAAGGACCGGGACCGGTTCTCCACCGCGACCAGGCTGAAGCTGCTCGGCGAGCAGACGGCGGCCCGGGTCTACCGCTCCCAGACCAAGCGGCAGGCCCGCCGCTCCCGGCTGACCGGCCGCGCCGCGCTGCTCGCGATCGTGCTGTGCACGATGATCGTCGCGCTCGCCTATCCGATGCGGCAGTACGTCTCCCAGCGTGCCGAGATCGCCGACCAGGAACGCCAGCAGGAGCGGGCCCGGCAGCGGGTCGAGCAGCTGCGGGACGTCAAGGCCCGGTGGCAGGACGACGCGTACGCCGAGCAGCAGATCCGGCAGCGGCTGCACTACGTGATGCCGGGGGAGACGGGGTACATCGTGATCGACCCCGCTGCCGCCAGGCAGGCGCACGCCTACCTCGGCGCGGCCGACCGCCCCTGGTACGCGAACGTCTGGGACGGCGTCGACAAGTCCGACGCGTCCGACCAGTGAACCGACAGAAAGCCACACAGAACACAGTCATGCAAACGCCTCCGCCCTCCACCCCGCGCACCGAGCCGACCGACGCCGACGTCGAGGCCTTCAAGCAGCAGCTCGGGCGGCCGCCGCGCGGGCTGCGGGCGATCGCGCACCGGTGCCCGTGCGGGCAGCCGGACGTCGTGGAGACCGCGCCGCGGCTGCCGGACGGCACGCCGTTCCCGACGCTGTACTACCTCACGTGCCCCAAGGCCGCGTCCGCCATCGGCACCCTGGAGGCCAACGGCGTGATGAAGGAGATGACGGCGCGGCTGGAGAGCGATCCGGAGCTGGCGGCGGCGTACCGGGCCGCGCACGAGGACTACGTCCGGCGCCGGGACGAGATCGAGGAGCTGACGGGGTTCCCGAGCGCCGGCGGGATGCCGGACCGGGTGAAGTGCCTCCACGTGCTGGTGGCGCACTCGCTGGCGGCGGGGCCGGGCGTGAACCCGCTCGGCGACGAGGCGATCGCCATGCTGCCCGAGTGGTGGGCCAAGGGCGCCTGCGTGGTCACCGGCGAGTGACGCCCCCAGGAGGCCCCGCTTCCTGGCCCCGAGGCCTTCGCCCACCCCCCCGAGGCCTTCGCCCACCCCCCCGAGGCCTTCGCCCACCCCCCCCAGCCGACTCGGTCCGTCACCAGGTCACGTACAGAGTGAGGAACACCCAGCCATGACCCGCGTCGCCGCCATCGATTGCGGTACCAACTCCATCCGGCTGCTCGTCGCCGACGCGGACCCGGAGACCGGGGAGCTCGTCGACCTGGACCGGCGGATGGTGATCGTGCGGCTCGGGCAGGGGGTCGACCGGACCGGGCGGCTCGCTCCGGAGGCGCTCGAGCGGACCTTCGCCGCCTGCCGGGAGTACGCGGCCGTCATCAAGGAGTACGGGGCGCAGCGGCTGCGGTTCGTGGCCACCTCGGCCTCCCGGGACGCCGAGAACCGGGACGAGTTCGTGCGCGGGGTGCTGGACATCCTCGGCGTCGAGCCGGAGGTCATCAGCGGTGACCAGGAGGCCGAGTTCTCCTTCACGGGTGCGACGAAGGAGCTGACGGGCCGCGACGACCTCACCAAGCCCTTCCTCGTCGTGGACATCGGCGGCGGCTCCACCGAGTTCGTCGTCGGGGACGAGCGGGTGCGGGCCGCGCGGTCCGTGGACGTCGGCTGTGTGCGGATGACCGAGCGGCACCTGGTGCACGGGGGACAGGTCAGCGACCCGCCGGCCGAGCCGGAGATCGCCGCCATGCGGGCCGACATCGAGCGCGCCCTCGACCTCGCGGAGCAAACCGTGCCGCTGCGTGAGGCGCACACCCTGGTCGGCCTGGCCGGGTCGGTCACCACCCTCTCCGCCATCCACCAGGACCTGCCGGAGTACGACTCCGCCGCCATCCACCACTCCCGCATCCCCTACGCCCGGGTGCGGGAGATCACCGAGCGGCTGCTGGACTCCAGCCACGCCGAGCGCGCCGCGATCCCCTCCATGCACCCCGGGCGCGTCGACGTCATCGGCGCCGGCGCCCTCGTACTGCTGTCGATCATGGAGCGGGTGGGCGCGGCCGAGGTCGTGGTGAGCGAGCACGACATCCTGGACGGCATCGCCTGGTCCATCGCCTGACCCGCCCGGCCGCCTCGCCGGCCCTCTCCGGACGCCCGGCCCGACCCTCCCGACCTCCTCGGATGAGCGTGCGGGGTGGCGGGTGAGCGGCCCGGACGGCCCGTGACACGCCGTGCCACGACACCCCCTCGGAAAACTTCGTGAAGTTCTTCACAAGGAATTCGGTGCAGGTGAGGGGTCCAAGGGGGCCCGTTGGCCCGTTCGGGGGCTCAACAGCCCCGGGCACGTGCTCAGGAGAGCGTTCCGGGGGTGTTCGCGGAGGTGCTCGTGCGGGTGATATCCGGTGCCCCCGCGGTGCCCACGGAAGCCTGGAGGAGCAGCTCACACGGCATTGACAACGGGTCGTATCGGAAGTGGGTTCTCACTGTCGACCATGACCTGTGTCACGTGGGCGGCGGAGTGTAGCACGACCCCCGTGGAACCTTGTGAAGGGGCGCACGAGCGGCCCCCCTGAGGCGGGTGGATACTCGATGCCATGAGCACCACGGAGCGTCCCAGGATCCTCGTAGTAGGCGGTGGGTACGTAGGCCTGTACGCAGCTCGGCGCATTCTCAAGAAGATGCGCTACGGCGAGGCGACCGTCACGGTCGTCGACCCCCGGTCGTACATGACCTACCAGCCCTTCCTCCCCGAAGCCGCCGCCGGCAGCATCTCCCCTCGGCATGTCGTCGTCCCGTTGCGACGCGTGCTGCCGAAGGCGGAGGTCCTCACCGGCCGGGTCACCACCATCGACCAGGACCGCAAGGTCGCCACGATCGCCCCCCTCGTGGGCGAGGCGTACGAGCTGCCCTTCGACTACCTGGTCATCGCACTCGGCGCGGTCTCCCGCACCTTCCCGATCCCCGGCCTCGCCGAACAGGGCATCGGCATGAAGGGCATCGAGGAGTCCATCGGCCTGCGCAACCACGTCCTGGAGCAGCTGGACAAGGCCGACTCCACGACCAACGAGGAGATCCGCCGCAAGGCGCTCACCTTCGTCTTCATCGGCGGCGGCTTCGCGGGCGCGGAGACCATCGGCGAGGTCGAGGACATGGCCCGGGACGCGGCGAAGTACTACAAGAACGTGTCCCGTGAGGACATGCGCTTCGTTCTCGTCGACGCAGCCGACAAGATCCTTCCCGAGGTCGGCCCCAAGCTCGGCCTGTACGGCAAGGAGCACCTGGAGAGCCGCGGTGTGGAGATCTACCTCTCCACCTCGATGGACTCCTGCGTCGACGGCCACGTCGTGCTGAAGAACGGCCTGGAGGTCGACTCCAACACGATCGTGTGGACCGCCGGCGTCAAGCCGAACCCGGCGCTCGCCCGCTTCGGTCTGCCGCTCGGCCCGCGCGGCCACGTGGACACCGCCCCCACCCTCCAGGTGCAGGGCACCGACTACATCTGGGCCGCGGGCGACAACGCCCAGGTGCCGGACGTCGCCGCCCGCAAGGCCGGTGTCGAGAACGCCTGGTGCCCGCCGAACGCGCAGCACGCGCTCCGTCAGGCCAAGGTCCTCGGCGACAACGTGGTCTCCGGTATGCGGGGCTTCCCGCAGAAGGAGTACAGCCACGCCAACAAGGGCGCGGTCGCCGGTCTGGGTCTGCACAAGGGCGTCGCGATGATCGTCCTGGGCAAGACGAAGATCAAGGTCAAGGGCCGTCTCGCCTGGTACATGCACCGTGGCTACCACGGTCTGGCGATGCCGACCTGGAACCGCAAGATCCGCATCTTCGCCGACTGGACGCTCGGCATGTTCCTCAAGCGCGAGGTCGTGTCCCTGGGCGCCATGGAGAACCCCCGCGAGGAGTTCTACGAGGCCGCCAAGCCGGCTCCGGTCGCCGCCCCGAAGGCCGAGGAGAAGGCCAAGGCCTCCTAGCCGAAGCCTGCTGGGCCAAGGCCTCCCGGGTCCCGGTCCGCCGGCCTCGGCCGTCGGACCACCTCGAGGATCTCCCGCGACACCACCCGAAGGACCTCCCGCCATCCGTGGTGCGGGAGGTCCTTCGGCGTTCCCGGGCCCGTCCGTAACTACGTGGCCGCTACAGCTGTTTTGCCCAGTCGTAACTCCTTTGCGGGACTGCGATGCTGACCTCACGGTGTTTACGTGGTAACCGGCATCCGGGATCGTCGTCTTGGAGGTGTACGCCATGGCCGACGCCGCGTCGCGGCTGAGGAGTGTTGCCGAGCAGGTGCTGGGAGTTCCGCTCCCGGTACGGCTGCGGGCCTGGGACGGATCACAGGCCGGACCGCCGGACGCTCCGGCGATCGTGATCCGCAACCGCCGTGCCCTGCGTTACATGCTGTTCAAACCGGGTGAACTGGGCCTGGCCCGGGCCTGGGTCGCCGGCGACCTGGACATCGAGGGCGACCTGTACAGCGCCCTGGCGGTGATGTCCGGACTGATCTGGGAGCGCGGGGAGGACAGCCGTACCCTCGCCCAGGCCCTGCGCGACCCCGAGGTGCGGGCGGCCGTGCGGGAGCTGCTGAAGCTCGCCGGACCGCCCGTCCCGCCGGCCCCACCCCGTGAGGAGGTGCGCAGACGCCGCCATCTGCACACCCGTCGCAGTGACAAGCAGGCCATCAGCCACCACTACGACGTGGGGAACGACTTCTACGAGATCGTCCTCGGGCCGTCGATGGTCTACTCCTGCGCGTACTGGGAGGACGACGGCACCCTGGAGACCGCCCAGCGCGACAAGCTGGAACTCGTCTGCAGCAAGCTCGGCCTGAGGCCCGGTCAGCGACTGCTCGACGTCGGCTGCGGCTGGGGCTCGATGGCGATCCACGCGGCCCGCGAGCACGGTGTGAGCGTCGTCGGGGTCACCCTCTCCCAGGAGCAGGCCGCGTACGCCCGTAAACGGGTCGCGGACGAGGGTCTGACGGACCGGGTGGAGATCAGGGTCCAGGACTACCGGGACGTCCGGGACGGGCCGTACGACGCGATCTCGTCGATCGGGATGGCCGAGCACGTCGGAGCGGAGAAGTACCTGGCGTACGCGACCGATCTGTACGCGCTGCTGAAGCCGGGCGGGCGGCTGCTCAACCACCAGATCGCACGGCGCCCGCAGCGCGACGAGGCGGCCTACCACGTCGACCGGTTCATCGACGCCTACGTCTTCCCGGACGGGGAGCTCGCCCCGGTCGGCACCACCGTCACCCAGCTGGAACGGGCCGGGTTCGAGGTGCGGGACGTGGAGTCGATCCGCGAGCACTACGCCCGCACCCTGCGCCGCTGGGTGGTCAACCTGGAGGCCGACTGGGGCCGGGCGGTACGGCTCACCAGCCCCGGCCGGGCCCGCGTCTGGCGGCTGTACATGGCCGCATCGGCCCTCGCCTTCGAACGCAACCGGATCGGCGTCAACCAGGTGCTGGCCGTCAGGACCCCCGAGTCGGGGGTGTCGGGGCTGCCGCTGCGCGCCCGTACCTGGAACCGGTAGGACGAGAGACGGGAAAGGGGCCCCACACCACGTGTGTGGGGCCCCTTCGCCGTACCTGCCGTTACTCGGACTTGATCGCCGACAGCATGTTCAGCCGCGCCGCGCGCCGGGCCGGCCACAGGGCCGCCAGGACGCCGACCAGGCCGGCCAGGACCAGGAAGAGCGCCATCCTGGACCACGGCAGGACCAGTTCGTACGTCGGCATCCTCGCGCCGACCAGCTGACCGGCCGCCCAGCCGAAGAACACCCCCAGGCCGAGGCCCAGCACCCCGCCGAAGAGCGAGATGACCAGGGACTCCAGCCGGACCATCCGCTTGACCGCCTTGCGGTCCAGGCCGATCGCGCGGAGCATGCCGATCTCCTGCTGCCGTTCGAAGACCGACATGGCCAGGGTGTTGATGACACCGAGGACCGCGACGATCACCGCCATCGCGAGCAGGCCGTAGACCATGTTCAGGACCAGCGTGAAGGCCTGGGCGATGGAGTCGGACAGGTCCTGCTTGTCCTGGACCTTGATCGCCGGGTTGTGGCCGAGGACCTTGTCCAGCCGGTCCTTGGCCGCGTCCGACGCCCCGTCCGCCGTCTTGACCATGACCTGCATGTCGGCGGGGTCGGTCTGGTGCGGGGTGAGGGTGGTGTTGTCGAGCATGATCCCGTTGATCACCTCGTTGCCCTGGTAGACCCCGGCGACCGTCAGTTTCTGCGCCTTGCCGTCCTCGTAGTGCACGGTGAAGGCCGAACCCGCCTTCCAGCCGTGCGACTTCGCCGTGTCGTCGTCCACGACCACGTCCGAGCCGCCGACCTCGAACGAGCCGCTGTCGACCGTGAGGTCGGTCAGCTTGCCGATCGCGGAGCCGTTGACGCCCTTGAGGATCTCGGTGCCGCCGTCGATCCGGGAGGCCGCGTCACGCAGCGGGCTGCTGGCGGTCACCCCGTCGGCGGTCGCGAGCTTCGTCGCCACGTCGGGGGAGAGCGCGTTTCCGTTGGCCATCGAGACGACGTAGTCCGCGCGGATCGCCGAACTCGCCATCTTGTCGATCGACTTCTGCAGGCTGCCCGCCATCACCGTCATGCCGGTGATCAGGGTCAGGCCGATCATCAGTGCCGAGGCGGTCGCGGCGGTACGGCGCGGGTTGCGCACCGAGTTCTGCCGGGCCAGCTTCCCGGCGACCCCGAACCCGCGCAGCAGCGGGGCGGCGGCCGCGATCAGCGGACGGGACAGGAGCGGGGTGAGGACGAAGACGCCGATGATCAGGAGGACCGCGCCCAGGCCCATCGGCGCCTGGCCGTCGGAGCCGTTCATCGTGGTCGCCGCCAGGATCACCGTCACGCCGGCCGCCGAGAACAGCGCGCCGATCGTGTTGCGCAGCACCAGCGACTTGGTGGTCGGCGCCGAGTGCAGCGCGCTCATCGCGGCGACCGGCGGGATCTTCGCGGCCCGGCGGCCGGGCAGCCAGGCGGCCAGCATCGTGATGACGACGCCGACGGCGAGGGCGGCGGCCACCGTGCCGGGGCTGACGACCAGCGGGCCGTCCGGGACGGTCGCGCCGAACGAGCCCATCAGCGCGCGCAGTCCGGCGCCGATGCCGATACCGGCGACCAGACCGGCGACCCCGGCCACCGCGCCGACCACGAACGCCTCGATCAGCACCGAGCGGGTGACCTGGCGGCGGGAGGCGCCCACCGCGCGCAGCAGCGCCAGCTCCTTGGTGCGCTGGGCGACCAGCATGGTGAAGGTGTTGGCGATGATGAACGTGCCGACGAACAGGGCGATGCCGGCGAAGACCAGCAGGCCCTGGCGCAGGCCGCTCATGCCGGCGGCGATGGACTTCGCCTGGTCGTCGGCGAGCTGCTGGCCGGTGGTGGTCTCCACGAGCTTCTTCGGCAGCGCCCGGTCCAGCTGCGCCTTGAGGGCGGCCTGGCCGGTGCCGGACTTCGCGGTCACGTCGATCTCGTCGTACGCGCCCTTCGTGCCGAACAGCCGCTGCGCGGTCGCCGTGTCGAACAGGGCGAGGCTGCCGCCGGCCGTGACATTGCCGTCGTCGGTGGTGAAGATGCCGGCGACGGTGGGCGTGAGGACCGGGCCGTTCACCGAGATGCGCACGGTGTCGCCGACCTGGTAGCCGGCCCGCTCGGCGGTCTTGGAGTCGATCAGCACCTCGTTCGCACCGCTCGGCGCGTGGCCGCCGACCAGCGGGTAGCGGGCGTCCTTGGTGCCCCAGTAGTTGCCGCCCTCGGACTGCCAGCCGCCGCCGATCAGCTTGCCGTCCTTGTCGGCGATCGCGGTGAAGCCGGAGACGACGCCGGTGGCGGAGGCGGCCCCGGGGACCTTCGCGGCCCTGTCGAGCAGCGCCTGGGTGAGGTCGGGGGTCTTGCCGACCTGATCGCCCTTGGAATCCTGGTACTTGGCCTGCACGGCCACGTCGACGCCGTCGAAGCCCTTGGCGGAGCTGTTCTGGTAGGCGTCCGAGATGGTGTTGGTGAAGACCAGGGTGCCGGAGACGAACGCGACGCCGAGCATGACGGCGAGCACGGTCATCAGCAGCCGGGCCTTGTGCGCGAGGACGTTGCGCAGGGCGGTGCGGAACATCAGCTGGTCCGGCCCTTCGCGTCGAATTGCTTCATGAAGTCGAGGACGCCTTCGGCCGTCGGGCGGTACATCTCGTCGACGATCCGGCCGTCGGCGAGGAAGACGACGCGGTCCGCGTACGCCGCCGCCACCGGGTCGTGGGTGACCATGACGACCGTCTGGCCCAGCTCCCGCACGGAGTTGCGCAGGAAGCCCAGCACCTCGGCGCCGGAGCGGGAGTCCAGGTTTCCGGTCGGCTCGTCACCGAAGATGATCTCCGGCCGGGAGGCGAGGGCGCGGGCGACGGCGACGCGCTGCTGCTGGCCGCCGGAGAGCTGCGCGGGCCGGTGGCTGAGCCGGTCCTTGAGGCCGACCATCTGGATGACGCTGTCGAGCCACTGCCGGTCCGGCTTGCGGCCCGCGATGTCCATCGGGAGCGTGATGTTCTCCAGCGCGGTCAGCGTCGGCAGCAGGTTGAACGCCTGGAAGATGAACCCGATCTTGTCCCGGCGCAACTTGGTGAGCTGCTTGTCCTTCAGGGTGCCGAGTTCGGTGTCACCGATCCGCACGGAGCCGGAGGAGAAGGTGTCGAGGCCCGCCACGCAGTGCATCAGCGTGGACTTGCCGGAGCCCGACGGCCCCATGATCGCGGTGAACTCGGCCTGCCGGAACTCGACGGTGACCCGGTCCAGGGCGACGACCTGCGTCTCACCCTGCCCGTAGATCTTCGACAGCTCCGTGGCGCGAGCGGCCACGGAGGTGGTCCGCCGGTCGGCGATGGGTGTGGTGGACACGGAAAGGTGCTCCTGTCGGGACGACGGCGTTCATGGGGACGTGACCATCGTCCCGGCCGCGGCGGCCCGTGTAGTCAGCCGCAGTTCCGGTTCCGGGGGGCGACCGAGGGGGGACCGAAGCGCGCCGAGTCATACCTGGGGATGACGGCGGACCCCTAGGCCGACCGAAAGAGCGGCCCGACCGAAAGAGCGACTCGACCGAAAGAGCGACTCGACCGAAAGAGCGACCGACTGAGCGGACCGGACCGGACCGACTGACCGACCGAACCGAACCGGAACGAACCGAACCGAACCGGACCAGATCCGGAACCAGTCGCTCCCATCTGTCCAGAACAGGTGGAGCCCCCTTGTTCGGACGGTGAAATTCCGTCATTCCCCGTACGCGTGCACCCACCGCGCGTAACGCTACTGGCAAGTGCGGATGGCTCGTTCCGGGGGCTGATGCACCCTCAGACGTCAATAAAATAAGACAACATCGGGTCGTCCGTCCGCTGTTCGGGGGACGCCTCCCGATAGGCTCGGAATCTCGTTGCGGAGCCCATGGCCTGCCCGGATGGTGGAATGCAGACACGGCGAGCTTAAACCTCGCTGCCCCTCGCGGGCGTACCGGTTCAAGTCCGGTTCCGGGCACTTTCGCTGCCATTGCGTCGGATCTGCCGATAAGGTCGGTTGGCGCCGTCCCTCGTGCGAGTCGCGACAGACGGTAGCGCTTCGACCCCACCGACGAACGCCCGGAGGCCGGTTGCCCGGGATTCGATCGACGGCGGGCGGCACCGCTTCCCCGTGGAGCACGCCGACGCGGCCGAGACCGCCGCCGGGCGCCGAGCCCGCGCCGAACGCGACCGCCTTCCACCCCCTCTGCGACGTCACATGACCAACCGGACCTCCGAGGCGGACGCCGGTTCCCCGAAGGCCGAACCGCCACGCCGTCGCGCAGTCGCTCCTCCTCGTCGGACAGCCCGGCAGCCGCTCCCGCACGCGACGCGCCGGAATCGCGTCAAAGTTCCGTCCCGTCCCCGGCCGACCTTCATGGTTCCGGCCAACTGCCCGGAGCGGCCCGCGCGCGGCCATCGTTTCGGTGGGTCTGGGATCGCGTGCTTCCGTGCGGGATCGCACCAGTTGAAATCCCGCCACGGCAGAGCCACGGCTCTCAGCACGGGGACCTATCGTCTCTATGCGTCGCTCCGTCACCCACCGGAGCGGCACTGACGGGGACATGGGGGAAACATGATCCGCTTCTCGGCGACCGTGGACGACATCGCAAGGGTTCGATTCTCGCCCTCTCCGCTGGGGGAGGCCGTCTACAGCATCCGCATGCTGGCCTCGGCGGAACGCAGAAGGCGGCACCAGCCGTGGGTCGACGACGTCCGCGCGAAGCTGAGGACGCTGGATCTTCTGCCGCTACGCGCGTTGATCCCGCCCACCGGATACGTCCCGGACTTCCTCACCCCACCGCCGGACGGCTCCGGGCCGCGGAGGATCACCGAAGAGCTGGAGTTGGTGCGAGAGACCCCGAGTGAACACTTCGTCGCCGAGGTGTCCTGGATGGCCGCCGACCCCGGCACGCCCGTGACCTGGCGGCAGGAGGCCGCGCCGCTGCACCGGCAGATGCTGGCTCAGCCGGCGCAGGCCATCGCCCGGATCACCGAACAGCTTCAGACGTACTGGGACCTCGCGCTGGAGCCGCACTGGCGGCGGCTGCACGGCGGACTCCAGTCCGACATCCGCTCCCGCATGCAGGTGATCGAGAGTTCCGGGGCGGCCCCCGTGTTCTCCTCCCTCCACCCCCGGATCGCCTGGAGGGACCAGGAGCTGACCGTGCGCAGCGCCTACGACTACCAGAAGGACCTGGGCGGCCGGGGCATCGTGCTCGTACCGAGCGTGTTCTGCGGGCCGGAGGTGCTCACCATGACACCGCCGCAGCAGTCGATGATCGTCTACCCCAGGCCGGGCGTCGAGGAGCTGTGGCACCGCTACGCCACGGACCAGCCGAGCCCGCTGGCCGCGCTGCTGGGCGGCGTCCGCTCCGCGGTGCTGGAGGCCCTGCTGGTGCCCGCCTCCACCGGCGATCTCGCCGCGGCGATCAACGTCACCCCCGGCGCCATCAGCCAGCACGTCGCCGTGTTGCGCGACTGCGACCTGGTGACGAGCCGACGCCACGGCCGCCGCGTCATCCACTCGCTCACCGAGACGGGCGAGGCGCTCGTGCGGGGCGCCGTGGCGCCCGGTGGCGGACGCCTCTCGGCCTGACCGGGGGTCGCGAGACCGGCCGCCCGAACCGTCGAGGACGTGTGCCCCGGCTCGGTTTTAGCGGGGGCTAAAAGCGTTGGGGCGTCCTCGCGGGTGTGTTTGGCTCACAGTGCGACGTTGACCGAGACGAACGCGGGCCCTTGGCCGTCCACGGGGTGAGAGACGGACGGCCGAGAGGCCGGCCGCCGTGAGCCCGTCTCTCGCCCGACTTCCACGTCTTCATCCATGTCATCCTCCCGGACCGACCCGAAGGGAACATTCTGGTGCCCGCAACCATGTCCGAGGACAATCGCCTTCACGACGTAGTGGTGGTCGGCAACGGCTCACTCGGCCTGTCCCTCGGCCTCACTCTGGCCCGTCGCAACCTCAGCGTGGCCGTACTCGGCCGCCCGCACCGTCCCAAGGCGGCTTCCTCGGCCGCGGGCGCGATGCTCGGCACCTTCGGTGAGGTCACGACCACCCTGCTCAAGAGTGACTACGGCCGCACCAAACTCGACTGGGCCTACCAGGCCAGCAAGCTGTGGCCCGAGTGGCTGGCCGGCCTGTCGGCCGACTCGGACGGCACCGACCTGCTGACCGCCGACGGCACCGTCGTCATGCTGAACACCGTCGGCGTGCCCGACATCGACACGCAGAACTTCAAGGCGATCCGCAACACCCTCATCGAGTACGGCGAGAAGTTCGAGGACATCGACCCGGAGGACATCGAGTGGCTCGACGCCGAGCCCACCGCACGTCCCCTGCAGGCGATGTTCCTGCCCAACGAGCACGCCGTGAACGCCCACGCGCTGCTGGCGCAGCTGGAGGAGGCGTTCCTCGCCGCCGGCGGCACGCTGATCCCGGAGCAGGCGGTGCGGGTCGACCACGCCGACGGCCGGGTGCGCGGTGTCGAGCTGGACTCCGGGACCGTGCTGGCCACCGAGCAGCTGGTGCTGGCCGCCGGGTCCGCGTCGCAGGCCGTACTGGACACGGTCCCCGACCAGGCGGCCCGTATTCCCCGGCTGATCAGCGGCTACGGTGTCTCGGCCCTGGTCGACACCGAGGACGGCACGGCTCCGCGCAGCGTCATCCGCACACCCAACCGCGCCTTCGCGTGCGGGCTGCACGTCGTCCCGCGCGGCGCCGGACACGTCTATGTCGGCGCCACCAACATCATCTCGCCCGAGCCGCGCGAGACCCCGCTCATCTCCGACGTGCTCTTCCTGCTCAACTGCGGCAACCGGCAGGTGCGCCGCAACCTCGGCGAGAGCGGGGTGTCGGCGATCCAGGTCGGCAACCGGCCCGTCGCGCTGGACGGCATGCCGCTGCTCGGCGAGACGGAGCTCGCCGGCCTGTGGATGATGACCGGCACCTACCGCGACGGACTCACGCTCTCCCCCCTGCTCGCCCGGGAGATGACCGCCCTCCTGCTCGGCGAGGAGCCCGGCATCGAGCTGGACCTGTTCCGCCCGGTCCGGTCGCCGATCCAGCCGCTCAGCCGCGAGGAGATCGTGGAGGCCACCGTCACCCACATGCTGGCCACCGGCTACGAGTCCAACTGGACCGTGCCCGTCGAGTGGCCGTTCACCATCGAGCACTACCTGCGGGTGGCCTACACCCGGATCGCCGACGAGTTCGACCCGGCCTTCACCCCGCCGCCGGAGCTGCTCGCCTCCTCGCGCATCCACCCCTCCATCGCCCAGGCACTGCGCGACTACTACGCGGTCAGCCACGCAGCCGCCGCCAGTTGACACGACCACGGGGAAAGGACCGACGGACAGTGGCCGACCAGTCACTCGCACACCACGTCGAGGACGAACACCTCGACGTCCTGCTCCGGGAAGCGGAGCGCACGCTCACCGAGGCCCGGGTGTGGAGCCCGCGCGAGGACGCGGAGGCCCTGGCGGCCCATGTGCTGGGCCTTCCGGGCGGCTCCCCGAACCCGGCCGGGCAGCCGGTGTCCGCGCCCGCCGCGGCGCAACTGCGGGCCCTCGTGGCGCGCCGGGCCGCCCGGATCCCGCTCGGTCATCTCACCGGGCGGGCCCGGCTCGGCGGCATCGAAGTCGCGGTCACCGAGGACGTGTTCGTACCGCGGTTCCCCACCGAACTCCTGCTGGCATGGGGCCTGTCGGCGGTGCGCGAGAAGCGGGCGCCCGTGGTGGTCGACCTGTGCACGGGCTCGGGGGCGCTCGCCCTGGCCTTCGCGCACGCCCGGCCCGACGCCCAGGTGCACGCCGTCGACCTGGACCCGGCCGCACTCGCCTGCGCGCGACGCAACGCCGCGGCGCGGGCGGCGGCCGGCGACACCCCGGTCGCCGTGCACGCGGGGGATGTCACGGACCCGGAACTGCTCGCCGTGTTCGACGGCCGGGTGGACCTGGTGCTCGCCAACCCGCCGTACGTGCCCGTGGGTACGGAGCTGCTGCCGGAGTGGGGCGAGCACCACCCCCGCCAGGCCGTCTTCGCCGGTGCCGACGGACTCGACGTCATCCGGGCCGTCGTCGACTGCGCGGCGCGGCTGCTCCGGGACGGCGGCGGCCTGGCGATCGAGCACGGGGACGCGCAGGCCGGCGTGGTGCCGGGGCTGCTGGCCCGCACCGGTGCGTTCGCGGGCACCGAGAGCCACCGTGACCAGGAGGACCGCCCCCGTTCCACGACGACGTACCGCACGGCAGACGATGGGAGCAGGAGCATGACGACGACCTCGGCCGCCGAGGCCGGACTGGCGGGACTGCGCGCCGAACTCGACCAGATCGACGTCCGGTTGCTGGACACCCTCCGAGCCCGTATCGAGTGCTGTGTACAGATCGCGGAGCACAAGCGCGAGCACGCGGTGCCGATGATGCAGCCGCACCGGATCGGCATCGTCCAGGAACGCGCGGCCCACTACGGCGCCGAGCACGGTGTCGACCAGACGTTCCTGCGCCGCCTCTACGACCTGATCATCGAGGAGACGTGCCGGGTGGAGGACCTCGTCATCGGCGGGGAGACCGCCGCGCGGAAGCCGGCCACGGGTGACGGATCATGACCACTCGCCCGGTGCGCACGCTCCTCATCGACAACTACGACTCCTTCACCTACAACCTCTACCAGCTGCTCGGCGAGGTGAACGGGCAGCCGCCGACCGTGGTGCGCAACGACGTCGACTGGTCCGCCCTGCACCTGGGCGACTACGACAACATCGTCGTCTCGCCGGGGCCCGGACGCCCGGGCCGCGAGCGGGACTTCGGCGTGAGCGCCCGCGCGATCCGCGAAGCCGGACTGCCCGTGCTCGGCGTCTGCCTCGGCCACCAGGGCATCGCCGAACTGTTCGGCGGTACGGTCGAGCACGCGCCCGAGCCGATGCACGGCCGGGTCTCTCCGGTGCGCCACGAAGGGGCGGACATCTTCGCGGGGCTCCCGTCGCCCTTCTCCGTGGTGCGCTACCACTCGCTGGCCGTCACCGCGCTCTCCGACGAACTGGAGGGCCTCGCCTGGACCGAGGACGGCGTTCTGATGGGGCTGCGCCACCGCACCGAACCGGTGTGGGGCGTGCAGTTCCACCCCGAGTCCATCTCCACCGAGTACGGGCGCGAACTCCTCGGCAACTTCCGCGACCTGACCCGGAGCCGCCGCGAGCGGGTCGCCGCCGCGGCACCCCCGTCGCCGTACCACCTGCTGGTGCGCCGGCTGGCCGGCGCGCCCGACACCGTGACCGCCTACGCGGAGCTGTTCGCCGGCAAGCGGCACAGCTTCTGGCTGGACAGCGGTTCCCACGCGGACGGCAACGCCCGCTTCTCCGTGTTGGGGGACGGCACGGGTCCGCTCGCGGAGTACGTCACCTACCGGGTCGCCACCCGGACCGTGCGGGTGGAGCGCGCCGGCCGGCCGGACGAGGAACTGGCACAGGGGTTCTTCGACTACCTGGACGGAGAGCTGCGCCGACGCGCCCTGCCGGCCGACGACTCGCTGCCGTTCGCCTTCAACCTCGGCTACGTCGGCTACCTCGGCTACGAACTCAAGGCCGAGACCGGGGCCACGGCCGCGCACACGTCGCCCACGTCCGACGCCGCGCTGCTCTTCGCGGACCGCGCGATCGTCGTCGACCACGCCGAGCAGACCACGTACCTGCTGTGTCTGGGCACGGCGCCGGACGACCCGGACGCCCTCAAGTGGCTGGACAGCACCGCGGGCCGGCTCGACGTGCTGCCCGCAGAGGTCCGGCGGCAGCGGCGACCCCTGGTCGACGCGTTCCCCCTGGCCGCGGCGTCCCTGGTGCCGCGACACGGCCGGGAGGACTACCTGGCGCGGATCGACGAGTGCCTGGAGGAGATCCGCAACGGCGAGTCGTACGAGATCTGCCTCACCAACATGGTCACCACCTCCACGGTGCTCGACCCGCTGGACACCTACCGGCTGATGCGCGACCTCAGCCCCGTCCCGTACGGAGCCCTGCTGGACCTGCCGGGTGTGGCGGTGCTCAGCGCGTCGCCGGAGCGTTTCCTGTCCATCGGCGTCGACGGGATCGCCGAGTCCAAGCCGATCAAGGGGACCCGGCCGCGCGGCGCCACGCCGGAGGAGGACGCCGCGCTGGCGGAGGATCTGCGCGCCAGCGCGAAGGACCGCGCCGAGAACCTGATGATCGTGGACCTGCTGCGCAACGACCTCAACACCGTGTGCGAGGTCGGCTCCGTCCACGTGCCCAAGCTCTTCGACGTCGAGACGTACCCGCCCGTGCACCAGCTCGTCAGCACCGTGCGCGGCACGCTGCGCCCGGGCACGTCCGCGGTGGACTGTGTGCGGGCCTGCTTCCCCGGCGGGTCGATGACCGGGGCGCCCAAGCTGCGCACCCTGGAGATCATCGACCGGCTGGAGGCGGGCCCGCGCGGCGTCTACTCGGGCGCGCTCGGCTGGTTCTCGCTGAGCGGTGCCGCCGATCTCAGCATCGTCATCCGGACCATCGTGGCTTCCCCGGAGGGAGCCTCCTTCGGCGTCGGCGGGGCCGTGATAGCCCTCTCCGACCCGGCCGAGGAGTACGAGGAGACGCTGGTGAAGTCCCGGACGATGACGGCGGCGATCGCCGGCAGCGCTCCCGGCGGCCGGGCGGGGGCCGCATGACCGCGCACCCGCTCGCACCGGCCGTGCCCGGGATCCGGCGCTGCGTCGTGGCCGGCGGATCCGGCGCGGTGGGGCGCCTGTTCACCGAAGTGCTCGCCGACGCCGGTCTCGACGTCTGTGCCGCCGATCCGGAGGCGCCCGGCACCGCCCGGCCAGGCGTCCGCCTGCTCAAGGGCGACATCACGGCGCCGGACGACACGCTGCGCGCCGAACTGGCCGCCTGCGACCTGCTCGTGCTCGCGGTGCCCGAACCGGTGGCGCTGGACGCGGTGGGCGCCCTGGCCGGCGTCCTGCCGCGGCGCGCGCTGCTCGCGGACACGCTGTCGGTGAAGTCCCGGATCGCCGACGCGGTCACGGCCCGTCTGCCGGAGCATCAGGCGGTGGGCCTGAACCCGATGTTCGCCCCGGCGCTCGGCCTGCCCGGGCGCCCGGTGGCCGCGGTCGTCCTGCGCGACGGGCCGCTCGTCGAGGACCTGCTCGGCCTGGTCGCCGACGGCGGCGCACGCGTCGTACGGATGGACGCCGAGCGCCACGACCGGCTGGCCGCCGTGTCCCAGGCCCTCACCCATGCCACCGTGCTCGCGTTCGGTCACGCCCTGGCCGAGCTCGGCGCGGACATCGCGGAACTGGCCGCCGTCGCGCCCCCGCCGCACACCACCCTGCTGGCGCTGCTCGCCCGGGTCGCCTCCGGCACCCCGGAGGTCTACTGGGACATCCAGTCCGCCAACCCGTACGCCGGAAGCGCCCGCGAGGCGCTCGCCCACGGCGTGGACCGGCTGCGCGACCTCGCCCGCGACGGCGAGGAGCGGGACTTCGAGCGTCATCTGCACCAGCTGTCCGGTGTGTTCGGCGACCGGCTCGCGCACTTCGGGGACGTGTGCGCCGGGCTGTTCGCGCAACTGCCCGCAGCCTCCCCCGCCGACCACGAGGAGAACGCGTGATCACCGATGAGCTGAGCACCACCAGGCCCGCCAACTGGGTCGCCGCCCGTATCGACAAGACCACCGACTCACTGGACCGCGCCTTCGACGAGGGGCTCACCGGGCATGTCATCAGCGGGCGCGCCGGCAAGGAGGTCGAGCTCGCGGACGGCAGCCGCGCCGTCGAGTTCGTCTCCTGCTCCTACCTGGGCCTGGAGGAACACCCGGATCTGGTCGCGGCCGCGCAGGACGCGCTGGGCCGGTTCGGCGTGCACTTCTCCTCCTCGCGCAACCGGATGCGCCCGGTCTATCTGGGGGAGCTCGAGGAACTGCTGAGCGAGATCTACGGCGGCCGGCCGGTGGTGCCCTTCACCTCCGTCAGCAACGTCCACCTCGGTGTGCTGCCGCTGCTGGGCAACGGCACGCTCCCCGGCTATCCCGTCACGGGCGACGGCCCGGTGTTCCTGATGGAGAAGACCGCCCACGCCTCGATGCAGGTGCTGCGCGGGGTCCTGGAGCAGATCGGCCCCGTGCACCGGTTCGACCTGGCCGACCCGCTGACCCTGAAGGCCCGGCTGGCCGATGCGCGGGAGCAGCGCCGCACCCCCATCGCGCTGGTCGACGGCGTCGGCTCGATGGGCGGCCTGATCGACGTCGACTCCCTGGCCCGGTCGCTGGGGGAGGCCGGCGGGCTGCTGTACGTCGACGACGCGCACGGCATCTCCATCGACGGCCCCTACGGCGCCGGTTACGCCTACGAGGCCTTCACCGACGGGCTGCCCGGCAACGTGGTGCTGGTCGGCTCGCTGTCCAAGGCCTTCGGCGGCGCGGGCGGTTTCGTCGTGCTGCCCGGCGAGGAGGATGTGCGGGTGCTGCGCAAGTTCGCCAACCCGCTGGTCTTCGGGCACTCCATCATGCTGCCGCTGCTCGCGGCGGACGTGGCCGCGGCCAGGCTGCACCTGAGCGGCGAGGTGGCCCGGTTGCAGGAGCGGCTGTGGGGGAACGCCGCTCTGTTCGACGAGCTGACCGACGGCCGGCTCGTCAGCGCCGGGCAGCGTTCGCCCGTCCGCGGCGCCCATTTCGCCACCGAGCAGGCGGCGTTCGAGGCCGTGAGGCGGCTGCGCTCGGCCGGCGTCCTGGTGCTGCCCGCCTTCTTCCCGACCGTCGCGAAGGGCACCGGGCTCATACGCTTCGCGCTCTCCGCGCTCCACGAGACCTCCCAGCTGACAGCAGCTGTGGAGGCGCTCGGCCCGATCGCCTCATGACCGTCCCCCCACTGCAACGGTGAGCCCACGACCCGGCGGGCCCGCCCAAGGAGTCACATGAACACGAAGAACCTGGTCCCTCCGGCCGGACCGGCGCGTACGCTCGCCCTGGCCCAGTTGATCAGCAGGACCGGTGACGGCGCGTACTACGTGACGGCGGCGCTGTTCTTCACCCAGGTCGTCGGCTTGTCCGCGGCCCAGCTGGGCCTCGGGCTGACCATCGCCTGGACGGTGGCGCTGGCACTGAGCGTGCCGCTGGGACATCTGGCCGACCGCCGCGGGGCGCGGGGGACGGCGGTGTTCTTCTTCCTGTGCGCGGCGGTGGCCGTCGGTTCGTACCTGGTCGTGCGCTCCTTCCCGCTGTTCGTGCTCTCCGCGTGCCTGTACGCGGTGGGGCAGCGCAGTGGCTCGGCGGCCCAGCAGGCTCTGCTCGCCGGGGTGGTGCCCAAGGAGAACCTCACCAAGGTCCGTGCCATCCTCCAGGCCAGCTACAACGCCGGGCTCTCCCTGGGTGCCGCGCTCGGCGGCGTGGTGCTGCTCTTCGACACGCGTGGGGCCTATCTCGCGGCGTTCGCGCTCAACTCCGTGGCCTTCGCCGTGGCCGCCGCGGTGCTGTGGCGGGTGCCGCCCATCGCCCCCGCCCCGGCACCCGCCGACGGCGAGCGGACGAAGACGGTGTTCCGGGACCGGCCCTACGTCGCCGTCAGCCTCCTCAACCTGGTCCTCGTGCTGCACGTGCCGCTGATCGACGTGGCGCTGCCGCTGTGGATCGTCGGGCACACCGAGGCCCCGAAGTGGGTGCTGTCGGTGATGTTCGTGCTCAACACGCTCGCCGTCGTGGTTCTCCAGGTGCGCGTGGCGCGCGGGGTGACCGACCTGGCGAGCGGGGCGCGGTACGTGGTGCGCGGCGGGCTGCTGCTCGGCGCGGGCTGCGTCGTCTTCGCCTTCTCCGGCAGCGGTGACTCCGCCTGGTCGGCGGTGCTGCTGCTGGTCGCCGCCGCGGCGGTGCAGACGGTGGGCGAGATGATGCAGATGGCCGGCAGCTGGGAGATCAGCTTCGGGCTCGCCCCGGACGGCAAGCACGGCCAGTACCAGGCGTTCTTCGGGTCGGGTCTGACGGTGGCCGAGATCGTGGGCCCGCTCGCGCTGACCGGGCTCCTCGTCTACTGGGGCGCGCCCGGCTGGATCCTGCTCGGCGCCCTCTTCGTCGCGGCGGGCCTGGCGATGGTGCCGGTCGTGCGATGGGGGGAGCGCACCCTGGCCGGCCAGGGGGAGGCCGTACCGGACACCGCCGACGCGGCCGAGCACCAACTGACCAGGGACTGACCACCGACTGACTGACCAGGCACTGAAAGGAAGGGAGACGGACGCATGGGCTCGGACGCGGACACGACCGCGGCGGCGGGCGGCGGCAGCCGCACGGTGCTGCTCATCGGCGGGCGGGTGGAGACCGTCCGCAAGGCCCGGCAGCTCGGGCTGGACGTCGTCAACGTCCAGCGTCCCGACGAGTACCGGCCCGAGTACGCCGACCTGGTCCGCGCGGCCCTGCTGGTCGACTACACCGACTGGTCCGTCCTGCGGCCCTTGGTGACGGCCGCGCACCAGGTCTTCGGGTTCTCGGGCGTGGCGACCATCACCGAACCCGGTGTGGAGCCCGTCGGCCTCATCTGCGACACGCTGGGCCTGCGCGGTAACAGCCACCGGTGCACCCGGCTGCTGCGCGACAAGGCGGAGATGCGGGGGCACCTGGCCGGCCGGCCCGGCGCGGTCGCCGCCGCCGTGGCCGAGGACCGGGCCGCGCTGGAGAGGTTCGGGGCCCGGCACGGCCATCCCTTCATCGTCAAGCCGGTGGACGCGGCCGCCAGCTTCGGGGTGCGTCTGGTCGAGACGCCGGACGCGATCGAGGACGCCTGGCAGGCGATCACCGCCCTGCGCGGCAGCACCGGGCACCCCTTCGCCGCGTACTTCCCGGTGGGGCGCTTCCTGATGGAGGAGTACCTGGACGGGCCGGAGTACAGCGTCGAGTCGCTCAGCTTCGACGGCCGGCACATCCTGCTCGCGGTCACCGAGAAGAGCACCGTCGCCGGCTTCGTCGAGGCCGGGCACGCCCTGCCGGCCCGCCTGCCGGCCGCCGACGAGCAGGCCGTACGAGACTGTGTCACCGCCTTCCTCGACGCCGTGGAGCTGCGCCACGGTCCCGCGCACACCGAGGTGAAGCTGACCTCCCGCGGTCCCCGCGTGATCGAGTCGCACGGGCGGCCCGGCGGCGACCGGATCATGGAGCTGGTCGAGGCGGCGTACGGCGTCGACATCGAGGCGTACACCGTCGGCTGGGCCGCCGGGGCACTGCCCGCGATCGAGACGCCCCCGAAGGCCCACGCCGCCGCCGCGACCTGTTTCCTCACCGCTCAGCCGGGCCGGGTCACCGGCATCGAGGGCGTCGAGGAGGCACGGGCGCACGAGGGTGTCGTCGGGCTGGACGTCACCGTCGACGTGGGCGGCACCGTACGCCCGCTGCGGGCGAGTTGGGACCGGGTCGGCCAGGTCCTGGTCACCGGCCCCGACACCGGGGCGGCCCTGGCGCTCGCCCAGCAGCTCGCCGGAAAGATCACCGTGACGACCGAGCCGAACCCAGACTGACAATCGGAAGAAGTAGCACCATGTCAGAACACATCCTGATCTTCGGTAACGGATATGACATCCCCGGCCGCATCCGCGCCCGTGGAAAGAGACTGGGCCGCACGTACACCACGAGTGTGCTGTGCCGGCTCGAACACCTGGCCAAGGTGGAGGAGGCCGAGGGGCACGCCCGGATCGTCGCCGTCCGGGCCGACGCGCCCGTCGAGGAGTGGATCGAGCTGGCCCGCGCCGTCCACGCCGTGCAGCCGGTGACGCGCATCGCGACCTTCGGCGACCAGTGCCAGGAGGCGGCGGGCGACGCGGGCCGGGCGCTGGGCATCGCCACGCACGCGCCGGAGACCGTCCGGCTGGTCTTCGACAAGTTCGCCATGCGACGGCGGCTGGCCGAGGCCGGCGTGGAGTCGATCCCCGCCGCCGAGGTGCCCGACGCGGACGCGCTGCGCGCCTTCGCCGCCGAGCACGGCTACCCGTGTGTGGTCAAGCCCCGCCGGGGCACGGCCAGTACGGGAGTGTCGGTGATCCGCTCGGCCGAGGAGGCGCAGGCCGCGTTCGCACGGGCCCGGGGAGAGGAGGAGACAGCGGGAGCCGATGAAGCGGGGGCGGCTTCCGAGGTCGTCGTGGAGGCCTTTCTCCCTGGAACCCAGTACAGCGTGGAGGCCTTCTCGGAAGGCGGTGAGCACGTGGTCGTCGCCTTCACCCGCAAGTACTCGGACCCGGCCAGCCTGGTGGAGCTCGGTCATGTGATGCCCGCGCCGCTCGACGCCGGGCAGGAGGAGGAGATCAGCGCACACCTGGCCCGGGCACTCGACGCGCTGGGGGTGGAGTTCGGTCCGACCCACACCGAGGTGGTGCTCACCGGACAGGGCCCCCGGATCATCGAGACCCACCTGCGGGTCGGTGGCGACGAGATCTGGAACATGGTCACCGACGCCACCGGCGTGGACCTGGTCGAGTACCAGCTGCGCCAGTGCATGGGCGAGCGGGTGCTCCTCGAACTGCGCGCCGCGCTGGCCGGCTCCCGGCGCGGCCGGCGCAGCGAGGCGATCTGGTTCGCCGGCGCGCCCGCCACGGGGGTCCTCGTCGAGGTCGCCGGTGCGGACGGGCCGCACCCGGACGGCGTACGGGTCGAGGTGCTGGGCCGGGCCGGGGACCGGCTGCACGGCCTGCGCAGTTCCGACTCACGGCTGGCCCAGGCCCGGGCCGGCGCCGACGCCCCGGACAAGGCGCTCGCACTGGCCCAGGAGGCCATCGGACGCCTGGAGTTCGTCACCCGGGTCGCTGTCGAGGAGCCCGATCTGCTGTGAGCGCATCGGTGGAGTCCAGGCGTCAGTCGGCACCGCGCGGTACGTGCCGGCCACGTGCCGTCCCGCCGGACGCGGAAGCGGACGGACCGGCGCGCGCGGACGGGGGTGACGCTCCCGCCGCACCGGCGCGCGGGGACGGGAGCGACATACGCGGCCTGTTGGAGAACCTCGACGGGCAGATCGTCGCGATGGTGCTGCGCCGGGCCGCACTAGCCCGGCACTACCACGCACTGCGGCGCACGGCGGGGCTGCCGCAGTCGGAGCTGGCGTGGGAGAACCAGGCGCTGCGCCGGTACACCGAACCGCTCGGAACCAAGGGCACCGACATCGGGCGGGCTGTGCTGGCCCTGTCCCGGGCCGCCCCGCGGCGGCCCGGGACGAACGAAACGAACGGGGGCCCACCACGGAAAGAGAATCCATCCGTCCGGACAACGGAAAGCGCCCGCGGAGACCCGCCGCAACAAGCGGCTGAAGTCTCCTGACGGGCGCCCGCACCGCAGTGTGAAGCGGCGGTCAGAACCCCATGAATTCAGGGTGTTCTGCCAGTTTGAAGAAATGGTCGGCCGGATTGTCGATCAGCTTTCTCCGGTCCAGGTCGATGAGGCCGGCGACGCTGGACAGTTCGGCCGCCACTACGCCGTCGGCCCGGATTATCTGCTGCTCGACGTGGAAAATCTTGCCGTCGCCCCACACCCACTTACAGGTGACGTCGACCTCATCCCCACCGCGCAGTTCACTCCGGAACCGCATGGTGTTCTCCAGCACGGCGGGGCCAATTCGGGTGGACAGCAACTTGTCCTGGGAAATGCCCGCGGCGCGTAGGCTCTCCCATCGCGCGTGCTCGCAATACTGCAGGTAGATGGCCTGGTTGAGGTGCCCTTGCGTGTCGAGTTCGTACCCTCGCACGACGATGCGCACCTGAAACGGCTCTGCCATACTCGACGCCCTCCTTCGGGTATTTCTCCACTTCATACCCCATGCGCGATCTCCGTGCAACCATGCGTCGGTTGCCTGGGGAGACACTGAATGCCGAAGGAATGAAGTATTCCGTTCACGAAAATCGGATCTCTTCGGTAAGAGTTTCCTGTGTGAGCTGGCTCACACCATTATTTCGGTTGACTCCGAGGGGTGCGGCGGTGTTAGCGTCGACGTCGAACCCGGCTGAGACGAGAATTGAATTCACGAATTCTCGGCCCTCCAGAATAGCCGTCATGATGCCTAATGAAAGCGAATCCGATGACGGACTTAATCGGCATCCTGACAAGGATGTCCCATCAACGTCCCGACGAGCCGGCGATCTCCCACAACGGGCACGAACTGAGCTACGCGCAGCTGCTGCTCCACGTCCGTGCGACGGCGGCGCGGCTCGGCCCGTCGCCCGGGGTCGTCGGCGTCCTGACCGACCGGTCGCCGGCCACCGTCATCGCCATGCTGGGCGTGCTCGCCGCCGGCGGCACCTACTGCCCCGTCGATCCGGCCTTCCCCGCCGCCCGTCGGCGGGCCCTGATGGAGGCCGCCGGCTGCACGACCGTGATAGCGGCGCGGCCCGGGGCCTCGGTGCCCGAGGGCACGCAGGGCGTCCTGCGCGTCCTGGCCGCCGATCCGGGCCCGCGGGCCGACGACGGTCCGGCCGCCGACCCGGGCCCGGCCGACCCCGAACGGCCGGCGTACATCCTCTTCACCTCCGGCTCCACCGGCGCGCCCAAGCCGGTCCTCACCCCGCGGCGCGCCATCGACGCCTCGGTCGGCTCACTGCGCGGCCTCTTCGGCCTCGCGCCCACCGACCGTGTCCTGCAGTTCGCGTCCCTCAACTGGGACACCTGCTTCGAGGAGATCCTCCCCACCCTCACCAGCGGCGCGACCCTGGTCTTCCACGACGAGGCCTACACCGGCTCGCTGCCCCGGCTGCTCAAGGCCGTGGCCGCCGAGCGCATCACCATGCTCGACCTGCCCACCGCGTTCTGGCACGAACTCGTCCGGTACCTCGCGGAGGACGGGGCGGCACTGCCCGACTCCGTGCGGACCGTCGTCATCGGCGGCGAGGCCGTCAGTCCGGCCCGCCTCGCGGACTGGCGCGCCCTCGGCACCGAACACATCCGGCTGATCAACACCTACGGCTGCACCGAGACCACCCTGATCACCCATGCCGCCGACCTGCACGGCCCGCAGGCCCCGGGCGACGGCGCCTGGTGGGGAGAGGGCGGCCGGGTGCCCATCGGCGCCCCGCTGCCGCATGTGCGCGACGACATCGGCGACGACGGCGAACTCCGGATCTCCGGACCCGCGTTGGCCCTCGGCTACCGCAACCTGCCGGAGGTCACCGCCGAGCGCTTCGTCACCCGCGGGGGCCCGGACGAACCCGAGCGCTGGTTCCGCACGGGCGACCGGGTCGGCCGGCGGCCCGACGGCCTCCTCGTCCACGAGGGGCGGCTCGACGCGGAGATCAAGGTGCGCGGAATCCGCGTGGACCCCGCGGAGGTCGAGGCGCACCTGACCGCCTACCCGTCGGTCGGCACCGCCGCCGTCGTGGGTGCGCACAGCGCGGGCCGGACCATCATGGCCGCCTATCTCGTGGCCGAGTACGACGACGCGGCCGACACCCTGGTCCGTGACGTCCTGGCGTATCTGCGCGAGACCGTGCCGGACCACCTCATACCGCACCGGGTCACCGTCGTTCCCGAGCTCCTCTACACCGCCAGCGGCAAGGTCGACCGCGCCGCGACCCACCACCGCCACGCTCCCGCGGCCGCGCCGCCGCGCTCCCGGGGCTGAGCGACATACCGCACCGGCCGGCGGCAACGGCGGCCGGCGGTGCCCACGCACGAAGCAGGGCGCCGACGAGGGCCACGCGCCCCGTCCCGGACCACGCCCGGCAGCACGGCACCGGGCCCGCCCACGCCCCCAACGGCACCGCTGCACGAACGGCCTCATGCAGCACCGGCCCGATCCAACGGCCTCATGCAGCACCGGCCTCACGCACCAACGGCCCCAAGCAGCAACGGCATCGATGCACCCACGGCCCATGCACCCACGGCCCCATGCACCAAGGCACCGATGCGCCAACTGCCCCCACGCACCAACGGCATACAGAAGAGGACAGTCGATGAGCTCTGACGACATAGTCGGGATCTTCCAACGCGTGCTGGAGACGGACAGCATCTCCGCGGACTCCGACTTCTTCCTGCTGGGCGGGGACTCCCTGCTCGGGACGCGCGTCCTGAGCGCCGTCGCCCGGACGCACGGCGTGGAGCTGTCGTTCGAGGACCTCCTCGACGCACCCACCCCGGGCGCGCTGGCCAAGAAGATCGCGGGCGCGGCCCGATGAGGGTCCTCGTCGTCGGCGCGGGCCTGGCGGGCCTCACCGCCGCGAACGACCTCGCCGCACAGGGCGAGGAAGTCCAGGTGCTGGAGGCGCGCGACCGCGTCGGCGGCCGGATGCACGGCATCGAGGTGGCGGAGGGCAGCTGGGCCGACGCGGGCGCCGCCTACCTGGGCGAGCGCCACACCGAACTGCTGGCGCTGATGGCCGAGACGGACCTGAAGGCCGTGCCGACCACCATGGACGGCGCCAGCCGGTTCGCCCTGACCCCGGACGCCGGCACTCCGGACGCGCAGAGCGTGCCCGGCCGCTTCCCGCCGCTGAGCGGGGTCGCGCTGGGCGAGCTGTTCGACCTGCTGGACGAGGTGACGCGCACGATACGCGTCGACGCGCCCTGGCTGACCCCGGACGCGGAGCGACTGGACGCGATCACGGCCGCCGAGTGGGCCGAGGAGAACCTCCGCCACCCCGATGCCCGGCTGTTCTTCCCGCTGTTCCTCGGCGAGATGATGGCGGCCGCCCCCGCGGACGTCTCCGTTCTGCACATGGCGTTCTACCTGCGCTCCGGAGGCGGTCTGCGTTATCTCAACGCCTTCGCCGGCGGCGCCCAGGAGTCCCGGATCGACGGCGGCGCCCACCGGCTGTGCGAGGCACTGGCCGCCCGGCTCGGTGACCGCGTCCGGCTCGCCGAACCGGTGCTGGCCGTGGAGCAGGACGACGACGGCGTCACGGTGGGGACCGCGGAGGGCGAGTACCGCGGCGACGCCGTGATCATCGCCGTACCGCCGGTCCTCGCCGACCGGATCGACTTCCGTCCGGGCCTGCCCGCGCCGCGTTCCAGCGACCGCACGGCACCCGGCTGCGCGGTGAAGGTCCACCTCGTCCACCCCTCGCCGCTGTGGCGGGACATGGGTCTGTCCGGGTGGTCGGTCAGTTCGGACGGACCGCTGCTGTCCACCGTCGACGACTCCGCCCCCGGCGGTGTGGGCGTCCTCACCGGCTTCGTCACCGGCGAGGAGGCCAAGCGGTACGCGGCGCTGCCGCCGGCCGAGCAGCGTGCCGCCGCCGTCGCCCAGGCGGCCCGCCTCTTCCCCGGGCTGCCCGAGCCCATCGGCTTCCACGTCACCAACTGGCTGGACGAGCCCTACAGCCGCGGCTGCTACGCGGCCCTGTTCGGTCCCGGCGACTGGATCGCCCAGGGGCCCCGGCTGACCCGCCCGCACGGCCGCGTCCACTGGGCCGGCACGGAGACCAGCACCGAGTTCTTCGGGCTGATGGAGGGCGCCATCCGCTCCGGCCACCGGGCCGCCGCCGAGGCCGCCGCCGACCACCTCACCGCAGGGAGCGCACTGTGACCGACCTCAGCCCCGTCGCGCCGCTGTCCGTACGGCAGCAGTTCATGACCGACCCCACCCTGGGCGCCGGCAACTTCCTCCAGAAGGCGCTGGAGGCCAACCCCCACAACACCGTCCCGTACGCGTACAGCCACTCCACGGACCACCGGGGCCAGGTCGTCCTGCGCGGCCACAGCCTCACCGACCTCGCTGCCCTGCGTGACCGGTACGCCCGCTGGTACTGGGCCAACGGCGTCAAGCCGGGCGAGCCCGTGGCGGTGTTCGTCGCCGAGGGCCTCGAACCGCTGCTCCACTACCTGGCGCTGACCGCCCTCGGCGCGATCCCGGCAATGATCAACAACGCCATGCCGGAGCGCACCGCCGTCCGCTACATCGACCACGTCGGCGCGGTCGGCCTGGTGGCCGACGACCCGACCCGGCTGGTCGCGGCGTACCGCGCCGACGGCAACCGGCGCCGGCCGCGGTTCATCGTGCCGAACGCCGAGATCCGCGCGTACGACCCGGAGCACGGCGCGCTGCCGGACGCGTACCCGTACCAGCACGACGCCGACGAGGTGGTCGCGCTCATCCACTCGTCCGGCACGACCGGCACACCGAAGTCGACGATGCTCGCCCACCGGCAGTTCTGGGAGGGCAAGCAGCCGCGCATGGAGCGGTTCCCGGCCCAGCCCGAGGACCGGCTGATGTCCCTCATGCCGCACACCCACGCGGGCGGGCTCAGCTACTTCCTGACCGCCACCCTCCTCGGGCTGCCCACCGTCGTCATGGGCGACTGGCGCAGGGTGGTTGTGGAACCGGTCATGGAGGCCTTCCTGCCGACCATGGTCGCCTCCTTCCCGCGCACCTTCGTCGAGCTGGCGACGGGCGAGCTGCCGGTTAGGGGCGCCGCCAAGGTGCACAGCTGGTTCAACACCGGCGACGGCGCGCACTACGGGCACATCAGGCGGCTGGTGCAGCTCGGCGAGCGCCCCGCGGGCCTGATCAAGCCGTGGCTGCTGCCCCGCGACCACAGCAGCGAAGAGCCCCTGCCCGGCTCGCAGTTCATCGACGGACTCGGCTCGTCCGAGATGGGCATGGCCCTCTTCGGGCAGGTCACCACGCCGGAGTCGGCGCGCAACGACCGCTGCGTCGGCAAGCCCACCGAGGTCGTCACCGCGGCCGCGGTCCTGGACGCCGAGGGCGCGGAGGTGCCCGTCGGCACGGTCGGTCTGCTGGCCGTCAAGACGCCCTCGCGCACCCCCGGTTACTGGAACGACCCCGCCCTGACCCGCAGCTTCGAGCTCGACGGGTACTGGCTGACCGGCGACGTCGCCCGCAAGGACGAGGACGGCAACTTCTACCACCTCGACCGGACCGTGGACGTCATCGACACCGAGGACGGCCCCGTGTACAGCCTCCCCATCGAGGAGGTGCTGCTCGCCGACTGCGCCGACGTGGTCCTGGACTGCGCCGTCGTCGGAGTGCCGGCGGCGGACGGCCGGGGACACCTGCCGATCGCCGTGGTACGCCTCCAGCCCGGGGTGGCGGAGCCCTCCGCCGGCGAACTGCGCGAGCGGACCGGCAAGGCACTCGGCGCGGCCGGGCTGACGCAGCTCGCCGCGGTGATCGTCGCGCGCGACCTCGCCGACTACCCCACCGGGGTCACCGGCAAGTCCCTCAAGCGTGAGCTGCGGACCCGCTGGGCGACCCTCCTCACCGACCCCGGCCGCGCCTTTGGCGAGGGCTGAGGTCCCGGACCGTCGCAGGCCCGGTCCCGATCTGTCCGAAGTCGTCACATCGAGCGAAGGATGAACTCCCGCATGCTGGAGAGCGACGGCACAACCCTGTGTGTGATCGGTGCCGGGCCGCGAGGTCTGTCCGTCGTGGAGCGCGTCTGCGCCAACGCGACGGTCACCGGACAGCGGGCGGTGCTGCACCTCGTCGATCCGTACCTGCGTCTGGGCAGTCGTGTCTGGCGGGTGAACCAGCCCCCGATGCTGCTGATGAACACGGTCGCCTCACAGGTGACGATGTTCACCGACGAGAGCGTGACCTGCGAGGGTCCCATCTCGCGGGGCCCGAGCCTGTACGAGTGGGCGAAACTGCTCGAGCGGCTGGAGCCGTTCGTTCCCTACCCGCCGCACGTGTACGAGGAGGCCGGACGGCTCGGCCCGGACTCGTACCCGTCCCGGGCCCTGTACGGGCGCTATCTCGGCTGGGTGTTCGACCGGCTGGTGCGCACCGTCCCCGAACACATAGCGATCGAACCGCACGGCGCGCAGGCCGTCGCGGTCCGCGACGAACCCGGCGGAACGCAGACCGTCGCGCTGGACAACGGCACCCGGCTGACCGGCCTGGACGCCGTCGTCCTGGCCCTGGGCCACGTCGACATGCCGCTGACCGGGCAGGAGCGGGAACTGGACGCCTTCGCCGCGGAGCACGGCCTCGGATACATCCCGCCCGGCAACCCGGCCGAGGCCGCACTGGAGCGGATAGCCCCGGGGGAACGGGTCGCCCTACGGGGTATGGGGCTGAACTTCTTCGACCACATGGCCCTGCTCACCACCGGACGCGGCGGCTCCTTCGCCCGCGAGCACGGGACGCTGCGCTACCAGCCGTCCGGCGACGAACCCGTGCTGATCGCCGGCTCCCGGCGGGGAGTGCCGTACCACGCCCGTGGCGAGAACCAGAAGGGAGCCACCGGGCGGCACCACCCGCTGTTCCTGACGGAGCACGTCATCAGGCGGCTGCGGGCGCGGCGCGATGCGGGCGAGCCGGTCGAGTTCGGCCGGGATGTGTGGCCGCTGGTCGACCTGGAGGTCCGGGCCGTCTACTACCACGCGCTGATAGCACAGGAGCGCGGCCGGTACGACGCGGACGTCTTCCTCGGCGAGTACCGCGCGGCCGTCGGCCCGGACGCCGGCGGCGGCGCGGCCGGCCCGCAGGGCGAGGGGCCGCTGCTCCGGCGCTTCGGTGTGGCCGACGCCCTGCGCTGGCACTGGGACCGCATCTCGCGTCCGTACGGAGACCGGGAGTTCACCGACCCGGCGGACTTCCACGACTGGCTGCTCGGCCATCTGCGCCAGGACGTCCGGGAGGCGCACCGCGGCAACCTCCGGGGGCCCCTCAAGGCCGCCCTGGACGTGATGCGCGACCTGCGCAACGAGGTGCGGCTCGTCGTCGACCACTCCGGCATCACCGGCGCGTCCTACCGCGACGAGCTGGAGTCCTGGTACACGCCGCTCAACGCCTACGTCTCCATCGGTCCGCCGCTCGGGCGCATCGAGGAGATGGCCGCGCTCATCGAGGCCGGCGTCCTGCACGTGGTCGGCCCCGGCATGACGGTGAGCCCGTCGCCCGAGGGCAAGGCCTTCGTCGTGAGCTCCCCCCGGGTCCCCGGCTCCGAGCGCGAGGTGTCGACGCTCGTCGAGGCACGCCTGCCGCAGTTCGACGTGCGCACCACCCGGGATCCGCTGCTGCGGGACCTCGTGGAGCAGGGGGCCGCGCGCCCCTACGCGATCGCCGGCCCCGCGCGGCGCCGCCACCGCACGGGCGGGCTGACAGTCACCCAGAAGCCGTACCGGCTGGTGGCGGCATCCGGGGCCGTGCACCCGCGCCGCTTCGCCTTCGGAATCCCGACCGAGTCGGTGCACTGGGCCACCGCGGCGGGCATCAGGCCGGGCTCGGACTCGGTCATCCTCGGCGACGCGGACGCCATCGCCCGGGCCTGCCTGGCGGCGGGCGCGGGGACCCGCCTCGCCCGGCCCGTCGCCACCGTGGAAGGAGACTGACGATGGACCCGGAGTACCTGCCCGGCGAAGACGCCCTCAGCCGCGACGCCGGTGTGCTGTCCCCGGTGTGGGCCGGCGGCGGGGAGGAGCTGTCCGACGAGGCGTGGGTGGCGGCCATGCTCGACGTGGAGGTGGCGCTCGCACGGGCCCAGGCGCGGCTCGGGGTGGTGCCCGAGTGGGCCCTCGCCCCGATCGAGACCGCCGTGCGGTCCCGGCCCGTCGACGTCGCCCGGCTCGCCCGCCGTGCCCGGGGCTCGGCCAACCCGGTCGTCGAACTCGTGCGTACCCTCACGGACGCCGTCGCAGGACCGGACCCGGCGGCCGCCGAGTTCGTGCACCGCGGCGGCACCAGCCAGGACGTCCTGGACTCCGCCGCCATGCTGCTCGCGGCCCGGGCCCTGACCCGGATCGACGCCGACCTGGGCCGGACGGCCGACGCGCTGGCGCGACTGGCCGCCGCCCACGCCACGACGCCCATGGCCGGCCGCACGCTCACCCAGCACGCGGTCCCGGTCACCTTCGGGCTCAAGGCGGCCGGCTGGCTCACCCTGGTACTGGACGCCAGCGACCGGGTCCGCCAGGTGCGTGCGGCCCTGCCCGCCCAACTCGGCGGCGCCGCCGGGACCCTCTCCGCGTACTGCGAGTACGCGCGCCTGGCCGGCGTCGACCCGACGGGTCACGCGGCCGCGCTGACCACCGAGTTCGCCGCGGAGCTGGACCTGCGGGCACCCGAGGCGCCCTGGCACACCGTGCGCACTCCGCTCGCCGACCTCGGCTGGGCCGTGGTCGCCGTCACCGGCGGCCTCGGCAAGTTCGCGACCGACGTCCTGGGGATGACCCGTACCGAGGTGGACGAAGTGGCGGAACCGGGGGCCGAGGGCAGCGGCGCGTCCTCCGCGATGCCGCAGAAGCGCAACCCCGTGCTCGCCACGATGATCGTGTCCGCGGCCCGGCAGGCCCCCGCCCACGCCCTGGTCCTCGGGCAGAGTCTGCTCGCCGAGGACGAACGCTCCCCGGGCGGCTGGCAGTCGGAGTGGCAGCCGCTGCGCGAGGCGCTGCGGCTGGCCACGGGCGCCGCCCGTACCGCGGCCCGACTCGCCGAGGGGCTCGCGGTCTTCCCCGCCCGCATGCTCCGCAATCTGGACCTGACCGGCGGCGCCGTCGTCTCGGAGCGCCTGAACGCGGTGCTGGCGCCGCTGCTCGGCAAGGCGGCCGCGAAACGGCTGCTGGCCGACGTCGCGCGCGAGGCCGTCACCACCGGCCGCCCGTTCGCGGAGGTCCTGGCGGCGGCACCCCACCTGGCTGCCGAACTCCCCGACGGCACCAAGCTCGCCCATTTGCTCGACCCCGCCAACTACCTAGGGGCGGCCGAGGAGGTGGTGGAGCGCGTGCTCCACCGCCACCGCAACCGGCCCACGTCGAACGCTGAGGATTGAGATGGAAGCCCTGAGGGACACGGCGCCGGGCGTACTGGAGGCCCAGCAGCCGTACGAATACGAGCGCACCATCCTTGTCGAGCCCGACTGGCGGCGTCTGCCGGGCTGGCGCGACATCACCCCTGAGCAGTGGCGCGACGCCCAGTGGCAGCGTGCCCACTGTGTGAAGAACCCCCGGCAACTGCGCGCCGTGATGGGCCCGTTGCTCCAGGACCGGTTCTACGAGGACCTGGAGGAGGACCGTCGGCGCTTCGCCACGATGTCCATGCTGCTGACACCGCACATGCTCAACACCATGGCGCCGCACGCGCCGGCCGAACCGGTGGTGTTCACCGAGACCTTCCTCGCCGACCCGGTCCGCCGCTACATGCTGCCGGTGGCGAGCGACCGCGACCCCGAGTGGCCCAGTCATCCCTACGCCGAGCGGGACTCGCTGCACGAGACCGAGATGTGGGTGGTGGAGGGCCTGACGCACCGCTATCCGACCAAGGTCCTCGCCGAACTGGTCTCCACCTGCCCCCAGTACTGCGGCCACTGCACCCGCATGGACCTGGTGGGCGGTTCCACCCCGCAGGTGGACAAACTCAAGCTCACCCTGACACCGGCCGACCGCCAGGACCAGATCGTCGACTACCTCAAGCGCACGCCGGGGGTCCGCGACGTCGTCGTCTCGGGCGGGGACGTGGCCAACGTCCCCTGGCCGCGCCTGGAGTCGTTCCTGATGCGCCTGCTGGACCTGGAGAGCGTGCGGGACATCCGGCTGGCCACGAAGGCCCTGGCCGGACTGCCCCAGCACTGGCTGCAGCGGCAGGTGGTCGAGGGCCTGGAGCGGGTGGCCCGTACGGCCGCCCGACGGTCGGTCAACCTCGCCGTGCACACCCACGTCAACCATGTCCAGTCGGTCACCCCGCTGGTGGCCGAGGCGGCCCGGACGGCCCTGGACGTCGGTGTCCGGGACATCCGCAACCAGGGCGTGCTGATGCGCGGCGTCAACACCACGCCCAAGGCGCTGCTCGATCTGAGCATGGCCCTGCAGGGCGAGGCGAACATCCTCCCCTACTACTTCTACATGTGCGACATGATCCCCAACGCCGAGCACTGGCGGGTCGCGGTCTGGGAGGCCCAGGAACTGCAGCACCGGATCATGGGCTACCTGCCGGGCTACGCCACTCCGCGGATCGTCTGCGACGTGCCGTACGTCGGCAAGCGCTGGGTGAACCAACTCGCCGACTACGACCGGGAGCTGGGTATCTCCCACTGGACCAAGAACTACCGCACCGGGATCGAACTCGACGACCCGGACGCGCTCACGCGCCGCTACCCGTTCTACGACCCGATCTTCACTCTGAACGAGCCGGGGCGGCTCTGGTGGCGCGAGAACGGACACAGGAAAGAAGGCTGACGATGACCATCCAGGAGAACATCCGCGACCTCGACCGTCGTGCGGTGGTGCGCAGCGCGGAGATCGTCGCGGAGGTCCGGAGCGACCAGTGGGACGTCCCGACGCCCTGCGCGGGCTGGACGCTGCGCCGGCTGCTGGCCCATATGACGGCGCAGCACCTGGGGTTCGCCGCGGCCGCCGGGGGCGAGACCTCCGACGCGTCGGTGTGGGAGGAGAAGCCGCTGCCGGACCCGGGGCGGGCCTACGCCGACGCCGTCGTGACGGTCCTCGACGCGTTCGCCGCCGACGGCGTGCCGGCGCGTGAGTTCTGGCTGCCGGAGATCCACCCGAAGGTGCGCTTCCCCGCCGCCCGCGCCATCAGCTTCCACTTCCTGGACTACGTGGTGCACGGCTGGGACGTGGCCGCGTCCCTGGGGATCCCGGCGGCGTACGACGCCGACCTCCTCGACGCCGCGGCCGAGGTGGCCCGCACGGAGGTGCCCGACGGACCCGGACGGGAGCGCCCGGGCGCGGCGTTCCGGCCGCCGCTCACCCTGACCGGGCGGGAGAGCGCCGAGGACCGCCTGCTCGCGGTCCTCGGCCGTGACCCGGCGTGGTCGCCGAAGTGACGTGCTCAGTCCGGCTGCCGGACCGGTCGGCCCAGCATGTGGCTCTGGCCCCGGAACTCCGCCATGACCGTGCCGTCCGGGCGGCGCACGGTGACGTCGTACACACCGCCGCGGCCGAACCTGCTCCGCTCGACCGCCTCGGCGGTCAGCTCGTCGCCGGGTTCGGCCGGGCGCAGGAAGGTGACCTGGGCGCCCTGCGCCACGGTCGCCGGGCCGTGGGTGTTGCAGGCGAAGGCGAAGGCCGCGTCGGCCAGCAGGAACAGAAAGCCCCCATGGGCCGTTCCGTGGCCGTTGACCATGGTCTCGGTGACCCGCATGCGCACGGTCGCCCGGCCCGGACCGGCGTCCTGCAGGGCGATGCCCAGCATCTGACACGTCCGGTCCGTGGCGTACAGCTCCTCGGCCCGCTGCCGCGCGGCGAGTTCCGCGTCGGCCGTCCCGGCCGTCCGCGTGCCGGTCGTCTCCGTCCCCGTCATCGAATTCCCCTTATCTGCTGGCGTCGAGGAGCAGCATGACATCGTCCGGACCATGGCTGCAGGAATTGAGAGAAATCCCGCCGTCCGAGCGCAGGGCACTGCTCGAGTCGTTCGTCGTGCGGGAGTTCAAACGCGAACTCATGATGGACGAGACGGACGTATTGCCCCATGACCAGAGCTATTTCGAGCTCGGTCTGAACTCGCTGGGCGCCACGGACATCAGACAGCGTCTGGAAAGCGGGATCGGCCGCCCGATCGACTCCGCCCATCTCTTCAACCATCCGACGGTGGGGCACCTGGTCGACTTTCTGGTCGCCGAGGTCATCCCCGAGTTCTTCGCGGCCGCGGCCGCCGGGCCGGCCGCCCCGGCGGCCGGCGAGCAGGCGGGCCCGTCCACGAAGGACCTGGTAGACGACATGCTCAAGGAGCTGTACCTGTGACCGACACCCGCACCGACACCCTGGTCAAAGAGCTGCTCCTGGAGAAGTACGAGCCCATAGCCGTCGTCGGCATGGGCATCCGTTTACCGGGTGGCAACGAAACCCTCGACCAATTCTCCGAGTTCCTCCGCGACGGGCGCGCGGGAACGGGACCCGTACCCTCCGATCGGTGGGATCTGGCCGCCCTTCAGGCCGCCGAGGAATCGGCTGGAAAACGTCCACTGGCGGCCGGTGGTGGATTCGTCGCCGGATTCGACGAATTCGACCCGAAGTTCTTCAACATTTCCCCCAAGGAAGCCGAGTTCATCGATCCGCAGCACCGCTGGGCCCTGGAGTCGGCATGGCGTGCGCTGGAGTCCGCGCACATCGACCCCGACACACTGCGCGGCGGCAACGGCGGGGTGTACCTCGGAGTCGGCCAGATGGACTTCGCGATCGAGATCGAGGCGCTGGACCTCGCGGAACTGGATCCGCACGTCGCCGCCGGCACGGCGCACAGCGCCGCGGCCGGACGCCTGTCGTACTTCCTGGGGTGGCGCGGTCCCTGCATGAGCGTCGACACGGCCTGCTCGTCGTCGCTGGTGGCCCTGCACCTGGCGGTGCAGGGGCTGCGCCGCCGGGAGTGCGACTTCGCCCTGGCGGGCGGTGTGAACGTCAACCACCACCCGCGCAACCACGTCGTGTACTCGCGCGCCAACATGCTCTCGCCGGACGGCAGGTGCAAGACCTTCGACGACTCGGCCGACGGCTACGCCCGCAGCGAGGGCTGCGGCATGCTTGTCCTCAAGCGCCTGACGGACGCCCGCCGCGACGGTGACACCGTCCTGGCGCTGGTACGCGGCTCAGCGGTCCGGCAGGACGGCGAGAGCGGCGGTCTGACCGTCCCGAACGGCACGGCGCAGATCGCGCTGATGAGGGCCGCGCTGGAGAGCGCGGCGCTCGGACCGGGCGACATCCAGTACGTCGAGGCCCACGGCACCGGCACATCCCTCGGCGACCCCATCGAACTGGGCTCGATCAACAGCGTGTTCGCCGACTCGCGTGACGAGGGCTCCCCGCTCGTCGTCGGCTCGGTGAAGACGAACATCGGCCACATGGAGGCCGCTGCGGGCGTCGGCGGTGTCGCCAAGGTGGTGTGCCAGCTGCTGGAGGGGGCGATCTACCCGCACATCAACTTCGAGACGCCGTCCCGCCACATCCCGTGGGACCGCTACCGGGTGACCGTGCCGACCGGGGGACCGCACCCCTGGGAGGCGGAGGGTCCCCGGCGGGCGCTGGTCAACTCCTTCGGCTTCGCGGGCACCATCGCCTCGGTCGTCCTGGAACAGGCGCCGCCCGCGCCCGAGCGCCCCGCCGCGCCGGCCGACGGCCGCGACGTCTTCACCCTCTCCGCCAAGGACCGCCCCGCGCTGCGGGCGCAGGCCGAGAGCCACCGCGCGTTCCTCGCCGCCCATCCGGACCTCGCCGTGCCGGACCTCTGCTACAGCACCAACGTCGGCCGTACCCACCTCGGCGCCCGGCTCGCGGCCCCGGTCTCCTCCCGTGACGACCTGGACGGGCTGCTCGCCCGATACCTGGAACGCGGCGACGAGGACACCAGGGACACCACGGACAGCACGCCCACAACGGACAGCGGATTCCGTGACGCGCAGGTGGCGTTCCTGTTCACCGGCCAGGGCTCGCAGTACGTCGGCATGGGGCGCGCCCTGTACGACCGCTACCCGGTCTTCCGCGGCCACCTCGACGAGTGCGACCGCCTCTTCGCCGACCGGCTCGGCCGCTCCGTCAAGGAGATCATGTTCGGTGAGGCGCCGGACAGCGCCGAGGCGATCGACCAGACCCTCTACACCCAGCCCGCGCTGTTCAGCCTGGAGTACGCGACCGCCAGGCTCTGGATGTCCTGGGGCGTACGGCCCTCGGTCCTCCTCGGCCACAGCGTCGGCGAGATCACCGCGGCCGCGCTCGCGGGCCTGTTCACGCTCCAGGACGCGGTCCGGCTGGTCGCCGTACGGGCCCGGCTGATGCAGTCCGTCCGGACCCCCGGCGGCATGACCGCCGTCCTCGCCCCGGCCGGGGAGGTGGCGCCCCTGCTGGAGGGCCACGCCGACGTCAGCTTCGGCGCGGTCAACTCCCCGCAGCAGTGCGTCGTCTCGGGGGGCCGGGACTCCCTCGCCGCGATCACCGCGAAGCTGGCGGAGCGGGGCGTGCGCACCAAGGCCCTGCCGGTCTCGCACGCCTTCCACTCCCCGCTCATGACCGAGGTCTTCGACGCCTTCCGGGAGGCGATCGCCGGCATCGCCTTCCACGAGCCGCGGCTGAGCTTCGTGTCCAACCTCACGGGGCAGGTCGCCACCCTCGACCAGGTCGGCACCCCGGACTACTGGGTACGGCACATCGCCGAACCCGTCGACTTCGCGGCCGGCATGACCTGTGTGCAGGCCCGCGGGAGGCACGTCTTCATCGAGGTGGGGCCCTCCTCCGCGCTCACCGGCATGGGCCGGCAGACCGGTGACCCGGCCACGCACCTGTGGCTGAACAGCGCCGCCCGGTCCGACACCGGTGCCGGCACCATCCGCACCGCCCTGGCCCGGGCCTACGAGGCGGGTCTCGACGTCTCCTGGACCGGCTACCACCAGGAGAGCGGCGGCCGACTCGTACCGCTGCCGGGCTATGTGTTCGCCAAGAAGCGCTACCGCCTTCCCGGCGAGCGCCCCCGCGCCGCCCTGACCACCCCGGGCACCGGCCCCGCGCACCACCCGCTGCTGGGCCGGGAGGTGTCCACCGCCGACCAGCGCGCCACCGGAGAGCGGGAGTTCGCCACGCACCTGGACCCGGCTGCCCCGGCGTACCTGGCCGACCACGTCGTCATGGAGCAGGCCGTCTTCCCGGGAGCGGGCTACGTCGAGATCGTCCTCGCCCTCCAGGACGCGGTCCACGGTGAGACCACCCGCCCGGTACGGGACGTACGCATTCTGGAACCGCTGTTCCTCAAGGAGGGCGAGCCGGTCGAGGTCCGCACCCGGCTGCGCACCGAACCCGGCAGGGACCCCGCTGACGGCCCGGCCGCGGTCGAGATCGTCAGCCGCGTCGACGGCCGGGACGGCGTCATCGAACGCGTCCACGCCACCGCGACCCTGGACCCCGCGCCCGACGGCCGGCCCGGCGCCGGACCGGACACCGTGATCCAGCGGCTGGGTGCCACGGCCGAGCGGCCCGGCACCCGCCAGGTACGGCACCGCGGCGAGGACCTGTACGAGCACTACGCCGACCTCGGCCTGCCCTACGGGCCCGAGTTCCGGCGCGTCCTCGGGGTCGACCGCTACCCGGACGGCTTCGCGGTCGGCGAGCTCCGCGGCCTGGAGACCCCGGCCCCCGAGCAGTTGCGGGCCTCGCTGCTGGACTGCGCCATGCAGACCCTCGGCGCGGCCGTGGACCTCGACGGCACCTATCTGCCCGTCGGCTTCGACCGCGTCGCACTTTTCAAGCGGCCCAAGGCGGACCTGCGCATCCTCATCCAGGTGACGCTCGACGAGACGGCGGGCGAACTCACCGCCGACATCGCGGCCCTGGAAGGCACCCGCCCGGTCTTCGCCGTCGAGGGGGTACGGCTCAAGCGGGTCGCCGGCGCGCCCGCCGACCCCGCCGAGCGGATGCTCCTGCGGCCACGCTGGCTCAAGCGCTCGCTGCCCCCGGCCGGCACCACCGAGCAGGGCCGCGAGGTCCTGGCCGTCCACCACGACCCGGCCGCGCTCACCGCGGCGACGCAGCGGCTGGCCGAGTCGGGCGTGACCCTGCTGCACGCCCCGGACTCGGCCACCGCGGTCCGGATGCTCGACGAGCACCCCGCGGTCACCGACCTGTGCTGGTTCTGGACCCCGGAGCCCGCCGCCCACGGGGAGGAGCGGCTGCGCGCCGAGACCGAGCGCAACTACCGCGACCTGCTCACTCTGACGGACGCCGCCGGACGTCTCGGCTCCGGCCGTGACCTGCGCGTGCTGCTGGTGACCGAGCGGGCCCAGTGGCTGCCGGGCGACCGCACCGGCTCCCTGGAGCCGGACCCCCTGGCCGCCGCGTCGCTGTGGGGCTTCGGGGCCGTACTCCTCAACGAGTACCCGGCGCTGCGCGCCACCCTGCTCGACCTGGCGGGCCCGGACCCGCAGCCGCTGGTCGACGAGGTGCTGGCCGGTGACGGCACCGGCGGCGACTTCCAGATCGCCTACCGGGGCGGCATCCGCCACGTCAAGCGCCTGCTGCCCGACGCCCCGGTCACCGCCGTGGACACGGACGGCAACTTCGAACTGACCGTCACCGAGTACGGGCAGTTCTCCGCGGTCCGCCCGGTGCCGGTCGAGGACCGCGAGCCGGCCGGGAACGAGGTCACCGTCCAGGTCCACGCCGCGGGCCTGAACTTCAAGGACGTCCTCAACGCCCTCGGGATGCTGCGCCAGTACGCCCTCGACAACGGGCTGCCGCACGAGCCGCTGCCGCTCGGCTTCGAGGCCGCCGGCACGGTCGTCGCCGCCGGGCCCGACGCCGACTTCCGGCCCGGCGACGAGGTCGTCCTCAGCCGGATCGGCTGCATGCGGCGCCGGGTCACGGTGCCGTCCACCGTCGTGGTGCGCAAGCCCGCCGGCCTCACCTTCACCGAGGCCGCCGGGCTGCCCGCCGCCTACGTCACCGCCTACCACGCCCTGCACCACCTCGCGAAGATCAAGGCCGGCGACCGGGTGCTGATCCACGCCGCGGCGGGCGGTGTCGGACAGGCGGCCGTGCAGCTCGCACAGCTCGCCGGCGCCGAGGTGTACGCCACCGCGAGCCCCCGTAAGTGGCCGCTGCTGCGCTCCCAGGGTGTGCGCCACATCATGAACTCGCGCACCCTCGACTTCGCCGACGAGGTGCTCGAGGCCACCGGCGGCGAGGGCGTCGACATCGTCCTCAACAGCCTCAACAAGGACTACATCCCGGCCGGGCTGCGCGCCCTCGGGCACGGCGGCAGGTTCGTCGAACTCGGCAAGATCGGCATCTGGTCCGCCGAGCGGATGCGCGCCGAACGCCCCGACGTCGACCACCACAACTTCGACCTCAGCGAGCTGCCGCCGCACGAACTCGACCAGCTCAACCAGGACATCCTGCGCACGGTGGCCGACCATGTCGAGGCCGGCCGGCTCGGCGCCCTGCCGACCGTCGGGTACGCGCTCGACGAGATCGAGGAGGCGTTCGGGGCGCTCAGCCGGGGGGCCAACCTCGGCAAGATCGTCATCGCCTTCCGCGACGAGCACGAGCGGCCGGCCGAACCGGTCCGTATCAGCGCCGGGGAGACCTATCTGATCACCGGCGGTCTCGGCGCGCTCGGCCTGGCCACCGCCCGCAAGCTGGTACAGCAGGGCGCCCGCCGACTGGCCCTCGTCAGCCGCCGACAGCTGACGCTGCCCGAGCTGATCGAGCTCTCCGCCGAACTCGGCGACGAGACCGAGGTCAGCGTCCATCACGGCGACATCGCCGACCCCGCCGACGTCGAGCGCATCATCGGCGCCCTCACCGACGGGGCCGCCCCGCTCGGCGGCATCGTGCACGCGGCGGGCGTCCTCGCCGACGCACCGCTGACGGGCCAGACCTGGGACAGCATGGAGAGCGTCCTGCGGGCCAAGGTGTACGGGACATGGCTGCTGCACCGGGCGGCCGCCGCCGTGCCCTCGGTGCGCTTCTTCGTCGGCTACTCCTCGATCGCCGCCGTCCTGGGCGCCGCCGGGCAGGCCAACTACGCCGCGGGCAACGCCTACATGGACGTCCTCATGCAGCGGCGGGCCGCCGCCGGACTGCCGGGCCTGAGCGTCAACTGGGGGCCGTGGGCGGAGATCGGCATGGCCGCCTCGCTCACCGCCCAGCAGATCAAGGGGATCGAGGACCGGGGACTGAAGTTCGTGAAGCCCGGCGCCGCGCTGCGCGCCCTGTTCACGGCGCTCGCCCGGCCGCACGCCCAGGCGGTCGTCGGAGCGTTCGACTGGGACGCGTACACCGCCTCCCAGCCGTTCGCCAACGCGTTGTTCAAGGACCTGCTGTCGGGCGACCGTGGCACGCGTGCGCCCGAGGTCGACCTGGACGCCGTGCTGTCCCGGCCGAAACCGGAGCGCGAGGCCGCGCTGCGGGAGCTGCTGCGCGCCAAGGTCGCGGAGGTGCTGCGGTACGACGGCCCACAGGACGTCGATCCCGACACCCCGTTCGTGAGCCTCGGCCTGGACTCCCTCGCCTCGGTCGAGTTGAAGAACGCCCTGGAGGCGGTGTTCCGCATCCCGTTGCCCGCCTCCACCCTCTTCGACCACCCGGCCGTACGGCCCCTGGCGGCCTTCATCGACGGCCGGCTCGTTCCGGACACGCCGGAGCCGGCCGAGGAACAGACGCCGGGCGGGGCCGGCGACGTGGAGGACCTGTCCGAGGCGGAGGCGGACGAGGAACTGGCCGCACTGCGCGAGAGCCTGCTGTAGGACGGTGCGAGGGAACGTGACGAGCTACATCGACTATCTGGAATCGCTGTCCAAGAAGCAGCTCATGGTGATGCTCGCCCGGCAGCGCCAGGAGCAGTCCCAGGGGATCGCCGTCGTCGGCATGGGCTGCCGCCTCCCCGGCGGCCTGGACGACGCCCGGTCCCTGGGGACCGCCCTGCGCGAGGGGCGGGTGCTGGCGACCGAGGCCGCCGGTGTGCCGTCCGACAGCCTTGGCCGGCCGCGCTGGAACCTCGCCGCACCCGACCTGGCGCCACTGGCCGACCGGCTGCGCCAGGGCGCGTACCTGGCGGACGTGGACCTGTTCGACGCCTCCTACTTCGGCATTCCGGAGCAGGAAGCGCTGCACATGGACCCGCAGCAGCGGCTGCTGCTGGAGGTCACCGTGCAGGCCCTGGCGGACGCGGGCCTCTCCCGGGAGCGGCTGCGCCGCTCGAGCGTCGGCGTCTTCGCCGGCGCCGGGCCGGTGGAGTACCCGTACGCCTGGCTGCGCGGCGGGCTCCCGGACGGCGCGCTGTCCCCGCACATGAGCACCGGCAGTTCCCCCAGCGCCTTCTCCGGCCGGATCGCCCTGGCACTGGGGGTGGCCGGTCCGGCGATCACCGTCGACACGGCCTCCTCGTCGATGCTGACCGCGGTGCACCTGGCCGTACAGGCCCTGCGACGGCGGGAGTGCGACATCGCGCTGGTGGGCATCGCCAACCTGCTGCTGTCGCCGTTCAGCACAGGCATCCTCGACCGGGCCGGCATGCTGTCGCCCAGCGGCCGCAGCCGGCCCTTCACCCGCCGGGCCGACGGGCATGTGCGCGCAGAGGGATGCGGCGTCGTCGTCCTCGAGCGGTACGCCGACACCGTCTCCGCGGGCCGTCTGCCGTACGCGCTGGTGCGGGGCAGCGCGGTGCACGCGCAGGGCGACCGGCCGAGCATGTCCGTCGCCTCGGCCCGCGGCCAGAAGGCGGTGATCGAACGCGCGCTGCGCGACGCCGGGGTGTCACCCGCCGACGTGCAGTACGTCGAGGCCCAGGCGAACGGCTCCCGACTGGGCGGTCAGATCGAGGCCGAGTCGATCGCCGAGGCCTACGAGCGGTTCTCCCCGGACGCGCCGCCGCTGCACATCGGGTCCGTCAAGGCGAACATCGGCTATCTGGAAACCGCCTCCGGCGGCCCGGGGCTGATGAAGACGGCGCTCGCCCTCGCACACGCCGAACTGCCGCCGCAGCCCGGCGCGGACGACCTGGACCCTGACATCCCCTGGCGCCGCACCGGGCTGAGACTCGCCGCCGCGCCCCTGCCCTGGCCCGCCCAGGACGTCCGGCGCGCCGGGGTGAGCGGCTTCGGCTTCTGCGGGACCAACGCGCATGTCGTCCTGGAGAGTGCTCCCGAGCGCGACGCCGGGGAACCGGACTTCCCCGGGCCGTGGCTGCTTCTGCTGTCCGGCCACAACGACCTGGCCCTCGCGGCCACGGCCCGGCGGATGCTCCACCGCCTGCGCGAGAGCACGGACTGGAGCCCGGCCGCGGTCAGCCGCACGCTCGCCGAGGCACGGGACCATCTGGCGGTGCGGTACGCGTCGGTGGTGCACGACCGGGCCGGTCTGCTGCGGGAACTGGCCCGGGTGGCGGACGGGGCCCGGACCGCCGCGCCGACACCCCCGGACGGCACGGAACGCACCCTGCTGCTGTCCCGGCTCGCGCAACGGCACATCGCGGGGGGCCCGCCCGACCTCCCGGCGCTGTGGCCCGAGGACGGTCCGCGCCCCCCGCTGCTGAGGCTGCCGGGGCCCGCGCTGACCGGCCGGCGCTTCTGGCCCGACCACCACGACTGGACCTGACCGTCTACGGATTGGACGCCCGAATGCACTATCCGAATCTCCGGACCGCCGTCGACACCGTGGCGTTCCACGCGGCGCGGCAGCCCCAGCAGGTGGCCCTGGTGTGCGAGGGCCGGGAGGTCACCTACGAGCGGCTGCACCGCGACAGCAACCGCTCGGCCCGCGCCCTGGCCGCCGCGGGGATCGGCCGGGGCTCGCGCGTCGCCTACCTCGGCAAGGAGTCGGAGCACTACTACGAGATCTTCTTCGCCTGCGCCAAGACGGGCGCCGTTCTCGTCCCGGTCAACTGGCGTCTCACCCCGGGCGAGGTCGACCACATCCTGGGCGACTCCGAGGCCGAACTGATCTTTGCGGAGCGGGAGTACACCGACGTGGCCGAGCGGTCCCGTGCGCGGCTGCCGTCCCGGCCCGTGGTGGTGGGCGTGGACGGATGCCAGGGCAGCGGCCTCGGCTTCCAGGAGTGGCGGGCGGAGTTCCCGCAGGACGACCTCGCGGTCGAGGCTGCCCCCGACGACCCGGTGGTCCAGCTCTACACCAGCGGCACGACAGGCCTGCCGAAAGGTGTCGTCCTCGCCCACCGCAGCTTCTTCGCCATCCGTGACCTGCTGGCCGAACACGGCCTCGACTGGATCGACTGGCACCCGGGGGACGTCAGCCTCATCAGCATCCCCGGCTTCCACGTCGCCGGCATCTGGTGGGCCATGCAGGGCTTCAACGCCGGCGTGAAGAACGTGGCCATGCGGATGTTCTCCGCCCACGACGCCGTACGGCTGGTCCGCGAGCTCGGTGTCACCACGACCCTCGCCGTGCCCGCGATGCTGCAGATGATGCTGGCCGAGCCCGGCGTCGGCCCGCAGGACTTCGTCTCCCTGCGCAAGGTCACCTACGGCGGCTCCCCGATCTCCGAGACGCTGCTGCTGCAGTGCATCGAGACCCTGCGCTGCGATCTGGCGCAGTTGTACGGGCTCACCGAGAGCGGCAACACCGCGCTGTGTCTGCCGCCCGCGGACCATGTGCCGGGCAGCCCCCGACTGCGCGCGGCGGGCCGGCCCTACCCCGGTGTCGAGGTGGCGGTGACCGGCGAGGACGGCACCGCCCTGGCGACCGGCGAGGTCGGGGAGATCCGGCTGCGCACGCCCGCGGTGATGCTGGAGTACTGGGGCCTGAAGGAGGCGACCGGCGAGAGCCTCGTCGACGGCTGGCTGCGCACCGGCGACGCCGGCTACCTCGACCAGGACGGTTACGTGCACATCTGCGACCGCATCAAGGACACCGTCATCGTGGCCGGTGAGAACGTCTATCCGGCCGAGGTGGAGAACGCCCTGTGCGGCCATCCGGCGGTGGCCGAGGCGGCGGTGATCGGCGTACCGGACGAACGCTGGGGCGAGGCCGTGCGCGCTTTCGTCGTCCTGCGCTCCGGAACAACGGTGAAACCACGGGAACTGAAACTCTTCCTCCGGGATCACATCGCCGATTTCAAATCCCCGAGCGGCTACGAATTCATCGAGCGGGTGCCCCGGAATCCCAGCGGAAAAATCCTTCGAAGGGAATTACGCGAGCGGTTCTGGGCGGGCCGGGAGCGTCAGGTCAACTGATTCGGCGCGGCAGGGAATCACAGGCAGAGAAACCACGGGCAGGGGAATCACTGGCAGATAACCACGGGCCGGGAATCACGGGCAGAGAACAAGGCGTGCTCTTCAGGAGTCCGGGCGGGGTGAACCCCGCCCGGACCCTTGGTGACGGCAGGGGTCACCGCTGACGGCAGCACCCCTGGTGCCGCCACTCGGCCTCGTGCCAGTAGTGGTCCGCGTCGCGCAGGGCGGAGGCCGCCGCGGTCCGCACGTGGTGGGGGTGCGCGACGGTCTCCGTGGCCGCCGCGGGCCTGCGGAACGGTTCCAGCAGCTCCGGCACGGTGTGCATCCTGCCCCCGGACATCACCTGCCGTACGGCCGCGGCGGCGGCGATGTCGCGCAGCGGATCGCCCGCCACGAACACCAGGTCGGCGAGCAGACCGGGGGCGACGGCGCCCAGCCGGTCGGCCAGGCCCAGGCAGCGGGCGGCGTTCCCGGTCGCGGTGATGAGCGCCTCCCAGGGCGCGAACCCGTACTTGACCAGGGCCCGGAGGTTCTGGTGGATGCTGATGCCGATGTCGTCCAGCGCCGCGTCCGTGCCCGCCACGACCAGCCCGCCGGCCCGGTGCACCCGCAGCAGCATGTCGCAGTCGCCCACCGTCCAGGCATGGTTGAGCTCGGCGTCCGGGCCCGATCCGGCGCTGTCGGCCTTCTGCCGCAGCCGCTCGTACTCCCAGTCCGGGAACAGGATCCGGGTGCGTTCGTCCTCGACCAGCGACCGGTCGTCGGCGAGCAGTTCCGTCGCGAACAGCGTGGTCGTGGAGATCCACATGCCGCTCGCGGCGAGCAGGTCCACGGAGTCCTGGAAGGTCCGGCCGGCGGCGAAGCTCAGCGTGCGCGAGTAGCCGAGCCGGTTACCTCCGCCGGTGTGCTCCATCCCGTCCAGACCCGTGCGGGCCGCCGGGTAGAGGTAGTGCGAGGTGACCGGCACACCGGCCGCGTGGCCGCGCTCCACCACCTCGCGTTCCAGGTCGAGCGGCAGCCGGATGTACGACTTCAGCAGGTCGTAGCGGAGCGCGAAGGCCCGCTGCAGGTCGCGGTCGAGCTGGGCGCGCGAGAAGACCGGACGCATCACCCGGTGCCGGCCGCGGGTCCCCTCGAACCCCTCTCCGGAACCGAAGTACCGCGGCCCCACCCGGGCACCCGCCGCCAGCGCCTCCCGGTTCTCCACCATCTGGTACGCGGGGTCCCCCGGGGTCCGGCTGGTGGTCACGCCGTACGCCAGCCAGGCCCGGCCCTGCCGGTCGCCCCACTGGGGGCCGCGCCAGTGCCAGTGGTTGTGGGTGTCGATCAGTCCGGGCAGGACGGTCAGCGCGGACGCGTCGACGGTCCGGCCGCCACGGACGGTGCCGCGGCGCGCCACCTCGGTGATCCGTCCGTCCTCGACGGCGATGTCCACGTCGTGACGGAGCTCGCCGCCGGTGCCGTCCCACAGGGCCCCGGCCCGTACGACGGTGCGCCCCGCGGGGGCGGGGCGGCGGCTCCAGGTCAGCCGCGTGGGGACGGTGCGCGTGCCGGAGCCGTCGAGGCCGTGGGCGCGCAGCCGCCCGTCGGACAGGTACAGCAAGGTGGTGCCGCGGGCGTCGATCGACAAGGAGTCCGTGGTCTCGTCGGTCAGCGGCTCGGGCTCGCCCGTGATCCGCCCGTCGGCATCCACCGGTACCCGCCAGGCGAGGCTCTCCATACCCACGACCAGATGCCGGCCGTCCGGCGTCCACAGCGGGCCGTCGCCGCTGCGGGTGGACAGGGAGCGCCCCGGCGCGGGGGCCTGGTAGCGCACCTCGTGGGTGTCCAGGTCGACGGTGAGGAGCTGGTTGTGTCCGTTGCTGCTGCGGCGGGAGTACGGGGCGACCGCGGCCAGCGCGATCAGCCTGCCGTCCGGCGACCAGGCGGGGGGACCGGGCTGGTAGAGCTCGCCCACCACCTTGGTCACCGAGCCGTCGGCGAGGGTCAGCACCCAGGTGGCGCCGCCTTCGTCCTGGTACGCGATCCGGGTTCCGTCGGGTGACCAGCGCGGCGAGAGCTGGGCGTTCGGCAGGTCGGTGAGCCGCTCGCGGGTACCGGCGGCGAGGTCGTGGCGCCAGAGGTTCGCGGTACCGGCGCGGTCGCTCACGTAGACCAGGGAACGGCCGTCGGGAGACCAGTCGGGGGAGGCGTTCCAGTAACCGTCGCCCACGATCCGTCGCGGCCGCTCGCCGTCGCGCAGCAGCCACAGGGCGTTGAGCGCCCGGAAGGCGATGTCGTGCCCGTCGGGTGACAGCACCGGGTCGGCGACGCCGAGGACGTCCTGCGGGCGGGTGGAGGTGATGTCCGGGCTGCGGCGCCGGTACGGGGCCGGCCGCGCGAGGCTCACCTCGGCGCGGAACGGAATGTCGGTCCGCGTGCCGTCCAGGGTGCGGCGGCGGATGTGTCCGTCGGCGGTGTAGAGGAGTTCGTCGGCGCTGAGCCAGCAGGCTGCCAGCGGGAACACGTCCTCCCCGTCGGTCAGGGCCCGGTCGTCCAGCATGAGGTCGGCGCGCGGCCCGGTCACCCGCACATGGGTCACGTGCCGTCCGTCGGGGCTGAACGACGGCGCGTACAGGGCCGCGTCCGCGGGCCCGGTGACCAGGGTCTCGACCGCTCCCGAGAGGATGTCGACGGCCTCGACCACCCCGCCGTCGGCGATGTAGGCCACCCGCCTTCCGTCGGGTGACCAGGCGGGCATGGAGACGTTGCGGTCGCCCTGCGTCAGCGGGCGCAGACCACCGGTCCCGGTGTCCAGCAGCCAGATGCGCCCGGCGTTGCCGCGGTCGGAGGCGAAGGCCACCAGCCGGCCGTCCGGCGAGAACTTCGGCTCCTGGTCGTACCCCGCCCCGTCGGTCAGCCGCCGCAGTCCCGATCCGTCGGCGCCGATCCGCCACAGGTCGTAGGCCCCTTTGCGGAACGACTGGAACACCAGGGTCTGCCCATCGGGCGCCCAGTGCGGCTGGGTGGCGTCCAGCCCGTCCTCGGTGAGCCGGCGGGCCGTGCCGCCGGCCGCGGGGAGCAGCCAGATCGCGTTGAGCGCGTCGAGGGCGATGGTGCGGCCGTCGGGTGAGAGAGAGACGGCGAGATTGGCGCTTTCGCGGGCGACGACGTGAGGTGCGGGCGCGGCGGCGGCGGGGTCCGCGTTTCCGGCGACCGGTATGAATACCCCGAGTCCCGCGACACCGCCGCTTCTCAGTAACGTGCGCCGTGAAATCCGTCCGGTTTTCTCCTGGTGTGAGGAATTCGGATCCCAGCTGTTCGATGTCACGGAGTTCCCCCTGTCGTGATTCGGCGCCAGAACCTTATACCGGGGGCGTTGCGACCGAGGGGTGATTATCCCGAATCCGTGGACGGGTTCGACACGACCGGAAAACCGAATGGCGGCATTGCCCGGACACCGGGTCGGCTCACCCCTCGTAGACGGTCAGGACCGCGCCGTCGACCTCGATGCGGCGGCCCGCCCGCATGCCGTTGCTGCGCAATGCGTGCAGGCATTCCTCGAAGAGGGCGAGTTCACCGGCGTCCAGGATGGCGGCGGCCAGGTCCAGGAGCTCGGTGACCGAGGCGTCGGTGAGCACCTCGGGCAGTTCCCCGGACAGCAGGACGACCGACTCGCCGTCGGGTCCCCGGACCACGGCCGTCGCGGTTCCGCCGTGCACGAACAACACATTTCCCCCTGAGAGCCCGTGGTCGTGCGGCTCTCGCGTCCCGGGCAGAACGAGAGACTAGTCCTGGATCTTCACGGTTTCGTGCGGAGTCGGATTCTTTTTCCGACTTGGCGAAAGACCGTCCGAGAGCGTTCGAGGAGCCGTCCGGTGGCGGTCACTTCTCCTTGGCGGGCCCGGAGGAACGGTCCAGCAGGGACTCGACCAGCGCGGTGACATGGCGGCGGTCGTCCGCCGACAGCTTCTGGACGCTCGCGATGAGCAGCGCGACCTCGGGGTCGGCGGCGCCGCCGGTCGCGCCGGCGTCCGGCGAGGTGTCGTACACGTGGATCCCGCACGCCTCGGCGGCGGCCCGGCGCACGCTCTCCAGCGGGAGCTCCAGGCCCTTGGCCAGGCCCTCCAGGGTCGCCGTCTGGGGCATGCGGACCACCCGCTCGGTGGTGGCCAGGTGGTGGACCGTGGAGCGGGGGACACCACCGCGCCGCGCCACGTCACCGTAGGACCAGCCCTTGCGGTCGAGGTGCTCACGGATCAACTGCTGCAGTGCGTTGGCCACTGAGTCACTTCCTGCTCGCCGCCTGCGGAGTCCGCCATGTCGCGCCGATTCTACGGTCGCCACCGCGATCGGCCGAGAGGGTGATTTCCCGAACGGGTTGCGCGAGGGGTCTCCGAGGCCCTAGTGTCCAATCTCGTTGGACAGCTCGTCCGACCAGATTGGACAGAGTCCGGGGGGAACCTGACTCGGTCCGATCGGAAATGTCTATCCCTGAGGGGGAAGCGATCATGATGGACGCCCATGAGCTCGAGGCCGAGTCCGCGGAGCTGCTGCCGGGTCGTGAGGCCCTGGGCCGGCTGAAGTTCGGCTTCGGCAAGACGGTCAACGTCACCAAGCACGTCGCGAACATCAGCGCCCACAACGAGTCCGCCGCCCTGAACGACCACTCGTCGTGGTCGGTGGCCGACTCCGGCGCCGCCCAGACCATCAGCGTCACCCAGTAACACCGCGCCGGCGCACGGCGCCGGCGCCCACCTCGACCTCATCGCACACGAAACGAAAGGACATCCGTCATGAGCATGGACATGAACGAGCTGGAGAACGAGTCCGCCGAGCTGCTGCCGGGCCGTGAGGCCCTCGGCCGCCTGAAGTTCAGCTTCGGCAAGACCGTCAACGTCACCAAGCACATCGCCAACATCGACGCGTCCAACCAGTCCGCCGCCCTGAACGACCACTCCTCGTGGTCGTCCGCCAGCTCGCAGGCCGCGCAGACGATCAGCGTCACCCAGTAGTCCCCGGGAGCGCCACCGCCGTCGCCCCGGCGGTGGCGCTCGCGGCCGGCGTCGGACCGGCGCCAAGGGGGGAACTGCATGCGGGATCCGGGGGGAGACCACACATGACGGTGCTCGGAGACGGGACCGCCGCACTGTACGACACGGGCCCGGTGCCCGGACCCGGCGGCTGGCCGGTCACCTACGAGCAGGTCGCGACGGGCAACCTGCCGGTGGTCGACCCACCGTCGCCGATCCCGAGGCTGAGCGCGGGACTGCGGTTGCACGGCGAGTACCAGGGGTCGGGATTCACCGAGCCCAAGTACATCGCCCGTCGGGGGGACGGGCAGGTCGTGCAGTTGTCCCGGCTGCTGTACCTGGTGGCGTCGTCGGTCGACGGCGTCCGCGATGCCGAGGCCATCGCCCACCGGGTCAGCGCCCGCTTCGGCCGCGAGGTCAGCGGGGAGAACATCCGCTACCTCGTCGAGAAGAAGCTCGAACCGCTGGGAGTGACGGTCCCGGAGGGCCAGGAGGACGACGAGGTCGACGCCCCGCGCTCCGACCTGCTGCTCGCCCTCAAGGGCCACCGGGTGATCTTCGACGAGCGGCGTACGGCGAAGATCGCCCGTTCGCTGGCCTGGCTGCACCGACCGGTGGTGGTGGCACTGGTGCTGGCCGCGGTGGTCGGCATGGACGTCTGGCTGTTCGGGTTCTTCGGGGCGATAGAACCCGTCCTGGAGGTGCTCGACCAGCCCGTCCTGATCCTCGTCGTCTTCGCGCTCACCGTGGCCTCCCTCGTCTTCCACGAGTTCGGCCACGCCTCCGCGTGCAGGTACGGCGGAGCCCGCCCCGGCTGTATCGGGTGCGGGCTCTTCCTCATCTGGCCCTCGATGTACACCGACGTCACCGACGTCTACCGGATCGGCCGGGCCGGCCGGCTCCGCACCGACCTCGGCGGCGTCTACTTCAACATCGTCTTCATGCTGGCCATGGCCGGCGCCTACTTCGCCACCGGGGCGCAGTTCTTCCTGGCCACGGTCTACCTCGGGCACTTCGAGATCCTGGAACAGCTGATGCCGGCCGTACGGCTGGACGGCTACTACATCCTCGGCGACCTGGCCGGGGTCCCGGACCTGTACGGCAAGATCAAGCCGATCCTGCTGGCCCTGGTGCCGGGGCCGCGGGGGGACAAGGCCCGCGAGGAGGTCGCCGGGCTCAAGAAGTCGGCGCGCGCCATCGTCGCCACCTGGGTGCTGACGATGGTCCCGCTGATCATCGGCGAACTCGGGTACGCGCTGTGGAACCTGCCGCGGATCCTCACCACCATGACCCGCTCCCTGACCGAGCAGCTCGTCGGCACCGGCTCGGCGTTCGTGGACGGGAAGATCGTCGAGGGGCTGGTCGGAACCATCGGCAGCGTGATGCTGCTGTGCCCGATGGCCGGTGTCGTCTATCTGTCCGTGAAGATCGGCGGGCGGATCATCCGGGCCGCGAAACGCACCACGGCGGGCCGGCCGGGGCTCAGGCTCGCGGTCTGCGCCCTCGCCCTCGCCGGGCTCACCGGTCTCAGCTACGCCTGGGTCTCCGGGGTGACGCCGAAGCCGCTGCCCAAGCAGCCGCCGATCGCGCCGATCCTGCAGCCGGGGGTGCCGACCGAGGCACCGCCGGCCCGGCAGGCCACGACCCCGGACCGCCCGACGGGATCCGGCAGCCCGTCGGACCCGGCGGCCGGTGCCCCGGCCGCCTCGGCCGGGGCGGGCGCCGGGCCCTCGCCGACGGAGTCCTCGCGCCAGGCGTCCGCCTCGGCGTCGCCGTCCGCCTCGGTACCCGGCGGTCCCGGCGACGGTGGCTCCAGGTCGCCGGTGCCGTCCAGCGGGGGAACGGTCGCCGATCCGGTGCCCTCGCCGTCCGACGGGCCCGGCACGACGGAGCCCGAGCCGTCGCCCACGCCGTCGGAGAGCGTCCCGGTGTCCCCGCCGCCCAGCCCGTCCCCGCCGCCGGCCAGCGACCCGCCCAGCTCCCCGGCCCCGGCCACGTCCTGACGAGCGGCCCCGGGCCGTCGTACGGCCACCGCGCGGGCCGGTCCGCCGGCCACCACCACGCGGCCGGCCGGCGCACGGCCACCGAACCACCTACCGCAGAAGCACAGGAGCATCCATGAGCAGTCACCGAAAACCACGCACCACCTCAGGTCCGCTCACCCGGCGGGCCGTCCGGATCGGCCTGTTCGCCGCCGGGGTCGCCGGCGCGGCCACCGCCCTGCCCGCACAGGCGGCCACCGCCGTGCCGCACGCCGCGGTCGCCTCCGACCACGTCTTCAGCCACGCCGACCGCGGCCACCACACCCAGGTCCGGGACTCGTTCACGGTCCGTCAGTTCGGCAAGGTCAACGCCGCCGCCGTACGCAACCAGGCCAACGCCGTCTCGGCCGGCTGCTCGGCGGACGACCACTGCCGTTCGGTCGCGCTGTCCTTCCAGATCGTCACGGTCGCCGGGGAGCACACGCGGCTGAACGCGGTGAACCTCAGCGACGCCGCCAACAAGGAGTGCACGGGCTGCCAGACCCTGGCCGGCGCCTACCAGTTCGTGGTCGCCACGCCCAACCCGCTGCTGCTCGACGCCACCGCGCGGGGCAAGCTCGCCGACATCCACCGCCGGCTCGACGAGCTGAGCCGCTCCACGCTGCCCGCCGACGAGCTGCGCACGCAGGCCGACGGGCTGGCCGCCGAGGTCACCACCGTCCTGCACGACGCGGTCGCGAACGCCCCGAAGGGCGACCCGCGCACCGATGTCACCCTGCACCGCCACCTGGACGGCTGGCCGGGCCGCTGACCCACGCCCCACCGCTCCGCGCACCGGCCGCCCGGCCCACCACCGCCTCCGGCGGACCGGGCGGCCGGCCGCGCGCGCCGCCGGAGCTCGGGCGCGTCCATTGACAGGGGGTAGGCGCGGACGGAGACTCGGGTAAACCAGGTGAAGGAAATTTCACCAGACGAACAGGCGAACCAGGTGAACGCCGCAGTCTCCGCAACGGGCGACGACGCCCCGTCCACGGAAGGAACGACCGATGCGCACCACCGTCGGCATCATCGGAGCCGGACCCGCCGGGCTCCTGCTCGCCCGGCTGCTGCACAACGCCGGCATCGACTCGGTCGTCCTGGAGGGCCGCGACCGCGGCTACGTGGAACACCGCCAGCGCGCCGGGATCCTGGAGCAGGGCACGGTGGACGTGCTGCGCGCGGCCGGCGCCGGGGAGCGGATGGACCGCGAGGGCCTGCGCCACGACGGCATCGAGCTGCGGTTCGCCGGACAGCGCCACCGCGTGGACTTCCCCGGGCTCACCGGCGGGCGGTCCGTGACGGTCTACGCCCAGACCGAGGTCTGCAAGGACCTCATCGCCCTCCAGCTCAAGGAGGGCGGCCCGCTGCTCTTCGAGGCGGAGGCGCTGGCCGTGGAGGGCGCCGACAGCGCGCGGCCGCGGGTGCGGTTCCGGCACGAGGGGCGCGAGGACGTGCTGGAGTGCACGTACGTCGTCGGCTGCGACGGCTTCTGGGGGGTGGCCCGCGACGCGTTCCCCGAGTCCCTCTCCCGGGTCTTCGAGCGCACCTACCCCTACGCCTGGCTGGGCATTCTCGCCGATGTCGCCCCATCCCACGACGAACTGGTCTACGCCCGCCACGACCGCGGCTTCGCCCTCCTGTCGATGCGCTCCCCGTCCGTCTCCCGCCTCTACCTCCAGGTCCCGGCCGACACGGACGCCGAGGACTGGACCGACGAGGCGATCTGGGACGAGCTGGAACGGCGCCTGGAGACCGACGACGACTGGCGCCTCGCGCGCGGGCCGATCACCCAGAAGTCGGTCACACCCATGCGGTCGTACGTCCACGAGCCCATGCGGCACGGCCGGGTCTTCCTCGCCGGGGACGCCGCCCACATCGTGCCGCCGACCGGTGCCAAGGGGCTGAACCTCGCCGTCGGTGACGTCGTCACCCTCGCCCGCGCCCTCGCCCACGAAAAGGAGACGGGCTCGCCCGAGCTCCTGGAGACCTACTCGGCGACCTGCCTGCGCCGGGTCTGGCAGGCCGAGCGGTTCTCGTACGACATGACGGCCCTGCTGCACCGCGGCCCCGGGGACACCCCCTTCGACGCCCGGCTCCAGCTAGCCCGGCTCGGCCGGATCGCCTCCTGCCGGGCGGCCGAGACCGACCTGGCGGAGGCGTACACGGGCTTCCCGCTGGACGCCTGAGGCATCTCCGGCCGGTTCCGGCCGTGTAGCGACCCGGTCATGGAATGAAGCCCTCCATGGCCGGGAATGAGGGGTCCGCGTAGCGTGTTGCGCAGCACCACGAGGGAAAGATCCTCCCCAAGTACGAGGGTCGTTCTTTTGCCAATCCATTACTCTTGACGCCAAGGCCGCGCACCGTGGCCATGGAGGAGCGAAATGAGGAGCAGTAACCCGGTCTTCTCGCGACGGGGGTTCAGCCGCGACAACGGCTACGCGGGCTTCAACACCGCGCCGCAGGCCGGGTACGCACAGGGGAACCCCTACGCGCAGAACCCGTACGCGAACAACCCCTACGCCCAGCAGGACGTCCAGCAGGGCGCCCCGCCGCAGGCCCCGGCCACCACCGGCCGGATGACCATGGACGACGTGGTCCTGCGCTCGGCGATGACGCTGGGCACGGTCGCCGTCGGCGCGGCCCTCGCCTGGGCCCTGCTGCCGGTCTCCAGCACCAGCTACGGCCTGGCCTTCGGCTCCGCGATCGTGGCGATGGTCCTGGCCCTGATCCAGAGCTTCAAGCGCACCCCGGTGCCCGCGTTGATCCTGGGATACGCCGCCTTCGAGGGCGTCTTCCTCGGCGTGATCAGCGAGATGTACAACAGCCAGTGGAGCGGCGCCCCGTTCCAGGCGGTGCTCGGCACCATGGCGGTCACGGCCGCGACCCTGCTGGTCTACAAGGCCGGCTGGATCCGCGTCACCGCCCGCTACGCCCGCGTCGGCATGGCCATCGCCATCGCCTTCGTGCTGGTGATGGCGGTCAACCTGCTGCTGGTCGCGTTCGGCGTCGCCGAGAACGGCGGACTGCGCAGCTTCGGTCCGCTCGGTGCGATCGTCGGCATCATCGCGATCCTGCTCGGCGCGTTCTTCCTGACCCTCGACTTCAAGCAGATCGAGGACGGTATCGCGTACGGCGCCCCGAAGAACGAGGCCTGGCTGGCCGCGTTCGGCCTCACCCTGACCCTGGTGTGGATCTACGTCGAGATGCTGCGCCTGGTGGCGATCTTCAGCAGCAACGACTAGCGCCCGTACAGAGGCAAGCGAACCGAGAAGGGCCCCGGGGACTCCCCGGGGCCCTTCCTCGTCTGTGCGCGCCTAGAGAAGTTTGCGCGCGGCCCTCCTCAGGTCGTACTCGTGGATCAACGCCTTCGCGTGGCCGTACGCGAGGTTGTGCTCGTGGCGGAGCCAGCTGACCTTCTCCTCGAAGCGGAAGAGGGACGGGCCTTCGGCCACGGTACGCAGCCAGTCGGACACTTCACGACCGGTGCAGTGGGGGATGCGGGCGAGCATGTTGCGATGGGTCTCCTCGGAGAAGACTTGGGACATCGGCGCCTCCGGTGCGCAAAGGGGGTTGTAGCCGGTCCTTCACGTCACCGTGCCTGAGTGTTGGCGTGTTGGCAACAGTCAGGACAGGACAGCCGACGTCAGGCGTTACGCTCACGGCGTGGTTGATACGACGCCTCTTACCCGTGCCGTGGAGCATTTCGCCGACAAGTTGAGGGCTGCGCCGCAGAGTCGGCTGCAGAGGGGGGCGGCCGCGGAGGCGCTTGCGCTGGCCAGGCAGTTGGCCGACTGGGCGCAGGACGTCGAGGAGCCGGGCGGCGAGGCCCGGGAGATGCCGGACGCGGGGATGTTCGCGGTCGCCGACCAAATCACGGTGGCCGGGAACGACTTGGCGGTGGTGCTGAGGAGCGACGCCGAGGTGGGGGACGCGGTGCGCCTGGTGGAGGAGGCCCAGAAGAGGGCGGGGGTGTGAGGGCCGGGGGTGCATGGTCGGGTGCGGGTGCGATCTGGCTGGTCGCGCAGTTCCCCGCGCCCCTGAAGGGGCGCACTGCGGCGCCCCTTCTTTGCTTTCAGGGGCGCTGCGAACTGTGCGAGCAACCCCCGCTCACCGGCACCCGACCACGCACCCTCAACGGCTCACAGCGACGCTATGACCCGGTCCGCCAGGATGTACACGTTCTCCTCGCCGCACGCGAACGTCAGCGTGTAGGCGCCGGAGATCCCGGACCCGCCCAGCAGGTACGGCGTCTCGCCCGCGCTCAGCGCCGCGGCCAGCCGTTCCGCCGTCTCCCGGTGCCCCGGCGTCATGCACAGCGTCGTGCCGTCGGCGAAGACATAGACGTCCAGCGTCCCCAGCGGCCCGGGGCGCACGTCGGAGAGCTCGACCTGGGACTCGGCCAGCTGCTCCAGCGTCGCGACCGTGCGCTCATGGTCGTTCACCACCGGCGACTGCACGGGCACGAAATCCGGGTGGGACGGGTGCCGGCGGCGGGCCGCGGCCAGTTCCGGCGACTCGGTGGCGGCGCCCCCGGCGAAGTCGTCGGCCTCCGTCCCCTGCTCGGCGACCGGCTCCAGACCCACGAAGTCGCTGTGCCGGGGCAGGAACGGCTCACCGTCCGCCAGGCCCAGCAGCGAAGGCGCGTCGGAGGCGTCACGCACCTCCTGCGCGGCCCAGAAGGCCCGCGCCTCGGCCAGCTCCCGCTCCCGCTCCTCGGCCAGCGCCTCGGCCACGGCGGCCCGTATCTGCTCGGCGTCCGCATGGCTGCGGGCGGCCGGCAGCAGCGCGCGCATCGCGGCGGCCTGGTTCTGGGCAAGCTGGGTGTGCAGCTCGGCGACCTGACGGCGCAGCTTCAGAACACTGCGCAGGACAGCGACGCCCACGGCGCCCGTGGCGGCCGTGGTGAGCAGCAAGGCGATCGGCATGGCGCTCACTGACGTACTCCCGGTTCAAAGTCGACCCCCGACTTCCTACATCAGCTTGAAGGGCGGACTATCAAGCTGTCAGTGCGTAACGTCACGAAAGGGACAGGACTTTGACCCTCGGGTTTACTGGGGCGACCCAGCTGACCTGCGGCGATATACCCGCAGAGGGAGATAGGTCACATCCTGGGGGAGATTGGATCACAAATCGGCCCGGTGTTCGGAGTTTTCTCGAACACCGGGCCGTGGCGTCACGGTGGGTCCCGTGACGGTCACTCAGGGATCACGCAGGGGTTCACTCGGGGTTCACCCGGAGGGCCCGCGGTGGCTCAGCTCAGGCGCTCGATGACCATCGCCATACCCTGGCCGCCGCCGACGCACATCGTCTCCAGGCCGAACTGCTTGTCGTGGAACTGGAGGGAGTTGATGAGCGTGCCGGTGATCCGGGCGCCGGTCATACCGAAGGGGTGGCCGACGGCGATGGCGCCGCCGTTCACGTTCAGCTTCTCCAGCGGGATGTTCAGGTCGCGGTAGGAGGGGATCACCTGGGCGGCGAACGCCTCGTTGATCTCGAACAGGTCGATGTCGTCGACGGTCAGGCCGGCGCGGCGCAGGGCCTGCTGCGAGGCCTCCACCGGGCCGAGGCCCATGATCTCCGGGGAGAGGCCGGTGACGCCGGTCGAGACGATCCGGGCGAGCGGGGTCAGGCCGAGCTCGCGGGCCTTGGTGTCGGACATGATGATCACGGCGGCGGCGCCGTCGTTCAGCGGGCAGCAGTTGCCGGCCGTGACCAGGCCGTCGGGGCGGAAGACCGGCTTCAGGCCGGCCACGCCCTCCATGGTGACGCCGGCGCGCGGGCCGTCGTCCTTGCTGACGACCGTGCCGTCGGGGAGGGTCACCGGGGTGATCTCGCGCTCCCAGAAGCCGTTCTTGATGGCTTCCTCGGCGAGGTTCTGGGAGCGGACGCCGAACTCGTCCATGTCCTGGCGGGTGACGCCCTTGACGCGGGCCAGGTTCTCGGCGGTCTGGCCCATCGCGATGTACGGGTCGGGGACCAGGCCGTCCTCGCGCGGGTCGTGCCAGGTGGAGCCGGTGGACTCGGCGGTGGCGGCGGTACGGGCCTGGGCCTCGGCGAAGATCGGGTTGGTGGTGTCCGGGAGGCCGTCGGAGCTGCCCTTGACGAACCGGGAGACCGTCTCGACACCGGCAGAGATGAACACGTCGCCCTCGCCGGCCTTGATGGCGTGCAGCGCCATGCGGCTGGTCTGGAGGGACGAGGAACAGTAACGGGTGATCGTGCAGCCGGGGAGGTGGTCCATGCCCATCTGCACGGCGACGATCCGGCCGAGGTTGTAGCCCTGCTCGCCGCCGGGGAGGCCGCAGCCGAGCATCAGGTCGTCGATGTCCCTGGGGTCCAGCTCGGGGACCTTGGCGAGGGCGGCCTGGATGATCGTCGCGGTGAGGTCGTCGGGGCGCAGGTCCTTCAGGGAGCCCTTGACGGCACGGCCGATCGGGGAACGGGCGGTCGAGACGATGACGGCTTCGGGCATCTCACGGCTCCAGTGACGCGGGGGATTGGCAGGGCTGCTTGGGAAGTTACCCGCACGTATGTCATCGGTCACCGGTGCTGGGGTGTGACACTTGCCGCACTTTCTAAGCGCTTGCTTTTTCGTGCCGGCGTGCCGGTCTTCGTCCGCGGCGCCGCCGTGGCCGTTCGCGCAGTTCCCCGCGCCCCTTGCGGGGCGCTTCATGCGGAGGCTCGTGACAGATCCCCGCGCTCCCCACGCTCAACTCGCCGTCGGACTGTCCTAGTCGGTTCTGGCGGCCCTCGACCTCGCCTCCTCGGAATCCGGGTCGGTCGGGAGGGTGGGCGGCTCGTCGACCTGGTGGCGCCGACGGCGTTTCAGCAGGGCCCACGGTCCCCGCGGCCCCGTCGGCATCGCCGCCGTGACCTCCGTGCCGGGCTCCGCCGCGGCCTCCGCCGCCGCACGGGCGACCGGGAGGAAACCCTCGCGGCGGGTGACGTCGGGGCGCTCCTCCTCCGCCGGCCACAGGCCGAGGGCCGCGCAGACCGTGGGGAGCACCGCCATCGCCGCCGTGGCGTAGCCCTCCGCCGAGGGGTGGTAGTTGTCGGGGCCGAAGAGCTCGCGGGGGTTCGCGGCGAACTCGGGGCCCAGCAGGTCGCCCAGCGACACCGTGCGGCCGCCCTGCTCCACCGTGCCGATCGTCTGGGCCGCCGCCAGCTGGCGCGACGCCCGCCGGGCCAGCCAGCGCAACGGCTGTCGTACCGGCTCGATCGTGCCCAGGTCGGGACAGGTGCCGACCACCACCTCCGCGCCCGCGGTCCGCAGCCGTCGTACCGCCGCCGAGAGATGACGCACCGAGCGGGTCGGCGGCATGCGGCGGGTGACGTCGTTGGCGCCGATCATGATCACGCAGACGTCGGGGGCCAGCGAGGCCGAGCCCAGGACCAGCGCCACCTGGCGGTCCAGGTCGTCGGACTGGGCGCCGGGCAGGGCCACGTTGGTGAACTCGACCGGGCGTTCGGCCACTGCCGCGAGGCCCGACGCCAGCAGCGCGCCCGGCGTCTGCGCGGCCCGGTGCACACCCTGCCCCGCCGCCGTGGAGTCGCCGAGCATCGTCAGGCGCAGCGGGGGCTCACCGGTGCCGTACGCGTCGCCGTAGCGGCCGTCCGCCGCCGGTACCCGGCCGCCGCTGGTGCCGTTGCCCACCCGGGTCCTGGCCATCCGGACCTCGGCCAGCACCAGGCCCACCGCGGCCGCGCCGACCAGCCCGATCCCGCCTCCGCCGTACGCCGCCCCGGCCGCGATCCGCCGGGCCACCCGTGCCCTAGACATGCTCGACATACGTAGCCGCCACCTCCTCGTTGCCCGTACATCCACTCCTTGCCCCGTACCGGCCGTCCGCCAATCTCAACGGTGAGTGAACCTGTGGAGCGGGCCTTAGGCTGGCGGCACCACCAGGACCACTTCTTTTGAAAGCAACCGGAGACAACGGTGCGATTCCACGACTCGATGATCAGCCTCGTCGGCAACACCCCGCTGCTGAGGCTCAACAGCGTCACCCAGGGCATCCAGGCCACCGTGCTCGCCAAGGTCGAGTACTTCAACCCGGGCGGTTCCGTGAAGGACCGCATCGCCCTGCGGATGATCGAGGCCGCCGAGAAGAGCGGGGAGCTCCAGCCCGGCGGCACCATCGTCGAGCCGACCAGCGGAAACACCGGGGTGGGGCTGGCGATCGTGGCCCAGCAGAAGGGGTACAAGTGCATCTTCGTGTGCCCCGACAAGGTCAGCACCGACAAGATCAACGTGCTGCGGGCGTACGGCGCCGAGGTGGTCGTCTGCCCCACCGCCGTCGACCCCGAGCACCCTGACTCGTACTACAACGTCTCCGACCGGCTCGTCCGGGAGACCCCCGGCGCCTGGAAGCCGGACCAGTACTCCAACCCGAACAACCCCCTTTCGCACTATCACTCGACCGGCCCCGAGCTGTGGGAGCAGACGGAGGGGAAGATCACCCATTTCGTGGCGGGCGTGGGCACCGGCGGCACCATCTCCGGCACCGGCCGCTACCTGAAGGACGCCAGCGACGGGCGGGTCCAGGTGATCGGCGCGGACCCGGAGGGCTCCGTGTACTCCGGCGGGTCCGGGCGGCCGTACCTCGTCGAGGGCGTCGGTGAGGACTTCTGGCCGACCGCCTACGACCGGACCGTCGCCGACGAGATCGTCGCGGTGTCCGACAAGGACTCCTTCCAGATGACCCGGCGGCTGGCCAAGGAGGAGGGCCTCCTGGTCGGCGGCTCCTGCGGCATGGCGGTCGTGGCCGCGCTGCGGGTGGCCGAGCGGCTCGGCCCGGACGACGTCGTCGTCGTCCTGCTGCCGGACAGCGGTCGCGGCTACCTCAGCAAGATCTTCAACGACGAGTGGATGGCCGACTACGGCTTCCTGGAGGACGAGGGCCCCAGCGCCCGCGTCGCCGACGTGCTGAGCGACAAGGCCGGCGGCTCCATCCCCTCCCTCGTCCACATGCACCCGGAGGAGACCGTCGGGGAGGCCATCGAGGTGCTGCGCGAGTATGGCGTCTCGCAGATGCCGGTCGTCAAGCCGGGCGCCGGGCACCCGGACGTGATGGCCGCCGAGGTCGTCGGCTCGGTCGTCGAACGCGAGCTGCTCGACGCGCTGTTCAGCAAGCGGGCCTCCCTGCAGGACCCGCTGGAGAAGCACATGAGCGCGCCGCTCCCGCAGGTCGGCTCCGGTGAGCCGGTCGGCGACCTGATGTCGGTGCTGGGCGCGGCGGACGCGGCGATCGTCCTCGTCGAGGGCAAGCCCAAGGGCGTCGTCAGCCGGCAGGACCTGCTGGCGTTTCTCGCCAAGGGCGGCAAGCACTAGCGAACGTCCGGTGAACCGGCCGTGACACCGGGGAACTTGCTGCCCTCTGTCCAAGCGGTGGACTTCGCGGAAGTGGTACGAGCGTGTCACGTCCACGCAGCACACGCTTAACACGGGTCCGGCACATTAGTGGGTGTCGGCAGGGCGGGAGCGGCTCCCCGCCTCGGCCGACACCGAACGTCCAAGGACCTCCGGAGCGGCTCCCGGACCTCCATGGACGCTTGGACGTGAGACCCGGCCCTGACCCGGTCCATGTCCCTCGCGGGGACCGCCGTCGTCCCGCCCCCCGGTAACGGGGGTGCGGCGGTCCCCGCGCATTACTTTTTCCCGGCGCGTCCCGGCGCGTCCCGGCTCAGCCGGTCGTCGCCCAGCTCCCCAGCAGCGCAAGCCGCTCCGCCGTCTCCGAACCCGGTTCCGGGGTGTACGCGACGAGGGTCTGGTCCGGGTCCGTCGGAACCGTGAGGGTCTCGTAGGGGAGGGTGAGTAGTCCGGCCACCGGGTGCTGGATGCGCTTCACGCCGTACGCGCACTCCTTGACCTCGTGGTCCGCCCACAGTCGCCGGAAGTCCGCGCTCTTCAGGGACAGTTCGCCGATCAGCGCGGCCATGCGGGGGTCGTCGGGGTGGCGGCCCGCGGCGATGCGCAGGTTCGCGACGGTCTGGGCCGCGACGGCGGCCCAGTCGGGGTAGAAGTCCTCGGCCGCCGGGTCCAGGAAGACCTGGCGCGGCATGTTGCGCTCGGCCGGAGCCAGCGCGCTGAAGCCATTCACCGCGTCGCCGAGGGCGTTCCAGGCGAGCACGTCCATCCGGCGGCCCAGCACGAAAGCGGCCGTCCGGTCCATGCCGTCGAGCAGCAGCTGCACACCGGGGCGCACGCGCGGGCCGGCCGGGCGCGCGGTGCCCGTGCGGAGGGGGCGGGCCACCGTCCGCAGGTAGGCGTGTTCGGTCTCGTCCAGACGCAGGACGCGGGCGATCGCGTCCAGCACCGCGTCGGAAACTCCCCCCGACTTCGTCCGGGACGGCCCCCCAGGCCCTCTGCCCTGTTCCAGCCGGATGTAGTAGTCGACGCTCACACCCGCCAGCTGTGCCACTTCCTCGCGGCGCAGGCCCGGCACCCGGCGCCGTCCGTGCGAGGGCAGCCCCACCTCCTCGGGCCGGATCCGGGCGCGGCGCGAGCGCAGAAAGTCTCCGAGGTCCCCGTCCATGGGTTCGATCGTAGGGGAGCGGTGGTCTTCCAGCCTGGTTCTGCCAGACCCAGGAAAAACGCATCCCTGGGTAGGGCGCCCGGACCCGGCGAGGGTGGAGACACGCCACCGGGACCGGCCCGGCGGCACTTGCCCAGGGAGTACCTCATGTCGTACGACAACCTGTCCGGCCGTACCGCCGTCGTCACCGGAGCCGCCAGCGGGATCGGGGCGGCCGTCGCCCTGCGGCTCGCCGAGTCGGGCGCCCGGGTGGCCCTGCTGGCCCGGCGCGCGGACCGGCTGGAGACGGTCGTGGCGAAGATCCGGGCGAACGGCGGTCAGGCCCTCGCCGTCACCGCGGACGTCACCGACGACGCGTCCGTACAGGCGGCGGCGGACGCCGTGCACGAGGCCTTCGGGACCGTCGACCTCGTCGTCAACAACGCCGGTGTGATGCTGCCCCACCCGATCGACGACGGCCGGCTCGACGAGTGGCAGCGCATGATCGACACCAATGTGACCGGTGTGCTGCGGGTGCTGCGGGCCTTCACCGGGGACCTGGTGGAAGCCGCGGCGCAGGGCCGTACCGCCGATCTCGTCAACGTGTCGTCCATCGGCGCGCACGCCGTCTTCCCCACCTACGCGGTGTACGGCGCCACCAAGGCCGCCGTCACCCACCTCTCGCAGCTGCTGCGCACCGAGTTCGGGCCGCGTGACGTGCGGGTCACCAATGTCGAGCCGGGGTTGACGGAGACCGAACTGGCCGACCACATCGGGTCGGCCGAACTGCGGGAGCAACTGGGCGGCATGCTCGAGGGAATGGGCTCGCTGGCCGCCGAGGACGTCGCCGACCTGGTGGGCTATGTGACGAGCCGGCCCCGCCACGTCAACCTGCGCCAGGTCATGGTGCTGCCGACCCGGCAGGTGTGATCTGCGGGGTCGCGGGTCAGTCGCGGTCGGAGCGGTGGAACATGCCCGGGTTGACGCGGACCGCCTGGGCCATGTTCACGCCGACGATGCCGAGCCAGGTGGCGATCAGGCCGGTCGTGCCGCCGAACGTGCCGCCGAGCGCCGACAGCGGGACCGCCAGCACCAGCGAGACGATCGCGAAACCGAACCGCTCTCCCCAGGAGTCGGTGCCCTTGCCGCGCCGCGTGCTCCGGGCCGCCTGGAGCTGCTGCTCGGCCAGGGTCCTGCGCAGCCGGCGCTCCACGGCGCCGTCGATGCGCTGGTCGATCTTCTCCATGAAGGAGTCGGCCAGCTCCGACTCGTACTCGGGCCCCAGTTCCCTGCGGGCGTGCAGGGTGGCGTCGAGTTCCTTCTTCAGGTCGGTGTCATGCGCGTCCGTCATGGAGCCCACGGTAGGGAGCCGGGACGCCCGCCGCACTGGGGTAAGCCCCCGCAATTCTCCGGGGGCCCGCCCTCAGGGCAGCAGCGACACCAGCCCGCTGTCCAGGTCGAACCGGGCCGCCACCACCGATGCCCCGCCGAAAGCGGGGTCCGCCCGGATCGCGTCCCGCACCCAGGCGGTGTGCGCCCGCATGGTGTGCTCGGCCCAGTCGCCGGGCAGCGCCCTGGTGCGGCGGGCGGCCGGGGAGATCTCCTCGACGAGCAGTTCCAGGTGGCCGGGGACGGGCGCGCCGGTGCGCAGCCGGCCGAGGGTGGCGGCGACGGCCCCGCAGCGCTCGTGGCCGAGCACCACGACCAGCGGGACGCGCAGTTCCTCCACGCCGTACTGGATCGAGCCGAGCACGGCCTCGTCCAGCACCTGACCGGCCGTCCTTATGCACAGCAGGTCGCCGAGCCCCTGGTCGAAGACCAGTTCGGGGACGACCCGGGAGTCGACGCAGCCGAGGACGACGGCGAACGGGTGCTGCCCGCCGGCCGGCAGCCGGTGGTGGCCGGCGATGTCGTGCGGGTGGCGCGGCCGGCCGGCCGCGTACCGCCGGTTGCCGGCGAGGAGTTCGTCCAGTGCGGCGCCGGCGGTGGCGGGCGCCGGGGAGTGCGGTCGGCCGGTGCCGGTCGTCGCCGGGGTGGGGGCGACGGTCAGGGCGCCGACGGCGGTCGCGGTGGCGGTGGCGGTCAGAAAGGCCCTGCGGTTCGAGGCCATGACGCTTCCTCAGAGTTCACAGAGTTCCGGTGCGGTGCTGTTGACACCTCCTCACCGTAAGCACACGCGCGGTCACTCCGCGTGCCTGTTTGCGGACATTTGGTACTTCCGTCGTCAGGTCATCGATCTTGCGATACGGCTTCGTGATCAGGTCAGCCCGTGCTGCTCGGCGTAGGCGTCCGCCACGTCCTCCGGGTCCTTCTTGTCGTTGTCCACCTGGCTGTTGAGCTGGGTGAGCTGTTCGGTGGTGAGGAGGTTGCCGAGCCGGGCGAGGGCCTTGCGGACCGTGGAGTCGGCCTTGCGGTCGGCGATCAGCGGGACGATGTGCTGGCTGGGGATCAGGTTCTTCGGGTCGGTCAGCACCACCCAGTCGTTGGCGACGATGTCGGTGTCGGTGGTGAAGAGGTTCGCCACGTCCACGTCGCCCTTCTTCAGGGCGCCCTTGACCAGCGGTCCGTCCGAGTCCAGCGACTTGAACTCCTTGAACTGGACGCCGTACACGTCCTGCAGTCCGACCGCGCCCACCCGCCGCTTCTTCACCTCGGGCGCCGCGCCGATGACCAGCCTGCCGTTCTGCTTGGCCAGGTCGGCCAGCGAGGTCAGGCCGTACTTCTGCGCGGTCGCCCGGGTGACGACGAAGCAGTCGGAGTCGGCCGCCTGCCCGTAGGGGAGCACCTGGAGGCCGCTGGGCAGGGCGATGGCCAGCGCGTTCTGCATGGTGCCCGGGTCCGCCGAGGTGTCCTTCGGGGCCAGGTAGTTGAGAAGGGCGCCCTGGTACTCGGGCAGCAGGTCGATGTCGCCGGCCTTGAGCGCGGGGATCACGATCTCCCGGGTGCCGAGGTTGGGGCGGACCTTCACCTTCACGCCGGCGGCCTTGAGGGCGGCCGCGTAGAGGTAGCCGAGCACCTGGTTCTCGGTGAAGTTGGCGGTGCCGATGGTGATCCCGCTCTTGCTGGAGCCGCCGCCGGCGGCCGAACCGCTGCTCTCGTTCAGGGAGGTGATACCGCTGGAGCAGGCGGAGAGGGCGGGGACGGAGGCCGCCGCGAGGAGGCCGCCGAGGAGCGTACGTCGGTTCATCGAGGGTCCCTAGGCAGTGCGGTGGCGGAAGAGGAAGCGCTGGAGGCTGCTGAGGAGCAGGTCGAGGGCGATGGCGACGACGGCGACCAGGACCGCGCCGCCGAGCACCTGGACGAGGTCGCGCTGGGCGAGTCCGTCGAAGACGTAGCGGCCGAGGCCGCCGAAGGAGACGTAGGCGGCGATGGTCGCCGTGGCCACGACCTGGATGAGCGCGAGGCGCAGGCCCGTCATGATCAGCGGAAGTGCCAGCGGCAGCTCGACGTGGAAGAGGACCTGGTGGCCGCGCATGCCCTGGCCGCGGGCGGCATCGCGGACGTCCGGGTCGACGGCCGTCATCCCGGCGTAGGTGTTGGTGACGATCGCCGGTACGGCGAGGGCGACCAGCGCCACGTACACCGGCAGCATCGACAGGCCGCCGGCCAGGAAGACCAGGACGACCAGGCCGACGGTGGGCAGCGCGCGGCCGAAGGACGCCAGGTTGATGGCGACGAACGCGCCCTTGCCGGTGTGACCGATCAGCAGGCCGACCGGGAGGCCGATCGCGGCCGCGATCAGGGTCGCGAGGAGCGAGTACTGGAGGTGCTCGGCGAGCCGATGGCCGATGCCGTCCGGGCCGGCCCACTGGGAGCCGCTGGTCAGCCAGGTGCCTAGGTTCTTGAACAGCTCGAACATCTCAGGCTCGCCTCCTTCGCCACGGGGTGAGGACGTACTGGAGGGCCACCAGCAGGGCGTCGGCGACCACCGCGAGCAGGATCGTGAGCACCACGCCCGCGATCACCGGGGTCGGGAAGTCGCGCTGGAAGCCGTCGGTGAAGAGCTGGCCGAGGCCGCCGTCGCCGATGTAGGTGGCGACGCTCACCAGCGAGATGGACATGACCGTGGCGATCCGGACGCCCGCCATGATCACCGGGAGGGCCAGCGGGAACTCGACCGTGAGGAGGGTCCGCAGCGGGCGGGTGCCCATCGCCTTGGCCGCCTCCTTGGTCTTCGCGGGGACCGAGTCCAGGCCCTCGACGGTGTTCCGCAACAGCACGACCAGCGTGTAGACGGTGAGGCCGATGACCGTGGTGGTGCGGGTCAGGCCGCTGACCGGCAGCAGCAGGACGAAGATCGCGATCGAGGGGATCGTGAAGAGCACGTTGGACATGCCGAGCAGGAAGCCGCGCAGCGGGCGGACCCGGTGGGCGAGGACCGCGAGCGGGAGCGAGATCAGCAGGCCGAGGAGGACCGCGGTCATCGCCGCCTGGAGATGGGAGAACGTGAGGCTGGTGAGGTCGTCGGTGTGGTCGCCTATCCACGACCAGTCGATGGTCATGCCGCCACCACCCGGGCCTCGGTGTGCGCCTGGCCGGCGTGCGCGTGGATGTCGTCGCGGGACGAGACGCCGGTGAGGACGCCGTCCGCGTCGACCCTGGCCACGAGCCCGGTGGGGGAGGCGATCGACTCGTCGAGCGCCGCCAGCAGGGAGTCGCCGTCCTTGAGGGGGCGCAGCGGGAGTTCGGCGTCCTCGGACCGCCAGTGCAGGGGCTTGCCCGCCGGATCGAGCGCGAGGGTCCAGTCGCCCTGGGGCGCCGGACCCTGCGGGACGTCGGCGAGGGTCTTGAGGGACAGCAGCTTCAGTCCCCTTTCCGCGCCCAGGAAGTCGGCGACGAAGTCGTCAGCAGGGCGGGCCAGCAGCTCGGCGGGCGGCGCGCACTGGACGAGATGGCCGCCGGTGCGGAAGACGGCGATCCGGTCGCCGAGCCGGACCGCCTCGTCGATGTCGTGCGTGACGAAGACGATGGTCTTGTTCAACTCCTTCTGGAGCCGGAGCAGTTCGTCCTGCAGCTGGGCGCGGACCACCGGGTCGACCGCGCCGAACGGCTCGTCCATCAGCAGCACCGGCGGGTCGGCGGCGAGGGCGCGGGCGACGCCGACGCGCTGCTGCTGGCCGCCGGAGAGCTGGTGCGGGTACCGCTTGCCGGAGTCGGCGGCGAGGCCCACGGTCTGAAGGAGTTCGGCGGCGCGGGCGCGGGCCTTCTTCCGGTTCCAGCCGAGCAGCAGCGGCACGGTGGCGATGTTGTCGAGCACCGTGCGGTGCGGGAAGAGCCCGGCCTGCTGGATGACGTACCCGATGGAGCGGCGCAGTTCGGCCGCGTCCTGTTCGAGGATGTCCCTGCCGCCGACCCGGATGGTGCCGGAGGTCGGGTCGACCATCCGGTTGATCATCCGCAGGGTGGTGGTCTTGCCGCAGCCGGAGGAGCCGACCAGGACGGTCACCCCGCCCTCCGGCATCTCCAGGGCGAGATCGTGGACTGCTGTCGTGCCGTTGGGGAAGCGCTTGTGGACCGCGTCGAACTGGATCATGAGATGTCCCTTGCCCGGCTGTATAACGTCATGCAGAGTTCTTCGTAGATGAATAGCTTGTCAACGGTCTGGCGTTAATCCGAGGTAACGGATGACCGAAACGCAAGATCGGGTGTCCGGATTGAGGGGAGTTTGGGCGTGTTGTCGTCTCGCATCGTGGACGCACCCGGAACAGAACATTCCGGCCTGGTGATCCTCGACGGCATCGGAATGGGCGTCGAGGATGTCGTACGACTCGCCGACGGCGCCGCCCGGCCGGTGCCCGGCACGGACGGGATGCGCCGTGCGGAGGAGTCCTGGAACGCCGCCCGGCAGATCGCCGCGACCGGCCGCGTCTACGGCCGTTCGACCGGCGTCGGCGCCAACCGGAACGAGGACGTGCCCACCGAGGCCGCCGCCGGACACGGACTGCGGCTGCTGCGCAGCCACGCCGGGGCGATCGGCGAGGAACTGCCCGCCCGGCAGGTGCGCGCGATGCTCGCGGTGCGGGCCAACCAGCTGCTGGCGGGCGGCGCGGGACTGCGGCCGAGCGTCGTCACCGCCCTGTGCGAGGCGCTGGAGGCGGGGGCCTACCCGGTCGTCAACGAGTTCGGCTCGGTCGGTACCGGGGACATCGCCGCGCTGGCCCAGGTGGGGCTGGCGCTGGCCGGGGAACACCCCTGGCGGGGCGAGCGGGCCCCGGCTCCCCAGCCGCTGGACAACAACGACGCCCTCGCCCTGATCAGCAGCAACGCCCTCACCCTCGGCCAGTCGGCGCTCGCCCTGCACGAGTTGCGCGGGCTGATCGAGGCCACCCAGGTGGTGGCGGCCCTCTCGCTGCTCGCCGTCGACGGCTCGCACGAGGCCTACGCGGCCCCGGTGCACGCGGCGCGCCCGCACCGGGGCAGTGTCGAAGTCGCCCGCCGGATGCGGGAGTTGATCGGCGCCGCCGACCGGCCCACCCCGCCGCTGGGCCGTATCCAGGACCCCTACGGCTTCCGCTGCCTGCCCCAGATCCACGGCCCGGCCCATGACGCCGCCGATGCCCTGGAACAGGTCCTCGCGATCGAGATCAACGCGGCCGCCGAGAACCCCCTCATCTCGTCCGAGGACCTCGCGGCCTACCACCACGGCGGCTTCTACCAGGCCCAACTCGCCCTCGCGCTCGACCACTTCCGGCTCGCCGTCACCCAGGTCGCGCGCCTGTCCACCTCCCGGCTCTCCTCCCTCAACGAGCCCGCCTTCACCCGCCTGCGCCCCTTCCTCGCCGACCCGGAGCCCGCCTCCTCCGGCGTGATGATCCTGGAGTACGCCGCCGGCGCCGCCCTCGGCGATCTGCGCGCCTTCTCCGCGCCCGCCTCCCTCGGGCACGCTGTACTCTCCCGAGGCGTCGAGGAGCAGGCCAGTTTCGCCTCGCTCGCCGCCCGTCAAACGCTGCGCGCCTGTCGTGCGTACCGTCTGGTGGTCGGCTGCGAACTCGTCGCCGCCGTACGGGCGCTGCGCCAGCGCGAGCTCCGGCCCGAACCCGGGCTGGGGGTGGGGCTGGCGCTGGAGCTCGCCGAGGCGGTCCTTGAGGCGGACCCGGCCGACCGGCCGCTCACGGACGACGTCACGGCGGCGGCCGGGCTGCTCGACCGGTTCACGGACATCTGGAGGGGGAGCACGTCATGAACGTGACCGACAGCCCTGCGACACGGTTGCAGGCGCTCTTCGAGGGGCACCGGCTCACGCCGACCCAGCGGCGCATCGCGCACAGCATGGTGCGGCGCGCCGCCGACGTGCCCTTCCTGTCCAGCGTGGAGCTGGCCGAACTGGCCGGGGTCAGCCAGCCGTCCGTGACCCGGTTCGCGGTCGCCCTGGGCTTCGACGGCTACCCGGCGCTGCGCAAGCACCTGCGCGAGGTGGTGCCCGCCGAACAGGCGGCGGGCAACGGGTCGTACAACGAGTACCAGCAGGCCGTCGAGGCCGAGATCGAGAACCTGCGGCACCTCGCCGAGGTGCTCGCCGACCCGCGCCCGGTGCAGCAGGCCGGCCGGATGCTGGCCGCGTCCCGGCCGCTGCCGGTCCTCGGGCTGCGCGCCGCCGCCTCGCAGGCCTACGGCTTCGCCTACTTCGCCGCCAAGGTGCACCCGGACGTCCGGCTGCTCAACGAGGGCGGCACGATGATCCACGACCGAATCGACGCCGCCGTCCGGGCGGGCGCGACGGCGCTGCTGTGCTTCGCGCTGCCCCGGCATCCGCGCGAGGTCGTGGACACCCTCGGCTATGCGAAGACGGCCGGGCTGACCGTCGTGACCGTCGCCGACTCCGCCTTCGCGCCCGTGGCCAAGGTTTCCGACCTGCTGCTGCCGGCCGCCGTCGGCACCGGGCTCGCCTTCGACACGGCGTGCGCGCCGATGCTGCTGGGCCGGGTGCTCCTGGAGGCCATGGCCGACGACCTGCCGGACGCGCAGGCCCGCCTGGAGGAGTTCGACGCGCGGGCGGCGACCCGGGGGTTGTTCGTCGAATAGCCCGCCTGGTCGGACAGGCGGCTTGTCGAGCGACCGGTTCGTCGCGCGGGCGGCTTGTGGAGCGGGCGGCTCGTCGAACGACCGGGTCGTCGACCGGACGGCTTTAAGACTCGTCTCACGTTGACTGGCTAGCGTCCCGCCCTACGGACTGACTGGGCCGATACGGGCGAGGAGGCTGCGGACATGGCGCGTGCGGTACGAGGGACACGGGGCGGGCAGGGTTTGGCCCGGGTGGCCGTGGTCGTACGGGCCGGGGCCGCCCCGCTGTGGTGGTTCGGGGTGTTCGCGGCCGGGATCGGCGTGCTGCCCGAGGGGATCACCGGACGCCGGATCGGCGTCATCGCCGGGGCCGCGCTGTTCATCGTCGGCGCCGCCGTCGTGGCGCTCACCCGCCGCAAGCGGTACACCGCACTGCTGCGCGGAGCCGCCCGGGCCGGCAAGCACGACGTACTCCAGGACCGGGCGGTGACCGTGCGGAACTGGCGCCGCGGGCACCGCTGGTGGCTGCTGCTGGCCTGGGCCGTCGCGCTCGGCAGCGCCTTCGCGGTGCCGGCCGCCGGCGGCATGCTGCTCGCCGGGACCGGCACCGGGCTGCGGCTGAAGGCGGCCTGGCTGGGCCGCCGGGAGCGGGCCGAGGAGCAACTGGTGTGGCTGCGCGTCGACTGGCTCGACGGGCGCGGCGGACGCCCGGCCGGCAAGGCCGTCAAGGCGTACCGCGGTACCGGCATCGCGGCGGGCGACGCGGCCCCGGGCGGGGCCCGCCGCCGCACCGCGGCGCTGGTGTGACTCCGGGACCGGGGGTCAGACCTCCAGGTCCTCCTCGATCTTCCTCAGCTGGTGCCGGGCCATCGCCAGGTTGGACCGGGAGATGTCCAGCACCAGGTAGAGGAAGAGGCCGTTGCCGCCCCGGCCCTTGAGCAGCCGGATCAGGTGGTACTGGGAGGAGAGGGTGATCAGGATGTCCTCGATCTCGCCCTTGAGCCCCAGGTGCTCCATGGTGCGCATCTTGGCCCGGATCACGTCCGTGTTGCCGGCGGCGGCCACGTTGAGGTCGAAGGTCTTGCTGCCGCCCATCGTGCCCAGCGCCATGCCGGTGGTGTAGTCGACGAGCGCGACGCCGGTGGCACCCTCGATGGAGGTGAGGGCCTCTTTCAGCGCGGTTTCGGTGTTCGCCATGACTCTCTGTTTCCTTTCAACTCAACTGTCGGTTGCTGCGGTGCGCGCGTCGGTAGTGGTGCTGGTACGTGGCGTGCGCGTGGTTCTGGTCCGTGTGGCTGCTGTGCTGCGGGCGGGGCGCAGGGCCTTGGCGGCGGCCTCGGCGGTGTCGACCAGCTCGCCGATCCGGGCGGCGGCCCGGCGGCCCTCCAGGTGGAGCCGGCCGACGTTCACCCGGTCCTCGGCGAGCAGGGTGAGCACGGCGCTGCGGCCGGCCGCGTAGGTGGCGACATAGCCGTCCTCGCCGCGTACCAGCAGCTCCCTGAGCTCGCCCTTGCCGGTGGCGTCGGAGACCCGCACGGCGACGCCGAGTTCGGCCGCGGTGAGGGCGGCGAGGCCCTCCGGGTCTACGCCCGGGCAGTCGTGCGCGACGACCAGGCCGTCGACGCCGGCCGCGAGGGCGCCGGTGAGCTGGGGCATCCGGGTGCGTAACCGGCGCAGTTCGTCGAGGACGGCCTCTCTGCCGGAGCTGCCGGGTTCTGCCGCCATCAGCTGTCTCCTCTCGGCGGGGCGGTGCCGTTCAAAGGGCCTCCAGCGCATCCCTGAGCCTCTTCAGCAGCGCGATGTCGGGGTCGGTGACCGGGGGGAGCCGGGGCGGTGCGGCCGTGCTGCTCCTCGGGGCGAGGAGCCCGGCCGCCGCCAGCCGCCGTATGTCCACCAGCGTGTGGAAGGCCGGCCGGCCCAGCTCCCGCGCGATCTCCTGGGCCGTGCGGACGCCGTCCACCCGGCCCAGGACCGCCCGCTGGCGCTGGGTGACCGGCGGTGCCGCGACCGGATCGGCACGGATCAGCGGGGCGCCGTCCGTCGACGGGTCGGGCCAGATCCGGTACAGCAGCTCGCGGCGGCGCACGGTCTCCCGCTCCAGAGCGGCGACGGGGACCGCCGGGAACGGGCCGACGGCGGCCGGGGTGCCGTACCGGAACCGGCCCGGGGTGCTGCTCGGCGCGAGCGCGAAGAACCCGGCGTCGTACAGCGCGCCGAGGCGGCACAGTTCCAGGGCCCCCTTCGGCAGCAGACCGGCGTCGAGCAGCCGGTGCACCGCGGCGGGTATGTCGTCGGTCCAGGGCCAGACCGCCGCGTCGAGCGTGCCGTGGGCCGTGAGGAGCACGTCGAGGCCAGGGGCGAGCGGGCTCTCGGCGTGCACCACGCGGCCCTCGGCCAGGTGCAGGGTGCCGTGCTCGCGGACCAGGACACCGGTGGCCCGCTCCTCGGCGAGACGTATCAGCATCGGTGAGAGCGCGCCGGCCGCCCCGTCGTACGGGGCAGCCCGGTCCCGGACCGGCAGCGGCGGAGGTATGTCGACCACGGTCATCCCAGCACCAGCCGCTCGGCCATCTCGCCGAGCCGGATCCGGGCGAGGGCGAGATTGCCGTCCTCGCGGGCCAGCCACAGATGCAGGAACACCGTGGCGTCGAAGGACGTGACCACGAACCGCAGCAGGTGGTAGCTGTCCCGGTTGCTGACGATCAGGTCCTCCACCGGAGGGTTCACCTCGGTGTCGTCCTCCGTGCTGAACGCCCCGTGCTCGGCGGCCAGCCGGGCCAGTTCGGCGGCCTCCGCGGCGGTGGTCTCGTGGTCACCGCCGGGCGCCTCCCCGACCGTGCCCAGGGCCAGTCCGCTCGTCCAGTCGACCAACGCGGCCCCCCGGGCACCGGGCAGTCGCATCGCTTCCAGTAAGCACTCGTCGATTCCGGGCACCGTGGCTCCCCTCCCACCGCCTGGCTCTCCGGTTGAGTGACGCAGACACTACGCAACGTGTGCGACGGGAGGGATGCGTTTGGCATTTTCCAGTGGAACATGCTTACGGCAGGCTAGTGTTGGTCAACTGAGCTGCTTTTCGCACCAGTTGATCCCTCTGTCCCGGGTCTCTCAACGGCTTCCGGTTGCGTGCAGGGTGGTGAGCGCGTCAGCGTGCGCCCCTCCGGAATCGGCCACGATCTCCGCGACCGTCTGCGGCCGCCGTACGACGGCGAACGCCACGCCTCCGGAGCCGTTCGGAGCGAAGCCGTAAACCCCGGGCCGGACAAGGGAGTTGTAGGAGTAGTGGCTGCCGAAGTAGTACGCGCCGGTGTCCAGCGCGGCCGCGTAGTCCCCCTGCTCCAGCGCCGGCAGCGCGCGCCCCTCGGCGAGCAGATCGCCCGAGAAGCAGGCCGGCCCCGCCACGTCCTGCACCACCGGCGGCCCCTCCTTGGGCCGCCCCTTGCCGTCGTACCCGGCGATCCTGAGCGGCCACGTCCCCGGCACGTACACCGTCCGGGCCGCCACCTGTACGCCCGCGTGCGTCACCGCGATCCGCCGTCCGCCGGAGCTCTTGGCGTACTCCACCCGGGCCACCACCGTGCCGTGCCGGGCCAGCAGCGACCGCCCGAACTCCGTCACCAGCCCGTACCGCCCGTCGAACAGCCCCGGCACCGCCTCCGCGAGCAGCCGCGCGTACTGCGCGTACGTCGGCTCCGTGGCCTCCGACGCGAGGTTGACCGGCAGTCCGCCGCCGATGTCGAGGGTGTCGATCTGCCGCCGCCCGATCCGCGCGTTGATCTCCTCGGCCAGCGCGTAGGTCTCCGCCACGCCCCGCGCCAGCAGCGACAGCGAGATCCCCTGCGAACCGATGTGCGCGTGCAGCCGCGTCAGCCACGGCCGCTCGGCGAACGCCCGCGCGACCCACTCGCGCGCCCCCTCGTCCCGCAGCCCCACCCCGAACTTCGAGGTCGCCGTGGCGGTGGAGGTGGCGCCGATGCTCCCGGCCCCGATCTGCGGGTTCACCCGGATCCCGAGGGGTGAGCGGGGGAGGTCGCCGGCGGGTGCGCCGCCGGTCACCAGGGCGTCGATCCTGGTCAGCTCCTGCGGGTTGTCCGCGTTCACGGCGACGCCCAGCGCCAGCGCCTCGCGCAGTTCCGCCTCGGTCTTGGCGGGCGCGTCGAACACCGTCCGCTCCACCGGTACCCCGGCCGCCCGCGCCAGGGCCAGCTCGCCCGCGCTCGCCACCTCGGCGCCGATGCCCTCCCCGGCCAGCAGCCGCACCACCGGCACCAGCGGGTTCGCCTTCACCGCGAAGGCGTGCAGTGTCGGGGTGCCGGGCGCCGCGACCGCCTCGAACGCCCGGCGCAGCGCCGCCGCCGAGGCGCGGATGCCGGTCACGTCCAGCAGGCCTACGATCGGCGCGTCCGGCCCCAGCAGTCCCTGCTCCACCGCCGCCCGCACGGCGTCGTCCCGCCGCACCACCCGCTCACTGTCGTCCACGCAGACTTCCCTGCCCGCTTCGCTGCCCGTCCTGCCGTCCGCCACGTCGTCCCCCGACATGTCGTCGTCCGCACCGTTAAGGCCCATAAGTCCAGCCAAACATCCAGAACGCGGTCGCGCGGGCGGACCGATGTATTGACTAGTTCTATTCAGCGGGCCAGGATGTGAATAACCGAATAACCGCAGGAACACTTCACTGGCCGTCATTCGCTAGGAGGCAGCCCATGTCAGGACCCCGCCCCGTACGAGCCCCGCGCGGTACGGAACTGAGCGCCCTGGGATGGCAGCAGGAAGCCGCCCTGCGGATGCTGCAGAACAACCTCGACCCCGAGGTCGCCGAGCACCCCGACAAGCTCGTCGTCTACGGCGGCACCGGCAAGGCCGCCCGCGACTGGCGCTCCTTCGACGCCATGGTCCGCACCCTGCGCACCCTCAAGCAGGACGAGACCATGCTGGTCCAGTCCGGCCGCCCGGTCGGCGTCATGCAGACCCACGAGTGGGCCCCGCGTGTCCTCATCGCCAACTCCAACCTGGTCGGCGACTGGGCCAACTGGGAGGAGTTCCGCCGCCTGGAGGCGCTCGGCCTGACCATGTACGGCCAGATGACCGCAGGATCCTGGATCTACATCGGCACCCAGGGCATCCTCCAGGGCACCTACGAGACCTTCGCCGCCGTCGCCGCGAAGAAGTTCAACGGCACCCTCGCCGGGACCATCACCCTCACCGCCGGCCTCGGCGGCATGGGCGGCGCCCAGCCGCTCGCCGTCACCATGAACGACGGCGTCGCGATCTGCATCGACGTCGACCCGCGCGCCATCGAGCGCCGCATCGAGCACCGGTACCTGGACGTGAAGGCCGACTCGCTCGACCACGCGCTCCAGCTGGCCACCGAGGCCCGCGACGCCCGCCGCCCGCTCTCCGTCGGCGTCCTCGGCAACGCGGCCGAACTGGTCCCGCAGCTGCTCGCGATGAACGGGCCCATCGACATCGTCACCGACCAGACCTCGGCGCACGACCCGCTGGCCTACCTGCCGGTGGGCGTTGCCTTCGAGGACATGGCGGACGCGGCGGCCAAGGACCCGGCGGGCTTCACGACCCGCGCCCGGGAGTCGATGGCCAAGCACGTCGAGGCCATGGTCGGCTTCATGGACGCCGGTGCCGAGGTCTTCGACTACGGCAACTCCATCCGCGGCGAGGCGCAGCTGGCGGGCTACGAGCGGGCGTTCGCCTTCCCCGGCTTCGTCCCCGCCTACATCCGCCCCCTCTTCTCCGAGGGCAAGGGCCCCTTCCGGTGGGCGGCCCTGTCCGGGGAGGCCTCCGACATCGCCAAGACCGACAAGGCGATCCTCGACCTGTTCCCGGAGAACGAGTCCCTGCACCGCTGGATCAAGCTGGCCGGTGAGCGGGTCCACTTCCAGGGCCTGCCGGCGCGCATCTGCTGGCTCGGCTACGGCGAGCGGGACAAGGCCGGCGAGCGGTTCAACGACATGGTGGCGAGCGGCGAGCTGGCGGCTCCGCTGGCGATCGGCCGCGACCACCTCGACTGCGGCTCCGTCGCCTCGCCCTACCGCGAGACGGAGGCCATGCTGGACGGGTCCGACGCGATCGCCGACTGGCCGCTGCTGAACGCCATGGTGAACGTGGCGTCGGGCGCGTCCTGGGTCTCCATCCACCACGGCGGCGGGGTGGGGATGGGGCGGTCCATCCACGCGGGGCAGGTGACGGTGGCCGACGGTACGAAGCTCGCCGGCGAGAAGATCCGCCGGGTACTGACCAACGACCCCGGCATGGGTGTCATCCGGCACGTGGACGCCGGGTACGACATCGCGGAGTCGGTCGCCGACGAGCGGGGCGTGCGAGTGCCGATGCGTGAGGGCGACGACGCGTGAATCCTCATGAGGGTGGACGTGGCGGCAGCGCTCCGGTGGGGGCCGAAGCCTCGTCGCCGAGCGCGGGTGCGGCTGTGCCCACCCTCCCCCATTCTCAACTTCGTTCGAGCGGGGGGACCCCCATCGCCCTGCGGAACGACTGCCCACAGCCTGGAGCGGCAGGGCCTGGAGCGGCCCAGGCCGTACCGGCGCAGCCCGGGCGGCCGGTCGGCGGAGGCGGCTCCTTCCACGAGATGTGGCGGGAACTGCTTCCCGTCGGCCGCCACCCCGAGTCCCGCGGTTACCGGCGCTTCGCCTGGACCGGGGCCGATGCCGAGTGCCGCGCCTGGTTCAAGGAGCAGGCCGAGGGCCGTGGGCTGACGTACGAGGTCGACCGGAACGGGAACCAGTGGGCCTGGCTCGGCGACCCCGCCGCCGGGGACGCCGTCGTCACCGGGTCGCATCTGGACTCCGTCCCGGACGGCGGGGCCTTCGACGGCCCCCTCGGTGTCGTGTCCTCCTTCGCCGCGCTCGACGAACTGCGCCGCAGGGGAGCGGAGTTCACCAGGCCCCTCGCCCTCGTCAACTTCGGTGACGAGGAGGGTGCCCGGTTCGGGCTCGCCTGCGTCGGGTCACGGCTCACCGCCGGGCAGCTCACCGTCGAGCAGGCGCACCGGCTGACCGACGGGGACGGGGTCACCCTGCCCCGGGCCATGGAGGCCGCCGGCTACGACCCCGACGCCATCGGCGCCGACCCCGAGCGGCTCGCCCGTATCGGTGCCTTCGTCGAGCTGCACGTCGAACAGGGCCGGGCGCTGGATCTGTCCGGTGACCGGGTCGGCGTCGCCAGTGCCATCTGGCCGCACGGCCGCTGGCGGTTCGACTTCCGGGGTGAGGCCAACCACGCCGGCACGACCCGGCTGGCCGACCGCCGCGACCCCATGCTGTCGTACGCCGAGACCGTGCTCGCCGCCCGCCGCGAGGCCGAACTCGCCGGCGCGGTCGCCACCTTCGGCAAGATCGCCGTCGAGCCGAACGGCGTCAACGCCATCCCCTCCCTGGTGCGCGGCTGGCTCGACTCGCGCGCCGCCGACCAGGCCACCCTCGACACCGTCGTCGGCGGAATCGAGAAGGCGGCCCGGGAGTACGCGCAGGCGCACGGCATCGACCTGGACGTGGTCCGGGAGTCCTTCACCCCGGTCGTCGAGTTCGACCACGCCCTGCGGGACGAACTCGGCCGCATCCTCGGCCGGGACACCGGTCTCACCGTGCCCGTCCTGGGCACCGGGGCCGGACACGACGCCGGGATCCTCTCCGGGAGCATCCCGACCGCCATGCTGTTCGTGCGCAACCCCACCGGTGTCTCGCACTCCCCGGCCGAGTTCGCGGCCGAGGACGACTGCGTGGCCGGGGTGAGCGCGCTCGCCGACGTACTGGAAGGGCTGGCCTGCGGGTGACGACACGGACGACGTACTGGTTGGAGCACGCCTGGCTGGACACGTACGTCGAGCCCGGTGTCGCCGTGGAGGTGGCGGACGGCCGGATCACCGCCGTCCGCACGGAGACCCCCACCCCGCCGCCCGGGGCCGAGATCCTGCGCGGTCTCACCCTCCCCGGCCTGGCCAACGCCCACTCGCACGCCTTCCACCGCGCCCTGCGCGGCACGGTCCAGGTAGGCTCCGGGACCTTCTGGACCTGGCGCGAGCTGATGTACTCCTTCGCCGACCGGCTGACCCCGGAGACGTATCACGCGCTCGCCCGCGCGGTGTACGCCGAGATGGCGCTCGCGGGCATCGCCTGCGTCGGAGAGTTCCACTACGTCCACCACGCCCCCGGCGGCACCCCGTACGCCGACCCCAACGCCATGGGCGAGGCGCTGATCGCGGCCGCCGCCGACGCCGGTGTCCGCATCACCCTCCTCGACACCGCCTACCTCTCCGCAGGCTTCGGGGAGCCGCCCAACGCCCACCAGAAGCGCTTCTCCGACGGCAGCGCGGAGGCCTGGGCCGAACGCTGTTCAGTTCTCAAGGAACGGGATCACGCGCGGATCGGCGCGGCCGTCCACTCCGTACGGGCCGTGCCCGCCGGCCAGTTGGCGACCGTGGCCCGCTGGGCCGAGGAGCGGCGGGCCCCGCTCCATGTGCACCTGTCCGAGCAGACGGCGGAGAACGACGCCTGCCTGGCCGCCCACGGCTGCACCCCCACCCGCCTGCTGGCCGACCACGGTGTCCTCGGCCCGCGCACCACGGGCGTCCACAACACCCACCTCACGGACGAGGACATCGCCCTGCTAGGCGGCACCGGCACGGGCACCTGCATGTGCCCGACCACCGAGCGGGACCTGGCCGACGGCATCGGACCGGCCGTCGCCCTCCAGCGGGCGGGCTCGCCGCTCTCCCTCGGCTCCGACAGCCACGCCGTCATCGACCTGCTCGAGGAGGCGCGCGCGATGGAGCTGAACGAGCGGCTGCGCACCCGCACCCGGGGCCACTGGACGGCCGCCGCCCTGCTGCGCGCCGCCTCCGCCGACGGCCACGCCGCGCTCGGCTGGGAGGACGCCGGCACCATCGAGACCGGCATGCTCGCCGACCTGACGACGATCGCGCTGGACTCGGTCAGAACGGCGGGGCCGCTGCCCCGGCTGGGCGCCGAGACGGCCGTATTCGCCGCGACGGCAGCGGACGTACGGCACACGGTCGTGGGCGGACGGCACGTCGTACGAGACGGTGCGCACGCCCTCGTCCCCGATGTGCCACAGGCCCTCGCACGGGCCGTGGAAGCCCTTCGCGCCTGACGGGCCGTCGAAGCACCCCGCGCCTGACGACCACCCACGAGGACACCATGAGCAGCAGCACCGTCATCACCAACATCGCCACGCTGGTCACCAACGACCCCTCCCTCGGTGACAACTCCCCTCTCGGTCTGATCCAGGACGCGGCCGTCGTCATCGACGGCGACCGGGTCGTGTGGACCGGTGAATCCAGCAAAGCACCCGCCACTGACAACCGCGTCGACGCGGGCGGCCGGGCGGTGCTGCCGGGCTTCGTGGACTCCCACTCCCACCTGGTCTTCGCGGGCGACCGCACCCAGGAGTTCAACGCCCGGATGTCCGGCCGGTCGTACACCGCGGGCGGCATCCGCACCACCGTCGCCGCCACCCGCGCCGCGACCGACGCGGAGCTGGAGGCGAACCTCACGCACTACCTCGCCGAGGCCCTCCGCCAGGGCACCACCACCTTCGAGACGAAGTCGGGCTACGGCCTGACGGTCGAGGACGAGGCCCGGGCCCTGCGTATCGCCGCCGCCCACACCGACGAGGTGACCTACCTCGGTGCCCACATCGTCTCCCCCGACTACGCCGACGATCCGGCCGCCTACGTCTCCCTGGTCACCGGCGAGATGCTCGACGCCTGTGCCCCGTACGCCCGCTGGGTCGACGTCTTCTGCGAGAAGGGCGCCTTCGACGGCGACCAGGCCCGCGCGATCCTCACCGCGGGCAAGGCCAAGGGCCTGACCCCGCGCATCCACGCCAACCAGCTCTCCTACGGCCCCGGTGTCCAGCTGGCCGTGGAACTCGACGCGGCGAGCGCCGACCACTGCACCCACCTCACGGACGCCGACGTGGACGCGCTCGCGAACAGCGCGACGGTCGCCACCCTCCTGCCGGGCGCCGAGTTCTCCACCCGCGCCGAGTGGCCGGACGCCCGCCGGCTCCTCGAGGCGGGCGTGACCGTGGCCCTGTCCACGGACTGCAACCCGGGCTCCTCCTTCACCTCCTCCGTCCCCTTCTGCATCGCCCTGGCCGTCCGGGACATGCGGATGACCCCCGACGAGGCGGTGTGGTCGGCGACGGCGGGCGGCGCGAAGGCCCTGCGCAGGGACGACATCGGCCGGCTCACCCCGGGCGCCTACGCCGACCTGACCCTGCTGGACGCCCCCAGCCACGTCCATCTGGCCTACCGGCCGGGCGTCCCGCTGGTCGCCGGGGTGTGGCGCAGGGGCGTCCGGGCCGTCGGCTGAGTCAGCTCGCCCCGGCCCGCCAGAGCTGGGCCGTACCGTCGTCCACCGGGTCCAGGGAGAGCTGGTCGTCGCCGTTCGGGGTGAGGGCCGTCTCGATGGCGATCTCCGGGCGGATCTCGCCGTCGGAGACGACCGTGAAGCGCAGGTTGGCGCCGTGGTCGCCGTCCACCGACGAGCACTCCCAGATGCCGACGCCCTTGTCGACCGAACCCCGGCTGTCCAGGCAGAAGTCGGGGTCCGCGGCGGACTGCAGCACGCCCCGGTCCGCGTCGACCCGCCAGCGCTGGGTGGCGGAGCCGGAGCAGGCGGCCGTGACCACGTCGGTGCCGTTGTCGAAGTCGCCGTCCCTGACGTCGAGGCAGCGGCCGGTGGCGGCGTTCACGACCTGGGCGTAGCCGGCGCCCGGCGGCTTCGGGGCGGGCGACGGGGTCGGCGACGCGGAGTGCGTCGGGGCCGGGGCGGGCGACGCGGAGTGTGTCGGGGTCGGGCTGTGCGACGGCTTCGTGGGGGAGGACGACGGGGCGACGGTCGCCGTCGCCGTCACGGTCACCTGGGGGGTGACGGGCGGTGCCGGGGTCGCGGCCGCCGGGGTCCGGGTGTGCCCGGCCGGGCGGTTCAGGAGCACCAGCAGCAGCGGTACGAGGGCCACGCCCAGCGCCGTGGAGGTCAGCAGGACGCGGCGGGACGGGGACCGGCGTCCGCGCGCCGGGCCAGGCTCGGCGGCCGCCTCGGCCGGGGTCTCCCGCCGTACGTACCCCGTTCCGCCCCAGGGCAGCAGGCCCTCTGCCAGGGCCGTGCGCGGGTCGTCCCGGAGCGCGGTCAGGTCCTCGAACGCGGCCGTGCAGTGCGGGCAGTGGGCCATGTGCGCGTGCAGGTCGGCGCTGTGCCGGGGGTTGTCCGGGCGTACCGACTCCTCGATCAGCCGGCGGAAGTCCGCACAGCGCGGGTCGTCGGATGCGGCCAGGCGGCTGCGCAGACAGGCCTGTGCCAGCGACTGGAGCGCGGGCGGGGTGTCGTACCGGACGTCCTCGGGGGTCAGGCCGAGGTGGGTGGCGGTCCGGGCCGGGGGTTCCTGGTCCAGTACGCCGTACCAGAGCAGGCCCTGGGTGCGGGACGGCAGGGACTGGAACGCCGCGAGCAGCGGTGGGGCGGGCGGCTCGGGTGCGCCCGTCGAGTTGAGGATCAGGAGGAGGGTGGGGTCCAGGGCGGCGGAGCGTTCGTCGTGCGACCACTCGGCGGCCAGGCGCGCGGTCAGCAGGAGCAGGTGGTGGCGCAGGGGGACGACCGGTTCGGCACCGCGCGCGATGTCCCGGGCGACGGTGGTGAAGGTCTGCGCGGCGAGCCGGCGGGCCGCCGCGTCGCCGGCCGTGCAGAGCCGGGCGTAGCCGAGGACCGCGGGGTGGTGGCGGGCGCGCAGTTCCTGGAGGGCCGGGTAGGCGGTGGCGGCGGGCGTGCGCAGGAGTTCGGTCAGGCGTGCGTCCGGGGGTGGGTTGTCCTGGAACATGGTGCACCCCTTCGCGCCGGCCTGCCATGGGCCTGTCCTTGCTGACGTACCGGCCAGTTTGGGGTGTGCGTGGGGCGCGAGGGAGGCCTTTGGCGAAAAGAGGCGGCCGGGAATCGCCCCTCCAGGGGGCACAGGGGCAGCACAGGGAGGGGCCGCGTGTCCGGCATACGGCTGCGGGCGCGTGGGACGACCGGTCCCCACGCGCCCGCAGCCGTACGACGACCCCGGTCACCGCTGCGGTCACTCGTCGAGCGTCAGTGCCTTCCGCAGCCGCACCAGCGTGCGGGACAGCAGCCGGGACACGTGCATCTGCGAGATGCCCAGTTCCTCGCCGATCTCCGACTGGGTCAGGCCGGCGACGAAGCGCAGCGAGAGGATCTTCCGGTCCCTGGACGGGAGTTCGGCGATCAGCGGCTTCAGGGACTCGATGTACTCGACGCCTTCGAGACCGTGGTCCTCGTAGCCGATGCGGTCCGCCAGGGCGCCCTCGGACTCGTCCTCGTCCGGCTGTGCGTCCAGGGAGGAGGCCGTATAGGCGTTGGAGGCGGCCATGCCCTCGACGACCTCCTCGTTCGAGAGGCCGAGGCGCTCCGCCAGTTCCGCGACCGTGGGGGCGCGGTCCAGCTTCTGGGCCAGCTCGTCGCCCGCCTTGGCGAGGTCGAGACGGAGCTCCTGGAGGCGGCGCGGGACCCGCACCGACCACGACGTGTCGCGGAAGAAACGCTTGATCTCGCCGATGATGGTAGGCATCGCGAATGTGGGGAACTCGACGCCGCGGGAGAGCTCGAAGCGGTCGATCGCCTTGATCAGGCCGATCGTGCCGACCTGGATGATGTCCTCCATGGGCTCGCTGCGGGAGCGGAACCGGGAGGCGGCGAACTTGACGAGAGCGAGGTTCAGCTCGACGAGCGTGTTGCGTACGTACGAGTACTCGTACGTGCCTTCCTCCAGCGACTCCAGCCGCTCGAAGAGGGTCTTGGACAGGGCGCGCGCGTCGACCGCGTCGACCTCGTCGTACGGGGGGATCTCGGGGAGGTCGAGCCCCGCGAGGGATCCCTCGATGGCATCCAGTTGTTCCGGTGGGGGTGTCGACGTCGCCGTCCGGGTATGCGATGCGTCGAGCCGGGGTGACATGGTGTCCTCCATCGTTCTCGGCATAAGGCTGCCGAAGCCGTGCGTGCACTGCGGAGTGCGGCGCCTCCAAAGCCGGCCGTGTCGGTTTAGGTGTCTGTACTAGCCCTACCCGCTTCGGCGAGTCAGTCGCAAGTCCGTTCTATTAGCATTTGTCCGATTGTGCGAGGTTGTTCGGGTGTCGGAGAGCGTGGAGAAGGCGTAATGTTCGAGGGCGTCGGCACGGCGTTCGGCGGACATCGGTGGGCATCGTCAGACATCGGTCAGACGGTGGCAAAAGGTCACGAACTCGGGAGAGAGACGGCAATGGACCACGGGACGGTCGGCAGCGCACAGTCGGGCCGGCTGCTGGTGGAGGTGCGGGAAGAGGGGCCCAGCGCCGTCGTGATTCCGGCGGGTGAGCTCGATCACCACACCGCCGATCTGCTGCGCGAGCCGCTCGACGATCTCCTCGACAAGGGGTTCTCGCGCCTTGTCGTCGACTGCTCACGCCTTGAGTTCTGCGACTCCACGGGGCTGAACGTGCTGCTCGGCGCCCGGCTACGGGCCGATGCCGCCGGTGGCGGGGTGCACCTCGCCGGGATGCTGCCCGTCGTCGCCCGGGTGTTCGAGATCACGGGGGCAGAGGCGGTCTTCACCGTCCATGACTCCGTCGAGGCGGCCCTGACCGACGGAGCCGGCGAGACCGGCGCGAGCGGCGACGAGAGCTGAGTTCCGGCCCGGTGTTCGCAACCAGGGGGTGTCCCGGCGGATCGCCCGGGCAGGAGAGATCTGTCGGCGGTCGTCCCGGCCCCGGTTGAGTAGGCCCTACGACGGGCCCGTACGAAGTGCAGCAACGCGAGTTTATGAATCGTGAACCGGTGAAACGGTGAGGTGAAGCGCTGATGAGCACCACCCGGCCTTACCCGCCGGGCGACCGCGGCCCGGAGACCAGCGGCGTTTCCGGGATGTCCGAGGGGGCGGCGTCCGACGTGCCGTCCGCCTCGTCGGGGGGTCGTCAGGTCCGCAGGCTGCGCCTCGCCGGCGAGAGCGGGGTCGTCCCGCTCGCCCGCGACTTCGCCCGGCAGGCGCTGTACGCGTGGGGCTGGCTGCCCGCCGCGTCCGCCGACCGCAGGGCCGCCGCCGAGGATGTACTGCTCGTCGTCTCGGAGCTCGTCACCAACGCGTGCCTGCACGCGGAGGGGCCGGACGAGTTGGTCCTGGCCTGCGACAACAAGGTGATCCGGGTGGAGGTCTCCGACCGGGGGGCCGGGCAGCCGGCGCCGCGGACCCCGCACCGGGCGGGACGGCCGGGAGGGCACGGGATGTTCATCGTGCAGCGGCTGTGCCTGGACTGGGGGGTTGTCCGGGCGTCCGGGGAGACCGGGAAGACGGTCTGGGCGGAGCTGGGGGCGCCGGCGTAGGGGACGGCGTGCGCCCAAGGGGGTGCCGCGTGGTGCCTGGTGGCGACTGCGGGTTGTTTGTGGTTGCTCGCGCCCGCGCGGCGGAGTCGCACATCGACAGAGCCCCGCGCCCCTAGGGGGCGCTTCAGCTGACGGGATCGATTCCCCCGCGCCCCTGGGGTGTGCTTTCGCTGACGGGATCGATTCCCCCGCGCCCCTCACGGGGCACTCACACTTCCGCCACGCCCTTTCTCTTCCCTCCTCATGGGCCCCGGCGTACCTTGACGGCCGAATCTGATACCTCGTCAGTAGCGAATGGGGTGGACCGACCGTGTCGTCGTACCCGAAACGCACCGCCGTGCTCGCGTCCGCCGCCGCCCTCGCCGGCTCGGCGGTGCTGCTCACCGCCCCGGCGGCGCACGCCACCGTCGTCGACGTCAACTACGCCTGCAAGACGCCGATCGGCGACAAGAGCGCCGTCTCCCCGATCGACATCAAGGGCGTCCGGAGCGGCAGCGGTTACAAGATCACGATGTCCTGGCAGAAGGGCGTCTCCTCCAGCCCGGTCGAACTCGGCAAGGGCGCGATGAACCCGAGCGCCACCATCAAGCTGGGCGGCGCCGACAGCGGGACCCTGAACGTGACCGGCTCGCCCAACCAGGCCGCGATACCCGCCAACACCCCCATCAAGATCAACGACTTGAGCGGCACCTACACGCCGGAGAAGACCGGCAAGGTGACCTTCACGGCGGGCATCCTCACCATCAAGGCGCTCGGCACGACGACGACCTGCACCCCCACCAACAACCCCGGCCCGTCCCTGACCCTGGACGTGAGCGCCGCGGGCGGGGGCGGCTCCACCGGCTCGAGCGGCTCGACCGGCTCCGGCTCGTCGTCCGGCGGCACCGGCGCCGACTCCGCGGGCACCCTCCCGAAGACCGGTCCCGAGGACTCGTTCGTCGCGCTCGGCACCCTCGGCGGCACCGTGCTGCTCGCGGGCGCGGCCGGCGCCCTCTGGCTGACCCGGCGGAACCAGCCCGTACGCCGCTGACCCTCGGGGTCCGACCGCCGGAGCCGCCCATGCCGTCCGCCCAGTCCGTCACCCGTGTGCTCGGCCTCGCCGCGCTGATCCTGCTCGCCACCGCCCCGCGCGCGGCGGCGGCCGGCGGCTGGTCACTCGTGCCCGCGGGCGGCGGCCGCCCGTCCTTCTACGCCGAGGGCGCCCCCGGGGCCGTCCTCCAGGACACCGTGTCGGTGACCAACCGCGGCGGACACCCGGTCACGGTACGGCTGTCCGGCACCGGGGTCCCCGTCACCTTCGCCGGGCCGAGCGTCCGGGTTCCCGCGCGCACCCGGGCCGACGTCCCCTTCACGGTGACCGTCCCGGCCGGTGCCGCCCCCGGCGACCTCCCCGGCGCGCTCGTCGCCAAGGACACCGACGGCCGCACCGCCACCGTCCGGGTCCGGCTGCGCGTGGGCGGCCCCACCCTGACCGCGCTGACCGTCGAACATGTCGCCGTCCACGGTGACCGCATCACCTACGAGCTGGTCAACAGGGGTACGACCGCCCTCGTGCCGAAGCTCGCGGTGCACGCGGACGGGGTCTTCGGCCGGGACCTCCTCGACCGGGCCCCGCGCACCCTCCCGGTCCGCCTCGCCCCCGGCAGCCGCACCGAACTCGGCGAGCCCTGGCCAGACCACCCCGCCCTGGACGCGGTCGAGGTCCGGCTGACGGCGACGGCGGCGGGCGGCGCGCACGACACGGCGGACGCCCGGGCGCGGTTCGTGCCCTGGGGCGCGGTCGCGGGGACCGCGGGCGCGCCGGCGGCTGCCGCCGCCGTGACGGTCGTACGACGGCGCAGGCGCCGTGCCGGCCAGGCGGCGGCCGAACCCCTGCCCATGGAGACCGAGTTGACGGGAGCGGCGAGGTGAGAGCGCGTGCGATCGCGATATCGACGGCGCTGGCGGCGGTGTTCGCACTGCTCCTGACGCCCCTGGCCGCGGCCGCCGGCGGGCCGGCCGTGAAGGTCTCCGAGGCGCAGGCCGGCACCGGTGGGTCCATCACCGTCAGCGGCACCGGCTGGCGGCCGCACACCCTGCTGATGATGTTGATCTGCGGCCAGGCCACCCCCGCCCGGGGCGTGATCGGCGGCACCAACTCCTGTGCCAACGCCGACGGGCGCGCCGTCACCACCGACGCGAAGGGCGGCTTCGGCAAGCAGCTCCCGGTCGCCGAGCCACCGGTGCCCTGCCCCTGCGTGGTGCACGTGGCCACCGTGACCGGCGCGAAAGCCGACGCGGACGCCGTCTTCCAGGTCGCCGGGCACCCCGTGAAGGCGCTGCCCGCCGAGCCCACCGGTGGCCGTCTCGCGATGCTCACCGACACCCGCCTCGACGGCTCCTCGGGCCTGCTGACCTGGTTCGGCGCACCCCCCTCCCGCACCCTCGTCTTCACCATCGGCAACGCGGGCGCCACCCCCCTCAAGGACCCCGTCTTCCAAGTCGGCACCGCACACGGTGTGTTCGCCCCGCAGTGGGACGAGCAGCAGTGGCGCGGCACCCTGGCACCCGGCAAGAAGGCGCGGATCAAGCTGCCCGTCGAACTCTCCGCCGGGGCGCACGGCGACTACACCGTCTCCCTCAGGTACGACGGCAAGGTCCTCGCCGAACAGCCCTGGGGCGTGGGCCGCCCCTGGGGCGTGACCCTGTTCTGGCTCCTGCTCTGCGTGGTCGTACCGGCCGCCGTCTTCCGCATCGGCATGGCGGTGGTCGACCGGGTGCGGCCGCCCCGCGCGGGCGGCCTCCGTCACCGGGGCGTGCACCGCCCGACCCTGCGCCTGCCCCGCCTGCGCGCGCCGGAGCCCGCGCCCGACACGACCTCGACCCTGCCGTGGTTCACCCCGGACAACGATCCGGGCACGGCGGCCGGTCGGCTCTCCGCACCGCACGACGACAGTTCCACGAGTCCCACGACTCCCACCAGGAAGGGAACCACGTGACCATGCGAAGGAGAGTGACACCGGTCAGAGCGGGTGCGGCGGCGGCCGCACTGGTCCTCGCCGGGGCGGGCGCCCTGCTCGGCGCGGCCGCCGGCACCGCACAGGCGGCCGAGGTGTCGTTCGCGACCCACTGCGTACCGCCCGCCGGTGTCGCCGACCCCGTCGACGGGACCACGAAGGTGGCGATCACCGCGCCCGCGACCGCGAAGGTCGGCGACACGGTCGACATCACCTGGAAGTTCGTGCAGGCCGCGTCCAAGAACCCGGACATCATCGACCTGCCCGCCAACTCGGTCCAGCCGTCCGGCACGCTCAAGGCGGCCGGTGCCCAGACCGCCGACATCGCCCTGCAGGGGCCGCGCGAGAACCCGGCGATCCCCAAGGGCGGCGACATGGTGCTGTCCGACATGACGGGCACCCTGAAACTGACCTCACCCGGCGAGGTGACGCTCACCCCGGACGCGTACAAGGTCAACGCGTTCGGGACGGACACCGTGTGCACCCCCTCGGCGACCGTGCAGAAGGCGGCGACGATCGAGGTGACCGGCAGCGGCTCCAGCGACTCGGCGTCCCCGACCGACACCGGCCCGGCCTCCCCGTCCGCCTCGGCGAGCCCCTCCGACTCGGCCTCGGAGTCCGCCTCGGCCTCCGCCTCCCCGTCCGCCTCCTCCTCCGACGGCACGGGCACCGGCCAGACCGACTTCACGGGCAAGGAGGTCGACGTCCCCTACGCCTGCAAGACGCCCATCGGCGACAAGAACGCGACTTCGCCGGTGCAGATCAACGCCAAGAAGAACGGCGGGAGCTTCGACCTCACCGTGCAGTTCAACGGGTCGGTGATGGACAGCCCCGCGGACATCCCGGCGGACTCGGTGAAGCCGTCGATGGAGGTGGTCCTGGGCGGCGCGGACAAGGGCACGGTCCATGTGGAGGGCCCCACCAACTCCTCCGCGATCAAGTCCGGCGACCCGATCGACATCCCGGACCTGACGGGCACGTACAAGCCGGGCGCGAGCGGCGAGTCGACGCTGTCGCCGGGCGTGCTCACGGTCAACGCGCTCGGTACGACGACGACGTGCACGCCGACCAAGTCGGAGGTGTCGTTGACGCTGGACACGACCGAGCAGGCGGGCGGCGCGTCGGGGGGTTCGTCGACGTCGGGCGGTTCGTCGGGCGGTTCGAGCAGCAGCGGCGGCCTGGCGGAGACGGGTGACAGCAGCAACGGGGCAGTCAAGGCGCTCGGTCTGGTGGCAGGAACGGCGATCTTGCTGGGCGGCGCGGTGTTCACGTTCATGCCGCGAAAGAGGACGCGCTGATTCTTCAGGGGCGCGGGGCTGTATCTGATGTGCGGCTCCGCCGCGCGGGCGCGACCAGCCACACACAACGGATAGCCGAAAACGCAAGAGGGCCACCAGGATCCCAAAATCCCGGTGGCCCTCTGTCGAAGACGTCAGTGAACGTCGCCCATGAGCTCCCGGACCTTCTTCCGGTACACCCACACCGCCGCACCGGCGAGCACCGCCAGCACCGCCTGGAACGCCACGATCCCCGTCTTGTTGAGGTCGACGCCCGCGATGGACAGCAGACCGGTCGTCGCGTCGCCCGCGGTGACCGCCAGGAACCACACGCCCATCATCTGGGACGCGTACTTGGCCGGAGCCATCTTGGTCGTCACGGACAGACCCACCGGGGACAGCATCAGCTCACCCACGGTCTGCACGAAGTAGATCCCGACCAGCCACATCGCGGCGGCCTTGTGACCGCCGTCGGCGATCGACAGCGGCGCGAGGAACAGGAAGAACGACGCACCGATCAGCACCAGACCACCGGCGAACTTCACGGCCGTGCTCGGCTCCTTGCCACGCCGCGCCATCGCCAGCCACGCCCAGGCGAAGACCGGTGCCAACGCCATGATCATGACCGGGTTGACGGACTGGTACCAGGAGACCGGGAAGTTCCAGCCGAAGATGGTGTTCTTGGCGGAGGCGTCGGCGAACAGGGAGACGGTCGAGCCACCCTGGTCGTAGATCATCCAGAAGACGGCCGCGGCCACGAAGAACCAGATGTACGCGCTCATCTTGGACTGCTCGGCGCGGTCCAGGTCCTTGTCGCGCTTGATGCGGGCGATGACGATGACCGGGATCAGCAGACCGGCGACGGTGATCGGGACCAGCAGCCAGTTCAGCGTGTAGACGCCGGAGACACCCACGACGACGTAGAAGACCGCGGCGACGGCGGCCCAGAAGCCGGCCTTCGTCAGCGTCGCCTTCTTCTCCGCGGCGGACAGCGGCGTCGGGACGATGTTCGAACGCGAGCTCAGGTGCCGCGTGCCGAGCAGGAACTGGGCGAGACCCAGCGCCATGCCGAGCGCGGCCAGCGCGAAGCCGAGGTGCCAGTTGTAGTTCTCGCCGACCGTGCCGATGACCAGCGGCGCGGCGAAGGCGCCCAGGTTGATGCCGATGTAGAAGAGCGTGAAGCCACCGTCACGGCGCGGGTCGTCCGGACCGTCGTACAGGTGACCGACCATCGTGGAGATGTTGGCCTTCAGCAGACCTGAGCCTATGGCGACCAGGCCGAGGCCCGCGAAGAACGTACCGGAGCTGGGCAGCGCCAGCGTCAGGTGGCCGAGCATGATGATCGCGCCCGCGACGGCGACCGTCTTACGGGGGCCGAGCACACGGTCGGCGAACCAGCCGCCGGGCAGGGCGAGCAGGTACACGAGCGACAGGTACACGGAGTAGATCGCCGTCGCCGTGGCCGCGGTCATGTGCAGGCCGCCGGGAGCGACCAGGTACAGCGGGAGCAGGGCCTTCATGCCGTAGTAGGAGAATCGCTCCCACATCTCGGTCATGAAGAGAGTGGCCAGTCCGCGGGGGTGGCCGAAGAAGGTCTTCTCGGAACCGGGGGTGCCCGGTCGGACCGAGTCCTTCGTCAGGCTGGACGCCATGGGTCGTTCCTTGCTGGTCGGGACGCGCGGTGGGGCTGTGCGCGCCCGTGGGGGGAGCGGCCGGCACCGGCGGGTCGGACCGTCCACCCCACGCCCAGGGGAGTCCACCCCGGATCACGGAGCGGCGGACGGCGACCACCGGGATCCACGCTCCGTGACGCTGCGTCGCGTCCGGAGCCCGGCCAGAGGTCATTCCTTTCAAGGCCGGCCAGGGCCGACCCGCACACAAAAGAGACCTTCAGTGTCAAGAAGCCCACCAAAGGTCCCCGGGTGTACTACAGGCGTTCACGTCACTGTACGTCAGGACACTGCCGTATATGGAAGGACTTGAGACACGGATCACAGGTGTCGGGGGAACCGTGCACCCGCTTTCGAAGGCCCCTCTACCGTCTCACCTCTCGCCCACAGGTTCGTACCACTGTGCCCCAAGGTAAGAATCCCTGGTGCCGATCACACCCCGGCACAGCGCGTAATCGGACTACCATCACCTCATGACCCGTGTACTGCTCGCCGAGGACGACGCGTCCATTTCGGAGCCGCTGGCCCGCGCACTGCGCCGGGAAGGTTACGAGGTCGAGGTGCGCGAGGACGGACCCACCGCGCTCGACGCCGGAATGCAGGGCGGCATCGACCTGGTCGTGCTCGACCTCGGGCTTCCCGGCATGGACGGCCTGGAGGTCGCGCGCCGGCTGCGTGCCGAGGGCCACGCCGTACCGATCCTCATCCTGACCGCGCGGGCCGACGAGGTGGACACCGTCGTCGGCCTGGACGCGGGCGCCGACGACTACGTCACCAAGCCGTTCCGGCTCGCCGAACTGCTCGCCCGGGTACGGGCGCTGCTGCGCCGCGGCGCCGCGGAGCCCGCGCAGCCGCCGGCCACGCACGGTGTGCGGATCGACGTCGAGTCGCACCGGGCGTGGATGGGGGACGAGGAACTCCAGCTCACCGCGAAGGAGTTCGACCTGCTGCGGGTGCTGGTGCGGGACGCCGGACGGGTGGTTACTCGTGACCAGTTGATGCGTGAGGTCTGGGACACGACGTGGTGGTCCTCGACCAAGACGCTCGACATGCACATCTCGTGGCTGCGCAAGAAGCTCGGCGACGATGCGGCGAACCCGCGGTACATCGCTACGGTGCGTGGTGTCGGGTTCCGTTTCGAGAAGAGCTAGGTCGGCTACGCGCGTTGCGCCGTGGAGGGCTCGGGCAGGTGCGTGACCGACCGTCGAATGTGGCTGGTCGCGCCCACGCGGCGGAGCCGCACGTGTCGGCGTCCCGCGCCCCTGCGGTGCGCTGAAGCCGTCGTTTCCCGGAGAGTGCCGTGCGTCGTCGTCTGATCCAGTCCACCCTCGCCGTCGTACTGGTCGTCATCGCGGTCTTCGGCGTGTCCCTCGTGATCGTCGAGTCGCGGACCATCAGCAACAGCGCCCAGGAGCGGGTGGACTCCGAGGCGCTCCGGCTCGCCAGCATCGTCGACAGCCGCATCCTCGGGGACGAGGACGTCACCGCCGAGATACTGCACAGCCAGGTCGGCAAGGACCAGTACGCCGTCATCCGGATCCCGGGCAAGGCCCCGATCGAGCTCGGGGTCAGGCCCGAGGGCGATGTCATCCACTACACCGTCGACGGCGAGGAAGGCGAGACGGTCACCGTCCAGGAGCCGCGGTCCACGGTGACCCGGGAGGTCGGCCGCACGCTGCTGATCATCGGGGCCGTCGCGCTGCTCGCCGTGATCGCCGCCGTGCTGCTGGCCATCCGGCAGGCCAACCGGCTCGCCTCCCCGCTCACCGACCTCGCCGAGACCGCCGAGCGGCTGGGCTCCGGCGACCCGCGCCCCCGGCACAAGCGGTACGGCGTCCCGGAGCTGGACCGGGTCGCCGATGTGCTGGACTCCTCCGCCGAGCGGATCGGGCGGATGCTCACCGCCGAGCGACGGCTGGCCGCCGACGCCTCCCACCAGCTGCGCACCCCGCTGACCGCGCTGTCGATGCGGCTCGAGGAGATCACCCTCACCGACGACCCGGACACCGTGAAGGAGGAGGCGAACGTGGCGTTGACGCAGGTGGAGCGGCTGACCGATGTCGTGGAGCGGCTGCTGACGAACTCCCGCGACCCGCGCACCGGCTCCGCGGTCTCCTTCGACCTGGACGAGGTCATCCAGCAGCAGCTCGCCGAGTGGCGCCCCGCCTACCGCAGCTCGGGCCGGGCGATCGTCAGCTCGGGCAAACGGCATCTGCGGGCGGTGGGCACGCCCGGCGCGGTCGCGCAGGTGCTGGCCGCACTGATCGAGAACTCGCTGATGCACGGCGGCGGCACGGTCGCCCTGCGGACCAGGGTCACCGGCAATCAGGCGGTCGTCGAGGTGACCGACGAGGGCGCCGGAGTGCCCGCGGATCTCGGCAACCGCATCTTCGAGCGCACCATCAGCGGCCGTAACTCCACCGGGATCGGGCTGGCCGTCGCCCGTGACCTCGCGGAGGCCGACGGCGGCCGTCTGGAACTGCTCCAGGCCCAGCCGCCGGTGTTCGGTCTGTTCCTGTCCCGCACCCCGCCGACCCACAAACTGCCGGACGACGACCGGCCGACGGTCCGCTAGGAAGACTCATCGGCTGGGAAGACTCAGCCAGGAAGACTCATCCGCTGGGAAGACTCAGAAGACCCGCTGCCTGGGCTTGGGCTCCGGGGAGTCGGCGGCCTGCTCCAGGATCGCCTCCGCGTCGGCGACCGTCTCACGGGCCGGCAGCGCCTTGAACACCCACGAGCGGTACGACCAGAAGCGGAACAGCGTCGCCACGCCGATGCCGACGAACTTGAAGACGTTGCTCTGCAGCGGGCTGTCCCAGCCGAAGCCGTAGGTCGCGAGATACAGCAGACCGTTCTCGATCACCAGGCCGACCGCGCTGAACAGCAGGAACAGGGTGAGTTCCTTGGTGCGGCCGCCCTTGTCACGGTCCCGGTACGTCCAGTAGCGGAAGCCCAGGTAGTTGAACACAATGGCGACGACGGTGGCTATCACGCTCGCCCGCACCACCGGAAGCTCGGTGAGGTGCCGGACCAGGTTGAAGACGCCGAGATTGACGAGAATGCCGGCGCCGCCGACGGCGCCGAATTTGGCGACCTCGCGTACGAGCCGTTGCAGCCCCGAGGAACCACGTTCCATGGTTGTGCGGGCTCCTGTCCGTAGGTGATGGCGATCCAGCCATGCTAACGATCCAGTATGTCCCATGCCGGTGGATGACGACACAGCTCGGGAACGGCTTGGAAAGAGCACCGGAAAAGCGGGGCAAGAGGAGGCGAAGCGGCCGGTAAGAACCCTGGTCGCGGGCGCGGAATCAGGCCACTGTGGCGCGGCCGATACCCTGGGGGTGTGACGTTCCCCGTAGTCGGCATGGTCGGCGGGGGCCAGCTCGCGCGTATGACGCACGAAGCGGGCATCCCGTTGGGCATCAGGTTCAAGCTCCTCAGTGACACTCCTCAGGATTCCGCGGCCCAGGTGGTGAGCGATGTCGTCATCGGCGACTACCGCGACCTGGAGACACTGCGCGCGTTCGCGCGCGGCTGCGATGTGATCACCTTCGACCACGAGCACGTGCCCACCGAGCATCTGCGGGCCCTGGAGGCGGACGGCATCCCCGTGCGCCCCGGCCCCGACGCTCTGGTGCACGCCCAGGACAAGGGCGTGATGCGGGCCAAGCTCACCGAGATCGGCGTCCCGTGCCCACGGCACCGGATCGTGACCGACGCGGAGGACGTGGTCCGGTTCGCGGCCGAGGGCGACGGCTTCCCCGTCGTCCTGAAGACCGTCCGCGGCGGCTACGACGGCAAGGGCGTCTGGGTCGTGGAGACCGCCGAGGAGGCCACCGACCCGTTCCGCGCCGGCGTGCCCGTCCTCGCCGAGGAGAAGGTCGACTACGTCCGCGAGCTGGCCGCCAACGTCGTACGCTCCCCGCACGGCCAGGCCGTCGCCTACCCGGTGGTCGAGTCCCAGCAGGTGAACGGCGTCTGCGACACGGTGATCGCGCCCGCCCCCGACCTGGACGAGTCCCTCGCCCTCCAGGCCGAGGAGATGGCCCTGCGGATCGCGAAGGAACTGGGCGTGGTCGGCCACCTCGCCGTCGAGCTGTTCCAGACCCGCGACGGCCGCATCCTCGTCAACGAGCTGGCGATGCGCCCGCACAACTCCGGCCACTGGAGCCAGGACGGCGCCATCACCAGCCAGTTCGCCAACCATGTGCGAGCGGTTCTCGACCTGCCCCTGGGCGACCCGCGGCCCCGCGCCAAGTGGACGGTCATGGTCAACGTCCTCGGCGGCGACTACCCCGACATGTACTCCGCGTACCTGCACTGCATGGCCCGCGACCCCAAACTGAAGATCCACATGTACGGCAAGGACGTGAAGCCGGGCCGCAAGGTCGGGCACGTCAACACCTACGGCGACGACCTGGACGACGTTCTCGAACGCGCACGTCACGCTGCCGGCTACCTGAGAGGCACGATCACCCAATGAGCCCTGTTGTTGGCATCGTGATGGGTTCGGACTCCGACTGGCCCGTCATGGAGGCCGCCGCGAAGGCCCTGGACGAGTTCGAGATCGGGTACGAGGTCGACGTCGTCTCCGCGCACCGCATGCCGCGCGAGATGGTGACCTACGGCGAGCAGGCGGCGGAGCGCGGTCTGAAGGTGATCATCGCGGGTGCCGGGGGAGCGGCCCACCTCCCGGGCATGCTCGCCTCCGTGACCCCCCTCCCGGTCATCGGCGTCCCGGTCCCGCTGAAGTACCTCGACGGCATGGACAGCCTGCTGTCGATCGTGCAGATGCCGGCCGGTGTCCCGGTCGCCACGGTCTCGGTCGCCGGCGCCCGTAACGCGGGCCTGCTGGCCGCCCGCATCCTGGCCACGCACGACGAGGACCTCCTGGCCCGGATGCGGGACTTCCAGCAGGACCTCAACGACCAGGCGACCGAGAAGGGCAAGCGCCTGCGGTCAAAGGTCGAAAGCGGCTCGGACGGCTTCGGCTTCGGCAAGTAGGACACCGGGAAGCAATACGCAATGACCTCATCCGACGAAGCCCGGTCCCTGCTGCGCGAGTTCCCGGTCGTCGACGGCCACAACGACCTGCCCTACGCGCTGCGCGAGCAGGTCCGCTACGACCTCGACGCCCGTGACATCGCCGGCCACCAGAACGCGCATCTGCACACCGACATCCCTCGCCTGCGCGAGGGCGGAGTGGGCGCGCAGTTCTGGTCGGTGTACGTCCGCTCGGACCTGCCGGGCGCGGTTCCGGCGACCCTCGAACAGATCGACTGCGTACGCCAGTTGATCGCCCGTTACCCGGCCGACCTGCGGGCCGCGCTGACCGCCGCCGACATGGAGGCGGCGCGCGCCGAGGGCCGGATCGCCTCCCTCATGGGCGCGGAGGGCGGCCACTCCATCGACAACTCGCTGGGCACGTTGCGTGGCCTGTACGCCCTCGGCGTGCGCTACATGACGCTCACCCACAACGACAACAACGACTGGGCGGACTCGGCGACGGACGAGCCGAAGGTCGGCGGTCTGTCCGCCTTCGGCCGCGAGGTGGTGCGGGAGATGAACCGCCTGGGCATGCTGGTGGACCTCTCCCATGTGGCCGCGACGACCATGCGGGCCGCGCTCGACACCACCGCCGCCCCGGTGGTCTTCTCGCACTCCTCCGCCCGGGCCGTCTGCGACCACCCCCGCAACATCCCGGACGACGTCCTCGAACGCCTCCCCGCCAACGGCGGTGTGGCGATGGTGACCTTCGTGCCGAAGTTCGTGCTCCAGGCGGCGGTCGACTGGACGGCGGCGGCCGACGACAACATGCGCGCGCACGGCTTCCACCACCTCGACACCACCGAGGACGCGATGAAGGTCCACCGGGCCTTCGAGGAGAGCCACCCCCGCCCGGTCGCGACGACCGCCACGGTCGCCGACCACCTCGACCACATGCGCGAGACCGCCGGCATCGACCACATCGGCATCGGCGGCGACTACGACGGCACGGCCTTCACCCCCGACGGCCTGAACGACGTCTCCGGCTACCCCAACCTGATCGCCGAACTCCTCGACCGCGGCTGGTCCCGCCCCGACCTGGCCAAGCTCACCTGGCAGAACGCGGTCCGCGTCCTGGGCGCGGCGGAGGACGTGGCCCGGGACCTCCAGGCGACACGGGGACCGTCGAACGCGACGATCGAGTCGCTGGACGGCTGAGGTCCGGCCGCCGCCGCCGCCGACCGCGCCGAGCCGGCGGACCTCCGGCGGCACACCCACCCGGATGCCGGCGCGGGCCACCGGGGTCGAGAAGGCCGAGAAGAACACCGTCAGCGCCGCGAGGTCGCGGATGACCCGCAGCAGGTCGTCCACAGGGCACGTCGGCGGCGCAGGTCGGTGCCGGCCTCTCCCGTGAGCGGGGTGACTGAAGGGCCGTCAGCCCACGGAGAACGAATCGCCCTCCGCCGGTAGGCCGGGCGGAGGGCGAGCGGGACGTCGGGACGGCCGGCCGGTCGGGTGCGTGCGGCCGCCGGTTCGGGTGGCCGGGCCCGACGTCCGTACCCCCGAACGCCGCGTCCACCAGGAACCCTCCCGGGCGGGCGTGCGACGGTGGGCTACAGCCCCATCACGACGTAGCTCACGACGACGTACGGAGCCCGCAATGGCCGACCTCCACGACATTCCCGCCACGACCGAGGTCGGCGAGGACGACAGCTTCCCGGACGACCCCTTCCCCTCGGTGGCCGACACCGAGTTCCTGGAACGGGCCCGCGTCCTGCTGGACGCGCACCCGGTCGCGGACGGCTACAGCGGGCTGCCGCGGGCGCTGGGGCCGCTGCCCTGGTACGACCTGGAGCTGGGCGAGGCGGCCGTGGACACGGACGTGCCCCGGCTGCGCGAGGGGCACGTGGGGGCGCTGTTCTGGTCCCTGGACCTGCCGGAGCAGGAGCGCGGCGACCGGGCCGTGGGGGCCACGCTGGAACAGCTGGACCTGGTGCGCCGGGTGGTCGGGACGCACCCGGAGGGGCTCCGGCTGGTGCGCACCGCCGGGCAGGTCATCGACGCCCGCAACTGCGGCCGGGTCGCCGTGGTGCTCGGCCCCGCCTCCGCCGCGGCCGTCGACAACTCCCTCGGCATCCTGCGCGTCCTGAACTCCCTCGGCCTGCGCGTGCTCTCGCTGGCCGGCGCCGACTGGGCGGACCGGGAGGGGCTGACCCGGTTCGGCGAGGAAGTGATCCGTGAGATGAACCGGCTCGGTGTGCTGGCCGACCTGTCCGGCGCCCCGGAGAGCGTCCTGGCCAGGGTGCTCGCCCTGTCCAAGACGCCGGTCCTGTGCACCCGCTCCGCCGCCGCAGCCGTACGCCCCCACCCCGCCAACCTCTCCGACGGGCTGCTCGCGCAGCTCGGCGAGCAGCGGGGCCTGTGCATGGTGCCGCTCACCGCCGAGCAGTCCGGGCCGACCGTCGCGGACGTCGCCGACCATCTCGACCACGTCCGTACCGTGGCCGGCCCCGAGTGCGTCGCGCTGTCCGGCAGTTACGACTCCGGCGCCGCCCACCCCCGCGAGCTCGCCGACACCTCCTGCTACCCGCACCTGGTCGCCGAACTGCTCAGGCGAAGCTGGTCCGACGCCGAGCTGTCCCTGCTGACCTGGGGAAACGTCCAGCGAGTCCTGCGCAGCGCCGACTTCACCGCGCGCGCGGCCCAAGGCCGCCGCGAGCCGATCCCGGGCAGACCGGGACCGGCCGACGCGGAGACGTGAGCCCGGCCGATCCGGACGGCGTGATCAGGGGAGATCCGGATCAGGGCGATCAGGATCAAGATCAGCCAGGAGGTCAGGAGGTCAGGAGGTCAGGAGGTCAGGAGGTCAGGGGGGTCAGGAGGTCAGGGGATCCGGCACAGGCAGAAGGGGTGACCGGCCGGATCGGCGTACACCTGGAAGTCCTTCTTCTCCCGGTCCTCCAGGTCCAGCGGCCGTGCTCCCAGCGCCAGCACCTTCTCGTGGGCCGCGTCCACTTCCTCCCAGGTCGCCCCCGCGTCGAAGTCGAGATGGAGCTGCTGGGCGTTGCGGTCGGCCCGCGGCCACTCGGGCGGCGTGTACCCCGCCACCCGCTGGAAGCCCAGCCGCGGTCCGTGCGGTACCTGCAGGACGACCCACTCGTCGTCCTCCGCCACCGGGGTACCTCCGGCGACGGCGGCGTAGAAGTGGGCCAGCGCGAGCGGGTCGGGACAGTCGATCACTACGTTGCGCAGACGGGCGACGATCGCCATGAGTCCTCCTGGTTCAGCAGGCGCAGAGACAGAACGGGTGCCCGGCCGGGTCGGCGTACACCCGGAAAGTGCGTCCCCTGTCCGCCGCGTCCAGCGGCCTCGCGCCCAGCTCCAGCACCGCCTTCTCGGCCGTGTCCAGATCGTCCACCGTCAGGTCCAGGTGGAACTGCTGGGAGTCGTCGGGCGCGGGCCACTTCGGCGGCACGAAACCGGGCGCCTTCTGGAAGGCCAGCGCCTGCCCGCCGGGCACCGTCAGATCCACCCACTCCGCGTCCCCCTCGACACTGCCGCCCAGCACCCCGGCGTAGAAACCGGCGAGCGCGGGCGGGTCGGGACAGTCCAGGACGACGGCACCGAGCTTGGCGAGAGCCATGACTTCCTCCTCGAGGTCCGAGTTGCGTGTTACCTGCAGAGCCGGGTAACCAGTCACCGTTACCGCATGCTCCCGCAGCGGGGGTAACCTCGCAAGGGAATTCGGGAGGCTTGCAGGGATGAGTGAGAGATCGCCCGCGCCGGGCGGCCTGGCCCTGGTCGAGACCCTGGTGAACACGCTGGACATCGAGTCGGGCGCCGACGCGCTCGACACGCCGGACGGCAGGGCGCGCCTCGGCATCACGGAGGCCGAACTCCCGCTCTCCCGCGCCCTGCGCGAGTCCCTGCGCGCCGCCCTGCTCGCGCACGCCGGACACCTCCCGCACCGCGAGGTCACCCCGCTGGGTGAACTGCTCGCGCAGGCCCCCCTGTATGTCACCGTCGACCCCGCGGACGGCTCGGCGGCCCTCACCCCCGCCGGCTCGGCCCCGCTGCTCTCCCGGATCGCCGCCGCCGTCGCCACGGCCCTGGTCGAGGGCACCTGGATGCGCCTCAAGGCCTGCGAGGCCGACACCTGCCACTGGGCGTATTACGACCGCAGCCCAGCCGGACGCGGCCGCTGGTGCTCGATGCAGGTGTGCGGGGCGCGCGCGAAGATGCGCCGGTACCGGGCCAAGGACAAGTAAGGCACAGGCAGTTCACCGGCCACACCTGTGCCGCATGGTGCAGAATGCGACACGACACCGGTTCGGCCGACTGAGCCTCGGCCGAACCGGTGTCGTCCTTCTGTCCTGGGCGGATGGGTGACACCCCGGTCAGGCGCGCGGGGCCGCGTCGATGCGCGGGTCCGTGTCGATGCGCGGGTCCGTGTCGATGTGCGGGTCCGTGTCGATGTGCGGCCACCGCCGCGTGGGCGCGACCAGCCCCCACGCACCCGCGGCCTCAGGCGGTCGGCCGCCCCATCGCCCGGTACGTCCACCCCGCCCGCCGCCAGACCTCCGGCTCCAGTGCGTTCCGCCCGTCGAGGACCACCTTCGCCGAGGCCACCGCACCCAGCTCCGCCGGATCCAGCTCCCGGAACTCCCGCCACTCCGTCAGGTGCAGCACGACATGGGCCCCCCGCACGGCCTCCAGCGCCGTCTCCGCATAGCCCAGCGTCGGGAACAGCCGCCGGGCGTTCGCCATGCCCTTCGGGTCGTACACCGTCACCTGGCCGCCCTGCAGATGGATCTGCCCGGCGACGTTCAGCGCCGGCGAGTCCCGCACGTCGTCCGAGTCCGGCTTGAAGGCCGCGCCGAGCACCGCCACCCGCTTCCCGAGGAACGACCCGCCGCCGAGCGCCTCGCGGGCCATCTCGACCATCTGCCCCCGGCGCCGCATGTTGATGGAGTCGATCTCGCGCAGGAAGGTCAGCGCCTGGTCGGCGCCCAGCTCACCCGCGCGGGCCATGAAGGCGCGGATGTCCTTCGGCAGGCAGCCGCCGCCGAACCCGATCCCGGCGCGCAGGAACTTCTTCCCGATCCGGTCGTCGTGCCCGATCGCCTCGGCCAGCCTGGCCACGTCACCGCCCGCGGCCTCGCACACCTCGGCCATGGCGTTGATGAAGGAGATCTTGGTGGCGAGGAAGGAGTTCGCGGACGTCTTCACCAGCTCGGCCGTCGGGAAGTCGGTCACGACGAACGGCGTGCCCTCGCCCACCGGCGTCGCGTACACCTCGCGCAGCAGCTTCTCGGCACGCTCGCTGCGCACGCCGACCACGATCCGGTCGGGGTGCAGGGTGTCCTGGACGGCGAAGCCCTCCCGCAGGAACTCCGGGTTCCAGGCGAGTTCGGCGTCGGCGCCCGCGGGCGCGTTCTCGGCGAGGTAGGCGGCCAGCCGCTCCGCCGAACCGACCGGCACGGTCGACTTGCCGACCACGAGCGCGGGCCCGGTCAGATGCGGGGCCAGCGACGCGATCGCGGAGTCGACGTACGACATGTCGCACGCGTACTCGCCGTGCTTCTGCGGGGTGTTCACACAGACGAAGTGGATGTCGCCGAAGGCACCCACCTCGGCCCAGTCGGTGGTGAAGCGCAGCCGCCCGCTGGAACCCTCGAAGCCCGCCACGTGCCTGCGCAGCAACTCGTCGAGGCCCGGCTCGTACATCGGGGTCTCGCCGCGCTCCAGCAGGGCGATCTTCTCCGGTACGACGTCGAGGCCGAGCACCTCGAAGCCGAGCTCCGCCATGGCCGCGGCATGCGTGGCGCCGAGATAACCGGTGCCGATCACAGTGATCTTGAGGCTCATGGAATGCTCCAGCTCGGGGACGTTGATGCTGCTGCGGGGCCGAGCATAACCGGGCCCTACTGCGGGCAACTTTCCCGCTGTCGCGTACCTCACGTCACCGTTCCGTGGGCTGCGCTCTAAACTTTGAGTTACTTAACAGTAATTAGCGTCAGCACCACTGCGTCTGGAGTGAGAGACCTTGGCCGGATCGGCTGACTTCGACCTGTACCGCCCGTCCGAGGAGCACGACATGCTCCGCGACGTCGTCCGCGCGCTGGTCGAGGCGAAGATCGCCCCGTACGCGGCCGCGGTCGACGAGGAGGCCCGCTTCCCGCAGGAGGCCCTCGACGCGCTGGTCGCCAACGACCTGCACGCCGTGCACGTACCCGAGGAGTACGGCGGTGCCGGCGCCGACGCGCTCGCCACGGTCATCGTGATCGAGGAGGTGGCCCGCGCCTGCGTCTCCTCCTCCCTCATCCCGGCGGTGAACAAGCTGGGTTCGCTCCCGGTGATCCTCTCCGGCTCCGAGGACCTGAAGAAGAAGTACCTGGCGCCGCTGGCCAAGGGCGACGCGATGTTCTCGTACTGCCTCTCCGAGCCGGAGGCGGGCTCCGACGCGGCCGGCATGAAGACGAAGGCGGTCCGCGACGGCGACCACTACGTCCTCAACGGCGTGAAGCGCTGGATCACCAATGCGGGCGTGTCCGACTACTACACCGTCATGGCCGTGACCGACCCGTCCAAGCGCTCGAAGGGCATCTCCGCGTTCGTCGTCGAGAAGTCGGACGAGGGCGTCTCCTTCGGAGCCCCGGAAAAGAAGCTCGGCATCAAGGGCTCGCCGACCCGTGAGGTCTACTTCGACAACGTCCGCATCCCCGCCGACCGCATGATCGGCGCGGAGGGCACCGGCTTCGCCACCGCGATGAAGACCCTGGACCACACCCGCATCACCATCGCCGCCCAGGCGCTGGGCGTCGCGCAGGGCGCGCTGGACTACGCCAAGGGCTACGTCCAGGAGCGCAAGCAGTTCGGCAAGCCGATCGGCGACTTCCAGGGCATCCAGTTCATGCTCGCCGACATGGCCATGAAGATCGCCGCCGCCCGCGCCCTCACCTACCAGGCCGCGGCCGCCTCCGAGCGCGGCGACGCCGACCTGACCTTCCAGGGCGCCGCGGCGAAGTGCTTCGCCTCCGACACCGCCATGGAGGTCACCACGGACGCCGTCCAGCTCCTCGGCGGCTACGGCTACACCCGCGACTACCCGGTCGAGCGCATGATGCGTGACGCGAAGATCACCCAGATTTATGAGGGCACGAACCAGGTTCAGCGGATCGTGATGGCCCGGAACCTGCCGTAACCCGCAAGGAATTCACCGGAAAGGCGCCCCCCGGGGCGCCTTTTCCCGCTCTGTCGCCGAATGGCGCTACCGATCGGTCGGGCTTAGGAACGAAGACGAACGGGGCCTGCCCCGGGCCCTTCCCCCTCTCCCCTGGAGGAGCCATGACCCAGACCGGACCCATGACCGCCATGAGCAAGCAGATGCAGGAGTGCGTCAACGCGTGCATGGCCGCCCACACGATGTGTGAGGAGACCATGAGCTCCTGCATGTCCATGGACGGCGGCCAGGCCCACATGAGGATCATGCGCGCGCTGATGGACTGCTCCGAGGTGACCCGGATGTGCGCCGACATGATGATGCGGCGCTCGCCCCTGTCGGCCGAGATGTGCGCGATGTGCGCCAGGGCCTGCGACATGTGCGCCGAGGCGTGTATGTCCATGCCGGACGACCCGCAGATGAAGCGCTGCGCGGACGCGTGTCGCCGCTGCGCCGAGATGTGCCGCTCGATGGCCGGCGCGTCCATGTGACACCCCGCTGAAACGGCGTCGGGGGCACCCCGCAGGGCGCCCCCGAACCGCGTACGACCGGTCTCAGTTGCCGGTGACGGTGACCTTCTGGTCGTTCTTCAGCTCGTCGACCAGGGTCTTGACCTTCGCCTTGTCCCAGACGAGGTTGCCGCCCGTGGAGCCGGAGACCGGCATGTTCATCGAGGTGCCGTCGCCGCCGTTGACGTCCTTCATCGCGAAGAACATGGAGGCCAGGTCCCACAGGCTCATGTCCTTGTCGACGGTGAGGGAGTCCAGTCCCGCGCCGAGGGTGGGGTAGAGCTTGAAGGGGTTCAGGACCGTCGAGGGGGTGGCCACCTGGTGGGCCAGCGCCGCCAGGAACTTCTGCTGGTTCTTGGTGCGCTGCAGGTCGGACGCGGCGAAGGCGTGCCGGGTGCGGACGAAGGCGAGGGCCTCCTCGCCGTTCAGGGTCTGCTTGCCCGCCTTGAAGTTCGCGCCCGAGTACTTGTCCGTGAAGCCCTTGTCGATGTCGATCGTGACCCCGCCGACCGCGTCCACGATGTCCGCGAAGCCGGCGAAGCCGATCTCCACGTAGTGGTCGATGTGCAGCCCGGTGTTGTACTCGACCGTGCGCACGAGCAGGGTCGGGCCGTCCTCCGCGTAGGCCGCGTTCAGCTTCGTGTGCCGGCCGGTGCCCTGGTAGACCTTGCCGGACGTGGACCCCTTGTACGAGGGGATCTCCACGTCCGAGTCGCGGGGGAGGGAGATCAGCGTGTCGCCGTTGTCGCCGACGTGCAGGATCATCATCGAGTCCGTGCGCTGACCCTCGGCCGAACCCGTGTGCAGCTTCTTCTTCTCGTCGGCCGACATGCCCTTGCGGCTGTCGGAACCGACGATCAGGTAGTTGGTGCCCGCGCCGGCGGCGGGACGGTCGATGACCTTCGACAGGTCGACGTCCCGGTGCAGCTTGGAGTCGGCCCAGAAGTAGGTCGCCACGGATGTGACGATCAGCACGCTCAGGACGACGATCGCGGTCCACTTGATCCGCTTGCGCCAGTTCGGAGCCGGACGCGGGCCGCGCTCACGGGTGCCGCCGGGTCCTCCGCTCCCGGGGCCGCCGCCGTAGACCTGGCCGGTGTTGTAGCCGCTGTCGTATCCGGCGCCGTCGTCGTACCCGTTGCCGTACGCCGGCTGCTGCGGGACGCCGGCGTAGCCGCCGCCCCCCTGCTGCGGCGCGCCGTACGGCGGCGCCGACGGCTCCCCGCGTCGTACCTGGCGCATCACGCGGGCGCCCTCAGGCTGCGCGCTTGCGCTACCGCGTCCGTACCGGTTTCCGCGGTTGTCGTTCGACCGTCCCTCGGGCCATTCGTTCATGGGCCCCAGTGTGCAGGCAGCGCCGGTACCTCTTACAAGGGTCGTCGGGAAATCAGGGCCGCGCTGTTGCGAACCCGACACAAATTCCGTGATTGTCACTTCGGCATAAGGTAGGGGCCATGACAGACCAGGCCCCCGAGGCGGAGTCCGATATTCCCGGCAAGCCGACGTCCGCTTCCCGGACCACGCTGAGCCACATCATGACCCACAACGACACCAACCTCCTCGGCACGGTGCACGGCGGTGTGATCATGAAGCTCGTCGACGACGCGGCGGGCGCGGTCGCCGGGCGCCACTCGGGCGGTCCCGCCGTCACCGCGTCCATGGACGAGATGGCGTTCCTGGAGCCGGTCCGCGTCGGTGACCTGGTCCATGTCAAGGCGCAGGTCAACTGGACCGGCCGGACGTCCATGGAGGTGGGCGTACGGGTCCTCGCCGAACGCTGGAACGAGTCCAACCCCGCCACCCAGGTCGGTTCGGCCTACCTGGTCTTCGCGGCGGTCGACGCCGACGGCAAGCCGCGCCGGGTACCGCCGGTGATACCGGAGACCGACCGGGACCGCCGGCGCAATCAGGAGGCCCAGATCAGGCGCACGCACCGGCTGGCGCGCCGCCGGGAGATCCGCGAGCTGCGCGAGCGCAGGGTGGCCGAGGGGTTCGAGGACTAGCGCGGCTCCCTGAAAGAAGGGACGCCGCACGAGCGCCCCTTCAGGGGCGCGGGGAACTGCGCGAACAACCCCCACGCACGCACGAGCGCCCCTTCAGGGGCGCGGGGAACTGCGCGAACAACCCCCGCGCACCCGCGGCCGAGACACGACCCTCAGCACACCGTCTCATCTCCCCTGATCACAGAGGATTCCCCCTGTGCGGGGGACTCGGCCCGTACCTTCCGCACACTCGCCGGCCCCTTGAAGTCCGCCCCGGTCGTCACCCGCAGCACCGGGCCCATCCCCTTCACCGCCCGCAGCTGGCTCCCCGGCAGGGCCGTCGCGAGCGACCGGGCCGAGCGGTCCCAGCGGGGGTCGAAGGAGATCACCGTCCGCCGCACGTCGTGCCGGGCGGCGGTCACCGGCTGGTGGTTCGTCGCGAACCCCGCCGCCGCCAGTGCCGCGTCCATCCGCCGCCCGAGCCCCGCCGTCCCCGTGCCGTTCTCCACCTGCACATGGATCTGTGCCGGCGCCACCTCCACGGTCGCCGGCGCCGGACGGGCCGGCCGCGCGGGTGCCGGCGGCGCCAGTGGCTTGTCCTCGCGCAGGGACTGGAACAGCTGGTCCGACCTGGCCTGGTCCCACTTCAGCGTCGAGCCGATGCCCTTCACGGCGTACCCCAGCTGCCCGATGGGGACGGTCGTGAACTCGGAGGAGGACGGGGAGAAGTTCCGCATCGCCCGGCCGAGGTCCAGCAGTTCGTCCGTGCCGAAGCCCATGTCGGCGCGTACGGAGCCCAGCACCGCTCGCGTCACGTCCCGGAACTTGATGGGGTTGAGCAGCACTCCCGACGACGACGCCCGTTCGATCAGCGCGGCCAGGAACCGCTGCTGCCGTTTCATCCGGCCGAGGTCGCTCGCGCCGTCGACGTGCCGGGAGCGGACGAACTGCAGGGCCTGGCCGCCGTTCAGCTTGTGCGTGCCGGCGGAGAGGTCGAGGCCGGTGTAGGAGTCCTTCAGCGGCTGGGGCGTACAGATCCGGACCCCGCCGAGCACGTCCACGGTCCGCATGAACGTGATGAAGTCGACCTCCAGATAGTGGTCGATCTTCAGGTGGGTCATGGCCTCGACCGTGCGGACGGTCAGCTGCGGGCCGCCCTCCGCGTAGGCCGCGTTCAGCTTGATGGGGTGGGCGCTGTGCGCCCGGCCCGTCGTCTCGTCGGTGTGCGGCGGCACCTCGGCGTACGAGTCGCGCGGCAGGCTGACGACCGTCGCCCGCTCCCGGTCCGCCGAGATGTGCACGATCATCATCGTGTCCGTGCAGTGGCAGGGCGCCCCGCCCAGCCGGTACTTCCGCCGCTCCCGCTCCGTGATCTTGTCGCGGCCGTCGGTGCCGACCAGCAGGACGTTCATGCCGTGGCCGGGGGCCGGGCGGTTCTTCATGTCCTTGAACGGGTCGACCCGCGCGATGTCCGCGTCGAGACTGGCCATCACGGAGTGTCCGATCCCGGCCGACGCCAGCACCACCACCGAGAGTGTGGTCACGGCCCGCATGGCCCAGCGCGGCCGCCGGGGCCTTGCGGGTCGTACCGGCGGCCGCGGGGCCTGACGGGTGGGCTGTGGTCGACGCTGCGGCCGGGCGGGCCGGGCGGGGGACCGGGGCGGGCTGGCGGCCAAAGGACACCTCCGGACGAGGCCGTACGTGGGATCCGTGAGCACCGTAGGCCGATACGACCTTCAGCCCGCGGCTTGGCACCGGCGGCGCGCACCGGTGTCCCCCGTTCGCGGTAACGTGAGTCCCCTATGAACGCCAAGCCCGACGTGCGGCACCCCGCAGTTTCTGTGATCATGCCCGTCCTCAACGAGGAGCGGCATCTGCGTGGGGCCGTCCAAGCGATCCTCGCGCAGGAGTACGCCGGTGAGCTGGAGGTCGTCATCGCCCTCGGTCCGTCCACGGACCGCACGGACGAGATCGCGGCGCAGCTCGTGGCCGAGACTGCGTCATTCAAAAACAAGCGCGTGCACACCGTCCCGAACCCGACCGGCCGCACCCCGGCCGCGCTGAACGCCGCGATCAAGGCCTCCCGGCATCCGATCGTGGTGCGCGTGGACGGCCACGGGATGCTCTCCCCGAACTACATCGCGACCGCTGTCCGCCTCCTGGCGGAGACCGGCGCGCAGAACGTCGGCGGCATCATGCACGCCGAGGGCGAGAACGCCTGGGAGCACGCGGTCGCGGCGGCCATGACCTCGAAGATCGGCGTCGGCAACGCCGCCTTCCACACGGGCGGCGAGGCCGGTCCCGCCGAGACCGTCTACCTCGGTGTCTTCCGCCGCGAGGCCCTGGAGCAACAGGGCGGCTACAACGAGGAGTTCATCCGCGCCCAGGACTGGGAGCTGAACTTCCGGATCCGCGAGGCCGGCGGCCTGATCTGGTTCTCGCCGGAGCTGCGGGTGTCGTACCGGCCGCGGCCGAGCATGAAGGCGCTCGCCAAGCAGTACAAGGACTACGGCCGTTGGCGGCACGTCGTCGCCCGCTACCACGAGGGTTCCATCAACCTGCGCTACCTCGCCCCGCCCACGGCGGTGTGCGCGATAGCGGCCGGGTTGGTCGTCGGCGCCCTGGTCACCCCGTTCGGGTTCGTGATCCCCGGCGGCTATCTCGCCGCGATCGCCGCCGGGTCGCTCCCGGCCGGCAAGGGGCTGCCCCTCAAGGCGCGGCTCCAGATCCCGCTCGCCCTCGCCACCATGCACATGTCGTGGGGGTACGGCTTCCTGACCAGCCCCAAGGCCCTGGCGAAGCGGGTCATCGCGTCCCGCCGTCCCGCGGTGCTCAGCCCTTCCTCCTCCGGCTGAGCACCCGCCCGCAGAGCGACCCGGACTACCAGGTGTAGTCCGGGTCGACGTGCATGCACGCCTTGGTGTCCGCGGCGTTGAGGGCGCTCGCCGAGGCCGGCGTGGTGTCATCGTCGTCGGCGGTGTACTTCGTGCCCGAGCGCCAGTCGGCGCCCACCACCAGCGTGACCCCGTCGACGTCCGTGGACTTCTTCACCTGGCCGGCCGGGACGCCCAGCACCTTCGCGACCCGCTGGGCGTCGCCCGCCAGGTCGGCGCTCGGATAGCGCACCAGCGTCCGGTCCTCGCTCAGCGGCGCCGAGGTGTCGGCGGCCGCCTTCGTGAAGCCCTTGCCGACGAGCAGTTCGGTGACGGCGGCGGCCCGGCCGGTGACCGCGGACTCCGTGCCGCCGCTGGTGCCGTTCTGCACCTGTACGGCGATCCGGTCGTCGGCAGCCGCCTTGTCGGTGACCTTCGTCGTCGTGGTCGTCGTCTTCTTCTTGTCCTTGCCGTCGAGGGCGATGTCCTCGCGGACCAGCCGCCACAGCTTGGCCGCGTCGGTGGGTTTGGGCAGGACGCGGTTGCCGTCCGAGGAGTACACCCACGGCATCGTCGTCATCGTGATGCGCTGGGTGGGGACCTTCTTCAGCTCCTTGCTCAGGTCGTAGAGCTCGGTGACCGTGCCGAGGCCGTCGTCCACCGTCAGTGCCTTGGTGGCGGTCTCGGCGAGCTTGAGGAGCTTGTCGGGGTTGCTGAGGGTCGCGTTGGAGCGCAGCTGGCGGACCATCGAGTTCATGTACATGTGCTGGGCCTTGGTGCGGGCGATGTCGCTGCCGTCCTCGAAGCCGTACCGGGTGCGCAGCCACTGCAGGGCCTGCTCGCCCTTGACGGCGGTGGTGCCCTTCTTCAGTTTCAGGCCCGAGCCGTGTCCCGTGGAGGTGTGCGAGTAGATGTCGGCGTCGACGCACACCGGTACCCCGCCGATCGCGTCCGCCATGGACACCACGCCCGAGAAGTCGACCATCATGAAGTGGTCGATGTGGATGTCGGTGAGCTTCTCCCAGGTGGCCACCGAGCAGCCGGGGCCGCCGCGCTCCAGGGACGAGTTGGTCATGGTGTCGGAGGCCGCCGCGTAGACCTTGCCGGTGTCGGTGTCCGTGCACTCGGGGATGTCGACCAGGGTGTCGCGGGGCATGGACACCACCGACATGTTGGTGCGGTCCGCCGAGACGTGCAGCAGCATCTGCACGTCGGCGCGGGCGGCGGTGCCGATGTCCCTGGCGCCGCCCAGCTTCTGGTTCTCGGCGGTGTCCCGGGCGTCGGAGCCGATCAGCAGGATGTTCAGGGGCCTCTGCCCGGCCGCGTTCGCCTTCGACCCGGCCGCGCGGTCCTTGGCGTCCCCGATGTTCAGGGACTCCTTATTGATGTTGCCGTTGAGGTGTTCGTAGTAGAGGTATCCGGCGGTGGCGGTGCCGGCTATCGCCAGGACCACGACCGAGGCCGACCAGCGCAGCACCCGGCGTCTGCGCCGCCCGCGGTCACCGTCCGCCCCGCCGCCGCGCCGTCTGTCACCGTGCCGACCGTCACCGCCCTGGGGTGTCAGGGTCATCGTGTCGTCGACCACGGCCACGCCGGACACCTCCCCTCGCACATTGCCGCGCACCAACCGCCCGCCCTCCCGCTCGCCACTGCCGCCGCACCCGACTCCCAGGTACCTGGGCACCTGGGCACGGCGGCAGTGTCATGCAGTCGTTTAGGAGTTGCCTGTGCTTACCTGTGCGGTTCTGTGTGTGAGGGGGTCGTGCCGCCTGTAACGACCTTGTATGGGGCCGGGCGCGCGGGCTACCACCGATAGGGCGCGTACACGTCCATGCACTGCGTGGTGTCCGAGCCGTTGATGGCGTCGGAGTTGCCGGGCAGGTCACCGGCCTTAGGAGCGGACTGCTGGGGATACGTCGTCCCGTCGCGCCAGTCGGCACCGACGACGAGCGTGACGCCCGACACATCGGTGGTCTGCTTCACCTGGCCGACCGGCATCCCCAGCGCCTTGGCGACCGCCTGGGCGTCGCCCTGCAGGTCCGCGCTCGGATACTCCACGACCGACTTCTCCACGGACTCGGTGGCCGACGAGGTGTCCGCCGTCGCCCTGGTGTAGCCCTTGGCACCGAGTTCCGTGGCCATCGTCCGGGCCCGAAGGGGGACCGCGGCCTCGGTCGAGGTCCCGGTGGCGTTCTGCACCAGCACCCCGAGTTGGGCGGCGGGGACGGAGGGCGCCTTGGTCGCCGCGGCGGTCCCGGTGTTCTTCTTCTTGCTCTCCTTGGCGTCACCGTTCTTGTCGAACGCCACGTCGTCGCGGAGCATCTGCCACATCTTGTCGGCGTTCGCGGTGTCCGGCACGAGGTGGTCCTTGTTCTGCGGGTCCTGGAGGTTCGGCATCGTGAGCGAGGTGATGCGGTCCGTCGGCACCGACTTGAGCTGCATGCCCAGGTCGTAGAGCTTCTTCGGGGTGCCGATCTCCTCGGAGACCGTCAGCGACTTGGTGGCCGCCTCGGCCAGGTCCATCAGCCTGCCGGTGTCGGTGAAGACGTTCTGCCCCTTCAGCGTCCGGATCATCGAGTTGAGGTACATGTGCTGGGCCTTGGCCCGCAGCGGGTCACTGCCCCAGGCGTGCCGGGTGCGCAGCCACTGCAGGGCCTGCTCACCCTTCACCTTGTGCGTGCCGGCCGTCATCTTCAGCCCGGAGCCGCCGGACACCGCGGCCGTCGGCCGGTCCCACACGTTCTGCTTCACACAGACGTCGACGCCGCCGATGGCGTCCGCCATCTTCACCACGCCCGCGAAGTCGATCGTGATCCAGTGGTCGATGTAGACCCCGGTGAGGTTCTCCCAGGTGGCCAGCGTGCAGCCGGCACCGCCGCGGGCCAGCGACTCGTTGATGATGGTGTTGGTCGCCGGGTACACCTTGCCGGTGTCCGGGTCCGTGCACTTGGGGATGTCGACCCGGGTGTCCCGGGGGATGCTCACCATCGCCGCGTTCTTGCGGTCCGCCGACAGGTGGATCAGCATCTGGACATCCCCGAGCGGCGGGCTGCCCCGGTCGTACTTGGCGCCGCCGAGCTTCACGTTCTCGTCGGAGTTACGGCTGTCGGAGCCGATCAGCAGGATGTTCAGCGGCGTCTGACCGGCCGCGTTGGCCGCGGTCTTCCGCGCCTTGGCGTCGCCGATGTCGCGCTCGCCCTTGTGGATGTTGCCGTTCAGGTGCTGGTAGTAGAGGTAGCCGGCACCGGCCGTGCCGAGGATCACCACCGACAGCACGGTCGCCGACCAGCGCAACGCGCGCCGACCGCGTCTGCGCCGGCCGCCGTTCGAGCCGTGTGACCCGTTGGGTCCGCCGCTCTTGCCGCTCGTGCCGTTCTTGCCGCCCTTGCGACGGCCGCCGCCCGCACCGCCCGGCGCCCCGGATGTCTTCGGTGCGAGGGACCTCGTGTCCTCGACCGCAGGCTTTTCCCCCCGCACATCGCTCTGCGTCAAATTCCAGCCCTCCCCGCCCTGCGCATTGCGCGCACCGGCCCGCCGCCGACGCCCCCCATCGGACGCTTCGCGGACCACACGGGTCCGCCCCGCGCCCGGTTAGACGCATGACGGACCCATAGGGTTACCTGCTTATTTGCTGTGACTTGGTGTCATCGCGGAGCAACTCCCCGCTACCGCACGCCGGTTGTCGCTACTTGGCGCAGGTCACCTTGTCCGCGGTGGTCTTGCTGTCCACGTCCGGCGCCTTCGTCGGAGTGGTGAGGGACACCCCCGCCCCCTGGAAGTCCTTGCCCAGCGTCAGGGTCATCGCGGGCAGCCCCTGCGAGTTGGTCACGCTCTTGCCCGGCTTCAGCGCCGAGCCGGACAGCCCCATGATGTCGGCCAGTTCACGCGCCTGCGCGGCCTGGTCGGGGGCGTACTCCAGCGTGGTCTTGCTGAGCTTGGCGTCCGCGTTGCCGGCGTTCTCCGACTTGAGGACGCCCTGCTCGTTCTGCAGCCAGTTGAGGGCCTCCTGGGCGCTGCCGTCCGCGGCCCCGCCGTTGAGGATCCGCACCCGCACCTCGGAGGCCGCCGACTTGGTGCCCTCCAGCCGGGCGGCCGCCGCGTCCTTGCTGGCCTGCGCCTGCTTCTTCTTGACCGCGGTGAAGGAGACGTCGCCCTTGATGGCCTGGAAGACCGGCGGGGCCTTCGTGTCGTTGAGCACGACGGTCGCCTTGACCTTCTCGGCCGGGTTGTCGACGACCGGGACGGTGGTGAAGGTCAGGTTCTTCGGGTTGAGCTTGCCGAGTTCCAGACCGAGGTCCTTCAGCTTGCCGATGCTGTCCAGCTGGGAGTCGACGGTCAGCGCCTTGGTGCCGACCTCGGCCAGCTTCAGCAGCTTGGTCGGGCTGCTGAGCGTCGAGTTGGAGCTGAGCTTGCGCATCAGCGCGCTCAGGAACTGCTGCTGGAGCTGGATCCGGCTGAGGTCACCGCCGAAGCCGACCGAGTGCCGGGTGCGCACGAAGGCCAGCGCGGTCTCGCCGGAGATGTTGTGGGTGCCCTTGGACAGCTTCAGATGCGAGTCCGAGTCGTCGATGTCCTTGGCGAGACAGACCTCGACGCCGCCCACCGCGTCGGTCAGCGTCTTGACCGCGTTGAAGTCGGCCACCATGAAGTTGTCCGGCTTGATCCCGGTCAGCTCCGTCACCGTGCGCACGGTGCAGCTGGCCGTGCGGCCGTCCTGGCCGAGGCTGGTGTTGAAGCGGACGTCGGTGGTGCCCGGGATGACCTTCTGGGTGCCGTCGGGCTGCTCGGTCGGGCAGTCCGGGACGTCCACGATCAGGTCGCGCGGGATGCTCAGCGCGGTCGCGTTGGAGCGGTCCTTGGAGATGTGCAGCAGGATGTTGGTGTCGGCGTGCCCGACGCTGCCCGTGTCGCCGTACCCCTCGTTGCCCTTGCCGGTGCGCTTGTCGGTGCCGATCACCAGCAGGTTGATCGCCTTGTCCTTGCTGAAGCCACCGGTGCTCGCGCCGTCGTCGGAGACGGACGTGATGTTGTCGTTGAGGTGCTTCACGTACAGATAGCCGGCGGCCGAGACGGCGACCAGGACGAAGGCCATCGAACCGCCGGTCCACAGCAGCACCTTCTTGGCCTTCGACTTCTTCTTCACCGGCCGACGGGAGCGCCGCCCCGCCGGCGGCTCGGGCTCGCCGCGCCGTCTGCGCTGCCCCGGAAGCTGCCCGGAAGCCTGCCCTGGAACGTCCCGGCCCGCGGTCTTCCGCGGCGCGTCCGCACCGGGGCGCGACGACGTCGGTCGGCGCGGTCCGGGTACCGACGACTGCGGTGCGGAAGGCGCCAGTCGCAGTTCGTATTCGCCGGTGTTCGGATTGAGTACCCACTGGTCTGCGGGATCGATGTCGTCCGCCCGCCCACGGCCTTGCGCGTCCACGGTTGTCCGAATCCTCCGTCGGGGCCACGCGGCGCCTTCCCCCCATCAAGGCGCTCGGTCACGGTTAACAGTGCACGACCCCAGGACGGACCTCGCGGCCGGGTGCACCGGAGGGCTCACACTATCCGTCCAGTTCAGCGTCGAGTGACGCCAGTGAGAAATTCATCCTCCCTACAACCGGGCAATCCATCTCATTTAACTGACAACGAACGGCGGGCAAGTTCGCCGCCTTGGCTGGTGCATTACCCGCAACTGTCCTCGGCGGCGGTGTTCCCGCGAAACCCGGGCGCCTCGGAGTTTTCGGAAGAGGGGGCGTTCTTCTTGGTGACCGGCACCGGTCTGTCGGCCCGCAGCAGTGCGAAAAGCGCGTCCGCCCTGCCCTCCACGAGCTGGTCGCGATTGGAGTCGTACACGTACGGCTCCCTCGGAACGGTGAGGAACTGCACCTGTTCGGTGGGGATGTCGCGCAGCCCGCGGACGAGCTGGTACAAACCGCGCAGACTGGCCAGTTCGGGGTCGGTGGTGAGCGCGGAGGTCGCCGCGTCCAGCAGCGGGTAGAGCTTCGCCGGGTTCAGCAGTACGTCACTGCCCCGCACCTTCTTGACCAGCGCCCCCAGGAACAGCTGCTGCCGCTCCATCCGCTCGGTGTCGCTGCCGTTGCCCAGCGACTTGCGCGCCCGGACGTACCCGAGCGCCTGCTCCCCGTCGAGGGTGACCCGGCCGGCGGGCAACCGCAGTTTGGCCGCCTTGTCGTCGATCGGTTCCTTCAGGCACACCTGCACCCCGTCGACCGAGTCGACCATGTCCTTGAACCCGGTGAAGTCGACGACGACGTGATGGTCGATCCGGATGTCGGTGAGCTTCTCGACGGTACGGATGGTGCAGGCCGAACCCCCGATCTCGAACGCCGAGTTGAACAGCGTGAACGAGGGCTCGCTGCGCCGGCCGTCGCCCCGCAGGCAGCTCGGCACGTGCACCATCAGGTCCCGGGGCAGGGACACGGCGGTGGCGCTGCGCCGGTCGGCGGCGAGGTGCAGCAGGATCGTGGTGTCGGACCGCTCGGTGCCCAGGTCCTTGCCGTAGCGGCGGTTCCCGTCCCCGGCGCGGGTGTCCGACCCGATGAGGAGGATGTTCTGCGCGCCACGCACCAGCGCGGTGGGACGCTCCCGCTCGTAGCGCGCGAGCTCGGCGGCGGCCGCTTCGTCGGGGGTGATGTTGTCGCTGAGCCGGTCGTAGAGCACCCAGCCGCAGGCGAGGGTGCCGGCGGCGAGCAGTCCCGCGACCACCGCCGCACCCCGAATCCAACGCCGCCGCCGACGCCGGGCAATGCCGTCCCCGGTCGCGGTGGCCCCTCCGGCATCGGTCACTCCTCCAGAGTGCCCGGGGGTGGGGGCAGGGGGCCGCGGTAACTACTCCACAAGAGTGAGCGGCCCCTCCCAGGGCCGCGGGGAACTGCGCGAAAACCCCACCGGCCCGCACCCGGCCGGTGGGGTCGTGGGCTGCGGTAACTGCTTCACAAGGATGAGCGGCCCCTTCCAGGGGCGCGGGGAACTGCGCGAAAACCCCACCGTCCCGCACCCGGCGAACGGCCCCGGCCCACGACGGCCTCACCGGCCCGCGGCCCGCGCCCAGCGAACGGCCTCACCGAACCGTCGCGGTCACCCGCTCGCTCTCGATCCGCTTGGCGATGCCTTCCTCGCCCAGTTCCTCCAGATGCCGGCAGAGCACCACCGACCCCCCGACGGCGAGCGGCGCGTACAGCCCCGCGCTCAGCCCGTCCCACGTGTCGAACCCGAGCCCCGACAGCAGGCGCGACCCCGGCCCGGTCAGGTCCAGCCCCGGTGCGTCCCCGAGCGCCCGCTCCACCACCTCGGCCCCGCTCATCTCCGCACCGGCCACGATCAGCGCGGGCTCGTCCGGATCGACGGGCGAGAACGGCGCGAACCGGTCCCCCTGGCTCGGCACCTCCACCGCGTAGTCGGCGAACCCGTCCGGGACCACCGGGAAACGACCGCCCAGCGGCCGTAGCGCGAGAGCGACCCGCTCGCCGCGGCAGGCCCGGGCCGCCTCCAGCGAATCCGGCCCGCTCACCACCACGTCGGCCGCCGCCGGGTCCCCGGCCACGTCGGCGATCACGCCCACCGACGAACAGGCGAGCAGCCACGCCGCCGTCTGCCAGTGTGCCGGCAGCAGCAGGGCCACCCGGTCACCCGGCTGTGCCGCGAGGTCGCCCTGGAGCAGGTTCGCCGTCTTGGCCACCCAATTGGCGAAGGTGGCCACGGACAATTCGACGCGTTCGCCCGTGGCGTCGTCGTAGAAGGTCACCAGGGGGCGTCCGGGATCCGCGGCGAGCGCGGAACGCAGCAGGTCGGCTGGGGTGCGATCGGTGGCGTTCACCCGGGCAAGCGTACGCCGCGGCCGGTGCCCGCACCGACCGGCGGGGCCACCGGTTCGGCGCAATCGTTGCCGACGGACCGTCAGTTCCGCAATAGACATATATGTCTGACTATGTTCAAGATCAGGGGCATGCGTGGATTCCTGACTTCCTCGATCGGCGTCACCTGCGCGGCGGCCCTCACCCTCCCCGCGGCCGTGCTGAACGTGCCGTCCGCGGCCGCCGCACCGGCGGAGCGGGCCACCACGACCACCGGCCGTGCCGCCGGGACCGCGGCCCTCGCCGGCAGCACCCGGTCACTGCCCCTCGTCCCCCGCACCCGTGACCGCGTCCTCGGCCGGGCCCCCGAACAGGGCCTGTACCGCGACGACCTGGAGCACTTCTCGCTCGTCGGCGTCAGCTGGGACAACCCCGGAACCGAACTGCACGGCCTGGTCCAGGTCCGCGCCCGGTCCGTCGAGACCGGCCGGTGGACGGGCTGGCAGGACGTCGACACGCACAACGCCGACCACGGCGCCGACCCGGACACGGAGGAGGCCGACTCCGGCCATGTGCACGGCGGCACCGCACCCCTGTGGGTGGGCGACTCGGACGGCGTCGACGTACGCGTGCGTGCCCAACTCGACGACGATCCCGGCCCGCGCGGCAGCACCCCCACCGGCGGCGGGCGCGACCTGCTCCCGGCCGGCCTGCGCCTCGAACTCGTCGACCCCGGTGAGGAGGCCCCGCCCCAGGGTCCGCCGGCCGACGTCCCCCGCACCGGCACCGAGGCCGACGCGGCGGCGGCCGTCAACACCGACCTCGCGCCCTTCGGCGCCGCGGAGATCCCGGCCCTGAACCGGCAGGAGACCGAGGACGAACTGGCGGAGCTGACCGGCGTCCCGCGCGCGAAGCCGTACATCGGACCGCGTCCGAGGATCGTCACCCGCCGTGGCTGGGGCGCCGACGAGTCACTGCGCGAGAAGGGGTTCGTCTACACCGGAAAGGTCAAGGCGGCCTTCGTGCACCACACCGCCTCCGGTAATGGCTACAAGTGCTCCCAGGCCCCGTCCGTCATCCGCAGTATCTACCGCTACCACGTGGTGAGCATGGGCTGGCGGGACATCGGCTACAACTTCCTCGTCGACAAGTGCGGAACCGTCTACGAGGGCCGCGCCGGGGGAGTGGCGAAGTCCGTCCGGGGCGCCCACACCCTGGGCTTCAACAACAACAGCATGGGCATCGCGGTGATCGGCTCGTTCGGCGCGCACAAGCCGCCGGCCGCCGCCGTGACGGCCATCGCCAAGCTCACCGCGTGGAAGCTCGGGCTCTTCGGGGCCAATCCGAAGGGAAAGACATATCTGAAGTCCGGCGGTGGCAATCTCTACCCAAAGGGGAAGAACGTACGACTGAACGTGATCTCCGGCCATAGGGACGGGTACGCCACCGACTGTCCGGGCGCCAAGCTCTACGCCAGACTCGGCTCGGCCCGGACCAGCTCCGCGCACCTCCAGGGGCGCTGAGCACGGGGCCGCGTTCAACGCCGTCGGGGGGCAGTCGGGGGAAACCGCACACCCATGCCGCGTGGCAGCGCGCGGCCGTCGAAGGCGCCGTCGCACGGTCTGCATACACTGGCCGGCCGACAGAGAGTTCGGCCGGTCCCGGCAGGAAGCAGAGACGACAGGTGACAGAAGCGATCCTCCTGGTCGGCGGCAAAGGCACCCGGCTGCGCCCGCTCACGGTCCACACACCCAAGCCGATGGTCCCGGCGGCGGGCGTGCCGTTCCTCACGCACCAGCTGGCCAGAGCCAGAGCGGCGGGCGTGGACCACATCGTCCTCGCGACGAGCTACCTGGCGGAGGTCTTCGAGCCGTACTTCGGCGACGGCACGGCACTCGGCCTGCGCATCGAGTACGTCACCGAGGAGGAACCGCTCGGCACCGGCGGCGCCATCCGCAACGTGGCCGCCCGTCTGCACTCGGGCCCCGACGACCCGGTCCTGATCTTCAACGGCGACATCCTCACGGGCCTCGACATCAGGGCGCTCGTCGAGATGCACGAGACGACGGACGCCGATGTCTCGCTCCACCTCACCAAGGTCACGGACCCGCGCGCGTACGGTCTCGTGCCCACCGACGAGACGGGCCGGGTCCTCGCCTTCCTGGAGAAGCCGCAGGCTCCCGAGGAGATCGTCACCGACCAGATCAACGCGGGGGCGTACGTCTTCCGCCGCTCGGTCATCGACACCATCCCGCAGGGCCGCCCGGTGTCGGTGGAGCGGGAGACCTTCCCCGAGCTGCTGTCGGCCGGTGCCCATCTCCAGGGCATGGTGGACTCCACGTACTGGCTGGACCTCGGCACCCCGGCGGCCTTCGTCCGCGGCTCGGCGGACCTGGTCCTGGGCCGCGCCCCGTCCCCGGCCGTCCCCGGCCGCTGCGGCGACCGCCTCATCCTGCCCACGGCACGGGTCGCGCCGGACGCGAAGCTGACGGGCGGCACGGTGGTGGGCGAGGGTGCGTTCGTCGCGGAGGGCGCGCGCGTCTTCGGCTCCACGATCCTGCCCGGCGCCGTGATCGAACCCGGCGCGGTCATCACCGACTCCCTGATCGGCAACCGCGCCCGCGTCGGCGAACGCGCGGTCCTCACGGGCACGGTGATCGGCGACGGCGCGACCGTCGGCGCCGACAACGAGCTCAGGGAGGGCGCGCGGGTGTGGTGCGACGCGACGATCCCGGCGGGGGCGGTGCGGTTCTCCTCGGACCAGTAGGGGGTGGCTGAGCAGGTACGCCGACTGCGGTCGCGCGGGGGCTGATCGCGCAGTTCCCCGCGCCCCTCAAGGGGCGCTACTCAGCCGTCCCTCACATGGCTGCGGGCAAAGTCGTGCCTCCCCAGGCCTCAAGGGCCTGGGAGGTGCCCCCAGGCGGCACGGGTGGGCGCTGTGGGTATCCCCTCTGGGGGAGGCACCCTGCCGGCGCCGGTGAGCGACTCCCGCCCCCGGCGCTTTACAACCGGCCGATGTCCCACCGCGGCATCTGCGGCACCCGCCGCTTCGGCACCTGCCCGCTCAGCAGGATCAGCCGAGCCGCCCGATGCCGCTGCCCCGCATACGGCTCGAGCAGCCGCAGCATCGCCTCGTCATCGGCATACCGGTCCCCGGCCAGCGCGAACCCCACGATCCCCGGCAGATGCAGGTCCCCGACCGTCACCGCGTCCGGCGCCCCGTGACTGCGCTGCACGGTCTCCGCGGACGTCCACGGCCCCACCCCCGGCACCACCTCCAACCGCGCCTGCGCGGCCTCCGCCGCCATCCCCACGGCCTGCTCCAGCCGCGCGGCGACCCGCACCGCCCGCAGAATCGTCGACGCCCGCTTGTTGTCGACGCCGGCCTTGTGCCACTCCCAGGAGGGAATCAGCGCCCAGGTCCGCGGCGCCGGCATCACCCACATCGGCCGCTCGCCCACCCCGGCGGGGCCGGGTGCCCGCTCCCCGAACCCGCGCACCAGCAGACGCCAGGCCCGGTACGCCTCGTCGGTGGTGACCTTCTGCTCCAGGACCGAGGGGATCAGCGACTCCAGCACCAGCCCGGTCCGCGCAAGCCGCAACCCCGGCCGCCGATGCCGGGCAGCGGCGAGAACCCGGTGCCGGGGCACGAAGAGGGACGGGTCGTCGGCGGAGCCGAGCATCTCCGGCAGCTGCTCCAGCAGCCACTCGGCACCGGCTCCCCAGGCCTCCCCGCGCACCTCGCCGCCGTACACGGCGACCCGCAGCGTCCCCGGCCCGGCAGGCGTGAGACTGGCCCGCCACACGGACCCGTCGGAGGTGGCCCGAAACGTCGGATCCCCGGGCCCCCGCCGGAGCGGCCCCAGCACAAGCCCGAGATCAAGAGCCCCGTCCGGCTTCCACAGCCGAACCCGACCGGGCGCGGTCGCCTGCCGAGGCACTCCGACAGCGGGTACGACGACGTGCCCACCCCGCACACTTGTACGGGTGGGTTTCGGAGAAAACCGGCCAGCCACTCAAGAGATCCTAGGCCTCAAGCGCCTCGTTTTTTTGGGAGTGCGGGGCTGTGTCCGATATGCGGCTACCGCCGCGTGGGCGCGATCAACCCCCACACCCCCGCAGTCGCCGCCGAGCCGCATCCCCCCGAACCGAAGGCGCGACCACCTCATCGCACCTCGATAAAGCCCTCTGGATCCCTCTCGGCCCTGGCCCGCGGTTCCTCCGCCGCCTTCCCCACAGCGACCGCCCCCATCGGATCCCACCCCGCCGGAAGCGCCAGCACCTCCCGCACCACGTCCCGGCAGAACATCGTCGACGACACCCATGCCGACCCCAGCTGCTCCCCGGCCAGCGCGACCAGGAAGTTCTGCACGCCCGCCCCCGCCGCGACCACGAACATCTCCCGCTCGGCCGCGTCCCGCCGCGCGTCTCCGTACGTGTGCGACCCGTCCATCACCAGACAGGGCACCACCAGATAGGGCGCGTTCCGCAGCACGTCCCCGCGCCGTACCCGCTTGGCGATGGACTCCTCGGACTTGCCGTCCTTCCGCAGGTCGGCGATCCACGCGTCCCGCATCGCGTCCAGCAGGCGGGCGCGTGACTCCTCGGACTCCAGCAGCACGAACCGCCACGGCGTCGTGTGATGCGGTGCCGGTGCCGTCACGGCCGCGGCGACCGCCCGCCGTACCGCCCCGGGGTCGACGGGGTCGGTGGTGAACGCCCGCACCGTCCGCCGCAGCGCCACCGCTTCCCGGACCGCCTCGGACGTGCCGAGCCGGAACATGTCACTGGCGGCGTCCCGGATCAGCGCCCGCGCGCCCTCGCCCTCGTCTTCCGTCTCGGCCACGACGTGCGCGAGCCCGCGCACCACGGCCACCGGCAGGCCCGTCGCCTTGCCCTTGACCAGATCACCGGCGGCGGCCAGCTCGTCGGCCGTGGCGACGACCGTCGCGACCAGCGGGTTGCCGTACGCGTCCACGCCCCCGCGCAGATCGTCCAGCACCCGCACCCCGGCGGCGCCGATGGTCACGTCCGTGAGCCCCGCGCGCCAGGGGCGCCCGAAGGTGTCGGTGACGACGACTCCGACGTTGACGCCGAGGGTGTCACGCAGCCCCGCGCGGATCGCGCGGGCGGACGCGTCGGGGTCCTCGGGCAGCAGCAGCGCGGTCCCGGCCGGGGTGTTGGAGGCGTCCACCCCGGCCGCCGCCATCACCAGCCCCTGCCGGTTCTCCACGATCCGCAGGGCCCCGCGCCGAGCCACCACCCGCACGGTCTCGGCGTCGATCGCGGCCTCCCGGTCGGTCGCCTCGACGAGCCGCCCCTCGGCCTTGGAGACGATCTTCGACGTGACGATCACCACGTCACCGTCGGCGAGCCCCGGTGCGGCCGCGGCGATCAGCTTGGCCAGGTCGTCGCCCTGCTGCACCTCGGGGAGCCCGGCCAGGGCCCACACCCGGTACCCGGGCACCGCGTCCCCGGACGGGTCGGCCGCGTCGTCGATCGCGTCGGTCATGCCCCGCGCACCTCCTCGGCGAGTGCCAGCGCCTCCCGTGCCATCTGCGCGGTCGCGTCCAGGTCGGTCATCATCAGGGGTACGGCCCGGCAGCGGATGCCGGCCGCCTCCACGCGCGCGATGCCGCCCGCGTCCACGGTGTCGACGAGCCAGCCGTCCAGCAGTCCCGAGCCGTAGTGCTCGGCGACCGCCGCCGCCGTCGACTCCACTCCCACCGCCGCCAGCACCTTGTCGGCCATCCCGCGCACCGGCGCGTCCCCGACGATGGGGGACAGGCCCACCACCGGCACCCCGGCGTTCGCGATCGCCTCCCGGACGCCGGGCACCGCGAGGATCGTGCCGACGGAGACCACCGGGTTGGACGGCGGGAAGAGGATCACGTCCGCTTCCGAGATGGCCTCCAGGACGCCCGGGGCGGGCTTGGACTGCTCGGCGCCGACCGGCACCACCGCCTCTGCGGGCACCGACGCCCGCAGCCGTACCCAGTACTCCTGGAAGTGCACCGCCTTGCGCTCGCCGTCGACCTCGACCGCCACATGGGTCTCGACCCGGTCGTCGGTCATCGGGATGAGCCGAACGCCCGGCTTCCAGCGGTCGCACAGCGCCTCGGTCACCGCGCTCAGCGGGTAGCCGGCGCTCAGCATCTGGGTGCGCACGATGTGCGTCGCGAAGTCCCGGTCGCCCAGACCGAACCAGTCGGGGCCCACCCCGTAGGCGGCGAGTTCCTCCTTGAGGTGGAAGGTCTCGTCGGTCCGCCCCCAGCCCTGTTCCTCGTTGATGCCGCCGCCGAGGGTGTACATCACCGTGTCGAGGTCCGGGCAGACCTTCAGCCCGAAGAGGTGGATGTCGTCCCCGGTGTTGCCGATGACGGTCACCTCGGCGTCCGGCACGGCCTGCTTGAGACCGCGCAGGAACCGGGCACCGCCGATACCGCCTGCCAGAACCACAATGCGCATGCGCCAAGTCTTGCAGGTGGCTCCGACAACGCGTCACGCAGTCACGGGTCGCGCCTCGCAGCTCTGCGCCGTGTGCATCGGCATCTCGGTGAGGCCCGGGTAGTAGACGTGCAGGCTCACCGCCGGCTCCAGCGCGTCGTTCACCACCTCGTGCACGTACCCCGGCGCGAACACCCGTTGTGCGCCGGCGGACAGCGCGCGCGTGCCGCGCCCGGTGTGCTCGGTGAGCGTGCCCTCCAGGACGGTCAGCACCCCGGACGAGCGGCCGTGGTCGTGCGACCCGCTGCCCTGACCGGGCACCCAGGACAGCAGCCACACCTCGTAGCCGGGGCCGGTGCGCAGCCGGTGGTACCAGCGCGTGGTCGCGTCGTACCGCACGAGGTGCTCCCACTGCGCGCGGTCGGCGGCGATCGTGCGGGCCAGGCCGGCGAACTCGGCCACGGTGACCGGGTGCTCGCGCGGGGGCTGCAGCAGGTGGGGGACCTCGAGGATGTCGCCGGCGATCTGCAGGTCGTTGTCGCTGTTCATGGGGTGCGGTGGTTCCTCAGTGAAGAAGGTCAGCGGGGAACGAGATGCGAAAACCGAGTCCTGGGGACCCGGTCTGCAGCTGGAGCGGTGGGATACGGCTACGGCTCAACAGCTGGAACAGCAACAGCTACAGCGAGCGCGGGCAGCACCGTGGGACCCGGCGGTGCGGGTCGAGGTGGATGCCAAGTTCGCGAGCATGCCCACTAGGACATCGGTTCACACCCGCAGTGTCAACTCGACGCCCGGTATGTGGGACATGTTTCACCTCATCCGGTTCATCTCTCTGCCGAAAGGTTTGTTCAGCGGGCGCCCGGGACACATGGCGCACAACCGGGCGCGTGTGTCACTGCGGAACGCGATCGAACATCTGGGCGTCCTTCTCCGTACAAGGCCTGTATGGGGTCGGGGGCCCTCATGGGCTTCGTCTGCGTGTCGAGGTTTATGCCGATTTGAACACTTTCCGCATGGCCTTGGTTCCGCAGAGTGAATAACGGGCTCAATAGCAGATCTCGGCTTGACTCGCCCGGAGCAGCACACTTGTAATTTCACTCGTGTCGTTCAGCCGAAATCGGTAACGGCCAGGCACGGGGACATGAAAGACAGACGAGGGGCGCACATGACCGAGCTGGTGCAGCAACTGCTGGTCGACGACGCGGACGAGGAACTCGGCTGGCAGGAGCGCGCGCTTTGCGCCCAGACCGACCCCGAGTCCTTCTTCCCCGAGAAGGGCGGCTCCACCAGAGAGGCCAAGAAGGTCTGCCTCGCCTGCGAGGTGCGGTCCGAGTGCCTTGAGTACGCCCTCGCCAACGACGAGCGGTTCGGGATCTGGGGCGGACTGTCCGAGCGCGAGCGGCGCCGGCTCAAGAAGGCCGCCGTCTGAAGCGGGCGTCCGCCCCTCGCACCCGACCGAGCTGCGCGAACGGCCCGTCGCCCGTGGGTTGTCCACAGGGGGCGGGCCGTCGACATGCCCAGCCGATAGTGTGGGCGCTCGTCCGAGACGCCTCGCCGCCACCAGCGGGCGCTGGAGTCCACCGCAGTCCATCGAACCGGGGCCCGTACCTCGATGTCCGTCCACAGCCACCAGGCAGCCCAGGCAACAACTGCCACAGCGGGGTTCGACCCGACCCGCCCGCCCGAGTTCCCGCGTCATGTGGTGACCGCGGTGCTCGTCTCCCACGACGGCGCCCGCTGGCTGCCCGACGCGCTCGCCGGGCTGCTCGGCCAGGAGCGCCCCGCCCAGTACGCGGTGGCGGCCGACACCGGCAGCGCGGACGACTCCGCCCGGCTGCTCACCGAGTCCCTCGGCGACGCCAACGTCGTGCACCTCGCCCGCCGCACCGGCTTCGGCCAGGCCGTCGAGGAGGCGAGCCGCACCGCGCCCGTCCTCACCCCGGACGACCTGCCGTACCTGAAGCGGCCCAGCGGCTGGGACCCGGTCACCCGCCAGTGGCGCGACGACGCCTACGACATGCCCGAACTGCCGTACGGCGAACCCGTCCAGTGGCTGTGGCTGCTGCACGACGACAGCGCCCCGGAACCCGACGCCCTGGCCCAGCTGCTCCGGGTCGTCGACAATGAGATGGAGCTGGGCCGCGACGACGTGGCGGTCGTCGGCCCCAAGCTGCGCGGCTGGTACGACCGCCGGCAGCTGCTGGAGGTCGGCGTCACCATCGCCAACTCCGGCCGCCGCTGGACCGGCCTGGACCGCCGCGAGCAGGACCAGGGTCAGCACGACCACGTCCGGCCCGTGCTCTCCGTCTCCACCGCCGGCATGCTGATCCGCCGCGACGTCTTCGAGGAACTCGGCGGCTTCGACCGCCGGCTCCCCCTGATGCGCGACGACGTCGACCTGTGCTGGCGCGCGCACACGGCGGGCCACCGCGTGCTGATCGCCCCCGAGGCGGTCGTACGGCACGCCGAGGCCGCCTCCCGCGAGCGCCGCGCCGTCGACTGCGCGGGCCGCACCGCCGCCTCCCCGCACAAGGTCGACAAGGCCGGCGCCGTCTACACCCTGCTCGTCAACTCCCGCACGACCGCGCTGCCCTGGATCCTGCTGCGGCTGGTCCTCGGCACCCTGCTGCGCACGGTCGCCAACCTCGTCGGCAAGGTCCCCGGCCAGGCCCTCGACGAGATCCGCGGCCTGCTGGGCACCCTGCTGCGCCCCGAGCGGATCATCGCCGGGCGGCGCAGGCGCGGCCCCTCCCAGCTCGACAAGGGCGAACTGCGCCCGCTGTTCCCGCCGCCCGGCGCGACCGTGCGGGCCACCGTCGAGCAGGTCGCGGGCAACTTCTTCGGCGCCGACGACGAACTGTCCGCGGCCGGCCGGCACGGCAGCGCGGTCGAGTCCGGGCCCGGCGGCGACGACGCCGACTTCCTGGAGATCGAGCAGTTCGCCCGCCTCAAGCGCATCGCCCGCAAACCCGGCCCGGTGCTCTTCCTGGTGCTGCTGCTGTTCTCGCTGGTCGCGTGCCGCGCACTGCTCGGCAGCGGCGCGCTCGCGGGCGGCGCCCTGCTGCCCGCCCCGGGCACCTCCGGCGAGCTGTGGTCCCGCTACCTGGACTCCTGGCACGCGGTCGGCGCCGGCGGCACCCCGGCCGCCCCGCCGTATCTCGCCCTCGTCGCCTCGCTGGCCGCCTTGCTGTTCGGCTCGACCGGTCTCGCCGTGACCGTGCTGCTGGTCGCCTCGGTGCCGCTGGCCGGGTTCACCGCCTACTTCGCCTCCCGGCCGCTGGTCACCTCGCGCCTGCTGCGCGCCTGGGCGGCCATCGCCTACGCCTTCCTGCCCGCCGCCACCGGCGCGCTCGCGGGCGGCCGCATCGGCACCGCCGTGCTCGCCGTCCTGCTGCCGCTGATGGCCCGCGCGGGCATCGCCGCCAGCGGCCTCACCAACACCTCCGGCGGCCGCGGCAGCTGGCGTGCCACCTGGGCGTACGCGCTGCTGCTGACCATCACCACCGCGTTCACGCCGATCGTCTGGCCGATCGCCCTGGTCCTCGGTGTCGTCGTGCTCGCCGTGCGCCGCTCCGACCTGGTCGCCTCCGGCCTGCGGCTGCTGACCCAGCTCGGCACCCCGCTGCTGGTCCTCGCCCCCTGGTCGCTGACGCTGCTGCCGTTCGGCTTCTTCAAGGAGGCCGGGCTGGAGTACGGCGCCTCGGCCGCCTCCGCCCTCGACCTGCTCGGCGCCAGCCCGGGCGGCCCCGGCACGGTCGACGCGCTGATGCTCATCGGCATCGTCCTGGCCGCGCTGGCCGCCCTGCTGCGCTCCGAGCGCCAGTCGGCCGTCCGCGCCGCCTGGGCGGTCGCCCTGGTCGGCCTGGTCTTCGCGGTCCTGTCCAACAAGTCCGCCTGGGCGGGCCCGGCGACCCTCGTCTACGGCATCGCGATCGTCTCCGCCGCCGCGCTCGGCGCCGACGGGGCACGCTCCCGTGTCGCCGAGCAGAGCTTCGGCTGGCGCCAGCCGGTGGCCGCGCTCATCGCCTTCGCCTCGGCCGCCGGCCCGCTGCTCCTGGCGGCCGGCTGGATGATCGCGGGCGCCGACGGCCCGGTCGAACGGCGCGACGCCACCCAGGTGCCCGCCTTCGTCGCCGAGGACAGCTCCACCACCGACCAGGTCCGCACCCTCGTCCTCGACAGCGACAGCACCGCGCGCGTGGACTACATGCTGGTGCGCGGCTCCGGCGCCCGCATGGGAGACGCCGAGGTGACCGCCGCCGACGGCGAGAACGCCAAGCTCGACAAGGTCGTCGCCAACCTGGTCGCCGGCTCCGGTGCCGACCAGGCCGACCAGCTCGGCGGGTTCGCGGTGCGCTACGTCCTCGTCCACAAGGGCACCCCGCGTGACATCACGCGCGTGCTGGACGCAACGCCCGGCCTGTCCCGTCTCAGCCAGCAGAACGGCAGCGCCCTGTGGCGCGTCGACCAGCAGGTCTCCCGCGCGACCATCGTCTCCGCGAACGGCTCGGGCACCCCCGCCTCCGTCGCCGCCGGACCAGTCGACATCCACACCACCGTCCCGACCGGCTCCGACGGCCGCATCCTGCGCCTGGCCGACTCGGCCGCACCCGGCTGGACCGCCACCCTGGACGGCAAGCCGCTGACCCGCACCACGGTCGACGGCTGGGCCCAGGGCTTCGAACTCCCCGCCTCCGGCGGGAAGCTGGACGTCACCTACGACACCCCGTTCACCCACACCGTCTGGCTGTGGGCCCAGGGCGCGCTCGCCGTCGTCCTGGTCGTCCTCGCCCTGCCCGGCCGCCGCCGTGACGTCGACGACGACCTCCCCGAGGAGCAGCCGATCCCCGCCCAGCCCGTCGAGGGCGAGGGCCGCCGCGCCCGGCGCCTGCGCGCCCAGGCGGAGTCCGAGGAGGAGGCGACCACGGAGGACGGCGCCGACTTCCCGGCCGCCGGGGAGGAGCAATCCCCGGTCGCGGTCCCACAGCAGCCGTCCTACGACGAATGGGACCCCGCGTCCTACCCGGCGGCCGACGGCTACCAGCCCGGCTACGCCGACCAGTACCAGGACACCGGTCAGTACCAGACGGCCGGCTACGACCAGCAGACCTACGACCCGTACCAGACCGGCCAGTACGACCCGTACGCCTACGGCGGACAGCAGGGGCAGCCGGCGTACGACCCGACGTATCAGCAGGGCTACGACCCCGCCTATGACCCGGCCGCCCAGCACCACCAGGGCACCGGCGGCGAGCACCACGACGGGAGCCAGCAGTGAACCGCACCACCCTGTCCCTGTTCGCCGGTACGGCCGCCCTCGCGGCGGTCACCGGGTTCGCCGCGCTCAACCCGCCTGCCGCCGCACCCGCGCACACCGCCGAGGCGGCCGCCCAGCTGCCCGTGGAGCGCACCACCCTGCTGTGCCCGGCACCGAGCCTGTCCGACATCGCCGACACGTCGTACACGTCGTTCACGCCCGTCACCAAGGGCACCACGAGCGACGGCAAGGCCGAACTCAAGGCGGCCACCGAGCAGTCGGCGGACGGGACGAGCGGCAAGAAGAAGAAGGCGTCCAAGCCCGTCCTCACCCCGAAGGCGCCCGGCACCCCGGCCACCGGGGACACCTCCGGCTCCGACGGACCCGCCTACGTCGGCACCGCCGAGGGCAGGTACGCCCCCGGCTGGACCGTGCAGGAGACCACCGAGGTCGCGGCAGGCACCGGGCGCGGCCTCCAGGGGGTCAACTGCACCTCCGCCGACACCGACTTCTGGTTCCCGGGCGCCAGCACCGCCTCCGGCCGCACCGACTACGTCCACCTCACCAACCCCGACGACAGCGCCGCCGTGGTCGACATCGAGCTGTACGGCAAGGACGGCCAGCTCAAGTCCTCGGTGGGGGAGGGCATCACGGTCGCGCCGCACGCCGGCGAGCCGGTCCTGCTGTCCACGCTCACCGACGAGAAGCAGACCGACCTGACCGTGCACGTGAACGTGCGCAGCGGGCGGGTCGGCGCGAGTGTGCAGGCCCTGGACGACAAGACCGGCGGCGACTGGCTGGCCGCCTCCGCCGACCCCGCGGGCAGTCTGGTGCTGCCGGGCATCCCCAAGGACGCCACGGACGTCCGGCTGATCGCCTTCACCGACGGCGACTCCGACGCCGACCTGAAGGTGCGCCTGGCCTCCCCGGACGGGCTGATCACCCCGGCCGGCAACGAGACGCTGCACGTGAAGGCGGGCATGACCACCGCCGCCGACCTCGGCGACGTCACCCGCGGCGAGGCGGGTTCGCTGGTCCTCACGCCCACCGACCAGTCCGTCCCGGTGGTGGCCGCGCTGCGCATCACCCGCGGCAAGAGCGGCAAGCAGGAGACCGCGTACATCCCGGCGACCGCGCCGGTCGGCACCCGCGCGACGTCCGCCGACAACAGCGGCAAGGGCACCACCCTCTCCCTGACCGCCCCCACCGGCACCGCCAAGGTCAAGGTCACGGCGTCGGCGGGCAGCGGTGGCGGCACGGCGGTGTCCAAGACGTTCACGATCAAGTCCGGCACCACGCAGGACGTCGAGGCCCCGGTCCCGTCCGGCCTGAAGGGCACCTACGCGCTGACCGTGGAGCCGATCTCCGGTGGCCCGGTCTACGGCGCCCGCACCCTGGCCGCCACCGAGGACGGCATCCCGGGCTTCACGATCCAGACCCTCCCCGACGACCGCGGCACGGTGGCCGTACCGGACGCGGACCAGGACGTGTCGGTGCTGCAGAAGTAGGCCGTGCCGGCAGCCCGTGCCGGCAGGCCGCGCCTAAGGGACCCCCGCTCACTCCTCGCCGTAGCGGGGGTCCACCGTCTCCGGGGTGAGCCCGAGCAGTTCGGCGACCTGTTCCACGACGACCTCGTGCACCAGCGCGGCCCGCTCGTCGCGGCCCTTGGTGCGGATCTCGACCGGCCGCCGGTACACGACCACACGCGCCCGGCGTCCCTCGCGCGCGGGAATGATCCCGCCCAGCGGCACCGTCTCGTCGCTCCAGCTCTCGTCGTGCCGGTCCTGGAGCCGGGGCACTTCGAGGACCAGGAAATCGATGTCCGCGAGCTGAGGCCAGCGCCGCTCCAGGCGTTCCACGGAGTCCTGCACCAGATCCGCGAACACGTCGGCGCGGCTCGCGGCCAGCGGCACCTGAGGTGGTGCGATCGGCCCGCGCATGCCCCGACCGTGGCGATCGCGTCGACGGGGCCCGGGGCCGGCGGCACGGGGCGGTACACGGTTGTCCATCACTGGTGAAGCGTAGTCCTCGCGGGCTCCGGGCGCGCCGCTCCACGCCTCCGGACCGCCCGGGGTGACATGTCGGAGGATGACCATTCCAGCCAAGGTTGGGCTCGTTTCCGTATCTCCACAAGACCGGCGAGCTCAAGGCAATTGACGGTGTTTGTACCGACCTATGACCGGATGCGGCCCGGCCCGGGATCCCGGAAAGGGCTGTCCGTGCAGGTCAGCGGGGCGTGTCCGGAGGGGTGTGTGGGGCGTTTCACAACCCGACACGGTGGAGTGACCTGGGGGAGAGTCGTCGCGGCCCGCTCAAGAGTGCGGTACCGTCCAACGTCGTGAGCCCTGTACGTCGCTGTTCGCGAACCGCTTGCGGCCGACCCGCCGTCGCGACGCTGACGTACGTCTACGCCGACTCGACCGCGGTCCTCGGCCCGCTCGCCACCTACGCCGAACCCCACTGCTACGACCTGTGCGCCGAGCACTCCGAGCGCCTCACGGCCCCGCGCGGCTGGGAGGTCGTCCGGCTCATCGACGGCTCCGCCCCGGCCCGTCCCAGCGGGGACGACCTGGAAGCGCTCGCCAACGCGGTGCGCGAGGCGGCCCGCCCCCAGGAGCGGGCGGCCGAGGCGGGCGGCGGCGGGCGTGGTGCGGACCCGATGGAGGTCGCGCGACGCGGCCATCTGCGGGTACTTCGGTCACCGGACAACTGAGCCGTTCCTCGCAGCCGCGCAGGGGCTTCCTCCCGTTGTGCCTCGTCCGGTTCTCCGCGTTGTGCCTCGTCGGGTTCTCCGCGTTGCCCCTCGACGGGTTCTCCGCGTTGCCCTCGACTGGGTCTCCCCGTTGCCCTCGTTCGGTTCTCCCACTCCGCCTTGTCGGGTGATGCGGGCGCATTGACGTGTCGTCGCTGTCGCTGTCGCTGTCGCTGTCGCCGTCGCGGAGTCGGCCATTCCATGTGGCTGGCGGGAAATAGCTTTCCGCATGCCGGAATCCGGAAGGTGTCCGTGTACCTCCAGGAACCGGAACCCGTCACCGACCCCCTGGGCCGGTCGGCCCTTGTGGCCGCCCTGCCCCCCGCGGCCGTCCTGATCCCGCCCGGCGGGGTCCGGGCGAAAGCCCACCGCGCGGGCCTGACGGGCCTTCTGACGGCCGTACTTGTCGCCTCCGTCGGCTGCGGGCATGGCCGCCCGCTCCGCCCGGTCAGATGCTCTCCAGTGCCGCCCAGGGCGCCGCGTTCGGCCTGTCGCCTCCCGGACAGGCGGCCACCGTCGGCCAGTTGGTGGCGGCGGCCGGTACGGCGCCGGCTGTGCGGGACTGACCGTGTTCGATCGCGATGGATCGCCTGGGATCGCGCGGGACCGCCGAAGGATCGCCGCAGATCACGGCCCGGTGTCGGCTCGGAGTCCGCAGGTGGATCCCGCGTCCGAGCCCTGCCCCCGGGCAGGTAGTTTGGGGCGACCGATAGGACTTCAGGAGGGTTGGCCGTGGCTGCTGATCTGTCGCAGATCGTCAAGGCGTACGACGTGCGCGGGGTGGTTCCGGACCAGTGGGACGAGGCGCTCGCCGAGCTGTTCGGTGCCGCGTTCGTACAGGTGACCGGCGCCGCCGCGATCGTCGTCGGCCACGACATGCGGCCCTCCTCGCCCGGTCTGTCCCGCGCCTTCGCGCGCGGCGCGGCGGCCCGCGGTGTCGACGTCACCGAGATCGGCCTGTGCTCGACCGACCAGCTGTACTACGCCTCGGGCGCACTCGGCCTGCCCGGCGCGATGTTCACGGCCTCGCACAACCCGGCGCAGTACAACGGCATCAAGATGTGCCGCGCGGGAGCCGCCCCGGTGGGTCAGGACACGGGTCTGACGGAGATCCGGGAGCTGACGGAGCGCTGGTCGGAGGAAGGCGCGCCGGAGCCGGCAGCCACACCCGGAACCATCACCTCCCGCGAGACGTTGTCGGACTACGCGGCCCATCTGCGCGCGCTCGTGGACCTGACCTCCATCCGCCCCCTGAAGGTCGTGGTCGACGCGGGTAACGGCATGGGCGGCCACACGGTCCCGACGGTCTTCGAGGGCCTGCCCCTGACCCTGGTCCCGATGTACTTCGAGCTGGACGGCACCTTCCCGAACCACGAGGCCAACCCGCTCGACCCCGCCAACATCGTGGACCTCCAGCGGCGCGTCCGCGAGGAGTCGGCCGACCTCGGCCTGGCCTTCGACGGCGACGCCGACCGCTGCTTCGTCGTGGACGAGCGCGGCGAGCCGGTCTCGCCGTCGGCGATCACCGCCCTGGTCGCCGCCCGCGAACTGGCCCGGAACGGCGGCAAGGGCACCGTCATCCACAACCTGATCACGTCCTGGACCGTCCCGGAGGTGGTTCGGGAGAACGGCGGCACGCCGGTCCGCACCCGCGTCGGCCACTCGTTCATCAAGGCCGAGATGGCGAGGGCCGGCGCGATCTTCGGCGGCGAGCACTCGGCCCACTACTACTTCAAGGACTTCTGGAACGCGGACACGGGCATGCTGGCCGCCCTGCACGTCCTCGCCGCCCTCGGCGGTCAGAGCGGCCCGCTGTCCTCCCTCGTCGCCCAGTACGACCGGTATGCCGGATCCGGCGAGATCAACTCCACGGTCGCCGACCAGCAGGCCAGCCTCGCGGAGATCCGGGCGGCCTACGGGGACCGCGACGACCTCACCCTGGACGACCTGGACGGGCTCACCGTCGCCGCCGCCGACTGGTGGTTCAACGTCCGCCCGTCCAACACGGAACCGCTGCTGCGCCTGAACGCGGAGGCCAGGGACGAGGCGACGATGACGAAGGTACGGGACGAGGTACTGGCGATCATCAGGGGCTGAGGTCGGCCCCGCCCAGCGCGGCGGCGGTAATCTGACCGAACGCGAACGCCCACTCCCCGAAGGGAAACCCCATGCCGCTCGAAGCCGGCCTTCTGGAGATCCTCGCCTGCCCGGCCTGCCACGCCCCCCTCAAGGAGCAGGACGCCGAGCTGATCTGCACCGGCCAGGACTGCGGCCTGGCGTACCCCGTCCGCGACGGCATCCCGGTCCTTCTCGTCGACGAGGCCCGCCGCCCCGCGTAAGCACCACAAGCACAACCACAGCCACAACCGCGACCGCAAAGCACCAGGACCCCGGCAACCGGAGGCCGCTCCCATGCTCGACGAATCGCTGCTCGACACACCGGAGGGCCTCGCCGAGGCAGACCGCCGAGGTCTGCTGCGCGGCGCGGCCGAGGCCGGCGCCCGCGTCCGCACCGCGGCCCGGCACGCCATCGAGGCGGGTGTCCAGGAGCTGAAGCCGGACGGCCGCCCGCGCGCCGTCCTGATCGCGGGTCCCGGGGTCGCCGCCACCCACGCCGCCGACCTCCTCGGCTCGCTGGCCGGCCCCGGCAGCCCGGTCATCCGGCTGGCCCCCTCCGGTGTCGCCCCGGCCGCCGGTGCCCTGCGCTGGGAGCTGCCCGGCTGGGCCGGCTCCGTCGACCTGCTGCTGATCGCCACGCCGGACGGCACCGAACCCAGCCTGTCCCTCCTCGCCGACCAGGCCTACCGGCGCGGCTGCTCGGTCGCCGCCGTGGCCCCCGCGGGGACCCCGCTCGCCGAGGCGGTGGCCGGCGCCCACGGCATGTTCGTACCGATGGCGACGGCCCCGTACGACCAGGGCGAGCCGCTCGCCGGCTCCTCCCCGGGCGTCCTGTGGGCGCTGCTCACTCCGCTGCTGGTGCTCCTCGACCGCATCGGCCTGGTCACCGCCCCGCCGGAGGACCTGGAGAAGGTCGCCGACCGCCTCGACCGGGTCGCCGAGCGCTGCGGCCCGGCCATCGTGACCTACAGCAACCCCGCCAAGACCCTCGCCTCGGACCTCGCCGACGCGCTCCCGGTGGTCTGGACGGAGGGCGTCTCGGCCGGCCCCGCGGGCCGCCGCTTCGCCGCCGCCCTCGCCGAACTGGCCGGCCGCCCCGCCCTGGCCGCCGAACTCCCCGAGGCGCTGGCGGCCCACCACGCCCTGCTGGCCGGCCCGCTCGCCGCCAGCGCCGACCCGGACGACTTCTTCCGCGACCGCGTGGAGGAGGCCCCCGCGCTGCACGCGCACGTGGTGCTGCTGCGCGACCGCCCCCTCGGCGGCCTCACCGCCGCGCCCGCCGCCCGCGAGCTCGCACTCGGCCACGACACCCCGGTCAGCGAGCTGGAGCCCGAGGAGGGCGACGAGCTGGAGACCCTCGCGGAACTGATCGCCGTCACGGATTTCGCCGCCGTTTACCTGGCGCTCGCATCGGGGGCCTGAGATGGACACCGACACCGGTCTCGCCGTACGAAGGACGACCTGAGGGCCGTACCGAAGGCGAACCGGTGGGGAAACACGCGGTGAACACGGCCGCTGGACACCGGTACACGCGCACGTACCTCGGCGTACGTGCTCGTCCACCGGCGTACGTGGCCGTGGACCCGTCGCGGATCGCGGATCGCGGAACGTCGTACGCCGTTGTACGGCGCGCCCCGCGTCCCCCAGGCGACCCTGTTCGCCGGCCGCCCCGTACGTAAGAGAACCGGCAGAGAGAAGTCATGGACCGCCTCGACAACACCATCCGCCCCTACGCCTGGGGTTCCCCGACCGCCATCCCGAAGCTGCTCGGGGTCGAACCGAGCGGCGAGCCGCAGGCGGAGATGTGGATGGGCGCGCACCCGGGCGCTCCCTCGCGCACCGCGCGCGGCACGCTCGGCGAGGTCATCGACGCGAACCCGAAGGCCGAGCTGGGCGAGGCGGCCGTGGCCAAGTTCGGTCCGCGGCTGCCCTTCCTGCTCAAGATCCTCGCGGCCGGCGCCCCGCTCTCCCTCCAGGTGCACCCCAACCTGGAGCAGGCGCGGGAGGGTTACGAGGACGAGGAGCGGCGCGGGATCCCGGTGGACGCCCCGCAGCGGAACTACAAGGACGCCAACCACAAGCCCGAACTGATCTGCGCGCTCACCGAGTTCGACGGGCTGTGCGGCTTCCGCGCCCCGGAACAGGCCGCCGAACTCCTCGAAGCCCTCGGCGTCGACTCCCTCAAGCCGTACGTCGACCTGCTGCGCGCCCACCCTGAGGAAGCGGCCCTGCGCGAGGTCCTCACCGCGATCCTCACCGCAGACCGTGAGGAGATGGCCCACACGGTCGCCGAGACCGCCGCCGCCTGCACCCGCCTCGGCGGCGACCACGCGCCCTACGCCGACCTCGCCCACCACTACCCGGGCGACCCCGGCGTGATCGCCGCCATGCTCCTCAACCACGTCCGCCTCCAGCCCGGCGAGGCGCTCTTCCTCGGCGCCGGCATCCCGCACGCCTACCTCGACGGCCTGGGCGTCGAGATCATGGCCAACTCCGACAACGTGCTGCGCTGCGGCCTGACCCCCAAGCACGTCGACGTCCCCGAACTCCTGCGTGTCGTCCGCTTCGAGGCGGGCGACGCCGGCGTGCTGCGTCCCGAGGCCGCCCCGGACGGCGAAGAGGTCTACGAGACGCCGATCGACGAGTTCCGGCTCTCCCGGTACGTCCTGCCCGAGGGTGTCGGCCCCCACGACCTGACCCTGTCGACCCCGCAGATCCTGCTCTGCACGGCCGGCGCGGTCCGGGCGGGCGAGGAGGAGTTGACCCCCGGCCAGTCGGTGTTCGTCCCCGCGGGCGAAAAGGCGGAGGTCTCGGGCGCGGGCACGGTCTTCCGTGCCACGGTGATCGTCTGAGGGATCCGTGTTTCCGGATGGGTCTGATTGTCGTACGGGATTGTGGATACCTGACGAGCCGCTCCCCGGCAGGGCTGCAAGAATGACCCATCCGGCAAAGCACGGGCAAAGACGAGCGCACGCCTGGACGGCGTAGACGGACGACGGCGAGAAGGGACATCGCGGACACATGAGCGCGTCAGGCGGCACCAGGGCGATCGTGGCGGCACTCGGCGCCAACCTCGCGATCGCGGCAGCGAAGTTCGTGGCGTTCGCCTTCAGCGGTTCCTCGTCGATGCTCGCCGAGGGCGTGCACTCGGTCGCCGACTCCGGCAACCAGTTCCTGCTGCTCATCGGCGGCAAGAAGGCCCAGCGCGAAGCGACCCCGCAACACCCCTTCGGCTACGGCCGCGAGCGGTACATCTACGCCTTCCTCGTCTCGATCGTCCTCTTCTCGGTCGGCGGCATGTTCGCCATCTACGAGGGCTACGAGAAGATCAGCCACCCCCACCAGGTCGAACACTGGTACTGGCCGGTGGGTGTCCTGGTCTTCGCGATCATCGCCGAGGGCTTCTCGTTCCGCACGGCCATCAAGGAGTCCAACCAGCTGCGGGGCAAGCTGTCCTGGTCGCAGTTCATCCGCCGCGCCAAGGCCCCCGAGCTGCCGGTGGTCCTCCTCGAGGACTTCGGCGCCCTCATCGGCCTGGTCCTCGCCCTCGGCGGCGTCGGCCTCGCCCTGCTCACCGGCGACGGCGTCTGGGACGGCATCGGCACGGTCTGCATCGGTGTCCTCCTCGTCCTGATCGCCCTCGTCCTCGCCGCCGAGACCAAGTCCCTTCTTCTCGGCGAGGCCGCAGGCGTCGAACAGGTCCAGAAGATCGAGGCCGCGATCGTCGACGGCGACGCGGTCACCGGCATCATCCACATGCGCACGCTCCACCTCGGCCCCGAGGAACTGCTCGTCGCCGCCAAGATCGCCGTGCAGCACGACGACACGGCCGCCGAGGTCGCCAACGCCATCAACGCCGCCGAGGCCCGCATCCGCACCGCGGTCCCCATCGCCCGCGTGATCTACCTCGAACCCGACATCTACAACGAGGCCGAGGCCGCCAAGGGCCCCGACCCGGAAGCCACCCCGGGCGGCCCGACCCCCCACCCCGCCGGCCACTGAGCCTTCCCGGACCGCCACGATGGTCCTGGGCGACGCCTACGGTCGCGTCCGCGCCACCGGCTGTGGCCGCGGCTGCGCCCGTGCCCCGGGGCCACGGTTCTGGCTCAGCGCACGCCGAACATGGCCCGCCGCCCCCGTCGAACGGGGAGGCGGGCCCGCCGTCATCCGATCACCCGACCTCGCTCAGCACGACGCCGTCTGCGTCTCTGACATCGTTGTCGGCCAATACGTCTCGGCCCCGATGGACCCCTGTGTCTCCACCTTCATCTCGACACCGCGGCTCTGAGCGGCCTGCGCGAGCTTCTCGGCTGCCATGTAGGTGTGCGCGATACCTGTCGGGCATGCGGTCACCGCCAGCAGCTTCACCTTCTTCGGCTCGTCACCGTGGCTGCCCGTGGGGGGAGGGCCGGCCGGACTGGTCACGTCGATCTCCTCACGCCTTCGTCACACGAAACGCCGTCCCGGACGCCCCGTGCGCGCGATCGGAACTCCCGATCTCCCTGCATCCTGCAACACCCCCACCCCTGCCCAAAGACGCGAAAGTCCTGGTTGATCCCCTTCTGTTCGACCCTGCGCACCCCCTCGCCGAGACCCTCATCACCTCTTCACATCCCGCCCATCCGACGGCGCTCGCCCCCTCGAACGGCGTGAACTGTTCGGAGGCGGACTGGGGACGCCCGCCCCACCGGTGTAGCTTGGGACGGAGCCAGACGTCGCTGCTGATGGCGGTCGGGCGGTCCCATGCGGGCCGGCCGAGGGAGAGAGGGCCTCCGACGGACTGCGCTGCGCGCACGTGGGCATGCCTGTGTCCTCTTCTCGGGCACCCCTGTGTCCGCCGCCGCGCAGACCAGCCGTACCCACCCTCGACCCGATACCGAGGAGCAGCTCGCAATGACGACTGTCGACAACCGACAGGACTTCAAGGTCGCCGACCTCTCCCTGGCCGACTTCGGCCGCAAGGAGATCACCCTCGCCGAGCACGAGATGCCCGGCCTGATGGCGATCCGCAAGGAGTACGCCGACGCGCAGCCGCTGGCCGGCGCCCGCGTCACCGGCTCCCTGCACATGACCGTGCAGACCGCCGTCCTGATCGAGACCCTGGTCGCCCTCGGCGCCGAGGTCCGCTGGGCGTCCTGCAACATCTTCTCCACTCAGGACCACGCGGCCGCCGCCATCGCCGTCGGCCCGAACGGCACGCCGGACAACCCGCAGGGCGTCCCCGTCTTCGCCTGGAAGGGCGAGACGCTGGAGGAGTACTGGTGGTGCACGGAGCAGGCGCTGACCTGGCCGAACACCCCCACCGGCGGCCCGAACATGATCCTGGACGACGGCGGTGACGCCACCCTCCTCGTCCACAAGGGCGTCGAGTACGAGAAGGACGGCAAGGTGCCGTCCGTCGACACCGCCGAGTCCGACGAACACCGCGTCATCCTCGAACTCCTGCACCGCACCATCACGGACGGCTCGCAGAAGTGGACCCAGCTGGCGTCCGAGATCCGCGGCGTGACCGAGGAGACCACGACCGGCGTCCACCGCCTGTACGAGATGCAGCGCGACGGGGAGCTCCTGTTCCCGGCGATCAACGTCAACGACGCCGTCACCAAGTCGAAGTTCGACAACAAGTACGGCTGCCGCCACTCCCTGATCGACGGCATCAACCGCGCCACCGACGTTCTGATCGGCGGCAAGACCGCGGTCGTCTGCGGCTACGGCGACGTGGGCAAGGGCTGCGCGGAGTCCCTGCGCGGACAGGGCGCCCGCGTGATCGTCACCGAGATCGACCCGATCTGCGCCCTGCAGGCCGCGATGGACGGTTACCAGGTCACGACCCTCGACGAGGTCATCGACAAGGCCGACATCTTCGTCACCACGACCGGCAACAAGGACATCATCATGGCCTCGGACATGGCCAAGATGAAGCACCAGGCCATCGTCGGCAACATCGGTCACTTCGACAACGAGATCGACATGGCCGGCCTCGCCAAGATCCCCGGCATCGTCAAGGACGAGGTCAAGCCGCAGGTTCACACCTGGAAGTTCCCCGACGGCAAGGTGATCATCGTCCTCTCCGAGGGCCGCCTGCTGAACCTGGGCAACGCCACCGGTCACCCGTCGTTCGTGATGTCCAACTCCTTCGCGGACCAGACCCTGGCCCAGATCGAGCTGTTCACCAAGCCCGACGAGTACCCGGTCGGCGTCTACACGCTGCCCAAGCACCTCGACGAGAAGGTCGCCCGCCTGCACCTGGACGCACTCGGCGTGAAGCTCACGACGCTGCGCCCCGAGCAGGCCTCGTACATCGGCGTGAAGGTCGAGGGCCCGTACAAGTCGGACCACTACCGCTACTGAGATACCGCTACTCGGGTACCGCTGTTGAGGTACCGCGACCGAGGTGCCTCAGCTGAGTCCGTGGCCCGCCGTCCGGGAGAGCACGCCAGTGCACTGACGCGCTCTCCCGGAGGCAGGCGCTCCGGTCCGTCGAGGCAGGCCCCCGCACCCCCGTGTCGGGGGCCTGCCCCTTTGGTCCGCCGACCCACCCGCGCGGCCGTACCGCAGGACCGGCACCCGGACCCGCAGCCCGCCGAGACTCAGGACCCCCCATGCCCCGCGGCCGTTATTCGCTCCATGATCCGCACGATCACACCCTCCTCGGCGAAGAACACTTCCAGTGCGCCCCCGGCCCCTCCGGCTGGCGTTATGTCTCCCAGGTGATCACCCCCTCCGGTGACCACGGCGGCTCGGTCGACCTCGCCCTCGACGACCTTGGCCGCCCCATCCGCCTCGAACTCCACGCCGGAAGCTGGCGCGTGCGCGGCGCCGCTCTCGACGGCGTCACCTGGGTCCGCACGGACCCCACCGGCATTCATGCCACCGAAGGTCATGTACGCGCCCACGCCTTCACCGGCACGTCCCCCGCGTTTCTGGTCGCCACCGCCCGTCTCCTGCGTCTCACCCCTTCCGCCGCCGCGACCCGCGTACGCCTGGTGGCCTTCACGGACCCGGTCCTCGCCCCGCGCACCGTGGACCAGTCCTGGGCCTTGGTGAAAAGCGAAGCACACGCCACTGACAACGGCCCTCTGACAGTGGACGAATACCAGGTCACAGCCCTGGACACGGGAGAACAGCACAGCGTGCACCTCGCCGGCGACGTGGTCCTGGCGGCACCCGGAATCGAGCTCGAGGACCTGCAGTCGCCGCCTTCCGTCTTCGACGACTGACCCGGCGCGGCGCCGGTTTCGCGCCTAGGCCGGCGGCACGAAACCAGTCGAGGGCCGCTCGGTCGCTGGAGGCATGGCGGACGTAGGAGCCTGGGGCTGCTCCACCGGCGGGGGATACGTCATGGCCGGTTCCGCGGGGCCAGGCCGGTACGAAGGCGATGGAGGCACGGGCATGTTCGGCGCACCCGGCTCCGGGGGAGCGTAGCCATGGGGCGCACCCGGCTCCGGAGGAACGTACCCATGGGGCGCACCCGGCACCGATGGGTCGCCGTAGCCGTAGCCATAGGGAACACCGGGTGCCGGCGGGGCGTACGCGTTCGGCGCGCCGGACTCCGGGGGAGTCTGCCCGGCGAAGGCCCGCCTGGCCTCGCGTGCCTGCCGCTCCTGCGCCACCGCCGCCAGATATGCCGCCGGCGGAATGCCCTGCGGTGCCGGAGTCCCCGTCCGGGCCGCGAGGTCGGTCGCGAGCTGCTCGGCCATCGCCCAGGAGACCTGCGGATCGAGCTGCTGCATCCGCGTCAGGTACTGCCGTACGGCAAGCCACAACCCGTCCGGAACGGCAGACAGGTCCAGCTCGGCGAAACGTCCCGCCAACCAGGGCGGAGGCGGCGGAATGAAGCGGGTCTGCCCGACCGGCACCCGCTCACGTACGACCAGCGTCCCCGCGAACACATCCCCCAGCCGCCGGCCACGCGCCGAGACCAGCGAGGCGATACAGGCGACGACCCCGAACGTCATGAGAATCTCGACGACGCCGAGAGCACCACGCACCAGCGCGTGCCGGAACCGGATGGGCCCGCCGTCATCGCGCACCACGCGCAGTCCGCAGGCCATCTTCCCGAGCGAGCGCCCATGACTCAGGGTCTCCACCGCTATCGGCCCGCCCACCAGCAGCAACAGGAAGGCCGCCAGCGACAGCGCGACCTGTGCGGCCTCGTCCAGCGAGGCCGTGGCCGCCACCAGGCCTATGGACACACCGATGTACACGGTGATGGCCACGACCAGGTCCAGCAGCACGGCCAGTGCCCTGCTGGGCAGCCTCGCGGGACGCAGCTCGAGGGCCACCGCCTCACCCGTCACCAGCTCACTCACGCCCGCCGCCTTCCCCTGGTCTGCCCTGTACAGCGCAAGTCTGCCAAGCTGAGAGCGCATCGCGCCGCAGTACGACAAGCTGACAGCTAAGACAGGCAGTCGACGACCAGCCGAGGAGCAGGCAGACCCGATGGACCTCGACGTCTTCGTCTCCGCACACCGAGCCGAGTGGGACCGCCTCGACGTGCTGCTCCGCCGCCAGCGGCGCCTCAACGGAGCGGAAGCCGACGAACTCGTCGCCCTCTACCAGCGCACCGCCACACACCTCTCCCTGATCCAGTCCAGCGCTCCCGACCCACAGCTCGTCGGACGCCTCAGCCAACTCGTGGCACGCGCGCGTAGCGCTGTGACAGGCACCCGCCGCGCCTCCTGGCGCGATGTCGCCCGCTTCCTCGGGCAGGGATTTCCGGCCGCCGTCTACCGCTCCCGTCACTGGTGGGTCCCCACCGCGCTCATATCCACCGCCGTCGCGATCCTTCTGGGGTGGTGGATCGGCACCCACCCGGATGTGCAGTCGACCATCGCCGCCCCCAGCCAGCTCCGCGAGCTGACCCGGCCCGGCGGTGAGTACGAGACCTACTACTCCAGCCATCCCGCGGCTTCGTTCGCCGCCCAGGTGTGGACGAACAATGCCCAGGCCGCCGCGATGTGTCTGGTCCTGGGCGTCTTCCTCGGGCTCCCGGTCCTGTACATCCTGCTGGAGAACATGCTCAACCTGGGTGTCGGCTTCGGTCTGATGTCATCGGCCGGCCGTCTGGACGCCTTCCTGGGCCTGGTCCTCCCGCACGGCCTGCTCGAACTCACCGCGGTCTTCGTCGCCGCGGGTACCGGGCTCCGCCTCGGCTGGACCGTCATCGACCCAGGCCCGCGCAGCCGCCGCAACGCCCTCGCCGAAGAGGGCCGTGCCGCCGTGGGCATGGCGATCGGGCTGGCCCTGGTCCTGTTCGTCTCCGGAGCCATCGAAGGCTTCGTCACCCCGTCCGGCCTGCCCACCTGGGCCCGCATCGGCATCGGAGTCGTCGCTGAGCTGGCCTTCCTCACCTATGTCTTCGTCCTGGGCGGCCGTGCGGCACGCGCCGGCGAGACGGGCGACCTCGAGGAGACCGAGCGCAGCGCGTTCGTCCCAACGGCCGCCTGATGTGCGCAGACCCCCCGTGAGCTGCTAGTCTCCTCTTCGCCCCGGAAGACCTGTTGACACAGGTCCGGCGGGGAGGTAGATTCAAACAGTTGCCTAGAACTGGACAAGTTCAGGGCCGATCGTTAGAATCGATCTGCTTCATAACGGAGAGTCCTCTCCGAACATCGAAGCCACCTCCGATTTACTCAGAAACGAGTGGCCGGTCAGACCGGCCAAGAGCTTCTGATAAAGTCGGAAACGCCGAAAGAGAGCCGGAAGGCAATCGAATAGGCAAAGGCCCTCCAACGGCCACTGGAAATGAATTCCGACCGGGAACGGAACGGAAAACGGATCTGGTAAGGTTGGAAACACCGAAGGGAAGCCCGGAGGAAAGCCCGAGAGGGTGAGTACAAAGGAAGCGACCGTTCCTTGAGAACTCAACAGCGTGCCAAAAGTCAACGCCAGAT
>NZ_JBVHQG010000015.1:0-228019 GCF_055567535.1 Streptomyces sp. NPDC026538
TGGTACTGCAGGGGGGACCCTGTGGGAGAGTAGGACACCGCCGAACAAATTTTGAGAAAGGCCCACGCCGTTATGGCGTGGGCCTTTCTGCGTTTGCGGGTGCGTTTAAGCTCGGTGGTATGCGCTACGACCTGGTTATCTTCGACAACGACGGCGTCCTCGTCGACAGTGAGCCGATCTCCAACCGGCTCCTGGCCGCCTATCTCACCGAGCTCGGACACCCCACCTCCTACGAGGACTCCATACGGGACTACATGGGATCCGCGATGCACCGGGTCCACGAGCTCGTCCAGGAGCGCACCGGGCGGCGGCTGCCCGACGACTTCGACGACGTCTTCCACGCGCGGGTGTTCGCCGCCTTCGAGGCGGAGTTGAAGCCCGTCGCCGGGGCCGCGGAGGTGCTTGAACGGCTGGCGGCGGACAAGGTCCCGTACTGCGTGGCGTCGTCCGGGAGCCATGAGCGGATTCGCGTGGGGCACCGTACGACCGGGCTCGACCGGTGGTTCGACGAGTCGCGGGTGTTCAGTTCGCAGGACGTGGGGAGGGGCAAGCCGGCGCCGGATCTCTTCCTGTACGCGGCCGAGCGGATGGGGGTCGCACCGGAGCGCTGTGCCGTCGTGGAGGACAGCCCGCTGGGCGTGCGGGCGGCTGTCGCGGCCGGTATGGACGTGTACGGGTACACGGCGATGACGCCGGCCGACCGGCTGCACGGGGCCACCCAACTCTTCTCGAACCTGGGGCAGTTGGCTGACCTGCTCGAATGACCGAGGGCATCATGGCGGGGCTGACAATTGTCATGCCGAGCTACGGACGATCGTTTCTACTGGGGGACCCGGCCCGGACGCCAAGCTATGAACATGACGAAGACGACGAACGCCGGGTCCCCGCACAGCAACCAGGACAAGCAGCAGCCCAGCGTGCTGGAGAACCTCAAGCCGCTGATCGTGGACGTGGCGGTTCCCCTCGGGTCGTACTACCTCTTCAAGGGCGCCTTCGGGATGAGCACCTTCGCGGCGCTCGCCTGGAGCAGTGTGGTGCCGGCGCTGCGGACGGTGTGGAGCGTGGCCAAGGAGCGGCGGGGCAACGCGTTCGCGGGGCTCATCCTGCTGGTGAACCTGGTGTCGCTGGCGTTGAGCTTCGTCTCCGGAGACCCGCGGCTGATGCTCGCGAAGGACAGCGGGGTCAGCAGCGCGATCGGGATCGCGATCCTGGTGTCGGTGGCGATGGGGCGGCCGATGATGACCGAGGGGCTGAAGCCGTTCGTGCTGAAGGGGGACGCGGCCAGGGCGGCGGCCTTCGAACGGCTGCGGTCCGGGTCGGCCGCGTTCCGGCGGTCCGAGCGGGTCTACTCTCTCGTGTGGGGTGTGCTGCTGCTCGCCGAGTGCGTGGCGCGGATCGTGGGGGCGTACACCCTGCCCGTGGACACCATGGTGTGGCTCGGCACGGTCATCCTGGTCGGCGCGATCGGGATCGGGATGGTGGTCAGCGGCGGCCTCGCCGCCGAGCCGATGGCCCGGATGATCTCCGACGAGGTGAAGGCCATGAAGGGGACGTCGGAGGAGACGGCGGGCAGCGTGAAGCGTGAGGTGGCTGTCGCCGCCTGACACCGCGGTAGGTAAAGGTGAAGGAAATTCATCTTTGGCTGGATCTACCCACGAGTACGCCGGGGCCCTACGCTCGCCGCCATGACAGATGTGCTGCGGCGCGGTAGGGCCTCGTTGGCGTTCAGCTTCTTCACGCAGGGCGCCACTTTCGCGCTGCTCGTGACGCGCATCCCCGCCATCCAGGACCGGTACGGCGTCTCCGACGCGCTGCTGCCGGTCTTTCTCGCCGCCGTGCCGATCCTGGCCGGCGTCGGCAGTGTGACCACCGAGCAGCTGGTGAAGCGAATACGGCCCAGCCGGCTGCTGCGCTGGTCCCAGCCCGTGGTGATGCTGGCGCTGCTCGGGGTCGGGGCCGGCGGTCAGGTGGCCGAGCTGGCGGTCGCGCTGGCCGCGTTCGGGCTGGCGGTCGGGGCGTTGGACGCCTCGATGAACATGCTCGGGGTGAGCCTGCAGCGGACGTACGGGCGCAGCATCATGCTCAGTTTCCACGCCGCCTACAGCCTGGGCGGCATTCTGGGGGCCTCGCTGGCCTGGGTGGGGGCGCACTGGCATCTCGCGCTGTGGGTGTCGTACCTGCCGGTCGTCGCGGTGCTGCTGCCGGCCGCGCTGGTGGCGAGCCGGTGGTATGTGGACGGAAAGCCGGCGGAGGACGCCGGGGCCGCCGAGGTCGGGGCGGGCGCCGGTGCGGGCGGTGGTGTCGTCTTCAAGCTGCTGCTGCCGCTGTGTCTGGTGATGACGTTCGCCTACATCGGGGACTCGACCGTCTCCAACTGGAGTGCGAAGTATCTGAAGGACGTGCTGGGGAGTAGCGAGCAGCTGGCCACCGTGCCGTACAACGTGTACATGGTGACCACGCTGGTCGGGCGGGCCATCGGGGACTTCGGGGTACGGCGGTTCGGGGCCGTGGCGGTCGTACGGCTGGGGGCGCTGGTGGCGGCGGTCGGGTTCGCGGTGGTGGCGGGGGCGTCCGGGGCCTGGGTCGGGATGGCCGGGTTCACCCTGTTGGGGCTGGGGCTGTGTGTCCTGGTGCCGCAGACCTTCGCGGCGGCCGGGCGGTTGTTCCCGGGGGATTCGGATGCTGCCATCGCCCGGCTGAACATCTTCAACTACGTCGGCTTCCTGATCGGTTCGCCGTTGGTGGGTGCGCTGGGCGACGCGTGGAGCTACCGCGGGGCGATGCTGGTGCCGATGGTGTTGGTGCTGGTGACGTTGGTGTACGCCCGTTCGTTCGCGACTCAACCGGACCGATACGGTGGCGGGCATGAGCGGCCGCGCACAGCTGATGTGGGACGAGGCAGTAACGGGATATGACTTCGGTCCGGGCCATCCGATGGATCCGGTCCGGCTGGCGTTGACCCGGAGACTGGTCGATGCGTTCGGGCTCGACCGGGCGGTGGACGTCGTCGCGGCGAAGCCGGCCGGTGAGTCGACGCTTCGGCTGGTGCACCGGGAGGACTACGTCGAGGCGGTGAAGGCGGCTTCGGCCGATCCCGCGGCGGCCGATCAGTCGTACGGGCTGGGGACGATGGACGATCCCGCGTTCACCGGGATGCACGAGGTGTCCGCGTTGATCGCCGGGCAGTCGGTGGGGGCCGCCGAGGCGGTGTGGCGGGGGGACGTCGACCACGCCGTGAACTTCGCGGGCGGGTTGCACCACGCGATGCCGGGGGCGGCCTCCGGGTTCTGTATCTACAACGACGCCTCGCTGGCGATTGCGCGGTTGCTGGAGCTGGGTGCCGAGCGGGTCGCCTATGTGGATGTGGACGTGCATCACGGGGACGGGGTGCAGGCCGCGTTCTGGGAGGATCCGCGGGTTCTGACGATCTCGCTGCACGAGCATCCCCGGACGTTGTTCCCGCAGACCGGATGGCCGCAGGAGGTCGGGGCCGGGGCGGGGGAGGGCTCCGCGGTGAATGTGGCGCTGCCGGCGGGGACCGGGGACGCGGGGTGGTTGCGGGCGTTCCACGCGGTCGTGCCGGAGCTGGTCGGCGACTTCCGGCCGCAGGTACTGGTGACTCAGCACGGCGCCGACACCCACTTCGAGGATCCGCTGGCGCATCTCGCCGTCTCGCTGGACGCGCAGCGGGCTGTGCAGGTGGCCTGCCACGAACTGGCGCACGAGTACGCCGGCGGGAAGTGGGTCGCGCTGGGGGGCGGGGGGTACGAGGTGGTGGATGTCGTGCCTCGCTCATGGACGCATCTGGTGGCGATCGCCGCGGGGCGGGAGATCGCGCCGGAGGAGCTGGTTCCCGAGGTCTGGCGGCGGGAGGTGTTCGCTCGGACCCGGCAGTTGGGGCCGGGGCGGATGACGGACGGGCGGTGGCCCGTGGAGTGGGCGGAGTGGGAGGCGGGCTACGACCCCGCCGACCGTCTGGACCAGGCGGTACTGGCTACGCGGCGGGCCGTGTTTCCGTTGCGGGGGCTGTTGGCCTAGGGCCTGTCCGACCATTCCCGTCGTCGCCCGGAGGGCGGCGTCGCGGCGCCCGGTGCGGCGAGAGTGCGTGCATGGCGTCCCGAGGCAGACGGGATGGGTCAGACAGGCCCTAGGGGTTGGTTGGTCGTTACGCCAACCGTGGGGTGTTGCTCTGCTTCCGGGGTTTTCTGGCAGCCGGGTCCCTCACTATTTCTGGCGTGTCGAGTGGTGGTGGGCTTCGGGACTACTTGGTGTCCGTGGGGCTGGCGGGGGTGGTGGCTTCCGCCCGGGAGCGGAGCCTTCGGCGTTATCGGCTGTTCGCGGCTCGGGATCCTCGGGTGTTGATCGGTATTGATCCGCAAGGGGCGTGGAGCGAGCGGGAGTTGATTCGGTTGATGGCGGGCAAGTGTGGGGTTTCGGACGATCCCCGGTGTGTTTCGGGGCATGATGTGATCGATCCTGAGTTGACCGTCGCCGCGCTCGATGCCTTCGCGGAGCGGGTGGGGGATGTGGCCCGGCGGCGGGCGCCCGTGTTGTTCGGGACCGGTCACCCCGACCGGCTGCTCGGTTTCTACGCCGGTCTCGCGGACGCGTTGTCGGCGGCGGGGTGTGAGGTTCTCACCCCCGCGCAGGGTCGCTGTGTCGACATAACGACCCGGTTCGGTCTACGTACGTGCAACCTGGATTACGTACAAGGTGTCGGGTTGGTGCGGGAATCGGGAGGTGAACGCCCCGGTTGTGCGCCGGGTGCGCACACGCACTCACCGCTGCCGGTTCGGGTGGCGCTGGATGCGGCGGCGGACGGCGGTGGGCCATTGCCCGAGCTGGTGGTGGGAGACCACGGGTGGGTCTGCGGTGCTGGTCAGCTCGGGTTTGAGGCCATTGGGCTGGCGGATACGGATGACCCCGCGCTCTTTGTGGGCGAGGCCGAGGGGGTCGTGTCCGTCGCCGTTCCGGTTGATGACGGCGTGCGGGCTGATTACTACACGCCCCTTACCCGCTACGTACTCAATCGAGCGTGTCTGTCACAGTAGGCCGCCGATGGGTGCACCTCTTCCCCACTCGCATCACCCGCCCCTACATTGGGGAGTGAGCACGCAACGACGAAGAGTCACCGGAAGGGGAAGCCGGTGGCCCGTCGAGTGCGGAAGGTTCAGGTGTGTCATGGCAGCTGGCGAGAGGCCTCTCAACGAGGTTGTGTTCCTTACCGTGGCGGAGGTCGCCGCGGTGATGCGAGTGTCGAAGATGACCGTGTACCGGCTGGTGCACAGCGGTCATCTGCCCGCGATCCGGGTGGGGCGGTCCTTCCGCGTCCCCGAGCAAGCGGTACACGAGTACCTTCGCGAGAGCTATGTGGGGGTGGAGACCGCCTGACGACGGTTTCGGGATACCCGGAGCACCTCGATTACGAGCTCAGCGCTCGGGCGGGTAGGCTAGCCCCTCGTAGGTCGTATGGGCCCATGATGCCCAGCACCGAGTGATGAGAAGTGAGCGAGGGTAGTCGTGGGCTCTGTTATCAAGAAGCGGCGCAAGCGGATGGCCAAGAAGAAGCACCGCAAGCTGCTCAAGCGCACGCGTGTTCAGCGCCGTAACAAGAAGTAATTACGGCGCCGAGCCGCGAGAGCTTGTGTGTGGCCCCCCACCAGTACGGTGGGGGGCCACACGCATTTTCCGGCCGCGACGGCTCACCCCGGCCTGCTGGGGGGCATGCCAGCGCAACATCAACCCGCTAAGTTGGCCCGCATACGGGAACACGGAAGAAAGGCGCTGATCTTGGGGAAGGTCGTGCTCGTGACCGGAGTGGCCCGTCAACTTGGGGGCCGGTTCGTACGACGGATCCAGCGTGACCCCGACGTCGACCGGGTCGTCGCCGTGGACGCGGTGCCGCCGGAACATCATCTGGGCGGGGCCGACTTCGTCCAGACCGACATCCGCCAGCCGACCATCGCCCGCATCCTCGGCGAGACCGGCGCCGACACCGTCGTCCACATGGACGTGACCGGTACGCCGCTGGGCAGCGGGAGCCGGGCGACCGTGAAAGAGACCAACGTCATCGGGACCATGCAGCTGCTCGGCGCCTGTCAGAAGTCGCCGAACGTCAAGCGCCTGGTGATCAAGTCCAGCACGAACGTGTACGGCTCCGCGCCGAAGGATCCCGCCGTCTTCACCGAGACGACCCCGCCGAAGTCCCTGCCGAGCGGGGGGTTCGCGAAGGACACGGTGGAGGTGGAGGGGTATGTGCGGGGGTTCGCCAGGCGGCGGCCCGACGTGGCGGTGTGCGTGCTGCGGTTCGCCAATATCCTCGGGCCGACCGCCGACACCCCGCTCGCCTCCTATTTCTCCCTCCCCGTGCTGCCCACCGTCTTCGGGTACGACCCCCGGCTGCAGTTCGTGCACGAGGACGATGTGATCGACGTCCTGCGGATCGCCTCGCACGAGCCGGCGCGGGGGACCCTGAACAGCGGCACGTTCAACATCGCGGGCGACGGCGTGCTGTTGCTCTCCCAGTGCTCGCGGCGGCTGGGGCGGCCCACCGTGCCGTTGCTGCTGCCGGCGGTCACCTGGGCCGGGTCCCTGGTACGGACGCTCGGTATGACCGACTTCTCGCCCGAGCAGATCCGGCTGCTGACGCACGGCCGGGTGGTCTCCACCGGCCAGATGCGCGAGACGCTGGGATTCCAGCCGAAGTACACGACGGCGGAGACGTTCGCGGACTTCGTGCGCGCCCAGGCCACGGGGCTGCTGCCGCCGCAGGCGGTGGCCGCCGCCGTCGACCGGATCGCCGCCCTGCCCGTCCTGAGCGGCGGGAAGACACCGACGCAGAGCGCCAACTGAGGAGCGCAACACGATGGCGGACGCCAAGGTCATTCCGTTCGACGACGACCGGTCCCGCGGAGCTGCCGTGCAGCGGCCGGCCCGGCGCCGGGGGCCGGGCAACCGGCGCAAGGGCGGCGGCGAGCAGGCGGTGGTGCGCGAGTCCGGGGTGGTGCGTGAGGTCCAGCCTCTCGCCGGGCGGATCCCCGCGCAGGAAGATGTGCATGTGACCCGGGAGAGCGCTGAGACGGACGGGCCGGAGCCGCACGACGACGCCGGCCTGGAACAGCGTGTCGCACGCGGTCTCGCGTTCCTGCGCCGACGGCTGACCGGGGACTACGAGGTCGACGACTTCGGGTACGACGAGGAGCTGACCGACCAGGTCCTGATGTCCATGCTGCGGCCGGTGTACGAGAAGTACTTCCGTGTCGAGGTGAAGGGCATGGAGAACATCCCGGCCGAGGGCGGTGCGCTGATCGTCGCCAACCACTCCGGGACGCTGCCGATGGACGGGCTGATGATGCAGGTCGCGGTGCACGACCATCATCCGGCGAATCGTCACCTCAGGCTGCTGGCGGCCGATCTGGTCTTCGTGCTGCCGGTGGTGAACGAACTGGCGCGCAAGCTCGGGCACACGCTCGCGTGCGCGGAGGACGCGGAACGGCTGCTGGGGCAGGGTGAGCTGGTCGGGGTGATGCCGGAGGGGTTCAAGGGCATCGGGAAGCCGTTCAGCGAGCGGTACAAGCTCCAGCGGTTCGGGCGGGGCGGGTTCGTCTCGACCGCGCTGCGGCAGGGGGCGCCGATCATTCCCTGCTCGATCGTGGGGGCCGAGGAGATCTACCCGATGCTCGGCAACGCGAAGACGCTGGCCCGGGTGCTGGGGATTCCCTACTTCCCGCTGACGCCGACGTTTCCCTGGCTCGGCCCGCTCGGGGCGGTCCCGCTGCCGACGAAGTGGACGATTCAGTTCGGGGAGCCGATCCGTACGGACGGCTATCCGCCGGAGGCGGCCGAGGATCCGATGCTGATGTTCAACCTGACGGATCAGGTGCGGGAGCAGATCCAGCACACGCTGTACAAGTTGCTCGTGCAGCGGAGGTCGGTGTTTTTCTAGCGGTTCCGTCGTGCGTCTGCTGCGGGCCGGTTGGGGCTGGTCGCGCCCGCGCGGCGGTAGCCGCACACGACAGACCCCCGCGCCCCTGAGGGGCGCGGGGGTGCGACCTCGTCGACTAGTTGCCCGCGTCCTCGCTGTCGATGCCCAGGCCCGGCAGGAGGCCGGGGAGGAGCGGGGGCAGGGTGACGTCCGGTTCGCTGGTCGGGCTCTTTGACGGGGACGCGCTGCTGCCGCCCGAACTCCCGGTCTTCGGGGGATCTAGGAGGCCGCCCGCGGCGCCGCCGATCAGGCCGTCGTCGGCGCTGCCGGAGGCCGAGCCGCTGGGGCTGCCGGTACCGGACTCGTGGCCCGAGGCGGAGCTGCCCGAGGACGACGGGGCCGTCGACCGGTGGCTGCCGGAGGTGCCCGTGGACGCCTTGCCGGTGCCCTGCTTGCCGGTGCCGCTCCCGGTGCTCTGGGAGGGCTGGGGCAGCAGGGACTGCAGCGGGGCGACCTCTTCGTCTATGGCGTCGAAGACCGACGACACCTGCTGACTGACGTCCCCGAGCTGGACCGGGAGCTTGTCGCGCAGCGCGCCCCACGCCTGGCGGTGGGACTGGGCGAAGGCGGACAGCGCCTGGATGGGGCCCAGCGAGTTCGGATCGCGCTCGTAGGCCTCGTGCAGCAGCCGGTGGCCCTCGGTGACGTCGTGCTGCATCCCGGACAGGGTGCGGCGGATCTCGCCGATGGACTCGTGGTCGAGGTGGCCGCCGCGGCCCCGTTCCATCAGTCGGCGGGCCTCCATCAGCCGGGTCGAGGCCTGGTCGAGGTAGGTCTGGCCGCGCTGGTCGTCGCCGTCGGACAGATAGTTCAGCTTGAAATCCTCGATGCCGCGTTTGAGGCCGTACAGCGAGTCGCCGGGCAGGGCGTCGGAGCTGGCGGCGGCGACCCCGCCGAAGGCTCCGGCTGCCACGCCGACGCTCAGGCCGCCCGCGGCGAGCCCCTTGGTGAGCCGGGAACGCGGTCGCAGTTTGCCCAGCGGGCTGGCCCGGTGTGCGCCCTTGGCCCGGTGGGAGCGCTGCTCGGGAAGCGACGCGTCCGCCGCCCCGCCCAGGGTGCCCTCCGCCAGCATGGCCTCCATAGCGGCCACCAGCTGGGCCCGATGGACGACCTTGACCTGCGGGTCGAGCACCGGCTTGGGCAGTGCGGCGAGCCCTGTCGCCAGGGCCAACAGCTCGCCCTGCTCGGTCCGCTCGGCCCGGTCCGCGGTGGCCGGCGGATCGCCCGCCGGTACCTCGGACCGCTCGGCCGCCGGGTCCCGGTCGGGCTGCTCCTCCAGGGCCTGGGCGAAGGCGTTCGCCCGCCGGTGCGCCGATACGTTCGCGATCACTGGCGGCACCTCCTCTCGTCATGACGGTCGACTCCCCAGGGGGTCCTGAGGGTTGCACGCCCTCGACCGATCCACACGAACGTGTGATCAGGGTCTTGCTGGACGTGACCACAGGGAGCCTGTATCCCGCACAACGAGTGGCTCGGCACTTGGGTTACGGACGACCGGCGATCGACTGAGAAAGGCAACAGGCTTTCACCGAGCGTGAGTTGGGTGTCGCCGAGCGTGCCCGGCTCAGCGTGCGTCGTCCGGGAGGAGCCGGGCGAGAGTGCGCACGGCCCGGTACTGGAGGGTCTTGATGGCGCCCTCGTTCTTGCCCATCACGCGGGCGGTCTCGGCGACCGAGAGGCCCTGGAGGAAGCGGAGCGTCACGCACTCCTGCTGCTGGGGGTTGAGTCGTCGTACGGCGTCCAGGAGCGCCGCGTTCGAGAGGGACTCCAGGACGGAGTCCTCCGGGGAGCGCTCGACCTCGTTGGCGTCGAGCATCTCGCCGGTGGTGACCTCCAGCCGGAAACGGCTCGACTTGAAGTGGTCGGCGACCAGGTTGCGGGCGATGGTGACCAGCCAGGCGCCGAAGTCGCGGCCCTGCCAGGTGAAGGTGCCGATCCTCCTGAGAGCGCGCAGGAACGTCTCACTGGTGAGGTCCTCGGCGGTCGCCTTGCCGCCGACGCGGTAGTAGATGTAGCGGTACACGGTGTCGCTGTACTGGTCGTAGAGGCGTCCGAAGGCGTCGGACTCGCCGGCCTGGGCGCGCTCCACGAGGTCCATCATCCGGGCGCTGTCGCTGTCCGCGGCCGGGCGGCGGGCGGCGGGCGCGGCGGTGCCGGTGGCACGGCCACGTCTGCCGACGGCGCGCCCGTCGCCCGACCGCCGCCCCTCGACGACGGCGCTGCGCGCCGGCACCTGTTCCATGCCGTCGGCCAGTGCGTAGCACGGGCCGATCGGTGCGGCGGTGGCGAAGGCGGGGACGGCGTACGCGGTCGGGACAAGGCCGCGCAGCGTCTCTTTGACCGTTGCGACAGTTGCGCGCAGCGTAGCCAGGCCCGAGGCGTCAACCCCGACGTGTGGGTACACGGGACTCCCAGAGGCAGAGCTTCCATCACGTGCAGTACGGAACCTTTCACCCGTCGTAGCGACGGAGGGGTACCGGTTTGCGTCTGAGGAGAATAACGCTTCGTGCAGGCACTGCTACACCGAGTTGCTCAAATCACCGATTGCGTCGCTTCTGTAACCGATTTGGGGTGGTTCAAGTGCCGCAGGGTGATCGGTTGTTGATCAGAAAGATGCGTGTTGAGGCGGAGTCGAGGGCGTGTTGGGGTGGCGGCGCGATAATTCGGGCGCGCGAGGTTTGGGCGCCGAGATGTCCGGGTGCGGGTGGGTGGGGGCGGGCGCGAGGGGGTGCTTACCGGCGCTTGCGGGTGCCTCCCCCCACACTCGGCTTCGTTGGAGCGGGGGGACCCCCATCGCCCACCCGTGCCGCCTGGGGCACCTCCCAGGCCTTTGAGGCATTGGGGGAGGCACGACTGCCCGCAGCTGAAGCCGGAAAGCAACGGCTGGGAGCGCCCCTCCGGGGGCGCGGGGAACTACGCGAGCGGCCACAGGCCACCCGCGGTCGGGATACGGCCCGCAGTCCTACAGCGCTGTTCCGCCAGGCACGGCCCCGCGCTAACGGCGCCGCCGGCTCAGCGCGATCGCCGCCGCCGTGCCGCCGGCCACCGCTCCCACTCCGGCCGCAGCCGGGATGCCGACCTTCGCCGCCTTGCGCCCCGTGCGGTAGTCGCGCAGGCGCCAGTCCATCTCGCGGGCGTGCTTGCGCAGCTTCGTGTCCGGGTTGATGGCGTACGGATGCCCGACCAGGGACAGCATCGGGATGTCGTTGTGGGAGTCGCTGTAGGCCGCGCAGCGGGACAGGTCCAGGCCCTCGGCGGCGGCGAGCGCGCGTACCGCCTCGGCCTTCGCCGGGCCGTGCAGGGGCTCGCCGACCAGCTTGCCCGTGTAGATGCCGTTGACCGACTCGGCGACCGTGCCGAGCGCTCCCGTCAGGCCCAGCCGGCGGGCGATCACGCCGGCGATCTCCACCGGTGCCGCTGTGACGAGCCACACCTTCTGTCCCGCATCCAGGTGGGCCTGGGCGAGGGCGCGGGTGCCGGGCCAGATGCGCTCGGCCATGTACTCGTCGTAGATCTCCTCGCCGATGGTCTGCAGCTCGGCGACCCGGTGGCCCTTGACGATGGACAGGGCGGAGTCCCGCGCGTCCTGGATGTGCTGCGGGTCCTCGACGCCGGCCAGCCGGAACCAGGCCTGCTGCCAGGCGAACCTGGCCAGGTCGCGGGTCTCGAAGAACTTCCGCTTGTACAGGCCCCGGCCGAAGTGGAAGATCGCGGCGCCCTGCATGACCGTGTTGTCGAGGTCGAAGAACGCGGCGGCCTTGGTGTCGCCGAGCACCGGGAAGTCCGGTTCCGCGGCGTCCTTGGACAAGCCGTCGGCCGGGGCCGACGCGTCCTCGGCCAGGGCTTCCTGGCTCTTGCGCGCGGCCTCCGCCGAGGCCTCGCCTGCCAACACGCTCCGCGCCGTGGCGGAGCGCCTACGGGGAGTGAGCCATCCGAGAGCGGCCATGTCGTGAGCATAGCCAGTCCGTTCGGTGGTCCCGGAGTCGCGGGAGTTGGGCGGGTGTGAACTCTCCGCGACCGGTCCGTTAAACAAGGCGTCGAACAGGGCGTGGCAGGGCGGGAGAATGGACCGCATGAGTCCTCTCTTCGGCCGCAAGGCACCTGCGTCTCGTGCGCGTTTGGTCACTCTGATCCGTAAGCCGGGTTGTCATTTGTGCGATGACGCACAGGTCGTGGTCGAGAAGGTGTGCGGCGAGCTGGGGGTGGACTGGGAGGAGAGGGACATCACCCAGGATTCGCAACTGCACGATCTGTACTGGGAGCAGATTCCGGTCGTACTCGTCGACGGTGAACAGCACACCTTCTGGCGTGTCAACGAAGAGCGCCTCCGCAAGGCACTGACCGACTAGTCCAAACGGGCCGGAAAGTCGCTTAGGATCGACGGCGGCTTGGTCTCGGGGGCGGGATTCGTGAGGAGTGTGTACTGTTTTGCCCCCATCCGAGATGGAGCGCGAGCGCCTCTGCGCCGGTTCCCCGCGACTGCGCCGGGGGCGCGTGACCCCGGTCACGTTGGCCGGGCAAATCGGACACTATCTTTGTGCACGCGTTCACAAAGACATAGCCTGCTGTCGACGGGGCGGTCTGGGAACGTGTGACCGTCCGCAGCCCCGCTCTACCCGCAGGAGCACCGTGGCAACTGGCCGAACTCACCGACCGGCGACCCGCAGCCGAGGGATCCCCGAGGCCACCGTCGCCAGGCTTCCGCTGTACCTCCGGGCGCTGACCGCACTGTCGGAGCGCTCGGTCCCCACGGTCTCCTCCGAGGAGCTGGCGGCCGCCGCGGGGGTCAACTCCGCGAAGCTGCGCAAGGACTTCTCCTACCTGGGCTCGTACGGAACGCGCGGTGTCGGCTACGACGTCGAGTATCTCGTCTACCAGATCTCCCGTGAGCTGGGCCTGACCCAGGACTGGCCGGTTGTGATCGTCGGTATCGGTAACCTCGGCGCCGCCCTGGCCAACTACGGCGGCTTCGCCTCCCGCGGTTTCCGGGTCGCGGCCCTCATCGACGCCGACCCGGCGATGGCCGGAAAGCCGGTCGCGGGCATCCCGGTCCAGCACACCGACGAGCTCGAGAAGATCATCTCCGACAACGGTGTGTCGATCGGGGTCATCGCCACGCCCGCCGGTGCCGCCCAGCAGGTCTGCGACCGCCTCGTGGCCGCCGGGGTCACCTCCATCCTGAACTTCGCGCCGACCGTGCTGACCGTCCCGGACGGTGTCGACGTACGCAAGGTCGACCTCTCCATCGAGCTGCAGATCCTCGCCTTCCACGAGCAGCGCAAGGCCGGCGAGGATCACGAGGGGCCGGTCGCGCCCGTCGCCGCCGTCCGCCAGGACTCCACCGAGCAGGGACCGGACGGGGACGTACCCGCCGTGATGCCGGCATGAGTCTCCTCGTCGTCGGGCTGAGCCACCGCAGCGCCCCGGTCAGCGTCCTGGAACGGGCCGCGCTCACCACGGACGCCCAGGTCAAGCTGGTCCAGGACACGGTCGCCGCCGAACCGGCCGGCGAGGCGGCGATCCTCGCCACCTGCAACCGCATCGAGCTCTACGCCGACGTGGACAAGTTCCACGCCGGAGTCGCCGAGCTGTCCACCCTGCTCGCCCAGCACTGCGGGGTCGGCCTCGACGAGCTCACCCCTTATCTCTATGTGCACTACGAGGACCGGGCCGTCCACCATCTGTTCTCGGTGGCCTGCGGCCTGGACTCGATGGTCGTGGGCGAAGGACAGATCCTCGGGCAGATCAAGGACTCGCTCGCCCTGGCGCAGGAGATGCACAGCGCCGGCCGGCTGATGAACGACCTCTTCCAGCAGGGCCTGCGAGTCGGCAAACGCGCCCACTCCGAGACCGGGATCGACCGGGCCGGACAGTCCCTGGTCACCTTCGGCCTGGAACAGCTCGCCGCCGGTACCGACGTCGAGACCTGGGCCAAGGGCAGGAAGGCGCTGGTCATCGGCGCCGGTTCGATGTCCTCGCTGGCCGCCGCCACGCTGGCACGGGCGGGCGTCGCGGAGATCGTCGTGGCGAACCGGACGTACGACCGTGCCGAGCGCCTGGCCCAGATCCTCAACGACAGCGACGACACGGACGTGGTGGCCCGCGCGGTACCGATGGACTCGGTGCCGGTCGAGCTGACACGTGCCGACGTCGCCGTCTCCTGCACGGGTGCGACGGGGCTGGTGCTGACCGCGGAGGTGGTTGCCGAGGCGGTCGGCGGACGGGTACCGGATGCCGCCGCGGGCCGGGGGCCGGTCACCGGACCCGGCGCCGTCGGGTTGCCGCCCGGGTCCGTTCTCTCCCCGTCCCGGCTTCGCCCGACCGGGGGGACCCCCGTCGCCCCGAGCGGCACGCATGCCCGCGGCTTGCCGGACTCCGACGAGAACTGCCCGCTCGACCTCGCGGCCGAGCAGAGTGGTTTCTCCGTGATGGGCGAGGCCGCCGTCGCCGGGATGGCCGCCGCCGAGCTGGAGCAGCACGCGGCCTGGGTGGACAACGCCACCGTCGACATCCGGGAGGCCGGGCGCCGTACGCCCGAGGCCGACGCGGAGCTGATCGGCGCGCTCGCCGCGGCCGCCGCCCGGGTGGGGCGCATCCCCGAGCTGCGCAGGCCCGAGCCGCCGGCCGGCCTCGTCCGGCCCGCGCCCGCGCTCTTCCTCCTCGACCTCGCCATGCCCCGCGACATCGACGCCGCCGCGCACCGGCTGGCCGGGGTGCGGCTGGTGGACATCGAGTCGCTGGCGGAGGCGTCCGCGGACGCCCCCATGGCGGCCGACGTGGACCAGGTACGGGGGATCGTCGCCGACGAGGTGGCCGCCTTCGGGGCGGCACAGCGGGCCGCGCACATCACGCCGACCGTGGTCGCCCTGCGCACCATGGCCGCCGACGTGGTGGCCGGTGAGATCGCGCGGCTCGACGGGCGCCTGCCCGACCTGGACGAACGGCAGCGCGGAGAGATCCGGCAGGCCGTGCACCGGGTCGTCGACAAGCTCCTGCACGCGCCGACCGTACGGGTCAAGCAGCTCGCGGCCGAGCCCGGCGGCGCCGGGTACGCGGACGCGCTGCGGACCCTGTTCGACCTCGACCCCGAGACGGTGGCCGCCGTCTCCCGGGCCGTGGACAGCACAGACAAGAAGGACCGACCGGCATGAGTGACAACCCACTGCGACTGGGGACCAGGCGATCCAGACTCGCCATGGCCCAGTCCGGGCAAGTGGCGGAAGCCGTGAGCCGGGTGACCGGACGGCCCGTCGAGCTCGTCGAGATCACCACCTACGGCGACACCTCCCGCGAGCACCTCGCACAGATCGGCGGCACAGGGGTCTTCGTGACCGCCCTGCGGGACGCGCTGCTGCGCGGTGAGGTCGACTTCGCGGTTCACTCGCTCAAGGACCTCCCGACCACGCAGCCCGAGGAACTGGTCCTGGCCGCCGTACCGGTACGCGAGGACCCGCGGGACGTGATCGTCGCCCGGGACGCGCTGAAGTTCACCGACCTGCCGCGCGGGGCCCGCATCGGCACCGGTTCGCCGCGCCGGGCGGCGCAGCTGAACGCGTACGCACGCACCCACGGACTGGACATCGAGACCGTCCCGGTCCGGGGGAACGTCGACACGCGGATCGGATACGTACACGACGGCGAGCTGGATGCGGTGGTGCTGGCCGCGGCCGGACTCAGCCGCATCGGCCGCCTCGACGAGGTGACCGACTTCCTGTCGGTCGACACGGTTCTGCCCGCCCCCGGCCAGGGGGCACTGGCGATCGAATGCGCCGCGGACAACGCGTCGCTGATCGCCGCGCTCGAGGAACTCGACGACCCGTTCACGCGGGCCGCCGTGACCGCCGAGCGATCACTGCTCGCCGCCCTGGAGGCCGGCTGCTCCGCCCCTGTGGGTGCGCTGGCCGACCTTCTGGCCGACGGGCAGATTGTCAAGGAAATGCGCCTGCGTGGCGTCGTCGGCACGACCGACGGCACACGGATGGTGCAGTTGTCCACCACCGGTCCCGTGCCCGAGACAAACGACCAGGCGACGGCGCTCGGTCGCGAACTCGCCTCCGAGATGCTTGCCCAGGGCGCGGCCGGTCTGATGGGGGAGCGAGCACAGTGAGCCCCACCAACCTTCCCGCCGGCCTTGAACACGGGCACGTCACCTTCCTGGGTGCCGGACCCGGGGATCCGGGACTGCTGACCTTGCGTGCCGTGGAGGCACTGTCCAGCGCGGACGTCCTGGTCGCCGAGCACGACGTGCTCGACGTGATCAGGGCCCACGCCAGGCAGGGCGTCTCCGTCGTACCCACGAATCCGGGTTCCTCGTCGGACCCGTATCAGGGCACAGGCACGCCTCAACTCACGGTTGTTGACGGAGCGTCAACAACCGCTGCGCTCCCGCCAGCGCGGGATGCCGTTCATCTTGTCATGGAGGCCGCACGGGGCGGCAGGCGGGTCGTCCGTGCGGTTTCCGGGGACCCGGGACTAGATACGTACGCGACCGAGGAAATGCTCGCCTGCGCCGCCGCCGGTGTGCCCTTCGAGGTGGTGCCGGGTGTCGCGGCGGTGGTGGGCGTACCCGCCTACGCCGGTGTGCCGCTGCGGGACGCCCAAGGCGCGGACGTGCGTTTCGTGGACGCCCGTACCGCCTCCGACCGGTGCTGGACCGAGGTCGGCGCCTCGGACGGCACGGTCGTGGTGTCGACGACCCTCGACTCGGTGGCCGCGGCCGCCGGGGAACTGGTCGCCGCCGGCCGCAAGCCGGACACCCCGATGACGGTCACGGTCGCCGGCACCACCACACGGCAGCGGACCTGGACCGCCACCCTCGGCACGGTCGCCCAGACCCTGAAGCAGGCGAAGGCGCTGCCCTCCCCGGAGGGCGGCCGACCGGTGATAGCCGTGGTCGGTGAGCGGTCCGCCGCCGCCCAGCGCGACCAGTTGTCGTGGTTCGAGTCCAAGCCGCTGTTCGGCTGGAAGGTCCTCGTGCCGCGTACGAAGGAGCAGGCGGCGACCCTCTCCGACCAGCTGCGGTCGTACGGCGCCGTGCCGCACGAGGTGCCGACGATCGCCGTCGAACCGCCGCGCACGCCCCAGCAGATGGAGCGCGCGGTCAAGGGCCTGGTCACCGGGCGGTACGAGTGGATCGCCTTCACCTCGGTGAACGCGGTCAAGGCCGTACGGGAGAAGTTCGAGGAGTACGGGCTCGACGCGCGTGCCTTCGCCGGCATCAAGGTCGCGGCGGTCGGCGAGCAGACCGCGAAGGCGCTGGTCGCCTTCGGCGTGAAGCCGGACCTGGTGCCCTCGGGCGAGCAGTCCGCCGCCGGACTCCTTGAGGACTGGCCGCCCTACGACCCGGTCTTCGACCCGATCGACCGGGTGTTCCTGCCGCGCGCCGACATCGCCACCGAGACGCTGGTCGCCGGGCTGATCGAGCTCGGCTGGGAGGTGGACGACGTCACGGCCTACCGGACCGTGCGGGCGTCGCCGCCGCCGGCCGACACCCGGGAGGCCATCAAGGGCGGCGGCTTCGACGCGGTGCTCTTCACCTCGTCGTCCACCGTGCGGAACCTGGTGGGCATCGCCGGGAAGCCGCACAACGTGACGGTCATCGCGTGCATCGGGCCGGCCACGGCCAAGACGGCCGAGGAGCACGGGCTGCGGGTGGACGTGATGGCCCCGGAGCCGTCGGTGGGCAAGCTGGCGGAGGCGCTGGCGGAGTTCGGGCTGCGGAGGCGCGCGAGCGCGCTGGAGGCCGGGGATCCGGTGACGCGGCCGAGTGAGCGACGGCCGGGGGCGCGGCGGCGCCGCAGCACTACGTGAGTTGGGCCGCAGGGGGGTCCGGGGGCTGTGCCCCCGGACCCCCCTAGTGGTTCGTCCGCGGGTCCGGCGGGGGCTTGTCGCGCCCCCGCGGCGGTAGCCGCATATCGATACAGGCCCGCGCCCCTGCCGGGGCGCGTCGTCGGCCCTCGTCTGCCACTACGGCCAGGAGAGCCCGACCGCCGACGTCACGTCGGCAAGCGCGTGCAGGTGACGGGCGTAGCGTAGGGGCATGACGAAGTACGGCTCCTTCCCCGGCACGCGGCCGCGTCGGCTGCGGACCACCCCCGTCATGCGGCGCATGGTCGCCGAGACCCGGCTGCACCCCGCGGACTTCATCCTCCCGGCGTTCGTGCGCGAGGGCGTCACCGAACCGGTGCCGATCGCCGCCATGCCCGGCGTCGTGCAGCACACCCGGGACACCCTGAAGAAGGCGGCCCTGGAGGCCGTCGAGGCGGGCATCTCCGGGATCATGCTGTTCGGGGTCCCGGAGGAGGGCAAGAAGGACGCCCTCGGCACGCCCGGCACCGACCCGGACGGGATCCTCCAGGTCGCGCTGCGGGACGTGCGGGCCGAGGTCGGCGACGAGCTGCTCGTGATGTCCGACCTCTGTCTCGACGAGACCATCGACCACGGGCACTGCGGGGTGCTGGACGCCGAGGGCCGCGTCGACAACGACGCCACCCTGGAGCGGTACGCCGAGATGGCCCAGGTGCAGGCCGACGCGGGCGCCCATGTCGTGGGGCCCAGCGGGATGATGGACGGGCAGATCGGCGTCATCCGCGACGCCCTCGACCAGATCGGGCGGGAGGACGTCGCGATCCTCGCCTACACCGCGAAGTACGCCTCCGCCTTCTACGGGCCCTTCCGGGAGGCCGTCGGCTCGTCCCTCAAGGGCGACCGGAAGACCTACCAGCAGGATCCCGCCAACGCGCGGGAGTCCATGCGGGAGCTGGCCCTGGACCTGGAGGAGGGGGCCGACATGGTGATGGTCAAGCCGGCCGGGCCCTATCTCGACATCCTCGCCCGGGTCGCCGACGCCGTGGACGTGCCGGTCGCCGCCTACCAGATCTCCGGCGAGTACTCGATGGTCGAGGCCGCCGCCGAGAAGGGCTGGATCGACCGGGACCGGGCCATCCTGGAGACCCTCACCGGCATCAAGCGGGCCGGCGCACAGAACATCCTCACGTACTGGGCGGTCGAGGCCGCCCGGATGCTCGGCTGAGCCTCGGAGCCAAGGGTCGGTGCCCGCTGCGAGATCTCGCAGCGGGCACCGACGATTCGGTCCACCGGCTCACCAGTTGAGGGCGTTCTCGCGGTCCTGCTGCCAGTACGTCACCCGCAGCGAGCTGTCGTAGTACACGCCCTTCGCCGGCAGCGACGGCGTCGCCGAGGCGCCGCCGCTGCTGTTCGGGGACATGCCCTGGAAGGCGACGACCAGCTTGCGGCCGGTCGTACCGCCGTCGCCACTGCCGTCGGCCGCGGACAGCAGCACGCCCGCGTACCCGGACTCGCCCGGGGCGAGGGTGGTGACCGCCTGCGGGTGGGTCTCCTCGGCGGGCTGCGGGACCCACTGCATCTCGTCGAAGCGGAGCACCGGGTAGTAGGTGAGGTAGCAGGTCCTGCTGCCGGTGTTCCTCACCGTGATCAGCATGTGGTTCAGCGGACGGGAGAGCGGCTGGACGGTGACGGCGGTGTTGGAGCCGTTGCACAGCACGGAGGTGGACTTGCCGCCGCCGCTCCCGTCGCCGCTCGGCGTCTTCGTGGCCGTGTCGCTCACGGGAGCGGGCGTGGACTTGCCGGTGCCGGTGCCGGTGCCGGTGCCGGTGCCCGTCCCGGTGCCGCCGTCGGCGGTCTCCGAGGGCTTGGGCGTCGCTGTCGTCGGCGTCGACGTGGTCGTCGTCGGCACCCGGGACGCTCCCTCGTCCCGTGTGCCCGTTCCGTTCTCACAGGCCGTGAGGGCGACGGCGGCGACGGCGGCGCCGATGGCGGCGAGCAGGCGGACACGGCGGGTACGCATGGCGAATCCTCTTTCGAGTGGCGGCGTGCTTGGATGGCCACAGCCTGTGGGCCGCTCCGTCCCGTCCGCCACAGTCGCCGGACGATCAGGGACGCTGGAACGTCCATATCGGCTTTGACCTGGGAGAACATTCCTTCCCTGGAACGCGGGAACGGGATGCGGGGGACGGAGGAACCGTGTCGGACAGTGCTGCGGCAAGCGGCTTCGCGGAGCTGTTGCGTGAGCTGAAGGACCGCTCGGGACTGAGTTACGGCACGCTCGCCAAGCGGCTGCACATGAGCACCTCGACCCTGCACCGGTACTGCAACGGGGACGCCATACCGGCGGACTACGCCCCCGTGGAACGTCTCGCCCGGCTCTGCAAGGCCGGCCCCGAGGAACTCGTCGAGCTGCATCGGCGGTGGGTGCTGGCGGATGCGGGACGGGGACGGAAGGCGGACGCCCGGGAGAAGGCCGACGCTCCGGAGAAGCCGGACGCTCCGGAGAAGCCGGCCGCTCCGGAGAAGCCGGCCGGAACGGTCGTGACATCGGCCGAGGCGGTCGTCACAGCGGAGCCGGATCCGGATCCGGTGCACGTGCCGGAGCGGGAGTCGGACCACGTGCCGGTGCCGGAGTCGGACCCCATGCCGGTGCCGGAGGTGGTGGTCGGGCCGGGCACCGCCGCGCGCCGCCGCCGGGTTCCGCGGCCCGCGCTCCTCGCCGGGATCGCGGTCGTCGCCCTGCTCGGCGCCGCCCTGGCCGCCGTACAGCTGCCCTCCGGCGGGACGGACGACAAGGGCACGGGGCCGGTGGGCGCCACCACCGCGGCCGGCCCCGCTCCGCACCGCACGCACCGCTCCTCGAAGGCGCCGACGGCCGGCTCGTCCGCCGCCTCGCGGACCCCTTCCGCCTCGTCCTCGGCGCCGGCCGCCGGTCCCGGGCACACCGCGTCGGCCGGCTCCTCGCCCACCGCGGACGACAGCACCGCCGCACCCCCGCTCACCGTCAACACCCGGCCCTACAGCTGGGAGAGCCCCTGCTCCCAGCACTACCTGATCGACCGGGCCCCGGCCGACGTGGCGCCGCCGCCTCTGGAGACCGACGCGACCGCGTGGGTGACCGCGCACCAGGCGGTCTCCTCGGGGGAGCAGTACGTCACGCTGACCGTGCAGGGCACCGGCAGCGAGTCCGTGGTGCTGGACGGGCTCACGGTCCGTACGGCGGAGCGGAGTTCGCCGCTCGCCTGGAACGACTACGCGATGGGGTACCCGGGCGTCGGCTGCGGCGGGAACGTGCCCACCCGCTCCTTCACCGTCGCCCTGGACGCGATGCGGCCGGCGGTCGTGCCGGAGGCCGGGCACCGGGACTTCCCCTTCAAGGTGAGCGAGTCGGATCCCGAGGTGTTCTACATCAGGGCCGACGCCTCGGCGTACTACGTGGGCTGGTACCTGGAGCTGTCCTGGTCCAGCGGGTCGCGGCACGGGACGCTGCGGATCGACGACAAGGGGCGCCCGTTCCGCACGAGCGGCAACAACGGGCGGCCCGCCTACGAGTTCCCGCTGGGCGGCGAGGCCTGGCGGACCGCGTCGTCGGCGGGGTGAGACAGGGACGCGGCCGAGGGACCCTCGTCGCGTACGCCCTCGCCGTCCCGGCAGCCGCTGAGGGCGGTCGCGGTGACCAGCGCCAGGGCCGCCGCCGCCAGGAGACGGCGGCGCCCGGCGGCCGGGGCGGGGTGCTTTGCGGCGGACATGCGAGGGCTCCCTTGACGTCGGCGGCGTGCTCGGCGTGCTCGGCGTGATCGACATGATCAGCGTGGTCGGCGATCTCGGTGTGCCCCCAGCCTGTGGGCCGGGGCGCCCGGACCGCCAGACCTCCCGGACGATTCGGGACGGGTGAGCCCGGTCCACGCCCCCGACCTGCACGGATCCCATCCCGTGCGACGCCGGTACGGGACGCCCGAGCGCCCGGACAGGGGAGCCGGGCGTCGTTCGTCCGTATCGCGGAATCACGGGTGTAGACGGCATCTTTCTCTCTAGGCTCCGGCCAAGACGAGGACCAGCCCGAGGAGCCGTCCATGACCGCCACCAGTGCCCCCGCCGCCCTGCCGCCGCTCGCGGCCCGTGCCCGTGCCGTCGGCGGTTCGCCGGTGCGGGAGATCCTCGCGGTGACCGCACGCCCCGAGGTGATCAACTTCGCGGGCGGGCTGCCGGCCCCCGAACTCTTCGACCGGGAGGGCATCGCGGCCGCCTTCCGGGCGGTGCTGGAGGAGTCGCCGGAGCGGGCGTTGCAGTACTCGACGACGGAGGGTGAGCCGGCCCTGAGGTCCGCGCTGGCGGCACGCGTCACCGCACAGGGCCTGCCCACCGATCCCGACGACCTCCTGATCACCACCGGCTCCCAGCAGGCCCTCTCCCTCCTGGCGAGCGCGCTGATAGACCCCGGTGACACGGTCCTCGTCGAAAGCCCCTGCTACCTGGCGGCACTTCAGGTCTTCGGGCTGGCCGGCGCCCGGATCCTGCCCGTCCCGGGCGATGCGGACGGCGTCGACCCGGCCGCCCTGGAGGAACTCATCCGTGCCGAGCGGCCCAAGCTCCTCTACCTCGTCCCGACCTTCCAGAACCCCACCGGCCGCACCATGCCCGCCGCCCGCCGCGCCGCCCTCGCCACCACCGCCGCCCGGCACGGCCTGTGGATCGTCGAGGACGACCCCTACGGCGAACTCCGCTACGACGGCGACCGCGTCCCCTGGATCGCGTCCTTCCCCGGCGCCGCGGACCGGGTGGTCCTGCTCGGCTCCTTCTCCAAGGTGATGGCCCCCGGCCTGCGCCTCGGCTGGCTCCGCGCCCCGGGTGCGCTGCGCCGCGCCTGCGCGGTGGCCAAGCAGGCGGCCGACCTGCACACCCCGACCCTCAACCAGCTCGCCGCCGCCCGCTACCTGGACGTCCTGGACGGTCATGTCGCCACGGTGCGCGCCGTGTACGGCGCACGCCGGGACGCCATGCTGGCCGGCCTCGCCGATGCCCTGCCGGCCGGCTCCACCTGGAACCGGCCCGAGGGCGGCATGTTCCTGTGGGCCCGGCTCCCGGAGCCGTACGACACCACCGCCCTGCTCCGCCGGGTGGTGGAGCACGACGTGGCCTACGTCCCCGGCGAGCCCTTCTACGCCGCCGACCCCGACCGCTCCACCCTGCGGCTGTGCTTCGTGACCCAGACACCCGAGGAGATCGGGGAGGGGCTGCGCAGGCTGGCCGCGGGGCTCAGCGGCTGAGGCGGATCAGTCGCACCGGGTCAGGTTCACCGGGTCAGTCCCACCGCATCAGCCTCCACCGGATCAGCCGCACCGAGTCAGTCTCACCGGGTCAGTCCCACCAGAAGTGCCACAGCCGCTCGCCGACCAGCTGCTCGGCGTACGACGACAGGGTGTCGTCGGCGCCGGGCAGCACGCTGTACGGGCAGAACGCGTAGTGCTCGGCGGCCACCGCCTCCGCCTCGTCGAGGTCGGCGGGCGGGGCGGCCACGGAGACGGCGAGATGGTCCAGGCCGAGGGCCACCACCCGTATCCCGAAGCGGTCCTCCCAGGAGCGCAGCACCGCGCACAGCCGGGCCACGTCCTCCTCGTAGTCGACCGGCCCGCTCCAGCCGACGGCGGCCGGTATGTCCGCGCTGCGCCGGGCCGACACCAGCGCCAGGTGCGGCTCCTTCAGCCAGGGCCGCCCCTGGCTGAGCGTGTCGGCGACGTCGGCGGCCCGCGCGTCCGGGTCGGCGGCCAGCGTCGGGGCGAGGGCCAGCCCCGGCCACTCCTCGCCGTCCGGCGGGTCCTCCTCCCAGTAGTCCTCCAGCACCTCGTCGGCGTCGTGGTCCCCGGGGTACGACGTCTCCTCGGGGGCGAAGTCCCAGTCGTCGATCTCGGAGACGTCGATCAGCACCGGCAGCAGCCCCGCGCGGGCGGCCGGCGCACCCAGCGCCGTCCAGGTCCCGGGACCGGCGGGCTGCCCCGCGTACCACAGCAACGGCTGGTGCCACGGGCCGCCCAGGGTCTCGTCCAGCAGTGTCCCGGGCGGGAGTTGGAGCCCCAGGGACCGACCGCTCGGGTCGGTCGCCAGCTTGGGCAGCGGGTTGGGAAGAGTCGCCATGCCACAGACTGTAAGGGCGGCCACTGACAACGACGTTCGCGACCACGGGAAGCGGTCCCGTCGGTCCCGTCACCCCCCGCCGTACCCCTGCGCCGCGACCACCTCCCGCAGTGCCAGACAGCGCCCCGCCGGTTCACCGGCCAGGGCACACAGCTGCTCCACGGCCGCACGCGGCGGCAGGGCACGGCCGCTCAGATAGCGCTGCCAGGACGACTTGCTGAACGTCGTCTTCGCCGCCAGCCCCGCCAGGCTCAGCCCGGTGCGGTCCCGTAACGCGCGCAGGGCGGCGGGCACCGCCTCCGCGTCGCCGCCCCGGGCCGCGACCTCGTGCAGCGCGAGCAGCCCCACCGGATCCCCGCCGCCGAGCCGCGCCAGCGCCGCCACCGCCTCCGGAGGCGGCAGCGAACGGCCCGCCAGATAGCGCTCCCAGGACTTCGGGCTGTACCCGGTGTGTGACGCCAGCCGGTGCAGACTCAGCCCGCTGCGCTCCTTCAGCCGGCGCAACCGGACGATCAACTGCCGTAAGCACGGCTCCAGTTCGACAGGCAGCGCTTTCCCGTGCCGCGACATGAACCCCCCGATCGTCGTCCCTGTCCGGCTGACGGATCGGGCGCGGTGCCCGTATGAGTCCGGCGGGCCCGTCCTGCCGTATCGCCGCGGCGGACGGCTTTCGCGCAGGTCAACGGGTACGGCGTCCCGCCCGGCCGTCACTTGTGGAGGAGGTGTGGCTTCCGCCGTCGTCCGGGCCGCACGCTCGTGTCGATCTGTTCTCGCGACCGGAAAGAGGAACGCATGCGATCGAACGTTGTGGCCCGGACCCTCGTCAGTGTCGCCGCCGTGGCGGGGCTCGCCGCCGGAAGCCTGGCGGCCGCGGGCACGAGTTTCGCGGCCTCGCAGCCGGCCGCCAAGGCGGCGGTGAGTTCCCGGACAGCCGGCATCCAGGCGGTGAACAACCTCGGCCTGGACACCGCCCACGCCGCCAACTGGCAGTGCTGGATGGCGAGGTGGGGCTACAACCCCGGCACGATCGACGGGCAGCTGGGCACCAACAGCTGGAAGGCGGCTCAGCAGATGTTCAACGACCAGGGTCTCGGCGCCGGCACCGTCGACGGGGTCGTCGGACCGAACACGATCAGGGCGCTGCAGCGGTACCTGAACCAGTACGGCTACAACCTCGACGTCGACGGCGTCGCGGGACCGGCGACCAAGTCCGCGTTCTGGGACTTCAACGCCTACTGCTGAGCGCCCGGGCGGCCCGGGCGGCTTCAGGCCTCAGGCCTCAGAGCCGCTCGGGCGTCCGGATGCCCAGCAGGGCCATGCCCTGGTGGAGGGTGCGGGCCGTCATGTCGCACAGGAGGAGGCGGTTCTCCACCTGGGCCGGGGTGTCGGCCTTCAGCACCGGGCACTTGTCGTAGAACGACGTGTAGAGGGACGCCAACTGGTACAGGTACGCGGCCAGCTTGTGCGGGGCGTACTCCGCCGCCGCCTCGAAGACCGTGTCGCCGAACGCGTCCAGGTGCAGGCCCAGCGCCCGCTCCGCCGCGTGCAGCTCCAGCTCCGGGTGGGCGGCGGGCCGGACGTCCCCCGCCTTGCGGAGGATCGACTGGATCCGGGCGTACGCGTACTGGAGGTAGACGCTCGTGTCGCCGTTCAGCGAGACCATCTGGTCCAGGTCGAACTTGTAGTCCCGGCTGGGCGACGTCGACAGGTCCGCGTACTTCACGGCACCGATGCCGACCTGCTGGGCCCGCTCCTGGATCTCGGCCTCGGTGAGGTCCTGCGCCTTCTCCCGGACGACCCCGGCGGCCCGCTGCACCGCCTCGTCCAGCAGGTCCTCCAGCCGTACGGTCTCGCCCTCACGCGTCTTGAACGGCTTGCCGTCCGCGCCCAGCACCGTGCCGTAGCCCATGTTGTGCGCGGTGACGTCGTCGGTGAGCCAGCCCGCCCGCCGTGCCGCCTCGAACACCATCTTGAAGTGCAGCGACTGGCGCACGTCCACGACGTAGAGCAGCGAGGTGGCGTGCAGGTCGGTGACCCGGTTGCGGATCGCCGTCAGGTCCGAGGCCGCGTAGCCGAAGCCGCCGTCCGCCTTCTGCACGATCAGCGGGACCGGCTGGTCGTCCTTGCCCCGGATCTCGTCGAAGAAGACCACGAGGGCGCCCTCGGAACGGACGGCGACGCCCATCTCCTCCAGGAGCCGGGCGGTCTCGGGCATGCCGTCGTTGTACGCCGACTCGCCGACGATCTCGTCGTCCCGGATCTCCATGTCCAGCTTCTCGAAGACCGAGTAGAAGTAGACCTTCGACTCGTCCACGAACCGCTGCCACAGCTCCAGCGTCTCCTTGTCGCCGGACTGCAGGGCGACCACCCGCTTGCGGGCCCGCTCCTTGAAGCTCTCGTCCGCGTCGAAGACCGCCCGGGAGGCCTTGTAGACCCGGTTCAGGTTCGACATGGCCTGCTCGCCGTCGGTGTCGGTCTCCGCGGACAGCTCGTCCGGGTTCTCGATCAGGTGCTGGATGAGCATGCCGAACTGGGTGCCCCAGTCGCCGATGTGGTGCCGGCCGATGGTCCGCTCGCCGGTGAAGTCGAGCATGCCGCGCAGGGCGTCGCCGATCACCGCGGACCGCAGGTGGCCGACGTGCATCTCCTTGGCGACGTTCGGCTGGGCGTAATCGATGACCGTGATGCCCGGGTTCTCCTTGGCCGCCACGCCGAGCCGGTCGCCGTCCGCGTACCGCGCGGCCAGGTTCTCGGTGATCGCCCTGTCGGAGAGGGTGATGTTGAGGAAGCCGGGGCCGGAGACCTCGACGTCCTTGATCAGGTCCGCGCCGGTGACGACGTGGGAGACGACCTGGGTCGCCAGCTCCCGGGGGTTGGCCTTGGCCTTCTTGGCGAGGGCGAGGATGCCGTTCGCCTGGAAGTCGGCCCGGTCACTGCGTCGCAGCAGCGGGTCGACGGCGGCCTCCGGCAGGGTTGCCGAGAGGGCGTCCGCGAGACGCTGATTGACGAGATCGGTGAGCGACGTGACCGAGGCCATGGGGTGGGAGCCGTTCTCCTCGTGGGTGCGGGTAGACGGGACCAGTATTTCACGGGGGGTAAAGGGGTTTTTGCGGCTGGGAGCTCGGGGGGTGCTGGTGGGTGGCCGGGTGCTTGCGGCGCCGCGGGGGCTGGTCGCGCAGTTCCCCGCGCCCCCGAGGGCGGCTGCGCCGCCAGACGGGGGCTGCGGCGGTCGTGGGGAGGGCCCCGGTAACCCGTTTTCGTGGATTCGGCCTCGGCTGGGACAATGGAGCGGTCAGCCGTGCGACCGTACCGGCTGTCCCGTGCCAGAAAGAAGGACGTGCCGATCGTGGCTCAGAGCACCGAGACCACCGACTGGGTCTCCCGTTTCGCGGATGAGGTCATCGAGGAGTCGGAGCGTCGGGCCCCGGGCAAACCGGTCGTCGTCGCGTCCGGGCTCTCCCCGTCCGGCCCCATCCACCTGGGGAACCTGCGCGAGGTCATGACCCCGCACCTGGTCGCGGACGAGGTCCGGCGGCGCGGGCACGAGGTCCGGCACCTGATCTCCTGGGACGACTACGACCGGTACCGCAAGGTGCCGGCCGGCATCGCGGGCGTCGACGGGTCCTGGGCCGAGCACATCGGCAAGCCGCTCACCTCGGTGCCCGCCCCGCACGGGTCCGCGTACCCGAACTGGGCCGAGCACTTCAAGGCCGCGATGGTCGAGTCGCTGGCCGAGCTGGGCGTGGAGTTCGACGGGATCAGCCAGACCGCCCAGTACACCTCCGGGGTGTACCGGGAGCAGATCCTGCACGCCATGAAGCACCGGGGTGACATCGACGCGATCCTCGACCAGTACCGGACCAAGAAGGCCCCTGCGAAGAAGCAGCAGCAGAAGGCCGTCGACGAGGCCGAGCTGGAGGCCGAGGAGGGCTCGGGCGCGGCGAGCGAGGACGACGGTTCCGCGGGCTCCGCCGGGTACTTCCCGTACAAGCCGTACTGCGGCGGCTGCGGCAAGGACCTGACGACCGTCACCGCGTACGACGACGACACCACCGAGCTGACCTACGTCTGCACCGAGTGCGCCTTCACCGAGACCGTCCGGCTGAGCGAGTTCAACCGGGGCAAGCTGGTCTGGAAGGTCGACTGGCCGATGCGCTGGGCGTACGAGGGCGTCGTCTTCGAGCCGAGCGGTGTCGACCACTCGTCGCCGGGGTCGAGCTTCCAGGTGGGCGGCCAGATCGTCGGGATCTTCGGCGGGCAGCAGCCCATCGGGCCGATGTACGCGTTCGTGGGCATCAGCGGGATGGCGAAGATGTCGTCCTCGCGAGGTGGCGTGCCCACGCCCGCCGACGCGCTGAAGATCATGGAGCCGCAGCTCCTGCGCTGGCTCTACGCCCGCCGCCGGCCCAACCAGTCCTTCAAGATCGCCTTCGACCAGGAGATCCAGCGGCTCTACGACGAGTGGGACAAGCTGGACGCGAAGGTGGCGGAGGGGTCCGCGCTGCCCGGTGACCTCGCCGCGCACGCGCGTGCCGTCGGCACGGCCGGCGGTGAGCTGCCGCGCACCCCGCGGCCGCTCCCGTACCGGACGCTGGCGTCGGTCGCCGACATCACCGCCGGGCACGAGGACCAGGCGCTGCGCATCCTCAGCGAACTGGACCCGGCCAACCCGCTGGGATCGGTGGACGAGGCACGGCCCCGGTACGACAAGGCCGAGGCCTGGATCAACACCCAGGTACCGGCCGACCAGCGCACCATCGTGCGGGACGAACCGGACGCCGAGCTGCTGAAGTCCCTCGACGAGGCGTCCCAGCAGTCCGTACGACTGCTGCTCGACGGGCTCGCCGAGCACTGGTCGCTGGACGGGCTGACGCACCTCGTCTACGGCGTGCCCAAGGTGCAGGCCGGGTTCTCCGCCGACGCGACGGCCAAGGAGCTGCCGGCCGAGATCAAGACCGCCCAGCGGACGTTCTTCGCCCTGCTGTACCACCTGCTGGTGGGGCGCGACACCGGGCCCCGGCTGCCCACGCTGCTGCTTGCCGTGGGGCAGGAGCGGGTGCGGGCCCTGCTCGGGGCGTAAGGCCGACACGGCGAAGGGGCCCTCCTCGGCGGAGGGCCCCTTCCTCATGTCATGCCGTCGTGCGTCCTACGCGATGTGGTCTTCCTGCAGTTCCGCCGTGTGGCGGTTGGTGAAGCGGTTGACCATGCGTTCCGCGTCACGCTGCGCGAGCGTGATGCCGTAGGTCGCGTCCACGTCACCACGGAACTGGCTCGAACTGGGATAGCCGCCGTCTATCGACTTCTTGAAGACCAGGTAGAAGTCCTCCTCGGTCGGCTCCGGAGAGCCACCGCCCTCGCCGAGTTCACGGGTGCGGCCCGGCCCGGAGGGGATGGGGAAGCTGCCGGTCGTCTCCGACGGGGACTCCTCGGGCAGGCCCTGCCGCTCCGGCGGGAACTGCTCCTCCGCGAACTGCTCATCCGTGAACTGCGCGGCCGGGAACTGCTGTTGCTGCCGCAGCAGTTCCTGCTGGTACTGGTCCTGCTGGTACTGCTGCTGTGCCTGCCAGGCCGCCGCGTACTGCTCCTCGGTGTACTGGGGCTCGAACGTCGGGTCGTAGTCGCCGTGGTACTCGATCTGCTGGGGGTCCCTCGCGTGCAGCCAGGGGTTCAGCTGAGGGTCGGGCACATACGCGGGCTGCTCGGCGTTGGGGGCGGGGACCAGCTCGGGGCGCTGCTCGCCGGGAGGTGCCGCCTGCTGCGGGACGGGTGCCGCCCCGGCGGCACGGCTGCCCGCGGCCGGGTCGGGAGCGAGTGCGGGCGTGGCGGCTGCCGGAACGGGGCCGGGGACAGCCGCGGGCGCCGGAACCGGCAGGAGCGCCGGCAGGTCTATGCCCGCCGCAGCCAGGCCCTCCGGAGCCGTCTGGGCCAGGGGGACGCCGTAGCGGGCCAGCCTCAGGGGCATCAGGGACTCCACCGGGGCCTTGCGGCGCCATGCCCGGCCGAAGCGGGAGCGCAGTCTCGCCTGGTAGACGAGACGTTCCTGCTCCAGCTTGATGACCTGGTCGTAGGAGCGCAGCTCCCACAGCTTCATCCGGCGCCAGAGGAGGAACGTGGGGACCGGCGAGAGCAGCCACCGGGTGAGGCGGACCCCCTCCATGTGCTTGTCCGCCGTGATGTCCGCGATCCGGCCGATCGCGTGGCGGGCGGCCTCGACGGCGACCACGAACAGGACCGGGATCACCGCGTGCATGCCGACGCCCAGCGGGTCCGGCCAGGCCGCCGCGCCGTTGAAGGCGATCGTCGCGACGGTCAGCAGCCAGGCCGTCTGCCGCAGCAGCGGGAAGGGGATGCGGATCCAGGTCAGCAGCAGGTCCAGGGCGAGCAGGACGCAGATGCCCGCGTCGATGCCGATCGGGAAGACGTAGGCGAAGTTCCCGAAGCCCTTCTTGATGGCCAGCTCACGGACGGCCGCGTACGAGCCGGCGAAGCCGATGCCGGCGATGATCATCGCGCCGGTCACGACCACACCGATGAGAACGCGGTGCATCCGAGTCAGCTGTATGGGCGCGGCCACCGGTACTCCCCTCCCCTTGCGTGTTGTTGCGCGCAACAGGGTGGCACATCAGTGCGGCGCGCGTGTTGCCGGTCAGCCCTTCTTGGTTGACGACTTGGAGGGCGACGCACTCGCGGAGGGCGACTTGGAGGCCTGCTTCGAGGGCGTCGCCGCAGGTGAACTCGGAGCTGCGGCCGAGCCGTTGGCCGTCGCGACCGAGGCCACCGCCTCCTTGGTGGCCTTCGCCGCGGACTTCGTGAGAGTGCCCGCGTCCGGCGTCTTCTCGCCGGCCAGACCCGCGCCGTTGTAGTCGACGGTGACGACCACGTTCGCGACCCGGGCCACGACCGTCTGCTGCCGGAAGGCGCCTTCCTTCTTCTTCAGGTCGTAGTGCACGACCGTCGCCTGGTCACCGGTCCCGGTCACCGGCTCCGACTTGGTGTTCTTGGCGCCGGTCACGGACTGCGCCTCCTGCAGCTGGCTCGCGTAGTACTCCTCGGCCTGCTTCTCGCCGGAGCCGCGGCCGGCGTCCGAGTCGAAGCGGAGGAAGGAGATGTTGAGCCAGCGGAACTGCGAGCCCTTGACGCCGTTGTTGTCCAGGCTGCTCCAGGAGCAACTGCCGCGCGTGGCCACGTCGTCCGAAGCGCCCTTCTTGCCCGACTTCGCACCCTTCGGTACAAGTGCGGTGAGCGTCTTCTTCGACAGCACGGCACACGGGTCCGGCAGCTTCTGGTACTTGGACGCCTGGACGGTCGGCGAAGCGGCGGTACCGGAGCCGGGATCGGTGGGGGCGGTGGCCGGGTTGGAGCCGCCACCCGTCTCCTTCGCGGCGTCGTCGGAGCCCGAGGAACAGGCCGCCGCGAACAGCGCCACGGCGGGGACGGCGGCCGCACAGACGAGGCCGCGGCGCAGGCGCCCTGCCCGTCGCTGTGCGTTCCGATCGTTCCGGTCGCGCTGGTCGTCTGGCTGGACTGCTACTCGCTGCATGGTTCCTTCACTCATACGTTCGGGGTTCCTGCGGTCGGATCGGGTCCGAGGGGCCACGGTACGCGGTGAGGGAGCTGTGCGGTTTCGGTTCGCGGGCTTTGCGGGAGGCGTGCGCAGGGCGTGCCCGGGTGCTCAGCCGTTGAGGGTCTCGGCCAGTTGCGCGGCCAGATTCTGGGCCCTGTCCTGCAGTTCCTTGCTGTCCGGAACGGTCCCGGTGGCCATCGGCTGCTCCTCGTACTCGATGGTCACCACGACGTTGGACGTGCGGAACACCACAGTCACCGTGCGCTGTTCGGCCGTCGAACCGGAGCCGCTGAGCTGGTCGTCGAGATACGCCTCGTCGCCGAGATCGGCGAGGGTGCGGGGCTGCAGGTCGGCCGGGGGGGTCGAGGCGGACGCCGAGGTGGAGGCCGAGGTGGAGGGGCTGGTGGAGGCCGAGGAGGACGCGGACGGGGACGGTGTCCCGGACGCCGACCCCGAAGGTGATCCGGACGGGGGCCCGGACGGCGATCCGGAGGGGGACTCCGACTCGGTGGCGCTCGGGGGTGCGGACTCGGGGATGTCGGCCGCCGACTCCCGCTGCGTGTAGATCGTCTGCGCCTCGCTGTCGTCGCTGACCGCGTTGTCGTAGGAGACCACGCGCTCGAAGTCGACGGAGAGCCGGTCCGTGGCGTCGGTGGACTCGACCTTCCAGCGACAGCCGACCTTGCGGTCCGTGTCGTAGGTGAGCGCGGCCTCGCCCGCGTAGGCCTTGTCGCGCTGCTGCTCGTCGGTGATCTGGGCGATGCCCGGGAGCAGGGAGTCGAGGGTGTCCTGGCTGACCGCGCCGCAGGGCTCGGGGAGGGAGCGGTACTTGCCGGGCTGGGCGGCGACGGTGGAGGTGCCGGTGTCCGCGTTCTTGTCGCTGATGTCGTCGCCACCGCTGGAACCGCTCGTGCAGCCGGCCAGCAGAGCCGCGAGGAGGGCGGCGGTGCCGGTTACGTACGCCTTCCGCTGCACGGTCAGGCTCCCTTCCGTTCACTGGGTCGCTCGGTCCTGCTCCAGTGTCCCCGCTGGTTAATCGCTTGCCGCAGCGGGGCGCCCCCTGGAGACAATGTGTACCGCACGCACTGCCGTGAACGCCGGTCCCAAGTCTGATTTCGGGGGCCTTGGCGACGCATTTGCGTTATGCCTTCATTAAGCCTTTTGTCCTTTTTATTTGACTGTCCGCGGGGGAATGAGGAAGTTATGTCGTACGTGGAGATGCCGGGCGCGAAGGTGCCGATCCGGATGTGGACGGATCCCGCCGCCGTCGAGGAGGTGGCGCTCCAGCAGCTGCGCAACGTGGCGACCCTGCCGTGGATCAAGGGCCTGGCGGTCATGCCGGACGTCCACTACGGGAAGGGCGCGACGGTCGGGTCGGTCATCGCCATGCAGGGGGCCGTGTGCCCGGCGGCGGTCGGCGTCGACATCGGCTGCGGCATGTCGGCGGTGAAGACGTCACTGACCGCCAACGACCTGCCCGGGGACCTGTCCCGACTGCGGTCGAAGATCGAGCAGGCGATTCCGGTGGGGCGGGGGATGCATGACGATCCGGTCGAGCCGGGAGACTTCCACGGGCTGGCGACGGCCGGGTGGGGGGAGTTCTGGGGGCGGTTCGACGGGGTCGCGGATGCGGTCAAGTTCCGTGAGGGGCGGGCGCATCAGCAGATGGGAACGCTTGGATCCGGAAATCACATGATCGAATTGTGTCTCGATCAGTCAGATTCGGTCTGGCTCATGCTGCACTCCGGTTCCAGGAACATCGGCAAGGAGCTTGCCGAGTACCACATCGGTGTCGCCCAGAAGCTCCCGCACAACCAGGGGCTGATCGACCGCGACCTTGCGGTCTTCGTCTCGGACACCCCGCAGATGGCGGCCTACAGGAATGATCTCTACTGGGCGCAGGAGTACGCCAAGTACAACCGTGCGCTCATGATGGCGCTCCTCAAGGACGTGGTCCGCAAGGAATTCAAGAAGGCGAAGCCGACCTTCGAGCAGGAGACCTCGTGCCATCACAACTACGTCGCGGAAGAGCGGTACGAGGGCATGGATCTGCTCGTGACCCGAAAGGGCGCGATCCGGGCCGGTTCCGGAGAGTTCGGGATCATCCCGGGTTCGATGGGTACCAGCTCCTACATCGTGAAGGGGCTCGGAAACGAGAAGGCCTTCAACTCGGCGTCCCATGGCGCGGGTCGGCGGATGAGTCGCAACGCGGCAAAGCGCCACTTCACGACCAAGGACCTGGAGGAGCAGACACGCGGTGTGGAGTGCCGTAAGGACTCCGGAGTGCTGGATGAGATTCCGGGCGCCTACAAGAACATCGACCAGGTGATGCAGCAGCAGCGCGACCTCGTCGAGGTCGTGGCGAAGCTGAAGCAGTTCATCTGTGTGAAGGGCTGACAGGTGAAGCCCCCGGCTGGAACCGGGGGCCTCGCCTGATCGGTTACCGCGCGGCAGGCATGGGGACCTGGCCAGTCCGCAGGCGCCACAGGCGGATGTAGCAGCTTTTCGCGGTCCGCCCCGGTTCCGCGGCGGCCTCGGCGTCATTGTTCAGGCGCAGAAGTACCCGGTCCTCGTGCGCTGTCCAACGGCGTCGATCAGGTGCGATCCGCATGCCCGCCGGCCGGACCCAAGTGCCGAGCGAGTCGGTAGCGGTCTGTTTGCTGGTGAGGCCCTCGGCCGGGAGCGTCATCCCTGCCGAGGGCCGCCGAATGATCGTGTGGCGCGAGCCCAGGTCGGGTGTTCAGGTGGCGTTCGGGTGATCGATGATGTTCACCCTTGTGAGTTACCGCGTGCCCTGGTCACTTCGCGTGATGGATCGCGTAGATCATCACGAAGGCGAGGAAGTGGATGCCGAAGAGGAAGTAGGCCAGGAAGTACCAGACCTGGCGTTCGTTCCTGGTCTCCTGCTTCAGGCGGGTTTCCTCCAGTTGCCTGTCCAGGGCGGCCGCGGGGTCCTCGTCCGGCTGGCCCTGCATCACAGGTCCCGGTGGACCTTGGAGTTGGAGGCCTGGGCGCGGGGGCGTACCACCAGGAGGTCGATGTTCACGTGGCTGGGGCGGGTCACCGTCCAGGTGATCGTGTCCGCCACGTCCTCGGCCGTCAGGGGCTCGGCGACGCCCTGGTAGACCTTGGCCGCCTTCTCCTCGTCGCCGCCGAAGCGGGTCAGCGCGAACTCGTCCGTCTTCACCATGCCGGGGGCGATCTCGATGACCCGGACCGGCTTGCCGACGATCTCCAGGCGGAGCGTCTCGGCGAGGACGTGGGCGCCGTGCTTGGCGGCGACATAGCCGGCGCCGCCCTCGTAGGTGCCGTGGCCGGCGGTGGAGGAGACGACGACCACCGTGCCGTCGCCGCTCGCCTCCAGCCTGGGCAGCAGGGCCTGGGTGAGGTTGAGGGTGCCGATGACGTTCGTCTCGTACATGGTGCGCCAGTCGGCCGGGTCGCCGGTGGCCACCGGGTCGGCGCCGAGCGCTCCGCCGGCGTTGTTCACGAGGACGGCGACCGTCTGGAAGGCGGTCGCGAACTCGTCCACGGCCGCGCGGTCCGTCACGTCCAGCGGGTAGGCGGTCGCCTGGTGGCCAGCCTCGTTGATCTCCTTGGCCAGCGCCTCGATACGGTCCTCGCGGCGGGCGGTGAGGACCACGCGGTAGCCGGCGGCGGCGAGCTTTCGGGCGGTGGCGGCGCCGATGCCGCTGCTCGCACCGGTGACGACGGCGATGCGGGAGGCGGCGGACGGTGCGGTGGCCATGCGGTGCTCCTGATGCTCGGTGGGCGGTCGGCTCTCTCCAGCGTAGGTGAGGGTCAGCCGCCGTTCCTCGGCGCCCACATGATCACGGCCATGCCCGCCAGACAGACCGCCGCGCCCGTCAGGTCCCAGCGGTCCGGGCGGTATCCGTCGGCCACCACGCCCCACAGGATCGAGCCCGCGACGAAGATTCCGCCGTATGCCGCCAGGATGCGGCCGAAGTGGGCGTCCGGCTGGAACGTGGCGACGAAGCCGTAGGCGCCGAGAGACAGGATCCCGCCGGCGACCCAGAGCCAGCCCCGGTGCTCCCGTACGCCCTGCCAGACCAGCCAGGCGCCGCCGATCTCGAAGAACGCGGCGACGACGAAGAGGGCGGCGGAGCGGAGAATGAGCATGTCCGCAGCCTGCCATGGCGTCCGGCTGTCACCTGTTGGAGGGCGCCTGCGGCGGGGCCCGGGTGGCATACATCCGAACGAACGCCGGAGACGGACGGGACGGACAGCACGGACGGGACGGGTGGCATGGCGATGCGTCGTTACGGGCTTGCAGTGGTCGGAGCGGTTGCGGTGGGCGCGCTGGTGGTCGGGGCGGGCGGTGCCGCGTGGGCCGGGGACGCCGATCTGGAGGTGCACGGGTCGGTCGTGATGACCGGGGACCTGGTGGAGGTACGGGTGACCCCGCGCAACCTCGGGCCGGAGGACGTCTCCGACGCGACCGTGCGGTTGAGCTGGTCGGCGGCGCTGGCGGACACGCAGCGGCTGCCGGCCGCCTGTGCCCGCACCGGCGACCGGGAGGTGGTGTGCGGTACCGGGCCGCTCGCCGTCGACGTGCCCGGCGAGCAGCTGGTGGTTCCGGTACGGCTGCGGGCGCAGCCGGCGGAGGTGACGCTGGAGGCCGACGTGGCGTGGGGCGGGGGCGCGGTGGACCACGACCGTACGAACGACCGGCAGCGGGTGCTGGTGCTGGCGACCGGGGATCCCTACGCCTTCTGAGGGCGCTTGTGAGGACGCCTTCCGACCGGAACGCTAGGTCGTGCCGAAGGTCACCCGGTAGTAGCAGGCGCCCTTGCAGGGCATGGTCGCCGCGTCGTCGAAGGCGTACGAGTAGGCGTACGGCGCGGCCCGTTTGAAGACCTGGGTGTAGTCGACGGGCCATTTGGCGGGAACGCAGTGGTCGCGGCCCGCCCAGGCGCCGCGGCAGCAGTACGTGTCACCGCCGAACGCCGCGCACGGCGGCTTGCAGCCGATCTGCTGACCGCCGGAGAGGGCCTGCATCGCCTTGGGGCAGTCGATCTGCGTGGTGCAGACGCCCCGGTAGCAGCCGGAGTCGCTGACCGGGTCGGTGGTCGTGGTGTGGGAGATGTTGATGTACATGGGCAGGTTGGCGCCGTCGACCATGCTGACGTCGTAGAAGTCCATGCCCGCATATGCGGCGAAGGTGAACTCGCCCAGGGTGGTGGGCGGGTTGGCGCCGGTGCAGACGCTGGTGCAGTCGCCGGAGGCGCAGGGGCCGGCGGCGGTGCCGGTGCATCCGGTACGGCCCCAGATGCGGCCGCCCCAGGTGTCGGCCACGGTCAGCGAGAGGCTCTGCCCGGGGGCGAGCCTGCGGCCCGCCGGGTAGACGGAGGTGTTGGTGACGACGGCCCAGACCGGTTGCGCGGTCCGGTTGACGACCGTGATCAGACGCCGGCCGGCCGGGGCCGAGGCCGGGGTCCGCTGTCGCGGCGCGGCGGCCGGCTTCCGGGCGGTCGTGGCCGACGGCTTGGCCGAGCGGGACGAGGACGGAGACGGGGACGCGGAGGGGGACGGGGACGCGCTGTGGCCGGCGGAAGGGGCGGGCGAGGTGGCCGGCGGTGCGGAGGGGGCGGCCGCGGTCGTCCGGTGGTCCGCTGTGCCCGCGGTGTCGGTTCCGGGTGCCGGCGTCCACGCGCCGTAGGTGATCAGTACGGTGGCCGCCGTCGCGAGGGCGGCGGCCGCGGAGGCGTACCACCAGCGGCGTCGCGGTGGTCTCGCACCGTGTCTTCTGCGTCCTCGTGCCATCCTCGGGCCTTCCTCGGGCGGTGCCGGATGTGTTGCCTGCCTCTCGGAGACCTCGTGCACGGCGGCCGTACAACATAAATTGCGGACCCGAACAGGTTTCGACGTCGGCCCGCCGGTTTTCTGTTGTCCCCGTGCGTCTCGGGGGGTCTCCGTTCCAAGAGCCGGCCCTGCAGCCGGTCCCACAGCCGGTCCAAGAGTCGGCCCCACGGCCGGATCCCTGCGCGGAGGAACAGACCCACATGATCGAGAACCACCGGAGGGGGCCCGACCCCGGCCTGGTGACGGCCGCACGCGCGGGCGACGGGCGGGCCCTGGAGCAGCTGGTGGCCCACTGCCTGCCCCTGGTCTACAACATCGTCGGCCGGGCCCTGAACGGTCACGCCGACGTCGACGACGTCGTACAGGAGACGCTGTTGCGCATGGTGCGGGGGCTGCCGAAGCTGCGGGATCCGTCGGCGTTCCGGTCCTGGCTGGTCGCGATCACGATCCGGCAGGTGCGGAACCGGGAGAGCCTGCGGGCCACCGACCGCGACCGCCGGGCGCAGCTGGAGGACGCGGAGGTGCTGGCCGACCCCGACCTGGACTTCGCCGGCCTGACCATCCTGCGGCTGGGCCTGACCGAGCAGCGCCGGGAGACCGCCGAGGCGACGCGCTGGCTCGATCCGGACGACCAGGAGCTGCTGTCCCTGTGGTGGCTGGAGGAGACCGGTGAGCTGGAGCGCGCCGACCTCGCCGGTGCGCTGGGGCTGTCCGACCGGCATGCCGCCGTGCGGGTGCAGCGCATGAAGAAGCAGATGGAGGTCTCGCGGTGCGTGGTCCGCGGGCTGGGCGCCGATCCGCGCTGTGCGCGGCTGGACGAGATCGCCGCGCCGTGGGACGGCACGCCGAGTCCTCTGTGGCGTAAGCGGTTCGGTCGTCACATACGTGGCTGTGGCGAGTGCGCCGGCCTGGAGCGGGGGCTGTTGCCGATGGACCGGCTGCTGAGCGGTCTGCCGCTGGTGGCGGTGCCGGCCAGTCTTGATCCGGCGCGGGTGCTCGCCCACGTCATGGCGTATCCCGGTACTCCGGGTGCTTCCGGTACTTCGGGTACGTCCCGCGCTTCGGGTACGTCCGGCGCTTCTCGCGGGCGGCACGGGCATCCGGGCCGGCGGGCCCGGCGGGGCCGCAGGGTGGTGAGCAAGCAGGTGGTGGCCGGCGGCTCGGCGGCGGTCGCGGTCGTCGCGGTGGCCGCGCTGGTCGCGACCCGGCTGACGGCGGGCCCGTCGGCCCCGGTGGCCCAGGCGGCTCCGCGTCCGTCGGCGCCGGTGGCGGTCACCTCGCCGAGCCCCACGCATTCGCCCTCCCCGTCGCCTTCCCGGTCCGCCAAGCCGAGCGCGTCCCCGAGCCGGTCCGTGAAGCCCACTCCTTCCCCGCACACCGTGGCCCCCGTGCAGGTCGCCTCCAGCGCCCGGAAGGGCGTCGGTGTGTGGTCGTTCAACGGGGTGAGCCAGGCGCTGGCCGCGAGCGGGGCGAGCTGGTACTACACCTGGAACACCCAGCACCAGGGCGTGACGACCCCGGGCGCGGCCTCCTTCGTGCCCATGGTCTGGGGCGCCGCCTCCGTCACCGACGCGTCGCTCGCGCAGGCCCGTGCGCAGGGGCCGTACCTGCTGGGGTTCAACGAGCCCGACATGGCGCAGCAGTCGAACATGACGGTCGAGCAGGCGCTGGAGCTGTGGCCCAGGCTGATGGGGGCCGGCAAGGTGCTGGGCAGCCCGGCGGTGGCGTACGGCGCGGACACGGCCGGTGGCTGGCTGGACCGGTTCATGTCCGGGGCGAAGGCGAAGGGGTACCGGGTCGACTTCATCACGCTGCACTGGTACGGCGGTGACTTCCGCACCCCGCAGGCCGTGCAGCAGCTGACCTCGTATCTGGCCTCGGTGTACGAGCGGTACCACAAGCCGATCTGGCTCACCGAGTACGCGCTGATCGACTTCTCGCAGGGGACGCGTTTCCCGTCCGCGCAGCAGCAGGCGGACTTCGTCACCGCGTCCGCGAAGGCGCTGGACGCGCTGCCGTACCTCCAGCGTTACGCGTGGTTCGGGCTCGGCGCCGACCCGTCGAAGCCGAGCAGCGGGCTGTTCACGAACGGTACGGCGGCCACGGCGGCGGGCCGGGCCTTCCAGTCGGCGCGCTGAGCGGAGGGGGCCGGTGCGACCGCCGTGCGGCGGTGGGCACCGGCCCCCTCGGGGTCTACCGGCGAGGTCGGCGGCGGCGGTGGTGGCGCATGGCACGGGGCTCCTGTCCGTTCCCACGGGCGTGGGCTTACGTAGGGGAGACCTGGGCGGGGGTGGTGGGACAACGGAAACGGGGTGGCTGGTGCGGGGGTGCCGTGGGTGCGGGCCGGTCGCGCCCGCGCGGCGGTAGCCGCAAGTCGAATACAGCCCTGAAGGGGCGCTTCGGTCACGGGGTTTTCCTGTGCTGCTTCAATGGCCGGCCGTATACGCGGTCGGCGGGACCCCCACCGTCGCCTTGAAGGCGCGGATCAGGTGGGCCTGGTCGGCGTAGCCGAGCTCGGCGGCCAGGGCCGCCCAGTCCACGTCTCCGTCCTTTCCCGCGCGTTCCAGGGCCTCGTGGATCCGGTGGCGGAGGATGGCCCACTTCGGGGTGATCCCGACGTACGAGGAGAACAGGCGTTGCAGGGTTCTGGTCGACAGGCCCTGGCTCTCGGCAAAGTCGGTCACCCGGCGGACCGTGCGGTCGGAGCGGATACGGTCGGCCAGGGCCATGGCCCGGTCGGCCTGGGGATCGGGGGCGGGGTCGAGGGAGAGGAGGAAGGCGTCCAGAGCCGCCGCCCGGGCCGCGTCCTGGGCCGGGGTGACGATGGTGCGGGCCTGGTCGGGGGTGGCCCGTGGGAACACCTCGTCGGCCGGGACCGCCCGGCCCGTCCAGTGGGAGACCGGGTGGGCCGGGGCGTACGGCCGGAAGCCGCCCGGACGGAACTTGGCGCCGCACACCCGGCCGCGGCCGGTCAGCTTGCGGGCGTAGAGGCCGAGCGCGACGCCGGTCAGTTCGGCGTAGGGCGGCGCGCCCTCCCCGTCGGCCCCGTCCCACTGGAAGGTGAGGTTGACCGACGGATGCGGGACCACGTGGGAGACGTACGGCTCGGGCAGGTCCCAGTCGATGAACCAGTACGTCTCGACGTGCCGGCGCAGTGGTTCGGCGGGCCGGTGGCGCCGGAACCGTACGCGGGACAGCAGCCCGGCGGGGTCGACGATCCCGCGGGTGTCGTGGACGGGGGCTGCGGCCATGGCCGGATCGTACGTCCGGCGCGGCGCGTCGCGTTTGTTCAAGAGGGGTGCGCGCTCGCGTTCATACGGTCGTGGGCATGGAGACGAACACGAACAGTGCGCGGGAGTACGGCATCGGTGAGCTGCTGGGGAGGGCGGTGGACGGGGTCCTCCCGGTGGTGCGGGGCATCCCGGACCGGGCACTCGCGGGGCCCACGCCCTGTGCCGAGTACGACGTGAAGGCCCTGGTCAATCACCTCTTCCACGTGGTCGTGGAGTTCCGGAAGCTGGCCGCGAAGGGGTCGGTGGACTTCACCCGGACCCCCGACCGGGTAGGGGAGGGTGTGGACTGGCGGGAGCGGTTCGCGCAGGCGGCGGAGGTGCTGGTGGCGGCCTGGTCGGTGCCCGGGGCGGAGGAGGGCACGGCGGGGACGATGGACATGCCCGCGCGGACGCTGGGCTCGATGGCGCTGCTCGACCTGGCCGTGCACGGGTGGGAGCTGGCGCGGGCCACCGGGCAGCGGGAGCCGTCGGTCGACCCGGCGGTGGTGGCGGAGTTGGCGGGGCAGGTGGCGGGGCTGGCGCCGACCGCGCGGGCGATGGGGATGTTCGGGGAGCCGGTGGCGGTGGCGGAGGGGGCACCGGAGTTCGAGCGGCTGCTGGGGGTGACCGGGCGGGACCCGGGCTGGAAGGCGTGAGGAGGAGGCGTGGGGAATACCGGCGGGTGGGGTCTCGTTCTCCAGGTATAGTTGAACCGTAAACAACCTGGAGGGTGAGCGAGCATGCAGTTCGGGATCTTCACGGTCGGCGATGTCACGCCGGACCCCACGACGGGTCGGACGCCGAGCGAGCGGGAGCGCATCAAGGCGATGGTCGCGATCGCGCTGAAGGCCGAGGAGGTCGGGCTGGACGTCTTCGCGACCGGTGAGCACCACAACCCGCCGTTCGTGCCCTCGTCGCCGACCACCATGCTCGGTTACGTCGCCGCGCGCACGGAGAAGCTGATCCTCTCCACCTCCACCACCCTGATCACCACCAACGACCCGGTGAAGATCGCCGAGGACTTCGCGATGCTGCAGCACCTGGCCGACGGCCGGGTGGACCTCATGATGGGGCGCGGCAACACCGGCCCGGTCTACCCCTGGTTCGGCCAGGACATCCGGCAGGGCATCAACCTCGCCATCGAGAACTACGCCCTGCTGCACCGGCTGTGGCGCGAGGACGTCGTCAACTGGGAGGGCAAGTTCCGCACACCGCTGCAGGGCTTCACCTCCACCCCGAGGCCGCTGGACGGGATCGCCCCGTTCGTCTGGCACGGCTCGATCCGCTCGCCGGAGATAGCCGAGCAGGCCGCCTACTACGGTGACGGCTTCTTCCACAACAACATCTTCTGGCCCGCCGACCACACCAAGCGGATGGTCGAGCTGTACCGGGCCAGGTACGCCCACTACGGGCACGGCACGCCCGAGCAGGCGATCGTCGGCCTGGGCGGCCAGGTGTTCATGCGGCACAACTCGCAGGACGCGGTGCGCGAGTTCCGGCCGTACTTCGACAACGCGCCGGTCTACGGCCACGGGCCCTCCCTGGAGGACTTCACCGACCAGACCCCGCTGACCGTCGGCACCCCCGAGCAGGTCATCGAGAAGACGCTGGCCTTCCGGAAGTACGCCGGTGACTACCAGCGCCAGCTGTTCCTGGTCGACCACGCGGGGCTGCCGCTGAAGACGGTCCTGGAGCAGATCGACATGCTGGGCGAGGAGGTCGTGCCGGTGCTGCGCAAGGAGTTCGCGAACGGCCGTCCGGCAGACGTCCCGGAGGCGCCCACGCACGCGTCGCTGCTGGCCGCGGCCGCTTCGGAGGCCTCGGAGGCTTCGCACGCGGAGAAGAAGGAGGTCGGGGCATGAAGCTCGTCGTCGTCTCGGCGGGACTGAGCGTGCCGTCGTCCACCCGGCTGCTGGCCGACCGGCTGGCGGCCGCGGTGGGCCGGCAGGCCGAAGGTGTCGAGGTCGAGATGGTGGAACTGCGCGACCTCGCCGTCGAGATCGCGCACAACTTCACCAACGGCTTCCCCGGGCGCAGGCTGGCGGCCGCGCTGGAGGCGGTGACCGAGGCGGACGGCGTGATCGCGGTCACGCCGGTGTTCACGGCCTCCTACAGCGGCCTGTTCAAGTCGTTCTTCGACGTCCTGGACAAGGAGGCGCTGGTGGGCAAGCCGGTGCTGATCGCGGCGACCGGGGGCACGGCCCGGCACTCGCTGGTGCTGGAGCACGCGCTGCGGCCGATGTTCGCGTACCTGCGGGCGGTGGTCGCACCGACGGGCGTCTACGCGGCGTCGGAGGACTGGGGCGCGGAGGGCCTGGAGGACCGGATCGAGCGGGCGGCGGGGGAGCTGGCGGCGCTGATGACGGGGCTGACCGCTGCGCGGCCGGCGAAGCCGGAGGCTCTGCCGGTGGTGCCGTTCGAGGAACAGCTGGCGAGGCTGGCGGCGAGCTGAGGTCTGCTGGGATGCCCCGTAAGGGGCCCGGGGACCTGCGCGACCAGCCCCCCGCCGGGCGACAGGGAAAACTCGACGCCCGTTGCCTCCGTGACGGTGAGAGCCAGGTAAAAAGGGTGATCGTAGGCCCGCTCACCCCGGCCGAACCGCCGGAGGCCTTGGCAGACTGGGTGCGTGTCCCAGACTGTGCTGCTCGCCGAAGACGACCGCGCCATCCGCCACGCCCTGGAGCGGGCCCTCTCCCTGGAGGGTTATGAGGTGACGGCGGTCGCGGACGGTGTGGAAGCACTGGCGCACGCCCACCGTGTCCGGCCCGACGTCCTCGTCCTCGACGTGATGATGCCCGGCATCGACGGCCTCCAGGTCTGCCGCGTCCTGCGCGCCGGCGGCGACCGAACCCCCATCCTGATGCTGACCGCGCTGGTCGAGACCGCCGACCGGATCGCGGGACTGGACGCCGGCGCCGACGACTACGTCGTCAAGCCCTTCGACGTCGAGGAGGTCTTCGCGCGGCTGCGGGCGCTGCTGCGGCGCACCTCCCCGGTGACCACCGGCGGCGGCTCGGGCGGCGCCGCCCCCGAACCCGGCCGGGAACCGCAGATCTCCGACCGGCAGATCGAGGCGGCCGGGCTGCGGATGGACCTCCAGGCCCGCCGGGCCTGGCGCGGCCGGCGCGAGCTGGAGCTGACCCGCACCGAGTTCGAGCTCCTGGAACTGCTCGCCCGCAACGCCGGGATCGTCCTGGACCACTCCACGATCTACGACCGTATCTGGGGCTACGACTTCGGCCCGGGCTCCAAGAACCTCGCCGTCTACGTCGGCTACCTGCGCCGCAAGCTCGACGAGCCCGGCGCTCCGCAGCTGATCCACACCGTCCGGGGCGTGGGTTACGTGCTGCGGGAGGACTGAGTGGGCCGCCTCCAGCGGCTCCGGCGGGTGCTGGTCAGGCGTCGGCCCAGGCTCGTCTCCCTGCGCACCACCTTCGTCCTCTCCTTCGCGGCGGTCACCGCCGCCGTCACCATCGTCGTCGGCATCCTGTCGTACAACGCCGCCGCCCGGCTGGTCCGCGTCGACGAGCAATCGGTGTTCACCCAGGTCGTCTCCGACGTGCAGGACGAGGTCAAGCAGGACCGGATGGTCCCGCAGGACTTCTTCTCCTCCTCCCGGCCGGGACACGACCTGGTCCGGCCGGTCCGCACCGACGTCCAGGTGCTCGGCGCGCGGGGCGAGATCGTCGACCACGGCAGCCCGGCGCTGCCCGTCACCGACACGGACCGGGCGGCCGCCATGGCCGCGGCGGCCGGGACGACGGCCCAGCACAAGGACGTCCGGGTCGGCGACGACCTGTACCGGATCGCCACGGTGGCGCTCGGCGACGGCCGGGGCGCGGTCCAGGTGGCGCAGGAGTTCAGCGACACGGAGGACCTGCTGCAGGCGCTCCAGCAGCGGACGCTGGCACTGATGGCGGCGGTGGTCGTGGCCGCGGGGCTGTTCGGCTGGTGGCTGGCCCGCCGGATCACCCGCCGGCTGGTGATTCTCACCTCCGCCGCGGAGGACGTGGCCAGGACCCGGCAGCTCGGCATCCAGGTCCCGGTGACGGGACTGGACGAGGTGGGCCGGCTGGGCAGGGCCTTCGACCGGATGCTGGGGCGGCTGGCCCAGTCGGAGGAGGACCAGCGGCGCCTGGTCCAGGACGCCGGCCACGAACTCCGCACCCCCCTGACCTCGCTGCGCACCAACATCTCCCTGCTCCGCCGTATCGACGAGCTGCCGCCCGCCACCCGCGACGAACTCGTCGCGGACCTCGGCCAGGAGGCGCGCGAGCTGACCGACCTGGTCAACGAGCTGGTCGACCTGGCGGCCGGGCAGTCCGACATGGAGCCGCCGCAGCGCGTCGACCTGGCCGACATCGCGGAGGACGTCGCAGGGCTGGCCCGCCGCCGTAGCGGCCGCGAGATCCTGCTGCGCGCCGCCGGTGACACGACCACCGACGGCCGGCCCGGCATGCTCCAGCGGGCCGTCTCCAACCTCGTCGAGAACGCGGCCAAGTTCGACCGGGACGGCAAGGCGCCCATCGAGATCAACGTCACCGGCCCCGCCCGGCCGGGCACGGTCCGCGTCGAGGTCCTCGACCGCGGCCCCGGTATCGCCGAGGGCGACCTGATCCGCATCTTCGACCGCTTCTACCGCGCCGCGGACGCCCGTTCGCTGCCCGGCTCCGGCCTCGGCCTCTCGATCGTCCGCGAGGTCGCGATGGCCCACGGCGGTGCCCCCTTCGCCTTCCGCCGAGCGGGCGGCGGCGCGGTGATCGGCTTCACGGTGGGCGGGGGGTTCGCGGGGGGCGGATCGCCGCGCGGGTGAACCGCCGCTCTCCGTCCCCCCGGCCGTACGGTCGGGCACCGGTCCCGAACCCTCTCGTCACGACCCCCAGGGAACCGTGAGGAAGCCCTCCGCCCGGGCGCTGGCCAAGCCGATGCGGGGGATGTCGCTGCTCCGCGCGAACAGCAGGTAGCGCGGTTCCCATATCGGGCGGTACTTCGCGTTGGCCCGGTACAGGGACTCGATCTGCCACCAGCGGGAGAAGAACGTCAGGGTCGCGTGCCAGAGGCGCAGGACCGGTCCTGCGCCGAGGCGGGAGCCGCGTTCGAAGACCGAGCGGAACATCGCGAAGTTCAGCGAGACGCGGTCCACCTTCAGGTCGGGTGCCCTGAGGAGGAGTTCCACGACCATGAACTCCATCAGTCCGTTCTCCGCGTCGCGGTCGCGGCGCATCAGGTCCAGGGAGAGGCCCTGTTCGCCCCAGGGGACGAAGCTGAGGAGGGCGCGGGGCACGTCGTCGGCGTCCCGGCACTCCAGCATGACGCAGCGGCCGTCCGCCGGGTCGCCCAGGCGGCCGAGCGCCATCGAGAAGCCGCGTTCCGTGGTGCCGTCGCGCCAGTGGTCGGCCCGGTCGATCAGCAGGGACATCTCGTCGGGCGGGATGTCCTCGTGGCGGCGGACGCGGACCGTGTAACCGGCCCGCCGGACGCGGTTGTGGGCCTGGCGGACCACGCGCATCGCGCGTCCTTCCAGGGTGAAGTCGGCGATGTCGACGATCGCCTCGTCGCCCAGTTCCAGGGCGTCCAGGCCGTGCCGGGCGTAGATCGTGCCCGCCTCCTCGCTCGCGCCCATGACCGCCGGGGTCCACGCGTGCTGCCGGGCCTCCGTCAGCCACGCGTCGATCGCGCCGGGCCACGCCTCCGGGTCGCCGATCGGGTCGCCGGAGGCGAGGCTGACACCGCCGACGACGCGGTAGGTGACCGCCGCCTTGCCGGTGGGCGAGAAGATCGCCATCTTGTCGCGGCGCAGGGCGAAGTAGCCGAGGGAGTCACGGGCGCCGTGCCGGTCCAGCAGACCCCTGAGCTTCGACTCGTCCTCGGCACTGAGCAGGCGGCGGCCGCGCGGGGAGCGGAAGCCGGCGTACAGGACCAGGCAGAAGGCGGCGGCGAGGAGGGCGTTGATGATGACGTCGGTCCAGCGCGGGGCGTGCACCGCGATGACGTGGTCGGCGAGCGGGCCGACGCTGATGCCCCGCAGGAGCGTGTAGGCGATCTCGTCGGGGAGGGTGGCGCCGGGCAGCTTGTTCGTGGCGTGGACGAGGAGCGTGCCCAGGACGCCGGTGACGGCCACGCCGCCCACGCCCACCGCCAGCGCCAGCCTGGGGTTCGACGGGTCGCCGACCGCGTCGAACTCCCGGCGGCTGACCAGCAGCGCGGCCACGAAGAGGCCGGTGAGGGCGGCGGAGACCCAGTTGAAGACGTGGGCGCGGTACTCGTGCTGGGTCAGGGCGAGGACGTAGAGGGCGAAGAGGGGGGTGGACAGCAGGATGTTGACCACCCACGCCGCTCGCTTGCGGCGGCGCATCACCAGCACGAAGAAGATGGCGAGGGCGGCCGAGACCAGGCCGGCCGTGGCCAGGTACGGGGTGAAGAACTGGCCGGAGTGGTGGGCGTGCTGCCGGTGGAGGTGCAGGGTGAGGCGGCCGTTGTTGTGCTCGTCGACCTCCTGCCGGAACGGCAGGGACATGACCGCCGCTATGTTCAGTACGGCGATCAGCCGCAGGTACCAGACGGTGGCGTCGGCGGCCCGCCTGCGGAGTGCGCCGCCGGGGGTGGCGGCGGGACCGCGGCGGTCGGCGGACGCGCGCGCGGGGATCAGGGTCGACTGCTGTGCGGGCATGGGGACCGGTCACCTTGGGGGACGGGGACGATGGCGGAGGGAGCTGACCCTACAGTCCGTAGGGTAACGGCGGGAGTCGGTGGAGAGGCCGACCGTGGTGCGGAAGCGGTGCGGAAAACGGTGTGAAAGAGGGAGCCCCCCTTCTCGCGGACGCTCCCGCGATTACGGACGCTCCCGCTCTTACGGATGCTCCCGTTCTTGCGGACGTTCCCGTTCTTGGGGGCGTTCCCGTTCCTACGGATGCTCCCGCTCGACCCGTCGTCGGGCCGCCAGCACCCACGCGAGGTTCCCGATCGCCGCCCCCGCCGCCACCGCCGCGACGATCACCCCGCCCGTCGCCAGCCCGTCGCTGAACAGGTGCGGGCGCCGGTCGAGGCTGTGCAGGCCGAAGCCGGACAGCTCGTACACGCCCACCGCCGCGACCAGCAGGCTCGCCGCCAGCGCCGCCACCGTGGGGGCGAGGCTGCGCCGCGTCTCCTGTGTGTCCGTGCCCTGCATGAGTACCCCCGATGAGCTGACGAGCCGCCGTGGCCGATGGGGAACCTACAATACGTAGGGTCCGGAGGGCCTCAGGACGTGCGTGTTCGGATCAGCTTCGAAACGGGGGGGCAGCTTGTCCCGGCCGGTGTCCTCGGTGTTCTCGGTCACGGCAACGTGACGTTGTGCTCCGCACGGGTGACGAAGCGGTGTGCGCCGGGGTGACGCCGTGGGACGAATCGGTCGTCACCGGTACTGGTGTGTGCGCCGCCGGGTTCCGTCCCCTGAGGAGACCCGGCGGCGATCGAGCGGCGATCGGCCGTCCTGCCGCCGGCGGGGCTCAGCCGAACCGGCCCGCCACGTAGTCGGCCGTGCGCTGGTCCTGCGGGGAGTTGAAGACGGCGTCCGTGGCGCCGTGTTCGACGATGCCGCCCGGGGTGCCCTGCTCGGCCAGGAAGAACGCGCACTGCTGGGAGACACGCGCCGCCTGCTGCATGTTGTGGGTGACGATCACGATCGTGACCTGGCCGGCCAGGTCGTGGATGGTCTCCTCCACTCGGCGGGTGGAGGTGGGGTCCAGAGCCGAGCACGGCTCGTCCATCAGCAGCACCCGGGGGCGGACCGCCAGCGCCCGCGCGATGCACAGGCGCTGCTGCTGGCCGCCGGAGAGCGCGCCGCCCGGCTGCCGGAGCCGGTCGCGGACCTCCTTCCACAGGCCCGCGCGGGTCAGGGACTCCTCGACCAGCTCGTCCTTCTCCCGGCGGTTCACCTTCGTGCCGGTCAGCTTGAGGCCGGCCACCACGTTGTCGTAGATCGACATCGCCGGGAACGGGTTCGGCTTCTGGAAGACCATGCCGATCCTGCGGCGGGCGTCGGTCAGCCGCCACGACGGGTTGTAGATGTCCTCGCCCTCGAAGAGCACCTCGCCGCCGAACTGTGCCGAGGGGATCATCTCGTGCATCCGGTTGAGGGTGCGCAGGAACGTCGACTTGCCGCAGCCGGACGGGCCGATGAGCGCGGTGACCTCGCCCGCGGGCATGGTCAGCGACACCCGGCTGAGCACCTGGTGGGAGCCGAACCAGGCGGAGACGGCACGGGCTTCGAGGGTGGCGGGGGCGGGGCCGTCCACCACCGGGACGGCGGCGGGCAGTACGGCGGTGTCGGTCATGGCGGTGTCGCTCGTCGCGGACTCGGTCGTCGCGGTCTCGGTCATCTCATTCACCTGGTTCACAGCAGATTCGGCAGCAGTTCGGTGGTCCGCGTCGCGACCTGGAGGCCGAGTACCGCGACGACCGGGGCGAAGACGATCCATGTCTGGTGGCGGCCCCAGCGGTGCCAGGCCCAGACGGCGGCCACGGCGGTGAGCAGCAGCGCCTGCAGCCACATCACCAGCGGCCACGGCACCCCGGAGGGGCGGGCGAGGGGCTCCTCGGAGGCCGGCAGGGTGCCGGCGCGGATCACGGCCGACGGGGTCTGGAACGTCTCGGAGACCAGGTCGGCGTCGACGCGCAGGATGCCCGAGGGGGCGAACTTCGGGCCCGTCGCCGTGATCAGCACGAGGCGGCTCTTGCCGGCGGCGAGCGCGGTCGGTGCCGGGTCCCCGGCCCGTCGTACGTCGATGACCTGGTAGTCCGCCTTGCCCTGGCCGGTGATCACGGTGAAGGTGTCGCCGCTGGTCAGCTCGGAGAGCCTGCCGAACGGGCCGCCGTACGCACCCGCCCGGCCCATCAGCACGCTGGTGCCGGCCTGGCCGGGCATCGGGGTGTCCCGACGGTGCCCGGGGCCGTCGGTCAGTACGGCTGAGTCGGTGCCCTCCAGGACGACCTGGCTCAGACCCAGCTTCGGCACCTTGACGATCGCGAGCGGCGTGCCCGGTGCCAGCAGCTTGCCGTCCTGGCCAGTCTGGGCCACCGGGGCGGTGCCGAGGGCGAGTTGCTCGCGCAGCTGGTCGAAGTCGGCGTGCTGTGCGGCGTGTTGCTGGGCCCCGCTGACCACCAGCAGCTGCACGGTGATGCCGAGCAGCAGGGCGGCGAGGCTGAGCAGTCCGCCGCGCGAGAGGTGGCGGACGACGGTGAGGCTGCGGACGGGCCTGCGCGGCACGGCCGCGGCCAGAGCTTTCGGTGTCGGTACGGCGACGGTCACGGGGCCCGCCTCCTTCGGAAGACGCGTGCGGGGCCGCCGGGAACCTCAAGGCTCCCGGCGGGCCCGTCAGGGGGTTACTTGGAGGTGATGCTGAAGTTGGCGCCGGTCTTCGAGTTCACGGTCGAGGAACCGACGTAGAAGGCGTGCAGGGTGTGCTTGCCCTTGGCCAGCTTCGGCAGGGTGATGGTGACCTTGCCGCCGCTCAGGGTGCCGGTCGCGATGACCTTGGAGCCCTGGTAGATGCGGACGGTGCCGCCCGGGGTGGTGCCGGTCGCGGTGACCTTGACGGTGACCTTGGCCCGGGCGGTGTGGCTCACCGTGGTGGGGTGCGAGGTGGAGACCGACGCCGTCGCCTTGGTGATCTTCAGCGAGACGAGCGTGGAGGACGCGTTGAGCTTGGAGGTGCCCGGGTACGAGACCGACAGGGAGTGCGTGGCGACCTTGAGGTGGTTCGACAGGCCGATGGAGACCTTGCCGGACGAGTCCAGGATGCCGGTGCCGACGACCGTGGTGCCGTCCTTGACGGTGACCTTGCCGGTCGGCTTGACGCCGTGCGTGCCGGTGACCGTCACGGCGACCTTCGGGGTCTTGCCGTAGGCGGTGGTGGCGGTGGTGGCCTTGGTGGTGCTGGCGTACTTGACCGCACCGGTCCAGGTGGCCTCGGTGCCGGCGCCGACCAGGTTGTTGGCGGTGACGGTGACGCTGTAGGTGCCGGTGGCCAGACCGGTGAAGGAGTACGACGTCGTGGACTTCGGCAGGTCCTTGGTGAGGAGGACGCCGCCGTCCGCGTCCTTCAGGGTGACCCGGTAGTCGGTCACCGGCAGGGCCGGGACGATGGTGCTGGGGGTCCAGCTGAGCTTGAGGCTGGCGTCGCCGACACTGGTCTTGAGGGTGGGCTTGGCGGGCGCGTTGCCCGTGGTGGTCGACTCCAGGCCGCCGACCTTGGCGTGCTTGGCCAGGTTGATCGAGCCGTTGTAGGACTCGTTCAGGAAGCCGAAGTCGGCGATGACGTCCTCGGCGGTGTCCGTGGCCATGGCGGCCTCGTGGTCGCCGCTGGTGACGAAGACGTCGTAGATGTCCTTGTTGAAGAAGATGCTGGTCGGGTCGATGGCCCGGCTCGGCACGACGTTGTAGACGTCGCGGCCGAAGGTGGAGTTCTCGTAGTAGTGCGAGACCGGGGCGAGCTTGCCGTCCACCGTGGTCACCGGGCTGGTGACGCCACCGGTGTCGCCCGGCAGCTGGACGCTCGCCAGGTGCGCGCCCGCGGCGACCGCGGCCGAGCTGTAGTCGGGGGCGACGCCGTTGTTCTGCGCGATCCAGCTGCCCACGGAGAACGGGGCGAGCGCGCCGTCCTGGGTGAGGGCGGCGTCGGCCTGGTTCTCCTGGACGGTCGGGAGGGTGGTGTCGACCGTGCCCTCGGTCAGGCCGATCGCGGCGAGGAAGAACTTGCGGGTGCCGGAACCGCCCTGCGGCAGCACCGGGTGCAGGGTCTGGCCGTTCAGCGTGCGCGTGCCGCCGGCCTTGTAGATGTCGAACAGCTGGTCCTTCGTCAGCGTGTCCAGGCCGGTGCCGCGGACCGCGACGCCGACCGCGTCCCGCGCGAACGGGATGTAGGTCAGGGCGTTGCCCACCAGGTTGCTGGGGCCGCCGGAAGAGCGGGCGAAGTCCACCTGGCCCGCGACGGTGGTGTCGTTGAACTTGTCACCGGTCAGCGAGTCGCTCAGCGCCGCACGGCCCGGGCCCGAGCCGTTGGGGCGGTTGAAGGACGGGCCGCCGGAGCGGGTCTGGATGGTGGCGGAGCCGATCGCGTCGTAGGAGGCGAGGCCCGCGCCGGCGGACGACTTCACGGCCTTGTCGGCGTAGGAGTTGCCGTTGACGGTGTCGCCGGCCAGGGCGTTCATCACGTCCTGGGTGGTGTCGGAGCCCACGCCGACGAGCTGGCGGAAGGTGCCGGCGGGGGTGGGGTCGGCATACGCGGGGCTCGCCAGAGCCAGGCCGCCGGCCACCACTGCGGCGGCGACCAGGGCCGCCGTGGAGCGCGTTCTGCGCATCGAGTGTCTCCGTGACTGTGTGAAGGAGCGAGGAGAGAAAGGGATCTGGCAGGGTGGTGCGGGCCGTCCGCCCCGACTGTCCTTCGGGGCGGGCGGCCGTCTGTGGGGCGGCTTCAGGGCCGCAACAGCCTCCGCAGTCGCTGCGGAAGTTCGGGAAGGACCGTCACCGTGCGGCCGCCGGGCAGCGGGACGCGCAGCGGCAGCCTGAGCCGGCCGCCGCCCGCGAAGGGTGCCCCGGCTCCGGCGACCGCGCCGAGCGCGGCCCCGACCGGGACGGCGTACCGCAGCGGGTTGGCCGGGTCGGCCGGGGTGTTGCCGGCCGCGGTGGTCTCCAGCGCCTCGCCGCCGTCGAACGACGCCTTGGGGCTGGGGGAGGCGGAGGAACCATCGGGCGGTGTGCCGGCGCCGGCGCCGCCGGCCGTGCCGCCGTCGAGGCCGTCGGTGCCGGAGGGCCCGCCGCCACTCGTGTCGGTGCCGCCGCCGTCCGCCGGGCCGCCGTCGTCGGCCGGGCTCGGACCGGTGTAGTGGATCAGCGCGTCGGCCGCCTTGTCGGTCTGGCCGCGCAGCTTCTTCGGCAGCGGGGCGTAGCCGACGGGCAGCCGGCCCGGGTCGTCGCCGGTGATCTGGCCGTTGCCCGCCGCGTACTTGAGCAGGTAGGCGTAGTCCTGGCGGGCGGCCTTGCTCACCTTGCCGGGGCGGACGGCCGCGTAGACCAGCTGGGCCAGCGGGTAGGCATCCTTGGCCGTCGCCCCGGACGGGGTGATCTCGGCGAGTCCCTTGCCGGAGGCGCTCGCGGCGGCGGACGTCAGGGCGTTCTCCGTCGGTCCGACGAACTTTCCTGCCGCGTTGCGCAGGCGGGCGGTCTGCAGACCGTACCGGGTGGCGGACGCCGCGTCGGTGACGGTGATGAGGAACCGGGAACCCACGGTCTGCGGGCCGGGGCTCTTGTACGCGGGCGGGGTGGCCAGCGGGTCCCAGGTCGACTTCCACAGGCCGTCGGCGCGACGGGTGTGCAGTGCGCCGGCGTGCATGTCGTCGACGTAGGGATGGAAGTCGATCATGCACTGCTTCTGGGTGGCGCCGCTGCCGGCCGGGATGGTGCACCAGGGGTCGCTCTTCGGGTAGTCGTCCGTCTGGGACGGGTCGAAGGCGACGCCGGTCGGGTTGAGGTCGGTGTTGGTGGAGTAGTACGGGTTGATCCGCATGCCCCAGTCGTCCGGGACACCGGCGAGGAACTGCCGGGCGTCCTTGTCGGACCCGATCCACTGCCACAGCGCGCGGGCCGAGTCGGAGTGGCCGAGCGAGGTGAGCAGGTCGGTGTCGGTGGCGGGGGTCTCGGCGACCGACAGATGGGCGAACTCCGGGTTCAGCTCGATGAACTCGGGGTCGGTGGCGAGACCGGCCGGGTTGTTCTTCGCCCAGCCGTACCCCTTGGCGGCGGTGCCGTTGATCACCGCCTGCCAGGCGGAGTTGCGGTACGACTCGGTGAGCAGTTTGGCGGCCAGACGCGGGGTGATGTCGATCGACTCGATCTTGGTCCCGGCGAGTTTGTTCTCCGACTCGGGAGCGTCGGACCTGGGCCTTCGTTCGATCGTGAAGGCGATCACGGTTCCCGAGAGCGCGACCGGCGCATACGACGTCGTACCCGGGGGCGCGGTCGTGGCCAGGTCGGAGCCCAGTGCGCGGGTGGTGAAGGCGAGGCCGAAGGAGCCGTCGTTGCCGAGCCGGGTGCGGGCGTCGGGTTCGCCCATCTCCGTGTAGCCGTAGACCTTGCCGGCCGCGCACAGGGCGCCCTGCCAGCTGGTCATGGCGTCGGCGGCGAGTTCGCTGCCGGCGGTGGGGCGCTCGTCGGCGCCCAGGGCGCAGTTGGTGCCCACGCTGTTGAAGTCCAGCTTGACGGCGATCCGGTTCTTCCAGTTGGTGGAGGAGACCGGGGAGCCCGCGTTGACCTGGCTCTGGTCGGCGTACGGCTTGCCGTCGAGGTCGAGATGGCCCTGCGGGACGATCACCAGCCAGCAACTGCGCGGCTTGGTGGCGCCGTCGACCGTCACGGGCACTCCACAGCCCAGATGCGGTGCTTCGTTGGCGGTCTGGACCTCGAAGAACTCCTTGCCGGAGCCGTCGGCGCCGGTGCGGGCGAAGTCGACCTCGTTGGTGGTGTTGTGGTTGAAGTAGGGGTTGTTCTGGGTGTTGCTGGTGACGGTGTCGCCGCTGACCGGTTTGAAGGGGACCTCGCCGGGGGCGTTGGGGTTGCCGGCGCCGAAGCGGTTGTCCTGGCCGTAGTTGGTGGGGTCGGCGTTGTAGAAGACCCGGCGGGTGTCGTCGTAGTCGTTGCCGGGCCAGCTGCCGCGGTCCGTGGTCGGCGAGGCGCCGTACTGGCACTGGGTCCGTGACGGACCGGGATTCGACGGGACCGTGCCGTCGTCGTCGCCCCAGCACTGCATGATCTGCACGAAGTCGGTGTTGAACTGGGTGCCCGCGAAGGTGGTCGGGGCGCCGCCGGACCAGCTGACCGTGACGGCCTGGCTGGTGAGGTGGGTGGTCTGGGAGACCGTGAACTTCATGTCCTTGAACTCGCCGCGCCCGGCGACGGTCACGGCGGAGCCGGTGGCCGCGGTGGCGGTGGGGGCGGTCTGGGCGACCGCGAGTCCGGCGAGGGCGCCGACGGTGGCGCCGGCGAGGAGCCGTATCAGCGCGTTGCGTATCCGGGTGCGCCTCATCGCGAACTCCCGTCTTCGGAGTGGCTGTTGCCGCTGCCGCCGGCCTTGCTGCCGACCAGCCTGGAGACCACCGAGGGCAGCAGGAGCAGGCCGAACACCAGGACCGCGGCCAGCAGCATCAACGTCTGGGTGGCGGTCCAGCCGTGCGCGGTGGCCACGGCGACCGGCTGGGCGAGGGCGACGGTGCCGCCGGCGGTCGTACCGCCGGACGAGCTGGTGCCGCCGGAGCCGGTGCCGTCCGGGGAGATGGTCTGGCCGGTGTCGGGGTCGACGGAGGGCGTGGCGCTGCTTCCCCCTGCGGAGCCGCCGCTGTCGGCGCCCGTGCCGGTCGTACCGCCGGAGCCGGTGCCGCCGCTGCCGCCGGAGGTCCGGCCGCCGTTGCCGCCGGTGCCGGACTTGGTGCCGCCGGTGCCCGTGGTGCAGGGCGCGGCGCCCTTCTTGTCACAGGCGGCGGGGTAGGGCGCGGTCTGGGCGAGCCGGTTCTGGCCGCTGGCCGTGAAGGTCGGGTTGTTGCAGTTCTTGATGTTGATGTTCCGCGCCTGCACACCCGGGATCCGGCGGATCTGGTCGAAGCCGGCCTGCACGAGGTTGATCGGGAGCGGCGAGTAGCCGAGCTTTGGTGCCTGTTGCTGTCCCTGGCACATGAAGTAGTAGGAGAAGGCGCCGAGCGTCTTGCCCTTGACCTTGGTGAAGGTGCCCTGCACCTTCAGCGGCAGGATCATGTACGAGTAGCTGGACAGCGGGTAGTTGCGCTTGTCGGAGTCGTTGTAGACGCCGTCGAGCTGCTGGGTGAGGTAGTCCGCCGAGCTCTTGTTGGTGTTGATCTTCGCCTTGAGGAGCGAGACCGCCACGTTCTGCGGGGTGGGCTCGGTGTAGTAGCCCGCGTGGTTCAGGACCTTGGCGACCGGGTAGTGCGCGTTGAGCGCGTACGAGTAGTTGACGTACCCGATCGCGCCCTCGCCGTAGTTCTGGGCGACGTAACCGGCGACACCGAGGTCACCGGACTGGGCGATCATGCCGGAGACGGTGGGGTAGTACGAGGTCTGGCCGCAGGATCCGGACCGGCCGACCTTCGCGCAGTACGCGTTCCACAGCGACCTGTGCTGGTTCGCCATCCACATCGTGAACTGGGCGGTGGACCCGGAGCCGTCGGAGCGGACCACCGGGACGATGGTGCGGTGCGGCAGCTGGAGGCCGGGATTGTCGGCCTTGATCACCGGGTCGTCCCAGGTCTTGACGACCCCGGTGAAGATCTTGGTGACCACGTCTCCGGAGAGGCGGAGGTTGGTGACCCGCTTGCCGTTGACGGTGAGGTGGTACATGAAGACGGTGCCGCCGGCGACGATCGGCATGTAGGCGTAGGAGCCGCTCGCGGGGCGCTCGGCCGCGCTGCCGTCGGTGGGTTTCGTCTGGAAGGGGATGTCGGAGACGGCGAAGTCGACGGTGCCGGAGAGGAACTGGCGGCGGCCGTCGGAGGAACCGGTGCCGGCGTAGCTGATCCGCATGCCGTACTGGTTGACGGCGCGACGCCATTCGTCGACGGCGTTCTCGGCCCAGGTGGAGCCGGCGCCGGCGATGGGGGTGTAGCTGTCGGCGGACGCCGGCGTACCGGCAAGGGTCCCGATGATGCCGAGCAGTGCGGCCAGGATGCCCAGCCGTCGGAGGGCGTTGATGACAGGGCTGGACATCAGTGGCTGTCTCCTGTTGCGAGGTCTTCGTTCCCACGCGCGTCACCCGTGCGGGTTGCGTCGTCGGGTGCGGGTGGCCCCTGTGGGGCGGAATCGCCGTCGGCTGGCTCGGGTGCGGCGGCTTCGGGAGCCTGCTCGCCGTTGTCGGGTGCGGGTGCGGGTGCGGGTGCGGGTGCGGGTGCGGGTGTGGGTGCGGGCTCGGGTGCGTGGTGGCTGGGTGCGCCGTTCCCCGCGCCCCTTTCGGGGCGCTCGCTGTGGTCGTCGGCCTCAGAGCCGCCGGACCTGAACAACTCCAGTCCCGGCGTGTGGAGTTCGGCGAATCTCGTCGCGTCCCGGCGGGACGCCCTGGCCGCTCGCCTCGCCTGGCGCTTGTTCTGGTGGCCGGGGCCGCGGCCACCGATCACCCGGGCGATCGCGAAGAGGACCAGGACCAGGGCCATCAGGACCGCCGCCGAGCCGAAGCCGCGGGCGATCATCGTCGGCTCGGGGGACTTGACGAAGTTGAAGACGGCGAGCGGGAGGGAGATCATCGGGCCGCTCGTCGGGTCGGCGTTGAGCGCCGCCGTGAAGCCCGCCGTGAGCAGGACCGGAGAGGTCTCGCCGATGCCGCGGGCCGTGCCGAGGATGACGGCGGTGGCGAGACCGGAGCGAGCCGTCGGCAGGACCACGTGCCACACCGTCCGCCAGCGCGGGGCGCCGAGGGCCTCCGACGCCTCGGTCAGGTTGCCCGGCACCAGGCGTAGCACCACGTCCGCCGCGCGGATCACGATCGGCAGCATCATCACGCTGATCGCGAAGCCGGCCGCCAGACCCGACTTCTGCATGCCGAGGCCGAGGATCCAGACCGCGTACACCATCAGACCGGCCACGATCGACGGCAGCGCGGTCATCGCCTCGACGATCGTACGGACGAACCGCGAGAAGCGGCCGCGGATCTGGTTCAGGTACACCGCGCAGGCCAGTCCCAGCGGGACCGTGATCGCCAGCGCGATGGTGATCATGATGAGTGTGCCGAGCATGGCGTGCGCGATGCCGCCGTGGGTCAGCGGGTCCAGCGGGCCCGCCGCCTGCATGTCCTGGGTGAAGAAGTTGCCGTGCGGCAGGGCCTCCCGGCCACGCCACGCGGTGAAGCCGACGACCATCGCGAGCGCGAGGAACATCAGCCCGCCCGCGGTCCACAGGACGACGGTCATCACCCGGTCCCGTACCGCCTGCCCGTCCTCCTCAAGGCCTGTCAACACCGCGTAGATGCCTACGAATGAAAGGTATGCGGTGACGAAGAAACCCAATGCCCCGGAGAACGGGGCGAGTTCACCGAAGAGCAGGACGGCGGTGCACAGCCCGGAGGCGGCCGCGCCGAACAGCGACAGCACCCCGGAGCGGGTGAGCCCGCCGATCCGGCGCGGTACGTCGGGGAGTTCGGCGACGATGTCGTGCGGGGTGCCGTCCGCGGGCACGTCCCGGGGGGCGTCCTGCGGAACGTTCTTCTCAAGGTCTACGACGGTCATCGTCACGCCTCGCTCTGCGCGCCGGACCGTGACCGCGCCACGATCGAGGAGGCGGTGAAATTGACCGCCAGGGTGAGCAGGAACAGCGCCAGACCCGCGGCCATCAGCGCCGACATGCCGAAGGTGGAGGCATCGCCGTAGTGCAGGGCGATGAGGGAGGAGACCGAGTTCGAGCCGGTCTGCAGGATGTGCGGCTGGATCGCGAAGACCGGGGAGATGATCAGGTAGACCGCGATGGTCTCGCCGAGCGCCCGGCCCAGGCCCAGCATGGTGCCGCCGATGATCCCGCCCATGCCGTACGGCAGGACGACCGCGCGGATCATGCCCCAGCGGGTGGCACCGAGCGCGTAGGCGCCCTCGCGTTCACCGGCCGGTGCCTGGGCGAACACCTCGCGCATCACCGAGCACTGGATCGGCGCGACCATCAGGGCGACGACGATCCCGGCGACGAAGGTGGAGGCGGTGTAGACGCTCTGGGAGGAGAGGGGTTCGCCCGGCTGGACGCCGTCGACGTGCAGGAACGGGATCCACCCGAACCAGTCCGACAGCCAGCGGGAGAGCCCGATCACGTGCTCCTGGAGGAAGAACAGCCCCCACAGGCCGTAGACCACGGAGGGTACGGCGGCCATCAGGTCCACCATCGTGACGAGCGTGCGGCGCAGGGGCCGGGGCGCCACGTCCGAGATGAACAGGGCGGTGCCGAGGGCCAGCGGCACGCTGATGGTGACCGCGACGGCGGCGATGAGCAGCGTGCCGGTGAGCACGGCCGCGATGCCGAACCTGTGCACGTCCGGCTGCCACTCGGCGGTCGTGAGGAAGGCCCAGACGCCTCTGGCCCGCAGCGCCTGCCCGGCCCGGAGCAGCAGGAACAGCCCTACGGCGGCCATGATGGCGAGGACGATGCCCCCCGTGGCCGTCAACTGGTACCGGAACATCCGGTCCCCGAGCCCTCGGGCAGCGGACAGCCGCCTGGGCACGGGTCTTTCGGATTCCGCCCCGGCGGAACCCTCGAGCGCGGACACCACTGTGCCCCCCCTATACGAAACGATTCTCCCCACACGGCCCCGAATGGGGTGCCGCGCGGGGAGAGTCAATGGCCGGTTCCTTGCGCACCAGCGCGTCGAATGTGGAGGACAGGTGAACTGTTCATGCCATTTCGGTGGGGGAGATGTGGGCGCCTGTGTACTGGAGGGTCAGGCGGGGCCGAAGCCGGCGGGGCGGTGCGCGGATGACAAGGCGGGGGCGGCCGGGCTCGGTTCGGCCCTGCACCGGGCCGGGCGGTCCGGTCGTGGGTCGGGGCGAAACCAGGCCGGGCGGGGCCGGGCGCGGGTCGGGCGAAACCGGGCCGGGCGGTTCGGGCGCGGGCCGGGGCGAAACCAGGCCGGGCGGGGCCGGGCGCGGGTCGGGCGGAGCCGGGCCGGACGGTTTGGTCGTGGGTCGGGGCGAAACCAGGCCGGGCGGGGTCGGGCGCGGGTCGGGCGAGGCTGGGCCGGGGGCTCGGGCGTGGCGCGGCTCAGTGGCCTGCGGCGGCCTTGTCCAGGGTGCGTTTGACGGCGTCCTCGTTTCGGCCGAGCACCGCCTTCTCCAGGCTGTGATCGTCGTGCCGGGAGAACCGCTCACCCTCGGCCACGTCCTCCTTGCCCAGTACCCGTCCGCACCACTCGCCCTGGTCGCCGGTGTGGTCGTCGAAGGGCACGGCCCCGCCCTCGCCGAGGACCACCCAGCCGCCCTCACGCCAGCGCAGGGCGAGCAGATAGGTGTGGCCCGCCTGGAGCCGGGGCGCGTCGGTGGCCATCTGCGCCACCCGGGTGCCGCTGGACCGGTAGACCTGCCAGCCCGGTGCGACCATGTCGAATTCCGACCCGACGGCGTGCCGGGGTGAGCTGCGGGACCACAGGCGGCTCTCGGTCCGGAAGCTCACCAGCCGGTCCATCGCGTACGCGATCGACCCCTTGCTGTAGTTCCGCCGGTTGATCTCCCGCTCCCGGACCGGGCTGGCGACGACGACATGATCGGCGTACGACACCCAGTCCCGCGCGGTCTGCGACGGATAGAGGTCCCCCGACGTCCCGCACCCGGCCACCGACTCCAGCCCCGGTCTGCCGACCAGCACCCCGGCGACGATCCCGACGGCGGCCAGAACCGCGGCGACGGGCCGCCCCGGCACACGCCGAGGCATGACAGATCGTTCCCCCATGATGAAAACGCCCCCCAGTGCGTAAAACCGGTCCCCGCGGAGCCGGACCCAGCCAAGATCCGCAACCGCGATGATCACCCTAAGCACGGTCCGGCGAAAGTGAACAAGGGTCACCTCGGCCCGGCACAGAACTGTGACGCGGGGCGGTGTGCCAGGCGTGTCACCCGCAACCCCGATGCGAGGGCCGGGCGGGCCGGGTATAGCGTCGCGCAGTGGGTCTGACCTGACCCGTTTCGTCCCGACGGTGGGGCCGTAGGGCCATGGGGCCGTGGGATCGAGGGACCCAGAGACCCGAGGAGGGTGAGCGGGATGGCCGAGCTGACCGCGGGCCGGCTGCTGACGTCGTGGCAGCTGGACGTACCGGCGCTGCTGCTGGTCGTGGTGCTGGGCGGGCTGTACGGCTGGGGCGTGCTGCGGGTACGCGCCAAGGGCGAGCCCTGGTCGCCGGCCCGCACCGCCGCTTTCAGCGTCCTGGGCCTGGGCGCGCTGGTGGTGGCGACGATGTCGGCCCTCGCCGTCTACGACCATGCGCTGTTCTGGCCGGCCGCCGTCCAGAACATCCTGCTCGACCTCGTCGCGCCGCTGGGCCTGGCGCTGGGCGACCCGCTCCGTCTCGCGGTGCAGGCGCTCCCGGAGCCCGCGGGGGCCCGGCTCCGCCGCACGATGACCGGCCGGGTGCTGCGCCTCCTGACCTTCCCCCTGGTCAGCACGGCGCTGGTGCTCGCCACCGAGCTGACCGTCTACTTCACCCCGTACTTCGGTACCGCCCTGCGGGTGGGCTGGCTGCACGAGCTGATGTACCTGCACCTGCTGGCGGCGGGCTGCCTGTTCGTCGTACCGGTGCTGACCCGGGAGGAGACGCTCCCCGCCTGGTGCACCCACCCCGTCCGGGCGGGCCTGGTCTTCCTGGACGGCGTGATCGACGCGATCCCGGGCGTGGTCGTCATGACGCACGGCACGCTGATCGCCGGTGCCTGGTATCTGCACCACCACCCGTCCTGGTCCCCGGACGTCCGGCAGGACCAGCAGATCGGCGGCGGCGCGATGCTGAGTATCGCCGAGCTGGTCGCGCTGCCGTTCCTGCTGACGATCCTGTTCCAATGGGCGCGGGCGGAACGGGTGCAGACGGCGGCCCTGGACCGCCACCTGGACCAGCAGCACGCCGCCGCCGCGGCCCCCGCCCCCACTCCGTCCGTCCAGCCCGCCGCGTCCGCGCCGCCCGCCGCGTCCGCCGAACGGGTCCGTCCCTGGTGGGAGACGGAGAAGAACGAGGTGGCCGCGAGGATCCGCCGCCAGCACGGCGAGCCCGACGAGCAGTGACTGCGATGCGAGTGACTGTGAAGCGAGTGACTGTGATGCAGGAGTGACACCAGAGGTGCCCGGAACTGCAACCCCGGTGGGGGAAAACGCGTCCAACTGACGTGGCTCAGTTGCTCGATGAAATGGACGCGATGGAACGCCCCCTGGCTCGCCGGATCGCGGGGTGGGCTCCTGGGCGTCCCCCCGTCGATGTCCGCGAGCGACTTGTCCCGCCGTTTCCGGAACCGTCACCCCGCCTGGGGACGCTTGCCGGGCTCGCGCCCGCGGCGGCGGTCCGCGTCGCGAGGGCGATGGAGTGGCTGGGGCCGGTACTGGTCGCCGTACTGGCGGGAGCGATCCGGTTCTGGCGGCTCGGCCGGCCGCGGGAGATCGTCTTCGACGAGACCTACTACGCCAAGGACGCCTGGTCGCTGCTGCACCTCGGCTACGAGGGCACCTGGCCGGACCGCAAGATCGCCGACCCGCAGATCCTCGCCCACCCACAGGTGATCCCGCTCTCCGACGCGGGCTCCTTCGTCGCGCACCCGCCGACCGGCAAGTGGGTCATCGCCCTGGGCGAGGGGCTGTTCGGCCTCACCCCGTTCGGCTGGCGCTTCATGACCGCCCTCCTGGGCACCCTGTCGGTCCTGATGCTGTGCCGGATCGGGCGCCGCCTGTTCCGGTCCACCTTCCTGGGCTGTCTGGCCGGCACGCTGCTGGCGGTGGACGGCCTGCATGTCGTGATGAGCCGTACCGCGCTGCTGGACCTCGTCGTGATGCTCTTCGCCCTGGCGGCGTTCGGCTGCCTGCTGGTCGACCGGGACCGGGCGCGGGCCCGGCTCGCGGCGGCGCTGCCGGCCGGCGCGGACGGCCGAATACGGCCCGACGGAGACACCGGTGACCGTGCGGGAACGGGCTGGCGGCCCTGGCGGCTCGCGGCCGGTCTCTTCCTGGGCCTGGCCGCCTCCACCAAATGGAACGGCCTGTACTTCCTGGCCTTCTTCATGGTCCTGACCGTGCTGTGGGACGTCGGTGCGCGCCGGGTGGCGGGGGCCCGCCACCCGTACCGGGCGGTGCTGCGCAAGGACCTCGGCCCCTCGCTGCTCTCTCTCGCGCCGGTCGCCGTCGTGACCTACCTGGTGACCTGGACCGGCTGGTTCCTGTCCGACGACGGCTGGGGGCGCCACTGGGCGGACGGCCGCGGCGGTACCTGGTCGTGGATCCCGGCCCCGCTGCGCAGCCTGTGGCACTACGAGTACCTGGTGTACCAGTTCAACGTGGGGCTGCACACGCCCCACAAGTACCAGTCCAATCCGTGGAGTTGGCTGGTCCTCGGCCGCCCCGTGCTGTTCTCCTACGACTCGCCGGAACCCGGCGAGGACGGCTGCCACACGGCGTCCGCCTGTACCCGGACGGTCCTCGCCCTGGGCACCCCGGTCCTGTGGTGGGCCGCGTGCTGCGCCCTGGTCTATCTGCTCTACCGCTGGGCACTGCGCCGCGACTGGCGGGCCGGCGCCGTCCTGTGCGCGGTCGGCGGCGGCTATCTGCCATGGTTCCTTTACCAGGACCGTACGGTCTTCTCCTTCTACGCGGTCGTCTTCGTGCCCTACCTGTGCCTGGCCGTGACGATGATGATCGGAGCCATGCTGGGGCCGCCGGGCGCGACGGAACGGCGGCGGCAGACCGGCGCGGTGGCCGCGGGCGTACTGGTCCTGCTCATCGCCTGGAACTTCGTCTGCTTCTTCCCGGTCTACACCGGCCAGACCATCCCGTACTCCGGCTGGCAGGCCAGGATGTGGCTCGACAGCTGGGTGTGAGGGCCGGGACGTGCGCAGGCCCTGCGCTTGCCAAGTCGGCCCCTGCGTAAGGCAGATGAGAAGCCCGAGTACGATCACCGCGAACTCGCTCTGTACTTCTCACCGGCGCGATGGAGTTGCCATGACGACCGACCCTCAGCCGTTTCCGTCGATCGACACCAGCAGGGCACACCCCGCACGGGTCTATGACTGGCTGCTCGGCGGCAAGGACAACTACCCGGTCGACGAGGCGGTCGGTGAGAAGCTGCCGCCCGAGGCGAGGGACGCCGCCCGGCAGAACCGTCAGTTCATGCACCGGGCCGCCGCGTGGCTCGCCACCCAGGGCGTCGACCAGTTCCTGGACATAGGCACCGGAATCCCCACCGAGCCGAATCTCCACCAGATCGTGCAGAACGTCGTCCCGTCGGCCAAGGTCGTCTACACCGACAACGACCCGATCGTCCTGCGGCACGCGGAGGCGCTGCTGATCAGCCGGCCCGAGGGGGCGACCGACTACATCCAGGCCGACGTGCGCGACCCGGAGGCGATCGTCCGGCACGCCCGGCACGTCCTGGATTTCGACCGCCCGGTCGCGCTGTCGCTCATCGCGCTGATGCACTTCATCAGCGACGAGCAGGACGCCCACGGCATAGTCCGTGCCCTGGTCGAGACGCTGCCGTCGGGCAGCCATCTGATCCTGTCGCACGCCGCGTCCGACATGTTCCCGGACCTCGTCGAACAGGTCGTCGCCGAGTACGCCAAGGGCGGCATCCAGCTCGCCTTCCGCACCCGTCCGGAAGTGGAGCGGTTCTTCGACGGCATGGATCTCGTGTCACCCGGCCTGGTGACGGCGACGGAGTGGTTCCCCACCGCCCCGACCCAGGAACCGGAGGGCAGCGGCATCTACGCGGGCGTGGCCCGCATCCGCTGAACCAGCACGCAGCTTCCGCAGGCCCCTCCGGGCACACGAAAAAGGCGGGGTTCGAAAACCCCGCCCACACGCTGCGCAGCCCGGCTCAGGGCCACACCAAGCAGTACGGCTGATGCCCCGCCTCATGCAGCCGGTGCGAGAAGTCCTGCCATTCGTGCAGCAGCTGGTACACGTTGAACGCGTCCCTCGGGCCGCCCCGGTCCGGGACCGTCGACCAGATGAAGGCGGCCGCGCCGACGGCTTCCTCGCCTATGCCGCGCAGCGGGTCCACGACCGTCATGGGGAGCTTGACCACCGCGTAGTCCGGGTGCAGGACGACCAGCTCCAGGGGGGGCACCTTGTTCAGAGGCACGCCTTCGATGCCCGTCAGCACCATCGCGGCCATGGTCTCCGGCTTGATCTTCGTGAACATGCCGTTCATGCCGAGCTCGTCGCCGCCGAGTTCCTCGGGGCGCATCGAGATCGGGACCCGGGCCGCGGTCGCGCCGTCCGGTGCGCCGAAGTATTTGTACGTCACCCCCACCCGACCACCATTCCTGCTCCCGCTCTCGAGACGGTCGATTCCGCGATCGATCCGCCGGGCCCTCTGGTCCCACTGATCGATACGTCGGTCGCGCCGCTCGGACTCACTCGGTACGCCGCCCTGTTCCTGACGTGCTGCCTCAGCCGCTTCCTCCGCGTCGCGTCGGTGCCTTCCCCGCCGGGCACGTCGAGGACCGAGGTCATCAGTCCCCTCGCCCAGTCCGCCACCGCGATGCATATCTCCACCCGACTGCTTTTCTAGGACGCGTGGCCCCCGCCGCGCAACCCGATCATCGTGTCAGTGACCTCCCCCACGGCCGCCCGCCGAAACGTGCGTCGAAACATCAGTCCGCAGGATCTTTACAGCCTCCGGCCGGCTATGTACCGGATGAGCTGGGTGTATCGGATCACAGTCTCGCAGATGCCCCGGGCACCGCGCGGGGACCGCCGTCGTCCGCTGCGAGAAGACCCCCGTGACCGCCACAGGGGGCCGCCGGCCACCCCCTCCGTCCCCGGAAGCCCACCGTCGCTGCGAGCAGAGCACCCTCCTCCGCCTACCCTGAAGAGGTCACCCAGCAACCGGAGTCCGAGAAGCCGGAGAAGCCGCACGTCATGAGCGCCCAGAGCGAAACGCCCTATCCCTACGACGCGCCCGTCTCACAGGCGCTCTTCGACCGCGCCTCCGCGGTCACGCCCGGCGGCGTGAACTCCCCGGTGCGTGCCTTCCGTGCCGTCGGCGGCACCCCCCGCTTCATGGTCTCCGGCAAGGGGGCCTACCTCACCGACGCCGACGGCCGTGAGTACGTCGACCTCGTCTGCTCCTGGGGTCCGATGATCCTCGGGCATTCCCACCCCGAGGTCATCGCCGCCGTCCAGGACGCCGTCACCCGCGGTACCTCCTTCGGCACGCCCGGCGAGGGCGAGGTCGCCCTCGCGGAGGAGATGGTCGCCCGGATCGAGCCCCTGGAGCAGGTGCGGCTGGTCAGCAGCGGGACCGAGGCCACCATGAGCGCCATCCGGCTGGCCCGCGGGTTCACCCGGCGCACCAAGGTGATCAAGTTCGCCGGGTGTTATCACGGTCACGTCGACTCGCTGCTCGCCGCGGCCGGGTCGGGGGTGGCGACCTTCGCGCTGCCCGACACCCCCGGTGTCACCGGCGCCCAGGCCGGGGACACGATCGTGCTGCCGTACAACGATCTCGAAGCCGTGCAGGAGGCCTTCCACCGGCATCCCGGGGAGATCGCCTGTGTGATCACCGAGGCCTCGCCGGGCAACATGGGCGTCGTGCCGCCCGCGCCCGGGTTCAACCAGGGGGTCAGGGACACCTGCCACAAGAACGGCGCCCTGTACATCTCCGACGAGGTCATGACCGGGTTCCGGACGAGCCGGGCCGGGTGGTTCGGGATCGACGGGGTGGTGCCCGACCTGATGACCTTCGGGAAGGTGATGGGGGGTGGCTTCCCGGCCGCCGCCTTCGGGGGCCGGGAGGACGTCATGGCGCACCTCGCGCCGGCCGGGCCCGTCTACCAGGCCGGCACCCTCTCCGGGAACCCCGTCGCCACCGCCGCCGGGCTGGCCCAGCTGCGACTGCTCGACGACGCGGCGTACGAGAAGGTGGACGCCGTCTCCGCGCAGATCCAGGCGCTGGTCACCGAGGCGCTCAGCAAGGAGGGCGTGGCGCACCAGCTGCAGGCCGCCTCCAACATGTTCTCGGTGTTCTTCACCAACCGTCCGGTGCGGAACTACGAGGACGCGCGGGGCCAGGAGTCCTTCCGGTTCACCGCCTTCTTCCACTCCCTCCTCTCCGACGGCGTCTACCTCCCGCCGTCGTCCTTCGAGTCCTGGTTCGTCTCCACGGCCCACGACGAGCGGGCCATCCAGAAGATCGCCGACGCCCTCCCGGCGGCGGCCCGAGCGGCCGCGGAGGCCACGGCAGCATGAGCGAGCAGCAGGACATCACCGTCGTCCATGTGATGCGGCACGGCGAGGTCGCCAACCCCGACGGGGTGCTGTACGGCAGACTCCCCGGCTACCACCTCTCCGAGCTCGGCCGGCAGATGGCCGACCGGGTCGCCGAGCACCTCTCCTCGCGGGACGTGACGTACGTCGTCGCCTCGCCACTGGAGCGGGCGCAGGAGACCGCCACCCCGATCGCCAAGGCGCACGGGCTCGACCTCGCCACCGACGAGCGGCTCATCGAGGCGGAGAACATCTTCCAGGGCAAGACCTTCGGCGTCGGTGACGGGGCGCTGAAGAAGCCCGCCAACTGGAAGTACCTGGTCAACCCGTTCCGGCCGTCCTGGGGCGAGCCGTACGTCGACCAGGTCGTCCGGATGAAGGGCGCGCTGGACGCGGCCAGGGACCAGGCACGCGGTCATGAGGCGGTGCTGGTCAGCCATCAGCTGCCGATCTGGATCCTGCGGTCGTACGTCGAGAAGCGCCGGCTCTGGCACGACCCGCGCAAGCGGCAGTGCACCCTCGCCTCCCTGACGACTTTCACATACGCGGGCGACAGGATCGTCTCCGTCGGGTACAGCGAGCCGGCCGTCGACCTCGTCCCGGCCCACCTGCGGGCCGGCGCCAAGCCGGTGAAGGGGAAGGACAAGGCCTTCGGGGCCTAAGACCCCCTGGCATACGGTACTTATCCACCTCTTCGTCGCATTCGGCTTGAAACAGCGAAGAAGTGAAGGAACCCGATCGTTCGTCGCGCCCTCTGACTGGGTGACCACCAGAGGATGCGACGAATCGGGGAACCATGCGGACCTTCACCCGAAGGGGAATACTCGGCGTCGGCGCGGGCGCCGCGGCCGGACTCGGCCTCGCCGGGTGCGGCACTCACACACCGTCGGACGGCACGACCCATGCCGGCGGTTCCAGCGCGAAGCCCTCCGGAAAGCCCACGCCCACCGCCCGCCCCCTCGGTGACGGCTCCACCTCGAACACCGGCAAGCAGCCCCACCAGCCCGGCGCCCCCGAGCCGCTGGAGCCGGGTCAGACCCCGCCGCAGTTCGTGATCTTCTCCTGGGACGGCGCCGGTGAGGTCGGCAACGGCCTCTTCCCGCGCTTCCTGGACCTGGCCAAGGAGCACGGCGCGTCGATGACCTTCTTCCTCTCGGGTCTCTATCTCCTCCCCGAGTCGAAGAAGCGGCTGTACAACCCGCCGAACAACCCACGTGGCGCCTCCGACATCGGCTACCTCACCGACGAGCACATCAAGGCGACGCTCACCAACGTCCGCCGCGCCTGGCTCGAAGGGCACGAGATAGGCACCCACTTCAACGGGCACTTCTGCGGCGGCTACGGCACGGTCGGCAACTGGACGCCCAAGCAGTGGCGCAGCGAGATAGACCAGGCCAAGGCGTTCGTGAAGGAGTGGCGGACCAACAGCGGCTGGACCGGCCTGCCGTCCCTGCCCTTCGACTACGACAAGGAGCTGGTCGGCGGCCGTACCCCCTGCCTCCTCGGCCAGAACAACCTGCTGCCCACCGCCCGCGAGCTGGGCTGGCGCTACGACGCCTCCTCGCCGGGCGGCCGCCAGACCTGGCCGGACAAGAAGCTGGGCATCTGGGACCTGCCCCTCCAGCAGATACCGTTCCCCGGCCACTCCTTCGAGGTCCTGTCCATGGACTACAACATGCTCGCCAACCAGTCGGTGAACTCGACGAAGGCCCCCGCCTACAACTACCCGGGCTGGCGACGGCAGTCCGCACAGTCGTACATAGCCGGATTCGAGCGGGCGTACACGACAAACCGGGCACCGTTCTTCATAGGCAACCACTTCGAGCAGTGGAACGGCGGCATCTACATGGACTCCGTCGAGGAGGCCTTCAAGCACATCGCCCGCGAGAAGGAGAAGGGCGCCGACGTACGCCTGGTCTCCTTCCGCCAGTTCGTGGACTGGATGGACGTACAGAAGCCCGAGGTCCTGGCGAAGCTCCGCACCCTGGACGTGGGCCAGCGGCCCACGGGGGGCTGGAAGACCTTCCTCAAGCAGGGGGCCGCGGCCTGAAAGGGCCGTTTCCCGGACCAAGGGGGGTGCGCAAGATCCTCAGAACGGGCATGCGAAACTTTTCACATGAGTACCCGTAGCCGCGCCGTCCTGCTTGGCGCCATGGCCGCCGCGGCGGCCCTGACCCTGTCCGCGTGCGGCAACGGTGGCACCTCCGGCGGAGGCGGCAACACCAACTTCGTCACCGGCAAGAACGGCATCGACACGGTCGCGAAGGGCCACCGCGCGGCGGCCCCCGACCTGTCCGGCAAGACGATCGACGGCAGCACGCTGGACGTCGCGAGCTACAAGGGCAAGGTCGTCGTCATCAACGTGTGGGGCTCCTGGTGCAGCCCGTGCCGCGCCGAGGCGCCCTACTTCGCCTCCGTCTCCAAGGAGTACGCGAGCAAGGGCGTCCAGTTCGTCGGCATCAACACCCGCGACACCAGCACCGGTTCCGCGGTCGCCTTCGAGAAGCAGAACGGCATCGCCTACCCGAGCCTGTACGACCCGACGGGCAAGCTGATGCTCCGCTTCAAGAAGGGCACGCTCAACCCGCAGGCCATCCCCTCCACCCTGGTCCTCGACCGGCAGGGCGACGTCGCGGCGCGCTCGCTGGCGGCGCTCAGCGAGGAGAACCTGCTGAAGATGATCAAGCCGGTCGTCGCGGAGAAGTGACGTGAGTGCACTCCTCACGGTCGCGGCCGTGACAGACGGACCGAACACGACCGTCATGAACGGCGCGCTGCTGCTCGCGCTGCCGATCGCACTGCTCGGCGGACTCGTCTCCTTCTTCTCCCCGTGCGTGCTGCCGCTCGTACCCGGTTACCTCTCCTATGTCACGGGCGTCGCCGGCACCGACCTCGCCGAGGCCCGGCGCGGCCGGATGGCCACCGGCGCCGCGCTCTTCGTGCTCGGCTTCACCGCCGTGTTCGTGTCGGGCGGAGCCCTGTTCGGCTACTTCGGCCAGGACCTTCAGGAACAGTCCGGCACGCTCGGCAAGGTGCTCGGGATCCTGATGATCGCCCTGGGCGTGTTCTTCATGGGCCTGATGCCCTGGTTCACCCAGCGCGAGTTCCGCTTCCACCGGCGGCCGGTGACCGGTCTGATAGGGGCACCGCTGCTCGGCGCGCTGTTCGGCATCGGCTGGACGCCGTGCATCGGCCCGACGCTCTCCGCCGTGCTGACCCTCTCCGCCCAGCAGGGCAGCGCGGGCCGCGGCGCCATACTGACGGTCGCGTACTGCCTCGGCCTCGGTGTCCCCTTCGTGCTCACCGCGGTCGCCTTCCGCAAGGCGCTCGGCGCCTTCGGCTGGGTCAAGCGCCACTATGTCTGGGTGATGCGCATCGGCGGCACGATGATGATCGTGACCGGTGTGCTGCTGCTGACCGGGGCCTGGGACAGCCTCGTACAGGACATGCAGGGCTGGTCCGACGGCTTCACTGTAGGGATCTGATCGATGAGTACGACTTCGAAGAACGCGTCCGACGATCAGGAGCTCGGCGCGGCCGGCTCGCAGCTGTCCACCGCGCCCTCCCAGGACGAGCCGCCGATCGTCCCCGGCATCGGTGTCATCGGCTGGGCCCGCTGGTTCTGGCGGCAGCTCACCTCCATGCGGGTCGCGCTGCTGCTGCTCCTGCTGCTGTCGCTGGGCGCGATCCCCGGCTCGCTGATCCCGCAGAGCGGCGCCGACATCAACAAGGTCGCCGACTTCCAGAAGGCTCACAAGACGCTCTCGCCGGTCTACGACAAGCTCGGCCTCTTCCACGTCTACAGCTCGGTGTGGTTCTCGGCGATCTACATCCTGCTGTTCGTCTCGCTCGTCGGCTGCATCATCCCGCGCGCCTGGCAGTTCGTGGGCCAGCTGCGCGGCCGTCCGCCGGGCGCCCCGAAGCGGCTGAACCGCCTCCCCGCGTACACCACCTGGCGGACCACGGCGGCACCCGAGGAGGTCCGTGAGGCGGCGCTGAAGCTGCTGAAGAAGCGGCGCTTCCGCGCCCACGTCGCCGGGGACGCGGTCGCCGCCGAGAAGGGCTACGTCCGCGAGTTCGGCAACCTCGCCTTCCACATCGCGCTGATCGTGCTGCTGATCGCGTTCGCCTCCGGCCAGATGTACAAGTCGGACGGCACCAAGCTGGTTGTCGAGGGCGACGGGTTCGCCAACTCGATCCTCCAGTACGACGACTTCAAGTCCGGCTCCCTGTTCAGCACCGACGACCTGGTGCCGTTCAGCTTCGACCTGAAGAACTTCCACGCCAGCTACCAGACCAGCGGGCCCAGCAAGGGCACACCGGTCACCTTCACCGCGGACATCGCCTACATCGAAGGCGCCTACGGCAAGCCGAAGCGGACCACCATCAAGGTGAACGAGCCGCTGCACATCGACGACGCCAAGGTCTACCTCGTCAGCCACGGCTACGCCCCCGTCATCACGGTCCGCGACGGCAAGGGCAACGTGGTCTACCACGACGCCGTGCCGCTGCTCCCGCTCGACGCCAACGTCACCTCCCAGGGCGTGGTCAAGGTGATGGACGGCTACCGGAACGCCCAGGGCGTCAGCGAGCAGCTGGGCATCTCGGCGTTCTTCCTGCCGACCTACGGCGGTGGCTCCTCGGTCCTGTCCACCTTCCCGGCACTGGAGAACCCGGTGCTGAACCTGACGCCGTACCACGGCGACCTCGGCGTCAACTCGGGCATCCCGCAGAGCGTCTACCAGCTCGACAAGACCCACATGAAGGAGTTCAAGGACTCCAAGGGGCAGCAGCTGCGCGACAACCTCAAGCCCGGGCAGACCATGCAGCTGCCGAACGGCGCCGGTTCCGTGACGTTCGAGAAGGACGTCAAGGAATGGGCCGGCTTCGAGATCGTCCAGGAACCCGGCAGCGGCTGGGCGCTGGGCGGTGCCCTCACCGCGATCTTCGGCCTCGCCGCCTCGCTGTTCATCCAGCGCCGCCGTGTCTGGGTGCGGGCCGTGCCGGGCCCGGACGGCGTCACCGTCGTCGAGATGGCCGGCCTCGGCCGCAGCGAGTCGGCGAAGGTGCCCGAGGAGCTGGGCGACCTCGCGGGAATCCTCTACGACCAGGCGCCGGGGGCTCCCGACCCCGACGAAGACGACCGTTCCGCAGAATCCCCCGTACCTGCCGAAGGGGCTGAGAAGCGATGACTTCCGCCGCCGCAACCACGCTCGCCGCGACCAACGAGCACCTCGCGAGCATGAGCAACACGCTCATCTACTCCTCGATGGCCGTCTACACGCTGGCCTTCTTCGCCTACATCTTCGAGTGGCTGCTGGGCAGCCGCAGCCGCGTCGCCCGTACCGCCAACGCGCTCACCACCGAGGGCACGGCGAAGAAGGCGCCCGCGGTGACGGTCAAGAAGGCCGGCGGCACCGCCGTACTGGAACGCCCGAAGATCGTGGTCCGCGCCGCGGCCGGCTCGCGTGACGTGCCGGACGGCCCCGGCGCCCACGGCGGCGACGAGCAGGGCGACCTCTACGGCCGGATCGCGATCTCCCTCACGGTCCTCGCCTTCCTGGTGGAGCTCGCCGGTGTGGTCACCCGGGCGGCCTCCGTGCAGCGGGCGCCGTGGGGCAACATGTACGAGTTCAACATCACGTTCTCCACGGTCGCCGTCGCCATCTACCTCTCGCTGCTGGCCCTGAAGAAGAACGTCCGCTGGATGGGCCTCTTCCTCATCACCACGGTCCTGCTCGACCTCGGTCTCGCGGTCACCGTCCTCTACACGGCGAGCGAACCGCTGGTCCCGGCCCTGCACTCGTACTGGCTGTACATCCACGTCTCCACCGCGATCTTCTGCGGCGCGGTCTTCTACGTCGGCGCGGTCGCCACGATCCTCTACCTCTTCAAGGACTCCTACGAGAACAAGCTGGAGACCGGCGGCACCCCCGGCCGCTTCGCCGCCTCGGTCCTGGAGCGTCTGCCGGCATCGGCCTCGCTGGACAAGTTCGCCTACCGCGTCAACGCGGCGGTCTTCCCGCTCTGGACCTTCACGATCATCGCGGGCGCGATCTGGGCGGGCAGCGCCTGGGGCCGCTACTGGAACTGGGACCCCAAGGAGACCTGGTCCTTCATCACCTGGGTCGCCTACGCCTGCTACCTGCACGCCCGCGCCACCGCGGGATGGAAGGGCCGCAAGGCCGCCTACCTGGCGATGCTCGCCTTCGGCTGCTGGCTCTTCAACTACTACGGCGTCAACATCTTCGTCACCGGCAAGCACTCCTACGCGGGCGTGTGAGCCGCCGAGGGGCGACACTGGTGCCATGACCGGTTCCATCGCTCAGGGCACCAGTCAGACCCACGGGAACAACCACATCCTCCACTTCCTGGTACGGCTCCCGAGGCCCATGGGCCAGGTCTGGCCGAGCCTCTCCACCCCGGAGGGCCTGACCGCCTGGCTCGCCCCGGTCGACGTCCTGCAGCCGAGACTGGACGGCACGGTCACCCTTGGTGACCTGGGCACGGGCAGGGTGACGGCCTGGGACGTCGACCGGATCGCCGAGTACACGGTGGACGGCGGCGGCAGAATCCGCTTCCACCTGGAACGGGACGGCGAGTCCGGCACGGCCCTGCGCTTCACCCACGAGTTCAAGGGCGAGACGACGACGGAACAGGCCTGGCGAACCCGCTTCGAACGTCTGATCGACCTGTTGTCCTAGCCGATCTGGCTGAGGCGCCCCGTCAGGCGCGGGGCTGTGCCAACGTGCGGCTCCGCCGCGTGGGCGCGACCAGCCACGACGCACCCGCGCTACGACGGCGGCAGACACGCCCCACCCGGCGGCTTCCCCTCCGGCCAGGCGATCGTCACGAACCGCGACCCGCCCTCCGGGCGCAGCTCCACCACCGGCACCGCCTTGTCGTACGGGTTCCCGTGCGCGTCCAGGCAGATCCACCCACTCGCCCCGTCCACCCGCAACGACCCCTTCACCTGGGGCCACTGCAACCCCACGTCGGCGAGTGTCGGCACCGACTTGCCCTCCGGCACCGCCTCGCGAATGCCATGCACCGCGAGCCGCGTCGCGTCGTACGCGATGATCAGCTGCCCGTCCTCCAGGGCCACCGGCCCGATCGGCCCCACCGGTGACTTCTCCGCACTCTTCAGCAGCCGCGCCAGCGTCTTGGCCTCGGCCGCCGAACCCCCGGTCCTCGGGCTGTCCTTCAGCCACGCGTCCGGATGGGCGAGGGCGGTGTAGCGGACCGAGAGATTGTGCCGTAGCGCGTCCCGGTCCAGGTCCTTCTCGCCGGTGAGGTACGACCCCTCGTCCCCGGTCAGCACCGTGAACTTCCGGTCCTGGCAGCCCCGTCCGCCCAGCGCGTTGATGAACTGCCGCAGCTGCGTGTGCCGGCCGGCGAACAGGATCGTGTCGGTCGACCGCGAGGTGTCGCAGACCAGGTTGGTGATCTGCCGGAACGTGTTCGCGGTCGTCCCCTCCTTGCTGCGGTCGGCCGGCGGTGTGAACGGCTGGGGCTCGTAGGGCGAGCCCTTGATCAGCGCGGCGAACGACCTCTGGAGCGTCCGCGTGTACGGGTCGCCCGGCTTGTCGTAGACCAGCAGCGCCCGGCCCGCCCCGACCTTGGCGAAGGAGGCGAGCGCACGGGCCTCGTCGGTGTTGGTCGGGGACACCCGCGCCAGACCGGGGTAGGGGTCCTTGCCGGCCTGCCCGTTGGCGAGGTCGTCGGCGGTGATCGACGAGCCCACCACGGGGATCCCCAGCCGGGTCAGCTCCTTGACGGCCTTCTTGTTGTCGTCGGTGCTCTGCCCGACCCCGGCCACCGCCCGCAGCCGGTCCGTGGAGCCGGTCATCCGCGCCAGCTGCGCGACCATCTTCTGCCAGTACTGGCTGGTCGCACCGGGGTTGGCCAGCACCAGCCGGATCGCCGGGGACTCCCCGTTGGAGTCGTGGTTGGCCTGGTACTGGGCCAGGTAGGCGCCCTGGAGCTCGTGCTGGATGTCGGCGAGGCTCGCCGCCGCCGTCGCGGTGTACGGCAGCATCACCGCCACCGTCACATAACGCCCGGGCCTGAGGCGGGCGTTCTCCCGGGCGATCGCCCGGACCGTGGCCCGCAGCTGCGGGTGCCCGAAGTCGAACGCCGTCGTCGCCACGCCCACGCACTCGTCGCTGTCCTCGGGGCGGGCCACCCCCGGCGCGCAGGACCGGTCGTCGTGGACGGCCGCCCGCACCCCGACCACCAGGCCGGCGATCAGCCCCGCCGTGACGAGCAGGGCGAGATAGCGGCGCAGCGGGATCTCCCAGACGCCCTCGCGCAACCACGTGCCCACACCCCGCCGCGCCATCACGCCACCCCGCTCCGCTCGTCGTCGCCCTCGTCGTCCTCCGGGTCGGCGGGCGGGCGGCCCGCCAACGCGGCCGTGGGCCAGTCCCGGGAGGCCCGCCACAGCAGCGCGTTGCCGGCCGGCCGCAGGTTGGACAGCTGCTCCAGCTCGAAGCGGAGCCGGTCGCCCACCTTCGGGTCGGGCAGTACCAGCGGATCGGTCAGATGCCACACCGCGTGCAGCAGCCGCCGGATGCGCAGATGCAGTACGGGATCCACGTCCTCCGGCACCCGCTGTCCGGCGTCCGTGCGGCCCAGCGCCACCGCAGCCCGGCGGTCGCCGTGCCCGGCGAAGTCGCGGCCCTCGGCGTCGTGGGCGTGGAAGTAGGGCGCCGAGGCGACGAACCGCAGGGTCCCCAGCCAGGCGCGGGTGTCCAGGACCGGGAAGGTGTCTCGGAGGTGGGCGACCGCCGACTCGGTGCGGCCCAGGGCCAGTTGGTGGTGGAGCCGGAAGCGGGCCCGACCGTCCGGGCGGTCCTGCGTGTAGTACGCGACCAGCATCTCGTGGGCGGTGCGCCAGCCGCCGTGGTCGGGGTCCCGCAGATGCAGCCGGAGCAGCAGCAGGGTCCGTACGAAGGGGTCGCCGACGAACTGCCCGGGCACCACCGGCAGCCCCTCCCCGGCGAGCCGGCTCTGCAACGCCCGTACGTCCGCCGGACCGAAGTCGTCCGGGAGCAGCGCGGCGGCCAGCGCGCACGCCGAGTCGTGGTCGTGGGCGGCGGCGAGCACGGTCAGTTCGTCGAGCCGGTCCTGCGGGACCAGCCGGTCGAGGAGTTCGCGGTAGACCGGGGCGGACGGTCCGTCCTCCGTGAGGCGCACCTCGGCGGTGAGCAGGTCGCCCAGCGCGCCGGCCCGGTCCGGGTGCTGGGCCGCGGCCTCCGCGAGCACGGCGATGCCCAGCGGATTCCCGCCGGTCAACCGGTGCACGGCGTGCGGAAGTTGGGGTGCGGCCGGGGTGGCGACGAGATGCAGGGTGTCGTCGGGGGAGAGCGGCGGTAACGCCACCAGCAGCGCCCGCGAGGACGGAACGGCCGCGTCCGGGGCCCACTCGGTGCGCCGGGCGACCTCGGCCAGCTCCCGTCGTACGCCGTTGCGCAGCAGCTCCCGGCCGTCGCCGCGCAGCCCGGCGACGAACGCCACCTGGTCGGCGACCCCGTCGGCGCGGTCGCGCAGCACGGCGTCGAGCAGGCCCGGACCCGGCCCGGTCCCCGCGTTGTCGACCAGCACCAGCGGGCGGCCGAGCCGCTGCATCCGGGGCAGCACCCCGCTGTACGCCTCCGTCAGGTCGGCGAGCAGGGCCCGTACGAGATAGCGCTCGGCGTGCTCCCGTGAGGTGCCGCCGGCCCGGAAGTGCCCGGACAGCAGGATCAGCCCGCGCTGCGCGTGGCCGCCCGCGTTGGGGTACGTGCGGTACCAGACGGACGCCTTCTGGTGCCGGCGGCTGGCGAAGCCCTCGGCGATCGACTCCAGGGTGGCCTCGATGGCGCCGGAGACCAGCGGCCCGGTGCCGGTGGCGGCGGCGACCACCTTCGCGGCCACCTTGCCGGCCCACCGCCCGGCGAACCCGCTGATCCAGGAGCCGCTCTCGTTCAGCAGCAGGATCCGCTCCACCTCGCGCCGGATCCGCTCCGAGTCGGCGTCGCCCCAGCCGCCGGCGGCCACCGCGACCAGCCCGGACATGAGGCGCGGGAAGGTGATCCGGCCGGCTCCCGTGACCGGTTCGGCGAGCTGCTCGGCGACGACCAGCAGGGCCTGCGCGACCGGCGACCAGGACTCGGCGGGCCGCTCCGCGGGCGGCGCCGCGAACTGCGCCTCCGCGCAGTCGACGAGCGCGACCGGGGTGTGCCCCCGGTAGGCGTCCCGTAACTCGCCGAGCACCGCGCTCTTGCCGAGCCCCCGGGCCCCGGTCAACACCACGAACGGCAGCTCGCCGGGGTGTTCGAGGGGATGGGCACGGTGCTGGTGCGGCCGTAACCCGACGATCCTCGGTATGAGCCCGGCCGGCTCCGCGTCGAACAGCGCCCCACGCCCGTGCAACCGTCTGTGCAAGGCATCTCCCCCCTGACGCCAGTGTAAGAAGGGGTGGTTGCTTCGGGCCAGACCGAGTGATGTCCGTATGGTTACGAAACCGGCACCGGGAGTGACATCGCCGTGGTGGTGGTCAGCCGACCGTGATGGAGTCCAGCTTCTCCCGCAGGTAGACGTGCGAGTCGACCGGCGGGTACGCCACCCGGCCGACCGGCGCCGGGACCGACTCGACGGTGGTGCCCGGGGTGCACTCGCCGAAGTAGACGAGGGACATCAGCTCCTCGGCGGGCGCGTCGGTGGGCGGCGGCAGTACCCGGTGCCGCCCCGACCGCCACCGGTCGCCGGTCCAACGGGCCATCAGGTCACCGATGTTGATGGTGAAGGCGGCCGGGTCGAAGGGCGCGTCCTCCCAGCCGCCCTCGTCCGTGAACACCTGAAGCCCGCCCTTGCCGGCCTGCCGGTCCAGGATGGTCACCGTCCCGAAGTCGGTGTGCGGTCCGATCCGGAACTGCCCCGGCGCGGGCTCGCCGAGCACCTCGGTCCCCGGATACCAGTTGATGTTGAAGCCGTACGTCGGATGGTCCATGTGCCGGGAGAAGAAGTCCCGTTCGAGCCCGAGCGCGTACCCGAGGAGGGACAGCAGCTCCTTCTCCAGCTCGGCCATCCGGTCCAGGTACTCCTCGCAGAGCGTCCGCAGCTCGGGCACCTCCGCCGGCCACACGTTGGGCGCGTACCACTCGGCGTTGACCAGCGGGTCCTCGAACGGCTCGTGGGTCGCGAAGGTCAGCGACTCCTTCAGGTCGGGCGGGGTCTCGGTGCCCTCCGAGTAGCCGTTGGCCTCCGCGCCGGGCCCCAGCCAGCCGCGTCCGCCGACCTTCACCTCGTACGCCTGCTTCACCTCGTCGGACAGCGCGAAGAACCGCCGCGCGGCCTCCCGGACCCCGTTCCGCAGCTCCGCGTCGACGCCGTGCCCAGTGACGAGCAGGAAGCCGGCGGTCTGCAGGGCACTGTCGACGGTCCGGGCGATCTCCCGCCGGTCGTCCTCGTCCCCGTCGAGCCAGGGCCGCAGATCGACGCTGGGGATACGGGGGCCGGTGCTGGTCGTCTCACTCATCGCCGATGTCCTCGTTCCACAGGGCCGGATGGTTCTTGATGAAGGCGCGCATCACGTCGACGCACTCCGGGTCGTCCAGCAGGACGATCTCCACACCGTGCTCGGCGAGCCAGTCATGGCCGCCGTGGAAGGTGGTCGCCTCGCCGATCACCACCCGGGAGATGCCGAACTGGCGGACCAGACCCGAGCAGTACCAGCACGGCGACAGAGTCGTCACCATGGTGGTGCCCCGGTACGACCGCTGCCGACCCGCCGCGCGGAAGGCGGCGGTCTCGGCGTGCAGGGACGGATCGCCGTCCTGCACCCGCCGGTTGTGCCCACGGCCGAGCAGTGCGCCGTCGGCGCCGTAGAGCGCGGCGCCGATCGGGATGCCCCCCTCGGCGAGCCCGGCGCGGGCCTCGGCGACGGCGGTGGCGAGCCAGGTCCGTGCTTGCAGCTGATCCATGTCTTCACTCTCCTGTGGCCGAAACACGAGGGCAACGTGCGGAAAGTACCCTCCGGGCAACCCGTGGCAGGACGAAATGTCAGCGCCCGTGCCCGTCCCCTGGAGGTCCCCGTGCCCGCACTCACCCTCCGCGAAGTCCTGGCCCTCGACCCCGTGCGGGCGGCCCGTCCCGAACTGCTCGCCGGGGAGGGCGCCCTGGACCGCCCCGTGCGCTGGGTGCACTCCAGCGAGGTCTACGAGGGCGCCAACTTCCTCGACGGCGGCGAACTGCTCCTCACCAACGGCTTCGGCCTGACCGACGCCGGCGACGAGGTCCGCCGCCGGTACGTGCGGGAGCTGGCGGCGCGCGGTGCGGCCGGTCTCGCGGTGGAGGTCGGGCGGGCCCTGCCCAGCATGCCGCCCGAAGTGACCGACGAGGCCTGCCGCCTCGGCCTGCCGCTGCTCGCCCTGCACCGGGTGGTGCCCTTCGTCCGGATCGCCGAGGCCGCCAACCGGGCGATCGTGGCCCGGGGGCTGTCCGGGCGTGCGGTGGTGCGGCCCTGGGGCGACGATCACACGGCGGCCCTGCTGGCCGACCTGGCCGACCGGGCCGCGCTGAACCAGCCGGAGGTGGAGGCCCGCTCGGCGCTCGCCGGGTTCCGTCCGGGGCCGGGGACGCGGCTGATCGGGGTGTCGGTGCACGGGACGCGGGAGACCGGAGCCGTGGACCGGGCGGTGCGGCTGCTGGGCGGGGCGGGGGCGATGCGGGCGGCGTTCCCCGGTGACGTACTCGCGCTGGTCGCGCTGCCGGGCGCCGGCGGCCGTGCGGGCGTCGACCGGCGCGGCCCGGGTGCGGGCGTCGGCGCGGGCCTCGGCTCCCGCGACCCCGTCCGCGCGGTCCAGGAGGCCTTTCGCACGGTCGCCGGCGCCGGGCTTACCGTCGCCGTCGGGCACGCCGTCGACGCGGGCGGCGGCTGGCTGCACTGGAGCGAGACGCTGCGCGCGGCCCGCACCACCCTCGAACTGGCCTTGACCGTGCCGCCCGCGGAACCGGCCCCGGCGCAGGGCCCGTTGGTGACCTCCGCCCGCGCGCTCGCCCTGGAACGGGAGCTGACCCGGGGCGGTGTCGCCGCCAACCGCGACCGTCTCGCCGTTCTCGTCCAGCACACCCTCGGCCCGCTGCTGGCCTGGGAGGCCGTCCACGCCAGCGACCTGGTCCGCACCCTGGAGGTCCACCTCCGCCACGGCTGCTCCCCGACCCGCACGGCGGCCCTCCTCCACATCGGCCGCCAGTCCCTCTACCAGCGCCTGGAACGCATCGAGGCCCTCCTCGGGCTGGAGATCGACGACCCCGACCTGCTGGGCGAACTGCTGACGGCGGCCTGCGCGCACCGGGTGGTGCGGGGGACGGCGGTGGCGGTGAGCGGGCTGCGCACGGTGGCCTGAGCGAACCGGCTCTCACCCGTTGGTGGCCGCCCCGCCCGGCATCCGGGCGTTTCCGAGTGCGGGGACCGGGGACCGCGCGGACGCTGGGACCGTGGCCGACGGGATCAGCGGTGAGGCGATGGTCGTGACGATGGTGTCGGTGCCGGACGGGGGCACGACGCGTATCTCGGTGCCGGAGGCCCGTCGGCGCCTTGCCGGGGACCCGTTCCTGCTCCTCGCGGTCCAACTGCCGCAGGAGGCCGTTCCGGCGGTGGAGTCGGTGGCGCGGCGGCTCGGGCTGGACGACGAGGACCTGGACTGGTTCGGTGTGCCGGACGAGTCGCCGCGGGCCGAGTTCCTGGGGGGCATCGCCGGTTTCGTCGTGCCCGTGGTCGTGGCGGACCGGGTCACGCACGCGCACGTCCTGGCCGGCGAGCGTTTCCTGGTGGTCGCCCACTGGGGCCGGGCCGTCCTGGCGCCGGGCCTCAGTGCACAGCTGCGGCGGGAGCGGCCCCATGACGCCGTGGCCACGCTGTTCCTGCTGCTCCAGGAGGCATTGGCGACGTTCCGCCGCGCCACGGTGGACGCGCTGCTCCAGGTGGAGGAGCTGGAGGACGCCATGTTCGAGGACCGGCACCCCGAGCAGATCCACCTGCTGTCCCAGCTGCGCCGCCGGGCCGCCCTCCTGCACCACTCGCTGCTGCCCTACCTCCAGGCGGTCGACGAGGTGGTCACCCGCCGGATGATGAGCAGCGACTTCCCGGCCGAACGGCGGCGCCTCGCCCAGGAGTTCGCCCGCGCGGCCCGCCTGGTCCGCACCGACATCGAGTCCCTCCAGGACGCCGCGCGCCGCGCCATGGCCAGCTACTCGTCCCTGGTCGCGGGTGAACAGAACGCCATGATCAACCGGCTGGCCATCGTGTCGGTGATCTTCCTGCCGCTGTCGTTCCTGACCGGGTTCTTCGGCATGAACTTCACCTTCCTGACGGACAGGCTGGAGACCAGGGACGAGTTCTGGCTGCTCGCCGTGGGACTCCAGGTGGTCTTCCTGGCCGGCGCCGTCTACGTGCTGCACCGCACCGGTATCTGGCGGCGGCTGCGGGACGACGATTAGGCCCGGCGGACCGTCACCCGCGCGGTGTATCCGGATCGTTACGCAGGGCGACGGGGGTGGCAGGCTGATTGCGCCGAACCGACCTCGAAGGAGCCGCGCCATGTACCCGTCCGACTGCAAGTACACCCGGGAACACGAATGGATCCGCATGAACGGCGGCTCCGCCGAGATCGGGATCACCGAGTTCGCCCAGAAGCAGCTCGGTGACATCGTGTTCGTGGAAGTGCCGGCCGTGGGCCAGGCGTTCGAGGCGGGTGAGCCGTTCGGCACCGTGGAGTCGGTGAAGGCGGTGAGCGAGATCTACCTGCCGGTCCGCGGCAAGGTGATCGCGGTGAACGAGGAACTCGACTCCGAACCCGAGTTGCTCAACACCGAGCCGCACGACGCGTGGGTGATCAAGATCGAGGTCTCCGACAAGAAGGCTCTCGACAACCTGCTGAGCGCCGAGCAGTACGAGAAGTACCTCAAGTCGGAGACCGAGTAGGGCTCCCGGTCACCCGGGCCGGGTCACGGTGTCCGCCGGACCCGGCCCCGCAGCGCCGCGTACAGCAGCGCGCTCACCGCGAAGCCGACGACCGGCGTGATGTCGCCGAAGGCGGGGTGGTGCTCGGGCACCCAGCCCACGAAGTCCTCCTGGTTGGAGAAGAGCGGCACGGAGACCGCGACGCCGATCAACAGGGACGCGAGACCGGGCCAGTTGGTGAAGGAGCGGTCGGTCAGGCGGGCGGCGAGCTGCTCGTCGGTCGCGGTACGGCGCTGGAGCCACCGTTCGACCAGCACGACACCCAGCCAGGGCGCCACCCAGTACGCGATGACCAGCAGGAACGCCTCGTACGCGGCCCCCGCGTCGTCCAGCGAGGCCCAGGCCGCCGCCGTCCCGGCGATGCCCGACACCACGACCAGCGCGCTGCGGCTCAGCCAGGTGGGGAGCTTCAGGCCGAAGGAGGCGATGGAGATCGCCCCGGAGTACACGTTGAGGGCGTTCGCCGAGACCCCGCCGAGCATGATGGCGAGCAGGACGAGGTCGCCGAGCCAGCCGGGCAGGTGACCGGTGAAGGCGGCCGTGGGCGTGGCGTCCTTCGGGGCGATGATCGTGGCCGAGGCGGCGCCGACGACGGCGACGATCGAGACCGACACGAACAGGCCCAGCGCCGGGTAGAGGATCGTCCTGACCTTGTTCGCGGTGCGCGGGAGGTAGCGCGAGTAGTCCGTGGCGTACGGGTTCCAGCCGGCCGCGTACCCCCAGGCCGCGCTGAACGCGAGCAGGAAGCCGCCGACCCCGCCGCCCGAGCCGCCCCCGCCGAGGTCCGCGTCCTTGAAGGTCCACACCCCGGCCAGCAGGAAGATCACCGCGAGGGCCGGGAACGCGTACTTCTCGAAGGTGTGCACGAAGTTGTGGCCGATGAAGCCGATCAGGATCTCCGCGACCACGACGAGGAGCAGGGAGGGGAGCGGTCGCAGTCCGGTCAGCGTGTTCAGGGCGAAGGCCGCGCTCACGCTGTTCACCGCGAACCAGCCGACGCCCGCGAGCAGGCCGTTGGCGGCGGAGGGCAGGATGTTGCCGAGGTAACCGAAGGAGAAGCGGCCGACCACCATCTGCGGGACGCCGAACCGTGGCCCGTCCAGCGACAGCACGCCCTGGGTGACCGCGCCGATCGCGGTGCCCAGCAGGATCGCGGCGGTGGCCGTCCAGAAGTCCAGGCCGAAGAAGAGGACCGCGATCACGCCGATGTAGACGGTCGCGAACTCGATGTTGGGGGAGGCCCAGGTCCACAGGAGCTGGAGCGGGCTGCCGTGGCGTTCGGCGTCGGGGATCGGTTCCGAGCCCGCCGCCTCCACGGCGATGACCCGGTCGCCGTACTCGGGCGCGATACTGGTGGTGGAACCGGCGGGAGCAGTCGTCATACGAGGTAAGTGTCGGGTTCGCGCCCGGTCCGGCCCAGGGGCGCATTGTCCGTCTCGGACGGCTCACCGGCGTACAACCTGCACGCATGCGGAAGCTTCCGGAGGCGGGTCGGTCCTCCGGAAGCTTCCGCGGGCGGCGCTCCGGCCGGGTCAGCCGCTGGTGCAGGCGTTGGCGGCCGCCGGGTTGAGCAGGCCGATCACGCTGATGCTGTCGCCGCACGCGTTGACCGGAATGCTGATCGGTACCTCGACGACGTTGCCCGACAGCACGCCCGGGCTGTTGGCCGCGGAGCCGGTGGCGTCGGCACCGTTGTCGGCGAAGGCGGCGGTGGTGCCGCCGAGGACGAGGGCGGTGGCGAGGGCGCCGGTGGCGGCGATGGCTCGGATGCGCATGAAGGCCTCCTGGTAGCGGGGTGAGAACGCGTCCATCACAACCGCCCGCCATCGGGTCCGCATGCGGAGCTGGGCCGATCGGCGCAATCGGCTCCGCCGGGGTCGCTACGCGGCGAGACGTCCGGCCAGGTCCTTCGCCTTGTCGGCCGCCTCCTGGAGGGCGCGGTCGCGGGAGGCCTCGTAGAGCGGCACGAGTTCGGCCATGGCCGGGTTCTGCGGAGCCATCGTCAGTTCCGGCACGATGAAGTCGACTTCGAGGCCGAGACCGTCGGCCAGGACCGCGCTCAGGTAGTTCTGCACGTACTCGAACGGCTCCCGCGGGGTGCCCGGCGCGTACGAACCGCCACGGCTGGCCACGACGGTGACCGGGGTGCCCTTGGCGGAGGGGTTCTCGCCCATCGTGCGGTTGAACAGGACCACGTTGTCCAGCCACGCCTTGAGCGTCGACGGGATCGTGAAGTTGTACATCGGCGCGCCTATGAGGATCGCGTCCGCCCGCTCCAGCTCCTCGATCAGCTGCACACGGTCGGCGAAGGCCGCCGCCTGCTCGGGGGAGTGGGCGGCGGGGTCGACGAAGCCGGCGCTGTGGGAGGCCGCGGTGATGTGCGGCACCGGGTTCGCCGCCAGGTCGCGGTAGATCACCGTGCCGTCGGGGTGCTGCTCCTGCCATGCCGCGCGGAAGGCCTCCGTGACGGCACGGGAGGCGGACGCCGCGCCCGGCATGAGCGAGGAGTCGATGTGGAGAAGGGTGGCCATGGGTGTCTCCAGACACAGGGGTAGCGGGCCCGGCGCGAGACGCGAGGGGCTGAGAATTCGTACTCAGCTATAGATAACACAGGTGCTTACTTTTTTTCAGCCCCAGTCGTGGTGGGCCTGTACCCTGATTCCATGGCGGTGGACCAGGTGCACGACCCGGAGCAGTGCAAAGGTGTGGACGTCGGCATCACCCGCGTCTTCCAGGTGCTGGGAAAGCGCTGGAACGGCCCGATCCTGTCCGTCCTGATGGACCAGCCGACCCACTTCGCCAACCTGCGCCGCGCCATCCCCGGCATCAGCGAACGCATGCTCTCCGACCGGCTCACCGAACTCGGCGCCGCCGGGCTCGTCGTGCGCGAGGTCGACGAGGGCCCACCGCTGCGGGTCTCCTACCGGCTGACCGCGGCGGGCGCCGCGCTCGAGCCGTCGCTGAAGGAACTCGGCGAATGGGCGAAGCAGCACCTGCGCGACGATTCGCCCTGCTGACCCGGATCAGGGCCGCATGCCCTCCGGCTCCGGTACCACGTAGTCCGTGAACCGCGGCGACAGCGCAGGTGCCGGGTGTCCTGGTCGGGGCTCATCGGCCGGGCCGAAGCCGGCGGCGGCCCCTCCGGCCGGTGCCCGGGCTCGATCAGGCAGGTACGCGTGTTCCAGCGGGAGCTGACCGCGGCTCAGGTCGGGGCGCTGGTCCGGCGGAACGCGCCCGGTCAGTCGGTACGCGGATCCTCCGGCTTCAGGGACTTCAGGAACTCCGGGTTGTCGTCCGGCGCGACCCACCGCTCCCGCGGCTGCCGTGCCCTGCCCGCGACCAGCCAGGCCACCGGGCCCACCAGCACCTCGCCGAAGAGCAGGATGATCAGCACCCACACCAGTTTCGGCAGGGCACGGACCTCGTCCTCGGGGGTGTTCAGGCAGTCCACGAAGGCGTAGATCCACAGCGCGAGGACCAGCAGAAAAGGCAGATACCTGAGCATGGCGGCCAGAGTAGCGGGTGGCCGGCGTCCGCCGCCGGGGCCGTGGGCATGATGGGTCCCCTCGATCGGAGGGGGATCCGTGAGGGTGCGTAGGCGGTCTCGCCGGGGGCGGACGGCGGCTGGTGTGGTCGCGGCCGGTCTGCTGACCGGTGCCGGACTGGTGGCGTACGAGCTGAGTTCGCCGGTGTTCGGCCTGGCGCAGGGACCGCTGGCGAAGGACCCGGCGTGCGCGCGGATCGCCGACCGTTACCCCGACCGCCTCGGCGGCGCCGAACGGGACCCGGTCACCTTCGAGGGCCTCGCGGTCTGGGGTCACGGCGCGGTGGAGCTGCGCTGCGGCCTCACCCCGCCCGCCCCGACGACGGACGCGTGCGTCACTGTGGACGGCGTGGACTGGGTGTGGCGGGAACGGGCGGGGGACCCTGCCGGCGACCGCAAGTACCTGGTCACCTATGGCCGCAGCCCGGCCGTGGAGGTCTCGGTTGCGGGCTCGGTGCCTCGGCCGGACGCGGTGCTGCTGGAGCTCAGCCACCTGGTGGCGCCCGTCAGGGCGAGCGCCAAGTGCCTTGCGGGCAACGGCCACTAGTCACGCCTTCTCGGCCAGCAGCGGCCGGATGATCGTGCGGACGTCCGCCGCCGTGAGCGGGCTCAGGTACTTCGCGGCGATCCTCCCGTCCCGGTCGATGAAGAGGGTGTACGGCAGCGCCTGCGGCGCATAGCCCCGGGGCAGCCGGAGCAGCTTGCGGCTGCCGGGGTCGTGCAGACTCGGGTAGACCAGCCCGTGCGTCCGCTCGAACGACCTCCCCTTGTCCCGCCGGGCGTCCGTGTCCACCCCGAACACCTGGACCCCCTTGGCCGCCAACTCCTGCTGAGCCTTGGACAGTTCGGGCGCCTCGGCCCGGCAGGGCCCGCACCAGGACGCCCACACGTTCAGGACGACGACCTTGCCCCGGTAGTCGGCGAGCCGTACCGCCCTGCCGTCCAGGCCACTGCCCGACAGGTCGGGGGCGGCCTCGCGGTCGGCGGCCGGGACGCGGGTCAACGGGGAGACCGGCGAGCCGCCGGTGTCCTGGCGTGGCGCACAGGCGGCGAGCACGAGCAGCAGGGCGAGCAGCGGTAACCGGCTTATCCGGCGGCGGACGATCATGGCCGACGAGTATCGCAGGGGGTATCGCAGGGGGCGGTGACCGGGCCCGGGCCCCGGGTGGCCGATACTGGGACGCATGGCTTACGACGATCTTCGCTCCCTGCTCCGGGCACTGGAGCGCGAGGGAGACCTCAAGCGTGTCAAGGCCGAGGTCGACCCGTATCTGGAGGTCGGGGAGATCGTCGACCGGGTGCAGAAGGCGGGCGGACCGGCGCTGCTCTTCGAGAACGTGCGCGGCTCCAGCATGCCCCTGGCCATGAACGTCTTCGGCACCGACCGGCGCCTGCTCAAGGCCCTCGGCCTGAAGTCGTACGGCGAGATCTCCGAGAAGATCGGCGGGCTGCTACGCCCCGAACTCCCGCACGGCTTCGTCGGTGTGCGGGAGGCGTTCGGGAAGCTCGGCGCGATGGCCCACGTACCGCCGAAGAAGGTCAAGGAAGCGCCGGTCCAGGAGGTCGTCCTGCACGGCGACGACGTCGACCTGGACCAGCTGCCGGCCCTGTTCACCTGGCCGCAGGACGGCGGCTCCTTCTTCAACCTGGGCCTGACCCACACCAGGGACCCCGAGTCCGGCATCCGCAACCTGGGCCTGTACCGGCTCCAGCGGCACGACCGGAACACCATCGGCATGCACTGGCAGATCCACAAGGACAGCCGCAACCACTACCAGGTGGCGGCCCGCAGGGGCGAGCGGCTGCCCGTCGCGATCGCCTTCGGCTGCCCGCCCGCCGTCACCTACGCCTCCACCGCCCCGCTCCCCGGTGACATCGACGAGTACCTGTTCGCCGGGTTCATCGCGGGCCGGCGGATCGAGATGGTCGACTGCAAGACGGTCCCGCTGCAGGTCCCGGCGAACGCCGAGGTCGTCCTGGAGGGCTGGCTGGAGCCGGGCGAGATGCTCCCCGAGGGCCCCTTCGGCGACCACACCGGCTTCTACACCCCGCAGGAGCCGTTCCCGGCGCTGACCATCGACTGCGTGACGATGCGGAAGCGCCCGCTCCTGCAGTCGATCGTGGTCGGCCGCCCCCCGACGGAGGACGGCCCCCTCGGCCGCGCCACCGAGCGCTTCTTCCTGCCCCTCCTGAAGATCATCGTCCCGGACATCGTGGACTACCACCTCCCCGAGGCCGGCGGTTTCCACAACTGTGCGATCGTCTCGATCGACAAGAAGTACCCGAAGCACGCGCAGAAGGTCATGCACGCGATCTGGGGGGCGCACATGATGTCCCTCACCAAGCTGATCGTGGTCGTCGACTCCGACTGCGACGTCCACGACCTGCACGAGGTCGCCTGGCGAGCCCTCGGCAACACCGACTACGCCCGTGACCTCACGGTCGTGGAGGGCCCCGTCGACCATCTCGACCACGCCTCCTACCAGCAGTTCTGGGGCGGCAAGGCGGGCATCGACGCGACGAAGAAGTGGCCCGAGGAGGGTTACACCAGGGACGGGGGCTGGCCGGACATGGTCCTGTCGGACCCGGATACGGCGGCGACGGTCGACCGCCGCTGGAAGGAGTACGGACTGTGAGCTCCGCTTCCGCAGCGCTCCCGCAGCCGGGACGCACGAAAGCCTTCCTCCGTCTGGTGATGATCGAGCACTCGGTCTTCGCCCTGCCCTTCGCGTACATCGCCGCGCTGACCGCGATGTTCGAGTGGGACAAGAACATCCACTGGGCGCGGCTGCTCCTGGTCACGATCTGCATGGTCGGCCTGCGTACCTTCGCGATGGCCGTTAACCGGATCATCGACCGCGAGATCGACGCCCGGAACCCGCGCACGGCCCACCGTGAGCTGGTCACCGGCGCGATGAGCGTGAAGCACGCCTGGACCGGCGCGCTGATCGCGGTGGTGGTCTTCCTCGGCGCCGCGGCCCTGCTCAACCCGCTCTGCCTGGCCCTCGCCCCCGTCGCGGTGATCCCGATGGTGGTCTACCCCTACGGCAAGCGGTTCACGAACTTCCCGCAGGCCATCCTGGGTCTCGCCCAGGCCATGGGCCCGATCGGCGGGTGGCTGGCGATCACCGGCGAGTGGTCCTGGGACGCGGTGATCCTCGGCCTCGCGGTCGGCATCTGGATCGGCGGCTTCGACCTGATCTACGCCTGCCAGGACGTGACGACCGACCGCGAGATCGGCGTCAGGTCGGTCCCGGCCCGCTTCGGCATCCCGGCCGCGATCTGGGGTGCCCGCGCCTGTCACCTGGTCACCACGGCCCTGTTCGTCTGGTACGCCGTGGCGACGCACGCGGGCGGGTTCTTCTGGCTGGGCCTGGTGATCGTCGCCGGCGCCTTCGCCTACGAGCACTCCATCGTCCGCCCGCACGACCTCTCCCGCCTCAACCGCGCCTTCTTCAGCGTCAACGGGTTCATCGGCATTGCCCTCTTCGTGTGCGCCCTGCTGGACCTGCTGGTCCGGGGCCTGACGGTCTGAGTACCGTCGGCCACCGCGGCCCCGTCCTGAACTCGGTCGGGCGCGCCGGTACGCTCAAGGTGTGAACGCAGGAGAAACACAGCGCGTGCCTTGGATCGTGGGGGTGTCCGGGGCGTCCGGTACGCCGTACGCGGCCGCTGTGCTGCGTGCGCTGCTGGACGCGGGCGAGAGCGTGGACCTGGTGGTCAGCCGGGCGTCGCGGCTCACCCTGCTGGACGAGACCGGGATCTCCTTCCGGGACGCGCACTGGCAGGACGACCTGGGGGAGTGGCTGGCCCGGGGGGCCGACGGCAAGCCGGGGACCTTCCAGGCGGACCTGGCGCGGGTGCGGTACTGGAACGCCGGGGACCTGGCCGCCGGGCCGTCCTCGGGGTCGTACCGGACCAAGGGCATGCTGATCGTGCCGGCGTCCACCGCCGCCGTCGCCGGGGTCGCGCTCGGGCTCTCCAAGGACCTGCTCCAGCGGGCGGCCAGTGTCAACCTGAAGGAGCGCCGGCCGCTCGTCGTCGCCGTCCGCGAGACCCCGCTGAACGGCCAGACGCTGCGTCACCTGGTCACCCTGGACGACCTGGGGGCGGTCGTCGTTCCCACCTCCCCGGCGTTCTACGCGGGCGCGACGCACATCCAGGACCTGGTGGACTTCGTCGCCGGGCGGGTGCTGGACGCGGCCGGTGTGGGGCACCGGCTGTACCGCCGCTGGGAGGGCGACCTCGGGAGCGGCAGCAGGTAGCAGGACCCGGCACCACCGGGCAGCACCACCCGGCACCACCAGGCACCACCCCTGCAGTACCTCTCATCTACTTCGGGAACTTTCAGCGGAAGGCTTCGATCGCATGGACGCCGTGGACAGGCAGCTCATCCAGGCCCTGAGGGAGAACGGCCGGGCCTCGTACGCGGAGCTGGGGCGCCTCGTCGGACTGTCGGGACCCAGCGTCACCGACCGCATCAACCGGCTGGAGGCGGCCGGTGTCATCACCGGCTACCGCGCCACCGTGAACGCGGCCTCGCTCGGCCTCGGTGTCATCGCCCTGATCGGCATCTCCCTGTCCGACGCGGCCGACCACGAGGACGTGGCGCAGCGGCTGCGGGACCTGCCGGAGATCGAGGACTGCTGGTTCATCGCCGGCGACGACTCCTTCATGCTCAAGGTGCGCTCGACGGACGTCGACGGCCTGGAGAAGACCATCCGGCGGCTGTCCGGGACCAAGGGCGTCTCCCGGACCCGTACCACCATCGTGCTGTCCACGAAGTGGGAGAACCGGGTCGGGGAACTGCCCGAAGAGGTCTAGCCGTACGGTGGGGTGGTCGTGGTCGTGACGAAAGGTGTGGGCATGGACGTCGGGCTCAAGCGTGAGCTGGAGGAGAAGGTCAGGGCCGGTGAGCGGCTGACCCGCGAGGACGGCATCGCGCTGTACGAGTCGGACGACCTGGCCTGGCTGGGCGGCCTCGCGCACGAGGTGCGGACGCGGAAGAACGGTGACGTCGTCCACTTCAACGTCAACCGTCACCTCAACATGACCAACGTGTGCACCGCGTCCTGCGCGTACTGCTCATTCCAGCGCAAGCCGGGCGAGAAGGACGCGTACACGATGCGCATCGAGGAGGCGGTGAAGCTCGCCAAGGCGATGGAGGGCGAGAACCTCACCGAGCTGCACATCGTCAACGGGCTGCACCCGAACCTGCCGTGGCGGTACTACCCGCGGTCGCTGCGGGAGCTGAAGGCGGCCCTCCCGAACGTCTCCCTCAAGGCCTTCACGGCCACCGAGATCCACCACTTCGAGACGATCAGCGGGCTGTCGGCCTCGGAGATCCTCGACGAGCTGATCGACGCGGGCCTGGAGTCCCTCACCGGCGGCGGCGCGGAGATCTTCGACTGGGAGGTCCGCCAGCACATCGTGGACCACCGCACCCACTGGGAGGACTGGTCCCGGATCCACCGGCTGGCGCACGAGAAGGGCCTCAAGACGCCCTGCACGATGCTCTACGGCCACATCGAGGAGCCCCGCCACCGGGTCGACCACGTGCTCCGTCTCCGCGAACTCCAGGACGAGACGAACGGCTTCCAGGTCTTCATCCCGCTCCGCTACCAGCACGACTTCGTGGACATGAAGGACGGCAAGGTCCGTAACCGGCTCCAGGCGCGCACCCAGATGGCGACCGGCGCGGAGGCCCTCAAGACCTTCGCGGTCTCGCGTCTTCTCTTCGACAACGTGCCGCACGTCAAGGTCTTCTGGGTCATGCACGGCGTCCAGACGGCGCAGCTGGCGCTCCAGCACGGGGCCGACGACATGGACGGGTCGGTCGTCGAGTACAAGATCACCCACGACGCGGACAACTACGGCACGCCGAACAAGCTGACCCGCGAGGACCTGCTGGACCTCATCCGCGACGCGGGCTTCCGTCCGGTGGAGCGGAACACGCGGTACGAGATCATCCGCGAGTACGACGGCCCGGACCCGGCGCGCCGGGAGTCTCCCCAGCCGATGCGGGTCTGAGTGGGCCGCGGGGTGTGTTCTCGGGTGCGGGTGCATCGTGGCTTGACGCGCAGTTCCCCGCGCCCCTGACGGGGCGCACTGCAGCGCCCCTTTCTTTAAGGGGCGGGGGGAAGTGCGCGCGACAAGCCCCCACGCGCCCGCGGTCGACATCGCACCCCGCTCCGTACGGCGAACAGTCGCTCCTCACACCGGCTCTTGTAATAGATGCGATCGGCCCATGCCCCTTACCTTCACCCTGGATCCCGCCGTCACCCCCGCCCTTCGTGACGGCATCCTCGACCTCTGGACGGACGTGTCCAACGCCGGTGGAGCCGTCGGGTTCGTCGCCCCGGTGACCCCCGAGGAGATCCGCCCGGAGCTGGTCAAGCACTTCGTCGCCATGGCCGAGGGCCGCCACCGGCTCCTCGTGGGCCACGACGAGGCCGGTACCGTCGCGGCCACCGCCTTCTTCTCCTTCAACACCCACCGCCTCATGAAGCACTGGGTGTGGCTGTACACGGTGATGGTGCACCCGAAGCACCAGGGGCAGGGCTACGGCCGGGACCTCCTCGCGGCCGCCGCCGACGCGGCCCGCGGCTTCGACGGCATAGCCGCGATACGCCTCGGCTGCCGCGGCGGCCACGGCCTGGAGAAGTTCTACGGCTCCTGCGGCTACCAGGAGGTCGGCCGCGTCCCCGCCGCGATCCGCGTGGCCCCGGGCGACGACCGCGACGACATCACCATGCTGCTGCCGCTCGTCTGACCCCGCTGCAAGATCGGCCCCGGCCCGTGCTTCACTGGACGGTGCCCCTTTTCGTCATCGGAAGACTGGATTGAGATGCTCCGCTACACGCTGATGCGCCTCGGTATCTTCGCGGGCTGCCTCCTGGTCGTCTGGGGCCTGGTCTACGCCGGCGCGTTCCCGCGTGGCTTCGGCGACTCCAACGTCCTGTGGGTCCTGCTGCTCTCCCTGGTCCTGTCGGCACCGATCAGCTTCGTCGTGCTGCGCAAGGAGCGGGACCGCGCGTCGGTCCAGGTATCGCAGCGGGTCGACCGGATGAAGGCCAACATCGAGGCCAACCGCAGCCAGGAGGACGAGGCCGTCGACGAGGCGGCGCAGGCGCAGCCCCAGGGACAGGCCCAGACCTCTTCCTGAGCGACTCCCTCGCCGCCGGCCCCCCGTAGGCTTTGCCCATGGGTGCCGTGAAGACCAAGCGCATGCCGCGGGCGGTCCGGGAGCAGCAGATGCTGGACGCCGCCGTGCGAACCTTCGGGCAGCGCGGCTACATGGCCGCGTCAATGGACGAGATCGCCGAACTCGCCGGTGTCTCCAAGCCGTTGGTGTATCTGTACCTCAACTCCAAGGACGACCTGTTCACGGCGTGCATCCGCCGTGAGTCGAAGGCGCTGACCGAGGCGGTCCGCAGCGGCGTGCACCGGGACCTGCCCGCCGACCGCCAACTCTGGGACGGACTCGAGGCGTTCTTCGCGCACACCGCCGAACACCCGGACGGCTGGTCGGTGCTGCATCTGCAGGCGCGCACCCACGGCGAGCGGTTCGCCTCCGAGGTCGCGGCGATGCGCACGGAGATCGTGGAGTTCGTGACCCAGCTCATCGTGGTCGCCGCCCGTGAGGCGCGGCGCGATCCCGATCTGCCCGAGCGTGAGGTGGCGGGGCTCGCCGAGGCCCTGGTCGGTGCCGCCGAGTCCCTCGCCGCCTGGGCGAACGTCACTCCCGGTGTCACCGCGAGAGAGGCGGCGACGACCCTGATGAACTTCGCGTGGGCGGGCCTGGGCAATCTGATGGACGGCCACCCCTGGGTGCCGACGCCACCGGATCCGGCCGGGGCGGCGGACGCCGGTACTCGCACGGCGCCCCAGCGGCGCAGGGCGGGCACGAACCGCTGACAGCCCACGCGGTACAGCGGCTCGGCGCCCCGCCCGGCAACCCCGTGCACCCGCCGCGCGCGTCCCGGGCCGCCGGCGCCCCGCCGGGCAACCTTCCGCACCACGCCCCGCCGCGCGCGCCCCCGGGCCGCCGGCGCCCCGCCGGGCAACCTTCCGCACCACGCCCCGCCGCGCGCGCCCCCGGGCCGCTCGGCGCCCCGTCGGGCAACCTCGCGCACCCGCCGCACGCGTCCCCGGCCGTCGGCACCCTGCGGCACGGGCAGCGGGCGGCCGGTCCTCCTCGTCGAACCCGTTGTGCCGGAAGGGGCCGGGGGGTTGGTCAGCCGGCGTGCCGCCGGACACGGCCCGCCACGTGCACCCGGCCCGACGCGCCGCGCAGCTCGAACCGTCCCCCCTCCGCCGCGTAGGTGACCGTCCCCGGCAGCAGTACCGGCGTCCTGAACTCCGCCTCCACCCGCGCGCGTTCCGGCACCCCGTGGGCGGCGAGACACCGGGCCGCGGTCCACATGCCGTGCGCGATGGCCCGGGGAAACCCGAAGGGCCGCGCGGTGAGCGGGTGCAGATGAATGGGGTTCCGGTCCCCGGAGGCGGCCCCGTACCGCCGACCGACGTCGGCGGCGATCCGCCACTGGGCGACGGCGGGCAGCGGTGCTTGCTCCGCCCGGGCGGCCTCGGTCGTCCGCGAGGTCGGATGCCGCGCCAGATACCTGCTCCGCGACTCCCATACGACGGCCTCCCCGTGCCGCACCTCGGTGACGACGACGGCCTCGGTCCCCCGCCGGTGCGGGCCCAACCCGGCGACGTGGACGGAGAGTTCGTACGTCCCACCGGCCGGCATCTCCGCGTGCCGGGAGATGTCGACGGACGTGTGCACCAGCCCCAGCAGGGGCAGCGGGAACTCCCGCTCACTCATCAGCCGCATGGCGAGCGGAAACCCGAGCACGTGCGGATAGGTGATCGGCATGCCCTCCTCGCCGGTGGCGAACCCGCAGACGCGTTCGTAGGCGGCGAGCCTGCCGAGATCGGGCCGGAGCCCGGGAAGGACCAGCCGGGTACGAGGGAACGCGGCACCGGCGGCGGGCTTCTTGAACGGCGACAGCAGGGCACCGCGTGCGAGAAGCGGCGTGAGGGAGGGCGCGCTGCTGAGCACGATCACGGGGTTCACCTTTCAGCGCCGGCGAGGATCTGGCCCCCAGTGCTTACTTTGGAGTAAGGTTACCGAAGGTAAGTCTATGTCACGGCTGTAAAGGCCCGGAAGTGGGGCCTAATGTGAGAGACCCTCACGTAACCTTCGGGATTGCACAGGCCCGGCCCCGGACCATCCCCGAAACCCCACATCCCCGCCACAGCGGCCCCGTACGATCTCCAGACCTAACCGCCGGTAACGCCATGCTGAGGACCGGTCCCGGTGAACGCCTCGGTGCGCGAGGCGCGTACGACATGCAGCAAGCAGTCACTCGCTGCACGCCCGAGGAGCCGCCCCGTGTCCACTTCGTCTTTCCAGAACGCCGTCCCCGTCTCCCCGGCCGCCGCGGTCCAGGCCACGGACTACGACGGGAAGCCGATCCTGGTCGAACCCCTCGTCCAGCGGCTGGACGGGGTGGTGCGGGAGGCCTCCGTGCCACCGTTCGCGCCGCCGGTCCGGCACGGCTCGCTCGCCGACCTGCCGTTCGAGAACGCGGAGTTGGAACCCGGCACGATCGTGCTCAGCCGCAAGCCGGCCACGGACGAGGGCCGTTGGGAGCAGGTGACGGCCGCCCAGTTCGCCGCGCAGGTGCTGGCGGTGGCCAAAGGGCTGATAGCGGAAGGGCTGATGCCGGGCGACCGGATCGCCGTCATGGCCCGGACGACGTACGAGTGGACGCTCCTCGACTTCGGTGCCTGGGCGGCCGGCCTGGTGACCGTCCCGGTCTATCCGACCTCGTCGGTCTTCCAGACCCGCTGGATCCTGCACGACTCCGGTGCCGTGGCCCTGGTCACCGAGACCTCCGCACAGGCCGCCGCGCTCGGTCCCGAGATGGACCGGCTGCCAGACCTGCGCCACCTGTGGGTGATGGAGAAGGGACACGTGGACCGGCTCGCGGAGGCGGGCGGCCACATCCAGGACGCCGAAGTGGGCGTCCGGCGCGGCATGCTGGGCCCCGACACGATCGCCACCCTCATCTACACCTCGGGCACCACCGGCCGCCCCAAGGGCTGCGCGCTCTCGCACGGCAACTTCTTCGCCGAGGTCGACAACGCGATCGAACTCCTCTACCCGATCTTCAAGGCCCGCAACGACGAGGAGGTGTCCATCCTCCTCTTCCTGCCCATGTCCCATGTCTTCGGGCGGATGGTGGCGATCGCCTGTATCCGAGCCGGGGTCCGCCTCGGCCACGCCCCCAGCCTCAAGGCCGAGGACCTGCTCCCGGACCTGGCCGCCTTCAGACCGACCTGCCTCCTCACCATCCCCTACATGCTGGAGAAGGTCTTCAACACCGCCCGGGCGAAGGCGGAGGCGGGCGGCCGGGTCGCGGTCTTCGACCGGGCCACCGGGGTCGCCCAGCGGTACGGCGAGGCCCTGGAGGCCAGCCAGACCGGCACCGGCAGCGGCCCCGGCCGCGCCCTGAAGACCGCCCGCGCCTTCTACGACCCGCTGGTGTACCGCCGTATCCGCGCCGCCATGGGCGGCCGGGTCCGGCACATCATCTGCGGCGGCTCCCCGCTGGGCCGCCGGCTCGCCGCGTTCTACGCCGGCGCCGGCATCGAGGTCTACGAGGGCTACGGCCTGACCGAGACGACCGCCGCCTCCACCGTCACCCCGCCGCTCAAACCCCGGCTGGGCACGGTCGGCTGGCCGATGCCCGGCACCAAGGTCCGGATCGCCGCCGACGGCGAGATCCTGGTCGCCGGCGACCATGTGCTGCGCGGCTACTGGGACCCGCAGGCCGGCGGGGTCGTCCCGGCGACCCGGGACGGCTGGCTGGCCACCGGCGACATCGGCGAACTCGACGACGAGGGCTACCTCACCATCACCGGCCGCAAGAAGGAGATGCTGATCACCGCCGGAGGCAAGTCGGTGGCCCCCGCCCCGCTGGAGAACTGGCTCCGCTCCCACCCGCTGATCTCCCAGGTGATGCTGGTCGGCGACGGACTGCCGTACGTCAGCGCGCTGATCACCCTCGACCGGGACGGCCTCACCCACTGGCGCCAGATGAACGGCAAGCACCCGGTGCCCCCGGAACTCCTGCTGGACGACACGGAGTTGCAGGCGATCCTGCAACGGGCCGTCGACGAGGCCAACAAGCTGGTCTCCCGCCCCGAGTCCATCCGCCGCTTCGCGATGCTCCCCGTCGACTTCACCGAGGAGGCCGGGCATCTGACCCCCTCGATGAAGCTCCGCCGGGACGCGGTCATGAAGGACTTCGCGACCGAGATCGAGAGCCTCTACACGAGGGAGAGGTAGCCGACCGGAGCCCTAGGCGCCGTCGGCCAGGCGGTCCAGCCATTCGGTCAGGAGGTGTCGCTCCGCGGGGCTGAGGGGTGTCTGGTCGGTGAGGCCGGCGCGCAGGGCGCGGGCGGCGCCGGCCGGACCCGCGGTGCGGACGGCCGGCTTCTCGTCGGTGACGGCCGTGACCATGGCCTCGCGAAGAGTTGTCAGCAGAGCCGGGTCGCGCTCGGACTCCGGCATCGACAGCCAGGTGAGGGCGGCGCCGCGGGCCGTGGCGTGGATGACGTTGGCCGCGAGGGTCTCGCCGACCCGTAGCCGACCGCCGGCGGCGAGCCGTCGTACCCGCCCCCGAAGGATCTCCAGCCCGGTCCGGAAGGCGGCCGAGTCGCTGCGCGTGGCGTCGCTGTACATCAGCGAGTAGAGCGCCGGGTTCTCCAGGCCGAACTGGACCGCCAAGTCCCAGCCGTCTCGCAGGTCCTGGATCGGGTCCTCGGGGTCCGGGTCGACGTGCTTGCTCGCGAGGAACGTGGCGAAGCCGTGCTCGGCCACCGCGTCCAGCAGTCCCTCCTTGTCGCCGAACAGCCGGTAGAGGGCCGGGGGCTGCAGCCCCGCCGCGACGGCGACCGCCCGGGTGGTGACGGCGTCCCGCCCGTCGCGCTCCAGCAGCCCGATGGCGGCGTCGATGACGCGCTGACGGGTGTCCGGCGCGGAGCCGGTGGCGGCGGGGGGCGTGTCGTGTGATCCGGAAGCCATATATCAACGATATCGCGCTCTTGATTCCATCGTTAGTATCGATGTTACTCTGAGGCTGTTTCCATCGATACCAACTCCGACACCGACCTTCTGGAGAACATCGTGATCATCGTGACCGGAGCCACCGGACAGCTCGGGAGCCAGGTCGTGGAGCGGCTGCTGGACCGTGTACCGGCAGAGGGGGTCGGCGTCAGCGTCCGCGACCCCCGCAAGGCGCGGTCCCTCGCGGACCGGGGGGTGCGGGTGCGGCAGGGCAGCTTCACCGAACCGGCCGACCTGGCCAACGCCTTCGAGGGCGCGTCCCAGATCCTGATCGTCTCCGTCGACCGGATGGGCGAGGAGACCGTACGGCAGCACCGCACCGCGGTCGACGCGGCCGTCGCGGCCGGCGTCCGCCGTATCGTCTACACCGCCCAGATGGGCGCGAGCCCCACCTCCCGGTTCCAGGCCTGCCGCGACCACGCGGCCACGGAGGAGGCCCTGGCCGCCTCGGGCGTCGCCTGGACCTCCCTCCGCAACGGCTTCCACGCGTCCAGCGGGCTGCACTTCCTCGCCCAGGGCCTGGAGTCCGGTGAGATCACCCTGCCGGCCGACGGCCCGGTCTGCTGGACAGCCCACGCGGACCTGGCGGAGGCGGCCGCCGTGATCCTCGCCGACGAGGGCCGCTTCGAGGGCCCGACGCCCCCGCTCACCGCACCCGAGGCGCTGACGTTCACCGACCTCGCCGCCGTCGCGGCCGAACTCACCGGCCGCACCATCACCAGGACCACCGCACCCGACGACGCGTACCGCGCCCATCTGGTGGCCGGCGGCGTCCCGGCCGAGACGGCCGGTCAGCTCCTGAGCATCTTCACCGCGGCCCGCGAGGGCGAGTTCGCGACCGCCGACCCGACCCTGGCGAAGCTGATCGGCCGTGAACCGGTGACCATGCGGGAGCTGCTGCGCGAGCGTCTCTCCGGCAGGTGAGGTCCTCTCACTCTGTACCGGTCACTCCGTACCGGTTCGTGCGAACAGGAACGCCTGGGGGCTCGTTTCACCGAGGGCGGTGTCGGCCTCCCGCAGGGTGCTGGAGTGGAGCGTGAAGCCGGCCTCCGTCAGCAGCCGTGCCATGGTCTCCGGCCGCCGCCGCTCGAAGTCCAGCGCCACCGGATGCCCCCACGGGTCCTCCAGCCGCCGTGCCACGTCACCCGCCTGGAACGCGAGCAGCAGCCGGCCGCCCGGCCGCAGCACCCTCCGGAACTCCCCGAACAGCGCCGGCAACCGCTCGTCGGGCGTGTGGATGGACGAATACCAGCACAACACCCCGTCCAGCGCCCCGTCGGCCACCGCCAGGTCCAGCATCGAGCCCGGTACGAAGCGGAGGCCGGGGTTCTCCCGGCGGGCGACGGCGAGCATCGACTCCGACAGGTCGAGCCCGAAGACCGACAGGCCGAGCCCGGCCAGCCGGGCGGTGACCCGGCCGGGCCCGCAGCCCAGGTCGGCCACCTCGCCGCCCTCACCCACCCACTCGGCGAACGCGGCCAGCAGGGCCCGCTCCAGGGGCCTGTCGGCGAGATCGGTACGGAAGTGGTCGGCGTAGTCCTCGGCGACCGTGTCGTAGAAGGTACGGGTGGCGGCGAGAAAGTCGGCAGTCATGCCCGCGGACGCTAGCGGCCGCCACTGACAAAGGCCGCCACGGGCAGCGGTGGCTACGGGCAATGGTCGCCACTGACAACAGCCGCCACTGACAACAGCCGCCACGGGCAATGGCCGCCACGGGCAGCGGTAGCTACGGGCATGGCCCCCACGGGCAACGGTGCCTACGGGCAATGGCCGCCACGGGGAGCGGTGGCCACGGACAATGGCCCCACTGACAACGGTCGCCCCTGAGAACGGCCCCCCTTGGACTTCGGGGATTGTCTGGCCGAACGTGCCGTGTCACGCGTGCGAACATGGTCCCGGATTTCGGCGCTCACGGGAATGCGGAATATCCCCGCGATACGGCGGCCGGGAAAAGGCAGGAGCCCCGTCGCCGGAAGGCGCGGGGCTCCTTGGGTACTGCACTCAGTCTGAGATCAGACTCTGGGGTGTCTGGATCAGTGAGATCAGACGGGGGTGACGTTCTCCGCCTGCGGGCCCTTCGGACCCTGCGTGACGTCGAAGCTCACCTGCTGGTTCTCCTCGAGCGAGCGGAAGCCGCTCGCGTTGATCGCGGAGTAGTGAACGAAGACGTCCGGGCCGCCGCCCTCTTGGGCAATGAAGCCAAAGCCCTTTTCGGCGTTGAACCACTTAACGGTTCCGGTAGCCATAAGCCCTCCTTGGGCTCAAAAGGGTCGCCCTGCTCCAGAACCTGCAAGTGTGAAAACAAACTAAGTGCCGCACAACTGCATACGTCTGAAAACGACGAGAGCCCGCGGTTACATGCTCCGCAGGCTCTGTACTGCAAGGGAAACCAAACTGCAACTTGCGGCGAGCCTAGCATGTGGGCAGCCGAAAGCAACAGAGGCCAAGATCACGTCACCCGGACGTTTGAACGGCCTCGCGAGTGGGTTGACGCCCGGGGTGGCTTCGGTGCCAACGGCGGGGGCGGTCTCAGCACCGTACCTCATGGGGTCTAGTGTCGCGATGTGGACAATTCTCGCACCCGGCCGCGCGTCGGCCACATCCAGTTCCTGAACTGCCTGCCCCTCTACTGGGGGCTCGCGAGAACCGGCACCCTTCTCGACTTCGAGCTGACCAAGGACACCCCTGAGAAGCTCAGCGAGCAGCTGGTGCGCGGCGACCTCGACATCGGGCCCATCACCCTCGTCGAGTTCCTGCGCAACGCCGGCGACCTGGTGGCCTTCCCGGACATCGCCGTCGGCTGCGACGGCCCGGTGATGTCCTGCGTGATCGTGTCGCAGGTGCCGCTGGACCAGCTGGACGGCCGCCGGGTCGCCCTCGGCTCGACCTCGCGCACCTCGGTCCGCCTGGCCCAGCTGCTGCTCGCCGACCGCTACGGCGTCCAGCCCGACTACTACACCTGCCCGCCCGACCTCAGCCTGATGATGCAGGAGGCGGAGGCGGCGGTGCTCATCGGCGACGCGGCCCTGCGCGCCAACCTGCTGGACGCCCCGCGCTTCGGCCTCCAGGTGCACGACCTCGGCGCGCTCTGGAAGGAGTGGACGGGACTGCCGTTCGTCTTCGCGGTGTGGGCGGCGCGCCGGGACTACCTGGAGCGCGAGCCGCACATCACCCGCGAGGTGCACGGCGCCTTCCTGGACTCCCGCAACCTCTCCCTGGAGGAGGTCGCCAAGGTCGCCGAACAGGCCGCCCGCTGGGAGGCCTTCGACGAGGCGACCCTGGCCCAGTACTTCACCACCCTCGACTTCAGCTTCGGCGCGCCACAGCTGGCCGCGGTCGAGGAGTTCGCCCGCCGCGTCGGCCCGACGACCGGGTTCGCGGCGGATGTGAAGGTCGATCTGCTGGAGGCCTGACAGGCAATAGGCTGCTGCCCGGACTTACTGGGGGGTGGGGACATGCAGCCGCTCGCGGGTGACGAACCTACGACCGTCGGACCGTACCGGCTGCTCGGCCGGCTCGGCTCCGGCGGCATGGGCCGCGTCTATCTGGGCCGTTCGGCCGGCGGCCGGACCGTCGCGGTCAAGATCGTGCATCCGCACTTCGCCCTGGACGAGGAGTTCCGGGCCCGCTTCCGCCGCGAGGTGGCGGCCGCCCGGCGGGTCGGCGGCGCCTGGACGGCACCCGTCCTGGACGCCGACCCGGACGCGCCGGTGCCCTGGGTCGCCACGGCCTACGCGGCGGGCCCGTCCCTGGCGGCCGCCGTCGTGGACGGCGGCCCGCTGCCCGCGCATTCGGTACGGGCGCTGGGCGCGGGCCTCGCGGAGGCGCTGGCCGCCGTCCACGAGCTGGGGCTCGTGCACCGGGACGTGAAGCCGTCCAACGTGCTGCTGACCCTCGACGGCCCGCTGCTCATCGACTTCGGCATCGCCCGGGCCACGGACGGCACGGCCTCGCTGACGTCGTCGGGCGTGTCGATCGGCTCACCGGGATACATGTCGCCCGAGCAGATCCTCGGCAAGGGCGTCACCGGCGCCGCGGACGTCTTCTCGCTCGGCGCGGTGCTGGCCTACGCGGCGAACGGCGCACCGCCCTTTCCCGGCGACTCGTCCGCCGCCCTCCTCTACAAGGTCGTCCACGAGGAACCCGAACTCGGCTCCCTGAGCGGAGAGCTGCGGGAGGTCACCGAGGCCTGCCTGGTGAAGGAGGCGGGAGCGCGGCCGGCCCCCGGCGAGGTGGCCCGGCGGCTGGCTCCGGAGGGGGCCGCGCGGCTGGTGACGGGCGGCTGGCTGCCGGGGGCGCTGGTGGAGCGGGTCAGCCGGAGCGCGGTGGAGGTGCTGAACCTGGAGGTGACGGAGGCGGCCGTACCGGGGTCCGGTCCGGTGGAGTTCAGCACGCCTTCGGTGGACGCGCCCAGGGGTGTTCCTACGGATGCTTCTGCGGGCGTTCCCGTGGGCGTCGCCGCCGGCCTTCCGGTGACGGCAGGGGAGTTCGGGCCGCCGCCGACGGTGCCCCCCGCGGTCGTACCCGAGCCGCGTGACGCCGTGTCCCCGGGCGTCCCCCCGGGGAAGGTCTCGGTGAGCGTCGCCGCGACCGCCGTACCGGCCGGGGAGGGCGGGCGCGGCCGCCGGGTGAGCTGCACGGTCGCCCTCGCGGTGGCCGGGGCGCTGGCGGTGGTGACGGTCGGGGCCGGGTTCCTGCTGAAGCCGTACCTCGGCGGCGGCGACGGCGGCCCGAACAGCGACACCGGCGCCTCTGCCACCTCCCCCTCGGCGTCGTCGTCCTCGTCGGGCAGTGGGCCCGTCCCGGCCGCCTACCTGGGCACCTGGGAGGGCTCGGCCACCGCCCTGGACGGCAATCTGCCCATCGGCACCTTCCGGGTCACCGTCCGGCAGACCGAGGTCGGCCGGGAGCTGGGCCGCCTGCGCCAGACCGACCAGCTGGGCGGCGTCTGCACGGACGTGCTCACCCTGACCTCGGTCACCGCCAAGAAGCTCGTCGCGACATCGAAGGGCGTCGAGGGCAACCACGACGGCTGCGACCCGGACGCCACCACGGTGTACCTGACCCCGAGCGACGGCGAGCTGATCTACACGTCGGACAGCTCGGCGGAGGGAAATCCGGTGGCGGTCATGTCGAGGGCGGGGGACTGAGCCCCCCGCCGGACCGCCGGACCGCCGGACCGCCGGACCGCCGGACCGCCCTAGGACTCAGGACTACTGCGGGGTGGTCACCGTGACGTGCTCCCCGCTGCCCAGGTGCAGCATGCCCTTGCCGGGGGTGACGGGTCCGCCGACCATGTTGCGGGTCGTCCGGATGCCGATCAGCTCGCCGGAGCCGGACTCCTGCGGGGAGAGCAGAATGCCCCGGCGGGCCTTCTTCGCGTCGACCTGCCAGCCGGAGAAGCCGTCGCAGATCTCGTCCTCGTCACCGGCGATGACCACGGCGAGACCCTCCTCGGCGCCGCTCTCGACGATCCGCTTGAAGACGTCCTCGGCGTCGCAGTCGTCCAGCACCTCGGCGTCGTCGACCAGCACGACGATCGGCTCGGCCCGGGACGCCGACGCGATGACCTCGGTCAGCTCGTCCTCGTCGATGTCCCGCCCGGTGAAGACCTTCAACACGCCTTCCTGACCCTCGAGTTCGCGCAGCGGCGACATCCGCGGCGCGGCGACGACGATCCGCACGCCGTTGGCCAGGTAGGAGCGGGCGAAGCCCAACAGGGTCGTGGAACGCCCGGACTTGGCGGGACCGCCGATCACGAAGGCCGGCACGCCCTGCGCCAGGTCCGGCCCGAAGGCGGTCAGTTCGTCGCCGCCGACACCCACCAGGGCCCACAGCGGCGAAGCCGCCGTGGCGGGATCCCGCATCGCCCAGGCATCCTCGAAGGAGATCCGGCCGGGCAGCACGTCCACCCGGAACGGGCGCCGGGCGCGCGGCACCTGGGCGTCCCGGGTCTGGGCCGCCTCGCCGATCGCGACGATCGCGGCGGCCTGCCCCTGCCCGGTGGTGTCCGCGGACAGCAGCGCGAACTGCGTCTCGGCGGCCGTCTCACTGCGGAAGGCGCGCCCGGGCGGGATCTCCTCGGGCACCTTGCGGGAGTTGATGTCCAGCATCGAGAAGTCCGCGCGGTCGGCCAGCCGCAGACCGTACTTGTCCTCGGTGAGGGACGAGATCCGCCCGGCCAGGATCTGCCGGTCACCGGTGAGCACGAGATGGATGCCGACGCTCGCGCCCTCCCGCATCATCACCATGATCTGGTCGGTGAGATCACCGTGGTTCAGCTCGCCGAGGGTGGGCAGCCAGCCCTCCCAGCGGTCCAGGAGCAGCACGATGTGCGGCAGCCGCTCCGCCTCGGGCACGGCGGCCCGCTGCTCGCCGATGTCCGCGAACCCCTTGTCGGCCAGCAGCTCCTGACGTCGGGTCAGCTCGCCGGAGAGGCGGGCCATGAGCCGCTCCACGCGCTCGGTCTGGTTACGGCCGACGACCGCACCGCAGTGCGGCAGCCGGGTCAGCGCGTTGAGCGCGCCGTTGCCGCAGTCGATGCCGTACAGGTGCACGTCCGCACAGGAGTTGGTGCGGGCCAGTGACCCCGCGATGGTGCGCAGCACCTGCGAGCGTCCGGTGCGCGGGGCACCGGCGACGATGAGGTGCCCGAAGCTCGCGAAGTCGACGGCGACCGCACGGCGGGCCTGGTCGGCGGGCAGGTCCTCGACCCCGTACGGGGCGGCGGGCAGCGCACCCTGTGCCTGCACGGCCGGCACGTCGTCCAGCAGCAGCATGTCGTCCAGGGCGGGCAGCCACGGCGAGTGCTGGGCCGGGATGGCGAGCGCGGCGTTGGCCTCGCGCACGGCGTCGACCAGCACCTTCAGGTCGGTGATCTCGTCGTCCTCCTTGGCCTCGGACTTGGGCTTGCGCAGCGCGGCCCGCCCGAGGTCCTGCCAGGACAGCGCCCCGGCCCAGGGCGCCAGGGTCGCGGGGTCGGCCGCACCGGGCCGCCGGCCGCCGACCCGGCCCGACTGGAAGGGGATCAGCGAGGCGTGCCCGAGCCGGACGTACGCCCGGCCCGGCGTGCTCTTGGCGATGTGCCCGGCGTCGGGCGCGTCGATGACGTCGGTCGACTCACCCGCGTCGGTCACCCGCAACGCGATCCGCAGGTTGGTGTTCGCGCGGATCTCCGGGGAGACCACACCGGAGGGCCGCTGCGTGGCCAGCAGGAGGTGGATCCCGAGGGACCGGCCTCGCTGGGCGATGTTCACCAGGCCCGTGACGAAGTCGGGAAGGTCCCGCACCATCGACGCGAACTCGTCGATGACGATGAGGAGTCGGGGGACCGGCGGGTGCGAGGGGTTGCGGCGCACCAGGTCCTGGTAGTCCTCGATGTCCTTGGCGTCGGCGGCGGCGAGGATGTGCTCACGGCGCTTCAGCTCCGCGCCCAGCGACTCCAGCGCCCGCTCCACGAGGTGCGCGTCGAGGTCGGTGACCATGCCCACGGTGTGCGGCAGCTTCACACAGTCCTTGAACGCCGAGCCGCCCTTGTAGTCGACGAGCACGAAGGTCATGTTCTCCGGCGTGTTCGCCACCGCCAGCGCCGCCACGATGGTCTGCAGCAGCTCGGACTTGCCGGAACCGGTCGTACCGGCGATGAGGCCGTGCGGCCCGTCTCGCCGCAGGTCGATGCCGAACGGGCCGTCGTACGACTCCCCGATGACCGCCATCGTCGACTGTCCGCCCATCCGCCACCGCGCGGCGATCGCGTCCCGGTTCGGCGGCTCCAGCTGGAGCACGTCGAGCAGCCGGCTGGCGGCGGGCAGCGCCGAGTCCTCGGCCTCCCCGCTGATGTCACGCAGCGGGGAGAGGGAGCGGGCGAGCCGGGCGCACCAGGCGGGGGAGACGAAGTCGGGCCGTACGTCGCGCTTGCGCAGCGCCCCGCTCTGCTCGACCCGCAGCCGCAACTCCAGGTCCTGCGACGCCTGTTCCTCGGCCTGCTGGGCCTGCGGGTGCCAGGCCTGGAAGGACGGGAACCCTCCGGCGGCCTGCTGCGCCACGGCCGTCGCGGGCGCGTTCTTGGCCGCCACCGGCTCGGCGACGACGACGCCCTGGCACTCGCCCGGCAGGAACCGCTCCTCCTCGTCGAGGCAGATGGAGCGCAGCGCCACCCCCGGACCCTCCTTCAGCAGCCGCACCACACCCGGCATGGACCGCAGCCGCCGCGACCCGTCCCACACGATCACGATGTCCGGATCGGAGAAGGCGGGCCCGTCGGTCTTGCTGCGCCCGCCCTGCTGAAGGGCCTTCTGCCGGCCGTCCAGGAGCTGGGTGAGCTCGCCGACGCGGGCGGCGACCGTCTCCGAGTCGGTGCCGATCAGGACGTTCACGTCCTGACCGCCGCCCGGGCGGGAGTGCGGCAGCCAGCGCACCCAGTCCCAGCGGGCCCCGGCGTCGTTGTCGGTGAGGACGTAGAACTGCACGTCCATCGGGCTGTGCAGAACGGCGGTCTGGGCGACCGCCCACCGCCCCAGCGCATGCGCGGCGTCACCGGGCCCGGCCACGCCGATCACCCCGAGGTCGCGCAGCGACAGGGCGACCGGGGCGTCCTCGATGTACCAGCGGACCTTGCGCTTGTGCTCGTCCTGCTCGGGGTCGTCGAGCTCGACCTCGGAGGGCACGCGCCCGGTGCCGAAACGGATCAGCAGATGGTCGGCGTCGGTGCGGCGCCGCTCCCAGAGCCGGGTGCGCGGCCCGGTGCCGTACGTCAGCACGGCGGCGGGGTCGGGCACGGCGGCCCGCCGGTCGCTCCGTTCGGTCTTCAGGGCGTCCTGGGCGTCGTTCTCGATCCGCCCCTTGTGCTCCTTGTACTCCTTCAGCTGCTTGGCATGGGACTTGCGCCCGTGCTTCTTGTCCATGAAGTAGTTGCCGAAGAGCATGACCGGGCTCATCACGGCCATGATCAGGTAGTACCAGCGCCCGAACATCATCACGGAGACGACGGCACCGACGAGCGGCAGCAGCGCCATCAGCCAGGGCAGCGGGCGGGCCTCGTAGTCGCCGGGCGGGTTCGGGAGCGAGAAGTGCGTCTGGTGCTCGGCGGGGCGCAGCCGCGGGGGCCGGTTGTAGTCGAGTCCGGCACCGTCGTCGGACCACTTGAGGGCGGCGTTGGGCGGGGCGTACCCGGTGATCTCCAACAGGGAGTTGCCGAGCGCGAGTTGGGTGTCGAGCGGCCAGTCACCGCCGCTCTCGAACTCCTCGCCGTCCAGTCTGGCCCTGTCCGTGTGTGTCTGCACCTTGCAGGTGCCGTCGATGGCGATGGTGAGGGTGGCGGCGCGGGCCGGCAACTCCGGGTCCTCGACGCGGATGTGCGAGGCGGGGCCGGTGCCGATGTCGTACCGCCCGACTCCGAGCCGGTGCACGGCACCGGCCGCGGGACCGCCCGCGACCCGGAACTCCACGATGCCGGTGGGCTCGCCGAGCAGACACCCGGCGGGGTCGTGCAGGCTGACGACGACACCGTCGCGCAACGGCGAGCCGACGACGGTGGCGGCGGGGTCGAGGGCATAGCCGTCGACGTAGGCGAGGGGACCGGCCGTCCGGACGGCCGCGGCACCCCTGGGGGCGCCGATGGGTATGACCTGGGCGACCTCGCCGCTGTCCGGGTAGCGCAGACCGACCTGCCCGGCCAGCTCCCGGGCCACGTCGCCGACCGTCGACTCGGGATCGGCGTCGAGTACGACGTCGGCGGTGGCACCGCCGACCGGGTCGACGACGGTCAGACTCAGGCGCACGTTCGTCCTCCTCGCAGGCCCGGCACATTCGGTGTGACCTTAGCCGGACGGGCTTTCCCGGGCGCAACGGGATTGCGCCGGTTCACGATTCCCTCGCACGAGGCCCCTGCGGCCACGTGCCTCCCACCCGTAGGATCTTTGCTCATGGGACGGCCGGGTCAGGACCGGCCGATCCGTCCGAGCAAGCCACGGGGGCGAGCCCTGGGGCGGCCACAACACAACGGGAGGGATGCCGACATGGGCAAGGGCAAAGACACGGACCTTACTTATGCCGAGATGGAGAAGGTCGCAGGCGACCTGATCAAGGACATGCACGAGCTCGAGGACAAGATCAAGAACATCGAGAAGCGTGTCTCGGCACTGGTGGAGGAGGGCTTCACCACCCAGAAGGCCTCGGGAGCGTACGACGACTCCATGAAGGACTTCACGAAGGGCGCGACGAAGACGATCCAGGGCCTGCACGGCCTCTCGGACTTCCTGAAGAAGGCCAAGGAAGCGTACGAGCAGCTGGACGACCAGTTGGCCAAGCAGGCCAAGGGTTAGTAAAGTCCGAGGTCTTCGAACGACTGGGTGCGACGGAGTGCGTCAAGTGCTCCGTCGCACCCGGCTGTCAGGCCTCGGTGGCCTGGGTCTCGCCCGGTTGCGGACGACGCATCAGGTAGGTGTGCAGCTCGCTGCGCCACTCCTCGGTCGTGAGCGTGAGCCACGAACCGTCCTTGAAGCGCAGGAGCAGCCGGTCGTTCTCGAACGCGGGGAGGGGGTCGGCGAGGGTGGCGTCCCCGGCCGGAATCTCGGCGACGACCCGCATGAGTGCGTCCCGGCGGATGGACACGCGGGTGGGCGGAGCGGCCAGCAGGATGCGGTCCCCGGCAAGGGCGACCAGGCGTTGGTGGTGGGAGGAATGGCTGTACCACTGCAGGAGGAAGCGGCCGGCGGCCCCGTTCCAGTCACCGTCGAAGGTCCTGTCGAGACCGAGTTCCACGACGGCCTGGTCCCGCCGCTTCTCGTCGAGTTTCGCGGCGCGGTGGCGCTCCTGTTCCCCTGTGGTCGACAGCATGCGCTTGAGGGCCTCCTCACCGGCGCCGAGGAGACTCAGCAGCTTGCCGATGAACAGCAGGGGCGATCCCAGAGCGACGCCGAGCATGCCGAGCGGTCGTATGGAGGCAGGACGCAACGGCCCGGATCCTGCTGCCCGGTGCGCTTCGGCAGGAGGCTCGGGGATCTTGCCGATCGTGCACCAGGCTGCTGCGTCGGGCGATACGCCGAGTCGGTCCCGTACGGTGCGGTCGGTGCTCGTGGACAAATCCGTTCCACCTTCCAAGTCGTTTGCCGAAGGAAGTCTCGCGGCAGTGTCTCATGTCCATGATGGGGGATTTTTTCAATGGCGGACAGAATCAGGTACGACCTCGACATGATCAAGGGGTGCTCTCGGACGCTGGGCAAGCTCCACAACGAGTTTGACCAGCACGGGAACCCCTCGGACGGTTACGAGGACGAACTGGGGCACGGTGGCTTGAAAGACGCCTTCGACGACTTCAGTACCACGTGGAAGAAGACACGGAAGAAACTGTCGAAGGAACTGAAGAAGCTGGCCGAGTACACCGGAGCCGCGGCCCAGAAGTACGAAGAGATCGACCACGAGTTGGCCAAGGCAATTGCCGATAACACGGGGAAGGGCAAGAAGTGAGCAGGCGATCCGGTGACTGGCCGCCGCTGTGGGACGAGGACCCCACACCGGGCGATCCTGACGAAGTCGCCGCCCTCGGGCGGAAGTTGCGGCAGATGGCTGACATGATCGACGAACAGGCGCGGGTCATCAAGGCGCTGTCCTCGGTGGAGGGCTGGGACAGTGATGCCGGCCGAGCCTTCAACGAGATCGCGGACGGAGCCGGCGACCGGCTGAAGAAGGCGTTCGAGCGGTACGACGAGGCGTCCAAGGCCGTGGGTACCAAGGTGGCCGAAGGTGAATCAAAGGAATTCGCCGGAGAGTTGCACCGGGCTCAGAAGAAGGCCGACAAGGCCTTGGCGGATTACCGGGAGGCCAAGTCCGATCACGATCTGGCCGACCGGGAAATGAAGAAGTTCACGGACAAATACCTCGTCAGCCAGATACCCGAGGCGGACAAGCCCGAGTACGAGCGCTGGGAGAGGAAGCGCGACGAGGCGCTGCACCGCATCGGCCAGGCACGTAAGGAAGTCAAGGACGCCAGGGACATCTTCGACGACGCTGGAGACCGTGCCGCCCGCCGAATCAAGGATGTGGTCCACCACGACGCGGTGCGCGACCCGGGCGGATTCATGAACTGGCTCGCCGACTGGGCGGACACGTTCTCCAACATCTCCGCGATCCTCTCCGTCCTCGCGGTCGTCTGTGCGTTCATCCCGCCGCTGCAGTTCCTGGTGCCCATCTTCGCCACCCTCGCGGTGCTCACCAGTGCGGCGGCCCTGGCCGGTCACGCCTACGACATGACGGTGCGCGGTGGAAAGGTCAACTGGCTGAAGCTGGGAACGGACTTCCTCGGAGTCCTCCCGGGGCTCGGCGCGCTCAAGGGTTTCAAGGCCGTGGCCAAACTCAGGGGACTGGCCAAGCTCAAGGCCTTCGGCAAGGTCGGCACCTGGGGCGAGGCCTCCCTTCGAGGGCTCGACGGTGTCGGGCACAACTTTCTCAACGGCCTCAGTGTGAGCATGACGAACAAGGTCCTTTCCCAAGGCCTCAAACTCGGGCAGCGGCTGAACATCGCCGGTCTGCCGGAGAAGTTCGCACCCATCGGCGGAAAGCAGATCACGGCGGTCATCAAGGGGAACGGCCTGGCGAGCGCGCTCCACCGGATGTTCAGCGGTGAGAACGGCGGGACCACTGGTTATCAGGAGCCGGAAACGGCCAAGCCGACGCCGACCCCGAGCCCGTCGCCCCAGCCTTCGCCGAAGCCGTTCCACGCGGCTCTCGCCGCGTAGCCGTGGTGGTTCCGAAGCAGGTGCACACCGCACGAAAGGAGGTCGATCCAAGTGAGCGACTCGACTGACCTCGGCGAAGGGGAGTTCGTCGGCCGCAGGGGCACGGATCCTGTCCGGCTCGTCCCCGGCGAGGTCATCGCCGCCGTATCTGCCGCCAAGGCGCTCGCAGACCGGTCGGGCAGAGAACTCCGCTTCGACTTCCTGGACGACGGAGCGGTCCTTCGTATGCTGCGGCTTCGGCACGAGGACGAGACCGCGATGTTCAATGCGGGTTTCAAGACCGGTGCTCCCTTGGCCGTCATCGGCTTCGGCGCGGCGGTGTACTGGGGTGGCGTGGTCCAGTACTGGGAGTCGGGCACCGCACGCGTTGCCTATGCGGCCGTGGCCGCCGCCGTCGTCCTGATCCTGCTCGCCGTGTACGTACGCACCGCCAAGGCCCACTGGGGCAACCCTGTCCGCCAGAACCTCCGTGCCCGGGCGCGGAGATATCGCGAGCTGGCGCATCTTGCGCGCAGGGAGGGGGCGGATATCCCTGCCCACTACCCCCACTACGGGCCGTATCCCTTCGCGGCCACCTTCCGTCCCGAAGCGGACGAACCGGAAACCACCGATGGAGAAGGCCTGTTGTGAGCGCCGTAGCAGCTGAAGAGGATGTCCAGGGCTCCATCGGTGGGCCGGGCATCGATGTCCGCTGGATCATGCCGGAGGGCTTCTTCGAGATTCCGATGGACTCGGAGAGCCTGGACGAGACCGCCGAGCAACTTGTCGAACTGGCCCGCGCCGTGATGCCGGAGGCCACCTTCGACGTACAACTGGAGTGGGCGGTCATGGTCGCCGCGCACTACGACTCCTTCGTCGAGGCCGGTATCCAGTACTCAGGCTTCGTCCTGACAGAGGTCGACGGGGAGCGGTGCACGGCGACGGTTTCCGTCAGCATGACCGATCTGGACGAGAGGGCCGGCACCCATCCCGTCGGGTTCCTGGGCTCGACGATGCGTCACCTCAACATGGGAGAGGTCAGCGAGATCGAGCTGCCGTGCGGCCCTGCTGTCTCCTGCATCGGGACCCGGAAGGGCAGCCTTCCCGGCAGTCTCACCGCGTCCGGAGCCGACGAGCCGGTGGTGACCTCCTTCATCCAGGTCCAGATACCGCTCAGCAACGGGACGGTTCTGGTCCTGGAGATGGGTACCCCCACGCCACAGGCCTGGGAGGTCTTCTCAGCCATGTTCGCCGGCGTCGTGAAGAGCGTCCGCCTGTTCAACGAGTCGGGCAAGCCGATGGTGATGTCCTGATGACCGCGGAGCCCGATGTCACGGCACCTCCCAAGGACTACCGGATCCTGGTCCCCCGGGACTGGTTCCGCATCGATCTCACCCAGGACCGCTGGCGTGCCCAGCTGAAGACGTTCGTGGACCACCAGGCCGAGGGCAGGAACGTTCCGGCCGAACTCAAGCAGGAGGCCTGGGCCACCCTGCGCAACACCGCGGAGGCCGGGGTCAGGACCGGTGCGCTGGAGTTCTTCCTGAGACCGGAGCTGGACGGCGGCGGCATCCTGCCCGCCTCGCTCATCGTCTCCTTGATCCCTCGCCCCGGGGGACTGACCCCCCGGGATCTCCAGGAATCGCTCGAAGCGAAGCAGGTGCGGAACGCCTCCGCCGCAGAGGTCTCGACCGTCGTCCTTCCCGCGGGGGAGACCGTGCGGGTCCTCGGCCCGACGACTCTGGACCTGTACGTCCAGATGCCCGGAGGCGTCGGCTACCTGGCCCTGGCGTTCGCGGTGCCGCTCAGCGGAGTGACCGGCCCCATGCGCCGACTCTGCGAGTCGATCGCGGAGTCGTTGCGGTGGATCGTGTGAGGGGCACCGCTTTCGGGCCCCTCCTGACCTGACACCCCGACGTGGTCACGTGCGTCTGATCAGCGATTGACGGCTTGGATTTCCTGGACGGTGACGTCCTGGGTGGTGCCGAAGGTGCCGTCGGGCAGATCTCCGCCCGCGCCGCCGGTGCCCGTCCAGGAGATCTTCCAGGTGATCGTCGCCCGGAGCTTGAAGACGCTGTCGCCGGAGGAGTGCAGGTACCTGATGCCGCAGGGTGGCGTTCTGTCCGCGTCTCCCTTGGCGTAGGGCTGGCCGATGGAGCCGTCGGGGTTGATGGCGCACTGGCCGGAGGCGGGGAAGGTCTCGGCGTCCGCGGTGCCGGGTTCGAGCTTGAGGGAGACGGGCTTGGCGGTGGTCGTTGCCTGGATGCCGAAGCCGGGGACGTTGATGGCCGCGGTGGCCTGGACCTCGTCGAAGACGGCCTTGTCGAGCCAGGCCCATGTCGGCAGGTTCACCTTGGTGGTGGCCTCGGGCGCGAGGGTCACCTTGGTGTCGGGCAGTTGCATGCGCTGGTACGCGAGGGCGGCGAGGATCTCCGGTTTGATGGCCTCTTCGTACTGGGCCGGTGGGGTGTCGCCGTTGTCGACCCAGAAGGGGAGGTCGTTGCAGGAGCTGCGCTTGAGTATGTCGGGTTCGTCGGGGTTCTCGACGGCGGCCCAGAACATCCCCTTGCCGTCCTTGTCGACGTTGTAGTCCTTGTAGCCGGGGGTGTCGGCCCAGCCGTAGTCGTCCTCGTAGTGGCGCTGCATCTCGCCGATCGCCGCGCCCGCGGTGCCGCCCATGCCGGGCGTGTTCTTGGCGCTCTCGATCTGCCCGGACATCTTCTTCTTGAAGTCCTTCGCACCGAGGTAGGGGGCGTACCAGCAGGGCGGGGGCGTCCAGTTGACGTCGGAGGACGTTACGTTTCCTGCGCTGCCGTTCTTGGTGACGGCGCCGGAGTACTGGATCTTTGCGGCGGCGTAGATGCTGGAGTTGTCGCTGCCGGCCGACTGTTCCGTGTCGGCGCCCTTGTCCTTGCCCGTCGGCCCTGCCGCGTAGGCCGATTCTGTGAGGACGAAGACGCTGAGAAGCAGAGTCAGGGCCCCGGTACCGAGCAGTACGCGTCGAGATCCGCTCACTGGCACTTCGCCGCCTTGGTCTGGACGTACACCTTGGACGCCTGCCACAGGTCATCGGCCGTGGGGAACTTGGCCATGACGATCTTGAAGTAGTCGAAGTCCGCGAGACTGGGCTTAGTCTTCAGGACCTTCCCCGTCTTGATCTCCTTGCCATAGAACTTGCTTGAGTCCACACAGAACGCCACCTCCACGGCCTGGCCGTTCGTGGTGGACCGGGTGCTGACGTCGTAGTGGCGCTCCGTGCCGGTCGCCGTCCAGCCGCCCTTGATCCAGGAGTTGATCTGCACCTGCGCGTAGTGGAGCCCGTCACCAGTGGCGTACGTGGTCACGGCCGCGTCCTTGGCCGAGCGCTTGTCGATGCCCCGGTAGATGGCGCGGAGGAAGTTCGCGGCATCGTCCATCGCCGCCGCCTCGTTCTTGTCCTTTGGCTTGCCCCAGTCAAAGACCATGGTCAGGTCCATGTCCTTGGGCAGGGACACGTCCACGCCGTCCGGCTTGTCCTCTGCCGGTGCTCCCGAAGCGGATGCCGAAGGCGTCGGCGTCTTCGTGTTCTGGTCGGCGCCGGCGATCTTGTCGTTGTCGCTGGCTTTGTCGTCCCCACTGCCGCAGGCGGTCAACAGCAGTGCTGCGGTTGCCGCCAGCGCGGCGGCGGCGGGCAAGGTGCGGCGCTTCACAGTGAACTCCCCGTGAGAAAAAAGTCCATTCAAGAGACCCGACGCTATCGGGGAGGTTCTCGGTTTCGCCAGCGCGAACTTCCCTGTGAATGGTGATAATTCTGGGCGCATGGGGTGCACGGAGGTGTGACCTGTGTCCTGTTCGTGCCTGAACGGACGACGGTCTCAGGCGTGCCGGTGCGCTGTGTCCGGGCTGCCGCGAGGTGTGAGTTCCGTTTCGCTATCACGGTGCCTTGCATCTCGGCTAGGCGCACGTCGGGTATGCCGATGTGCGCGGCGCGGGTTCGGCGCGTCCGCTGGCCAGGAACGAGAGCTTGCCGTAGTCCTCGGTCACCACCCTGCGCGCCGACCTTGTAGACGCGCAGGGTGAGGCGGGGAACGGCGGTCGGCGGAGTCGGGGAGTTGGAGTGCGTCGGTCAGGGGCGGACGGTCGCTGTCGGTTCGGCGGCGTGAGCGGTCGTGACCGGTGAACCTTCGTCGCCCGAGTTCCGTGCCCCCGCGTTGCATGCGCAGCTTGCCGGGAGGTCGCGGATGGACACAGCGTCCGCTTGTAACGTGTCGGCTGTGCAAAGAAACGGTTGCTGGTGATCGGGTCAGAGAAGGGCAGTAAGCTCTGACGGCTGCATTGCGAAAGCGACTTGTGCGACGAGGGAACGATTCGGGCTATTGGGGGATAGCGAACATGTCCAAGGGTGATCTGGCCCTGAGCCTCGCCGGGCTCGACGACTTGGCGGGTCAACTGCGGTCGATCAAACAGCGCATGGACGACACCGGCCAGGTCGACCGGAAACTGGGCAACGGAGAGCTGGGCTCGAGCGCGGCCTTCGACGCGATGGAAGACTTCATGCACGGCTGGAAGGACGGCCGCAAGGAGATCGACGTCGGCCTCGAGAACGTGGCGAAGATGGCGCAGGAGATCGTCGACAAGATGACCAAGCTCGACGTCGATCTCCGGAACGCCGTCCGTAAGCACGAGAAGGAGGGCAACGGTGGAAACTGACGCCCCCCGCACCGAAGAGCCCTCCGCCGAGGACCCCTTCGCCGGAGCGGCCCCCGGGGACGTCATCGGCATCAACATCCAGGTCCCCAGTACCTGGTATGAGTTCGACGTCCACCCCGCCACGGTGAACCGCTCGATCCGCGAGGTGGTGGCGGAGCGGGTCAAACAGCGGCCCGAGCTGGCCGAGCACCAGGCCGATCTGGTCAGGACCCTGAAGAAGGTGGCCCGTGAGGCCCGCAAGAACAACGTCGTCTACTCCGGATCGATGTGCGAGATCGTGGACGACGAGCCGATGGTGGCCAGCCTCACGGTAAGTGTGAGCGCGGCGGTGAACGAGACCACCGGCGAGACCGCCGTCACGGGACTCGACACTCTCATGGGCGTCCTGACGCCGATCGCCCCCGGCCGTCGGCCGACCGATCCGTGGCGTCGCGTGCGCCTCGTGGAGCTGCCGGACGCCGGCCAAGCCGCGCGCACCGAAGGCATCGAGGACATCGAGATCCCCGACGACAACCGTAGTTATCGCGCGGTGATGATGCAGACCCTCATCCCTTTCCCGGGCGGCAACCCGAAGGTCGCCGTCATCAGCGCCAGCACACCCCAACTGGCCCTGGTCGAGCCGATGCTGGAGCTCTTCGACCTCATCACCAGCACCTTCCGCTTCGTCTACCGCGCCGACCTCGACACGGAGAGCTGAGCTCAATGGTTCGCCCCGCCGACTGGCACAACCTCGATCTGCACGACGACCCGACGCCCGGCGATCCGCACGAGGTCAAACTCCAGGGCCAGCGGTACAAGACCTTCGTCGAAGACGTGGCAACGGTGCTCAGGGGAATCCGCTCCGCCTCGAAGGACTCCGTCCTCAAGGAGTCGGCCGGTAAGGCCATGGACGCGTTCAAGGACCAGATCGGCAAGCTGCCCGGCCAGTTGCAGAAGCTGCACGACTCGTACGAGATGGTCTCGGGCGCCCTGCTGACGTACGCCGGGAAGCTGGAACTCGCCCAGACGACGGCGGACCACGCGCTCGCCAAGGCCCGGACTCTGCGCGGCGACCTCTCCCGCGCGCAGTCACGGCTGGCCAGTGCCACCACTGCGGCGAACACAGCCAAGTCCGCGCAGGACAAGCTGAACAACCCCAGCGGTAACACGCCCGCACCCGACCAGGAGAAGGTCCGCAAGGCGACCCGCGACGCCCAGCACGCCAACCAGCACCAGAAGGCGGCGCAGGGCCAGGTCGACAGCCTGAACGCGCAGTTGGCCGAACTGAGGACGAAGGCGGAGAACGCCGGCAAGGACCAGGACAAGGCTGCGACGAAACTCGTCCACGACATCCACCGTGCCTCGGATGCCGGGATTCACAACAAGAAGTGGTACGAGAAGGTGGGGGACTGGATTGCGGACAACTGGGACGGCTTTGTCACCGCCTGCAAGTTCTTTGTTGCCGTTGCCGGTATTCTACTGCTCTTTTTCGGCGGCCCGATATTCGCCCTGATCGTCCTGGCTGCAGCCTTGATTGTGCTGGCCGATACGATTGCGAAATTCACACAGGGTAAGGCCGGTTGGGGAGATGTTCTCTTCGCGGTGTTGGACTGTATCCCGGTGGTGGGGAAGCTGGCCATGTTGGCGAAAGCCGGCAGGCTTGTGAAGGGGATCAGTATGGCGATTAAGGTCAGGAAGGCGGAGGTCGCCTGCGCCCGTCTGATCAAGCTGTGGCATATGGGTGAGGATCTCAAGGGATTCCGAAAAATCGGTTTCGCATTCGCCAAGGGAGAATTCAAGAACACACTCAAGGATGCCTTGAACGGCGGCTGGGGCGACGTCAAGAAGAACGCCCTGGGTAACCTTGTCAGTAACGCCATCGGCGTGGGTACGGGCTCGCTGGTGAGCAAGGGCTTCAATAAGATGGGCAAGGTCATCTACGAGAGCAGCCTGACGAACATGACGCGTCGGCAGTATCAGGCGCTAGGTATGAATTTGGCCGGAAAAACCCCGATGGGTAAGGCCGTCGTGGGCGCCACTCAGGGATTTCTCACCAGTGTCACCAAGGCCACGGTCAACAGTGCGTTCTTTGGCGCCAAGTTTGATACCAGCGGCGTATTGTTGGACACCGTTAGCGGCTATGGCGATAGCGGCGTGGGGTACAAGCCCGGTATTTTGTCCGCCAGGGCCGCCTTCAGTAGGTGATCTGCGCCTTCGATTCATCGAACCGCGTTAGTGATTCCTTCACCTGGACACGGAAGTCGATGTACCGATCACTTCCGTCATCGGCCGTTTCGATGTATTGGGTCGGTTCGGTGACGCGGTCGAGAAGGCTGCCTGCCAGCTGCTGGGCTGCCGTCCAGAGGGCGTTGGCCGTGGACTGCGGTGACGATTCGTCGATCACCGTCCAGCGATGACTGATCGTCATGCGCCCGTCCTTGAGCTTGAACTTCAGCGGCAGTCCGATTCCGGAGCACTTGAATGTACCGCGTCCGCGCCGCAGCAGCTCGCTCACACCGTCGAGCAGATCGACCAGCGCCGGGAAGAGAATGATCCCCATGCCGCCGTCTGCGTACCGAGGGTTTCGCGAAGTGGCGCTCCCGGAGTTTCCCTTGACATCGAGGTGCCCTAGGAACATGCCGTCGAGTACATCGTCTTGATCGTCGAGTGTGGTGTACAGGAATTCAGGCATGGGAATCTCACCTTGTTGTCATCGGGTTCTCTGACCCGTGCCGCACGTGACGGTCAGTGGGCAATTCCGGCCGCCTGCGCCTGCTGCCAAGAAGCTTCGTCCACTCCGTTCGGGCGTCCTCTGGTGAGCGGCGGGTGCTTTGGCTGCACGGCAATCAACTTACGTTGCCCTCGCGGTGAGATCACTACGCCGAAGCGCGGGTCGCCGGCGAGTGTGAACCCCTGGGCTCGAGCCTCGGTCATCGTGGCCCGCCACTGCTTACCGAGTCCATATCGCAGTGCGACGACACTGACCTTCTCGTTCGAGGCATCCGGATCGGGAAGTTGAAAGTGTGCGACGTCCCCCGGATGAACACTCCTGAGCGGCGGATGGTCTTGCCACGCGTAGACCGCCAGAATGCCCTTCATCTGCTTGACGTGTGACCGGCGGCGCTCCGACAGGCCGATTCCGACAGCTGACACAAGGACCAGCGGAACGATGACATAGATGGGGAGTGACCCCCCCACCAGCGACTCCCACAAGAGTGTGCCCAGTACGAAGAAACCGGGAAGGGAGAAGCCCCAGAAAGTCAGAGCGGCGGTGGACCGTCGTTGTGCTCGCTGCCATGCACGCAATGTGTCTGGATCATCGAAGGCGGTACGAGACGTTACGTCTCCCATGCGCTGAACCCTCCCGACAGTTGGTTAATTGTTCCGATTCTGTCCTTCGCTTAACGGAATCGGCAAGCAATTCGGCGCCTCAGGCCGACGGTATCAGGAGGACGGTGCTCCGCCAGTGGGGCGAACGGGCCGTGGTACTGGTGCGGCTCTTGCCGACCACGCTTGCCGGCACGAGCCCCAGCCCGTAGGGGTGTGCCGCGCGCCGGGTCCCTGTCGGTCGTGTGCACCCGCCCTTCCTTCACTGCTCTTCCTGCCCTTCGTCCAAAGGCGACTCGAAGCTGGTGAGTTCCGCGATGCTGTGGGGATAACGCGGTATCGGACACGTCGTTCCTCCGCGGTGGTGCTCAGTGTGAGAACCGCCATGCGCTTGTCGTCCCGGTGGGGAAGGTAAGCGTGGATCTGGAGCAGCGGGGTCGGCGGAAGGCCCGACTCCGGGGATGGGGTGCGCACGGTCTCCCCCGTGGATGCCGGTCCGCCGGGCAGATCCAGGTACTCGACAAGGCTGAGATGCGGCCCACCGGAACCTCGCCGGGGCCCGTGGGGCGGGCGTCTCGCAGGAGGAGCAGCTCCGCGAAGCACTGCGTACGTACCCTGCTGACCGCCGCGGCTACATCAAAGGGCCTCCTAAGGACTATCCCAGCGTGTCCCAGAAGCACGGCCCGGATCGCCTGGGAACTGGGCCTCCGCGCGGAGGCGACCGGTAATCGCGGGTCATGGCGCTTCGCGGAGAAGTTGGTGGAGGAAGTCCCGCTGGACTGATCCCACGGCAGCACGGGCGGCGCCGCGACCACCGTCCTGAGACCCGGAGGGTCGGCCGGATGGCCTTCATCCCTGCACGCACGAGGCGGGCGTCCGCCTTCTTCCCGTTCTGCTGTGTCACCTGTCAGGCAGTGCGGGAGTCCTTCGCGGCTTGGAGGGTGATGAGGATGAAGTCCTTGTGGCTCGGCTTGGTGCGCAGGACCCTGTTGGCCTTGTTCTCCTTGGTGAAGGCCTCGAGCCGGGTCTAAGCGCAGTACGCCACGTCCCGCTGGATCGTGTCCTTCGTGGCTTCCTGGTCGACTCCCGCTCAACGGTCGTTCGCGGAGGTGCCGTGACGATTGGGTGGCTGCGGAGTGCAGGTCCACGGGGCCCGCCGGGCGACACCCCTCCTTTGACCTCCCTTTGCGGTCCATTGGTTGTAGCCCCGAAAACCCTCGACCCACAGTGACCGTGGCCGTCTGCGTCCTGCGGGGCGGCCGGGTACGTAAGCATTCACGGGGGTTAGTGGTGGCGGATCACGTCAAGGTGTCCACAAGCGAGTTGCGGGAGATCAGCCGGTCTGTCGCGAAGTTGAAGTCCAACTTTGAACATGCGAAGGATCTGGTCGACTCGTACGGATCCGAGATCGGGTCCGGTGATGTGGCCGGCGCGCTCGACGACTTCGCCGACGACTGGAAGAAGAAGCGCAAGCAGCTCTGCGACGGGCTGGAGTTCCTCGGAAAGACCGCGGGCGAGGCGGCCAAGGCCTACGACGGGGTCGATCAGCATCTCGCCGACGCGTTGCTCAAGGCTCAGTCGGGGGACAAGTGAGCGATCACGACTTCTCCGGCGTCGACTGGCAGACGGCTCGGTACGACGACAAGGAGTTCACGCCGGGGGATCCGTACGAGGTCGCCCGGCTCGGCAAGCGGATCTCCGACACCGCGAAGCTCATCGAGGAGCAGGCCGGCAAGCTGAACAACCTCGTCGACGGGAACGGGTGGGACTCCGACGCGGGGAGGGAGTTCACCAAGAAGACCGGGGACACCGTCAAGCTGCTCAGTCAGTCGCATCAGCGGTACGCGGCGGCGGGTGCGGCCCTCGGCTCCTCCGTGCCGTACGAGCCCATCGCCGACACCGTCCGGGAGAACTGGGCCACCGCCCTCAACCACGCCCAGAACCGGGTCCGTTCGGCGCTGAAGAAGGCCGCCGCCGCCGATGCCGACAGCAGTAACTACCAGAAGCAGATCGATCAGCATCCGTCGAGCAGCGACAGCCATCCCGACAAGCAGAGGCTGAAGCGGCAGAAAGAAGCCTCGGACGGGGATCTGGACGCCGCGAAGCGGGAGATTCGGGCCGCGCTCGACTACCGGGACGCCCAGGCCGGGTACGCCGCCAAGGCGATACGGGACGCAATCGACCATGACGGGCTGAAGGATCCCAAGCACCACTGGTGGGACAACTGGAAGGACTGGGTCGCCACCATCGGCCACTGGGCGGGAGCGATCGCCGGCGTGCTCTGCCTCTTGGCTCTGGTGCTGAGCTGGGTCCCCATCCTCGGCGAGGTGCTCGGGGCGCTGGCCCTGATCGCCTCCGTGGTCGCGCTCGTCTGCGACACCGTCTCCGCGCTGGACGGCAAGGGCACCTGGCTGGACGTCGCCATCGACGTGGTCGGCGTGCTGTCCTTCGGTGCCGGCCGGGTTCTCGGGACGACCTTCAAAGAGGCGGCCACCGCCGCACGAGGATCGTCGGCGCTCAGGGAGTTCCTGAACCTGCGGGGGCTGGGCGTGGGCGAGAAACTGGCCGGCGAAATCGCCCAGGCGAACTCGGGAGTCAAGGCGGGCAAGATCGGCGAAGCCCTGGCGAAGGGACCGGACAGTGTCCTGCCCAGGATGAAGTCGATCGTCAAGGAGTCCGTCAACTTCAAGGCGTACTTCAGCGACATCCGCACGGCCGTCGCCGAGCGTGGCGCCGAGGACTCGGTCCTCACCAAGGACCTGCCCAAGTGGAGCGGTCTCTCCGACTCGGTCTTCAAGGGCAAGGCATGGTCGGCCGGTGGCCTGTACGCAGCGAGCCAGGTGCTGCCGCTGGGCGCGGGCATCGTGAACCTGGCGCCCTCGGCGGGCTGGGAGCCGGCCTCCATCGAACGCAACCTCTTCGACGGTCTCAAGCACACAGCTCCCCTCGGGTCGAGCGGCATTCCCTTCTACAACTGGAACTGGAAGGTCGCCGGCGGCTGAGGGCGTCCGCGGTACCGGATCACGGCGAGGCCCGCAAGGGCGAGGAGAGAACGAGGAACGTGGCACTTGGAGACGGTCAGACCGTCGACGAACAGTTCGCCCGGCTTCCGAGAAGCAGGCAGCGCGAACTCGAGGAGAAAGGGCTCGGTCTGCCGAGACTGCGCGACATCGCCCTTGAGGAGGGCGGTGAGCTGGCCGTGCAGCACATCCTCGCGGGGCACTCCCGCCCGTCCAGCCTGTGGGATTTCGACGGCGATCGGCGCACGGACGAGAGCAGAGGGGGGTGGCCGTGGATACGGCTGCTCCTGGCCGCCGTCATCGGCGTGGCCGTGTGCCTGCTGTCCACGTACGTCCTCAACTCCTCCGCGCTCTTCGTCGGCGCGGCCTGCGGTGTGGTCGTGGCCTGGGCGGGGTTCAAGACCCGCAGGTCGCTCGGTGGGCTCGTCGCCTGCGGGCTCGTCGCGGTCGCCTATGTCGCCCTGATCTGGACGGGCTCGTACGCCGCCGACGAGTGGTACCTGCACCTGCGTGGGCAGGAGACCACGGTCACCTACGCGAAGCCCCTGCACGAGCAGGCGTCGCACGGCGTTCGCGTCACGTACTGCCGCGTCACGCTCCCGGACGGAACCGTCCACAGGGTGTTCAAGAACGACAAACGGTGTACCGACGAGAACATGGTCGGCGCCCGGACCCACGCGGTGATCGACCCGTCGGATCACTACCGGCCGGTTCTCGGAGGCAAGTCCGCCATCGGCGGGACCGCCGCCGCGTACGCCTTCCTCGGCGCCGCAGCCGTCCTCGTCCTCACCCCGGTGACCGCCGCCGCGATGAGCCGGTCGAACGAGCGGCGCAGCGGGCGGGGCGAACAAGGCAGCCGGGCGAGCGGAACGGACGTATGACCGACGGCACGGAAACCCGCGTCACCCCTGTCCCACCCCCCTCCGACTACCGCCTCGCCGTCCCCGACGGCTGGGAGCGGATCGTGCTGGACAGTCCGGAGCGTTGGACGCACCGCATCGACAAGCTGGTCAAGCGGGGGCTGCGGCGTACGCAGGCCACCCCGCAGCTGGAGGCCGCGCTCGCTGAGCGGATGCGGGCACAGGCCGATGCCGCGCAGGCCAACGGCGGCGTGGAGATGTACGTCGTCAACCAGGTCCTCGGCCAGGTTGCCGTCTCCGCCGGTCTGGTCGTGACCGTCCTGCGGCCCGCACCCGGCACCGACCCCGGCGATCTCGGCGACATCGCCCGCTCCCTCGCCCTCCGCGCCGATGGCGGCGACGCCGGTCATGTCGGTGACGACGACGTCACCCTCGTCGACCTCCCCGCCGGCCCCGCCGTACGCCACCGCTACCTCCGCCGGGCCGCCCCCGACGCCCCCGGCAACCTCGACGGCAACAAGCTCGCCGTAGCCCACCTGGACGTCTACCTCGCCGTCCCGCACAGCGGCCAGCGGCTGTTGCTCTCCTTCTCGACTCCGACGGCGCCGCCGCTGGAGCCGCTGGTGGAGGCCCTGGTCACGTTGTTCGACTCCGTCGCCCGCACCCTGCAATGGATGGCCTGATGCCCGAGTTCGCTGCCGCCACCGTTCGTATGCGGACACCGGAGGACGCCGTCGCGCTGCCCGTGCGGTCGTCCGTGGATCTGCGCGGGTGGGCTGCTCAGACCGCCCGGGAGCTCGCCGGCCCGGACGACGACGAGCCGAAACTGCTCGACGCCCTCGCCGCCGAACTGCGCGAGGCCGCCGCCGACTCCCGCGAGCGCGGCCCGATCACGGCGTTGTCGTACGTCCCCGCGCCGCGCCTCGGTGAACTCGCCCGGATCGAGCTGTCCGCGCTGGTCGCCGACGACACCTACCCGGCCGTGACCGTCGACCTCCTCCAGCGCTACCTCGCCGCCCCCACGCCGGTCTCCTACCGCCCGCCCGAGGCCGAGCTCCGTCCCCTTCCCGCGGGCCCGGCGGTGCGGGTCCGGCACGCGTACGTCCAGGACGTCGGCCGGGACGGGCTGGGGACGGTCATGGAGACGTGTGCGTACGGCATCCGGGCGGACGAGACGTGGGGGCTGGTGCTGCTCACGTCCTGGAAGGAGCTGGCCTACACGGACGTCCTGTGCGAGCTGACCGACGAGTTGGCCAAGACCGTCCGGGTCACGTCCTAGCCGCGTCGCTCCGCCGGGTCAGGCCAAGGCCCTCTCCTGCGGCAGCCAGGTGCTGCCGCTGCTGGCCGGCTGGTCGAACCTGGCCCACACGAACCCCGGCGAGCCGTGGGGCACCGGGCCGAACTTCCTCCAGGGGGCGAAGGAGATCCCGGGCATCGGGGCCCGCGGAACACCGTTCTACGACCGGCACTGGAGCACCAGCGGCCGACCCGGTCGGCCGTCCGGTACCCCAGAGCGGAGAGAGCAAGGATCACGTGGCGAGCGAGGACGAGCGGTCCGTCGACGAACTGTTCGCGGAACTGCCGGAGAAGTGGCAGCGGGCGCTGGAAGAGGTGGGCAGGGGGCTGCCGGAGCTGCGCCGTGTCGCGGCCGGCCCGGACGGTATGCGGCGGGTCCGCACCATCCTCGCGGAGTTCTCCGAGCCCACCTCCGAGGGCCGGCCGGCGCGGGCCGGGTACGGCGGCGGGACGCCGGTGTGGTCGTGGGCCCGGCTGTTCCTGGTGGCGGCCGCGTCGGTCGCCGTCTGTCTGCTCTCCAGCCTGTTCATCGGCAAGGCGGCGGCGTTCGTCGGCCTGCTGCTCTGGCTGCCGGTGTTCTGGGTGGCCTTCAAGACCCGTGACTCCCGCGAGGCCCCCGTAGCCCGGTACGTCACCGCGGCCGCCTATCTCGTACTGGTCCTGGTCGGCTCGTACTTCGCCAACGCCTGGTATTTGCAGCTGCGCGGGGTGGAACAGGCGGTCACCATCGCCGCGCCGACCCATCAGTGGACGCACGGGACCCGTGAGACGTACTGCCGGGTGCGGCTGCGGGACGGCTCCGTCCACGAGGTGATCGACAACAAGGAGGACTGTGCCGACCGCGTCGGGCGGACGGCCACGGCCGTCGTCGACCCGGCAGGTCACTACAAGCCCTCCCTCGGCACCAAGTCCGACATCGGCGGTGTCCTCGAGGGTTATGTCTGCGTGGGCGCCGCCGTGGTGCTCGTGCTGGTACCGGCGACGGTCGTGGTCATGGGGCGGCGCAAGAGGTACGACCAGGCCATCGGGACGGTGGGATGAACGGCGAGACGCCCAGTACAGCCGACGCGGCCGGTGCGCCCAGTACAGGCGACGCGGCCGGTACGCACGGTGCGGCCCCCGGCGCGACTGATGCGCCCGGTGCCGCCAGTACGGCCGGCGCAGCCGATGCGCAGCCAGTACGGCCAGTGCAGCCGGTGGAAGGCGCTGGTCCGCACGGACGCCCTGTGCGAGCTGACCGACGAGCTGGCCAAGACTGTCCGGTCACGTCCTGGCCGCGTCGCTCCGCCGGGTCAGGACCACCAGCGTCCACACCACGCCCACCGCCCCGGCCAGCGTCGAGGCGATGCCCAGCGCCCACAGCCACGGGTAGTGGGAGAACACCCAACTCGGCGGTCCGGTGCGGTGCTTGCCCTTGCCGTCGTCCACCGCGTTGAAGGCCAGGGACAGGAAGGGCACGAGCGCGCCCGCGGCCAGGAGGGTCAGGGCGGTGCGGGCCGCCGCCCGGCCCGGTCGGGTCTTCCAGGAGGTGGGGCCCGCGCCGTCCGCCGACCAGACGGCGAGGGTGAACAGGACCGGCGCGGCGACCCCCAGGCACACCGCGAAGGCGTACGCCCCGCCCGGCCAGTTCCGTGCCGTCCACCGCCAGACCTCGTCGCCCCACACCATGTCGATCAGCGCCAGCAGGACCATCACGCCCGCGACCACCAGAAAGCCCAGGCAGCCGAACAGGGCGTCGCCCTTCTTCCTGTCGCCCTTCCGGCCGGTCTCCCGGTAGCGCAGGGCGGCGGGTGCGGCCCTCGGACGCCGGGGCTTGGCGGATCCGCCCACCGTCAGCGCACCTCGCTGCCGACGGCCGTCGCCAGGCCGTGGACCAGGTCCTCGCCCTCCAAGGACGTCAGACGGCACCAGGAGCCGTCGGTGAACACCACCCGGAAGTCACGCCCGCCGACGGAGTACGGACGCCGTTCGACCGCGGCCACCAGGCCCAGGTCCGTCTCCCAGAGCACGTCCTCCCACGGCTCCCGGGGGTCCGCCAGGCCGCCGACGACCATGAGACGGCGATCGGTCAGGACCAGTTCCGTGACGTCCGTGCGGGGCCGCCGGTCCGGGTCCAGCTGCCAGGGGAGGGTACGGGCGAGCGCGCCGGGCGCCGCCCACAGCACCGGGAAGTCCTTCTCCTCGTTCTCCGGGTCGTCACTCCTGCCGAGACCGCCGTCCGGTTCGCCCGTGCTGCCGCCGAGGAGTCCCACGACAAGGGTGAGCAGGACGGTGACGACGGCCACCGCGCCGTCCCAGAGGACGCGTTCGAACCAGGGGCGCGGACGATACGACGGCCCGGTCGGCCAGTCCGTCAACTCACCCTGGACGTCCCTCCGTTCCGGGTCCCGGAACCATCGCCGCCCCAGCACCCGGGGCGCGGCACCCGTGGCGAAGGAGACCCTGGCACGGGCCACGAGCTCTTCCCCCTCCGGGGGCTTCCAGTGCCAGCGGTACGGCGGTTCGATCACGGTCCGGCGTCCTCACACTCGTCGTTCACGGCAGCGAACCTTCGCCCGGCGGAGTGATTCTACTGAGGGTCGCGTTTCGGCAACCCCTACGTCAGCGAACGCAGTTACCGCCTCAGGTGTCCGACGGCGGCGAAAAGTGCGGTTCGTGCTCGCGCCGGGCGCGCGTCCTCGTGCGCAAGCGCTCGTGACCGAATCGTGCGAACCTCGTGGCCGCCGAGTGAGGGGAGGGCGGGAGGGCGGTGTGCGGCAGGAGCGTTCGGGATTCGCCGGCGCACAGTTCGGACGGCCTCGCCGTCCCCCTACTCCCAACCGCCGCGCAGTTCCCCGGCGTTGCAGATCGCAACGTCGATTCCATTGAGGTCAAGGTGTCCGAGCGCGCCTTGAGGGGCTTATGTGCGGCTGATACGGTGCGATCGCTTGACACTCGCCTCGCCGCCGAGTAATCGGCCGGATCGGGTGGTTGGTGTCGAGTGTCCGCTTTTATGGCGTTGACAGAGTTTTGGGCAGACAATTTTTCTTGGCTGTAACGGGGAGCGGTTGCGTGAAGATCCAAGAGCGTACGGGGGCGGGCGCCGGTCGTTCCGCCGGTCCGGCTCAGCCTTCGGCCGGTGACCGGCTTCCCACCGCGCCGCGCGAGCGCAAGCCCGCGCTGGCGGCGCTCGCGGTGCTGCTGATTCTGCTGGGTGCGCTGGGGGCTACGACGCTCGTGCTGCAGGCCGGCAAGCGGATCGAGGTCATAAAGATCACGCAGGAGATCCCGGCCGGGTCTTCCGTGACCGGCAGCAACGTGACCTCCGTCATGGTCGCCGACGACTCCAGCATCCACTACGTCAGGTGGTCCCAGCTGGAGGGCCTGAAGAAGCTGAAGGCCCTCAGCACCATCCCGGCCGGCGCCGTCGCCGTCGGTGAGATGTTCGGCAGCGGCAGCAAGCTTCCCGCCGGCAAGTCCACCGTCGGCCTGGCCCTCAAGGAGGGTCAGTACCCGACCGGTATCGAGGTCGGGGACACCGTCGCCGCCTACCGTGTCACCGGCTCCTCGTCCGCAGGCAGTTCTTCCTCCGCCAACGGCACCGACTCGCTGATCGTCGGCGACGCCAGGGTCAGCGCCGTACCGGAGGCCAAGAGCGGCTCGGACTTCACCGCCAGCACCAACTACGCCGTCACGCTCACCGTCGACAGCGACAAGGCCGCCGATCTGGCCGACGCCGCCTCCAACGGCGAGGTCGCCCTAGTCCTCGTACCCGGCTCCGGCAACTAGAAGGCGGCCCCACCCCATGGCGCTCATCGCAATCGCCGCCGACAAGGGTTCCCCCGGCGTCACCACCGCGGCCGTCGCGCTGGCCGCGGTCTGGCCGCGTCGGGTCCTGCTCGCCGAGGCCGACCCGGCCGGCGGCGACCTGGTCTACCGCAGTGCCGCCGCGCACGGCGGACCGCTCAACCCCAACACCGGCATGCTCTCCATAGCGGCCACCGCCCGGCGCGGGCTGGTTCCCGACCAACTCTGGGATCACGTGCAGCCGTTGAGCGGCGGCCTGGAGGTGCTCGTCGGGCTGGGCATCGCCGAGCAGGCCGCCGGGCTGGCCGGGCTGTGGCCCACCCTCGGGCACGCCTTCGCCTCCCTCGCCGACTCCCCGAACGCGCCCGCCGACGTCATCGCCGACTGCGGCCGGGTCAGCGGCGACACACCCGCCGTCGAGTTGTTCCCGCACGCGGCGCTCGTGCTGCTGGTCTCGCGGACCGAGCCGGAGGCCCTCGCCCGGGTCCGGGACCGTGCCGCCGCCCTCGCGCAGAAGCTGCACGGCGGCCCGCGTGGTGCCGCCGCGCTCGCCACCCCGCTGATCGGGGTGGTCCTGGTGGCCGACCCGTCGAGCTCCGGCAAGCTGGTCAACCAGGTCAACGACATGCTCGTACACGCCCAGACCGGGGCCCGGGTGGTCGGCACGATCGCCGACGACCCCGCCGGCGCCGACCAACTGGCCGGCCGCAAGCGCGGACGCCTCGACAAGTCCCTGCTCATCCGCTCGGCCCGCAAGGTCACCGCCGACCTCCACCAGCAGTACGGCGCCGCCTGGTCCGTACCGACCCAGGCGCCCCATGCGGGGGCCGGCCGATGACCGCTGTCGACCACCAGTTGGTCAAGCGGTTCCGGCAGGACGCCGGCGACCGTATCGCCGAGCAGCGCCGCCAGGACCAGACGGCCGGTGTGACGCCGATGTCCAACGAGGACGAACGGCAGTACGCCCGCGCGGTCATAGCCCAGATCCTGGAGGATTACGCCCGCGCGGACATCAACGCCGGACGCACCCCGCTGGACGCGGAGACCGAGGAGCAGTACGCGGCCGCCGTGCACGCGGCGCTCTTCGGTGTCGGCCGCCTTCAGCCGCTGCTCGACGACCCCGAGGTCGAGAACATCGACATCAACGGGTGCGACCAGGTGTTCGTGGGGTACAGCGACGGACGGGAGGCGAAGGGGGACCCCGTCGCCGAGACCGACGAGGAACTCGTCGAGCTCATCCAGGTGCTCGGCGCCTACTCGGGTCTCTCCTCCCGGCCCTTCGACTCCGCCAACCCGCAGCTCGACCTCCGCCTCCCCGACGGCTCCCGGCTCTCCGCCGTCATGGACGTCACCCGGCGGCCCGCGCTGTCCATCCGCCGTGCCCGCATGGGCAAGGTCTTCATCTCCGACCTGGTCGGCAACGGCACGGTGACGCCCGAGGTCGCGCACTTCATGGCCTGCGCCGTGCGAGCCCGCAAGAACATCATGATCGCGGGCGCCACGAACGCCGGCAAGACGACGCTGCTGCGCGCTCTCGCCAACGAGATCCCGCCGCACGAGCGGCTCATCACCGTCGAGCGCGCGCTGGAGCTGGGCCTCGACACCTTCCACGACCTGCACCCGAACGTCGTCGCGTTCGAGGAACGGCTGCCCAACTCCGAGGGCCAGGGCACCATTTCCATGGCCGAGCTGGTCCGCCGTTCGCTCCGTATGAACCCCTCCCGGGTCATCGTCGGTGAGGTCCTCGGCGACGAGATCGTCACCATGCTCAACGCGATGTCGCAGGGCAACGACGGGTCCCTCTCCACGATCCACGCCAACAGCTCCAGCGAAGTCTTCAACCGCATCTCGACCTACGCGCTCCAGGCCTCCGAGCGACTGCCCATCGAGGCCAGCCAGATGCTGATCGCGGGCGCGGTGAACTTCGTCGTCTTCATCCAGCGGCGCAACAACTACCAGACCGGCGGCCGCCTCCAGCGCATGGTCACCTCGGTCCGGGAGGTCAACGGCGTCGACGGCCGGGTGCTGTCCAGCGAGGTGTTCGCGGAGGCCCCCGACGGCCGGGTCGTACCGCATGCGCCCATAGCCTGTCTGGAGGACCTGATGGCCTACGGCTACCAGCCGCACGGGGCCTGGGGGTGATCTGACATGAACCTGAATTCCCTGGGCTCCATGGGCGGACTCTTCTCCACCGAGGTCCTCTACGCGCTCGGTTGCGGTGTCGCCGCCGGCGGCGGACTCGCGCTGCTGATCCTGGCGATCCGCGGCCTGCCCGCCAAGCCCGACCACGAGAAGCAGAAGGCGAACGAACGGGCCGCCGAGCTCATCCGGTTCGCCGGTCAGCGCGGTTCCCTCGCGGCCATCATCGGACTCGCCGTCCTGCTGATGACCCGTTGGGCGGTGGCCGGCATCGCCGCCGGCGTCCTGGTCTTCTTCTGGGACAAGCTGTTCGGCGGTGCCGCCGAGGAACGCGCCGCGATGAAGCGCGTGGAGGCCCTCGCCTCCTGGACCGAGTCGCTGCGCGACACCATCGCCGGCGCGGTCGGCCTGGAGCAGGCCATCCCGGCCTCCGCGCGGGCCTCGGCGCCGATCCTGCGGCCGCACCTCGACGCCCTCGTCGACCGGCTGCGCTCCCGCACCCCGCTCCCGGACGCCCTCCAGCACCTCGCCGACGAGATCAATGACGCCTCGGCCGACATCATCGTCGCGGCGCTCATCCTCAACGCCCGCCTCCGCGGCCCCGGTCTGCGTCAAGTGCTGGGCGCCCTGGCCAAGTCGTCGCGCGAGGAGGTGGACATGCGCCAGCGCGTGATGGCCCAACGCGCCTCCACCCGGCGGTCGGTGCAGATCGTCGTCGCCGTGTCGGTGGCGTTCGTGCTCGGCCTCGCCGTCTTCAACCGCGACTTCGTCTCGCCGTACGGCACCGCCGTCGGCCAGCTCGTCCTCGCCCTGGTCTGCGCCCTGTTCGCACTCGGCTTCTGGTGGCTGCGCAAGCTGTCCACCATCGAGACCCCGGAACGGTTCCTGGTCCGCGACCAGTCCTCGGTCCAGTTCGTACGACCGCCCCGCACCGCTCCCGACGCACCGGGCGCCCCCGGCCAGCAGCAGCTCCCCACCGAGGAAGGGGCCCGCCGATGAGCCTCACGATGCCGATCGTCGTCGGCGTGATCCTCGGTCTGGGCGTCTACGCCCTGATCCGAGCCCTGATGCCGTCCAAGCGCAGCGCGATCGCCCAGGTCGCCCGGATCGACGCGATGCGGGCACGCGGCGCCGCGTACGAGTCCGCGCGGCAGACGCAGGACACCGGCCGCTTCGGCTCCCTGCGCGCCGAAGTCGGCGAACGGGTCGCCGACTTCTACCGGCAGCAGGGCTGGGAACAGCGCTCGCTCCGCGCCGACCTCGCCGTCCTGGAACGCAGCTGGGAGAAGTTCCTCGCGACCAAGGTGCTGCTCGCGGCCACCGGCCTGATCTTCGGCCCGTTCCTGTTCGCCGTCGTCTACACCCTGGGCTTCGGGCACAGCCCGGTCATCCCGGTCTGGCTGTCCCTGGCCTGCGCGGCCCTGTTCTTCTTCCTGCCCGACCTCGAGGTACGACGGGACGCCGCCGAGAAGCGCCGGGACCTCAGGCGGGTGATCGGGGCGTACCTCGACCTGGTGTCGATGAGCCTCGCCGGTGGCCGGGGCCTCCCCGAGGCCCTGATGGCGGCCGCCGAGGTCTCCGACGGCTGGGCCAACCAGCGCATCCGCAACGCCCTCGCCGACGCCCGGATCACCGGCGTCAGCCAGTGGCAGGCGCTCGGCGCGCTCGGCGAGGAACTCGGCGTCGAGGAACTGAAGGACCTGTCGGCCTCACTGGCCCTGGTCGCGGACGACGGTGCCAAGGTCCGCGAGTCCCTCGCCTCCCGCGCCGAGACCATGCGGCACCGCGAACTCGCCGAGATCGAGGGCAGCGCGGGCGAGAAGTCCCAGTCGATGCTCGTCGCCCAGCTGTTGCTGTGCGCCGGCTTCCTGGTTTTCCTGATCTTCCCGGCGGCGATGCGGGTGTTCCAGGTCTGAGCTCTTGCGTGAACCTTCGCCAACTGCTGTTTCGAGAGGACAACACACCATGAACGGACGGAACTTCAGCACCGGGATCCCGGCAATGGACTTCCTGGTCACCTTCCTCCAGGGCCGGGTGCAGCGCGCCCGCTCCGGCGAACTCGACCGCGGCGCCTCCGCCGTCGAGTGGGTCATCATCTCCGCGGTCGTCGTGGCGATCGTCGGCGTCGTGGCCGCCATCATCAACGCCGCGCTCAGCGACGGCGCCAACAAGGTCGGCGACTGCATCAAGGGCGCCAACGCGAGCAAGACCTGCTGAGCGGACGTACGGCGACGGGGGCGACGGGGGTGACGGGGATGTCCGAGGGCGGGAGCAGAGGCCTGCGCGGCTGGGTACGCCGCCGGGCGGCGGCCGCGCGCGGTGACTCGGGAATGACCGCGATCGAGTTCGTGCTGCTCACCCCCGTCCTCTTCTTCATGATCTTCGCGACCGTGCAGTTCGCGCTGTACTTCTTCGCCGACCACGTGGCTCAGGCGGCGGCCCAGGCAGGCGCCCGCAAGGCCCGTGCCACAGCCGACGCGGAGCCCGGCGCCTGGCGCGGCAAGGCCCAGGACGTGGTCGACTCCTACATCAGCCAACTCGGGCCGCAGCTCGTCCTGTCGCCCGACGTGAAGATGCTCCAGCCGGAGCAGAACACGGTCGGCGTCGAGATCTCGGCCCGCATCCCGACGGTGTTCCCCGGCCTGGACCTGACGGTGCACGCGCAGTCGTCGGGACCGGTCGAGCGGTTCGTGGAGGACAAGAACTAGATGTCCTCCGCAACGGAAAAAGCCCTGGACGACCGGGGGCTGTCGACCGTCGAGGTCGTCATCCTCGCCCCGGTCATGATCCTGTTCATCCTCGTGCTCGTCGCCTTCGGCCAGCTCGTCGACGGGCGGGGGGCGATCGACGGCGCCGCCCGCGACGCGGCCCGCGCCGGATCCATCCAGAAGGACCACGCCACGGCCATGTCGGAGGCCCGCAAGGCCGCCGAGGCCGACCTGTCGGACGTCTGCTCCGGCCCGGTCTCCGTCGTCCAGACCAGCGCGGGCTTCGCACCCGACACCATCTTCACCGTCGAGGTGAGCTGCGAGGTGCGGGGCCTGGCCATGCTGGGCCTGGACATCCCCACGACCCTCACCGCGAGCTTCTCCTCGCCGCTGGACCCGCTCCGGAGGTCGGCGTGAGCATGAGCATCGCGCTGCTGCGCACCTGGTGGGCCGCGCGCCGGCTCCGCCTGGACGACCGGGGCTCGGGCGCCGGGGCGGTCATCATCTTCGCCCTGGTCTTCCTCTCCCTCTCCGCGTTCGTCATCGACGGCGGCCTGTCCATCTCCAAGCGCGAACGCGCCGCCGACATCGCGGAACAGGCGGCCCGGTACGCGGCGCAGGACATCGACAAGGAGGCGCTGTACGAGAACCAGGGCGCCGCGCCGATCAACTTCCAGGACTGCGACGCCCGGGTGAAGACCTTCGCCCGCGAGATGGACATGTCCGGCGCCGACATCGCCGGCACGCACTGCGTCGCCGCCGACGCCCAGCAGGTCCAGGTCGAGGTCCAGCTGACCTATGAGCCGGTCTTCACGGGCATGTTCTACGGCGGCGCCATCGTCGTACACGGCGAGGCGACGGCCGAGAACGAGGTCGGCTGACCGGACGACACGGTCACCGCGGGGGGCGCCTTTCGTAACCAGCTGCGGCCCGATCTGCGCCAGCGGCTGCCCCTCCGCCTCGGCCAGCCACAGCGCCTTGACCCAGCGTTCCCCGCCGCCGTCAGACCCTGAAGTGCGCCTCGGCGACGAGGTCTTCGGCAGCCCAGGCGTTCCTGGTGAGGGAGCGGGCATACGCGACGAGACGCGGCTGCTGTTCCTCGTAGATCCGGGCTAGTCGGTGGAGCTGATCACTGCAGAGGAACCGTCGTGCATGGCGGAACGCTCCAGTTGCCGGCGCGAGGCGGGGGAAAGGGTTTGTCACTGTAGATGGCAGAACTTTCAAGCAAAGTTACAGGCTCATGGGAAAGTGACGCATGTCACTCAACTCGCTTGCGTCTCCGGCGTAATCAGACGGACTGCGGGCGCTCTCACAGATACGACGACCTGCCCCGCCCCGCACCGCACCCGGAGAAGCCCGTGCCCATCACGCTCGAACAGCCCACCGGCGCCCGCCTGCTGACCGCCGACGAGCAGGAGGTGGCGGTCCCCGCGACCCTCCGGTACACCTCGGCCGACCCGCAGGCCGTGCACTTCGTCTTCCCGCCCTGGATCTCCCTGGACGGCGAGGAGGTCACCTGGAGTTTCGCCCGCGCCCTGCTGGAGGAGGGCCTGGCGGGGCCGGCCGCCTTGGGCAACGTGCACGTCCGTCCGCACGGCCCCGCCCGCACGGTTGTCGAACTCCGCGCGGAGGAGGGCGTGGCGGCGATCAGTTTCGCCACGTCCGCCCTCACCCGCTTCCTGCTGTCGTCCCTGCGGGTCAGCGGTTGACGGACTGGATCTCCTGGACGGTGATCTCCTGCGTGTTGTCGAAGGTGCCGTCGGGGAGTCCGCCGCCGGTGCCGCCGGAGCCGCGCCAGCTGATCTGCCAGGTGACGGAGGCCTTCAGCCGGTACGGCGTGCCGTTGGTGGCGTGCAGGTAACGGACGCCGCAGGACGGGGTTCTGTCCGCGTCGCCCGGCCGGTACTCGGTACCGATGGAACCGTCGTCGTTGATCGTGCAGTTGCCGGAGGCGGGAAACGTCTCGGCGTCACCGGTGCCCGGGTCGAGATGCAGGGCGACCGGCTTGGCGGTGGTCTCCGCCCACAGGCCGGTGCCGGGCAGCTCCGCGCGGACCCTGACCTCCTGGAAGCGGCCCTTGTCCAGCCAGGCCCAGGTGGGCAGGTTGACGGTGGACCGGACGGCCGGCTTCAGCTCGACCGAGGTGGTGGGCACCCTGATCTTGTTGTAGGCGTAGTCGGCGAGGGTCTCGGGGGTGGGCGCGTCCGGGTCGTCGGGCACCTGCCCGGCCGGGACCCAGAACATCAGCTTGCTGCACAGCGAGCCGTCTTCGATGGCCTCGATGCCGTCGGGGGCCACCCCGCGCCAGAAGCGGCCGTCCTTGCCGAGGTTGTAGTTCCTGTACCCCGGGACCGTGGCCGGCTCGGTGAAGATGGTGCTGGTGTCCTTGCCGTCCTTGAAGTGGTCGGTCCACAGTTCCTTGCCGAACCAGGCGGTGCGCATGCCGACGTCACCGTCGCCCACACGCTCGGAGAAGTCCTTCAGCTGCTGCGGGGTGAAGACGGGCTCGTACCAGCACTGCGGCGGCTTCCAGTTGACGTCCGTGGCGGTGACGGAGCCCAGTTTTCCGCCGGTGGGGCCACTGATCCGGGTGACCTTGATGCGGGAGTGACTCGCGGAGGCGGAGAGCTCGTTCCCGTCGGCGCCGCCTCGCGTGCCGGTGCCCCCGTCCCCGATGGCGACGGCGGGTGTGGCGCCGAGCAGGGCCACGACGAGCGACGTGGCGAGCACGGGTACGCCCCGCGGTCGCGGCCTCACCGGGAGCACCCGCCCCGCGTCGAGTGGACGGACGTGTTCTGCCAGACGCCCCGGTCGCTCCGCGCCATCGAGACCGTGTACACGACGTAGGGGTTGGTGCCCGCGGGATTGCCCGCCTCCCTGCCCGTCTTCCGGTTCTTCGTGTACGCCTTGCTCTCGTCCGTGCAGTAGGTGACGGACGCGCCCTTGCCGCCGCTCCCCACGGTGACCTTGGGATCGAAGACGGGCAACTTGCCCATGACGGTGAGGTTCTTGTCCGTGTACGTCTTGATCCACGCCTTGGTCTGCCCCACGACGCCCTCGCTGTCGTAGAAGGTGACGTCCGTGCTGGCGGGGTTGTTCGCGATGATCGCGGCGTAGCCCGCCTTGAGCTCTTCCCTGGCGTCGTCGAGCACCGCCTGCTTCGCCGGATCGCCGCTCGTCCAGTTCTCGAACGCGAGCTGGAAGCTGCTCGGCAGCGAGATCACCGGGCGCTTGACGCCGGACGCCGCCGACGATGCCGAGGCGGACGCCGACGGGCTGCCGGACCGCGTGTCCGCGCCTTTGATGTCGTCCGTCCCGCCGTGGTCACCGCTTCCGCCGCAGGCGGTCAGCAGGAGGGCCGCGGCGGCCGTCAGGGTGGGCAGGGTCAGGGTGCGGCTGGCCACGGTTGAGTCTCCCCCGGAGTTCGGCGTGTGTGCAGCTGGGAACGAAGCTATCAGGGGGGTATGACAGTCCCTTGTGCGCTGGTGGGGGGTTGTGTGGGGCGTGTGGAGAGGTGGTGTACGCGCCGGGCGGCGATAACTCCGGCCAACTGCGCCCTGCTTGATGAAAGGGTGGAAAACGGGCGGCCGTTCGCCGTTCTGCCCTTCGACGCTGTCGGTGTCAGTCAATAGGATCGTCAAGGGGACCTCGATAGGCTCGATGCGCCCCCGGCCCACTCCGTCCACACACGACCCCAGGACACCCGCCATGGCGCGACGCAGCACATCAAGCTCGACGGGAAGACCGACGGGGAACCCGTCGGGTCCGCGGAACCGGACCCCGCAGCCGGTGCGGGTGCGACGACGTACGTTCGGGGACTTCGTGAAGGCGTTCCTCGCCTTCGTGGCACTGCTCGCGCTGGTCGTCGGCGTCCCCGGCGCCCTCGCCGTGACCGTCGGCTGGCCCCTGCCGCACAGCGCGCCGACGATGGACTGGCTGTCGCAGCCGATCGGCGTCGACACGTTCCTGAACACCCTGACGGTCATCGTGTGGCTGGCCTGGGCCCAGTTCACGGCCTGCGTCCTGGTGGAGGTCAAGGCCGCCGTCTCCGGCGTCGGCCTGCCCAGCCGGGTCCCCGGCGCCGGCCCCAGCCAGCTGCTCGCCCGGCAGCTCGTCGCCGCCCTGCTGCTGGTCGGCGCCACCGCCGCCAGCCTCACCCCGGGCCTGTCGCAGCTCGGCCACAGCATGGAGGGCAACCAGAAGGGCACGGTGGCCGCCGCCCAGGCGACCCCCGGCCTCCTCGCCCAGCAGCAGGAGCAGGCGAAGAGCACCGCCGCCGCCCTCGCCGAACAGGCCGGCCACGCCGCCGCCCAGGCCCAGGCCGAGCACGGCTCCGTCGCCGCCGCACACGGGGCGACGAAGTACTACCGGATCCAGCCGCCCGAGGGCCGCCACCACGACTCCCTCTGGGAGATAGCGCAGCGCCACCTCGGCGACGGCCGCCGGTACAAGGAGATCTACGAACTCAACAAGGACCGCATCCAGCCCGACGGCTCCCGGCTCTCCGAGGCCAGCCTCATCCGGCCCGGCTGGATCATGGAGATGCCCGGCGACGCCCACGGCGGCGAACTCGTCGAGAACCCCGACGCGCATGTCTCGCCGGAGGTCCGGCAGCAGATCGGCGACTACGCCAGGACCGGCGATCACGCCCAGCACCAGCACCAGCAGCAGGGCGGCCGGCACGCGGGCGAGGACGGGGCGACCGCGCAGATCACGGTGCCCGGCCAGCGCCAGGCCGGTGACGCCGGCACGCACGCCCAGGAGAACTCCGGCCACGCCGCCTCGGGGTCTTCCGCCGGGTCCTCCTTCGGGCTGTCGGAGGCGCTCCTCGGCGCCCCGCTCCTCGCCGCCGGCCTGCTCGCCGCCCTCGGCCGCCGTCGCCGCCAGGCCCTGTGGCAGTCGGCGCTCGGCGCCCTCGGCGGCCGGCGCGGCATGGAGCCGCCGACCCCGACCGGCGATGCCCAGGACGTACAGGACGCGCTCCTGGTCGGCGCGGACCCGGAGGGCGTACGACTGCTCGACCGCTCCCTGCGCGGACTCGCCGCCGCTCTCACCGCCGAATCCCGTTCGCTGCCCGTCGTCTACGCGGCCTGGCTCAGCCACGGGGATCTGCATCTGCAACTCGCCCAGCCGGCCGGCAAACCCCCGGCGCCCTGGCAGCTCGGCCAGGACCAGACGTTCTGGACGCTGTCCCGCGCGGACGCCGACCGCTACGAGGACACCGACACCGCGGCGCCGTACCCCGGCCTGGTCAGCCTCGGCACCATGGACGACTCGCGGCTGCTGCTCAACCTGGAGGCCGTGCCCGGCATCGTCTCGCTGAGCGGCCGGGAGGCCGACCGGGCCGCGGTGTTCTCCTCGGTCGCCGCCGAACTCGCCACCAACGGCTGGTCGGACCGCATGACCATCACCCTCGTCGGCTTCGGCGCCGATCTCACCCCGCTCGCCCCCAACCGGCTGCGCCACCTCGACGACGTGGACGCGCTGTTCGAGGCGATGGAGGCGGAGACCCGGCAGCGGCGGGGCGCGCTGGGCGCCGCCGGCCACGACTCGGTGCTCACCGGCCGCACCGGCCCGGCCCAGCACACCCGCTGGGCGCCGAACCTGGTGCTGCTCGCCGCCCAGCCGTCCGCCGAGGACGCGCTGCGGCTCGCCGAACTCGCCGCCGACGCCGCCCGGCTGGGCATCGGCTATCTGGTCGGCACCGAGAGCGCCGACCTGCCCGGCGCCGCCTGGGCGATGGAGATCACCCCGGACGGCAAGCTCCTCGCCCCGCTCCTCGGCCTCGAACTGGAAGCCCAGTTGCTGCCCGCCGTACAGCAGCGCGCGGTCGTCGAGCTGTTCGTCGAGGCCGACCCCGAGCGCGACCCGGACGGGCCGACCAACGCCCCGCCGTTCCTCGTCGACATCAGCGAACAGGGCCGCCCCGCGGTGTACGCGCGCCTGGTCGGCCCGTACGAGATCATCGGCCTCGACACCCCGGACGGAGACCGCAGCGCGCTCCTCCACGAGGCCCTGGCGCTGCTCCTGCTGCACCGCGAGGGCGTGCACCCGCGCGTGCTGTCGTCCGCGCTGTGGCCGCGCGGGGTGACCGAAGACGTCCGCGACGCGCTGCTGGAGCGGCTGCGTGACTGGCTGGGCACCGACCCGGACGGCGGCCCGCGGCTGCGTGCCGACGCCACCGGCCGCCTCGTGCTCGCCAAGTCGGTCGTCTCCGACCTGGACGTGCTGCGCTCGCTCTACTACGAGGCCACCCAGGGCAAGGGCGCCGACAGCCGGGCCGTCCGCGGCCGCCTCCTCACCGACGCGCTCGTGCTCGTCCGCGGCCCGTTGCTCGCCGACCGCGCGGAGGGCCGCTACCGCTGGCTCACCCACGAGATCATCGACGCCCAGCTCCCGTTGCTGGTCGCCGACATCGGCCTCGCCCTGTCCGCGTTCCACCTCGAGAAGGACCGCGCGGAGAAGGCGATCGAGGCGCTCGGCGCGGCACTGAAGACCGCTCCGGCCGACGAGCGCCTCTGGAACGAGCTGCTGCGCGCCACCCACGCCACCGGCGACCCGGACCGCGTCCGCGCCCTCGCCACCGAACTCGTCACCCGCAGCGGGGCGCGCGGCCTGCCCCCGCGCACCGAGGCCCTCCTCGACGAACTCCTGCCGACCTGGCGCGAGGGCGCCGCCGCGACCGGATGACCGTCCTGGACCTCGCCCTCCCGGCCGCCGCCGCCCTCTGGGGCGCGGCGGCCGGCACCCTGCTGCCCCGCGCCGCGTACCGCTTCTCGGCACCGGCGGGGGAGCGGTGGCGCACCACCTGCCCCGCGGCCCACCCGCTCCAGGGCTGGCTCGGCCGGGCGCGCTGCGGGCAGTGCACGAAGGCCGAGGGGGCGCAGGCCGCACCCCTCACACCGGCGCACAGGAGCGACCCCACGCCGCCTTCCGCGGAGGCTCCCGCACCGGCGCCCGACGACGATCCCGCGCCCGGCGCCCAACCCACCGAGCCGGCGCCCGGTGATCGGCATGCGCCCCCCTCGGAGGCGCGCGCTGCCTACGGCCCCCGTGTCCTTCCCTTCGCCGTCGCCACGGCGCTGGTCTGTGCGCTCCTGGCGCTCGCCACCGGTACCCGGCCCGAACTGGGTGTCTGGCTGGTGCTCGCGCCGGTGGCCGTGCTGCTCGCGACCGTCGACTTCCGGGTGCAGCGCCTCCCCGACCCCCTCACGCTTCCCCTCGCAGCCGCGGCCCTCGCCCTTCTCGCGGTGGCCGCCCTGCTCCCCGAGCACGCCGGCGACTGGCTCACCGCCCTGTACGCGGCTCTCGTCCTCGGCGCCGCCTACTTCGTCCTCTTCCTCATCAACCCCGGCGGCATGGGCTTCGGCGACGTGAAGCTCGCGCTCGGCATGGGCGCCGTCCTCGGCTGGTACGGCTGGCCCACCGTGCTGCTCGGCACCTTCGCCGGCTTCCTGTTCGGCGCGCTCTACGGCGGCGCGCTCGTCGTCGTACGGCGGGCCGGACGCAAGACGGCGATCGCGTTCGGCCCGTTCCTGATCGCGGGCGCGTTCGCGGGGCTGCTGGTCGGCGCGTACACAGCCTGAGGTCGGGCCGCTCGAAGGCCTGGCGTAGGCTGGCGGGGTCCGTCCACAACCCTTGACGAAAGGGACCTCCTGGTGACCGAGAAGGCCGACCTCCAGTCTGTCCTCGACCGCGCCGCCGCCGGTGGGCGGATCACCCCGGAAGAGGCGCTCGACCTCTACCGCGACGCGCCCCTGCACGCGCTGGGCGCCGCCGCCGACGCCGTACGCCGCCGCAGGTACGCGGGTACCGAGCACATCGCGACGTACATCATCGAGCGGAACATCAACTACACGAACGTGTGCGTCACGGCGTGCAAGTTCTGCGCCTTCTACGCGGCCCCCAAGGACAAGGCCAAGGGCTGGACGCGCGACCTCGACGACATCCTGCGCCGCTGCGCGGAGACGATCGAGCTGGGCGGCACTCAGATCATGTTCCAGGGCGGCCACCACCCCGACTTCGGCGTCGAGTACTACGAGCAGCACTTCAAGGCGATCAAGGACGCGTTCCCGCAGCTGGTGATCCACAGCCTGGGGGCGTCCGAGGTCGAGCACATGGCCCGGATCTCCGGCGTCTCGGTCGAAGAGGCCATCACCCGCATCCACGAGGCCGGCCTCGACTCTTTCGCGGGCGCCGGCGCGGAACTCCTTCCCGCGCGCCCCCGCAAGGCCATCGCGCCCCTCAAGGAGAGCGGCGAGCGCTGGCTGGAGATCATGGAGACGGCGCACCGGCTGGGCGTCGAGTCCACGTCGACCATGCTGATGGGCACTGGTGAGACCAACGCCGAGCGCATCGAGCACCTGCGGATGATCCGGGACGTCCAGGACCGCACGGGCGGCTTCCGCGCCTTCATCCCGTACACCTACCAGCCCGAGAACAACCACCTGAAGGGCCGCACCCAGGCCACGCTCTTCGAGTACCTGCGGATGATCGCCATCGCCCGCCTCTTCATGGACAACGTCGCCCACATCCAGGGCTCCTGGCTGACCACGGGCAAGGAGGTCGGCCAGCTCTCGCTGCACTACGGCGCGGACGACCTCGGTTCGATCATGCTGGAGGAGAACGTCGTCTCGTCGGCCGGCGCCAAGCACCGTTCGAACCGCCTGGAGATCATCGACCTGATCCGCAAGGCGGGCCGGGTCCCGGCGCAGCGCGCGACGACGTACGAGCACCTCGTGGTCCACGAGGACCCGGCGAACGACCCGGTGGACGAGCGGGTGATGTCCCACATCTCCTCGACGGCGATCGAGGGCGGGACCGCGCACCCGGAGTTGAAGCTCCTCACCTCCAACTGACCAGGCCGTGGAGACGATTCACGCGGCGGACCGGGTCTTCGTCGCCTGGGACTCCGAGCGGCCGGTCGAGAACGGCGCCGTGGTGGTCGTACAGGACCGGATCGGTGCCGTCGGGCCGTACGAGGAGCTGCGTGAGCGGTTCCCGCAGGCGCGGGTACGCCGGTGGCCGGGGTCCCTCGGCCCGGCCCGGGTCCACGACGGTCCCCTTCCGGAGGCCCCCAGCCCGCGCGAGCGCGTGCATGCCGTGCTGAAGCTGGGAGCGGTGGTGGTCCTGGCGGCGTACGTCGACTCACCCGAACTCCGGGCGGCGGCGGAACGCAACGACGTCTCCGTGGTCTCCGCGGCCCGCCCCGCACAGCTCACCGAGAAGGCCAGGGCCGACCTGGCCGTGTTCGACGCGGCGGGGCGGTGCATCGCGACGGTGTGCGCGGGGCGCCTTGTCCACAGACGTAAGTAGCGCGCCCCGCCAGGGGCTCGGGCCCGTATCCGTATGCGGCTCCGCCGCGTGGGCGCGACCGACGCCCACCGCCCCGCGACCGACGCCCACCGCCCCGCGTACGACGCCCACCGCCCCGCGAACGACACTCAGCCCCCGAGCGCCTTCCCGAACGCCCCGGAACTCTGGCTGACACCACTGCAGTTGGTCGCGGCGTCGTCAGCCCCCGAACTCCCGCTCTCACACTGCACATCCCTGAACGTCGACCACATCGACACCCAGGCGATCCCCTTCTCCTCCGCGAAACTCCGCACATCGGCCGCGTCCGCGAGCGTGAGCGTCTCCCCGGCCACGTCGTTCACCCCGATCATCGAGGTCAGCGCCATCCCGCCCCACGCCCCCGCGTCCGACAGCCCGAACACCTTCTTCAGCTGCGTGTGCGTGGCCTTCGCCGAGGTGGCCGCGTAGTCGCCCATGTCCCCGTCGTACGACTCGCCGTAGTTCATGGTCATGATGTTGACCGTCGAGACCTGCACGTCGTACTTGTTCGCGGACTCCAACAGCGCGAGGCCGTCCGAGTCGAGCCCCGACGGCATCACGGGCAGGGTGAAGGAGACCTCCAGGTCCGGCCGTTCCTTCTGGAGCAGCGCGATCGCCCGCGACCGCAGGGCGACCGAGCCGGAGTCGGTGAGCGTGTCGCCCTCGATGTCGAAGTCGGCCTGGGTGGAGTCCGCGGCGTCCAGAGCGGCGCCGTAGGCCGCGGCCAGCTTCGACGCGCTGGAGCAGGTCGTCGCCAGCTCCTTGCCCGAGGCCCCGCCGAAGGACACCCGGACCGACCCGCCGTCCTGCTTCAGCCGGGAGATCCGGGACTTCACGGCCGAACTGCCGATCGCGGCCGTCCCGTTCCACCTCGGCGTACAGCTGCTGCCGTCGGAGATCACGAAGGCCAGGTTGTACGTCGAGGGCGAGCCCGCATCGTCCGTGCCGGCGGCCTCCGTCGCGCTGACGTAGGGCGCGAAGGACGTACTCGACGTATCGGATGTGCCTGATGTGCCTGATGTGCCGGACTCCTCGGTCGCGCTCGGCGAGGCGGCCGTACCCCGCTTCGACGGTGCGGGCGCCGCGTCCGACGTGCCGGTGGCGCCCGAGGAACACCCGGTCACTGCCATGGCAAACAGGCAGGTAAGCCCGGCGGCCGGCCTCAGGAAACCCCGCATGAAGATGCACCCGCTCTCGTGATTTGTGTCTCAGGACCGAAACAAACCCTGATTCGAAAGGAAAACGTCTCACACGTACATGGTGTTCAACGGTTCGATCGATACATGGAAAACTCATGGAATGAAGGGAGCGGATCGGGTGAATGGGATGACGTAAAAGGGGCGTTGAGCGTGTTTCTCCTCCCGGCCGGTCCTCGCAGGTGTTCATAGAATCTCTCAGCGAAAAGACAGGCTAAGGCGTTTCTCATGGGCGCCTCACAAGAACTCCGAAGGCGATCACATAAAGGCTCCCTAATATCTCGGGATATGCAATCCGAGCCTGCCATCGAAAGCCGCGCCGCCGGGCGCGGTCGCCGCCGCAAACAAGGCAACGGGTCTGCCGAGGGGCCCGTGTTCGTCGACTCCTCCGGACGCCGGTCCAAGCTGCTGCGCCGCGTCGGCCTTCTCCTCGGCGTCGTCTGCCTCGCCTACACGGGCGTGCTCGGTGCCGCCTTCATGGGCTGGGGCACCTCGCTCACCCCGGACTCGCTGATCCCCGACTTCGCGCGCGCGGGCAACGCCCCCGGCGGTGAACGCCCGCAGGGCGGCATCGGCCGTCAGGCCGGCCTGCCCAGCGGCCGCCCGTCGGCGCCCCCCTCGACGGCCGCCACCCCGTCGGCATCCGCATCCGCATCCGAATCCGCGTCCGCCTCCGCCAACTGATCGGAACGCAGGCCCTTTTCCCATGACTACACCGACGTCCTCACGCGGCCGCAGGCGCGCCCCCACCCGCATCGAGCGGGCGGCCGGCCGGGCCGCGGCGCTGCAGAAACCACGTGTCATCCTCGCCCTGCTGCTCCTGCTGGCGCTGACCTGCGTGATGCTGCTCGACGGCTACCTGCGCGCAGAGGTCGGCGGCGACCAGCGGGTCCGCACCGGCGCCAGCTCCGGCAAGGTGCCGGACAAGGTCCTCGACGGCGGCCCGATCCTCACGTTCCGGGGCGGGCAGGCGACCACCGTCTCGGTCCCTTCCAAGACCATCGCCCTCACCTTCGACGACGGCCCCAACCCGACCTACACCCCGCAGGTCCTCAAGATCCTTGATCAGTACGACGTCCCGGCCACGTTCTTCCTGGTCGGCTCGATGGTGTCGCGCTACCCGAGCATCGTGAAGACGATGGTCGAGCAGGGCAACGAGGTGGGCATCCACACCTTCACGCACGTCGACCTGTCGTACCAGAGCGACGCCCGGATCAACCGGGAGATGCAGCAGACCCAGCTCGCGCTCGCGGGCGCGGCCGGGATCACGACGACCCTCTTCCGCGCGCCGTACTCCTCCGAGACGGACGCCATCGACAACTACAGCTGGCCCGTGTACCAGAAGCTCGGCAAGGAGGGCTACACCAGCGTCTTCGTCGACACCGACAGCGACGACTGGAAGAAGCCGGGTGTCTCGAAGATCATCAACTGGGCCACGCCGACGAAGAACAAGGGCGCCTCGGTGCTCTTCCACGACGCCGGTGGCGAGCGCTCGCAGACGATCAAGGCGCTGCCGCAATACATCAAGAAGATGAAGGCGAAGGGCTACACCTTCACCACCATCAGCGGTGTCATCCAGAAGCAGGGCACGGGCAACCGGCAGTCCGCCGCGACGGCCGGCGGCTCCGGCGGGAGCAGCGGCACGTCCGCCACGGGAGTCGCCGAGGCCGGCGCCCTCGCCGGCACGGGAACGGGAACCGGAACCGGAGCCGGAACCGGCAGCGGAAACGGCACCGGCACCCCGCCCGGCGGAACCTCCCCCACCGGCGAGAGCGCCCCGAGCGCCGGCACAGGCAACGGCAACACCAGCCGCAACTCCCTCACCACCGGCCTCCAGGCCGCCCATCGCACCGCCACCGGGATGACCCTCTACGAGGGCAAGGCGCTCCTCGTGGCGGTCGCGATCGCCGAGTGGGCCCTGCCGGTGCTGTCGGTGCTGCTTCTCGTCGTGGGCGTCGCGGTCATGGGCCGCTTCGGCATGATGCTGCTCATCGCGCGCCGCCACTACCGGCTGCGCAACAAACGCCGGTTCAGCTGGGGACCGACGGTCACCGGACCGGTGAGCGTGATCGTCCCGGCGTACAACGAGAAGGAGTGCATCGCCAACACCCTGGAGTCGCTGGCACGGAGCACCCACCCGATCGAGGTCATCGTCGTCGACGACGGCTCCACGGACGGCACCTCGGAGATCGCCCGCGCCGCCGCCGACAAGCTCGGCATGACCAACGTCCGGGTCGTCCGCCAGGAGAACGCCGGCAAACCGGCCGCCCTCAACAACGGCGTGCGCAGCGCCAGTTACGACGTCGTCGTGATGATGGACGGCGACACGGTCTTCGAGCCGGAGACGGTACGGCACCTCGTCCAGCCCTTCGCCGACCCCGAGGTCGGCGCGGTCGCCGGCAACGCCAAGGTCGGCAACCGCAACACGATCATCGGCGCCTGGCAGCACATCGAGTACGTGATGGGCTTCAACCTGGACCGCCGGATGTACGACCTGCTGCGCTGCATGCCGACGATCCCCGGCGCGATCGGCGCGTTCCGCCGCGACGCGGTGCTCCAGGTCGGCGGGATGAGCGAGGACACCCTCGCCGAGGACACCGACATCACCATCGCCATGCACCGGGCGGGCTGGCGGGTCGTCTACCAGGAGCACGCCAAGGCCTGGACCGAGGCGCCCGGTTCGCTCAAGCAGCTGTGGTCCCAGCGCTACCGCTGGTCGTACGGCACCATGCAGGCGCTGTGGAAGCACCGCAAGTCGCTGACCGACAAGGGCCCGTCGGGCCGATTCGGCCGGGTGGGCATGCCTCTGGTGGTCCTCTTCCAGATCGTCACGCCCGTCTTCGCCCCGCTCATCGACGTCTTCACGGTCTACTCCATGATCTTCGTCGACTTCGAGGCGGCCCTGCTGGCCTGGCTGGCGGTCCTCGGCATCCAGCTGGGCTGCGCCGCCTACGCGTTCCGGCTGGACAAGGAGCGGTACCGCTACCTCCTGATGATGCCGCTCCAGCAGCTGGCCTACCGTCAGATGATGTACCTCGTCCTCATCCACTCCTGCATCACCGCCCTCACCGGCGGCCGCCTGCGCTGGCAGAAACTCAAGCGCACCGGCGAGGTAGGCACCCCGGCGGGAGTGAGCGGCTGATGACCTGGGACCAGCAGAACCCGTATCAGCAGGGGTACGGCTACGACCACGGCGGCTACGGCCAGCAGCCGCAGGTGAGCCGGCAGCCGCAGTACGGTCAGCAACCGCATTACGGTCAGCAGCAGTACGCGCAACAGCCGTATCCGCAGCAACAGCAGTACGTCGAGTACGGGCCGGCTCCGGTGGCGGAGCAGACGGCCCCCCTCCCGGTGGTGGAACCGGAGCCCGGGTCCGAGGCGGTGCCGGTGCCGGAGCCGGAGCCGGAGCCGGAGTCTCCTGCCGGGGAACCGGCAGCCGCTTCCGATCCGCAGCCCAAGCCGCCGGGCCGGGACCGCTACTTCGACACCCTCCGCGCGGTCGCCCTGATCCGTGTCGTCACCTATCACACCTTCGGCTGGGCCTGGTGCGGCATGGTGTTCCCCTCCATGGGCATCATGTTCGGCCTGGCCGGCACGCTGATGGCGAAGTCCCTGGAGCGTCCGGCGCTCAAGGTCGTCAAGAGCCGGCTGCGCCGCCTCCTCCCGCCGTTCTGGTTCTGGGGCCTCTTCGTCGTGCTGGCGATGCTGGTCCACGACTGGATGCCGGGCTGGCAGATCGTCTACTGGGTCGTGCCGCTCGGCGACCCACCGGGCAACGCGTGGGGCGAGCAGGCCTGGGAGATCCTCTGGTACCTGCGGACGTACCTCTGGTTCGTCCTCCTCTCCCCGGCCCTGCTGTGGATCTTCCGCAAGGCGCCGGTCCCGGTCCTCGTCCTCTCGCTCGTCCCGATCCTGATCCTGAACTTCGTCTGGTCGGGCCCGGACAACCGGCTCGGCAGCGCCCTGTGGGACCTGTCGACGTACCTCTTCTGCTGGATCCTCGGCTTCGCCCACCGCGACGGCGTGCTCCAGCGGATGAAGCCGGCCCTGGTGGTCGTCGCCTCGCTCGCCGCGATGGGGTACGGCGGCTGGTACGCCTTCTCGCACCAGGCCGACTTCGGCACCTACGACCTGGACGAGAACCCTCTCGCACAGGCCTTCTGGTCGGCCGGGTTCGTGCTGCTGCTGATGTGGGCGAAGGCGTACTTCAGGATCGACTTCGCCTGGCTGACCCGCTTCAGGCGGCTGGACCGGACGGTCACCGTCTTCAACGCCCGCGCGGTGACGATCTACCTCTGGCATGAGATCGCCCTGATCCTGGCGGTCCCGCTGATCGACCAGATGTGGAACGTGCCGGCGTTCGAGAGATGGCTCCCGCTGGACAGCCAGTGGTTCATGTTCGGCGTCGGCTGGATCCTGATCGCGGTGTTCATCCTGTTGTGCGGCTGGGTGGAGGACGTGGCGGCGAAGAAGAAGCCCCGGCTTCTGCCGTGACGGCGGGCTGCAAGAATGGCGAGGTGACCCGCGCCTCCCTGAACAAGCAGCCGCACGAAGTCGCCTCTATGTTCGACGACGTGGCGGAACGGTACGACCTGACCAACGACGTGCTGTCGCTCGGCCAGGACCGGCACTGGCGGAAGGAGGTCGCCCGGGCGGTGGACGCGCGGCCCGCGCAGAAGGTCCTCGACCTGGCGGCCGGGACGGGCACCTCCTCCCAGCCGTTCGTCCGGGCCGGCGCCTACGTGGTGCCCTGCGACTTCTCCCTCGGGATGCTCCAGGTCGGCAAGCGGCGCACCGCCTGGATGCCCTTCACCGCCGGGGACGCCACCAGGCTGCCGTTCAAGGACGACACCTTCGACGCCGTGACGATCTCCTTCGGCCTGCGCAACGTCCAGGACACCGACGCCGCTCTGCGGGAGATGTACCGCGTGACGCGCCCCGGCGGCCGGGTGGTGATCTGCGAGTTCTCGCACCCCACCTGGGCGCCCTTCCGGACCGTCTACACCGAGTACCTGATGCGTGCGCTGCCGCCGGTCGCCCGCGCGGTCTCCTCCAACCCGGACGCCTACGTCTACCTCGCGGAGTCCATCCGCGCCTGGCCCGACCAGCCCGCGCTGGCCGGACGGCTGCGCGAGGCGGGCTGGTCCGAGGTGGCCTGGCGCAACCTCACCGGCGGGGTCGTCGCCCTGCACCGGGGCTTCAAGGAGGCCTGAGCCCGCTTCCGGGAGGCCTGAGCCCCGTCCCGGGCGTCACCCGCCGATCACCTCGAAGGTGTCACCGGGCTGGTCCAGCTCCCGTTGCAGCCCGCCCGTCGGTGGCCGTGGCAGGCGTGGCTCGCGCACGCCTCCGCCGCCCTCGCCCTCACCGAAGTCGAACCACACGTACACCAGCGAGTCCCGCGGCACCTCGGCACCGGGCTGCGGGAACTGGCGTACGACGTAGTCGACGACCGTGAGATGGAAGTCCGGCCGGTCCGGCGCGTTGAGGAACAGTCCCCGCGCCTGGGCGGTCTCGCGCGCGTCCATGGCCATCAGCCCTACCAGCCGTGGCACGCGCACTTCGGGTGTTTTGGGTGTTATATGCACAGATGTCACCCCCAGCGGTACTGGAAGGGTAACCCCCGGCATATGGCAGCCGGAAGCGCCAAGTGTCTTTCTGTAGCAGATCGTTACTCTGTGTAATCGTCTCGCAGGTCGAGCCGGAAGCAGAGCGCGTCCTCCCGGAGCCGCGGGTGCGGGAACGTCTCCGCGAGCTCCATCCCGAGACGGCGGGTCACCGCGACCGACCGCTCGTTCCCGGGCCGCACCATCGCCACCACCCTCGGCACGCCCGCCGCGCGCAGCCGCTCCAGCGTCGTCAGCGCCGCGGCCGTGGCGTACCCCTTGCCCCAGTACTCCCGGCCGAGCCGCCAGCCGATCTCGATCTCGCCCTGGGGCCCCCAGTCCCGCGGCCACGGCTGGGCGCCGGTGAAGCCGATGACCCGCCCGGCCTCGTCCGCCATCTTCCACAGGCAGAAACCGAACTCCGCGTCGTGCCGGCGCTGCCGGGCGGTGAGCTCCTCGTAGACGGACAGCTCCGCGGACCTGCCGCCGTGGAACTCCATGACGTCCGGGTCGTCGAAGACCCGGTACCAGGCGAACGCGTCCTCGTGCGTGGGCACACGCAGCCGTACCGCGGGGAGAGCTCGGTTCACAGGGGCAGCCCTTCAGCCGGGTGATCAGTACCGCTGAATAGACTGCCCATGTCCAGTGCCGGTCGGCACGCAGATTTCGAGCCTTGGGGAGACCCTGTCGTGACCGAGCCCCTCTCCGAAAACACCGCCGATGTCATCGTCGTCGGCGCGGGGCCAGCCGGCTCCACGACGGCGTACCACCTCGCCAAGTCCGGTCTCGACGTGCTCCTGCTGGAGAAGACCGAGTTCCCGCGCGAGAAGGTGTGCGGCGACGGCCTGACCCCGCGCGCGGTGAAGCAGCTGGTCGCCATGGGCATCGACATCTCCGAGGAGGCCGGCTGGCTGCGCAACAAGGGCCTGCGCATCGTCGGCGGCGGCACCCGCCTCCAGCTGGACTGGCCGGATCTCGCCTCCTTCCCCGACTACGGTCTGGTCCGCAAGCGCGACGACTTCGACGAACAGCTCGCCCGTCAGGCGCAGAAGGCGGGCGCCCGCCTCTTCGAGCGCTGCAACGTCGGCGCCCCGATCATCGACGACCGCACCGGCCGGATCACCGGTGTGCACGCCAAGCTCGGCGAGGAGAAGCGCGAAGTCACCTTCCACGCGCCGCTCGTCGTGGCCGCCGACGGCAACTCCACCCGGCTCTCCCTCGCGATGGGCCTGCACCGCCGCGAGGACCGCCCGATGGGCGTGGCCGTAAGGACCTACTTCACCTCCCCCCGTCACGAGGACGACTACCTGGAGTCCTGGCTGGAGCTCTGGGACCGCCGCGGCCCCCAGGACCGCCTGCTGCCGGGCTACGGCTGGATCTTCGGCATGGGTGACGGCACCTCCAACGTCGGCCTGGGTGTCCTGAACACCTCCGACTCCTTCAAGGAACTGGACTGGCGCGAGGTCCTCAAGGCCTGGTGCGCCTCCATGCCCGCCGACTGGGGCTACACCCCGGAGAACATGACCGGCCCGATCCGCGGCGCGGCCCTCCCCATGGCCTTCAACCGCCAGCCCCACTACACGCGCGGCCTGCTCCTCGTCGGCGACGCCGGCGGCCTGGTGAACCCCTTCAACGGCGAGGGCATCGCCTACGCCATGGAGTCCGGCCAGATCGCCGCCGACGTCATCGTCCAGGCGCACGCGCGGGCCACGCCCGGCCAGCGGGAGATCGCCCTGCAGCGCTACCCGCGCGTTCTCAAGGACACCTACGGCGGCTACTACACGCTGGGCCGTGCCTTCGTGAAGCTCATCGGCAACCCGAAGGTCATGCAGATCGCGGCCCAGCGCGGCCTGACCCACCCGCTGCTGATGAAGTTCACCCTGAAGCTCCTGGCGAACCTCACCGACCCCACCGGCGGTGACGCGATGGACCGCATCATCAACGGCCTGAGCAAGGTGGCCCCGAAGGCGTGAGCGCCGCTACAAGGTCAGCGCCGGCCCGAGGTGAGCGGCGCTAGGCGGTGAGCGCCTCGATGTTGGCGGCTCTGCGGGCGTAGACCTCCTCCCGCCGGGCCGCCACCTGCCGCAGTGCCTCCTTCCGCTCCCGCCCGGAGAGCCGGTCGAGATACACGCGTCCGTTCACATGGTCGGTCTCGTGCGCGAGACAGCGGGCGAAATACCCTGTTCCCTCCAGGGTGACCGGATCGCCGTCCTTGTCCAGTCCGTGCACGATCGCCCGGTCCGGGCGTGGAACGTCCATGACGGCACCCGGCACCGAAAGGCAGCCCTCGCTGTCGTCGAGCAGCCGCCGACCGGCCGGGCCCTGTGCTTCCAGGACGGGATTGACGATGTGCCCGACATGTCGGACACCATCGTCATCGGGGCAGTCGTACACGAACAGCCGGAGATCGACCCCGACTTGGTTGGCCGCGAGGCCGGCTCCCTCGGCGATGTACATGGTGAGGAACATGTCGTCGATGAGCGCGGCGAGGTCGGGTCCGAACTCCGTGACGTCCCGGCACGGCTTGTGCAGGACCTCCTCGCCGGTCTCGGTGATCCGGCGCACCGAACCGCGTCGGGCCTCGGGGGCGTGACGGGGGTAGTAGTCCATGGGGTTTCCCTGGACGAAGACGCGTGGCATCGCGGTGTCCCCTTCTCGGGTCTCGGGCCGCTCCGTGCGAGCGGCATGCATCGAGGATCCCAGGAGCCACCGGATCACGGGCGGGCCTGTGGAAAACCCTGGCGCGGGGCTGTGGAAAACCGAGGCAAGGGGGACGGCCCGTGGCGGCCGGACGGCCCGCGGTGGCGGGACGGCCCGCGGTGGGGGGACGGCCCGCGGTGGCGGGACGGCCCGCGGTGATGGCGCGGCCCACAGTGGCGGGACGGCCCGCGGTGGGGGCGGGCCGCCGCAGGAGCGTCGCAGGGCTGCCGCGGGCGGCCGCCCGCGGGGCGGCACGCCGGAAGGGCCGCTGCCCCCGAGCGGCTGCGGCCCTACCGTGCTTGTGCGATGCCCGAGTTGTGTCGGGTTGTCTCAGGTCGCCCCTGTTGTCAGAGCACCCGCACCGCGCCGGTCGGCGGGTCGTACGACAGCGGGTGCTCCCCGACGCCGCTGGAAGGGTTCTGCGCGCCCACGAACATGCCGTCGCCGACGTACACGGCCACGTGGTACGCGCTGCCGGCGCTGCCCCAGTAGAGGATGTCGCCGGGCTGGAGGTTGCTCAGCGAGACCTGGGTGCCCTGCGTCGACTGGTCCTGGGAGACGCGCGGCAGGCTGACGCCGACCGACTTGAAGGCGGCCTGCACGAGACCCGAGCAGTCCCACGAGTTGGGGCCCGTGCCGCCGGAGACGTAGGCGTCGCCGATCTGTGCCTTCACGAAGGCGACCACAGCGGCGGCCGAACCCGTCGCCGTGGACGTGCTCGTGGAGGCGCTGGAGGCCGTGGAGGTGGCGCTGAGCGTGGTCCGCTCGGCGCTGCGGGAGGCGGCGCGCTGAGCGGCCTCCTTGCGGGCCTCCTCGGCCTTCTTCTTGGCCTCGGCCTTCTTCTTCGCCTCGGCGAGGTCCGACTTGGCCTGCTTCGCGGCCTTTGCGGCAGCCGCGTCGCGCTCGGCCTGGAGCGCGTAGTTCGCGGCGGCCTGCTGCGTGGCGTCGGCGGACTGTGCCACCTGGGTGGCCAGATCGGCCGTCAGGGTGGGCAGTTCGAGCGTCTGCGTCACGGGTTCGGCGGCACTCGCCGAGGCCGCGCCCGCCGCCGCCATCCCGAGGACGCCACTGGCAACTCCGGCGCGCACGGCGATGCTTGTCGTCGCGCTGCGGCGGGGTTTCCGGTGGCTGCGTATGTGAGCGGTGTGGGACATGGGAACAACCGGTACCAGGGGCTCCTTCATATCTTCAAGAAACGTGTGGTGCGCCACAGTTGTTCAATCGGGGCCGTGAATCCTGCGCCTGTCATTCCTTATTGACGCCGTAACGGACATTGCGGGCGCCCGTGATCACGCCTGTGATCACGTTCTTTCGTCATAACGTCCGAATTGCCCCCCACCTACCATCGGTTGAGATGATTGGCCAAGCCCGGCTCTCAGGCGCCTCTCATCAATGTGGCGGAGGTCACGGAACGGTTACCGGGAGGGGTGCGTCTCGTGCGCGGATCGAGGCCGCCCGAGTTCGTGAACGTGTGCACGCGTCCACATCACCCCCCGCTCCTCCCTCTGACGTGTGAACGCGGTCCCCTATCAAGGTCATCCGTCCATCGCGAATTTGCATGCAGGGGAACCCTCTTGATATGGAGGCGCCTGCCCGAGACCCCCTCCCGCCTGCGCCGACGGGCGAAAATGTCACCTCTGGTGATCAGCTGAACGCTTCGAGTGCGAAGATCACCACTCATCCGACTTCATGATCGATCGTCAGGTGGTGGAGATCACAAAGCTTGTGTAATACCCCGTGTCGCAGATCACAGAGCGACGGGCATAAGATGCGAGGCAGCTGGGCTTGTGACCTGCTTCACATGTTCGCGATCTTCGCCCGGGACGCGCGGGGTTCGTGTGACGGATGAGGTGAGTGGGCCCGGTCGAACCGCCACCAGTCAGTGCCGACTGAGAGGAGCGAGGAGCGGTGAACGCGTATGCGCCCATCCTCGTACTGGGAGCCCTCGGGGCAGGCTTTGCGATCTTCTCCGTGGTCATGGCCACGCTGATCGGTCCGAAGCGGTACAACCGCGCCAGGCTCGAAGCCTACGAGTGCGGAATCGAGCCGACCCCCACGCCGGCCGGCGGCGGGCGTTTCCCGATCAAGTACTACCTGACGGCGATGCTCTTCATCGTCTTCGACATCGAGATCGTCTTCCTCTACCCCTGGGCCGTCACCTTCGACGCCCTGGGTGTTTTCGGGCTCGTGGAGATGCTGCTCTTCGTGCTCACCGTCTTCGTCGCGTACGCGTACGTATGGCGGCGCGGCGGCCTGGAATGGGACTGAGGGGCTTTTAAGTCATGGGACTCGAAGAAAAGCTGCCGAGCGGTTTCCTGCTGACCACCGTCGAGCAGGCCGCGGGCTGGGTGCGCAAGGCGTCCGTCTTCCCCGCCACCTTCGGCCTCGCCTGCTGCGCCTTCGAAATGATGACGGCGGGAGCGGGCCGGTACGACCTGGCACGGTTCGGCATGGAGGTCTTCCGCGGCTCACCGCGCCAGGCCGACCTGATGATCGTCGCCGGCCGGGTCAGCCAGAAGATGGCGCCCGTCCTGCGGCAGGTCTACGACCAGATGCCCAACCCGAAGTGGGTGATCTCCATGGGCGTCTGCGCCTCCTCGGGCGGCATGTTCAACAACTACGCCATCGTCCAGGGCGTCGACCACATCGTCCCGGTCGACATCTACCTGCCCGGCTGCCCGCCCCGCCCCGAGATGCTGCTGGACGCGATCCTCAAGCTCCACCAGAAGATCCAGAGCTCCAAGCTCGGCGTCAACGCGCAGGAAGCGGCTCGCGAGGCGGAGGAGGCGGCGCTCAAGGCCCTGCCCACGATCGAGATGAAGGGGCTGCTGCGGTGAGCGACGCGAACGGCCACAACGGGGCCAATCCCGAGAAGGACCTCGCCACCGACAACCTCCCCGGCCAGCGAGGCCAGGGCGGCGAGGAGATCCGCGTCCAGCGCGGCATGTTCGGCGCCAACAACGGCGGCGACACCTCCGGCTACGGCGGCCTGGTCCGCTCCGTCCGGCTCCCCGGGCCGGCGGCCCGCCCGTACGGCGGTTGGTTCGACGAGGTCGCCGACGAGCTGGAGGGTGCCCTGGAGGAACAGGGCCTGCTGCCCGCCAACGCCATCGAGAAGACGGTCGTCGACCGCGGCGAGGTCACCTTCCACATCGAACGCGAGCACCTGCTGCGCGTCGCCCGCACCCTGCGCGACGACCCCGCGCTCCGCTTCGAGCTGTGCACCGGCGTCAGCGGCGTCCACTACCTCCACGACAAGGGCCGCGAGCTGCACGCCGTCTACCACCTGCGCTCGATCACCCACAACCGGCTGATCCGGCTGGAGGTCAGCGCCCCGGACGCCGACCCGCACATCCCGTCCCTGGTCTCCGTCTATCCGACCAACGACTGGCACGAACGGGAGACCTACGACTTCTTCGGGATCGTCTTCGACGGTCACCCGGCCCTGACCCGCATCCTTATGCCGGACGACTGGCAGGGCCATCCGCAGCGCAAGGACTACCCCCTCGGCGGCATCCCCGTCGAGTACAAGGGCGCCCAGATCCCGGCTCCGGACCAGCGGAGGTCGTACTCGTGAGCACACAGTCAGCATCCGCCGCGTCGACCGCCTCGGCGCGCGAGACCACCGAGGGCACCGTATATACGGTCACCGGTGGCGACTGGGACGAGATCGTCCAGTCCGCGGCCCGCGCCGACGACGAACGCATCGTCGTCAACATGGGTCCCCAGCACCCCTCCACCCATGGGGTGCTCCGGCTGATCCTCGAGATCGACGGCGAGACCGTCACCGAGACCCGCTGCGGCGTCGGCTATCTGCACACCGGCATCGAGAAGAACCTCGAGTACCGCACGTGGACGCAGGGCTCCGCCTTCGTCACGCGCATGGACTACCTGACGTCCTTCTTCAACGAGACCGCCTACTGTCTCGCCGTCGAGAAACTCCTCGGCATCGAGGACCAGGTCACCGACCGCGCCACGATCATCCGAGTGCTCCTGATGGAGCTGAACCGGATGTCCTCGCACCTGGTCGCCATCGCCACCGGCGGCATGGAGCTGGGCGCCACCACGCTCATGATCTACGGGTTCCGTGATCGTGAAATGATTCTCGACCTCTTCGAGCTCATCACCGGCCTGCGGATGAACCATGCGTACATCCGCCCGGGCGGACTCGCCCAGGACCTGCCACCCGGCGCGGTGGACCAGATCCGCGAGTTCATCAAGAAGATGCGGAAGAACCTCCCCGAGTACGACAAGCTCGCCACCGGGAACCCCGTCTTCAAGGGCCGCATGCAGGGCATCGGCTATCTCGACCTGGCCGGCTGCATGGCCCTCGGCGCCACCGGCCCCATCCTGCGGGCCACCGGCCTGCCGCACGACCTGCGCAAATCCCAGCCCTACTGCGGCTACGAGAACTACGACTTCGACGTCGCCGTCGCCGAGACCTCGGACGCCTACGGCCGTTTCCTGATCCGCCTGGAGGAGATGCGCCAGTCGCTCAGGATCGTCGAGCAGTGCCTGGACCGGCTCCAGCCCGGGCCGGTCATGGTCGCCGACAAGAAGATCGCCTGGCCCGCCCAGCTCGCCCTGGGACCGGACGGACTCGGCAACTCCCTCGACCACATCAAGAAGATCATGGGCACCTCCATGGAGGCCCTGATCCACCACTTCAAGCTGGTCACCGAGGGCTTCCGGGTCCCGCCCGGACAGGTCTACACGGCCATCGAGTCACCCAAGGGCGAACTCGGGGCGCACGTCGTCTCCGACGGTGGCACCCGCCCCTACCGGGTCCACTTCCGCGACCCGTCCTTCGCCAACCTGCAGGCCATCGCGGCGATGTGTGAGGGCGGCCAGGTCGCCGACGTCATCGTCGTCATCGCGTCCATCGACCCGGTACTGGGAGGCGTCGACCGGTGAACACCTCTTCTTCGGAGCGGGGCGTCAGCCTGGGCATGCCCGAGCTGCCCGCGCCCGCGTATCCGGACGACGTCCGGGCCCGACTGGAGACGGACGCGCGCGACATCATCGCGCGCTACCCCGACTCCCGGTCCGCGCTGCTGCCGCTGCTGCATCTCGTGCAGTCGGAGGAGGGGCATGTCACCCGCACCGGCATGCAGTTCTGCGCCGACGTGCTGGAGCTGACCACGGCGGAGGTCACCGCGGTCGCCACCTTCTACACGATGTACCGGCGCAAGCCCTCCGGCGACTACCAGGTGGGCGTCTGCACCAACACGCTGTGCGCGGTGATGGGCGGCGACGCCATCTTCGAGACCCTCCAGGAGCACCTGGGCGTCGGCAACGGCGAGACCACCGACGACGGCAGCGTCACCCTGGAGCACATCGAGTGCAACGCGGCCTGCGACTTCGCGCCGGTCGTGATGGTCAACTGGGAGTTCTTCGACAACCAGACCCCGGCGAGCGCCCGGCGCCTGGTCGACGACCTGCGCGCGGGCCGGGACGTCGAGCCCACCCGCGGGGCCCGGCTGTGCACCTTCAAGGAGACCGCGCGGATCCTGGCCGGCTTCCCCGACGAGCGGCCCGGGGCCGTCGAGGAGAGCGGAAGCGCCGGACCCGCCTCGCTGGTGGGCCTCCACCTGGCCAGGGGAGAGTCCGCGCCCGCGCGCGTGGTCCATCCGCGCCCGGGTCCGCAGGACCGGACGGTACACGAGCCGTCGCCGGCCGAGCACCTCAGTTCCCATGACGCGCCGCAGGAGACCTCGGCCTCCGACCCGTCGCACCCGGCAGGGCCTGCCGCCGAGGAGGGGGAGTGATGACGGTGGTACCCGATCTCAAGGACACCAGCCCCGAGAAGCTGCTCGCACCCGTGCTGTCGGCCTTCTGGGACGAGGACCGGTCCTGGACGCTGGACGTCTACCGGCGGCACGACGGATACGAGGGCCTCCGCAAGGCGCTCGCCATGTCACCGGACGACCTGATCGCCTACGTCAAGGAGTCCGGGCTGCGCGGCCGGGGCGGCGCGGGATTCCCCACCGGGATGAAGTGGCAGTTCATTCCGCAGGGAGATGGCAAACCGCACTATCTGGTTGTCAACGCCGACGAGTCGGAGCCCGGGACCTGCAAGGACATCCCGCTCCTCTTCGCGAACCCGCACAGCCTCATCGAGGGCATCGTGATCGCGTGCTACGCCATCCGGTCGTCGCATGCCTTCATCTATCTGCGTGGTGAAGTCGTGCCCGTCCTGCGGCGGCTGCACGAGGCCGTGCGCGAGGCCTACGCGGCCGGCTACCTCGGTGAGAACATCCTGGGCAGCGGTCTCGACCTGGAGCTCACCGTGCACGCCGGCGCCGGCGCGTACATCTGCGGTGAGGAGACCGCACTGCTCGACTCGCTCGAAGGCCGCCGTGGTCAACCGCGACTGCGTCCCCCCTTCCCGGCTGTCGAAGGGCTCTACGCCTGCCCGACTGTTGTGAACAACGTCGAGTCCATCGCCTCGGTTCCCGCCATCCTGCAAAAGGGCAAGGACTGGTTCAGGTCGATGGGAAGCGAGAAGTCACCCGGCTTCACGCTCTACTCGCTGAGCGGCCACGTCACCAGCCCCGGCCAGTACGAGGCACCGCTCGGCATCACCCTGCGCCAGCTCCTCGACATGAGCGGGGGAATGCGCACCGGCCACCGCCTGAAGTTCTGGACGCCGGGCGGCTCCTCGACGCCCATGTTCACCGACGAGCACCTCGACGTCCCTCTCGACTACGAAGGAGTGGGGGCGGCCGGTTCCATGCTCGGCACCAAGGCCCTCCAGTGCTTCGACGAGACCACCTGCGTCGTGCGCGCCGTCACCCGCTGGACCGAGTTCTACGCGCACGAGTCCTGCGGCAAGTGCACCCCGTGCCGTGAAGGCACCTACTGGCTGGTGCAGTTGCTGCGCGACATCGAGGCCGGCAAGGGCGTGATGTCCGACCTCGACAAGCTGAACGACATCGCCGACAACATCAACGGCAAGTCCTTCTGCGCCCTCGGCGACGGCGCCGCGTCCCCGATCTTCTCCTCGCTCAAGTACTTCCGCGAGGAGTACGAACAGCACATCACGGGCCGGGGCTGCCCCTTCGACCCGGCCAAGTCGACGGCCTGGGCGGACCGCCCGGAGGTGAACGCATGACCGTGACCACGAGTTCCCCCTCCTCGGGGGGGACGGCGGCGGTTCCGCCGCAGGACCTCGTCACGCTGACGATCGACGGCGTGGAGATCAGCGTGCCCAAGGGCACCCTGGTCATCCGCGCCGCCGAGCAGCTCGGCATCGAGATCCCGCGCTTCTGCGACCACCCCCTGCTGGACCCGGCCGGCGCCTGCCGCCAGTGCATCGTCGAGGTCGAGGGCCAGCGCAAGCCCATGGCGTCCTGCACGATCACCTGCACCGACGGCATGGTGGTGAAGACCCATCTCACCTCCCCGGTCGCCGAGAAGGCCCAGCACGGGGTGATGGAGCTGCTGCTCATCAACCACCCGCTGGACTGCCCGGTCTGCGACAAGGGCGGCGAATGCCCGCTGCAGAACCAGGCGATGTCGCACGGCAACGCCGAGTCCCGTTTCGACGGCAAGAAGCGCACCTTCCAGAAGCCCCTCCCCATCTCCACCCAGGTGCTTCTCGACCGTGAGCGGTGCGTGCTGTGCGCGCGCTGCACCCGGTTCTCCAACCAGGTCGCCGGCGACCCGATGATCGAGCTCCTGGAACGCGGCGCGCTCCAGCAGGTCGGCACCGGCGAGGGCGACCCGTTCGAGTCGTACTTCTCCGGGAACACCATCCAGATCTGCCCGGTGGGCGCGCTGACCTCGGCGGCGTATCGCTTCCGCTCCCGTCCCTTCGACCTGATCTCCTCGCCGTCCGTGTGCGAGCACTGCTCGGGCGGCTGCGCCACCCGCACCGACCACCGGCGCGGCAAGGTCATGCGGCGGCTCGCCGCCAACGACCCCGAGGTCAACGAGGAGTGGATCTGCGACAAGGGGCGCTTCGGGTTCCGGTACGCGCAGCAGAAGGACCGCCTGGAGACCCCGCTGGTCCGCAACGCGCAGGGCGTTCTCGAACCCGCCTCCTGGCCGGAGGCGCTCGACGCGGCCGCCCAGGGACTGGCCGCGGCCCGTTCCCGGGCCGGCGTCCTCACCGGCGGCCGGCTCGCCGTCGAGGACGCCTACGCGTACAGCAAGTTCGCGCGCGTCGCCCTCGACACCAACGACATCGACTTCCGCGCGCGCGTGCACAGCAGCGAGGAAGCCGACTTCCTGGCCGCCCGGATCGCAGGCCGCGGCCGCGACCTCGACGGTACGGGCGTCACCTACACCTCGCTGGAACAGGCGCCCGCCGTGCTGCTGGTCGGGTTCGAGTCGGAGGAGGAGGCGCCCGGCGTCTTCCTGCGGTTGCGCAAGGCCTGGCGCAAGCACAAGCAGAAGGTGTTCTCGCTCGCCACGCACGCCACGCGCGGCCTGGAGAAGACCGGCGGCACGCTGCTGCCGGCCGCGCCCGGCACCGAGACCGAATGGCTGGACGCGCTCGCGAGCGGCGTCGGCCTGGAGGAGCCCGGCACCCAGGCCGCCGAGGCGCTGCGCACCGAGGGCGCGGTGATCGTCGTCGGCGAGCGGCTGGCATCGGTCGTCGGCGGCCTGACCGCCGCCGTACGGGCCGCCACCGCCACCGGCGCACAGCTGGTGTGGATCCCGCGCCGGGCCGGTGAGCGCGGCGCGATCGAGGCGGGCGCGCTGCCGTCGCTGCTGCCCGGCGGACGCCCGGCCACCGACCCACGCGCGCGTGACGAGGTCGCCGCCGCCTGGGGCGTGTCCGAACTCCCGCTCCGCTACGGCCGCGACACCGGCCAGATCATCGAGGCCGCCGCCCGCGGTGAACTCTCCGCCCTGCTGGTCGCCGGCGTCGAGGTCGCCGACCTGCCCGACCCCACGCGCGCGCGTGCCGCACTCGAAGCCGTCGGCTTCCTGGTCTCGCTGGAGCTGCGGCCCAGCGAGGTCACCGAGCGCGCCGATGTCGTCCTCCCGGTCGCCGCCGTCGCCGAGAAGGCCGGCACCTTCCTCAACTGGGAAGGCCGGGTGCGGTTCTTCGAGGCCGCGCTCAAGCCCGAGCAGATGACCCGGCGGCTCGCGCCCACCGACGCGCGCGTGCTGCAGATGCTCGCCGACGCCATGGACGTCCACCTCGGCCTGCCCGACCTGCGCACCACGCGCGCGGAACTCGACCGGCTCGGCGCCTGGGACGGGCCGAAGGCCTCCGAGCCGCTGGAGACGGCGGGACCGCTGCCGCGGCCGGCGGCCGGGGAGGCCGTGCTCGCCGGACACCGGCTCCTGCTCGACCAGGGCGTCCTCCAGGAAGGCGACGAGGCCCTCGCCGGCACCCGGCACGCCGCCCACGCCCGCCTGTCCGCCGCGACCGCCGCCGAGGCCGGCATCGCGAACGGCGAGCTGGTCGCCGTGACCTCGGGCGCCGGCACCGTCGCACTCCCGCTCAGGATCACCGAGATGCCCGACCGCGTGGTCTGGCTCCCGCTGAACTCCGTGGGCGGCGGCGTCGCCTCCGACACCGGGGCGCTGCCCGGCGCACTCGTCCGCATCGGCCCGGCGGCCACCGCCGATGAGGCCCCCAAGGAGGTGGAGGCATGAGCCCGTACCCGTACCTCGCTGCTGAAGACCTCTCCATGTTCGGCCGCGACCCCTGGTGGCTGGTCGTCGTCAAGGCGGTCTTCTGCTTCGCCTTCCTGATGGTGACCGTGCTGGTCTCCATCGTCATGGAGCGCAAGGTCATCGCCTGGATGCAGCTGCGCATCGGCCCCAACCGGCACGGCCCCTGGGGCATGCTCCAGTCGCTCGCCGACGGCGTGAAGCTGATGCTCAAGGAAGACCTCATCGTCAAACGCGCCGACAAGGCCGTCTACATCCTGGCGCCGATCGTCGCGGCCATCCCGGCGTTCATGGCCATCGCGGTCATCCCGTTCGGACCGGCCGACAACGAGGTCTCGATCTTCGGCCACCGCACCACGATGCAGCTCACCGACCTGCCGATCGCGATGCTCTACATCCTCGCGGTCGCCTCCGTCGGCATCTACGGCATCGTCCTCGCCGGCTGGAGCTCCGGATCCACCTACCCGCTCCTCGGCGGCCTGCGCTCCTGCGCGCAGATGATCTCCTACGAGATCGCCATGGGCGCCGCGTTCGCGTCGGTGTTCCTGTACTCGGGCTCGATGTCGACGTCCACGATCGTCGACCAGCAGCAGGGCCGCTGGTACATCGTGCTGCTGCCGGTCTCGTTCATCATCTACGTCGTCACCATGGTCGGCGAGACCAACCGCGCCCCCTTCGACATGCCGGAGTCCGAGGGCGACCTGGTCGGCGGCTTCAACACCGAGTACTCGTCGATCAAGTTCGCGATGTTCATGCTCGCCGAGTACGTCAACATGGTGACGGTCGCTGCCGTGTCGACGACGCTGTTCCTCGGCGGCTGGCGCGCCCCCTGGCCGATCAGCACCGTCTGGGCGGGCGCCAACCACGGCTGGTGGCCGATGCTCTGGTTCGTCGCCAAGGTCGTCGTGCTGCTGTTCGTCTTCGTCTGGCTGCGCGCCAGCCTTCCGCGGGTGCGCTACGACCAGCTGATGAAACTCGGCTGGAAGGTCCTCATCCCGGTCTCGGTCGTCTGGCTGATGCTCGTCGCCACCGTACGGACCCTCCGCAACGAGAACTACGGCTTCAGCGACATCGCCCTCTACGTCGGCGGCGGAATCCTCGCGCTGCTAGTCCTGTCCTTCGTCGTCGACATGTTCCGCGACAAGGGCGGCAGGGAGGGCGCGCAGCCCGCCGCCGAGCCGGTCGCGTTCGACCCGATGGCAGGCGGCTTCCCCGTGCCGCCGCTGCCCGGACAGGAGCTGCCGCCGGTGCCTCGGCGCAGCCCGCGCCGGGAGCGGGAGCTGATTGTCAGTGGTGGACCGGACACTGTCAGTGACGGATCTACGGATGGAAAGGAGGCGTCCGATGGCTGAGGAGCCCAAGGAGACCGAGCCCGGTTTCCTGAACCCCGTGGCCGGCTTCGGCGTGACCTTCAAGGCCATGTTCAAGAAGCGGCTGACCGAGCAGTACCCGGAGCAGAAGAAGACCACGGCTCCGCGGTTCCACGGACGGCACCAGCTCAACCGCCATCCGGACGGCCTGGAGAAGTGCGTCGGCTGCGAACTGTGCGCCTGGGCCTGCCCCGCCGACGCCATCTACGTGGAGGGCGCCGACAACACCGACGAGGAGCGTTACTCGCCGGGTGAGCGCTACGGCCGCGTCTACCAGATCAACTACGCCCGCTGCATCCTGTGCGGCCTGTGCATCGAGGCGTGCCCCACGCGCGCACTCACGATGACCAACGAGTTCGAGCTCGCCGACACCAGCCGCGCCAACCTCATCTACACCAAGGAGCAGCTGCTCGCCGGCCTCGAAGAGGGCATGGTCGACAGCCCGCACGCGATCTTCCCGGGCACCGACGAACAGGACTACTACCGGGGCCTGGTGACCGAGGCCGCGCCCGGGACCGTCCAGCAGGTGGCCGTCTCCAAGGGCGAACAGCCTCAATGGGCAGGCCCTTCGGACGCGGCGCAGGACGAGGAGGTGGAGGCATGATGGGCCCGCAGCTCGCCGCCTACGCCACCTCCACCGGGGAGGCCTTCCAGTTCTGGGTCCTCGGCACCGTCGCCGTGTTCGGCGCCCTGGGCACCGTCCTCATGAAGAGGGCCGTGCACAGCGCCCTCTGTCTCGCCGGCACCATGATCATCCTGGCGGTGTTCTACCTCGCCAACGGCGCCTACTTCCTGGGCATCGTGCAGATCGTCGTCTACACCGGCGCGATCATGATGCTGTTCCTCTTCGTGGTGATGCTGGTCGGCGTTACCGCCGCCGACTCCCTGACCGAGACCATCAAGGGCCAGCGCTGGCTGGCCCTTCTCTGTGGGGTCGGCTTCGGCGTCCTGCTCTTCGCGGGCATCGCCAACGCCTCCCTCAAGAACTTCAACGGCACCGGCCAGGCCAACGCCAACGGCAATGTGGAGGGCCTCGCCGCCCTCATCTTCACCAAGTACGTCTTCGCCTTCGAAATCACCGGTGCCCTGCTCATCACCGCGGCCGTCGGCGCCATGGTGCTCACCCACCGCGAGCGCACCGAGCGCGCCAAGACCCAGCGCGAGCAGTCCGAACTGCGCGTCCGTGAAGGCAAGCACCTGCCGCCGCTGCCCGCCCCCGGCGTCTACGCCCGGCACAACGCCGTCGACATCGCCGGCCTGCTGCCCGACGGCACGCCGTCCGAGCTCACGGTCAACAAGACGCTGCGCGACCGCGGCCAGATCCGTGACGTGTCCGCGGAGGCCCTCAACGACCTGCGGGCCCTGGAACAGCGCGCCGAGGAACGGCTGGAGCGGACGCCGATCGAGCCGGAGAACCTCAAGCGGCCCGAGGAGGCATCGAAGTGAACCCGGTCTACTACCTCTATCTCGCCGCCCTGTTGTTCACGATCGGCGCCACCGGTGTGCTGATCAGACGAAACGCGATCGTCGTCTTCATGTGCATCGAGCTGATGCTCAACGCCTGCAACCTCGCGTTCGTCGTCTTCTCCCGCATGCACGGCAATCTCGACGGCCAGATCATCGCCTTCTTCACGATGGTCGTCGCCGCCGCGGAGGTCGTGGTCGGGCTCGCGATCATCGTGTCGCTGTTCCGTACCCGCCACTCGGCCTCGGTCGACGACGCCAGCCTGATGAAGCTGTAAGGGGTCGCTGAATCGTGGAGAACCTCATTGCGCTGCTGATCGCGGCGCCCCTGCTCGGAGCGGCCGTCCTCCTGGTCGGCGGCCGCCGCCTGGACGGCGTGGGCCACTGGATCGGCACGCTCCTGTCGACGACCTCCTTCGTGTTCGGCGTGATCCTCTTCGCCGACCTGCTGGGCAAGAACGCCGAACACCGCACCCTGATGCAGCACCTGTTCACCTGGGTCCCGGTGGCCGGCTTCCAGGCGGACGTCACCTTCCGCCTCGACCAGCTGTCGATGACGTTCGTCCTGCTGATCACCGGCGTCGGCTCGCTCATCCACCTGTACTCGATCGGGTACATGGAGCACGACGAGCGCCGCCGCCGCTTCTTCGGCTACCTCAACCTGTTCCTCGCGGCGATGCTGCTGCTCGTCCTCGCCGACAACTACCTGCTGCTGTACGTCGGCTGGGAGGGCGTCGGCCTCGCCTCGTACCTGCTGATCGGCTTCTGGCAGCACAAGCCCAGCGCGGCCACCGCCGCGAAGAAGGCCTTCCTGGTCAACCGGGTCGGCGACATGGGCCTCTCGATCGCGATCATGCTGATGTTCACGACGTTCGGCACGTTCGCCTTCGGCCCCGTCCTCAGCCACGCCACCGACGCCTCCGAGGGCAGGCTCACCGCGATCGGCCTGATGCTGCTGCTCGCCGCCTGCGGCAAGTCCGCCCAGGTTCCGCTGCAGTCCTGGCTCGGGGACGCCATGGAGGGCCCGACCCCGGTCTCGGCCCTCATCCACGCGGCGACCATGGTCACCGCCGGCGTCTACCTCATCGTCCGCTCCGGAGCGATCTTCAACGCGGCGCCGGACGCACAACTCGTCGTGACCGTCGTCGGCGCCGTCACGCTCCTGTTCGGTGCGATCGTCGGTTGCGCGAAGGACGACATCAAGAAGGCCCTCGCCGGTTCGACGATGTCGCAGATCGGCTACATGGTGCTCGCCGCCGGCCTCGGCCCGATCGGCTACGTCTTCGCGATCATGCACCTGGTGACGCACGGCTTCTTCAAGGCCGGACTGTTCCTCGGCGCCGGTTCCGTCATGCACGGCATGAACGACGAGGTCGACATGCGCAAGTACGGCGGCCTGCGCAAGTACATGCCGGTCACCTTCATCACCTTCGGTCTCGGCTACCTCGCCATCATCGGCTTCCCGGGCCTGTCAGGCTTCTTCTCCAAGGACAAGATCATCGAGGCGGCGTTCGCCAAGGGCGGCACCGAGGGCTGGATCCTCGGCGCCTGCGCCCTGCTCGGCGCGGCCATCACCGCCTTCTACATGACGCGCGTGATGCTGATGACGTTCTTCGGCGAGAAGCGCTGGCAGCCCGACGAGCACGGCCACGAGCCGCACCCGCACGAGTCCCCGAAGGTCATGACCATCCCGATGATCGTGCTGGCGATCGGCTCGGTCTTCGGCGGCGCGTTCTTCAGCATCGGCGACCGTTTCCTGCACTGGCTGGAGCCGATCACCGGTCACAGCGAGGGCGACTCCCCGCTGAGCGCGACCACGGTCACCGGCGCCACCATGGTGTGCCTGGTCATCGGCGTCGGCATCGCCTACCTCCAGTACGGCCGCCGACCCGTCCCGGCCATCGCCCCGCGCGGTTCGCTGCTCACCCGCGCGGCCCGCCGCGACCTCCTCCAGGACGACTTCAACCACGTCGTCCTGGTCCGCGGTGGCGAACACCTCACCCGCTCCCTGGTCTACGTCGACCACACCCTGGTCGACGGGGTCGTCAACGGCACGGCGGCGGGCTTCGGCGGGCTGTCCGGCCGACTGCGCAAGCTCCAGAACGGCTACGCGCGCTCGTACGCGGTCTCGATGTTCGGCGGCGCTGCCCTCCTGGTCGCCGCGACCCTGCTGATGAGGGCGGTCTGATACCGATGTCCTTTCCTCTGCTGACAGCGACGGCGGTGCTCCCCGCCGTCGGGGCGGTCGCGACGGCCGCCGTACCGGCCGCACAGCGCACCGCCGCCAAATGGCTCGCGCTGCTGGTCTCGCTCGGCACGCTCGCGCTGGCGATCGTCGTCCTGGTCCGCTTCGACCCGGGCGGCAGCCGCTACCAGCTCACCGAGTCCCACGCCTGGATCTCGGACTTCGGTGTCCGCTACGAACTGGGCGTCGACGGCATCGCGGTCGCCCTGCTCGCGCTGACCGCCCTGCTGATCCCGTTCATCATCCTCGCGGGCTGGCACGACGCCGACCCGCTGGAGACCGGCAGCAAGCGGTGGCGGCCCACCCAGGGCTTCTTCGCCCTGATCCTGGCCGTCGAGGCGATGGTGATCATCTCCTTCGAGGCCACCGACGTCTTCCTCTTCTACATCTTCTTCGAAGCCATGCTGATCCCGATGTACTTCCTCATCGGCGGCTTCGGGGACCGTGCCCACGCGGGCTCCGACGAGAACGCGGCGGCCCAACGGTCGTACGCGGCCGTGAAGTTCCTCCTCTACAACCTGGTCGGCGGCCTGATCATGCTGGCCGCGGTGATCGGCCTCTACGTGGTCGCCGGGAACTTCTCCCTCGCGGAGATCGCGCAGGCCCGCGCGAACGGCTCCCTGCACATGGCGACCAGCACCGAACGCTGGCTGTTCCTCGGCTTCTTCTTCGCCTTCGCGGTGAAGGCGCCGCTGTGGCCGCTGCACACCTGGCTGCCCAACGCCATGCAGGAGTCCACCGGCCCGGTCGCCGTCCTCATCACAGCGGTCGTCGACAAGGTGGGCACGTTCGCGATGCTCCGCTTCTGCCTCCAGCTGTTCCCGGAGGCCTCGAAGTGGGCGACGCCCGCCATCCTCGTCCTCGCCGTGATCAGCATCATCTACGGCGCCCTGCTCGCCGTCGGCCAGCGGGACATCAAGCGCCTGGTCGCCTACGCGTCCATCTCGCACTTCGGCTTCATCATCCTGGGCATCTTCGCGATGACCAGCCAGGGCCAGTCCGGCGCCACCCTCTACATGGTCAACCACGGCATCTCCACGGCCGCGCTGATGCTGGTCGCCGGCTTCCTGATCTCCCGGCGCGGCTCGCGGCTCATCGCCGACTACGGCGGTGTGCAGAAGGTCGCCCCGGTGCTCGCCGGCACCTTCCTGATCGGCGGCCTGGCCACCCTGTCGCTGCCGGGTCTCGCCCCCTTCGTGAGCGAATTCCTGGTCCTGGTCGGCACGTTCACGCGCTACCCGGCCATCGGCATCATCGCCACCCTCGGCATCGTCCTCGCCGCGCTCTACACCCTCGTCCTCTACCAGCGGACGATGACGGGCCCGGTGAAACCGGAGGTCTCCGCGATGCCCGACCTGCGCGCGCGTGAACTCGTGGTCGTCACCCCGCTGATCGTTCTGCTGATCTTCCTGGGGGTCTACCCGAAGCCCGTCACGGACATCGTCAACCCGGCGGTCAAACAGACCATGTCGGACGTACACAAGACCGACCCCAAGCCCGCAGTGGAGGCGGCCAAGTGAGCGCAGCAGCCGTCCACAGCCTGTGGACAACCGCAGCCGAGCCGATCTCGAAGATCGACGCGCCGAAGATCGAATACGGACAATTGTCCCCCACCCTGATCGTGCTCGGCGCGGCGATCGTCGGGGTGCTCGTCGAGGCGTTCGTCCCGCGCAAATCCCGCTACTACGCGCAGGTCTTCGTCTCCGCCGTCGCGCTGTGCGCGGCCTTCGCGGCGGTCGTCGCACTGGCCGCGGACGGATACGGCACCACCAAGGCGCACATCGCCGCCATGGGCGCGATCGCCGTCGACGGACCGTCCCTGTTCCTGCAGGGCACGATCCTGCTGGCCGGCCTGCTCGCCCTGTTCACCTTCGCCGAACGCCGCCTCGACCCGGCCGCCCACGGCAACCGCGTCGACTCCTTCGCCGCACAGGCCGCCTCCGTGCCCGGCAGCGACAGCGAGAAGGCCGCGGTGAAGGCCGGCTTCACCACCACCGAGGTCTTCCCGCTGCTCCTCTTCGCGATCGCCGGCATGCTGGTGTTCCCCTCGGCCAACGACCTGCTGACGCTCTTCGTGGCCCTGGAGGTCTTCTCCCTCCCGCTCTACCTGATGTGCGCCCTGGCCCGCCGCAAACGCCTGATGTCCCAGGAAGCCGCGGTCAAGTACTTCCTGCTCGGCGCCTTCGCCTCCGCGTTCACCCTGTTCGGCATCGCGCTGCTGTACGGCTACGCCGGCTCGGTGTCGTACGCCACCATCTCCCAGGTCGTCGACGGCACCGTCACCAGCATCGACCCCGCCCTCGCCGAAACCATGGGCAACGACGCGCTGCTCCTGATCGGCACCGCGATGGTCGTCATGGGCCTGCTCTTCAAGGTCGGCGCGGTCCCCTTCCACATGTGGACGCCCGACGTCTACCAGGGCGCGCCCACCCCGGTGACCGGCTTCATGGCCGCGGCGACCAAGGTGGCCGCGTTCGGCGCGCTGCTGCGCCTGCTGTACGTCGTCCTGCCCGGCCTGCGCTGGGACTGGCGGCCGGTCATGTGGGGCGTCGCGATCATCACCATGCTGGGCGGCGCGATCGTCGCGATCACCCAGACCGACATCAAGCGACTGCTCGCGTACTCGTCGATCGCGCACGCCGGATTCATCCTCGCGGGTGTCATCGCGACCTCGAAGGACGGCGTGTCGTCCGTCCTGTTCTACCTGGCCGGGTACTCCTTCGTGACCATCGGCGCCTTCGCCGTGGTCACCCTGGTGCGCGACGCCGGCGGAGAGGCCACGCACCTGTCCAAGTGGGCCGGCCTCGGCCGCCGCTCACCGCTGGTCGCGGCCGTCTTCGCGGTGTTCCTGCTGGCCTTCGCGGGTATCCCGCTGACCTCCGGCTTCGCCGGGAAGTTCGCCGTGTTCAAGGCGGCGGCGGAGGGCGGCGCGGCCCCGCTGGTCGTGGTCGGTGTGATCTCGTCGGCGATCGCCGCGTTCTTCTACATCCGCGTGATCGTGCTGATGTTCTTCAGCGAGCCCAGGCCCGACGGTCCCACGGTCGCCGTTCCGTCACCGCTGACCATGGCGACGATCGGCGTCGGCGTCGCGGTCACGCTGGTGCTCGGCGTGGCACCGCAGTACTTCCTGGACCTGGCGAGCCAGGCGGGAGTCTTCGTGCGCTGATCCGTCCGGTACGGCCGTGGGCCCCGGTTCCCTCCGAGGAACCGGGGCCCACGCGCGCGTGGGCGGTCCTGGACCGCAGGGCCACGGGCTGCCGGCACCTGCGGCGCGCCGGCCGCGGTCGTGGCTACGGGCAGGTCACCGTCGGGTTCCACGGCGCGAACAGACCGTTCGGATTGTCCTTCCAGATCCAGGCGTGCAGCGTGTACACGGAACCCACCCCGTCGAGGGTCGCCGGCCCCTGGAAGGTCTGCCCGAACAGCGTCGGCGCGGTGGCAGTGGTGTCGGCGCGGACGATCCACTCCACCCCGACCAGGGCACGGCCGCCGTTGCCGTCGGTCTCGTAGAGGAGACCCGCGGGCTCGGCCGGGTCGAGGCTGCCGACATGGGAGGGGTTCACGTAGTGGTAGCCCGCGCCTGCCCTGCCGGTCCCGGTGTCCTGGGCGCACTCGCCGACGGGCCGGTACCCGTCCGTGACCGCGAAGGGCTCGTACTGGTAGTCCGTGGTCGCCGTGTACGTCGGGGTCAGATCCGTCCACATGAACGGGTCGGCCTCGGGGACGGGAGCCGCGTCGGCGGGAACCGCGGCCAGAGCGAACGGCACGGCCAGCGCCAGAACGGCGCCGGCGGTGCGGGACCTGAGAGACATCCTGATGCTCCTTGGGGCGGAAGAGGCACGCGAGTGCGGCGCCTCCGTACAGTGCGGGCCTCCCCGGTCCCGCCCGTGCAGCATGGCCCGCGCCGCTTCCGGGCCGCCACGCGAGGACGGCCAAAGGACTGAACGGCCCAAGGACTGAGGACACCGCCGGACGGGGGACCCCGCCCCGCGCCCCTCCCCGTGCCCCTCCGGCTTCCGTCCCCGTGCCGCTCTCTCGGACGGCGGGCCTGTGGATAACTCCGGCGCTGTCGGTCCGTGCCCCTATCGTGGAGGCAGTGGTCGAGGGACGACGTACGGGGGACACGACGATGGGTGGGACGGGCGGAACCGACGAGATGCCAGGGACGACCGAGCCGCCGGGGACGCGGCAGACGCCCGGACCGGCGGACAGCGAGGCACTGGCCACGCTGCACAGGGTTTTCGGGTACGACGCCTTCCGGGGCGAGCAGGAAGCGATCATCGAGCATGTGGTGGCCGGCGGAGACGCCGTCGTCCTCATGCCCACCGGCGGCGGAAAGTCGCTGTGCTACCAGATCCCCGCCCTGGTCAGACCCGGTACGGGCATCGTGATCTCACCGCTCATCGCCCTCATGCAGGACCAGGTGGACGCCCTGCGCGCCCTCGGTGTGAACGCCGGGTTCGTCAACTCCACCCAGGACTTCGACGAGCGGCGTGTGGTCGAGGCTCAGTTCCTCGCCGGTGAGCTCGACCTTCTCTACCTCGCGCCGGAGCGGCTGCGCCTGGACTCCACGCTGGACCTGCTGGCTCGCGGCAAGATCGCCGTCTTCGCGATCGACGAGGCACACTGCGTCTCCCAGTGGGGCCACGACTTCCGCCCCGACTATCTGGCCCTCTCCCTCCTCGGCGAGCGCTGGCCGGACGTCCCGCGCATCGCCCTCACGGCGACCGCCACCCACGCGACCCACGAGGAGATCACCCAGCGGCTGCACATGCCGGCCGCCCGGCACTTCGTGGCCAGCTTCGACCGGCCCAACATCCAGTACCGGATCGTCCCCAAGGCCGACCCCAAGAAGCAGCTGCTCACCTTCCTCCGGCAGGAACACGAAGGCGACGCGGGCATCGTCTACTGCCTCTCCCGCAAGTCGGTCGAATCCACGGCGGAATTCCTGTCCCGCAACGGCATCGAGGCCGTCCCCTACCACGCCGGCCTGGACGCGGGCACCCGCGCGGCCCACCAGTCCCGCTTCCTGCGCGAGGACGGCCTGGTCGTGGTCGCCACCATCGCCTTCGGCATGGGCATCGACAAACCCGACGTCCGGTTCGTCGCCCACCTCGACCTGCCCAAGTCCGTCGAGGGCTACTACCAGGAGACCGGCCGCGGCGGCCGCGACGGCCTGCCCTCCACCGCCTGGATGGCCTACGGCCTCAACGACGTCATACAGCAGCGCAAACTCATCCAGTCCGGCGAGGGCGACGAGGCGTTCCGGCGCCGCGCCCAGGCCCACCTCGACTCGATGCTCGCCCTGTGCGAGACCGCCCAGTGCCGCCGCGGACAACTTCTCAACTACTTCGGCCAGGACCCCGCCCTGGCCGGCTGCGGCAACTGCGACACCTGCCTCACGCCGCCGGAGACCTGGGACGGCACCGTCGCCGCCCAGAAGGTCCTCTCCACGGTGGTACGACTGCAGCGCGAACGCGGGCAGAAGTTCGGCGCCGTCCAGATCGTCGACATCCTGCTCGGCAAGCGCACCGCCAAGGTCATCCAGTTCGACCACGACCAGCTGTCCGTCTTCGGTATCGGCACCGACCTCGACGAGGGCGAATGGCGGGGCGTCGTCCGGCAGCTGCTCGCCCAGGGGCTGCTGGCCGTCGAGGGCGAGTACGGCACGCTCGTGCTCACCGAGGCCAGCGGGACGGTACTGCGGCGCGAGCGCGAGGTCCCGCTCCGCAAGGAGGCTAAGAAACCTGTGGTCTCCCGGTCCTCGGGGACATCCGGGTCCTCCGGGGCGTCCGGTAAGGGCAAGGCGAAGGCGGCCGTCGCAGAGCTGCCCGAGGAGCTGCTCCCGGCGTTCGAGGCACTGCGCGCCTGGCGTGCCGAACAGGCCCGCGAACAGGGCGTACCGGCGTACGTGATCTTCCACGACGCCACGCTCCGGGAGATCGTCGGCCGATGGCCCGAGTCGGTCGCCGAACTGGCCACCGTCGGCGGCATCGGCGAGAAGAAGCTCATGACCTACGGGGAGGGCGTGCTCGGGGTGCTGGCGTCCCTGAAGACACCGTCCTCCTCGTCCCCTGCCCCGGCCCCCGACGCGGCGGGAGGCGGGGACGAGGACCACTGGCCCGAGATGGATGCCGAGCCGGAGCCGGAGGACTGGATATAGCCCGATCCGGCCGCGGGGCGGGGGCCCTGCTCAGAGCCCCCGCGCCGCATACGCCCTGACGTCCGCGTCCGAGTCCGCCGTCGCCGTGGCCAGCGCCGCGCGGGCCTCCTCGACACCGGTGTGCCGGGTCAGTGCGAGGACGGCCGCCTTGCGGACGTCGGCGTTCGGATCGGCGAGCGACTTGGCGAGGGCCGGCACCGCCACGGTGGCACCCGCCGCACCCAGCGCCCTGGCGGCACCGACCCGCACCTGCCAGGCCGGGTCGGCCAGCGCGGCCACGGCGCTCCCGGCCGGCGACGGCGGGCAGCCGACGTCGGCCAGCGCCTCGTAGGCAGCGCCGCGGACGAGAACATCGGGGTCACCCGTGAGGGTGGTGAGGGCCTCCAGGACACCGTCCTCCTGATCGGCGGCGCGCGAGGCCCCCACCGTTCCGAGGGCCTTCGCCACCGTCACCCGTACCTCCCGGGACGGATCCGCGACCGCGTCGGCCAGGAGCTCGGCGGCGTCCACCGAGACCAGCGCCCGCACCGCCGCGATCCGCACCGCCGGATCGGCGTCGGGCAGAGCGGAAGCGAACAGACCGGCGTCGCCCAGGCGCAGCGCCCGCAGCAGATCCAGTGCAGCGGCCCGGACGACCGGATCGGCCACGGCGAGCGCCCCGGCGAGGGCGTCCCGCAGCGCCGGCTCGGGCGGAAACGTCTCGACCAGCTCGCGCAACGAGGCAGCGGCGGCCGCACGCACCCCGGCATCGGGATCGGCCAGCACACCGGCCAGCGCCCGCCCGGTGCCCGCCGGTGCCGTCTCCGTCAGCACCGACACGGCGGTACGCCGGACCGAGGGATCGAGATCCAGCAAGTAGGGCTCAAGAGCAGCTAGTTCGGGCTCCTCCTCGGCGAGGGCGAGGAGCTCCAGTAGGCGGGGCGAGGCCGACTCGGCCCGGTCGGGCACCACGGGCCGCGCGGCAGCGGCCGCCACCGGCCCCGTGGCCACCGGCGGCACATCACGGCCGCCCGCCGTCGCCACGTCCAGCGGACGCACCTCGCCGATGTGCCGGGACGGACCGCCGACCGGGGTGAACTCCTCGACCGGCACCAGATACGGAGCCACGGGACGAGCCGTGAACTCCATCGCACCAGAGGGGGACTTGTGCAGATCGAGATGGTGGAACCAGGAGGCGTCGTCACGCTCGGGGTGATCGAGCCGGTCGTGGTAGAGACCCCAGCGGGACTCCGTACGGGCCAGGGAGGCACGGGCGGCCATCTCCGCGCAGTCGCGGATGAAACTCACCTCGGCGCAGCGCATCAGCTCGTGCGCGGTGCGGGCGCCCAGGCCGGCGATGTCGTCCCGCATCCGCTCGAAGGACTCCAGAGCGAGGGAGAGTCGGGCCCCGGACTTCGGCGGAGCCACGTAGTCGTTGACGAAGCGGCGCAGCTTGTACTCGACCTGGGGCTGCGGCGGGCCGTCCGGGTTGCGCAGCGGACGGTAGATCAACTCGTGCGCCTCACGCACCTGCTCGGACGGCAACTCCCCCTCGTACGCCGTGTACTGGGCGGCGTCCGCGCCCGCCAGGTCCCCGAAGACGAACGCGCCGATCATGTAGTTGTGCGGGACGCAGGCCAGGTCACCGGCGGCGTACAGCCCAGGGACGGTCGTACGGGCGTGGTCGTCGACCCGGACCCCGGAGGCGGAGTGCCCGCCGCACAGGCCGATCTCGGAGATGTGCATCTCGACGTCATGGGTCCGGTAGTCGTGCCCCCGCCCGGCGTGGAAGGTGCCACGGGTGGGCCGCTCGGTGGAGTGCAGGATGGACTCCAGAGCGGAGACCGACTCCTCGGGGAGATGGCTCAGCTTCAGGTAGACCGGACCGCGGTCGGAGGCGACCTCGGCGGCGAACTCGGCCATCATCTGCCCCGACCAGTAGTCGGAGTCGACGAACCGCTCACCGTGCCGGTTGACCTGGTAGCCGCCGAACGGATTGGCGACGTACGCACAGGCAGGCCCGTTGTAGTCCTTGATCAGGGGATTGATCTGGAAGCACTCGATGCCGGTCAGCTCGGCACCGGCGTGGTAGGCCATGGCGTAACCGTCACCGGCGTTGGTCGGATTCTCGTACGTCCCGTACAGGTAGCCGGAAGCGGGCAGCCCCAGCCGCCCGGCCGCACCGGTCGCCAGAACCACCGCACCCGCGCGGACGGTCACGAACGCGCCGGTGCGCGTGTTGAATCCCACCGCACCCACCGCGCGCCCCTGCGCCGTCAGCACGCGCACCGGCATCACCCGGTTCTCGATACGGATCCGCTCCCGCATCTCACGACGCCGCAACTGCCGGTACAGGACCTTCTTGACATCCTTGCCTTCCGGCATCGGCAGTACGTACGAACCGGAGCGATGCACCTGGCGGACCGCGTACGCGCCATGCTCGTCCTTCTCGAACTTGACCCCGTACGACTCCAGGCGCTGGACCATGGCAAAACCACGCGTCGCCGTCTGCCGGACCGTGGACTGGTCGACGATCCCGTCGTTGGCGCGGGTGATCTCGGCGACGTAGTCGTCGGGCTCGGCACGCCCCGGGACGACCGCGTTGTTGACACCGTCCATCCCCATGGCGAGCGCACCGGAGTGCCGGACATGGGCCTTCTCCAGAAGCAGCACCCTCGCACCGCGCTCGGCGGCGGTCAGAGCGGCCATGGTGCCGGCGGTGCCACCGCCGACGACGAGAACGTCACAGATCAGTTCCTCGGCGTCGGTGACGGCGGGAATCTCCAGGGGAACGGGCGCGGGGGCGTTCGCGGGGATGGTCACCGGGGTGCCTTTCAGATGCCGAGCGAGGAGAGGACAGCGCGGCGCAGGGCCACGCGAGCCGGGTCGTCCAGGGCGCCCCGGTCACGGGGACGCGGAACGTCCCGTACGGAGGCCACACGGCCGGCCGCGAGCAGAGCGACCCGGTCGCCGAGGAAGAGCGCCTCGTCCACGTCGTGGGTGACGAAGACGACGGTCGCACCGGTACCGCCCAACACGTCCACCAGCAGGTCCTGCATGCCGGAACGGGTCTGGGCGTCGAGCGCGCCGAACGGCTCGTCCATGAGCACGGCCCGGGGCGAGCCGGCCAGCGCCCGCGCCAGCTGCGCCCGCTGGCGCTGCCCACCGGACACCCGGTGCGGCAACTGCCCCGCCTGCGCGGCCAGCCCGACCCGGGCCAGCCAGGACCCGGCCAGCGAGCGGCGCTCGGAACGCGTAACCCCCTTGATGGCGAGCGGCAGTTCGACGTTGCCTCGCAACGTGCGCCAGGGCAGCAGCGCATCCTCCTGGAAGACCAGCGCCCGGTCGGCCGACGGCCCCGTCAACGGTTCGCCGTCCTGCTCGACCGTCCCAACCAGCGGCGGCAGCAGCCCGGCGAACGTCCGCAGCAGCGTCGACTTGCCGCATCCCGACGGCCCCACGACAGTGAGGATCTCGCCGGGACGGACATCCAGCGCGACATCGTGCAGCACCGGGGCGCCCGGACGGCCGAGCACGGCCGCGCCCAGGGCGAGCCGGGCGCCCCGTGCGAGCGCCGGAGCGGCGACCTCAGACGAAGTGCTCATCGCGCGCCTCCTGGTCGGTGTCGCTGCGGCCCTGCTGCTGGGCATCGGCCTGCTTCTGGGACTCGCCGTCGGCCGCCCCTGCGACCGGGGCGGCGACGGCGGCCACCGGAGTGCGGGGCCGGCCGCCGGGGACGTACGACGTACGGGGCAGCCAGCGGGTCAGACGCCGGCCGAGGAGCTCGACGGCCGTGGAGGTGACCCAGCCGAGCACACCGATCGTGACCATCCCGACGAACACACCGGGGTAGTTGACGATCGTGTAGTCCTGCCAGGTGCGGTACCCGACGCCGTACTGCCCGGAGATCATCTCGGCGGAGATCACACAGATCCACGAGACACCGATACCGACCGACAGACCACCGAAAATGCCGGGCAGCGCACCCGGCAGCACCACCGAAGCCAGGATCCGCCACCGGCCACCGCCCATGGTTTGCACCGCCTCCTCCCACACGGGAGTGAGGGCACGCACCGCGTGCCGGGTGGAGACCATGACGGGGAAGAAGGCGGCGGTGCAGGTGATGAAGACGATGCCCTGCTCATCGGAGGGGAACAGGAGGATCGCGACGGGCACGAGAGCGATCGCCGGGATCGGGCGGATCACCTCCAGGACCGGGCCGAGCAGATCCTCGGCGAGGCGCGAGCGGGCCACGAGCACACCCGTCGCCACCCCCAGGACGGCCGCCAGCACGAAACCGGTGAGGATCCGGGTGAGGCTGTCGGTGAGGTCCGTCCAGTAGTCACCGCCGCAGATCCGGTCGGCGAAGGCATGAGCGATGTCGGTGGCCGTCGGGAACTGCGAGAAACGCAGCCATAGATCGACCTTGAGGCTGGTCAGCAACTGCCACACCCCGAGGGCGGCGGCCAGCGACGCCACCCGCAGGACATACCGGTTCATGACGCCCGCCGCAGCGCGTCGGCATAGCTGACGACCGCGGCGCCGCCGTGTGCGTCGACATACGCCTGCGCGGTCGCCCGGGTCACGAACGGCAGCACCTGTTCTCCGTCGGCCACCCACACCGCCTTGTCGGCGAACCAGAGAGTGCCGGTGGTGGCGTCGGGTACGTAAGCGGCGCGAATGCCGTCGCTGTGCTCGGCGACGTACGCGAGCAACTTCTTGGGGGAGTCGAAGCTCGTCGTCTTCTCGCTTCCCTTGGCCCACACCTCGCTGGCGGACGCCGCCGGAGCGGCGGCGAGCCGCTTGGCGTAGTCGGAGCTGCCGACGGCCTTCTTCAGGTACTGGTCGTCGACGAACGAGTCCACGTCCACGTCACCGGTCAGCTCGGCGGCCTTGAGGACCGACACGTCCTGTTTCAACGCGGCGACGAGCGAGGGTTTGATGGCCGGGTCGAAGGTGGCGATGCCGTGCGCGCCGTTGTAGAGGTAGACGACTTCGGCAGGCAGATCGGTCGCATCGGCGACCTTCTCGGCTGCGGTCACCGGATGGGCGTCGAGGTAGTCGGTGGCCTCCGCCTGGGCTTTGAGGAACGCCTCCAGGACGGCGGGCCGCTGCTTGGCGAAGTCTTCACGAGCGGTGACGCCATGGAAGGTGGGGAGGTTCAGCTGGGCGCCGTCGTACAGCGCCTTCGCCTTGCCCTGGTAGGCGAGCAGACCCGGCCACGCCACGAACTGCGACAGCGCGTCCACGCTGCCCGCCGCCAGGGCCGAAGCGCCCACCGCGGGCTGCTGGTTGAGTTCGGAGATGCCTTTGTCCGGGTCGATGCCGGCGCGTTGGAGGGCGCGGACGAGGGTGCCGTCGGCGGCGGAGCCGATGCTCGTCGAGACCTTCTTGCCCTTCAGGTCCGTCAGCGAGGTGAGCTTGGAGTCGGGTGCGGTGACCACGGTGTTGAGGCCGCCGCGGAGGTTGTAGCCGGTGACGGAGACCAGCCGCGTGGGCTGCCCGAGCTGTTTGCCGCGGGCCGCGTTGAGCAGCAGCGGAAAGTCGCCCATGGAGCCGATGTCGATCTTCCCGGCCGTCATCTGCGCGGTGATCGGTGCGCCCGTGGCGTAGTCCTGCCAGTCGACCTTGTAGGTGTGGCCGTCATGGAGGGCGTTGAGCTGCTGCTCGAAGTAGCCGAGAGAACGCAGCAGGGTGCCCGCAGTGACGGTGTTGATGGTCTTGGACTGGTAGCCGACGGTGATGGTGACTGTCTTGCTGTCGCCCGCCACGGCGCTGCCGCCGCAGGCGGACAGGGGCAGCAGCAGGAGGGCTGCGGATGCGATCGCTTTGCGTTTCATGGGAGTTGTGGGCCTCTCACCGGAGCAGATAGGGCATGTTGACCGTCACGGCTCCGGTGGGGCAGCGGGCCGCGCACGGGCCGCAGTACCAGCACTCGTCGACATGCATGTAGGCCTTGCCGTTGCTCTCGTCGATGGCGAGGGAGTCCAGCGGGCACATGTCCACACAGAGCGTGCAGCCGTCGATGCACTTGGACTCGTCGATGGTCACGGGCACGTCGGCCCGCTGGGGCGCCAAGGGCATGGCTGTCTCCAGGAAACGGGTCAAGCGGAGGAGGTCAGAGGGAGCGGCGCAGGAGGCCGCTCATGGTGATGCGGTCGCCGCGGAAGCGGATGAACTCCAGGTCGACGGGCCGCCCGTCGGCGAGGTGCGTGAGTCGTTCCAGCATCAGGACGGCCGCTCCGCGCGGGGCCTGGAGTACGGCGGCGGAGTGTGCGTCCGCGTTCACCGCCTCCAGGGTGATCTCGGCGTGGCCCAGGGGCTGTCCGGTGATCGACTCCAGGAGCCTGAAGACGTCGTTGTTCTCCAGGTCGGCACCGAGGAGCGCGGTGCCGATGTCGAGGGGGATGTAGGTGAGGTCGAGGGAGAGCGGGAGGCCGTTCAGCCGACGCAGGCGTTCGATGTAGAGGACGTCAGCACCGGGCGGCACGCGGAGGCGTTCGGCGACGGGGGCGGGTGCCGGGGCGGGGCCCATGGTGCGGACCTCGTTGGTGACCTGGCCGTGTTCGCGGAGGGTTTCCGCGAGGCCCATCAGACGGTCGAGCCCGTGCGGGTATTTCCGGGCGACGACCACGGTGCCCACCCCGGGGAGCCGATCCACCAGGCCTTCCGCCCGCAGCAGGTCCAGGGCTTGGCGGACGGTGTTGCGGGTGGCGCTGTAGTCGGTGGCGAGAATGGTCTCGTGGGGGAGGCTGTCGTCCGGGAAGGCGTCGGCGAGGATCTGGTGACGCAGAAGGTCGGCGAGCTGCCGGGCCTGGTCCGCACGCAGCCGGCGACGCGTCCGGTGGGCGGCGACCGTGGTGGCGGCGCCCTGACCGGCGTGGTCTCGGATGCGGTCGGTGGGTGGCATGGCTCGAACCATACTCATGAGGTAGGGAATGGGGTGTTGCCGGATTGTTGCGCCACCTGAGAGCTCATCGGGCAAGCCGCTGACCTGGCAATTCGAGGTGGTGTGACGAAGATCTGCCACCAGGGTGCGGGTCTGTTCGCCCGCGCACCCCGGGGCCGTCGCGAGGGCAGATCTTGAACACTCGGGCAACGAGGACCACCCCGCCGTCAGACGGTCAGGCCTGGACCGTCGTGCGGGCCTGCTCGATCCACCCCGTCACGGCTTTGGCGCCGCAGCTCTCGGCGACCGCCTGCGCCTCGTCGAGGTGGTGGAGCGCGACCGATCTGTTCCCCGTCTCGGCCGCGAGGTAGGCCAGGGCCACCAAGCCGGCCGCTTCCCCGGGCCTGAATCCGATCTCCCGGCGCAGCGACACCGACTCGGTCAACCGTTCACGCGCCTGGTCGAGGTCGCCCGCGTCCTTGTCGGCGAAGCCGAGGTGGCGTATCGCGTAGGACATCGTCATCCGGTCGTCGACGGATTTCGCCAATGTGTACGACCGCTCGAAGTACGGTCTGCCGGTCGCGCCGTCGCCTTTCACCACCTGGTGCCAGCAGCCGATCCAGAACAGCGCGTCCGCCTCACCCGACGCGTTACCCAGCCGCTGGTACAGCTCGGCCGCCCGCTCGAACAGCACCAGTTCCTGGGTGTTCTCCTCACGGTCGTTCAGGAAGCGCACGTGCAGCACCTTGCCCCGCGCCATGGACAGTGGCGCCTCGACGGCGTCCAGCACGCCGTCGGACCGGTCCAATGCGGATGTGTCGCCGACGAACATCGCCGCTTCGAAAAGCTCTCCCGCATGCGCGACCCAGTCCTGCCCTTGCGTGTCCTGCATGGCCTGCCCCTCCCCGTCGGACGATGGCAGTGCTGAGGCTATCTGCGCCCCCCTGGCAGCCGCCGAGGATTTCGCGGGCAGGGAGTGCTCAAGCCCGCCCATGACCGCGCGCAGGTCGTCCCTTGCGCTGCCCGGCCGTCGTCGGACTTCCAGCCGTGACGGAAGCCCTACCCGAGCGCCGTCAGACCCGGTGCGAACGTGATCAGCAGCGGCAGCAGGGGTACCAGTGCGGCCACCGTCGTCGTCAGGGCCCGCTGACGGCGCAGCAGCCGTGGCGGTGGTTCCAGGAGCCGGTCGACCCGCTCGCCGAGCAGCCGGCGGCTGGACGCGCAGGACAGGACCCCGCGGTGCTGGTTCAGTTCGATCAGGGCCAGCGCGGTCGTGAGGTGGCCGCAGCGGCGGGACGCCGCGTCGTCGGCCGCGAGTTCGACGAGCCGGTGGGTCTGGTCGCAGAAGTGGGAGAACAGCGGCACGCGCGGGAAGCCCGTGGCCAGCGCACTGGACAGGTAGAGCAGCCAGTCGTGGTGGGCGCGCGCGTGGCCCCGCTCATGGGTGAGTACGGCGTCGAGCTGGTGGTCGGTGAGACGGTGCAGCGCCCCGGTGGTCACGACCAGCTGCGGTGGATGCCCGGGCATCCACCAGGCGTCCGGGTATTCGTCCTCCAGCACCAGCATCGGCCCGCGTGCCGCAGGCAGCCCCGCCGGCAGTTCCGGTGCCCGTTCGCGCAGGTGTGCGCGGGTCTGGCCGCGGCGCCGCCGGGCCTCGACCAGCTCGCGGGCGAGCATCGCCGTCGTCCAGGCGGCCCCGCACGCGAGCAGCACCGTGAGCGCGACCGCCCACAAGGGCGCGACGGAGAGGTCGTACGCCGCGGTGACCGCCGGTGGCGCCAGCGCGAACACCCGGTCGCGCACGGTGTGGAAGACGGCCGCCGCGCCCAGGACGAGCGCGGCCAGGCAGCACATCAGCACGGTGGCGACCAGGCACTGCCACACCCACAGCGCGACCACCGGCTCCCGCTCGGGCCACAGGGCCTGTACCAGCGCGCGGGGCGCGGGCACCGCGGCCGTCAGGGCGACGACGCTCAGCAGGAGCAGGCAGACGGTCATGCCAAGGCTCCGTTTCCCGATCGGAGGGGTGTGCGGGTGGCGGGTGGTGCGGGGGTGATGCGCCGTTGCGCGACAGAGTGCGTACGCCGGCGCATCACGTGACACGTGCGCCGTCGCCTCGCATGGTGCGCGTGCGGGCGCATCGCATGGTGCGTGTCCCGTCAGTATGACGGGACAGCGTGCCCCGAGTCAGGCACCGACGAGGATCCGGGTGCCCTCCTCACCAAACCCCGGCGGGCTGGGCCCCCATATGCCCGCGAGCGCCCCCGGCCGGACCGTCCCTCACCCCGCCACGATCCGCCCGCTGACCTCCCCGAGTCCCACCCGGCTCCCGCCCGGCCCCGGCGCCCACGCGGACAGCGTCACCACGTCGCCGTCCTCCAGGTACGTCCGCTTGCCGTCCGGGAGTTCGAGCGGCTCCCGCCCGTTCCAGGTGAGCTCCAGCAGTGACCCGCGCTCCCCGGGTTCCGTACCGCTCACCGTGCCGGAGCCGTACAGGTCGCCGGTACGCAGTGAGGCGCCGTTGACGGTCAGGTGGGCGAGCTGCTGTGCGGCGGTCCAGTACATGGTGGAGAACGGCGGCTCGGACACCACGTAACCGTTGATCGCGATCGACATCCGCAGGTCGTAACCCGCGGGCTCCTCGGCGGCGTCGTCGAGGTACGGCAGCAGCGGGTGCGTCCGCCGGGGCGGGGCGACCCGTGCGTCCTCCAGGGCGTCCAGCGGGGTGATCCACGCCGAGACCGAGGTGGCGAAGGACTTGCCGAGGAACGGGCCGAGCGGGACGTACTCCCAGGCCTGGATGTCGCGCGCCGACCAGTCGTTCAGGAGGGTGAGCCCGAACACGTGCTCCCGGTAGTCGCCCAGCGCCACCGGCCGCCCCTGCTGTGACGGTGCGCCGACGACGAAGCCGACCTCGGCTTCGATGTCCAGCCGGACCGACGGGCCGAACACCGGCGCCTCCGAGGGGTCCGATGACGCCTTGCGCTGGCCCGACGGCCGTACGACATCGGTTCCCGACACCACGACCGTGCCCGCGCGGCCGTGGTAACCGATCGGCAGGTGCTTCCAGTTGGGGGTGAGCGGTTCGGCGGCGTCGGGGCGGAAGATGCGCCCGGCGTTCCGGGCGTGGTTCTCCGAGGCGTAGAAGTCGACGTAGTCGGCGACCTCGAAGGGCAGGTGCAGGGCCACCGCGGACAGTGGGTGGAGGAGGGGTTCGAGCACCTCGCGGTGTGCGGGCACGGTCACCCAGGCGGTCAGGGCGCGCCGTACGTCCGACCAGGTGGTGCGGCCCGCGGCCAGCAGCGGGTTGAGGGTCGGGCGGGCCAGCAGCGAGGCGTAGGGGGAGCCGAGCGCGAGAGCCGCGGCACCGGCGTCGAGAACGTGGTCGCCGAGGCGGACGCCAACCCTCCGTTCCGTGCTCTCGGGGGTCGAGAACACGCCATACGGAAGATTGTGCGGGCCGAAGGGGTCACCCTCGGGGACCTCGAAGGGGGGCAAGGGGGGCATGGGGTGGCTGCCTCGCTCTCATCCGTGCCGCGCCGGGCCGACTATGTGGTGACGTCGCTCTGGCGTTGCGCGGCATTCCATGTGGTCGCGCCACACGTTACGGGTGAGTTGGCTGTCGTGGCAGTGTCTAAAGAGTTCGCAATGTCCGAATAAGCCTTGTCGGAGGTGGCAATTCCGGCTTAGCGTCCTTTGGGGGACACGGACGGGGTGGGTCCGGTCCGTAGGGGGGACGCGTGGGGGGACCCGTGGCCAGGAGTGCCGTCAGCATGCCGTTCGATGCGGATCGCGACGTGCCAGGCCTGATCGTCAAGTTCGGCGACTATCCGCTGCATCACGGCGGGGTCGGCGCGATTCGCAGTCTGGGCCGCTGGGGCGTTCCCATGTACGCGATCACGGAGGACGCCTACACGCCGGCGGCCTCCTCCCGTTATCTCAAACGCGCGTTCGTGTGGCCGACGACAGGCGCGGAGGAACCGGATCATCTGGTCGAGGGACTGCTGCGTATCGGCCGCCGCATCGGCCGTCCGACCGTGTTGATCCCCACCGACGAGGAGGCCGCCGTCCTGATCGCCGAGCACCAGGACGCGCTCGGCGACCGTTTCCTCTTCCCGCGCGTGGAGGCCTCGCTGCCGCGCCGGCTCGCCAGCAAGCAGGGGCTGCACGAACTGTGCGTGGAACACGGCATCCCCAGTCCGGCGGCCGCCTTTCCGGAGTCGTACGACGACATCGTCGACTTCGCCGAGAAGGCCGGCTTCCCGATCGTCGCCAAGAACCGCGAGGCGTTCGTCCGGCGCAGTCAGCCCGCCGTCAACGGCACGACGAAGATCGCCACTCGCGAGGGACTGCTCACTCTCGCGCGTGACTGGGGCACCCATCCGGGTGTCATCCTCCAGGAGTACCTCCCGAGGGAGGAAGCCGAGGACTGGATCGTGCACGCCTACTTCGACGCCGACTCGAACCCGCGTGCCCTGTTCACCGGCGTCAAGGTGCGCTCGTGGCCGCCGCACGCGGGCATGACGGCGAACGCGTACGTCGTCGACAATCCGGAACTCGCCGATCTCGCCGCGCGTTTCATCAAACAGATCGGCTTCAGCGGCATCATCGACCTCGACCTGCGCTTCGACCGCCGCGACGGGCGGTACAAGCTGCTCGACTTCAACCCGCGCATGGGCGCCCAGTTCCGGCTCTTCGAGAGCGAGTCGGGGGTGGACGTGGTCCGCGCCATGCACCTGGATCTGACCGGGCGCCGCGTTCCGGAGGGGGAACAGCGCGCCGGCCACCGGTACGTCGTGGAGAACATCGACCTGCCCGCCCTCCTCGCCTACCGCCGCAGCGGCTATACGACGCCGCACGCGCCCGAGCGGCCGAGCGGGACCGAGCTCGCCTGGCTCGCGGGTGACGACCCGCTGCCGTTCGTCACGATGCTCGCCCGCTTCGTGCGTCCGGGCGCGAAGCACCTCTATCAGCTGTGGCGCACCAGCCGCCGCGGCTCCAGCACCTCCACGAAGTAGGCGCCACCTTCCTGGGGAGGGACTTCGTGATCCAACCGGTAGCAGTCATAGGCGCCGGGCCCTTCGGCCTGTCCACCGCCGCCCACCTGCGGGCACGCGGCATCCCCGTCCGGGTCTTCGGCGACCTCATGGTCAGCTGGCGCGACCACATGCCCGAGGGCATGCTCCTGAAGTCGACACCCGCCGCCTCCAACTTCGACTGCTCGCAGCGCGGGCACACCCTCGCCGACTACTGCGACGCGGCGGGCCTGCGCAGGCTGGTGACCGACGAGGACGTCATCCCGGTGGGGACCTTCGTCGGCTACGGCGAGTGGTTCCAGCAGAAGCTGGTGCCCGAGCTGGAACGGGTACGGGTGGTCTCCGTGGACCGCGGCAAGGCGGACGGCTTTGAACTGAAGCTCGACTCGGGGGAGTTGTTCACGGCCCGAGCGGTCGTCGTCGCCACCGGGCTGTCGGGGCTCGCCCACCTCCCCGCGGAGCTCGTGGGAGCGGCGGCGGACGGGCCCACGGGATCCGTCTCGCACAGCTCGGCCGGCCGAGGACCTTCTCGATGCGGCCGTCGGCATGCAGGTCCCGCGCCAGCCGTATGCACGCGTCGGCGAAGTGCCGCCCCAACAGGTCGCACCTCGCGTCCAGTTCGGCGTCATCGCCGTCCCCGTCGAACCAGAGTCCGAGACGCCGGACCTCGTCGGTGTACAGCGCGCCACCGACCGGGTCCTCGGGACAGTTGCCGAGTGTCTCGAAGCCGTCGAGGAGCCGGCACGCGTAGTTCCAGCGCGCCTCGCCCGGGTCCGTCGGGTTCCGTTCGGCCGCGTACTGGCTCTCGGTGTTGTAGCCGATCGCCACGTACGGTCTGCGGTCGTCCTCCTCGACCCGCCAGATGCGGAACGACAGCGCGTAGATCTCCGGCCGCGGCTCCCGCCGGAACCGTTCCAGCACCCCGGTCGCCGCCTCCAGCAGATGTGCCCGGAAGTCCCCCGGCCCGTCCGTCACCACACCCGCCCCCGTCCGATCGGTGGCTCGATCCACCGCCAACGTAACGCGCCCCACTGACAACGCCCCATCACCGGGACGGCGGGCGCCACTTGAGGCCGAAACGCACAGTGAGTCTCAGGGGCGTGCTGTCCGTATTCTCTGATCATGGTCGCACCCACCCCGTACGCACTGATCGCCACCGACCTGGACGGCACGCTGCTGCGCGCCGACGACACCCTCTCGGAACGGTCGCTCGCCGCGCTCGCGCGGGCCGGCCGGGCCGGCGCCCGGCATCTCGTGGTGACCGGTCGCCCCGCGCCGAGAGTGCGCCCCCTCCTGGACGACCTCGGCTGCACGGGACTCGCGGTCTGCGGCCAGGGCGCCCAGGTGTACGACGCCGGCGCGGAGCGGCTGCTGTGGTCGGTCACCCTGGACCGGGAGCTGGCGGAGACCGCCCTCGGCAAGATCGAGGCCGAGGTCGGGCAGGTGTACGCGGCGGTCGACCAGGACGGCGTGGACGGGCTCACGCTCATCGAGCCGGGCTACCTGATGCCCCACCCCACGCTGCCCGCGCTGCGCGTCGACCGGCGCGACGACCTGTGGTGCGCGCCCATCAGCAAGGTGCTGCTGCGCCACCACACCCTGTCCGACGACGAGCTGGCGGCGACCGCGCGCGCGGTGGTGGGGTCGCTGGCGACGGTCACCATGTCGGGGCCGGGGACCGTCGAGCTCCAGCCGTGCGGGGTGACCAAGGCGACCGGGCTGGCGCTGGCCGCCGGCCATCTGGGGCTGAGCCCCGAACAGGCCGTCGCCTTCGGAGACATGCCCAACGACATCCCCATGTTCGACTGGGCGTCCTGCGGGGTGGCCATGGCCAACGCCCATCCTGAACTCAAGGCGGTGGCCGACGAGATCACCTTGTCGAACGAGGACGACGGCATCGCCGTCGTCCTCGAGAGACTCTTCGGCTGACGGCGCCGGTCAGTACGCGCCGTGCACGTTGTCCATCGAGCCGTACCGCGCGGCGGCGTAGTTGCAGGCGGCGGTGATGTTCGCGACCGGGTCGTAGATGTCGAACGACGTCCCGTCCACGTGGTAGGTCTTGAACGTCGGGTCGATCACCTGGAGCAGGCCCTTGGAGGGGATGCCGGCGGCCGCGTTGGAGTCCCAGAGGTTGATGGCCTGCGGGTTGCCGGAGGACTCACGCATCACGTTGCGGTAGATGCCGTTGTAGCTGCCCGGGATGTGCTTCTCGGCCATGATCGCGAGCGACTCGCGGATCCAGCCGTCGAGGTTGTTCGGGTACCCCGCGAGCGTCGTGGAGGCCGTCGAGCTGGTGGAAGTGGCGGCGGAGGCGGCGGTCGCCCCGATGAGCGGCAGGGCGAGAACGGCGGCGCCGGTACCGAGGACGGCGAGCGTGCGAACGATGCGGTTACGGCGGGGACGGCGGTGCTGAACGGCAGCAGACATCTCGTGGTTCCTCTCCGTCGCCTGCGGGGTGAGCTGTCGGGTTCGGGCCCGGGGAGTGCCCGGCCGCACCGCCCTGAGGCGAGGCGACTTCACCCCTAGCCGTTCCGGTACGACGTCGGTCGGCGACGTCGGTCGCCCGGTCCGGCGACTTACCTGGTTCCCCCGCTCCTGCCGTGCGAATGGACTCGTTGATGGGTCACGACGGGCGGTGGCAGGATTCGGCGTCCGCCCGGCGAGCCGGAACGTATGCGAGAGCACATGTCCGGAACAAGTGCCTGATTCACACAACACACCGATTGACCTTGATCTGCGTCGTATGGGGTGCTTGATCCTTTGCGACTGCCAAGTCTCAACTCGCCCACGGGGGAAGGGGAGGAAGGGTCGCCTTACCGCCCCTGTGGCACCCAGGGCCACGTGACCTACTTCACGAAACGGCAATTACGGCGAATCGGACAAGAAGGATGTACGGAATCCGTTTTTCCGGGCATCGACGGAAAAGCCCCTCGCTGCCATTCGTGCGGATTGCCCTGATTGGGGCGAATGAAGTGGCGTGCATCACAGGCAATTCCGAGGATTGTCCGAATTGCGTTATTGGGCGGAATTCCGGCTCGGCGTGGGTGCACGGACGGGTCTGGCCGGGGGCGGGGCGACGGTGGGTCCGTTCACCCGGTTCATCTGTTCATCCGGTCGTGTACGCGTCCGGTCTCGCCCCCGTGAACTCCGTACGGTCCGGGTACGCGCGCGGGTGCGTGTGGCCCGGAGCGCGCGCGTCCCGCTGATCGGGTGTTGCGGGAAGGCCGGCACTCGGCGGCTCTGTCCCGCCCGGGTGGCTCTGAAGGCGGCCGGTCGGCCCAATGCCTCGGAGCGCGCCAGGAGTTCGAACGCGACGGCTGTGCATGATTCCGGTCACGTCGCGGGCGGCGTCGACGGGCTCGCCGACCCGGCTGCGGCAGGCGGCCGTCCACGCGCGCGTGTCCTCCGTGAGGGCGGAACCTCCGCCGTGCCGCGCGTCGTTGTCATGGCGGCGGTCCCTGGCTGGCGGGCCGCGGCGTCCGCCTTGAGCGGCTGGGGTACGAGAGTCGCCGTCCGGAGGGAGACGGAGCTGTCCCGGGGGCATCGACCGCGGGAGACGCCGACTCGCCGACGCCTCCGTCGCGCCGGGGGTGTGCCGTCGGAAGGCCGGCGGTCGCGGGTGCGCCCGGACCATCGGTCGGGGGATGTCCGTGGCTCAAGTGGAGAACGGGTGGTGCCGGTGGGGAAGGTGTTCGAGGGAACGTCCGTGGGCGGACGTCCTTCCGTGGCGGCCACGCGTGCGTGGGGCGACGTGAGGGCCGCGAAGGGGATACGGAGGTTCTCGTGCGTGATCTCGTAAGGGGCGGGCGTACGGGTGCGGATCTGGACGGATTGCTCCCGTCGGCTTTGGCGGACAGTGGAGGGGGTACCTCCGGGCAGGTGACGTCGGCCGGAGAAGGGGTGGTCGTCCGTGGTCGGGGATCTGTCGGGCGGGCCCGTGCCGGACCCGGTGGCGTCGCTGGTCCGGGGCGAGGTTCGCGCTCCGGTCCGGGACACGGCCTACGCCCCGGTTCGGGACAAGCATCGGTACTTCCTGTTAAGTCATTGGATGTCAGGTCGTATCGGCTGATCAAAAACATACCGGTCGTGATCCCATAGCGCCCGGGGTGTAACGGTGGGCGCCCTCGGTGATCGAAACCTGACCGGATACGCTGACTTGAGTGATGGCAGCGACCTATCGACAAACCGTGTAATCGCCAGTGGACACCAGCAGACAGGAGACCCCTCGTGACCGTCGGGCCGTTCGGGCTGAGCGTGCGGGACCAGGCTCTCGAAGCCGATGTCCAGGCCGGATTGACGGCTGTCGAGGAGGGCTTGCTAGAAGCCACCAAAAGTGAGGTCCCGTTCATCACGGAAGCCGCGCAGCACCTCGTGCGGGCCGGCGGGAAGCGGTTCCGGCCGCTGCTGGTGATGCTGGCTGCGCAGTTCGGTGACCCGTACGCGCCGGGCGTCGTGCCGTCGGCGGTGGTCGTCGAGCTGACCCACCTCGCCACGCTGTACCACGACGACGTCATGGACGAGGCGGCCGTGCGCCGCGGTGTCGACAGCGCCAATACCCGCTGGGGCAACTCGGTCGCCGTCCTCACCGGTGACTTCCTCTTCGCCCGTGCCTCGCAGATCCTCGCCGATCTCGGACCCGAGGCGGTGCGGGTCCAGGCCCTCGCGTTCGAGCGGTTGGTGACGGGCCAGATCCTGGAGACGGCGGGGCCGTCGGACGGGCGTGACCCGGTCGACCACTACCTCGACGTGCTCGGCGGCAAGACCGGCTCGCTGGTGGCGGTCTCCTGCCGCTTCGGCGCGATGATGTCCGGCGCCGACGAGACGGTCGTGGACGTCCTCACCCAGTACGGCGAACGCCTCGGTGTCGCCTTCCAGCTCGCCGACGACGTGCTGGACATCGCCTCCGACTCCCACGAGTCCGGCAAGACCCCGGGGACCGACCTCCGCGAGGGCGTGCCCACGCTTCCGGTGCTGCGGCTGCGGGAGCGGGCGGCGCGGCTGGGCCTGGCCGAGGACATCGCGCTGTGCGAGCTGCTGGACTCCGACCTCACGGACGACGCGCGGCACGCGGAGGCCCTGAGGGCCCTGCGGGCGCACCCGGCGCTGGAACAGGCGCGCCGGGACACGGTCCGGTACGCGGAGGAGGCCCGGGCCGCCCTGGCCCCGCTGGCGGAATGTGACGCGAAGGTGGCGCTCCTGGAGCTGTGCGACGCGGTGGTGCACCGGGCGGGATAGCCCCCCCGGTCGCTCCGTCGGCCCGGTTCCTCAAGGGGGTGAGCCCACGGGCTCACCCCTGTGTCGTACATCACATTGCTGGACTGAGTCCAATCTAGGATGCGTTCCGTACCTCTCCCCAGAAGCTGACGCAGGGGGCGTCGGCTTGCATAGGGGGAGAAAACGGAATCATGGTCAACAACGCGAAGCGCCGCAAGACCCTCGTCGCCGCCGCCGTCACCGTGACCGCTCTCGGGGGTGCCGCCGTCCCGGCGTCCGCGGCCACCAGCCACGGCTCCACCGGCCTCAGCTCCATCAGTCACAGCTCCACCGGCTCTGTCGTTCTCGTCGCCGCCCTGCGCGGTGCCAACGAGGTGCCCGTCGCCGGTGGGCCCGCCGTCGGGGACAAGGACGGCGCGGCGCTGGAGTTCATCCAGGTCAAGGGGGACAGGGTGACCGTCGCCGTGACCTGGCGCGGCACTGGCAGGCCGACCGACCTGCACATCCACCAGGGCGCCAAGGGCACCAACGGCGGGGTGAAGATCGACTTCGGGAAGCTGCTGAAGAAGGCCAGGGGCCACAGCGTCACCGGCAGCGTCAAGGTCACCGACAAGTCCCTGCTCAAGCAGCTCACCACCGACCCCGGCGGCTTCTACGCCAATCTGCACACCGCCCAGTTCCCGGGCGGGGCGATTCGCGGCCAGCTGCACACCGTCACCACCGTCACCGACCTCAGGGGCGGCGGCCTCCAGGCCTCCGTCGTCACCGGCCAGCAGATCTACGAGTGCAAGGCCGCTGACGGCGGCGGCTACGCCTTCGCCCAGCGGGACGTCAGCGCCAAGCTCGGAGGCGGCATCCGGCACTCCTTCGTCGCCCCCGGCTCCGGCACCCCGCAGTGGGTCGCGCCCGACGGCAGTGCAGTCACCGGAGCGGTCCTGACCAAGACGCCGAACGGCGCCGGCAACATCCCCGAGCTGGACCTCAAGGCCACGCAGTCGGGCAAGAAGCACGGCCTGCTCGCGCACACCGGGGAGATCCTGCGCCTGAACACCGTCGGCGGCGTCGCCCCGGCCGGCTCCTGCACCCCGGGTGCCGTCGTCGGCGTCCCCTACCGGGCGGACTACGTGTTCGTGCAGCAGCACTGAGCGAACGGAGCGTGACAGACAGTGACAGGAGGCGCCTTCGCCGCACGACCCCTACGGGTCGGGGGAGGCGCCTCCACCCTTGTGTCATACCGCAGGCGTACACGGAGTTGGCTCCCGGGTCTGACGCTTGAGAGGCCCGGATTTGGTGAGATGGAAACCACGGAAATCACCACCACTCACCGATTCGGGTGAGAATGGCGGCTCAGGGTGGGACACGTGCGAGCACAGCCGCCGCCGACGACGGAGGTAAGGCACACATGGCACCGTACGAAACCGAGGACAGCACGGGGGCCGCGCAGGCCGACGACGAGCTGCGCGCCGAGCGGCGGCGCAAGGCCGCACGATACGTCGTCCCGGTCGCGGTCATGGGAGTGGCCGCGGCCACGATCGGCCTGGTCCCGGCACTCGCCGACTCCGGCGACCCCGACCTGCCGAAGATCACCGCTCAGGAACTCATCGACAAGATCGCCAAGTCGGACGTGCAGCAGCTGTCCGGCACCGTGAAGATCAGCACCGACCTCGGCCTGCCCGACCTCGGCGGTCTGGAGAGCGGCCTGATGTCCGGCGCGGCGCAGGGCGGCGACGGCTCGTCCGCCGACCCGTCGACCAAGCTCACCGAGCTGGCCTCCGGCACCCACACGCTGCGCGTGGCCGCCGACGGCCCCGAGAAGCAGAAGGTGTCGCTGCTGGAGAGCGGCGCCGAGTACAGCCTCATCCACAACGGCACCGACGTGTGGGGCTACGACAGCAAGTCCAACGAGGTCTACCACTCCACCGCCGCCGACTCCGGCAAGGCCGAACAGCACGAAACCCCGGCCACGCCCAAGGACTTCGCCGACGAGGTCCTCAAGTCGGTCGACGACACCACGTCGGTGAAGGTCGACGGCACCGCCCAGGTCGCCGGCCGCGACGCCTACCGGCTGGTCATCAAGCCCAAGCAGTCCGGTACGACGGTCGGCGCGATCAGTATCGCGGTGGACGCCAAGACCGGTACCCCGCTGAAGTTCACGCTGACCCCGTCGAGCGGCGGCGCGGCCGTGGTCGACGCCGGCTACACCCAGGTCAGCTTCGCCAAGCCGGCCGCCTCGACCTTCGACTTCACCCCGCCCAAGGGTGCCAAGGTCACCGAGGGCGACAGCCTCGACAAGACGAACAAGGCAGAGAAGGGCGACAAGGGCCACAAGATCACCAAGGCGCCCGGCCAGAGCACCCCCGAGGAGCTCGGCAAGAACGGCTTCGACGTCCTCGGCAAGGGCTGGAACTCCATAGCCGTCATCGACACCGGCGACAAGGGCGGGCTGCCCAGCGGCTCCGCTTCCGGCGGCGGCGACCTGGGCGGCTTCCTCGGCTCGCTCGGCGACCCGGTCTCCGGCAAGTTCGGCAAGGGCACGGTCTTCTCCACCCGGCTGATCAACGCCCTGATCACGGACAACGGCAAGGTGTACGTCGGCGCGGTGGACAAGGCGGCGCTGGTGAAGGCGGCGAACGCGGGCTAACAAGGGCGGGACGGGTGCCCCGTATCCCTGCCGCACGACGAATCGAGGGAGCCGATGGACCAACCGTCCGCCACGGAGCAGGAGTCGGAGGACCAGGGCCACGGCGACCCGGGCCAGGACGACCCGGCACGCGCGGGTGTCATCGACACCCGCGGGCTCACCAAGCGCTACCGCGGCGGACAGCTCGCCGTGGACGGTCTCGACCTGACCGTCCCGGCGGGCAGTGTCTTCGGCTTCCTCGGTCCGAACGGCTCCGGCAAGACCACCACCATCCGCATGCTGATGGGCCTGATCACGCCCACGTCGGGCACGGCCCGCGTCCTGGGCCGTGCGATGCCGCGCGCCTCCCGTGTCGTACTGCCCCAGGTCGGGGCCCTCATCGAGGGCCCGGCGCTGTACGGCTTCCTCTCCGGCCGCGACAACCTGCTGCGGTACGACGCCGCCGACCCGACCGCCGACCCGCGCACCCGGCGTACCCGCGTCGAGGCCGCGCTGGACCGGGTGGGCCTGACGGCGGCCGCCGCGAAGAAGGCGAAGGCCTACTCGCTCGGCATGAAGCAGCGCCTGGGGCTGGCCGCCGCACTTCTGCAGCCCCGCAAGCTGCTGGTTCTGGACGAGCCGACCAACGGCCTCGACCCGCAGGGCATGCGGGAGATCCGTTCGCTGGTGCGGGAGCTGGCCGGGGACGGCACGACCGTCTTCCTCTCCTCCCACCTCCTCGACGAGATCGAGCAGGTCTGCACCCACGCGGCCGTGATGGCGCAGGGCCGGCTGATCACCCAGGGCGCGGTGGCCGACCTGGCGGCCGGGGCGCGCGGCCGGCTCGTGGTGACCACCCCGGACACCGGCGAGGCGGCCCGGGTCCTCAAGGAACAGGGCGTCGCGGACGTCGCCATCACCGAGGACCGGGTCACCGGTGAGCCGCCCGAGCGCGACCTCGCCGAGGTCAACGCGGCGCTCGTCGCGGCGGGCGTGCGGGTACGCGGCTTCACACTCGAACGGGCCTCGCTGGAGGACGCGTTCGTGGCGCTGACCGGGGAGGGATTCGATGTCGCGGGCTGACGCGGCGGTCGTGGACGGGCCGGCCGTACGGCCGAACCCGCTGTGGACCCTCGGCCTGCTCCGCAGCGAGCTGACCGTCACCCTGCGGCGCTGGCGCACCCTCGCGCTGCTCGGAGTACTGGCGGCGGTGCCGGTCCTGATCGGGGTCGCCGTCAAGATCGAGACGTCAGGGGACGGCCAGGTCGGCGGAGGCGGTGGCGGAGGCGAGGGCGGAGGCCCGGCGTTCATCGCGCAGATCACCAACAACGGACTGTTCCTGGTGTTCACGGCCCTGGCCGCGACCCTCCCGTTCTTCCTGCCGATGGCCGTCGGGGTGGTGGCCGGGGACGCGGTCGCCGGCGAGGCCAGCGCGGGCACCCTGCGCTATCTGCTGGTCGCCCCGGCCGGCCGCACCCGCCTGCTGCTCACCAAGTACGCGACGACGATGGCCTTCTGCCTGCTGGCCACCTTGGTGGTGGCCGCCTCCGCCCTCGCCGTCGGGGCGATCCTCTTCCCGCTCGGCGACGTGACCACCATCTCCGGCACCCAGATCTCGTTCACCGAGGGCCTCGGCCGGGCCCTGCTGATCGCCCTGGTGGTGGCGGCCTCCCTGACCGGCATAGCGGCGCTGGGCCTGTTCGTCTCCACGCTGACCAGCAGTGGCATCGCTGCGATGGCGACCACCGTCGGCCTGCTGATCACCGTCCAGATCCTCGACCAGATCCCCCAGCTGCACGCGCTCCAGCCGTACTTCTTCTCCCACTACTGGCTGTCCTTCGCCGACCTGGTGCGCGACCCCGTCTACTGGGACGACCTGGTCAGAAACCTGGAGCTGCAGGCCCTGTACGTGGCGGTGTTCGGGTCGGCGGCCTGGGCGCGGTTCACGACGAAGGACATCACGGCGTAGCGGCGGCGGACGTCTCGTCCACCGCGAAGCGGGCCAGGGGCGCCTCCCCGGCGAAGAACTCCTTGGCCCGCGCCAGCGCCTCGGTGTCCTTGAGGACATCCCCTCGCGCGCTGCCGTTGCCGAGCAACACCCCGCCGAAGCGCATGCCCAGGTAGGCGGCCGAGTTGTGGAGCAGACCGGCGTACGGGTCCGCGACGGACGGCTCGTCGTCCGCCAGCGCGGCCACCCCCCACAGAGTGCGCCCCGCCAGGGTCGCCTTGAAGTCGAGACCGGGGGTGCGCAGCCAGCCCGACCAGTAGTCCAGGTAGCGCTTGGTGAGACCGGACACCGAGTACCAGTACACCGGCGAGGCGATCACGATGTCGGTCGCGGCGAGCGTGGCGTCGAGCAGCAGCCCGGCGTTGGTGTGTGAGGGCGCCCGCACGTGGTCGGCGTCGCGTCGCAGATCCACGAAGTCCGGCAGGGGATGGTCGGCCAGGCTGATCCACCGCTGCTCGACGTCCTCGGGCAGCTGTTCGGCGGCTCGGCGGGCCAGGAGTTCGGTGTTGCCGTCGGGACGGGAACTGCCCAGCACGAACAGGAAGCGGCGAGTCACGAGATCCCCCAGGTGAGCGGCGTGCAGTGGATAAAGGTGTCTGCATCTTATGCGTATGCATTCACTTTGGCCAGGGGTGCCGCCGCCGGGCCGGACACCGGATGGCCCCCTTCCTGATGCGAGGCTGTGACGTCGCGGTGACGCGTGGGCCGAGGGGAGCGGCCAGACTTGACCGTACGCACGGGTACGACCGGACGGTGACGCCGGGGGAATGAGGGCCGATGTCCCGACTCAGCCGCGAGACGAAGCGGGAAGCTCAGCAGACCGACCGGTCGGCGGAACCGGTCGAGGTCCGCGTGACGGGCGGCGCCGCGACCGTGGACGGCGTACCGCTGTTCCCGGCGCCCGGTGAAGAGCCCCAGCAGGCGGTCCTCAACCATCTCCAGCGCCTCGCCCACACCACCGGCCGAGCCGTCCTCGCCACGGTCCACGACAGCCGCATCGGCTACGTCGTCCGCCTCCAGGTGAACCTGGACGGCTCCAGCAGCTTCACCGGCGATCCGGTACGGATGGCCGTGCCCGGTACGACGAACGCGCCCGTCCCTCCGGAGCCGGCGCAGCAGCCCCGCCGCGACAGGCCCACGCCTTTCCTGCACGCCGTCGACGAACCGCCGGCCTCGGAGTCGCCGGCCGCGGAGCCGCCGACCACGGACGGGGCGGTCGCGGAGGCGGCGGGCGTGCGGGGCGCGGAGGCGGCGGTCACGACCACGGCGGCCACGCAAACGGCTCCCGCGCACCCGCTGCCGGCGGTCCCGGCACCGCCGGTCGCGGCACCTCCGGTAACGGCACCGCCCGTGCCGGGCACCGTCCAGGCGCCGACCGGGGTGTTCGGCCCGCCACCGGTCATGGACGGAACCCCGGCCCCCGCTGTCGCGACCCCTCCCGCCCCCGCCTTCGTACCCGCCCAGGCTGTCACCGGGCCTCAGCCGGCGCCCCGGACCGACCGTCGCGTCGAACCGCTTGTCGAGCCCCTCATAGGCCCCCTCGTGGAGCCCGAGGCCGCCCGCGTCTTCGACCCTGATCCCAGGCACACCCCGGCCCGCGGATTCGACGCCGTCGCCGAGGAGGTGCTCGGGGACGAGCCGGTGACCGTGACGGCGGAGGGGGCCGCGCTGCTCACCGAGCCGGTGTCGCGGATCAACGAGGCCGTCCGGGCGGGCCGTATCGAAGCGGCGGCCGAACTCGCGGAGCGCACCGTCGCCGAGGCCTCCGCGACCCTGGGCGACGGTCACACCGAGGTACTGCACCTGCGCGAGCTGACCGCGTACATCGCCTACCTCGCGGGCGACCCGCTGCGCGCCTTCCACCTCTCCCTCGACCTGGCACGGCAGCACCGGCAGGCCCGGGACGGCGAGGGGGCGTACGGGAACGTGCGCAGCGCGGCCACCGCCTGGCGCGCGGTGCGCGACCCGGAGCACGGGCTGCGCCTCGGCCGCGACCTGATCGACCTGTGGGCGCAGCTCACCACCGAGGACGGCCCGGCCGCCGGCGACCCGGAGGAACTGGATTCCGCGCGCGCCCGGATGGCCCGCCTCACCGAACGAGCCCGCCGCGCGGCCGAGAACGCCTGAGCGTCGGTCGGGCCGGCCGGCAGCCGTCAGCACCGGCCGGTCACTGCACGCAGAACTCGTTGCCCTCCGGGTCGGCCAGCACCGTCCACTCCCCGGCCGGCTCGGACACATGGCGCACCACCGTCGCGCCCAGCCCTTCGAGCCGCGCCACCTCCTCCGACCGCCTGCCCGTCTCGGCGTGCAGATCGATGTGGAGCCGGTTCTTGCCGGACTTCCCTTCCGGTACCCGCTGGAACAGCAACCGCCGTCCCAGCCCGGTCCCGCGCTCCTGGTCGAACGGATCGTCCGGATGCCGTACGGCGATCAGGTCACGGAAGGCGGCACGGCCGTGGTACTCGACGGTCGCGGCGCCGGGCAGTGCTCCCAGCTGCAGCAGGCGCTCGACCAGCGCGCTGTTGTCCTCGGGCACATAGTGCAGCGCGGCGGCCCAGAAGTCGGCCTGTGCGTGCGGGTCGCGGGCGTCGACGACGAGCTTCCAGTGCAGGGGTGCGGGCGTCTGCGTCATGGCGCCCACTTATAGCCGACGGCCGTGGGCCTCACACCTGACTTTTGGGACTCTCCACGGCCGTCGCCACCGGCCGTGGTACGGCCGCCGCCGCGAGCGCACGCGCGGACCGGTGGGCGGTGCGCAGCGCGTCCCAGGTGAGCAGGGCGAGGGCGACCCAGACCAGGGCGAAGCCGGCCCAGCGTTCGGCGGGCATCGCCTCATGGAAGTAGAGGATGCCGAGCAGGAACTGGAAGACCGGCGCCAGGTACTGCAGCAGACCGAGCGTGGAGAGCGGGACGCGGATCGCGGCGGCGCCGAAGCAGACCAGCGGGAGCGCGGTGACGATGCCGGTGGAGGCCAGCAGTGCGGCATGCCCGGGACCGTCGTTGACGAAGCTTGACTCGCCGTGGCCGGCCAGCCACAGCAGATAGCCGAGCGCGGGCAGGAACTGGATCGCCGTCTCCGCCGCGAGTGACTCGATGCCGCCGAGGTTGACCTTCTTCTTGACGAGTCCATAGGTCGCGAAGGAGAAGGCCAGCACGAGTGAGATCCACGGCGGCTGCCCGTAGCCGACGGTCAGTACGACCACGGCGGCGAAACCGACGCCCACCGCCGTCCACTGCGCGGGCCGCAGCCGCTCCTTCAGCAGCAGCACACCCATGGCGATGGTCACCAGGGGGTTGATGAAGTAGCCGAGTGAGGCCTCGACGACGTGCCCGGCGTTCACGGCCCAGATGTAGACGCCCCAGTTGACGGTGATCACGGCGGCGGCTACCGCCACCAGCGCCAGCCGGCGCGGCTGCCGCAGCAGCTCGCCGGCCCACGCCCAGCGTCGTACGAAGGCCAGCGCGACGGCGACGAAGACCAGGGACCACGCCATCCGGTGGGCCAGGATCTCCAGCGACCCGGCGGGCTTGAGCAACGGCCAGAAGAGCGGGACCAGGCCCCACATCCCATAGGCGGCGAAACCGTTCACCAGCCCTGCCCGCCGCTCACCCCTCGATATGTCGGCCACCGGTCCTCCTTACGCCCTCACGCCCAGCTCCAGCACACCGGGACGAAGGTAGCGCCGAGCGCACCCGTCTGTCATGGCCGTATCGGCATACGGTCATGACAGACGGGTGCGCAGCCGCTCAGGCCCTCGGACGCCTCAGACCTCCCAGGGCCTGTCCGGCTCAGGGCCTACTGCTTCAGCGCGTCCGCGACGGCCTCGGAGATCGGGGAGGTCGGGCGGCCGGCCAGGCGGGAGAGGTCGCCGGAGTCGACCACCAGCTCGCCCTTGGCGATCGACGCGTCGACGTCGACCAGGATCGCGGCGAACATCTCGGGCACCCCGGCGCCGGTCAGGATGGACTGGAGCGCCTCGCCGGGCACGGAGTTGTAGGCGATCTCCTTGCCGGTCTGCCGCGCGATCTCCGCCGCGTACTCGTCGAAGCTCCAGGCGACGTCGCCGCCCAGCTCGTACGTCCGGTTCTCGTGGCCCACGCCGGTGAGTACGGCGACGGCCGCGGCCGCGTAGTCCGCGCGGGAGGCCGAGGAGACCCGGCCGTCACCGGCGGCCGCGACGACGGCGTTGTGCTCCAGCACCGGGGCGAGGTTCTCGGTGTAGTTCTCGTGGTACCAGCCGTTGCGCAGCAGGGTGTAGGGCAGGCCGGAGGCGAGCAGCAGCTCCTCGGTGGCGCGGTGGTCGTCCACCAGCGACGCCTTCAGGCTGCCCGGGGCGCTGGTGTAGGCGAGCAGGGCCACGCCGGCGGCCTTGGCCGCGTCGATGACGACCTTGTGCTGCTGCGGGCGGCCCTTGTCGAACTCGTTGCCCGAGATCAGCAGCACCTTGTCGCCGGCGGCGAAGAGGCTGTCGAAGGTCTCGGGGGCGTTGTAGTCGGCGACGGCGATGTTGACGCCGCGGGCGGCGAAGTCGGCGGCCTTGGCCTCGTCGCGCACGACGGCGGTGATCTGCTCGGCCGGAACCTTCTCCAGCAGCTGCGTCACGACGTGACGGCCGAGGTGTCCGGTGGCTCCGGTGACAACGATGCTCATGGTCTGCGATCTCCTTGTGGGGTTCCGATGCCACTAACCCTAGGAGGTGCGCTAACCAGAAGAAAGTACCCACTTTGAAGTAAGGTACTGGCATGGCCGTAAGTACCCCTGCAGTCGAGAACCGCTCCGACGCTCCCGTGGCGAGGACCGGCAAGTACGTCGTCGGCGAGGCGATGTGCCCCCACCGTCTGGTCCTGGAACACGTCACCAGCCGGTGGGGCGTCCTGGTCCTGATCGAGCTCCTCGACCGCCCCCACCGCTTCAGCGAACTGCGCCGCGCCATCGGCCGGGTCAGCGAGAAGATGCTCACCCAGACCCTCCAGACCCTGGAACGGGACGGCCTCGTCCACCGGGACGCCAAGCCCGTCATCCCGCCCCGGGTCGACTACTCCCTCACCGAACTCGGCCGCGAGGCCGCCCGGCAGGTACGGGACCTGGCGCTGTGGACCGAGCGACGGATGGCGGACGTCACCCGGGCCCGGGAGGCGTACGACGAGGCGAAGCGCGCCTGAACGCGAACCGGGCCCGGACGCAGTGTCCGGGCCCGCTCGCGCTCACTGCTCGATGACGGTCAGCCGACGACCGTCCAGGTGTCGCCGCCGGCCAGCAGTGCCCCCAGGTCGCCCTTGCCGTGCTGCTCCACCGCCGTGTCCAGCTGCTCGGACATCTGGACGTCGTAGACGGGCCGTTCCACCGAGCGGAGCACGCCGATGGGCGTGTGGTGCAGGGTGTCCGGGTCGGCCAGCCGGGAGAGCGCGAAGGCCGTGGTGGGGGAGGGGGAGTGGGCGTCGTGGACGAGGATCTCGGACTCGTTGTCCGGGGTCACGTCGACGACCGTCAGGTCGCCGGTGAGCCGGTCGCGTACGACTCCGCGTGTGCCGTCGGTGCCGAAGCGGATGGGTTGTCCGTGCTCCAGGCGGATCACCGCTTCCTCGGCGGACTGCTTGTCCTTGAGGGTGTCGAAGGCGCCGTCGTTGAAGATGTTGCAGTTCTGGTAGATCTCGATCAGGGCCGTGCCGGGGTGGGCGGCGGCCTGGCGCAGCACGTCGGTGAGGTGCTTGCGGTCGGAGTCGATGGTGCGGGCCACGAAGGAGGCCTCGACGCCGATCGCCAGGGACACCGGGTTGAACGGGGCGTCCAGGGAGCCCATCGGTGTCGACTTGGTGATTTTCCCGACTTCGGAAGTCGGTGAGTACTGGCCCTTCGTCAACCCGTAGATCCGGTTGTTGAAGAGGAGGATCTTCAGGTTGACGTTGCGGCGCAGGGCGTGGATGAGGTGGTTGCCGCCGATGGAGAGGGCGTCGCCGTCCCCGGTGACGACCCAGACGCTCAGGTCCCGGCGGGAGGTGGCCAGTCCGGTGGCGATGGCGGGGGCGCGGCCGTGGATGGAGTGCATCCCGTAGGTGTTCATGTAGTACGGGAAGCGGGAGGAACAGCCGATGCCGGAGACGAAGACGATGTTCTCCTTCGCCAGCCCGAGTTCCGGCATGAACCCCTGCACGGCGGCCAGGATCGCGTAGTCACCGCAGCCCGGGCACCAGCGCACCTCCTGGTCGGACTTGAAGTCCTTCATGGACTGCTTTGCCGCGGCCTTGGGCACGAGCTGGAGCAGTCCGTCGGCGGTGTCAGTCATGGATGGCCTCCTTGAGCGCCTCGGCGAGCTGCTCGGCCTTGAACGGCATGCCGTTGACCTGGTTGTACGAATGCGCGTCCACGAGGTACTTCGCCCGGATGAGGGTGGCGAGCTGGCCGAGGTTCATCTCGGGGATCACCACCTTGTCGTACCGCCCCAGGACCGCGCCCAGGTTGCGCGGGAAGGGGTTGAGGTGGCGCAGGTGTGCCTGGGCGATCGCCTCGCCGGCCCGGCGCAGCCGCCGCACCGCGGCCGTGATCGGCCCGTAGGTCGAGCCCCAGCCCAGGACCAGGGTGCGCGCGCCGTCCGGGTCGTCGACCTCGATGTCCGGGACGACGATGCCGTCGATCTTGGCCTGCCGGGTACGGACCATGAAGTCGTGGTTGGCCGGGTCGTAGGAGATGTTGCCCGTACCGTCCTGCTTCTCGATGCCGCCGATACGGTGTTCGAGACCGGGCGTGCCCGGGATCGCCCACGGGCGGGCGAGTGTCTGCGGGTCGCGTTTGTACGGCCAGAAGACCTCGGTGCCGTCGTCGAGGGTGTGGTTGGGGCCCTGGGCGAACTGGACACGCAGGTCGGGCAGTTCCGTCAGCTCCGGGATGCGCCAGGGCTCGCTGCCGTTGGCCAGGTAGCCGTCGGAGAGAAGCATCACCGGCGTTCTGTACGTCAGCGCGATCCGGGCGGCCTCCAGGGCGGCGTCGAAGCAGTCGGCCGGGGTCCGCGGAGCGATCACCGGGACGGGGGCCTCGCCGTTGCGGCCGTACATCGCCTGGAGCAGGTCGGCCTGCTCGGTCTTGGTCGGCAGCCCGGTGGACGGCCCGCCACGCTGGATGTCCACCACCAGCAGCGGCAGCTCCAGCGACACCGCGAGTCCGACCGTCTCCGCCTTCAGCGCCACGCCCGGGCCCGAGGTGGTGGTCACGGCGAGCGAGCCGCCGAAGGCCGCGCCGAGTGCCGCGCCGATCCCCGCGATCTCGTCCTCGGCCTGGAAGGTCCGCACACCGAAGTTCTTGTGCTTGGACAGTTCGTGCAGGATGTCGGAGGCCGGGGTGATCGGGTACGAGCCGAGGAAGAGCGGCAGGTCGGCCTGGCGGGAGGCGGTGACCAGGCCGTAGGCCAGGGCCAGGTTCCCGGAGATGTTGCGGTAGGTCCCCACCGGGAAGGCGGTGGTCGCCGGGGCGATCTCGTAGGAGACCGCGAAGTCCTCGGTCGTCTCCCCGAAGTTCCAGCCCGCGCGGAAGGCCGCCAGGTTGGCGTTCATGACCTCGGGCTTGCGGGCGAACTTCTGCTTGAGGAACCGTTCCGTGCCCTCGGTGGGCCGGTGGTACATCCATGACAAGAGGCCGAGCGCGAACATGTTCTTGCTGCGCTCGGCCTCTTTGCGGGTGAGGTCGAATTCTTTGAGGGCTTCCACCGTCAGGGTGGTCAGCGGCACCGGATGGAGGCTGTATCCGTCCAGCGAGCCGTCCTCCAGCGGGGAGGCGTCGTAGCCGACCTTCTGCATCGCCCGTTTGGTGAACTCGTCCGTGTTGACGATGATCTCCGCGCCGCGCGGCAGGTCCCCGATGTTGGCTTTCAGGGCGGCCGGGTTCATCGCGACCAGCACGTTCGGCGCGTCCCCGGGGGTGAGGATGTCGTGGTCGGCGAAGTGCAACTGGAATGAGGAGACCCCGGGCAGGGTGCCTGCCGGGGCACGGATCTCGGCGGGGAAGTTCGGGAGGGTCGAGAGATCGTTGCCGAAGGACGCGGTCTCCGACGTGAACCGGTCACCGGTGAGCTGCATACCGTCACCCGAGTCCCCCGCGAACCGGATGATCACCCGATCGAGGCGCCGGACGGCCTTCACACCGCCCGGCCTGCGCTGTTCTCCCACGACGGTTCCGTCGGCCTGTTCCGTTGTCCTGCTGACCTGGCTGGTCACTGAACTGGACCTCCTTCGAGGCGGCTGTCCGGGCGTGGTCGTCCCACGGACCATCCCACGTTCAACCCTACGTCGGTTAGGGTCGCCTTCCCGCGCCTGCTCACATGATGGACGGCGTTTTGGGACGACCTGTCGCCCTGACTTGTCATGATTTTCCCTCCCCCTGGCTGCCTTCCGGCTCCGACACGGTGTCGGCCCCGTCAGGAGTTCAGATAGGTCAGAACGGCCAGAACGCGCCGGTGGTCCCCGTCGCTCTGGGAGAGCCCCAGCTTGAGGAAGATGTTGCTGACGTGCTTCTCGACGGCTCCGTCGCTCACGACCAGCTGCCGGGCGATCGCCGAGTTCGTCCGCCCCTCGGCCATCAGGCCCAGCACCTCCCGCTCGCGCGGGGTCAGCCCGGCCAGTACGTCCTGCTTGCGGCTGCGCCCGAGCAGCTGCGCGACCACCTCGGGGTCGAGCGCGGTACCGCCCCCGGCGACCCGCACGACCGCGTCCACGAACTCCCGGACCTCGGCGACCCGGTCCTTCAGTAGATAGCCCACGCCCCGGCTGGAACCGGCCAGCAGTTCGGTGGCGTAGCGCTCCTCCACGTACTGCGACAACACCAGCACCCCGAGCTCCGGATGCGTCTTCCGCAGGCGTACGGCGGCTCGCACGCCCTCGTCGGTGTGCGTCGGCGGCATCCGTACGTCCGCCACCACCACGTCCGGCATCGCGTCCTGCGCGTGGAGATCGGCGATGGTCTTGACCAGCGCCTCCGCGTCGCCGACGCCCGCGACAACATCATGTCCGCGGTCGGTCAACAGCCGGGTCAGCCCCTCTCTGAGCAGCACGGAATCCTCGGCGATGACCACCCGCACCCTGTCCTCCACGATCTCCCGGCCCCCCACACCCCGTCCGGCGTACATGCCTGCCCTGTCCGAAAGACCAGCATTCCAGCATTCGCAGCACAGCGCGGCGCGGTCATGAGAGGAGACGGCCCAATTCAGCCCACCCAACACCCGGACAACACCCCGACCAGCCCACCCGGTGTCCGGACGACCCACCCCGACCAGACAACACACCCCGACCAGCCCCACCGGTGTGCGAGCAACACACCCCGATCAGCCCACCCGGTGTCCGAGGTACACCCCCATTTCGGCCCGTCCGGCGCTCGAGGGCGAGGCCGCTGAGACCGATACGGGGGGTCTGGGGCGCGGGAGCCCCCAGGTGCGGGGGCGAAGGGGGGGCCGAGCCCCCTGATGAGGGACGGGTGGGGGCGGCGGGGGCGCAGAACCGCGGCCTCAGCCCCGCCAGGGCAGCTCCGCCGTCACCCGCGTGGGCCCACCCGCCGGCGAGTCCACCACCAGGATCCCGTCGACCGCGTCCAGTCGCTCGGCCAGCCCCGCCAGCCCGGACCCCTTCGCCGTGTCCGCACCTCCCACCCCGTCGTCCACGACCTGCAACATCAGCCGGTCCTCGCTCCGCCACACGTCGACCGAGGCGCCGCGCGCCCGACTGTGCTTGCTGATGTTCTGCAGCAACTCGGACACCGTGAAGTACGCGATCCCCTCGATCGCCGCCGCCGGCCGCTCCGCCAGGTCGACCTCCACCCGCACCGGCACCGTGCACCGCGAGGCCACCGCCGACAGCGCCGCGTCCAGCCCCCGGTCGGTGAGCACCGCGGGATGGATTCCCCGGGCCAGTTCCCGCAACTCCTGCAGCGCGGTCTTTACCTCACCGTGCGCCTCGTCCACCATCCGCGCGGCGACCTGCGGGTCCTCCTGCAGCTTCTCCTTCGCCAGCCCCAGATCCATGGCCAGCGCCACCAGCCGGGCCTGCGCCCCGTCGTGCAGGTCCCGCTCGATGCGCCGCAGGTCGGCCGCGGCCGTGTCGACGACCACCCCCCGGTCGGACTCCAGCTCCACCACCCGCGACGCCAGCTTCGAGGGCCCGAGCAGCCCGTGCACCATCAGCCGGTCCACCAGTGTCAGCGCCCGTACGATCCAAGGCGTGGCCAGCGTGAAGAGCAGCCCGACCAGCGCGGTCACGGTGATCTCGAACGGGTTGTCGAGGTAGACGCTGTGGTGCGCGTCGCCGAACAGCTGAAGACCGCCCTGCCCGGCGTACATCGGGAAGACCCAGAACCACAGTGGGTACGTCAGCAGGGCCCAGCCGTACGCCCAGAAGTTGAGGGCGACGACGAAGGAGAACATCGACCAGGGGAACTGAAGCACCGCGTACAGCAGATGGCGCCAGGACGTGCCGCTCTTGAGCACCGCGCCGATCCACGCCATCACCCCCGGCTTGCGCATCCGCAACGGTTCCGGGTCGGCCACCTCCAGGCGCAACAGCCCGCGCGCCCGCGCCCGCTCCAGCGCCCCGAAGCCCCGGCAGCCGGCCAGGGCCGCGGCCAGCAGGGGGATCCCGATGAAGGTCACCAGCAGACCGACGCCGAGGGACACCATCGTCACGGTCCACACGAACAGGGCGACGCCGATCGGAAGGCCGAGCAGCACATAGGCGAACTCACGCCAGCTGCGCGCCTCGAACGGCGCCCGCAGCACGGCCGGCACCCGATGCCGACGCTCACCGTACGGTTCGTAACCGTGGCCCTGCCCGTTGCCGTACCCGTACCCGTACCCGTCGTCCTGCCCGTATCCGTGCCCGTGCCCGTACTCCGTGGCCATCGGTCCGTCCCGTCCGTCCTGTGCTGTCTTTTCCAGCTTTTCCAGCTCGCCCGGTCAGGCCTGTCCCTGCCGTATCTCCACCCTGCTGTGCCGCAGGTCCACGAACCATGGAGGCCGTCGGCATCTTGAACGGGGGGTTTTCCCCACCCCCCTGTGCCGTTTCTTCGGTTCTTCGCTTTCTTCGGTTCTTCGCTACGACCGGTCGCGCCACGGCAGCTCGGCGGTGACCGTCGTGGGGCCGCCGGCCGGTGAGTCGACGACGAACAGGCCGTCCACCGCCCCCAGCCGGTCGGCTAGCCCGCGCATCCCCGTGCCGCCGTCCAGGCTCGCGCCGCCCCGCCCGTCGTCCGTCACCTGGATCAGCAGCCGGTCGTCGGTCCGCCACACGTCGACCGACGCACTGCGTGCCCCGCTGTGCTTGCTGATGTTCTGCAGCAGCTCGGAGACGGTGAAATAGGCGATGCCCTCGATCGCGGGCGCCGGTCTGGATGGCAGGTCGGCGGTCACCTGGACCGGTACCGTGCAGCGCGAGGCGACCGAGGACAGCGCCGCGTCCAGCCCCCGGTCGGTCAGCACCGCCGGGTGGATGCCCCGGGCGAGGTCCCTGAGCTCCTGCAGGGCCAGCTTCACCTCGCCGTGCGCCTCCTCGACCATCGCGGCGGCCCCGTCGGGATCCTCCAGGAGCTTCTCCTTGGCCAGACCGAGCCCCATGGCGAGGTTGACGAGGCGGGCCTGGGCGCCGTCGTGCAGATCCCGTTCGATGCGCCGCAGGTCGGCGGCGGCCGTGTCCACCACAACCCCCCGGTCCGATTCGAGTTCGGCGATCCGGCGCTCCAACTCGTCGGAGGGCGACAGCAGACCGCGGACCATCGCCCGGTCCGCGTTCGCCAGCCCGCGCGCGATGAACGGCAGCACCGGCCACAGCACGAACAACGACGTCAGCACGATGCAGAAGGTGAGGATGCCCCAGGGCAGCCGGATGAAGTCGTACAGCAGTGTCCGCCAGCCCACCGGATCCTTCAGTGCCATCCACAGCCGCTGACTGCCTCCACCCCGCTTGCCCAACGGCAGCGGAGTCGGCTCCTCCACCCGCACCCCGAGCAGCGCACGCGCGCGTGCCCGTTCCAGCTTCCCCAGCTGCCGGGCGCCCAGCAGCGTGCCGGCGAGCAGCGGGATGCCGACCACCGTGATCGTCAGCACCCCGCTCACCCACACCGACGTGAACACGTAGATGAAGCCGAACACCGATACCGGCAGGTTCAGCAGAAGGTGCGCGATCTCCTTCCAGGTGTGACCGTCGTAGGCGAAGCGGACGGGCGGCAGCCGGTCGCGGTCTTCGCCGCCGTCGGCCAGGCTGCGGGAACGGGGTGCTGGTGCGGTCATGTGCGCCAGCGTGCCGTGTGCCGTCACGCAATGCCATGGAGTTCGCCGCCCGGGCCACCCTGGGGAAAACCCCACCAGTCGCCCCGGTGTCACCTCTCACCGCGTGACGGGCTGCTTACCGTGTCTTTATCAGGGCCTAGACTCCGGTGCGTACAGATCGTCGAATCAAGAGTTGACTGAGGTCACGACGCGGGGCCGGGGCCGGCCCTCTGTCTGTCGAGGGAGCGAGGGGACGGACGATGTGGGAGACGGTGAACGGTGAGCCGACCGTGGTCGTCGCCGCGGACTACTTCACGTCCTACTCGGTCGTAGGACTGCTGGCCCTGCTCGGCGTGCTCTTCGTCGCCGTCGCCTTCGGTACCGGCCGGCTGCTGCGCCCCGTGGTCCCCACGCCCGAAAAACTCCTGACCTACGAGTGCGGTGTCGACCCCGTTGGCGAGGGCTGGGCACACACCCAGGTCCGCTACTACGTCTACGCCTTCCTCTACGTCATCTTCGCGGTCGACTCGATCTTCCTGTTCCCCTGGGCGACGGTCTTCGCCGCTCCCGGCTACGGTGCCACCACGCTCGTGGAGATGTTCGTCTTCCTCGGCTTCCTGGCCGTCGGCCTGCTGTACGCATACAAGAAGGGCGTCCTGACATGGACGTGACGCCGTCGGAGCCCGTGCTGCTCCCGGAACCGCAACGGCTGGGCGCGCTCGCCCGTCTCGCCCCCGAGCCGATGAAGGTCGTCCTCAACTGGGGCCGCCGGTACTCGCTCTGGGTCTTCAACTTCGGCCTCGCCTGCTGTGCGATCGAGTTCATCGCCGCGTCGATGGCCCGCCACGACTTCATCCGCCTCGGGGTGATCCCCTTCGCACCGGGCCCCCGCCAGGCCGACCTGATGGTGGTCTCGGGCACGGTCACCGACAAGATGGCCCCGGCCATCAAACGCCTGTACGAGCAGATGCCCGAGCCCAAGTACGTCATCTCCTTCGGCGCGTGCAGCAACTGCGGCGGCCCGTACTGGGACTCCTACTCCGTCACCAAGGGCGTCGACCAGATCATCCCGGTCGACGTCTACGTCCCCGGGTGCCCGCCGCGCCCCGAGGCCCTCCTCCAGGGCATCCTCAAACTCCAGGAGAAGATCGCGGCGGAGTCCCTGGGCGAGCGCTACGGCACCCCCCGGCCGTCCGCCGCCGCCCTCAAGAGCGGCCTGGTGCGGCCACCGGCCCCCGCCGCCGAAGGGGACACGTGATGACGGCCCCCACCGGCTGGCTCCCCGCCCCCGTGGACGAACTCTTCGGCCCGGACGCCACAGCCGAGGAGTCCTACGAGGTCCTCACGGTCGACGTCCCCGCCGCCTCCTGGCTCACCGCCCTGGAGACCGCCCGTACGACCCTGAGCTGCACCTTCTTCGACTGGATGAGCGCGGTCGACGAACCCGGCACCGGCTTCCGCGTCTCCGCCCACGTCGTCGCCCTCGCCCCGGTCCGCCGCCTGCTCCTGCGAACGACCGTGCCGCACTCCGCCGCCGAACTCCCCTCCGCCGTCGGCGTCTACGCGGGTGCTCGCTGGCACGAGCGCGAGACCCACGAGATGTTCGGCGTCCACTTCTCCGGCCACCCCGGCCTGGACCATCTCCTCCTCCCGGAAACCTTCGAAGGCCACCCTCTCCGCAAGGACTTCGTCCTGGCGGCCCGCGTCGCCAAGGCCTGGCCCGGCGCCAAGGAACCCGGAGAGTCCGATCACGGCGGCCCCAGGCGCCGCCAGATGCTCCCCCCAGGCGTCCCCGACCCCAACGAATGGGGCCCCCTGAAGGGCCAGCTCCCCGCTGCCCCCGCCCGCCCGGCCCGAGCCGCCGCGGGCCGTCCCACCGGCGAACGCCCGACCCGCGCACCCGGCGAACGCCCGGTACGCCGCTCCCGGACGGCAGCGGAGGGCTCGGCCGGCCAGAGGGCCGACGCGGCGGACCCGACGACGCCGACGCCCACGGCGGAGGCGTCCCCCACCGAGCCGCACCCGACAGCCACTCCGCGCCGGGCGCGCAGTGCGACCGAGGGGTCTGCTTCGCAGCGGGCCGCTTCTGGGGAGCAGCCGCCGATGGCCACCCCGCGCCGGGCGCGGAGCGCGACCGAGGGGTCTGCTTCGCAGCGGGCCGCCTCTGGGGAGCAGTCTCCGATGGCTCCGGATCAGGGGCCGAGTGAGGGGGAGGGGTCTGCTCCTCAGCGGGACGTGTCTGAGCAGTTGCCGACGGCTCCGCGCCGGGGGCGGAGTGCGAGCGAGGGGTCTGCCTCGCAGCGGGCGGCATCCGCAGCGGACGAGACCGCTCCGGCGCAGGAGCCGACGGCGGCCGCTCCCCGGGGGCCCCGCCGGGCACGTAGTGCCTCGGGTGGCTCCGCGTCGCAGCGCGCCCAGCATCCGGCACCGGCGACAGAACCGGCCACCCCGGCCCGCCCCTCGACCCCGCGCACCCCCGACGCCCCGTGGCACCACGCCCGCCCGGCTTTCGACGAACCCGGAGGCGGAGAACAGCGGGATACGCCGACCGAGCCGGTCACGCCAGCCGAAACTGTCTCGCCGACCGAGCCGACCGAGCCGACCGAGCCGACCGAGCCGACCGAGCCGACCGAGCCGACCGAGCCGACCGAGCGGACCGAGCTGGCCGGGCCGATCGAGCCGCCCGAGCCGGAGCCTGCCGCGCCCGAGTACGCAGAGGCCTCCGAGGACGCAGAGGCCTCCGAGGCTTCAGAGGGCGCCGGACCTGAGACCTCGCCCCCCGACTCCGCCGACGCCTCGGCCCCCGACGCTCCCGCCCCTCAGGACCCGGCTTCCGACGCTCCCGCCTCCGACGGTCCTCCGAGCCCTGGAGCCTCGACCCCGGACGACGTCACCTCCGAACAGAAATCCGCCCCCCGCGAAGACCGCCCAGGAGGCCCGCAGTGAACGGCGCCCTGGACGTCGGCCTGCGACTCCTCGTCGTGTTCGTCGTCTTCCTCACCTTCCCCCTGATCGTCGGTCAGACCGAGCACAAGGTGATGGCCCATATGCAGGGCCGCCTCGGCCCGATGTACGCCGGCGGTTTCCATGGCTGGGCCCAGCTGATCGCCGACGGGGTGAAGTTCGCGCAGAAGGAGGACGTGGTCCCCGCGGGCGCGGACCGCCGTATCTTCCAGCTGGCGCCCGCGGTGGCACTCCTCCCTTATCTGCTCGTAATCCTCGCCATCCCGATCGGCCCCGGCGAAGGTGCTGTCGGTCAGGTCCTGGACGCGGGTGTGTTCTTCGTGCTGGCCGTGATGGGCATCGGCGTCCTCGGCTCGCTCATGGCCGGCTGGGCCAGCGCCAACAAGTTCTCCCTCCTCGGCGGTCTGCGCACCGCCGCCCAACTCCTCGCCTACGAACTCCCCATGCTGCTTGCCGCCGCCTCCGTGGCGATGGCGGCCGGCACGGTCTCCCTGCCGGGCATCGTCGGCGCCTTCCACTGGTGGTGGCTGCCCTGGCAGATCACCGGAGGCCTGGTCTTCTTCGTCGCCGGCCTCGCGGAACTCCAGCGGCCCCCCTTCGACATGCCCGTCGCCGACACGGAGATCATCTTCGGTGCGTACACGGAGTACACCGGTCTGCGCTTCGCCCTGTTCCTGCTCGCCGAGTACGCAGGGATCGTCGTCCTGTGCGGTCTGACCACCGTCCTCTTCCTCGGCGGCTGGCACGGCCCGTGGGGAGCCGACGGCCTCGGCTGGCTGTGGACCCTCCTGAAGACGGCGCTCCTCGCCTTCGTCGTGATCTGGCTCCGCGTGACCTACCCCCGGCTGCGCGAGGACCAGCTGCAGAAGTTCTCCTGGACTCTCCTCGTCCCCCTTTCTCTCGCTCAGATCGCCCTCACCGGCATCGTCAAGGTGGTGATCTCCTAACCGTGGCCCCCATTCCCGGCAGCGGCCTCGCCAAGGGCCTGGCCGTCACCCTGCGCACGATGACCCGGAAGACGGTCACCGAGCAGTACCCGGACGCCCTGCCCGAGCTCCCGCCCCGCACCCGCGGTGTGATCGGCCTGTTCGAGGAGAACTGCACGGTCTGCATGCTCTGCGCCCGTGAGTGCCCCGACTGGTGCATCTACATCGACTCCCACAAGGAGACCGTTCCGGCGGCGGCCCCGGGCGGCCGCGAACGCAGCCGCAACGTGCTGGACCGCTTCGCCATCGACTTCGCCCTGTGCATGTACTGCGGTATCTGCATTGAGGTCTGTCCTTTCGACGCCCTTTTCTGGTCCCCGGAGTTCGAGTACTCCGAGACCGACATCCACGAACTCACCCACGAGCGCGACAAGCTCCGCGAGTGGATGTGGACGGTCCCGGCCCCGCCCGCTCTCGACGCCGGCGCGGAGGAACCGAAGGAGATCGCCGCCGCCCGGAAGACCGCCGAGAAGCTCGAGGCCGCGCAGGCCGAGCCGCGGGAGGGGGAGTCGTGAGCCCCCTCGCCCAGGCGCCGCACGGCTTCCTGTCCCCGACCGGTGTGGAGATCGCCTTTCTCCTCGTCGGCCTGGTCACCTTCGGCGCCGCCCTCGTCACGGTCACCACCCGCCAGCTGGTGCACGCCGCCCTGTGGCTGGTGGTCACGCTCGGCGGTCTCGCCGTCGAATACCTGCTGCTCACCGCCGAGTTCATCGCCTGGGTGCAGGTCCTCATCTATGTGGGCTCCGTAGTCGTCCTCCTTCTCTTCGGTCTGATGCTCACCAAGGCCCCGATCGGCCGCTCCCCGGACGCCGACTCCGGGAACCGCTGGGCCGCGCTGGCCGTTGCCGTGGTCGCCGCGGCCGCCCTGGTCTGGGTGGTCGTGGACGCCTTCCGTACCACCTGGATCGACCTGGAAGGCCCCGCCGCCGGTTCGACGAAGGTCACCGGCGAGAGCCTTTTCCAGAACTGGGTCCTGCCCTTCGAGGCCCTCTCCGTCCTCCTCCTCGCGGCCCTCGTCGGCGCGATCGTCCTGTCCCGGAAGGCGAAGGCGGACTCGGTCCCGCCCCCTGTGAACGGACGGGCCGTCACACAGAGTTCCCCCTCCGTCACGGATTCCGGGATTCACCCGATCGAGCAGGAAGGCGCCCGCTGATGCATCTCGCCTATCCCGCCGTCCTCTCCGCGCTCCTCTTCTGCACCGGCCTGTACGGCGTCCTCGGCCGCCGCAACGCGATCCTGGTCCTGATGTCGGTCGAGCTGATGCTCAACGCCGTCAACCTCAACCTCGTCGCCTTCGACGTGTGGCTGAGCAGGGCCGCCCGGGACACCCTGCACTCCGGCCAGGCGCTGACCCTGTTCACCATCGCCGTCGCCGCCGCCGAGATCGGTATCGGCCTCGCGATCGTCCTCGCCGTCTACCGAAACCGCGGCACCTCCGACATCGACCGGCTCCGCGACACCGCCGAGGGCCACGAGCACGGCACGCCCACGGACGGGACGGCCGACGAGAAGGCTGAGGCCACCGCGTGACCACGACCAACCTCGCCGTCCTCGTCCCTCTCCTGCCCTTCCTGGCCGCCGCGGCCGGCCTGCTCGTGGGACGCACGGCCCCCGGTTTCGTCCGCCCGCTCGCGGTCCTGCCGACCCTCGCCGCGTTCGCGCTGGCCATCACGGTCGCCGTGGACCAGGGCGGCGGCCGGGCCGTCGACGCCCACACCCAGCTCACCCCGACCGGTTCCGTCCCGATCGAACTCGCCCTGTACATCGACGGCTTCGCCGCCCTCGTCGCCGTCCTGGTCGCCTTCGTCGCCACCTGTGTGCAGATCTACTCGACCGGCTACCTGCGCGACGACCCGCGCTACGCCTCGTACGCCGCCCTCGTCTCCCTCTTCACCTCCGCGATGCTGCTGGTCGTCTACTCCGGCGACCTGATCGTGCTGCTCGTCGGCTGGGAAGTCATGGGCATCTGCTCCTACTTCCTGGTCGGCCACTACTGGGAGACCCCCGAGGCCCGCGCCGCCTCCCTCAAGGCCTTCCTGGTCACCAAGCTCGGCGATGTGCCGTTCCTGATCGGCCTGTTCGCGCTCGCCACCGACGCCGGCTCCTTCCGCATCACGACGATCCTCGGCACCGTCGCGAACGGCGGACTGCACCACCCGGCCCTGGTCGCCCTGCTGCTCCTGTGCGGCGTGGCGGGCAAGTCGGCGCAGTTCCCGCTGCACACCTGGCTCCCCGACGCCATGGCGGGCCCGACCCCCGTCTCCGCGCTGATCCACGCCGCCACGATGGTCGCCGCCGGTGTCTACTTCGTCGCCCGTCTCCTCCCGGTCTTCGAGGCCAGTGCGGCCGTGATGATCGTGCTCGCCGCCATGGCCGCCGTCACGATGGTCGGTTCGGCCCTCGCCGCACTCGCCCAGGACGACATCAAGCGCGTCCTCGCCTACTCGACGATCGGCCAGCTCGGCTACATGACCGGCGCCCTCGCCGTCGGCGACCGCGGTGCCGCCGTCTTCCACCTCCTGTCCCACGGCGCCTTCAAGGCACTGCTCTTCCTCGCGGCCGGCGTGGTCATCCACGCCGCCGGCACCAACTCGCTGGCCGTCATGTCCCGCACCTCCGGACTGCGCGACCGCGTCCCGGACGCCTACTGGACGATGACCGTGGCGCTCCTCGCGCTGGCCGCGATCCCGCCCTTCAGCGGCTTCTTCTCCAAGGAGTCCGTCCTGGGCGCCGCCGAGCACGCGGCCACCGGCCACACCGCGCAAGCCCCCGGCAGCGCGGGCTGGATCGTCCTCGTCGCCGGCCTGGTCACCGCCGTGCTCACCGCCGCGTACGCGACGCGGCTGTGGCTGCTCGCCTTCCGGGGCCGGGGCACCGAGGCCCCGGACCACGGCCGGCAGCCGCTGTCCATGACCGTGGTGCTGTGGGTCCTGGCCGTCCCCTCCCTCGCCTTCGGCGGGTTCGCCTACCGGTCGCTCCCCGACTGGTTCGACGGCCGTGACCTCACCCCCACCCTCACCACCTCGATCCTCGGCACCGGCCTCGCACTCGTCGGCGGACTCCTCACCTACGGCGTATGGCAACGCACCAGGGCGCTGGCCGCCCGCGCCCCGATCGGCGCCGTCGCCGCGCACCCCGAAGGCGACGCCGGACTCGTCGAGGCCGAGGCCATCGCCACCCACGAACCCGCCTTCGGCGACGTGGCCTACGCACCCGACCCGGCGGACCCCGCCCGGCTCCTGCTCGGCCCGCTGCGCCGGCCGGCCGCCGAAGGCTTCCATCTGGACGCCCTCTACGACGCGCTGTTCGTCCGCCCGGTCCTGGCCGCGGCGAGCCTCGTCCAGTTCCTCGACCGCGAGGTCGTCGACACCTACGTCCGCGGCGCGGCCGCCGCCCCCCGCCTGCTCGGCGCCGCCGTACGCCGCGCCCAGACCGGCAATGTCCAGACCTACGTGAGCGCGCTGCTCGCCGGCACCGTCGTCCTGGCGGTCGCCGTCCTCCTCGTCGCCACGGGAGCGTGAGCAGGCGTGATCGATATCAACGAGTCCATGATGCAGATCCTTCTGGCACTGATCGTGGTCGGCCCGCTCCTCGGCGCCGTCGCCGCCCTGCTGCCCGCCCCGCCCGGACTGAAGGGGAAGTCGCCCGAGCAGGCCGTGCTCCGCCACGGCGTGACCGTGACCGGCGTGATCCTCATCGCCGCGATCGTCCTCGCGCTCGGCTTCGACCACGACCATCCGTCGAGGATGCAGGCCACGACCGACATCAGCTGGATCCCCGCACTCGACGTGCGCATCCACCTCGGCATCGACGGCATCTCCCTCCCCCTCGTGGTCCTGACCGCGCTGCTGACCTTCCTCTGCGCGCTCTACACGTACTTCAACATGCCCGCGGGGCCGTCCCCGAAGGCCTTCGTCGCCCTGCTGCTCGTCCTGGAATCCGGCACCCTCGCCAGCTTCGCCGTCCTCGACCTGCTGCTGTTCTTCGTAGCGTTCGAGACGGTCCTCATCCCGATGTACTTCCTCATCGCCCGCTGGGGCGGCGCGGGGCGCACCCAGGCCGCCTGGAAGTTCATCCTCTTCACCCTGCTCGGATCCGTCGTCATGCTGCTCGGCCTGCTCCTGATCGGAATCAAGGCCGGCACGTTCGACATGGTGACACTCGCCACTGACAACGGCCGGTCGCTGAGCACATCCGTGCAGGTCATCGCCGTTCTGGCGGTCGGCATCGGCCTCGCGGTCAAGACCCCGATGTGGCCCCTGCACAGCTGGCTGCCGGACGCCCACACCGCCGCACCGACCGTCGGCTCGGTCCTGCTGGCCGGTGTCATGCTCAAAATGGGTACGTACGGGTTTGTCCGGATCCTGCTGCCGGTCGCGCCGGACGGATTCCGCACCTTCGCGCCGTACCTCGCCGCCTTCGCCGTCGTCGGGATCATCTACGGGTCCCTGGCCTGCCTGAACCTGGCCAAACGGGGCGCGAAGGGCGACCTCAAGCGCCTGATCGCCTACTCCTCGGTCGGCCACATGGGCTTCGTCCTGCTCGGCATCGCCACCATGACCCCTACCGGCGTCAACGGCGCCCTGTTCGCCAACATCGCCCACGGCCTCATCACCGGTCTGCTGTTCTTCCTGGTCGGCGGCCTGAAGGACCGTACCGGCACGACCGACCTGGACACCCTCGCCGAGGAGACGGGCGCCGCGCTGTACGGCAAGGCACCGCGCCTCGGGGGACTGCTCGCGTTCGCCGCCGTCGCCTCGCTCGGACTGCCCGGACTGGCCGGGTTCTGGGGCGAGATGCTGGCCCTCTTCGGCGCGTTCAAGCCCGCCGCAGATCTCAGCCGCCCGGCCTTCCTGACCTTCATGGCGATCGCCGCCTTCGGTACCCTGCTCACCGCCGCGTACATGCTGACCGTGGTCCGCCGTGTCTGCATGGGCGCCGTACCGCAGGACATGCCGGAACTCGTCGACGTCCGCACCTACGAGTTCGCGGCCTGGACCCCTCTCGTCGCCCTCACCGTCATCGCCGGACTGTGGCCGAAGGCCCTGCTCGGGCTGACCGACCCGGCCGTGCAGCAGCTCCTCGCAGGAGGCCCCCGATGAGTGCCCTGGCCCAGCCGTCGGCCGCGGACCTCGTCCAGTCCGTCGACTGGCTCGCCGTCGCCCCGCCCACCCTCACCGCGATCGTCGCACTCGCCGTCCTGGTCGCCGACCTGTTCGTGCCCGAGGCCAGGAAGCCGCTCCTCGGCTGGGTCTCGGTCGCCGGACTCGCCGCGTCCGCCGTCCTGCTGCTGCCGCTCCTGGACCACGACCGCAGCACCTTCTGCCTGACGGGCGCCACGCGCGCGTGCAGCTACACGGCCGACCGGTTCACCCTGGTCGTGCAGTTCCTGGTGCTCGGCGGCGCCCTGCTCACGGCCCTGCTGTCCGTCACCACCCTCAAGGACGGCAACCGCCGCTACCCCCAGGGCGAGTTCTGGTTCCTGCTGCTCTCCTCCGCTGCCGGCGCCGCCCTACTGCCCGCCTCCCGCGACCTCGCCACCCTGATCGTCGCCCTGGAAGTCGCCTCCCTGCCCGCCTTCGCCCTCGTCGGCATCCGGCACGGCGACGCGAAGTCCTCCGAAGCCGCCCTGAAGTTCTTCCTGTCCTCGGTGACCGCGACCGCCGTCAGCCTCCTGGGCATCAGCTTCGTGTACGCCACCACCGGCAGCCTCTACCTCACCCAGGTCGCCGACCGCATCCAGCACGTCGACGGCCAGCTGCACACCCTCGCCCAGACGGGCGTCGTCCTCACCCTTGTGGGTTTCGCGTTCAAGACGGCCGCCGTCCCCTTCCACTTCTGGGTCCCCGACACCTACGTCGGCGCCCCGCTCCCCATTGCCGCCTACCTGTCGGTCGTCGGCAAGGCCGTCGGCTTCTCCGGCCTGATCCTGGTCACCGTCGTCGCCTTCCCGTCGTACGCCGACGTCTGGGGCCCCGCACTCGCCGCCCTGGCCGCCCTCACCATGACCGTCGGCAACGTCGCGGCCCTGCGCCAGCAGGCCACGCGCGCGTACAGCGCGGTACGACTGCTCGCCTGGTCGTCGGTGGGCCAGGCCGGCTATCTGCTCGTGCCGATCGCCGCCGCCGGATACGCCAAGGACCCCCAGAAGGCCATCGGCTCCACCGTCGCCTACGCCCTCATGTACGCGGCCGTGAATCTCGGCGCCTTCGCGGTGGCCGCTCTGGTCGGCCGTACGAAGGAACTCAACCGGCTCACCGACTACCGAGGCCTGTACGGCAAGAACCCACTGACCGCGCTGCTCCTGGCGTTCTTCCTGCTGTGCCTGGCCGGACTCCCGCCCGGCCTCATCGGACTCTTCGCCAAGGTCACCGTCTTCTCGGCGGCCGTCGACGCCGGTCTCGGCTGGCTGGCCGTCGTCATGGCCGTCAACGTCGTGATCGCCCTCTTCTACTACCTCCAGTGGACCGCCCTGCTGTTCCGCGCTCCCGAAGGCGAAACCACCGAGCACCGCCTCCCGGCCCCCCTCACCGCCGCACTCGCCCTCACCGGCGCCCTCGGCATCGCCCTCTCCGGCGCGCCCCAGCTGGTGCTCCGCTTCGCCGCCACCGGCCTGTTCTGACGGCCTGCACGCGAGGGCGCGGACCACCGCCCGCGGGCGTGCGGACCGCCGCACGCGAGGGCGCGGCTCTCACCCGGACGGCTCACGCGGCGCACAGCGGACACAAGGGAACTAGTGGCCGTCGCCTGGCGTTGACCAGTGCGGAAGGGTCCACTGGACGTGACACCACGACACCGGTGGCATCGCAGATCGGAAGGCAGCACCGCAGGCAAAGGGTTCCCCTGCCGCACGACTTGGAGGGCGTACCGTGCACCGCCGGCACAACGGACTCAGGACGGCAGTTCTCCTCGGAGGGCTGTCGGCACTCATCATCGTCATCGGCAGCTTCTTCGGCCGGACGGGTCTGATCGTCGCGGTCCTCGTCGCCCTCGGCACGAACGCGTACGCGTACTGGAACAGCGACAAACTGGCGCTACGCGCGATGCGCGCACGCCCGGTGAGCGAATTCGAGGCGCCGGCCCTGTACCGGATGGTCCGCGACCTCTCCACCCAGGCCCGCCAGCCCATGCCCCGCCTGTACATCTCCCCGACGGAGGCCCCGAACGCCTTCGCGACCGGCCGCAACCCGCGCAACGCCGCCGTGTGCTGCACGGAAGGCATCCTGCGCATCCTGGACGAGCGCGAACTGCGGGGTGTGATCGGCCACGAGCTCAGCCACGTCTACAACCGCGACATCCTCATCTCGTCGGTCGCCGGCGCACTCGCCTCGGTGATCATGTTCCTGGTCAACTTCGCCTGGCTGATCCCCGTCGGCCGTTCGGACGACGACGACGGCCCCGGCTTCCTCGGCCTGCTGCTGATCATGATCCTGGGCCCGCTCGCCGCCACCCTCATCCAACTCGCCATCAGCCGCTCCCGGGAGTACGAGGCGGACGCCTCCGGCGCCCAGCTCACCGGTGACCCGCTCGCCCTCGCCAGCGCCCTGAGCAAGCTGGAGGCCGGGACCAAGCAGCTTCCGCTGCCCCCCGAGCCCCGGATCGAGACCGCGAGCCACATGATGATCGCGAACCCCTTCCGCCCGGGTCAGGGACTGTCCAAGATGTTCTCGACGCATCCGCCCATGGCGGAGCGGATCGCCCGGCTAGAGAAGATGGCAGGTCGCCCGCAGTGAAGACCATCCTGAACGTCATTTGGCTCGTCCTGAGCGGCTTCTGGCTGTTCCTCGGCTACCTGTTGGCGGGCGTGATCCTCTGCATCACGATCATCGGGATTCCGTTCGGCATCGCCGCGTTCCGTATCGGCGTCTACGCCCTGTGGCCCTTCGGCTACACGACCGTCGAGCGGCGGGACGCCGGCGCCCCTTCCTGTGTCGGCAACGTTCTGTGGCTGATCCTCGCGGGCTGGTGGCTGGCCCTCGCCCACATCGTCACCGGTCTCGTGATGTGCCTGACGATCATCGGGATCCCCTTCGGCATCGCCAACTTCAAGCTGATCCCGATCTCCCTGCTTCCGCTGGGACGCGAGATCGTGCCCACGGACCAGCCGTTCGCGAACCGCTGACCGCAGCTCATCCGGCGCTTACCGCGTACGAGTTGTCCACAGGCCCGCACCCGGGGCCAAGGGTTGTCCACAGCCCGCCGCGATTGTCAGTGGCGGCCTGCATCATGAAGCCATGACCGAGATCGAGCAGTTGCTGACTCAGGTGGCGGTACAGGCCCGCGACTCCCGTCCGTGGGGCTGGCCTGCGCTCCCCGCGCCCGTCGACGCAGCCACCCTCGACCGCGCCCAGGAGGCCCTGGGCTTCCCCCTGCCACGCCTCCTCACCGCGCTCTACGAGCAGGTCGGCGACGGGGGCTTCGGCCCGTCGTACGGATTGCTGCCCCTGCTCGACGCTGCTCCCTCCGGCGAACCCGCCGCCGTCGCCCAGTACCTCACCAACCGCGAGTACGGCCGCAAGAACCCGGAGCGGCCCTGGCCGGAGGGCGTCCTGCCGATCTCCCACTGGGGCTGCGGTATGTACGCGTGCGTGGACTGCCGCACCCCGCAGGCCACGGTTCTGCTCTACGAGCCGAACGCCGACGGCGCCGACGGAGCCTGGTTCGTGGACGCACCCACCCTCACCGACTGGCTGTGCGTCTGGCTGAACCGCACGGGCTGGTACGAGGAGACCGACGAGGGCACGGATCTGGCCCCGTGGGACGACTTCCGGATACGCACGGCTCCGGTGCCGGAGCAGGCCTCCTGAGGGACCGGGCCTCCTGAGCGCGGCCGTCGGCTACCGAGCTGTCACCCGCCGCCGTACGGCGTACGCCACCGCGCCCACGGCCAGCACGGCCGCCCCCGTGGCCACGGAAGCGACCGGCAGCGCGAAGGCGAGCACGGCACACCCCAGCAGGCCCACCACCGGAACCACGCGGGCACGCGGAGCCGGATCGAGTGTCCAGGCCGAGGCGTTGGCCACCGCGTAGTACGCCAGCACACCGAAGGAGGAGAAACCGATGGCGCCCCGGAGGTCGACGGTCGCCGCCGCCAGGGCGACCACCGCGCCGACGGCCAGCTCCGCGCGGTGCGGGACCTCGAATCGCGGATGCACGGCGGCCAGCGCCGGGGGCAGATGGCCGTCACGAGCCATGGCGAGCGTGGTCCGTGACACGCCAAGGATCAGCGCCAGCAGCGAGCCGAGCGCGGCCACCACCGCCCCCACCCGCACCACGGGCACCAGCCCCGGCACCCCGGCCGCCCGTACCGCGTCGGCCAGCGGCGCCCCCGTCCGTCCCAGCGCGTCCGCGCCGAGCACGCAGAGCACGGCCACGGCCACGCACGCGTACACCACCAGTGCGATAGCCAGGGCCAGCGGGATCGCGCGCGGGATGGTGCGCGCCGGGTCCCGCACCTCCTCACCGAGGGTCGCGATCCGCGCGTACCCGGCGAACGCGAAGAACAGCAGTCCGGCCGCCTGAAGCACACCGCCCACACCCGATGACAGGCCGATGTCCAGCCGCCCGGCGTCCGCCCGCCCGGACGTCAGGCACACGACCACCACGCAGGCGAGGACCGCCAGCACCACGGCGACGATCAGCCGCGTCAGCCAGGCCGACTTCTGGATACCGCCGTAGTTCACGGCGGTCAGCGCCACCACGGCCGCGACCGCAACCGCATGCGCCTGCCCCGGCCATGCGTAGGCGCCCACGGTCAGGGCCATCGCGGCGCAGGACGCCGTCTTGCCGACGACGAACGCCCAGCCCGCGAGGTACCCCCAGAAGGCGCCGAGCCGCTCCCGCCCGTACACGTAGGTGCCGCCCGACTGCGGATAGCGGGCGGCGAGGCGGGCCGAGGACATGGCGTTGCAGTAGGCGACCAGGGCTGCGACGGCCAGCCCGGGCAGCAGCCCCGACCCGGCCGCGCGGGCCGCCGGGCCCAGGGCCGAGAACACGCCTGCCCCGATCATCGCGCCGAGGCCGACGATCACCGCGTCGTGCACGCCCAGCGTGCGCCGCAGGCCGGGAGGGGAGGAAACCATGCGACGCACCCTACTGATCGCCGCAACCGTGGGGCGTCGCCAGGGCGTCCTCGTCATCGACAGAGCACGAACACACGCGCGACGGCCATCTGCGGACGACTCGGACGGCCTGTCCGGCACAGCCGGCCGAGAACGAAATCACAGGGCCGCAACAGTGCGAACACAGCGGCGAAGGGCAGGTTCAGGGCATGGGCATCATCAGTTGGATCATCCTGGGACTGTTGGCCGGCGCCATCGCCAAAATCCTGCTGCCGGGACGCGACCCGGGCGGCTTCATCGGCACGACCCTCATCGGCATCGTGGGCGCGTTCCTCGGCGGCTGGATATCGGCCCGCTGGCTGGACCACCCCATCACCAAGCACTTCTACGACGGCGCGACCTGGGTGGCGGCGATCGGCGGCTCGTTGGTCCTGCTGATCCTCTACCGCCTCCTCTTCGGCAATTCACGCGACTGAGCGCCCGGCCGCGGCCGGCAGCGGAGAAGGGTGGACACCGGGGGCGCCCACCCTTCGTCGTACCTCGGCCTACCGTGACTACCGGTAGTTCACGAACTGGAGCGCGAATTCGAAGTCCTGGCCCTTCAGGAGCGTGATCACGGCCTGGAGGTCGTCGCGGCTCTTGGAGCTGACGCGCAGTTCGTCGCCCTGTACCTGGGCCTTCACACCCTTGGGACCCTCGTCCCGGATGATCTTCGCGACCTTCTTCGCGTTCTCCTGGGAGATGCCCTCCTCGATCGACGCGAAGATCTTGTACTCCTTGCCGGAGAGCTGCGGCTCACCCGCGTCGAGCGCCTTCAGCGAGATGCCACGCTTGATCAGCTTCGACTGGAAGACGTCGAGGATGGCCTTGACCCGCTCCTCGGAGTTCGCCTGCATCAGGATCTTCTCGCCGGACCAGGCGATCGAGGCGTCCACGCCCTTGAAGTCATAGCGCTGAGAGACCTCCTTGGCGGCCTGGTTGAGGGCGTTGTCGACCTCCTGCCGCTCGACCTTCGAGACGATGTCGAAACTGGAGTCGGCCATGTCCTGTGGCTCCTTGTATCCGGGGGCGTAACGGGATGCGTTCCGGCGCGCGACGGCGACCGCGCCTGGTGTGGGGACCGGGCCGCATCCGCACCAGCCTAGCCACCCCACGTCTCGCGAGCGCAGATCAATCGGGTGGCGGAGCACCCCTCGGGATCGGGTATTGTTTACGTCGTTGCCAGGGAGCACCGCCGAAAAACGGTTCGACTTGGTGGCAAACCCCGGCGGTGTGCCCGAGCGGCCAAAGGGAGCAGACTGTAAATCTGCCGGCTTCGCCTTCCCAGGTTCGAATCCTGGCGCCGCCACTTTGGGGACGACCCCCTCTGGACTGTGGAAACACAGATCGGAGGGGGTCTCTTCGTTGTGCCGGAATGCGTCGCGCGGGTGAGGCATGCCCCACATCGGCGTCGGCGTGGCCGCTTCTGAACGTGCGGGAACGCGGAGGCGGGCGCCCGGCCGGCGCGCGTGACGACCCCTGTGCCCCGGCGCCGTCGCCACCCTGCGGGGCCGGCGCGGAGGGGCTGGCCCCGCAGCCGGTGCGCCCTCACGACCACACTGTCGGCGTGAGCGCGGACGACACCGCGGTCGCTCGGGTCAGCCGCCCAGGACGCCCGTGGCCACCGGTACGTGTGCCACGCCCCGGGGCACACTGGGCTCATGTCCTCCCGACGTAGAACCTGCCCGGTGTGCCGCCGCGAAATCGCCGTCGTCGCGGGACGCTTCGCACGGCACGACCCGCCCGGGGCGCGGGACACCAGCGACCTGGTCTCCTGCTCCGGCTCGCGGCGGCAGGCCCAACTCGGGGAGGCTCAGCCGTCGTTGGACGGTTACACCGTGCCGGACTTTCCCGGGCAGCTGTCGCTGTTCTGAGGACCACCCCCGGCCGTCGCCACCGTCACAAGTCCCAACGGCCGGGCGGTGAGTTCAGTTCCCGGCCACCGATTTCACGGCCACCGTGACCGGCGTCGAACCGCCGATCAGTTCCAGGGTCAGACCGGCCGTCGCCGACGTGTCCACCAACTCCGCGAGTACGGCGGCCACGTCGTCGCGCGGGACCGACCCCGGGCCCGTGTGCGCCTCCAGACGCACCAGGCCCTTGCCCGGCTCGTCCGTCAGTCGACCGGGGCGCAGGATCGTCCAGTCCAGGGCGCTCTGCCGGGTGACGTACGCGTCGGCCTCGCCCTTGGCCCGCAGATACACGTCGAAGACGTCGTCGCCCTGGTGCGCCGGGTCCGCGCCCATCGCCGAGACGACCACGAGACGGCGCACGCTCGCGCGTACCGCCGCGTCCACGAGCAACACCGCCGCGCCCTTGTCCACCGTCTCCTTGCGGGCCGCGCCGCTGCCCGGGCCCGCGCCCGCCGCGAACACCGCCGCGTCCGCTCCCTGCAGTTGCGCCGCGACCTCCTCGACCGATGCCGACTCCAGGTCGAGCAGCACCGGTTCGGCACCGGCCGCGCGCAGATCGTCGCTCTGCTCGGCCTTCCGGATGATTCCCGCTACCTCGTCTCCACGCGCGGAGAGCAGCCGCTCCAACCGCAGCGCGATCTGACCATGACCACCAGCGATGACAATGCGCATGTTTCCGACCGTACGCCCGAAGCCCCGCATCCGCCGCACGACTTCACGCGCCCCACGCGCTCGCGCGGGTCCCGTGAGCGACCCGCCGGGTTGACCTCGTCTCCGCGGGCGCGTTCCTGCGCACCGCGCGCCCCCGCGCACTGACCCACACGCCGGTGCCCACGCCCCCGAACGCACCGCCCAACACTCACGAGCCCAGGCGCCCGCCTGCTCACACCACCCGGCGCGGGCTCGCCCATCTGCAGCGCCCGCCTCCACGCCGCGCGCCCCCGCGCACTGCCATCGCCACGCGCCGGTCCCTCCGCTCCCGCGCCCGCTCGCACCCCGCGACACGCGCCCCGACGCCTCCGCCCCATGCGCCCCCTCAGGACACCTCGCCCCGCCCCTGCCGAGGCAGCCCCAGCTCCGCTGTCGCCGCCGAGTTGCAGTACTCGCGGACCGCGCTCGTACGTGCCACCACGCGCCCCCGGTGCACCACGATCCGGCTGTAGGCGAGGGAGAGGGCGCCGGCCAGGTGGTCGCCGCGTACGGCGAGGAGTTCGGCGGGGAAGCCGGCCTCGACGCGGACCTCGGGAAGGCCGAGGGCGGCGCGGGAGGAGGTGCTCACGGTGTCGTAGGCGTCCTCGGGACGAAGGCCGTGGCGGGAGGCCAGGAGGTAGGCGGCCTCCAGGGGGTCGCCGCGGCCGACGGGGTTCGACAGGTCGCGCAGGGCGCCGCTGCCGGCGGCGACCCGCACCCCGGCCGCGCGCAACAGCCGTACCGGAGCCGTGCCGCGGCGGTCGACGGAGCCGCAGCCGCCCTGGGGCAGGCACACCACCGTGACGCCGGCCGCGGCGAGCTGGTCCGCGACCCGGGCGACCGCCTCGGCGGGCAGGCGCGCGAGCCCGGCGCACGGGCCGACTGACACGCCGGGGCGCATGCCGCCCGCCATCGCGGCGAGTCTCGCCAGCCGGGCCGGGTCGACGGCGTCCGTGTGCAGGTCGACCGGACAGCCGTGCTCGGAGGCCACCTCCAGGACGGCTTCCGCATAGCCGGTGGGATCGGGGTCCAGATCCGGGCAGCCGCCCAGCACCGACGCGCCCATCTTCGCCGCGTCCCGCAGTATCGCCAGCCCCTCCGCGCCGGCCACCCCGGTCAGGACGCGCGGCATCGCGACCGCCGTGAGCTCCGCGAGCCCGCGCAGCGAACGGCGCGCCTGGAGAACGGCGGCAAGGGCGGCCAGCCCCTGGACGTCGCCCACGCGCACGTGCGCGCGTACCGCCGTCGCGCCGTGGCCGAGTTGCAGCAGGGCGGCCTCGGTGGCGCGGCGCTGGACGTCGTCGGGGTCGGACGAGACGGGGCCGCCACGATCGGCGGAGAGTGCGGTGTCGCCGTGAGCGTGCGGTTCGGCCGGGGCCGGCAGGAGGAGGTAACCGCTGAGATCCACGCGCGCGCCGCCCGCGCGGGCCGGACCCGGTGCCAGGCTGCCGGCCGTACCGACCGCCTCGATGCGCCCGCCGCTCAGCCGTACGTCCACGGTCCGGCCGTCGGTGAGCCGTGCCCCGCACAGCAGGAGCCCGGTCGGCTCGGACTGTCCCGAGGAGCCCGGGGAGTTGGACGACGACGAGGGCGGCTGCGGCTGGCTGTCGGGCATCGCGCTCCAGGAAGGTCGGTCCGGGCGGGGACTCAAGATCACGCAGAGTGAGTCGAGCCTAGGGTGGCGAACCGTGCGGGGCGGGGAGGAGCGCAATAGTCGTACCGGCCTGGTCGGACCGGTCGGGGACCTCGTCGGACCGGCCGGGAACGGTTCGCCACGCGCGTGTGAGGAGCGTCGGAAGGGGCCCGAGAGGCTGCCGTGAGCCGGGCGGAAGGGGCCCGGTGGAGCGGCGGGAAACGGATTTGGGTGAACGGCGGCCGAGCGTGTAATGTCTTCATCGCTCGCCCCAATAGCTCAGTCGGCAGAGCGTCTCCATGGTAAGGAGAAGGTCTACGGTTCGATTCCGTATTGGGGCTCTGGTGTGAGAGGTCCCGTCGCGAGGCGGGACTGATCTCATCAAAGCGGTGTAGCTCAGTCGGTAGAGCAAGCGGCTCATAATCGCTGTGTCACCGGTTCAAGTCCGGTCACCGCTACTGACAGTAGCCGATTGCGGGGTCGGTCCTTCGATCGGCTACTCTTTTTGCGTTGAATCAGTCCATCCGTTCGTCTTAGGAGCACTCACGTGGCTGCCACCGACGTCCGCCCGAAGATCACGCTGGCCTGCGTGGAGTGCAAGGAGCGGAACTACATCACCAAGAAGAACCGGCGTAACAACCCGGACCGTCTTGAGATGAAGAAGCACTGCCCGCGTTGCAACGCGCACACTGCGCACCGCGAAACGCGATAAAAACAGGCTCGTTCGTGAGGCCGTCCCCGACCTGGGGGCGGCCTCACGGCGTTTCGGCAGTTGGCTTTCCCGCTAGTTTGTGGGACATCACAGCAGACATCAGGAGGTGCCGGGCCAATGGCGCTCGACCAGTCCTTCGTGGGACGGACCTACCCACCCACCGAGCCCTACGAGGTGGGCCGGGAGAAGATCCGTGAGTTCGCCGAGGCGGTCGGCGACACCAACCCCGTGTACACGGACCCGGAGGCCGCCAAGGCGCTCGGCCATTCCGATGTGATCGCCCCGCCGACCTTTGTCTTCTCGATCACTTTCCGCGCGGCCGGGCAGGTCGTCGAGGACCCGCAGCTGGGCCTGGACTACAGCCGGGTGGTGCACGGCGACCAGAAGTTCGCCTACCGGCGTCCGGTGCGTGCCGGCGACCGGCTGACCGTCGTCTCGACGATCGAGGCCGTCAAGTCCCTCGCGGGCAACGACGTCATCGACATCCGCGGCGACGTCCACGACGAGACGGGCGAACTCGTGGTGAGCGCCCTGACCAAGCTGGTGGCCCGCGCGGCGGACGCAGAAGAAGGCGAGGCGTGAGGATCCGATGACGTCGAAGATCGCGTACGAGGACGTCGAGGTCGGCACCGAACTGCCTGCCCAGACCTTCCCTGTGACCCGTGCCACGCTGGTGCGGTACGCGGGCGCCTCCGGGGACTTCAACCCCATCCACTGGAACGAGAAGTTCGCCAGGGAGGTGGGCCTGCCGGACGTCATCGCGCACGGGATGTTCACCATGGCCGAGGCGATCCGCGTGGTCACCGACTGGACCGGAGACCCGGGCGCGGTCACCGAGTACGGCGTTCGCTTCACCCGGCCCGTCGTCGTCCCGAACGACGACCAGGGGGCCCTCATCGAGGTCAGCGGCAAGGTCGCGGCCAAGCTCGATGACAACACCGTGCGCGTCGACCTGACGGCGACGAGCGCGGGCCAGAAGGTGCTGGGCATGTCACGGGCGGTCGTACGCCTGGGCTGAGCCCGGCAGGTTGGACAGCCCGGTCCGGCGGATTCGACGGTCTGGGGCAGGGGGTTCGATGGCCCGGTCCGGCGGTTCGACGGCCTGGGTCAGCGGGTTCGACGGTCCGGTCCGGCGGTTCGACGATCCGGTCCAGCGAGCTCGATCGTCCGGTCCGGTGGTTCGATGATCCGGTCCGGCGAGTTCCCCGACCCGGTCGGTGAGTTCCACGGCTCGGTAAGGGGCGCTTCCCATTGCGGGGCGCCCCTTACGCATGTGCGGCCCCTACCCGTGAAACGGGCCGGGAGGAGAGGGCGTTCCCTGGTCCCTTGACTTGGTTAGTGATTGAGTACTAACTTCATCGCATGGTCAGGATGAGTGCTGAGGAGCGGCGCGAGAGTGTCGTCCGTGCGGCGATCGCCGAGTTCTCGCAGAGGGGCTACTACGGCACCTCCACCGAGGCGATCGCCAAGCGGGTCGGGGTTTCGCAGCCGTATCTCTTCCGGCTCTTCCCGGGCAAGAAAGCGATCTTCGCCGCCGCCTCGCAGCGCTGCATCGACGAGATGCGTGAACTCTTCGAGGAGGCGGCCGAGGGGTTGCGGGGTGAAGAGGCCCTGCATGCCATGGGTGGCGCATATGTGCAGCTCATCCAGGAGCAGCCGGAGCGGCTCCAGATGCAGATGCAGACGTACATCACGGTCGCGGCCGCCGAGGCGGAAGGCGAGCACGAGTTCGGCGAGCTCGTGCGGGCCGGCTGGGGGCGACTGTGGGACACCGTCCATCTGCTCTTGGGGGCCGACGTCGACCGCACCACGACCTTCCTGGCCAAAGGGATGCTCATCAATACCTATGCGGCCATGGGGTTTCCGCCCGATCACCGGGTCTGGCAGGGGATGTACTCGAACGTCGTGGACACCGGACGGCTGGAGAGCTGCGGCGAGGGCTGAGGGGCCGTTCGCCCTTCCCGGTCCAGGCCTTCCCATGCCTCAGATACTTAGTGATCAATAACTAATCAACTCGCAGGCCACGCTCTGGGGGAGCGATGTCACAGCAGACCGCACGTCAGGGGGGCGCCGTATGGGCGCTCGTCATCACCAGCGTCGCCGGATTCATGGCGGCCCTCGACAACCTCGTCGTCACCACCGCACTGCCCTCCATCCGCAAGGACCTCGGCGGTGCCCTGGACGACCTCGAATGGACCGTGAGCGCCTACACGCTCACCTTCGCCGTCCTGCTGATGTTCGGCGCGGCCCTCGGTGACCGCTTCGGACGCCGTCGGCTCTTCCTCGCCGGGCTCGCCGTCTTCACCGGCGCCTCCGCCGCCGCGGCCATGGCGCCCGGCATCGACTCCCTGATCGCCGCCCGCGCGGTGCAGGGGGTCGGCGCGGCCGTGATGATGCCGCTGACGCTCACCCTGCTGACGGCGGCCGTGCCGGAGGCCAGGCGCGGGATGGCGTACGGCATCTGGGGCGCCGTCAACGGACTCGCGGTCGCCTCCGGGCCGCTCATCGGCGGCAGCCTCACCGAACACGTGTCCTGGCACTGGATCTTCTGGCTGAACGTACCGCTCGGCCTCGCCCTGCTGCCGCTCGCCCGTCTCCGTCTCGCCGAGTCCCACGGCACCGGCGCCCCGCTCGACTTCCCCGGCACCCTGCTCGCCAGCGGCGGGCTCTTCGGGATCGTCTACGGCCTGGTGCGCGGCCCCGCCGACGGCTGGACCAGCTCCCTCGTGCTCACCGGGCTGTTCGCGGGCGGCGCGCTGCTCGTCGGCTTCGTCATCCACGGCAGCCGCGCCAAGAACCCCATGCTGCCGATGCGGCTCTTCCGCTCCCGCGCCTTCTCCGGGATCAACGCGGCGAGCCTGCTGATGTTCCTCGGGATGTTCGGCTCGATCTTCCTGCTCAGCCAGTACATGCAGGGTGTCCTCGGCTACTCGCCCACCGAGGCGGGCCTCAGGATGCTGCCCTGGACCGGCATGCCGATGCTCGTCGCACCGATCGCCGGGATCCTCTCCGACCGGATAGGGGGCCGCCCGGTCGCCGCCGCCGGACTCTTCCTGCAGGCCGCCGGGCTCGGCTACATGGCCTCCGTGGTCACCGCCCACGCCTCCTACGGCGTCCAGCTGCCCGGTCTGATCATCAGCGGTATCGGCATGGCGCTGTACTTCGCCCCCGCCGCCAACCTCGTGATGTCCGCCGTACGCCCGCAGGAGCAGGGCATCGCCTCCGGCGCCAACAACGCGCTGCGTGAGGTCGGCGGCGCACTCGGCATCGCCGTCATGTCGTCCATCTTCGCGGCCCAGGGCGGCTACGAGAGCGCCCAGAGCTTCGTGGACGGGCTGCGGCCCGCCCTGGTCACCGGCTCCGCCGTGGTCGCCGTCGCCGGGATCGCCGCCCTGTTCATCCCCGGCCGCCGCCGCGCCGCGCGGACGGTCACCGAGGGGGAGGCGGCCCTGGCTCTGGAGAGTGTCGGCAGCTGATGGCACGCGCGCGTGGGGGTCGTGACGGGGAGAAAGGGGGGGGAGAGCGGAGGGAGTGTTGGTTGCATCTCACCGCCCCCTGGGCTTGCAGGAACTCCCCCGCA